>DATMOF010000003.1:0-13858 GCA_035568395.1 Mucilaginibacter sp. | reverse complement strand
AACGAAATGATCACCTTTTTTTGCTGCCCGAAGGATAGTGTGGTGAGCGGCTTATCGGCCGGCACATCAAATTCGGCCAGCATTTTTGTAAATTGGCTGTTATCAAATTTCGGGTAAAAGTGCGCTGTGCTATCAGCAAACTGTTTGGCTGTTACGGCGGGCAGGTATATATCTTCGGGTACAAAAAATAGCTCACATAAAAAAGAGGGCAGGCGCTTATTGGCATTAATACCGTTAACCGTACAAGTGCCCGACCAGGGAAAAACCAGCCCGGCAATGTTTTTAAGCAGGGTTGATTTGCCGGCGCCGTTTTTACCCAGCAACCCGTAAATATGCCCAGGCTTCAGGCTGATGTTTAGATCTTCAAACAACCTGGCTTTACCATAGCCAAATGTTAAGTGTGATATTTCGATCATATTAAGTGTATTAGTTTAATAGTACACTACAAATGTAGACAAAGGTTTCAGATTTCCAAATATTTTCAGATAAATTTATACATTATGCTTAAAATAGACTGTAATTTGCTGTATATATGGTATTTATATAGCTTAAACCACGCTGGATATTTTTTAAGCTGATATAAATATCAGGATATGTAGCAGATGGGTTACGTTGGGTCAATAATTGGCCCCAAGGGTTGTACGGAGTGTGTAGCTTGTCTTGTTTTTGAAAGATCAGCCTTTTTAACACGATATTTGCGCAACCTCAACGTCATTCAATTTTTTACTTGTTTGTCCTGACGGTACTCGTAATCAACGCCCCGGGACGGATGGAAAAACTTTTTTCTCCAACCGCTTGAATATCAAAAAATAACTCCGTACTTTTGCAGTCCCGAAAACCGCCCACCGATGTGGTGGGTAAAGGATAAAAAACAAAAAAGAACAGAAAAAGCAAAAATGCCTACTATCAATCAATTAGTTAGAAAAGGTAGAGTAGCTCTGGTCGACAAGAGTAAGTCGCCGGCGTTGGACAGCTGTCCACAGCGAAGAGGAGTATGCACCCGCGTGTATACCACTACCCCTAAGAAACCAAACTCAGCAATGCGTAAAGTGGCCCGTGTGCGCTTAACCAACGGTAAAGAGGTGAATGCCTATATCCCTGGTGAAGGACACAACTTACAGGAGCACTCCATTGTATTGATCCGCGGCGGACGTGTTAAGGATTTACCAGGTGTACGTTACCACATCATCCGTGGTGCATTGGATACATCGGGTGTTGCAGGCCGTAACCAGCGTCGTTCAAAATATGGTACTAAACGCCCTAAACCAGGACAGGCAGCAGCCGCCCCTGCAAAAGGTAAAAAGAAATAATTAAGGAGGATAGATAGCAATGAGAAAGTCAAAACCAAAAAAGAGAATTATCCTTCCTGATCCAAAGTTCAATGATACTTTGGTTACAAGGTTTGTAAATAACATGATGTATGACGGTAAGAAATCTACCGCATACGCTATATTTTATAACGCAGTTGAAATTGTTGAAAAGAAAACCAGCGAAAATGGTTTGGAGACCTGGAAAAAAGCTTTAAACAATGTAATGCCTGCCGTTGAAGTAAAAAGCCGCCGTGTTGGTGGTGCAAACTTCCAGGTGCCTACCGAAGTTCGCCCTGAGCGTAAGGTAGCGTTAGGCATGAAATGGCTTATCAGCTATGCCCGCCGTCGTGGTGAAAAAACCATGATGGAGAAATTAGCCGGCGAGATCATGTCAGCAGCTAAAGGTGAAGGCGCCGCAGTGAAGAAGAAAGAAGATACGCACAAAATGGCCGAGGCCAACAAGGCGTTCTCGCACTTTAGATTTTAATTAGTGATTTGGTGAATTAGTGAATTATTGATTTGGTAATATTATACTAATCAGTAATTCATTACTTCGCCAACTCATTCAAATAGAAAATTAGGAATTATTGAACTATCAAAAAAATCAGTAATTCACTAATTCAATAATTCAGTAATTAATATGTCAAGAGATCTTAAATATACAAGAAATATAGGTATTGCCGCTCACATTGATGCCGGTAAAACTACCACTACCGAGCGCATCCTGTACTACTCGGGTGTTAGCCATAAGATTGGTGAAGTGCACGAAGGCGCCGCAACAATGGACTGGATGGCACAGGAGCAGGAGCGTGGTATTACCATCACTTCGGCTGCTACAACTATCGACTGGAAATACAGGGGCCATACTTACCATATCAACATTATTGATACCCCGGGCCACGTGGACTTTACCGTTGAGGTAAACCGTTCGTTGCGTGTACTGGATGGTTTGGTGTTCTTATTTTCGGCAGTTGACGGTGTTGAGCCGCAATCAGAAACCAACTGGAGGCTTGCCAATAACTACAACGTTGCCCGTATTGGTTTCGTTAATAAAATGGACCGCTCAGGCGCCGACTTTTTAAATGTTGTAAAACAGGTTAAAAGCATGCTCGGCAGCAACGCTGTACCATTACAGTTGCCAATTGGCTCTGAAGAGAACTTTAAAGGTGTTGTTGACCTGATCAACTGGAAAGGTATCGTTTGGAATGAACATGATAAAGGGATGACCTTTACCGAAGTGCCTATCCCTGCGGATATGATCGAAGAGGCGACCGAGTGGAGAGAAAAACTGCTTGAATCGGTAGCTGATTACGATGAGAGCCTGATGGAGAAATTCTTCGACGCTCCCGAGACGATTACCGAGCGTGAGGTTCTAGATGCTTTGCGCAAGGCAGTTTTAGATGCTAAAATTGTTCCGATGGTTTGCGGTTCATCATTCAAAAACAAGGGTGTTCAAACCATGCTTGACTATGTGATGGAGCTTTTGCCGTCGCCTATGGATGTTGAAGGCATTGTGGGTACAAACCCAAACACCGGCGAAGAAATTGTGCGCCAGCCGTCTGAAAAAGAGCCGTTTGCTGCATTAGCCTTTAAAATTGCAACCGACCCGTTTGTGGGCCGTTTGTGCTTTATCCGCGTTTACTCAGGTAACCTTGAGGCTGGTTCGTATGTGTATAATATGCGTTCAGAAAATAAAGAGCGTATCTCACGTATATTCCAGATGCATGCGAACAAGCAAAACCCTATCCCTAATGTTGGGGCAGGTGATATTGCAGCGGTAGTAGGCTTTAAGGATATCAAAACAGGCGATACGCTTTGCGACGAGAAGCACCCGATCATCCTTGAGTCGATGAACTTCCCTGAGCCGGTTATCGGTTTAGCTATTGAGCCTAAAACACAGGCCGACGTAGATAAATTGGGTATGGCTTTAGGTAAATTATCTGAAGAAGATCCGACCTTCCGTGTAAACACAGACGAAGAAACCGGCCAAACCGTAATTTCGGGTATGGGCGAGCTTCACCTGGATATCATTATGGACCGTTTAAAACGCGAGTTTAAAGTTGAAGTTAACCAGGGTGCGCCGCAGGTTGCTTATAAAGAGGCGATCACTGGTACTACCCAGCACCGCGAAACCTATAAGAAACAAACAGGTGGTCGTGGTAAATTTGCCGATATACAGGTTATTATTTCGCCAAATGACGAAGGCAAAACCGGCTTACAGTTTGTGAACGAGATCACAGGCGGTTCAATCCCACGTGAATTTATTCCATCTGTTGAAAAAGGCTTTAATGCTGCAATGGCGAATGGTGTGTTGGCCGGTTATCCTTTACAGGATATGAAGGTTCGTTTAATTGACGGATCGTTCCACGCAGTCGATTCAGACGCTTTATCTTTCGAGATATGCGCCCGTTCGGCTTACCGCGAGGCATTGCCAAAATGTAAGCCTGTGCTGATGGAGCCGATCATGAAGATCGAGATATTGACCCCTGAAGAAAATATGGGTGATGTTATCGGTGACATGAACCGTCGTCGCGGCCAGCTGTTAGGTATGGATTCACGTGCAGGTGCGCAGGTTATTAAAGCTACCGTGCCGCTTTCTGAAATGTTTGGTTATGTAACCCAGTTGCGTACCATCACTTCGGGCCGTGCAACTTCAACCATGGAGTTTGACCACTATGCCGAAGCGCCACGTAACGTACAGGAAGAAGTAGTTGCCAAAGCAAAAGGTAAAAAAGCTGCCGCTAACGCGTAAGTTAGAGATTAGTTGATTGGTGATTAGAGATTAGTTGCCAATCAACTATTAAAATAAATAAACAACCGACCGCCCTAACAAATAGCTCTTAGGAACGGTTACAAAAACAAACAAAATGAGCCAAAGGATCAGAATCAAATTAAAATCGTACGATTACAACCTGGTTGATAAATCAGCTGAGAAGATCGTAAAAACAGTAAAGCCGACAGGCGCTGTAGTAAGCGGGCCGCTCCCCTTACCAACTGAAAAGAAAATTTTCACCGTTTTGCGTTCACCGCACGTGAACAAAAAAGCACGTGAGCAATTCCAGTTATGCTCATACAAGCGTTTATTAGATATCTACAGTTCAAACTCAAAAACGGTTGACGCTTTAATGAAGCTTGAATTGCCAAGCGGTGTTGAAGTTGAGATCAAGGTGTGATAGTACCGGAAGATCAGATATTTAAAGGCCATTCGTTTATTCGGGTGGCCTTTAAATTTGGTAAAGTTTTTGTTAAATTTGTTCTATGGAAGCATATATAGTATATCCAACAAAAGATCAGGAAAAAGCAGTAGAGGCATTTTTTGAGGCTTTGGATGTTGCTTTTGAAAAAAAGTCTGATACTACAAATAGACTTCCGGATCATGTAATTAAGGGAATAGTGGAGGGACAAGCTGATTTTGAAGCGGGCCGCACAATTACGATGGAAGAGTTCAAGAAAAAACTATTGATGTTCAAATAAATGTTTGAAATTGTTTTTTCCAAAAAGGCCAATGAAACCTTCGATTTAATTCAGCTACAATTACTTGAAAATGGGGAGTTACAACTGTTATTAAGTTTGAACAGCGCACAATAAGCGTGCTTGCAGCCATCACCGAATCACCATTTATTTACCAGGCCATTGAAATCGACCCTGAAGTTAGGAAAGCAGTTATTCATGGAAACTGCTCTTTATTTTATAGGGTCAGCGGGCAAAAGATAGTAATATTGTTCTTTTGGGATAACCGGCAAGATCCAATATTTATTTAAAAGGCCATTCGTTTATTCGGAAGGCTTTTTTCATTACCCTCTCCCCATCAACTCATCCACCTTATTGCGTTCGGTTTGCAGTTCGCGGGCCAGCTTGATCTCTTTATCGTTGGCCTTGGCTTTATAGGCTTTGAAATCATCCTCGAGTTCTTCATACAGTTTAGCGCGGTATTTGGCCTCGTGCCTGGCGCCTGCCGATTGAGTTATAACTACGGCTGCTGTTATGCCGAATATGAGCACCAGGCCCCATAAAATAAGGTTATAAGCGGTTTTGGAAAGCGAGAGCCCCAATATATTTATATTATCGACCTGTGCCTTTGATGTGTCCAAACTTTGCGCTTTGGTACTTGCATCGGCCTTCAGGCTATCGATCAATTTGGCTTGACTTGTCAGCTTGCTTTTTGCGTCTTTTAACATCCCCTTATTCACGTTTAAAGAATCGATAGCGCTTTTCCAAACCGACGATACCAACGGCTGCTGGTAATGGTATATATGGGATATGAGGTATTGATACTGGCCATTAAGACTTTTATCTGCCGGGCCCGCGGGCGGGACAACAGTATCGCGCCCAAACCTTGTATGTTGCAACCCCGGCTTCAATGCACCCGAATCGGTTTTGAGGGTGTAAGGCCTGTGCCTGTGATATTTATACGATCTGTATTTGGTAAACGGCTTTATTACTTGCGTTTTTTTGGCGGTATCCTGTGCAAAGCCTGTTGTGATGCAGCAAATAAGTAAAGCGATAAGCGGGAAACGGAACATACAATACTGGTTTATAAAGTAAATTTAATACTTAGATGTGAGATTTGGGATATGAGATATGAGATTTTTATTTTCTATTAGTTAATAATTCAACCCGCGCATCAAAAATGTGCGTCGCATAGATGCCATTTAACAGTCTCATATCTAAAATCTCACATCTCAAATCTATATCTTAGCGGTATGAATATCGGTATAATCGGTTTAGGCGACATGGGGAAGTTATACGCAAAAGCTTTTTCAAAAGTTGGTTACAAAGTTTGCGGCTGCGACCTGCCCGAAAACCGGGACCGCCTTGAAGAGGAGCTTGCCCCCTACAAAATAAAGATCATGGACAATGGCCATGATGTTTCGCGCACCAGCGACCTGGTTATCTATTCGGTTGAGGCCGACCGGATGGCCCAGGTGGTGGCCGAATGCGGGCCGTCCACCAAGTACGGCGCGATAGTGGCCGGGCAAACTTCTGTCAAGACGCCCGAGATCGAAACCTTTGAGAAATATTTACCTGCCGATGCGCAAATCATTACCTTCCACGCCATGCACGGTCCGGGCTTTGAGCCAAAGGGGCAAAAACTTATCCTGATCAATCACCGGGCTGACAAAAAAGCCTACCAGCGCATGCTGGATCTCTTTACCGCGGTGGAAACAGATATCGTTGAAATTGCCGATTATCACGAACACGATAAAATTGTGGCCGACACACAGGCGGTAACTCACGTAGGGTTTGAGAGCATGGGCACCGCCTGGAAGGCTGCCGGTTTTTTCCCATGGGAAAACGCCTCGTACATTGGTGGTATTGACAATGTTAAAATACTGACCACATTGCGGATATTCAGCTATAAAGCGCACGTGTATGCGGGGCTGGCCATACTGAACCCCTATGCCCGGCAGCAGGTAAAACGTTATGCTATTTCAGAGTCGGAATTGTTTAAGCTGATGATAAAGGAGGAAGAAGCCGAATTCAGGGCCAGGCTTTATCGCGCCCGGGATTTTGTTTTCCACGAAAGCCGCAAGCCCATTATGCTGAATGATAGCGTAATGAAGGAGTTTTCCCTCTCGCAAAAACCCGAGCAGCAAAAACCGAATTCGCACCTGAGCATATTAAGCATGGTGGATGCATGGTACCATTTGGGTGTAAATCCCTACGATAACCTCATCTGCCAAACCCCGCCTTTCCGCTTGCGCCTCGGCATCGCCGAATACCTGTTTAAAAACGAAGAGCTGCTGGAAGAATCCATCGAAACGGCGCTATATGATAAAACCATCCGCGGCGACGACCTGGAGTTTCATTCTGCCGTACGTGAATGGTCGTCCATTATCGGCTACGGCGATATGGAAGGCTATAAGAAGCATTTTAACGACGTACAATCGTTTTTCCAGGGCAGGCTGGAAGAAGGTAACAAACAAAGCGCCGAGCTGATCAGGAGGCTTATGATGGCGTAATGTCTGAACCGTTGATTTATGTGATTAGTGGATTTCGTTGAGCTTCTCAAATCAGCGAGATCATCATAATCAAAAAAATCAGCGGTCTGCCTTAAACAGCGTCCACGGATAAGCCTTCATATCTCTTAAATATTTCCCTTGTGTTTTAAAAAATTCCGGGTGTTTTTTGAAGAATGGCGCCGCCAGAAAATCGTCCCCGCCGGGATGGCCCATATGCGCCCAGAATTGCATTTTGGCGGCAAGGTCGGCAGTAGTTACTTTGCCTTGCACAGCGCCCATCGGGAAGAATGGGCCTTCGTGAAATTCTTTGCACCCCAATGGGTCCTGATCCACGTGCCCGTCGATTATACAACGGTCATACGCTGTTTTATTGTTAAGTGCATCGTAGTTATCTCCTTCAATGGTTTTACCTGTCGCGTCATCCAGTTTACCTTTGTATTTAACATGCACCAATTGTTCCATCCGTTTCTTACGGGCATTTGGCGAGGTGGTGTTGTCGTTTACGTCAAAAGTGGTTTCTTCTTTTATCAGCTTGGGGTCAGTAGCGAAATTGGTGCCGATAAAAGCGGTGTCTTTTGAGCGCCAAAGTTTGTAGTCCTTTAAACCGAGTTCCAATTTGGCCACTTCATTGGTTTTGGTATCGCCAATAAGCCAGTCATTCGCATAACCGCCATTGTTATCTGTGGTCATAATCTTCACCGCATCATCAATGCTGTTACTGTATTGAGCCGCCCGGCGTGCGCGAACAAACTCAGGTGTTTTGGTGGTATCATATCCCTTAAACTGGGTAATGGTAGTTTCGGTGATTAAAATACCGCTTTTGGTGATCAAAAAGTCGTCCCCGCTATGGATAAAGCCCGGGCCGGTGTCCATTAAAAATTCATTGCCCTTCGCGGGTTTAATGTCGGCAATAACATTCCAGCGTTCGCCTACGATATAGTCAGTCCAGTTATTATGTGCTATCACTATTTTATGGTCTTTTGTAAAGCTGCCGGTTGCAATAAAGGCGCTGCAATTGCCCGGCGCCCTGTTATCGCCGCTGCCCGGTTTTGCCTTTTCCATTAACATCGGCACATAGTAGCCAGGCAGTTCGTAATAGCCATTCAGCGCCGCAACATCCAGCGAATCATATTTCATGCCCTTTGCCTGCAGGCCTTCGGCAATGCCTTTTATTTCATCCTGGTATTCCTTGTCGATCTTGTTCCAGAGAAACCGTGCCGATGCGGCGCGGTAGAACGCCCAGTCCTTCCCGCTGCTGCTGGGCAGGTAGTACTGCATCACTTTTATCAGCGTATCGATCTCGTTGGCGACAAGATAACCATGCTGGTACCCGATATCGGACGGTGAGCCCGAAAGGTGAACATATATCCAGCCGTTTTTATCTTCGCGGGTGGCTTTTCCAAGGCGGTCAGATGTAGTTGGAGATGGTTTACAGCCAAACAGCACGACTGTAATAAATACAAGCGTTAAGGTCTTGAAGAGAATTTTCATATCGGGTTACCAGCTTAAATTATTTTAAGGTTGAATTTAAGAAAAGTTTTGGTAAATCAATTGATCAGCAGGTATATAGAATTAAGTTTGTCAAATTTTCATTCAGGCAACTAATGGTTATAAGATACCGTAATTTTAAATGAGTAGTTATTTTTAAAAGATGAGGGCAGCAAAATTATTTCTCGTTTTAAGATGTATGCTGGCTGTTTGCGGGATAGTAATTACGGCTTCATGTTCAAGCCATACTGATAACAATATCGCGCCGCAGCCTACATTGGCGGAGATATTAGTACAGTCGGGAAAATGGGTCACGACGGGTGCTACGCTTGTAGCTAGCGATGGCACCCGGGTGACGCTTGATAAAAATGATCCGTTTATTGCTTCGCTGTTGCTGGCTGATGTAACTTTTTATGCCGACGGCACCGCGATCGATTTGAGCAACCCTAACGGATTAACCATAGACGGACTGACCTGGACCTTAGATAAAACCCACCTGCTGGTTCATTTAAATCACAATAACACTGATAAGGTTGATGCCATTATCACAAGCTACAGCAGCTCCAAGATCGTTATGGAAGTAACGGACTTCTATTTGTATAATGGGATAACCTATGTGAAATTGATACAAACTTTAACGCATTAGAGGCGCGGCGTAGATTGGGCGAGAGCTACCTCACCAGCGTCCCGATTGCTTCGCCTTTGGCGATTTTCATGAAATTACCGGCTTTGTTCATGTCAAAGACAATGATAGGCAGCTTGTTCTCCTGGCAAAGGGTAATGGCCGTCATGTCCATCACGTTAAGGCCCTTATCATAAACTTCCTGGAACGAGATTTCCTTATAGCGGGTAGCGGTGGGGTCCTTTTCGGGATCGGCGGTATAAATGCCGTCAACGCGTGTGCCTTTTAACACCACGTCGGCTTTTATTTCGATGGCGCGCAGCGATGCAGCGGTATCAGTAGTGAAATAAGGGTTACCTGTACCGGCGCCGAATATAACAACCTTGCCCACTTCCAGGTGGTGCATTGCCCTGCGGCGGATATACGGCTCGCAGATCTGCTCCATTTTTATAGCCGACTGCAGCCGGGTGTCAACACCAAGACTTTCGAGCGCGTTTTGCAGCGCCATGCAGTTGATAACTGTGGCCAGCATACCCATATAATCAGCCTGGGCACGCTCCATCCCCGACTTTTCGGCGCTCAAACCCCTGAATATGTTACCGCCGCCTACAACAATGGCAATCTCAACACCGGTATCAGCTACGCTTTTTATGTCGTGAGCGTATTGTAATACCTGAGCATTGTCGATACCATATTGTTTATCGCCCATAAGCGATTCGCCGCTAAGTTTTAGTAGGATTCTTTTGTACATCGGGGTAGTGGGATTTATCAAAAATATAGAAATAAACTTGTTGTTTAAATTTTAGGCTGTATTTGTTAAATATTCGCCTCTGAACACGGTGGCCTGCACTTCAAAGTTTTTATCGAATACGATCAAATCAGCATCATAGCCCGAAGCGATCCTGCCTTTTTTTGTCATTGAAGCCAGCTGCGCCGGGTATAACGAAGCCATGTTTATCGCCTCGGCAAGGTCAATGCCCACGTGCTTAACGCAATTCTCTGCCGCTTTCAGCATGGTCAGGCATGAGCCTGACAGCGTTCCGTCCGGCATAACATACCGGTCGCCGGTAAACTGGTGCTGGTAGGTGCCTTCGGTGGCAGCCGTAACAGCGTCGGTAATTAAAAAAAGTTTATCGCCTAACTCACGTTTTGCTAAACGTACCATCGCGAAATCCACGTGGATGCCATCGGCGACTATACTGGTGTAAGGCTTTTCCTCGAATATTGCAGGAATATACCCGGGCTCGCGGTGGTGAATCTGCGGCATGGCATTAAATAAATGCGTTACCGCTGGTATGGGTTTGTTTAAAAATGCTTTGCCTTCGTTGTACGAAGCATTGCTATGGCCCGATGAAATGATAATCCCCTGCTGGTGCAGGTAATCAATAACCTCCTGGTCCTGCAGCTCCGGGGCGATGGTCATCATCCGGATTACGCCGTCCGCCATTTCAACCCAGCTTTTAACTTCGGCAAGCGTGCCTTTTTTGATGAACTTTTCGGGATGCGCGCCGCGCTTTATTGGGTTAAGATACGGCCCTTCTAAGTGCATTCCCCAAAAGTTGCCGATACATCTTTCACGGTAAGCTTTTGCTGATTCAATGCCCTTTTCGACTATATCATTGCTATTTGTGCCGAGGGTAGCAAAAAAACCGGTTGTGCCCTGTTTAAGCAGGTCCTTCTCCATCTGCTCAAGGGCAGCCTCTTCGGGTATGCCGGCAAACAGCTTGCCGCCGCTGCCATATATCTGCAGATCAATGAGGCCTGGGGCCAGGTAAGCGCCGTGCAGGTCGATCTTTTTTACGCCTTCCGGGATAGTGGTATCGTCGGTAACCGCAGTAACCTGGCCGGCGGTTATTAAAACGGCCTTTTCTTTGGCAATATGGCCATCCGAAATAAGCTGCAGGTTGTGAAGTGCTGTTATCATAAAGCCTCACCTAAATCCTCTCCAAAGGAGAGGACTTGAAAAACCTCTCCTGGAAACCCTCTCCTTTGGAGAGGGCAGGGTGAGGCCAAAAAAAATCCCTCCCGATCTATCGGGAAGGATCAAAATATTTAAGCTCCTAAAGCTACCCGCTTAAATGCGGTAACGGTTAACCCTTTATCAACGGTCCCCAAAAACTGGGCAACACTTTTTGAAGGGTCCTTTACGAACTCCTGGTTCAGTAAAGTGGAATCTTTATAAAACTTGTTCAGCTTGCCTATCGAAATTTTCTCAACCATTTCTTCAGGCTTGCCTTCAGCGCGTATTTGCTCTTTAGCGATCTCAAGCTCACGCTCGATGGTTGTAGCGTCAACGCCATCTTTATCAATAGCAACCGGGTTCATGGCGGCAATCTGCATAGCTACGTCTCTTCCGGCTTCATCAGCTCCGGCAACGTTGGCGCTCAAAGCAACCAATACACCTAAGCGGAAGTTACCATGGATATAAGCAATAACCTTTTCGCCTTCAACAGCCACATATTTAGAAATGCCGATCTTCTCACCAATCTTACCTGTTTTGTGAATGATCACTTCGCCGATCGTTGCGCGTTCAGTTTCAGTATCAATTGGCAGTTCGTTCAGCTCTTCAAGTGTGGCTGGGTTATTCTCAACAGCCTCGTTTGCTATCGCGTTAGCAAAAGCAACAAACTCAGCGTTCTTAGCTACGAAATCAGTTTCGCAGTTCAGTTCGATGATCACACCACGTTTGCCATCGGCAGACGTACGTGCAATAACAACACCTTCGTTCGACTCGCGATCCTGGCGGCTCGCAGCAACCTTAGCGCCTTTTTTTCTCAAAAAGTCAATAGCTGCTTCAAAATCACCGTTTGTTTCGGTTAAAGCTTTTTTGCAATCCATCATACCAGCACCAGTTTGCTGGCGCAGCTTATTTACATCAGATGCAGATATTTGTACTGTAGACATGTTTGTATGTTTAATATTGTTTGTAAAGTTATAAAGGTTGTAAAAGTTGTAAGGGTTTTACATTTACAACTTCTACAACCCTTACAACTAAAAAATTATTCCTCTGTTTTTTCAGTGGCAGCGGCAGGTGCCTCGGCAACCGCAGCATCAGCCTCAACGGCTGTTTTGCGGGCTCTTTTGCCACCTTCGGCAGGCGCCCTGTCGGTTACAGACGCTGTTGAAGGCGTAGCTGCTTCCGGCGCATCAGCTTTTGCTTTCGCTGCTGCTGCTTCTTTTTCAGCTTCATCTTCCTTCTCGCGTTTACGTTCCTCCAAACCTTCAATTATAGCCTGTATGATAATGCCGGTAACCAACGAAATTGATTTGGTAGCGTCATCATTTGCAGGTATAGGGAAGTCGATGTTCGACGGATCAGAGTTGGTATCAACCATTGCAAACGTAGGGATGTTCAGCTTTAAAGCTTCCGAAACCGCGATGTGCTCTTTCTTAACGTCGATCAGGAACAATGCTGCCGGTAAACGGTTAAGGTCGGAAATACCGCCTAATAAAGTTTCCAGTTTAATACGCTCACGCTGTATCATCAGCCTTTCTTTTTTCGAAAGGTTGGCGTAAGTACCGTCCTTAGTCAATTTATCGATGTTCGACATCTTTTTGATCGACTTGCGCACGGTAGCGAAGTTGGTTAACATACCACCTAACCAGCGTTCGGTTATGTACGGCATGTTTACACCTTTTGCATATTCAGCAACAATATCTTTCGCTTGTTTCTTGGTAGCTACGAATAATACTTTACGTCCTGATTTAACAATTTGCTTGATAGCTGCAGCAGCTTCCTCAAGTTTTGTTAATGTTTTATTTAAATCGATAATGTGGATACCGTTGCGCTCCATAAAAATGTACTGCGACATTTTTGGGTCCCATTTGCGGGTAAGGTGACCAAAGTGTACACCTGCATCCAGTAAGTCCTGATATGTTGTTCTTGCCATTGTTGTTGTCCTCCTTTGTGATTAACGTTTACTGAATTGGAATCTCTTGCGTGCTTTCTTGCGTCCTGGTTTTTTACGCTCAACCATACGGTCGTCGCGGGTCATGATACCTTTAGCGCGCAGAGCTGGTTTCTTTTCAGCGTCGAGTTCAACAATAGCTTTCGCAATAGCTAAACGAACGGCTTCTGCCTGTCCTTTTACACCACCACCTGCAACATTTACGATCACATCAAACTTACCTGTCGAGCCCGAAACTTCGGTCGACTGGGTAACGATGTATTGTAATGGTAAGGTAGGGAAGTACTCTTTGTAATCTTTACCGTTTACGGTAATGGCACCATTGCCTTCGCTCAGATAGATGCGGGCAACAGCGGTTTTTCTTCTGCCTGAAGTGTTAGTTGTTGGCATTTCTTTTCTCCTTTAAAATTAAAAGTTAAATGGCTTTAGGGTTTTGTGCTGCATGAGGATGCTCGGCGCCTGCATAAACATGCAGGTTACCAAATAAGGCGCGGCCCAAACGATTTTTAGGTAACATACCACGAACGGCTTTTTCAACCACTCTAGTAGGATGCTTTGCCATTAACT
>DATMOF010000002.1:0-1955774 GCA_035568395.1 Mucilaginibacter sp. | reverse complement strand
ACACTGAAAAAGCAAATTTACCTCAGTACGGTCGTACGTACTTAATTGATGGTGGAACAGGTGATCGTTTCGATCAGCCGGCTACAGTGGGTATCATTTACATGTTGAAATTAGGCCACATGGTTGATGATAAAATGCACGCACGTTCAATCGGACCATATTCATTAATTACGCAACAACCATTGGGTGGTAAAGCACAATTTGGTGGTCAGCGTTTTGGTGAGATGGAGGTTTGGGCGCTCGAAGCATTCGGTGCCGCAAACATCCTGCAGGAAATACTAACCGTTAAATCCGATGATGTTATTGGCCGTGCCAAAACATACGAGGCTATTGTTAAAGGCGAAAACCTGCCAACACCTTCAGTTCCCGAATCATTCAACGTATTGGTTCATGAATTAAGAGGTTTAGGTTTGGATATTACGTTAGAATAAGGGGTTGTTGTAATGTTGAAAGGTTGGAATGTTGTAAAGTTAGCGCTTCAACATTTCAACATTACAACTTTACAACCTTTCAACAACTAAAAAACAAAGGAGACTATGTCTTACAAAAAGGATAATAAAATCAAAAGTAATTTCACCACCATTACGATCAGTTTAGCTTCGCCCGAATCTATCCTGGAGCGTTCAAGCGGTGAAGTTTTAAAACCGGAAACCATTAACTACAGGACCTACAAGCCCGAACGTGATGGTTTATTCTGCGAGCGAATTTTTGGTCCGGTTAAAGATTATGAGTGCCATTGCGGTAAATACAAACGTATCCGTTACAAGGGTATTGTTTGCGACCGTTGCGGTGTTGAAGTAACTGAGAAAAAGGTACGTCGCGAGCGCATGGGCCACATCAATTTGGTGGTTCCGGTTGCGCATATCTGGTATTTCCGCTCGTTGCCGAATAAAATTGGCTACCTGCTGGGCTTGCCGACAAAAAGGCTCGACCTGATAATTTATTACGAAAGATATGTAGTTATTCAGCCGGGTATTAAAGAAGCTGACGGGATCAATAAAATGGATTTCCTGACAGAAGAAGAATACCTTGATGTATTGGATACCCTGCCAAAGGAAAACCAGTACCTGGATGATAAGGATCCGCAAAAGTTTGTGGCAAAGATGGGTGCCGAAGCGTTAGAAGAACTGCTTAAGCGCCTTGACCTGGATGAGTTATCATTCAGCTTACGTCACCAGGCTGCTAACGAAACTTCGCAGCAGCGTAAAAACGAAGCGTTAAAACGCCTCCAGGTTGTTGAAGCTTTCCGCGATGCAAAAACAAGGATCGAGAATAACCCTGAGTGGATGATCGTTAAGATCGTTCCGGTTATCCCGCCTGAATTGCGCCCGTTAGTGCCATTGGAAGGCGGCCGTTTTGCCACCTCCGATTTAAATGACCTTTACCGTCGTGTAATTATCCGTAACAACCGTTTAAAACGTTTGATCGAGATCAAAGCGCCTGAGGTTATTTTGCGTAACGAAAAACGTATGCTGCAGGAAGCTGTGGATTCGTTGTTCGATAACTCACGTAAAGTAAACGCGGTAAAAACTGAAGGTAACCGTGCTTTGAAATCACTTTCGGATATTTTGAAAGGTAAACAAGGCCGTTTCCGTCAAAACTTATTAGGTAAACGTGTCGATTACTCGGCCCGTTCGGTAATTGTTGTAGGTCCTAACCTTAAATTACACGAATGCGGTTTACCAAAAGATATGGCTGCCGAATTGTTTAAACCGTTTATCATCCGCAAAATGATTGAGCGTGGTGTGGTTAAAACAGTAAAATCAGCTAAAAAGATCGTTGACCGCAAGGACCCATTGGTATGGGATATATTGGAAAACGTATTAAAAGGCCACCCGGTATTATTAAACCGTGCGCCAACGCTGCACCGTTTAGGTATCCAGGCATTCCAGCCAAAATTGGTTGAAGGTAAGGCTATCCAGTTGCACCCGTTAACCTGTACCGCCTTCAACGCGGATTTTGACGGTGACCAGATGGCCGTTCACGTACCCCTTGGTAACGCGGCAATTTTGGAAGCCCAGGTTTTAATGCTTGCCTCACACAACATCCTGAACCCTGCTAACGGAACACCTATTACCGTTCCTTCTCAGGACATGGTGCTTGGTTTGTACTACATAACCAAAGGCCGTAAAACAGATGAGAGCCGTGTTGTAAAAGGGCAGGGTTTAACTTTCTATTCTTCGGAGGAAGTGATTATCGCTTACAACGAAAAGAAAATTGACCTGCATGCCTTTATAAAAGTTAAAGCCTTTGTTAAAGAACGGGATGGCAGCATCGTATCAAAAATTATTGATACTACCGTTGGCCGTGTTTTATTTAACCAGCATGTACCTATCGAAGTAGGTTATATCAACGAATTGCTTACCAAAAAGTCACTGCGTGATATTATTGGCGAAGTAGTTAAAATTACCGGTATGGCACGCGCTGCCCAGTTCCTTGATGATATTAAGGAGTTAGGTTTCCGTATGGCATTCCAGGGTGGTTTGTCCTTCAACCTGAAGGATATCAACATCCCTGCTGAAAAGGTAACGTTGATCCAGACAGCTTCTAAACAAGTTGATGATGTAATGAATAACTATAACATGGGATTCATTACCAACAACGAACGTTATAACCAGATCATCGATATCTGGACCCGTATCAACAACCGCTTAACCGCGAATGTGATGGACATCCTGAGCAATGATAACCAGGGCTTTAACTCGGTGTATATGATGCTTGACTCCGGAGCGCGTGGTTCCAAAGAGCAGATCCGTCAGCTTGCAGGTATGCGTGGTTTGATGGCTAAGCCTCAAAAATCAGGCTCAGGTGGCGAGATCATCGAAAACCCGATCCTTTCAAACTTTAAAGAAGGTTTGTCGGTGTTGGAGTACTTTATATCTACCCACGGTGCACGTAAGGGTTTGGCCGATACCGCGTTAAAAACAGCGGATGCCGGTTACTTAACCCGTCGTTTACATGATGTGGCGCAGGATATGATTGTAGGTGAAGTTGATTGCGGTACTTTAAGAGGTATATTCACGACCGCACTGAAGGATAACGAGGACATCGTTGAGCCGTTATACGACCGTATTTTAGGCCGTACAACCCTGCATGACGTTCACGATCCTATTACAAATGAATTATTGGTTTCTGCGGGTCAGGACATCACCGAAGAGATCGGCAAAAAGATAGAAAATTCGCCTTTGGAAGGTATCGAAATACGTTCGGTATTAACCTGCGAAAGCAAAAGAGGTGTATGTGCATTATGCTACGGACGTAACCTTGCAAGCGGTAAACGCGTGCAGAAGGGTGAAGCAGTTGGTGTAATTGCAGCGCAGTCGATCGGTGAGCCGGGTACACAGTTAACGCTGCGTACATTCCACGTGGGTGGTACCGCTTCGAACATTGCTGCTGAATCGCAGATCAATGCGAGGTTTGAAGGTATCATTGAATTCGAAAACGTTCGTACTGTAGCTTACAAAACCGAAGAAGGTGTTGTTGATGTTGTATTGGGCCGTTCAGGTGAATTCCGCATAGTTGAGGAAGGAACCAACAAAGTGATCGTTACCAATAACATTCCATACGGCGCATACTTGTATGTAAAAGATGGCAGCAAGATCAGCAAAGGCGATCGTATCTGTTCATGGGATCCGTACAACGCGGTGATCATTTCTGAATTTGCGGGTGTGGCTAAATTTGAGGCTGTTTTGGAAGGTATTACTTTCCGTGAAGAATCAGATGAACAAACAGGCCACCGCGAAAAGGTAATTATCGATACAAGAGATAAAACTAAGAACCCGGTTATCCAGGTTGCTGATTCAAAAGGTAACGTGATAAAAGGCTATAATATTCCTGTTGGAGCCCACATCGCTGTTGACGAGGATGAGAAATTACAAACAGGCCAGGTTATCGCAAAAATTCCGCGTTCAACCGGAAAAACACGCGATATCACCGGTGGTTTACCGCGTGTAACTGAGTTATTCGAAGCACGTAACCCATCAAACCCTGCGGTAGTAACCGAGATCGACGGTGTGGTAACATTAGGTGGTGTAAAACGTGGTAACCGCGAGATCACCATCGAATCGAAAGATGGCCAGGTTAAAAAATACCTGGTTCCGTTATCGAAACATATCCTTGTGCAGGATAACGACTTTGTAAAAGCCGGCATGCCGCTTTCAGACGGTTCAATATCGCCTGCCGATATCCTTGCCATTAAAGGCCCGGCAGCAGTGCAGGAATACCTGGTAAATGGTATACAGGAAGTTTACCGTTTGCAGGGTGTGAAGATCAATGATAAGCACTTTGAAGTGATCGTACACCAGATGATGCAGAAGGTGGCTATTGAAGATGCCGGCGATACCCGTTTCCTTGAAAGGGAAGCTGTTGACAGCTGGGACTTCATGCTCGAGAATGACGAGATCTTTGATAAAAAGGTAGTTACAGACCCGGGCGATTCCACCACGCTGAAATCAGGACAAATTGTTTCAGTAAGGAAGCTGAGGGACGAGAACTCCATTTTAAAACGTAAAGATTTAAAATTGGTAGAGGTAAGGGATGCTATTGCAGCCACTTCGAGCCCGATGTTACAGGGTATTACCAGGGCGTCGTTAGGTACAAAATCGTTTATCTCGGCAGCATCGTTCCAGGAAACTACAAAAGTTCTGAACGAAGCGGCAATTGCAGGTAAAAAAGACCTGATGCTTGGACTGAAAGAGAACGTTATCGTTGGTCACCTTATTCCATCCGGAACCGGTTTACGCGAATATGAAAATATCCGTGTAGGTTCGCAGGAAGAATTCGACCGGCTGATGGCTTCAAAAGCAGAAGAAGTTGAAGTTTAACAAGCAATAAGCAAATAATTTATAAAGCCTTCCCGTAAATGGGAAGGCTTTTGTTATTTTTGAGGTATGGAAGAACAAAACGAAAATCAGCTGAATATTGAGCTTTCAGAAGAAATTGCCGAAGGTATTTATTCAAACCTGGCTATTATCACACATTCAAGCTCCGAGTTCGTGCTCGACTTCATCAGGGTGATGCCGGGCGTGCCAAAGGCCAAAGTTAAATCGAGGATCATATTGACGCCCGAACATGCAAAGCGTTTATTAACAGCATTGGAGGACAACCTGGAAAAATTTGAAACTGCCAACGGCCGTATTAAAATTCAGCAGGATCCTTCAGGCTTCCCGATGAACTTTGGCGGAACGATGGGGCAGGCCTGATGCTTTTGTTTGTTTTTTAAGTAAAGGTGACTGGTTTTTTGCAAGGTTGTAAACTTTTATTGCTTGAAATTGTATTTGAAAGTAGTTTTTAATTTACAACAACGCTATAAATTATCAGTCATTAATTAACAAGTATCAAAATGGATAAAAATTCCAAAATTTATGTTGCGGGCCATAGGGGCATGGTGGGTTCGGCTATTCATCGCAAGCTTGAAAGAGAAGGATTTAGGAACATCATAACCCGTACCTCGGCCGATTTGGATCTGCGCAATCAGGCGCAGGTGGCCCGCTTCTTTGAAAATGAAAAGCCTCAGTACGTATTTCTGGCCGCAGCGAAGGTAGGTGGTATTGTCGCAAATAACACCTTTAGGGGTGAATTTTTGTACGATAACTTAATGATAGAATGTAACATTATTCATAGTTCATATCTTACAGGAGTAAAGAAGCTTCTTTTTTTGGGTTCAAGCTGTATTTATCCTAAAATGGCACCCCAGCCATTAAAAGAAGAATATTTACTATCAGGCCCCCTTGAGCCGACGAATGAGCCATATGCCATTGCAAAGATTTCGGGAATTGAACTTTGTGATTCATACCGCTTCCAGTATGGATGCAATTATATATCGGCAATGCCAACCAACTTATATGGGTATAATGATAATTATCACTCTGAACATTCTCACGTTTTACCGGCATTAATCAGACGGTTTCATGAAGCTAAGGAGCAGGGTCTCTCGTCAGTTACTATTTGGGGTACAGGATCGCCAAGGCGAGAATTTTTATTTGCAGATGACCTTGCTGAAGCTTGCTATTATTTAATGGAAAATTATGATGAGCCTGGCCTGATCAACATAGGCACCGGTGAAGATATTACCATTAGGGATTTGACAGCGATAATAAAAAAAATAATAGGTTTTGATGGTCAAATAAGATACGATGTTTCTAAACCCGATGGAACTCCCCGCAAACTAATGGATGTAAGTAAACTTCACAGTAAAGGCTGGAAACACACTATTGAATTGGAAGAAGGAATAAAATTAGCTTACCAGGATTTTCTGGCGAGCATATAACCAATTATGCATAACCATGGCTTAACTTCACATTTAAAATTTGAATAACATCGTAGTTTTTGGTGCATCTGGTCAATTGGGCCATTGTTTTCAGCACCTTGCCGAAAAAGAAAAAATAGACGGTATATATTTTCCGTCCGAGATCGAAGCTGATATTTTGAATAACACTGCCTTAAAAAGACTTTTTGAAATGTATAAGCCTTCTTATATTATAAACTGCGCTGCTTATACAGCGGTTGACAAGGCTGAAGATGAACCATGTATCGCTCTAAAAGTCAACAAAACTGGTGTTGAAAATTTAAGTCGCCTTTGTGTTGAATACGGATCGGTGTTCATTCACATTTCTACCGATTTTGTTTTTAAAGGCGACGTTTCAACACCGCGAAATGAAGAAAGCGACGCAGCGCCGATAAACGTTTACGGCCAAACAAAGCTGGATGGCGAAAGAGTGATTGAAGCGGTGCTCCAAAAATATTTCATAGTGCGTACGGGTTGGCTATATTCGGAGTACGGAAATAATTTCGTAAAAACGATGCTGAATTTGGGTGCCGAAAGGGATGAGCTAAAGATTATCGCCGACCAGGCTGGAACACCAACTTACGCAATGGACCTTGCTGCTTGTATATTATTAATTATTCAAAGCAGGAGCACAGCATACGGCATTTATCATTATAGCAATGAGGGCATTGCCTCCTGGTATGATTTCGCAAAGGCTATTTTTGAAAGTGTGAAGGCAGGAGTTAAGGTAATACCGGTTAGAACCGACGAATACGTCACTAAAGCAAAACGCCCGGCCTATTCCGTAATGGACAAAAGCAAAATCAAGAAGACTTTTAATATAGAAATACCTTATTGGCGGGATAGTTTGATAACCTGTATCCGGAAGCTTAAAAATAATTAATTTAGCCGCATGAAAGGTATCATCTTAGCCGGCGGCTCGGGCACAAGGCTTTATCCTATTACCAGGGCTATAAGTAAGCAGCTGATGCCTATTTATGATAAGCCGATGATCTATTACCCACTCTCGGTTTTAATGCTCGCTGATATACGGGATATTTTAATTATTACCACCCCGGAAGACAATGAGAGCTTTAAACGCCTGCTTGGCGACGGCAACGAATTAGGCTGCCGTTTTGAATACGCTATACAGGAGAAGCCGAATGGCCTCGCGCAGGCATTTGTAATAGGCAAGAAGTTTGTTGGTGCAGATAAAGTGGCCCTGATATTAGGCGATAATATATTTTATGGTTCGGGGTTCAGCGAATTGATTCGCAGTTTTAATGATGTTGAAGGCGCTGCCATATTTGCTTATCCTGTCGCTGATCCTGAAAGATATGGCGTTGTTGAATTTGATAAAGATTTCAAGGCGCTATCAATAGAAGAAAAACCGGCTCAACCCAAATCTAATTTCGCTGTACCGGGATTGTATTTTTATGATAATAATGTGGTTAAAATTGCCAGGGACCTAAAGCCGTCACCGCGCGGGGAGTATGAGATTACAGATGTAAATAAATTTTACCTCGAACAAGGTGACTTGCACGTTGGTGTAATGGATAGAGGAACAGCCTGGCTGGATACCGGTACATTCGACTCATTAAGTGATGCCACGGAGTATGTCAGGGTGATTGAAAAACGGCAAGCTACTAAAATCGGCTGTATTGAAGAAGTTGCTTACCGCCGTGGATTTATCAACGATGATCAATTAAAAGTATTGGTTGCGAAGTACACAAAAAGCGGTTATGGCGCGTATTTACAGACGCTGCTTAACAGATAGATCAATCCAGGTTGAAATCTTCCGCCTGGTAATCGTTATCTACCCCTATCCATTTAATATCACTATCCCTTGAGAACCACGTCATCTGCCGCTTGGCAAACCGGCGGGTATTTTGTTTAATTAACCCGATAGCTTTATCCAGGTCTGTTTTTCCATCAAAATAATCAAATAATTCACTGTAACCTACGGTGTTCAGTGCATTTAAATGCCGATAGGGTAAAAGTGATCTTACTTCTTCAACCAAGCCCTGTTTTACCATATCATCCACACGCTGGTTAATTCGCTGATATAGTTTTTCCCTGGGTAACAATAGTCCAAATTTAACTATCCTGAACGAGCGTTTATTTGTGCCGGCCTTGCGGTATGACGAGATAGGATTACCCGTACTTTCAAATACTTCGAGCGCCCTGATAACCCGCTGCGGATTATCAATATCCACCGTTGCATAATATTCGGGATCTGCGCGTTTTAACTTTTCCTGCAAGTTCACAATACCTTTTTCTTTAAACTCCAGGTTCAATTTATCCCTTATGCCCGCATCTGCGGCGGGAACTTTATCAAAACCCTCGCAAACGGCCTTAATAAATAACCCCGAACCGCCAACCAGCAATACAACGTCGTGAACCCTGAAAAGCTCGTCGAGCAGGGTAAGGGCCTGTTTTTCGAAGTCGCCTACGGTAAAGGTTTCGGTTATGGAAAGTGAATTGATGAAATAATGCTTAACAGCGGCCAGTTCTTCTTCGGTTGGCTTGGCTGTACCTATCGACATCTCGCGATAAAACTGACGTGAGTCGGCGGAGAGAATTACCGTATTGTACTTTTTCGCTAATTCAATGGCTGCCGCGGTTTTTCCCGATGCAGTAGGCCCGGCAATTACAACAAGGGTTTTTAGTCGTAGTTCGTGGTTCATAGATCATAGTTCATACGGGAATTAATCAAATATAATGAAAGCGGTAATGCTGCTTCTATGAACTATGAACCATCAATTATGAACAAATTTAATAATCATCCCCATGCGACTTGGGCTCATCCTCGAAGCCTTCATCTTCGGGGAAATCGCTGCCAAATTCATCTTCCTCTTCGTCTGCAACCTTTTCTTCGTCTTCAACTGCTTCGCCGGCTTCGTTAACTTCCGTAAAATCTTCGGCGTCCTCTTCACCAAATGCCATTTCATTCAGGAAATCAAAATCGTCCCCTTCCGGCGGCGATATGGGGATATTAGGCACATTACCGAATTGTTTTGGCGCTTCGCCTACTGATTTTATAACTGCGGGATAAACAACGCCCGGCGTTTCGTCCAGGATTATCTTCATTAACTCGACGTGAAAATCAAATGGCCGGTCGAAATTAAAAGTATAGTAAAACTTTTGATGCGGATCGTCAATAAAGCTAAGCAGTTTAACCCTTTCCATAAGGGAAACGCCCCTGTCTATTCTTTTTTGATTTGGGAGGTAAGTAATTTCCTCGCCTTTTATCCATTGATCGTTGCTGATGTAAAAGGATGACGAGTATTCAGGATTATAACCGGTGGATTTATGAATTGCCCTGTGAAGATCTTCAAATGTTTGATTGGATTTCACATCAATTTCCCTCATCACATCATCATAGTCTTCAAAAGTAACCCTGAACCTGTATAGTGCCATGTTTTTTAGTAGATTTTTACAAAAATAGTAATGTTTCGGATTATTTCGGATTTCGAATTTTCAATTTCGAATTATCAATTTTTCGCGATTTTTTGTTTTCAATTGTGCTCAAGATGGCTTCGCCGTTTCGCCTGCCTGCCGCAGGCAGGGATTTTGAAAAGTCAAAATTTGTTATTTATTTTTTGCCACAACTTTTAAGCCAATTTCTGCGCCTTTAATAATTGTATAGTTAATAGCCGCCTCACGCGAGTTGGGTATCTCACCTTCCAGTATAGCTTCTTTGATCTGTGTTTTAATAATGCCAACTTCCCGGCTTTCTTTTATACCGAAAAGCTCCATAATGTCGATCCCTGTTACCGGGGGCTGCCAGTTGCGAATATTGTCACGCTCCTCAACATCCTTCAGTTTTTGCTGTACCAATTCGAAGTTTTGTCGGTACTTTTTTACCTTGTATTCATTTTTGGTTGTTATATCGGCATTGCACAACAGCATTAAGCTTTCAATATCGTCGCCCGCTTCGAATAAAAGCCGTCGCACTGCCGAGTCGGTCACGGTGGATTGTGCCAAAACAATCGGCCGCAAATGCAGCTGTACCATTTTCTGCACAAACTTCATCTTTTCATTAAGCGGCAGCTTCAGCTGTGCAAATATTTTAGGGACCATGCGGGCTCCCTTGTCCTCGTGGCCATGGAAGGTCCAGCCGTGGCCGGGTTCAAAGCGTTTGGTAGCCGGTTTGGCAATGTCATGTAATATCGCGGCCCACCGCAGCCAAAGGTCGTCCGTTGTTTTACTGATATTATCAAGCACCTGTAAAGTGTGATAGAAATTGTCCTTATGCCCCTTGCCTTCAATAATTTCTACGCCATACAACGCCGTCATCTGCGGAAATATACGGTGCAGCAAGCCTGTGTCAAATAAATAGTTGAAACCTACAGATGGCTTTGCTGATAATATGATCTTATTCAGTTCGTCGGTTATCCGCTCCTGCGAGATGATGCTAAGCCTGTCGACATTGTTTTTTATAGCCTCTATAGCTGTCTCGTCTATCTTAAAATTAAGCTGAGATGCAAAGCGAATAGCGCGGAGCATGCGTAACGGGTCGTCAGAAAACGTTTCGATAGCATTAAGCGGCGTTTTGATCAGCTGCTGTTTCAGATCATCAACCCCGCCAAACGGGTCTAACAGCTCGCCAAAAGAATCAGGATGCAGGGAAATAGCTAATGCATTGATCGTAAAATCCCGGCGGTTTTGGTCTTCTTCAAGGGTGCTGTTCTCAACAATAGGTTTTCGTGAATCCAGGCGGTACGATTCTTTACGGGCGCCTACAAATTCGATTTCCAGGTCGTTGTATTTAAGCGAGGCCGTACCAAAATTTTTAAACACGGCTACCTTTACCTTCAGTTTTTTTGCCACACTTTCAGCAAATGCTATCCCGTTGCCGATAACAACAATATCGATATCCTTTGACGGGCGGCTAAGCAAAATATCGCGCACAAAGCCGCCGATCACATAAGCCTGCAGGCCATGTTCGGCAGCCGCTTTTGATATCGTTGAAAATACCGGGTGACTTAGGTGTTGCTGCATTTGATCTTTATTTCCTGATAAATGCAAAAGTACCATTCGGCTCCAGTTTCATTATAGTTGAAGGTGTTTTTATTTCCATATCATGCTGGTCAATATCCACCACGTAATCAACCCCGTGTATTATTTCGGCTTCTACCTGCGAAAAATATTGAGGCGAGGGCTTACCGCTGATATTAGCTGAAGTTGATACGATAGGTTTACGAAACCGCTGTATCAACTGCTGGCAAAATAGATGTTTTGAAATACGGATGCCGATACTTCCATCGCTGCTTATAATTGCGGGTGATATATTTTTAGCGCCGGGCATAACCAGGGTAAGCGGGTTTTCGGCATATTCAATAAGGTCATAGGCCAGCGGATTCACGTCGCTGATATAGCTTTCCAGCTTATTTTCGGTATCAAGCAAAATGATCATGCTTTTGGCCTCATCCCGCTGCTTTAGGGCGTATATCCTTTTAATGGCTTCGGTATTGGTCGCGTCGCAGCCAATTCCCCATATGGTGTCGGTTGGGTAAAGGATTATACCGCCATCCTGTAGGACTTTTAAAGCTTTGGCAACTTCATCTTTTAACATGGGCAAATATACTACCAATGGTTAAGGTTTAAAAGTTGCCTGATGATTAGGTACAATCAAAGTTAAATTTAACGAACATTGACGTTTAACTCCTATTTTTGTTATTTTAGAGGCCAATAAATTAAGCTCCAATTGAAACTCATTCTTCGTTGGTAATTAGCCATTTTTTTTAATGAATATTAAACTTTTATTACTGCAGGCCCCAGATAACGGTCTGATATGTACCGCTAAATATGAATAAAAAAATATCCCTATGGATCCTGCTTTTGCTTTTATGGTGTTCTTTTATTATAACTTTACTATTTGGCTGGGCAGTTTGGCACATTAAAACAATCGGGCCGGTAATTAACGAAAGGATATCTTCAGTGATTGTTTCTACCGCTACCCTACCGTCGCTGGTCAATGAAACTTTTCACGATCTTAATGGGTCAAAACTTTTGGCACCTAACCTTTATCCATCTGTCCATGGATTTAAAGCTGAACGAAATTATGTCGATAGTAATTACATCTTATTACCAGTTTATGATAAGAGCGTAGATCAATCTGTCATAAAATTAGTCAGACTTTCTGATCAAAAAACAATTCATCAATGGAAACCTGATTTTGACGCAATAAAAAAAGCTATAGGTGATAAAAAGGAATATTGGCAAGGTTCAAATAAAAATAGTTTACCGCTGATTCACCCATTACTTGCTCCTGATGGCTCTATAATTTTTCACAGTTTTATCGGCTTTCCATTGATAAAAATCAATAAGGATTCTAAATTAGTCTGGACTATCCCCGGGATTTTTGATCATGCTCTCGAATATGACGCGGACGGGTATATTTTTGTACAGAGCGCAATTGAGCATACCAGGTTCTTACCAAATTTTTTACCCAACTACCTTGATGATGCCATTGCAAAAATTTCACCAAGGGGCAAAGTGGTTTTTAAGAAATCGATTGCGGAAATATTAGTTGAAAATGGATACCGCGCGCTCTTATTGGGAACTGGGATTTATGAGAATGACGTGTTACATGTAAATGATATTCAACCAGCTTTAACGTCTTCCAAATACTGGAGGAAAGGCGATTTGTTGATTAGCATCAGGCATAAAAGTGCGGTTTTCTTATATCGTCCTGCGACGAATAAAATTATTTGGCTAAAAGTTGGTCCCTGGGTCAATCAGCATGATGTTGATTTTGTCGATTCCACACATATAAGCGTTTTTGGAAACAATACAATACGCAACGTTAGCAACCAGCCCTTAGATGGGCATAACGAAATTTATGTTTATGATTTTAAAACTGATAGCACCCTCACGCCTTATACAGAATGTTTAAAGAAGGCCAGAGTGTCAACTCCATCCGAAGGACGATCAGATATATTACCGGGTGGCGACTTATTTATTGAAGAAACAAATAATAATCGCTTGTTACGAATTAATACTAAAGACATAATATGGCAGTATGTTGTTCCCGTTGATAAAAACCATGTATCGGCCCTTACCTGGACGAGGTTTATCACAAAAGATGAGTTTAAAAAAGTGACATTTTTGCACGAAAAATAGCATGATATCCTGCCGGGGATTTGTCAGTTATCGTGTTGCGCACTAAATATTACTTATCATCCTGGTCAGCGGTGTTAATATATTTGTTCCGTCTCTTAATGGTATTTGGGTTAATCGAACTGCCGCCTACTCCAATTGCAACGGTATGACCGTTAAAAGTGTTCCCCTCAATTCTTACATCTTTATTCGGTGATGCTGCCAGTCCGTCCATTGAAATACCCACGCGCGTCCGGTTAAGGATGTTGTTTGATATAAATACGTTTGATGTTCCGTTGAGATAAATGGCGCCCAACCCTACAGAATTTCCATTGACGGTGTTTCCTATAATGTTAATTGTGCTTTCGGGGTGGTGTAAATTTGGAGCAAAACAATTAATGGCAAACTGGTTTACAGGGGCTGCACCAACGGTATTGTGCGTTACATTAATGTTATATGCATCTCCGCCGTAAGCTTGAATGCGAATGCCTATTTGCCCGTAATGGTAAACTTTATTATTAGCGGCGGTAACATTATATCCTCCCGAAATATCTATTCCCGCCCCTTGCGAAGTTTTATCTATTAAATTATTCATAAACCGTACATTGTGCGCACCCGAGGTAACTGCTATACCATCGTCATACCCGTTTTTTACGGTGTTATTATCAACCACAACATTAGCTACAATTTCGCCTCCGTTTTGATCCCCTATGTGGATTCCGTCTCCCCAATAATTGTATACATAGTTGTGCAGTATCTGCACAACTTTTGCACTCTTTCCCACGCCTATTCCTTGTCCCCAGGCATTCAGGACGCGACAGTCTTTTATCGTTAACCGTTCGACATAGCTCCCGATAATGCCGCTTGCATTAATATCCAAAACTGTTCCGTTACCATCAATTGTCAATCTGTACACCCCGCAGCCGGTTATATGTTTATTAGTTGTACCCAAAAATGCCAGCATTTGTACATGTGCGCTTGTCCTGTTTTTTATTTTTGCACCATTTCCCATTATTATAACATGGCTTTTATTTACAACCAATCCTTTATTGACCACGTAATATCCAGATGTTTTAGGAAAAACCACTTTTGCACCCGAGCGGCCTGCTGCGTCGATCGCAGATTGTATCGCATAACTGTCATCGGTAATTCCATCGCCTTTAGCAAAGTAAGGGGATGATTTTATATTGATCGTGTTTGAAACTGCTTTCGACTTTTTAAAGGCCGGCGCTTGTTTTATTTGTAAAGCAGACGCTTTGATTGTGCAAAAACTTACAGCAGTTAGCATTAACATTGCAATTGATTTTGTCATGGTTTTTGGTTTAGTGATTAAAGGGAATATATTTGATTTTGTTTTACCTCCATGTATATAATGTAGTTGCTGGGGGAACTACGAAAGGCCTTCTGTGATAATATTTGGCAGGATTGATCAACACATTCATTCGCTGAAATTGAACGGTAGAAAGTTATTACGCAAAAAGGAAAAAAATTAACATTTTGTAAAATTAACGCTTTATGATAACAGGTATTTTTATATTTAATTACATTGGGCCAGGGCTTGGCGGGGGCGTGATCACAGCGGTGCTTGGTTTTCTTGCTTCCATCTTCCTGGCGCTGTTTGCTATTATATGGTATCCGATAAAAAAGGTGATCAGTAAATTCAGGAAAAAGAAAGATAAATGAACTTTGCCATAGCCGGTTATTTATATGTCGTTTTTTTTGCAATAGCCTGTTTAGTTGATTATTTACCTTTTATTCCTTTGATAAAAACCATCTCGTCGCTGAGCATGGGATCGATGCATACGATCAGATCGGATGATATCAGCGATACGGAAAAGGAGAAGCTTTTGCTTAAAAATTCGCTGCAGTTATTTCAACAGTCATTAAAACTGCTGGGCTTTGTTGTCTTGATTGCTATATGCGGGTTTATTTTACTGTTCGTTAGCCGACTTTTTAAATCGTTAAACTATGCTGTATTATTAAACTACATGGTTACGTTATATGGCCTTTTGCTATCGGTAATTGCTTTTTTTTCATATTTTTTAGTAAAGAAACTGTATGTCAAAGTCCGACTATAGTGCAACCTCCCGGCTTCTTCACCGCGTAGCCCTACGGTCGAAAGCTGTGGCCGAAATGTCATTTGACGTTGACACTATGCTGGCTAAAGAAAAAAAAGCTGTTTTTTCGGATAAACATATCTTTATTTCGGGATTAGCCAGGTCGGGAACCACGATGTTAATGCGTTACCTGTACGAGACCGGCGTTTTCAGGTCGTTAACATACCAGGACATGCCCTTTGTGCTTATGCCGAATACCTGGAAGCGGCTATCGCACAAAAAGCCGGCCAACGGCTATAAGGAACGAGCACATAGCGATGGCATCATGGTGGGGTTTGACAGTCCTGAAGCGTTCGAAGAAGTTTTTTGGCGGGTGTTTTGCGGCAACCAGTATATTTTAAAAGACCGGTTAAAGCTGCATGCCATTGATACCGATGTGCTGGAAAAGTTCAAAATATATGTGCGGAATGTTTTATTAAGCGGGGACGGACCAGACCAGGTAAGATACTTGTCAAAAAATAATAACAACGTGCTGCGATTTCAATACCTGCAACAATGCTTGCCGGAGTCGCAGATCATTATCCCGTTTCGCGAACCCCTGCAGCATGCTGTATCGTTACTAAACCAGCATGGGCATTTTTCAAAAGTGCAGTCGGAAGATAAATTCTCATTGGATTATATGAACTGGCTCGGGCATTTTGAGTTTGGGCTAAATCAAAAATCTTTTGATCTGGATGACGGGGAAACGTTTACGGCAATGGCCCGGTATGATAAAACTGATATAAATTTTTGGCTCCTGAACTGGAAAAACTATTACAGCTATGTTAACGATCATCATCCGGCAAATAGCATGTTTTTTAACTACGAAAAATTTTGCCTGCATCCGGCCGGCGTATTAACCAGCCTTTTTTCAAAACTATATATTGCAGCACCCTGTACGTACCTGGAGCCGTTTACCCCGCCGTTTAAACAAGCCGGCCAGTTTGATAAGCAATTACTGGAAGAATGTAATGTTATATATCAACAATTGGAAATCAAGTTTGATAAGTGGTATAGTAACTAATTTAATAATTTAACAGCGCCATTTAAATTATCATGTATTCAAGCAAAACCCGGCATTTAGCTAAAACCATTACCTGGCGCATAATAGGCACCTTAAGCACCATACTAATAGCCTGGCTGATAACGGGCAGCCCGGTATGGGGGCTCCGCATCGGCGCAGTGGAACTGACCGCTAAAATGTGCCTTTACTACCTGCATGAAAGGATATGGTATAAAATAGATTTCGGGCTGGCCGAACGAAGTACCCGCAAGATCAAAAGTATGGCCGCTAAATCGGCATTTATCGTTCCGCAAACTTTTTTTATTGGGAGGAGTTCCCGGCAACGGCTTTTAAACCAGCGGGGAATGGCTATTTGGTTTACCGGTTTATCGGGGTCGGGCAAAAGTACGCTGGCAAACGGCCTGGAACAGGAATTATTTAAAGCGGGTTATAAAACGTTCATCCTTGACGGCGACAACCTGCGGGGCGGATTATGCAAAGACCTGGGCTTTTCGGACGATGACAGATCTGAAAATATCAGGAGGGTAGCGGAGGTCGCAAAGCTGATGATCGATTCGGGCGTTATTGTCCTCGCTGCCTTTGTTACCCCGTTCGAAAAAGATCGCGAACTTGTGGCAAAGCTGCTGGGTGACGAGGACCTGGTAAGTATATATTTAGACTGCCCATTAAATATATGTGAGCAGCGTGACGTAAAGGGGCTTTATAAAAAGGCGAGAAGCGGAGAATTAAAGAGCTTCACAGGCATCAGCTCCCCATACGAAATGCCGCAGCACGCTGATTTAATGCTCAAAACCAGTGAATTTTCTAAGGAAGTCCTCGTTAAAGAAATCTTGGATTATATTAAACCAAAAATCGAATTAAAACCGATGATGGAAATTGTGAAAAGCGAAATCGCGTAGGATGGTTTTGCATTTGGGAATATCTTGTTTAAACCGCGTTTAAAAATAATTTAAGAGCGGTTGTAATGTTCAGGTTGTCTATAAATTCGAGGCATTTTGGCACTCCGTATAGTTTGCAGGTATTTTTTACACAGGGTTCGCAGCTAAGTTTACCATAGCGCAACACTGTTAAGTTTGTTTTATTGTACGGCGCCGTGTTTTGCTCATTGCCGGCACCAAACAGTACAATCACGGGCGTCCCCAGGCTATTTGCTAAATGTGCGGGACCCGAATCGGTTGTCAATAAGGCTGTCGCACCAGCCATTAATTTACAAAGCTCAGTTAAATTAGTTTTGCCGGCGGTGTTTTCAATGCGATCCGGGTTTTGCGTGCTTTCGCATATCTCTTCAATAAAGGCACGCTCTTTAGCGGAGCCGATAAACGTGAACGTTACGCCCGGAAACTCTGTGGTAAGCAAATTTATAAGCCCTTTGCCTTTATGCAGCGGCATTCGTCGTGAGCTTGCCTCCGAATTGAAGTTTATCAGTACTTTTTTATTTGACCCGGGGAGTAGATCCGGGCTCAGTTTTACCTGCCTGTTATTGATCGCATGTTTGGTAAATTGTTCAAGCAACGAAATATACTCATCAACCCGGTGTACATTGGCGGGTTTTTTATAAGCATTGGTCAATAAAAAAAAACCGCCTTCGGTTCCAAAGCCGATCCGCTTTGCTGCGCGCGTTGCCCAAGCCATAGCTGCAGACGTAAGCGATGTGGGCAGGTTAAAAAAGAGATCGTATTTTTTGGACCGCATCTTTTTTCCGAAGCGGTAAGCGCCGGCCAACCCGCTATATTCCTGTTTGGAAAATAGATGTACTGTATATATGCCGCTGATCAACGCAGCAATGTCGCCCAACTCTTTTTTGATTATAACATCGATCCTGGCTTCCGGATAAAGCTGTTTAACTGCCTTGATGAACGCGGTACTCATTACCACATCGCCAAGCCAGTTAGGCAGCCTTATCAATATTTTCATTTGCTGTGAGATGGGGGATTAGAGATTTGAGATTTGAGGTTAGAGTTTAGCGGTTAGCGGTTAGCGTAATGGGTGTCGTTTAGTTAAAATGGTGACCGTTTTAAGTGTATCACCTGTATCATCTGTATCACTCTCAGCAAATGATACACTTAAACACTACAATAACGCTTAACTAACCGGCAATAGCGATCTCAAATTTAAACAGAAACATTATTTTCCCGCAAGGCATCATTTAACGATGTTTTTTTGTCGGTTGATTCTTTGCGTTTGCCAATTATTAATGCACAAGGCACCTGGAATTCACCGGCCGGGAATTTTTTAGTATAAGAACCGGGTATCACCACCGAGCGCGCCGGCACATGGCCTTTGTATTCAACCGGTTTTTCATGGGTAACATCAATGATCTTTGTTGAGGCGGTGAGCACTACATTAGCGCCCAGCACAACTTCAGTTTCGAGATGAACCCCTTCAACCACAATGGCCCTTGAGCCCAGGAAGCAATTATCTTCGATAATAACAGGTGCCGCCTGTACTGGTTCCAAAACACCGCCTATACCTACGCCGCCGCTTAAATGTACGTGTTTGCCAATTTGTGCGCACGAACCTACTGTGGCCCAGGTATCAACCATTGTGCCTTCATCAACATACGCGCCAATGTTTACATAGGACGGCATCATGATAACCCCGCTTGCCAGGTAAGCTCCATAACGGGCTATGGCATGGGGTACCACACGAACGCCTGTTTTTTTATAGTCAGTCTTCAATTTCATTTTATCATGAAAAACAAAGGGCCCAACCGAAATTTCTTCCATTTGCCTGGTTGGGAAATACAGGATAACGGCTTTTTTAATCCAATCATTAGTGTGCCAGCGTGTACCTATCAATTCGGCTACGCGTATTTTACCCTTGTCTAATTTTTCGATAACGGTTTCAATAGCGTTAATATACTCGTTATAGCGCAGCAGGTTCCTGTCTTCCCAGGCGTCTTCAATTAATTTTTTTAAATCTTGCATTCGTACATAAACTTTTGGCAAATTAAAGTAATTTTTAGGGGAATTGTTAATATGGATTAAGGTATATATCAATTAACCGATAAACCGGCTGGACTTGTTTAATAAATTAGAGTTGTACATTTGACGGTGCGTTATGTCAGCAAAGGAAAAGTTAAGAATAGATAAATACCTGTGGGCGATAAGGATATTTAAAACCCGGACCCTGGCAGCCGATGCTTGTAAAGCCGGCCGGGTAAAACTGGACGGCCAAAACATTAAACCGTCACATGAAGTGAAGGTGGGTGAAATTTACCAGGTATCAAAGGGGATTGAACGCAAAGTTGTTAAAGTAACCGGGCTGCTTGAAAATAGAACGGATGCAAAAACAGCTGTTAATTTTTACGAGGATCTAACGCCGGTTGAACAAACCCATGCATTTAAATCGGTGTTTAACGCGCCGATGTTAAAACGCGACAGGGGCGCGGGTAGGCCCACCAAACGCGACAGGCGCGAAATTGATGATCTGAAGGATGATTTTTTTGAAAAGGGGTTATAAATGCCGCCAATTTAATTGTCTTACATAAACTATATTTACGGCCGTATATTAACCCATCTGATTTTAGACAGCATGCCTATAAACCCAGCCAATAGCCTTTTGGAATACTTTAAAAGTATGGATAATATTAAAATTGCTGTAATAGGTCTTGGATATGTAGGCTTGCCGCTGGCTGTTGAATTTGCAAAAAGATATAACGTTGTCGGCTTTGATATAAATACTGATAGAATACAGGAGTTAACGAATAAGCGAGACCGCACAAAAGAGGCCGATATTGAATTGTTAAATTTAGTGATGAAACCCGCTTCAAAAACCGGTAGCGGGCTGTACCTGTCGTCCCGTATAGATGATATAAAATTGTGCACGATATTTATAGTTACTGTACCTACACCGATCAATCGGTTCAAATGTCCGGACCTGCAGTCTTTATTAAAAGCTACAGAGATGATAGGCGCGCTTTTAAAGCGCAATGATATTGTGATATATGAATCAACAGTATACCCCGGATGTACCGAGGAAGACTGTGTGCCGGTTTTGGAAAACTCGTCGGGATTAATATTTAACCAGGGCTTTTTTATAGGATACTCACCGGAGAGGATAAGCCCCGGTGATAAAATACATACTTTAACTTCGATCAGGAAAGTAACGTCAGGTTCTACGCCAGGTGTTGCTAATGTGGTTGACGACCTGTACGCGTCTATTATACCTGCAGGCACCTACAAAGCATCAAGTATCAAAGTTGCGGAAGCATCAAAGGCAATCGAAAATGCACAACGGGATGTTAATATATCGTTCGTAAATGAATTGGCGCTGATCTTTGATAGAATGGACATCGACACAACAGAGGTTTTAGAGGCCGCTGCCACCAAATGGAATTTTTTACCCTATAAGCCGGGATTGGTTGGCGGTCATTGTATCGGGGTCGACCCATATTACCTGGCTCATAAAGCGCAGGCACTGGGTTATCAGCCGCAGGTTATTTTATCGGGCCGCAGCGTAAATGATAATATGGGGATATTTGTTGCAAATAAGGTCATTAAATTACTGATACAGAATCACCATAAAATAGCGGGCTCGAAAGTTTTAATAATGGGAATAGCGTTCAAGGAGAATTGCCCCGACATTCGTAATACGAAAGTTGTAGACATTTACAATGAATTACGGGAGTTTGGAATAAACGTCGATATTTTTGACCCCATCGCTGATGCAAATGAAGTGTCGGAAGAGTATGGCATCAAGCTCTTGAAAGACTTTGATCCGGATGTTTACTACAATGGGGTTATTGTTGCCGTAGCGCATGCTGATTTCTTAAAAATTGATTTCAAAAAAATAAAGGATAATAATACTATTATATTTGATACTGTGGCCTGCCTTGACAAGGAGCTTGCCGATGCGAGATTATAGGTGATTACAAAATACTTTTGTAATTGATTTAATGTCTTATCTTTGCGCGAATTGTAAATAAATGATCGTTATTTCTTTATAATTAAACTCCTCTTAGTTTAAATAATTGATATTAGATAGTGAACAGACATTTGATTTTTGTGAAATTGGCATTCGTTTTATGTATATCGTTACTGATATGCGTGCCAGCTGTGAAAGCACAAGGCGTTCAAAATTTAAGCAATATTAAAGTTGATAACCTGTCAGACGATCAAATCCGTCAGATACAAAAACAGATCGAATCTTCAGGCATACCGGATTCTCAATTAGAACAAGCTGCTCTGGCTCGTGGCATGAGTGCTACCGAAGTTCAAAAACTACGCGCGCGTATCTCTAATCTTAAAAGCACGGTTGGTTATAATCCAAACGATACCACCACGCAAACAAACCGGCGTGGTCCTGTTATTAAAATAACGGGCAACGATACCTTATCAGGCGTAAGATCGCTTATTTTTGGCGCTGACCTGTTTCGTAACGGTAAATTAACATTTGAGCCAAATTTGAAATTGGCTACCCCTAAAAACTATATAATTGGCCCTGATGACCAAATTCAAATTGATATTAGCGGCGATAACGAGGCTCATTATGGTTTAACGGTTAGTCCGGAAGGGACAATAAGGGTGGAATATGCCGGTATTATTAATGTTAATGGCTTATCCATTGAGCAGGCAACTGCTAAAATCAGATCACGTCTGGCGCAAACGTACCCGGCCATTCGAAGCGGACGAACGGTTTTAACAATAAGCCTCGGCAATATACGTAGTATTAAGGTTACCTTACTGGGGGAAGTCAGCCGGCCCGGTTCTTACACGTTATCTTCGCTGGCAACAGTGTTCAACGCTTTATACGCCTCGGGAGGGCCTACCCAAAATGGATCTTTTCGTAATATCGAAATTATTCGAAACGGCAGCGTCGTAGCTCGGCTGGATATTTATGATTTTTTGTTAAAAGGGTATCAAACGAACAACATACGGCTGCAAGATCAGGATGTAATACATATACCGGTTTATAAGGTGCATGCCCAACTAATGGGAGAAATAAAGCACCCGGCTATATTTGAAGTACTGCCCAAGGAAACTCTGGCCGACCTCATTAGATTTGCCGGGGGATTCACAGATGCTGCCTATACGGCAAAAATTAAGGTGCAGGAAAATACTGATCGGGAGCGCCGTATTTTTGATATTTCGTCAACTGATTATTCATCTTATTTTCCAAAAAATGGCGATAAGTTCTTTGTCGACTCAATACTCAACCGATATGAAAACCGGGTTTCAATAAGAGGCGCAGTATTCAGACCTGGCGAATTTGAGTTGAAACCTGGTTTAACATTAGTAGGATTGATAAATCAGGCCGATGGCATTAAGGAAGATGCTTTTTTAGGACGCGGAAGTATATTGCGCTTACGGCCTGATAACACTTCGGAGTTTATATCTTTTAATTTAAAATCAATTTTAGATAAAACGATGCCCGATATACCGTTGCGGCGGGAAGATGAAGTTACAATCTCATCAATATTCGATCTTAAAGATGAATACAAGGTATCTATCAACGGCGAGGTAAGACAGGGCGGCACCTTTAATTACGCGGAAGGTATGAGCCTACAGGATTTGGTGGTTTTAGCTGGCGGATTTAATGAAGGTGCTAGTGGAAAGCAGATTGAAATTGCCCGCCGGGTGACAAATAGTGATATTAACTCATTTAATGCTAAAACCGCTGAAATTTATCATGTTGACGCGGACAAAGCGCTTACATTTAACGGAGAAAAATTTATTTTACAGCCGTTTGATATTGTTACAGTCCGCAACAATACCGGTTATAGTGAACAACGGCAGGTATTGGTGGAGGGCGAGGTTTTACATCCGGGAAATTACACAATAGAAACTAAGAGCGAACGAATATCTGATTTAGTTTCCAGGGCAGGCGGGCTCACTCCATTGGCCTACCCTCCGGGAGCTTCATTGAAACGAGTAAGCGTTGTAACAGGTACAGGTAAAAACAAAATTAATGAATCTGAAAATGACAGATTGAAATTGACGAATTTGAAAAGATTACAGACGGACGTCAAAGATTCATCAAACGTAAACACGCAGCAAGTATTTTCAGACAACAATACTGTCGGAATCGATCTGGTAAAGATAATGAAAGCGCCAGGAAGTAATATTGACCTTATTTTAAAAGAAGGTGATATTTTGCGCATCCCGCAACAATTACAAACGGTCAAAATTGATGGGGAGGTTTTGTATCCTGTTACGGCGGTGTACGAAAATGGTTCAGGATTTAAACATTATATATCCCAGGCGGGCGGATTTACTCAACGAGCTTTACGTCGAAGCGCGTATGTTGTATATCCAAATGGATCTGTAGATAACATTAAAAAGTTTTTGTTTTTTACCAGCTATCCAAGTATACAACCCGGTTCAGAAATTTTTATTCCTAAAAAAGCGGAAACAAAGGGCACTTCGGCACTAGAGTTTATATCCATTTCAACTGCGATAGCTTCATTAGGCGCGATTATTTTAGGTATAATAAAATTATAATTAATATTTGCCGGCGTATTATGAACAAAAACGATCAGGAGCAAACATTAGATAATTCAGAAGAGATTTCTTTAAAGGAATTAATTCTGAAACTAATTGGCTGGTGGCATTATCTTCTGTCTAAATGGAAAATTATTTTAATTTCAGGGATAATTGGAGGAGGATTAGGATTTACCTATGCCTATTTAAAAAAAACAATTTACAAGGCAGAACTAAGCTTTGCTTTGCAGGATGAAAAACCTGGAGGAGGCTTATCAGGTGCCGCTGGATTAGCAAGTCAGTTTGGGATTGATTTAGGCGGCGCCAGTGGAGGCGAGTTTTCAGGCGATAATTTGTTGGAATTGATGAAGTCGCGGTCTATGGTAGAAAAAGCACTGTTAACTACCAAACTTATTAATGGTAAAAAAGAAACACTGGCAGAATTTTATCTTTCTTTTAACCAAGATCATGAGAGCGTAAAGAATAATGCGCTCTTAGCCAGGATATATTTTTTACCCGATGCAGATCACACTAAATTTACCTTACAACAAGATAGTGTACTGGGTGTGATCCATAAGACTATAATTAGCAATAATTTGACCGTTGATAAATTAGATAAAAAGTTAAGCATTGTATATCTTAAAGTTAATTCAACAAACGAGCTTTTTTCGAAATACTTCGCCGAAGCCCTGGAAAAAGTTGTATCCGATTTTTATATTCAAAAGAAAATAGAAAAGTCTATCAAGAATGTGAATATATTACAGCGACAAACCGATTCGGTCAGACGCGCTTTGAATGACGCTATCTCTGGTGTTGCAGCGTCTGCAGATGTGAATCCAAACCCAAATCCGTCGCGGCAAACCTTGCGTGTTCCTTCTCAGCGAAAACAAGTTGAAGTACAAGCTAATACAATTATTTTATCTGAACTGATTAAAAATCTCGAAATAGCTAAAATGTCGCTGCTACAGCAAACCCCATTAATTCAGGTAATAGATAGCCCCATTTTGCCTTTGGATAAATCCCGACCCAGTAAAATTTTTTCGATGCTGACTTTTGGTGTTTTGTGCAGTTTTTTTATGGTGGTTTATTTGTGTATAAAAAGAATACTAGATAATTTGCAACATTAACAAACCGGCGAGTCTGAATACATTAGAGTTAGTGACAACGAGGATGTAATTATTTACATATATTCTTTATAATAGCTTTCATTCTTTAAAATATCTTTGAAAATATATTAATATAATACAGGAACAAAAAAACGGTTATGTACACAGAAATTAAAAAGTGCCGCATTGGCGGAAGTTCAAACTTAATTACGGTTTTGTCTTTAGGAGAGCAATATTTAACCGGAGTTTTTCCTAAATCGGTTGATGAAGAGATAACAAAAGGGCCTTTAGACCTAGTTTGGTGCCCGGAGAGTGGGCTTTTGCAAATGAAACAATCCTACAGTCTTGATGAGATGTATGGTGATAATTATGGTTATCGATCTGGATTGAATTCGTCCATGGTAAAACATTTAGAGCAAAAAATAAGAACTCTGGAAAGGATTGTTAATTTAACTGATAATGATTTAGTGATAGACATAGGCAGTAATGATGCTACATCCTTAAAAGCATATTCGGGCAAACATAGAAAAGTAGGTATAGACCCGACCGGGCTTAAATTTAAAGAATACTACACAGATGATATCGTTTTGATTCCTGATTTTTTTACTGCAGCAAAATTTAAGACGAATTTCCCGAATGATAAGGCAAAGATCATCACATCGATAGCTATGTTTTATGATTTAGAAAGTCCGATTGAATTTGTAAAAGATATTGAAAGTTGTTTAGCTGAAGATGGTATCTGGCATTTTGAGCAAAGCTATATGCCAAGTATGCTGCGTACAAACAGCTATGATACAATTTGCCACGAGCATTTGGAATTTTACTCGTTTAGAGTCGTTAAAGATATGCTTGAAAGCTGCGGTTTGCGGGTTATTGATGTTCAAATGAACGCAATCAACGGCGGAAGCTTTGCCGTAACTGCTTGTCGTAAAAATGCCAAATATACTTCTAACGAACCAATAATCAACTGGCTGTTAAAACAAGAAGAGGACATGGGGCTGGATACACCAAAACCATACAGGGATTTTGAGGAGCGCGTGTTTAAACACAGGAAAAATTTAACCGATTTGATTAAAGCTTTGGTAGCCGACGGAAAGAAAATTATTGGTTACGGGGCTAGTACCAAAGGAAACGTACTATTGCAGTTTTGCGGTTTAACCAGCGAACACATTCCTTATATCGCGGAAGTCAATGAAGAGAAATTCGGCTCTTTCACACCCGGAACCCGTATTCCTATTATTTCTGAAGCCGAGGCAAAGGCAATGAACCCTGATTATTTTTTCGTGCTTCCATGGCATTTTAAAGACAATATTCTTTCAAGGGAGAAAGAGTATTTAGCAAATGGTGGTAAATTTATATTTCCGCTTCCTGAGATAGAAATTATATAAGGTAAGATGAAAGGGGCGGTGACAGCGATTATTTTTGGACATAACGGGCAGGACGGGCAATACTTATGCCGCTTGTTAAGCCAGAAAGATATAAAGGTCGTAGGGATTTCCAGGAGTGGGAACGATGTAATAGGAAATGTGAGCGACTACGAGTTGGTTAAATCACAGATCGAACAACTTCAACCCCAATATATTTTCCATTTAGCAGCTAAATCTACTACCCATCACAGTGCGTTATTTGAAAATCATCATACCATATGCACCGGCACACTCAATATACTTGAAGCAGTTAGGTTATATAGCCCCGAAACAAAAATCTTCTTATCAGGCAGTGCTATGCAGTTTAAAAACGAAGGCTTGCCAATTGATGAGCAAACGCCATTTGAAGCTTCAAGCGCTTATTCGGTAGCCAGAATACAATCGGTATATGCCGCGAGGTATTACAGGGAAAAATTTCATTTAAAAGTGTATATGGGTTACTTTTTTAATCATGATAGCCCGTACCGGACCGAGCATCATGTAAACCAAAAAATTGCGCAGGCAGTGGTGAGAATTGTCGGCGGAAGCACTGAGAAACTGGAGCTTGGAAATATCGACGTGAAAAAGGAATTTAATTACGCCGGAGACATGGTTGAAGCCATTTGGTTATTAGTAAATCAAAATTTAATATTTGAGGCAATAATTGGGAGCGGAGACGCCTACAGCATTAAACAATGGCTACAGTATTGCTTTACAAAGGTCAATAAAAATTGGCATGACTATGTTGTCATTAAAGATGGCTTTGTTCCGGAATATAGCACACTCGTTAGTAATCCGGAAAAACTAAAGTCACTTGGATGGGAAGCGAAAACTAGTTTTACTCAACTTGCCGACATGATGATTGAACAAGCACCGCAGTAAAACCACGGCAGCTATTAACCGTACTTATTTTGAATGTAACGATGAAGAATGTTGGCTTGTATTTAATGACTTTTAAAGGCTTTAAAGTACTTAAAAGCTTACTTGATCAGGACCTGGGGCATATGATATCATTTGTTTGTATTGGGAATGATAGTGCTGTTGAAAAGGATTATTCGCAGGAAATTACAGACCTGTGCCTTGAATATAATCTTTGCTGGTATCCCCGTGGAACTGAGATCTCATTCAAAAGCACAGAATATGAAGTCGCAATATCATGGCGGTGGTTAATTGAAAGCAAAAAAATACCATTAATAGTGCTTCACGACTCCGTTTTACCTAAATATAGGGGATTTGCCCCGTTGGTTAATGCGTTAAAAAACCACGAAGAAAAGATCGGTGTAACCGCATTGCTGGCCCGTGAAAAATATGATACAGGCCCGATAATTTTACAGGAAGCTGTCGAAATAAATTACCCCATTAAAATACAGGATGCTATAGAAATTATTACACCTTTGTATGTAAATCTGGTAACGTCGATTTTTAAGCAGATATTGAATGGTGATGACCTTAATTATATAGATCAGAACCATTCAGACGCAACATACAGTTTGTGGTTGGATAATGATGATTATTATATTGATTGGAGCTGGTCGGCCGGGTATATAGAAAGGTTTGTTAATGCCACTGGCTTTCCGTATACGGGCGCTAAAACAAAAACAGATAAGGATGTTATAAGTATTGAGCAAGTTGAAGTTGTTGACGATGTGAATATTGTTAACAGAACTCCGGGAAAAGTTATTTTTATTGAAGATAATATTCCTGTCGTCGTGTGCGGGGAGGGATTGGTAAAAATCGTCAAAGGTTGCTATAGCGCAACGGGAAAGAATTTACTGCCATTTAAAAAATTTAGAACAAAATTTCAATGAATATTCCTTTTAATAAACCCTACAAGACAGGGAAGGAGCTAGAATACATACAAAAATCGATAGAAAGCGGGAAAATCTCGGGTGATGGCATTTACACAAAGAAATGTCACGATTTTTTTGAAAACAGGTATGGATTTAAAAAATGCCTTCTCACTACATCGTGTACCGATGCCCTAGAGTTGGCCGCTATTTTGATTGGTATTGAAGCTGGCGACGAGGTTATAATGCCTTCATATACGTTTGTATCAACAGCTAATGCATTTGTATTACGTGGGGCCAGCATTGTTTTTGCCGACAGCCGCGTCGACCACCCCGGTATCGACGAAGAGACCCTTGAATCTCTGATCACGCCTAAAACCAAGGCGATTGTAATAGTACACTATGCAGGAATTTCCTGTGATATGGACAAAATAAAACAGCTTGCCGACAGGCATTCTTTATTTACCATTGAAGATGCCGCCCAAGCAATTGATAGCTACTATATTGGAAAAGATAATGTAAAAACCCCGCTTGGTTCTATTGGCCATTTGGCTGCTTTCTCGTTTCATGAAACAAAAAACATAATAAGTGGCGAGGGCGGGATGCTGGTAATTAACGATGAGAGATTTTCAAAACGAGCGGAAATTATTCGAGAAAAAGGCACAAACAGATCGGCTTTTTTTAGAGGAGAAGTAAATAAATATGGTTGGGTAGACCTTGGATCATCCTTTCTTCCTTCAGATATTATTGCTGCATTTTTGTTTGCTCAACTGGAAAACCTTGATGAGATACAAGAAAGGCGACAACATATTTGGAATTTATATAAAACTAAACTTCAAGAATTGCAGGATGCCAGATTGATTAAATTGCCTTTTGTACCTCCTTATTCTACAAACAACTATCACATGTTTTACTTGCTATTTGATAATATACAAAGCAGGGAGTCGGTTATTAAAAAGTTAAAAGAACAAGATATTTTGTCGGTGTTTCACTATATATCCCTTCATAAATCGCCTTTTTATTTAAATAGCGCTCAATCGATAAATGGCGAACTGGTAAATTCCGACTATTATACTGATTGCCTATTAAGGCTTCCGTTCTATGTCGACTTGAGTGACGACCAGATAAGTAAAATTTGTTCGGTGATTAAAAGCGTCCTTTACAAGTCTAAACTTGATAAATTAATGACGTCCTGATAATTATTAGTATTTATTAACATTTAAGTCTCACATTATTTTTTTACGTAACTCTTTTATCAGCCTTATCTCGTATGTACTTTCCACAGTTCTAACGCTGGGCGTAAACGTGGCAATTGCAAGGGCGCTCGGCCCTACGGGCAGTGGTGCAATAACATTGTTATTGCTTTTTAATGTCACTACAGGAATGATATTAAATATCGGCCTTGGTCAGGCGGCGGTATATTACGTTGGTTTAAAATCCTATTCGCCGCATGAGGTCGCAAATAATCTTTTTTCCATCACGTGGATAATTAGCATCCCGATAACGATACTGTTAATAGGTTGTTTACCACTTTATGCTGATAAACTTTTTTATCACATACCTAAAGGAGATGTCATCCTTATACTCGCCCTTACGCCCCTTGCATTGGGCAGGCTCTACGCGGAATACGTTTTTATAGCCTTGCACGATTTTGTATGGAACAACAGTCTTAATTTAATGGATTTGGGAATTCGTTTGGTCTTCGTAACGGCGTTCCTGCCATTTGGGTTAAATTTGCACGAGGTGATAGTGGTAATCGTGTTAAGCACAATAGTATCATTTGTTGCCGGATGGTATAAGATTTCTCGGAAACTTGGCCATTTTCGGCTACGAATAAAAATGCCGTTATTAAAACGGTTTGCCAATTTTGGCGTGCCGGCGTACGCTTCGGTCTTAGTTACCTTCCTAAACCTCCGCATCGATCAGTTCCTGGTAGGCTACTTCCTTCGAATCGATCAGTTAGGGGTATATATGATAGCAGTAATCATAGCGGAACTTCCCATGAAAATTGCTAACGCCATTACTAAAGTTCTTTTTGCCCAGGTTTCGTCGATGAACCCCGAAGAAGCCACAGTGTTAACCAACCGGACCATCAGGGCTGTAATTATTATTGCGCTCTTAATCGGCATTGGTTTATTATTAACCGGGGCCTGGATCATTAGAGCGTTCTTTAGTGTAAAATTTAGCGGCGCTGCCTCGGCGTTGTCTTTACTATTACCCGGCGCAGTTTTTTTTAATTTTACTCAAATTCTTTACAGCGACCTTTCAGGCCGCGGAAAACCCGGAGTAGGTATATACACAAGCCTTATCAGTTTATTTATAACCATAGTAGGTAACGTTATATTCACACCCAGAATGGGCATCAACGGAGCTGCTATAACCTCAAGCTTTTCTTATTGCGTTGCCGCGATAATAATAATTTGGATATATTTACGAACATCGGGTCAAACCCTCCGCCAGGTGATGTACTTAACGTTAGACGATGTAAATTATGTGTCTGCTTTAATAAAGGGAATCTATCGGTAGTCTGTATACTCTTGAATATGGAAAAAAGGAAAATTAAAATACTATTTGTATTAAGTCAACTTGTTCAACACGGGAGCGAAAGATATCTTTTTGAAATATGTCAGTCTCTCGATAAAAATAAGTTTCAGGTTGAGGTTATGACAAGGAAGTATTTTGTGAAGGATCATTATTATTATAAAAAATTAATAGACTTAAATATTCCTATTCATCGAAAGTTAATTTCAAAACGACATTTAAGGTACCCCATCAAAAAGTTCTATAATAAAGCAATTTATTTGAGATGGCTTATAAAAAAAATACACGCTATAATAGTTGATATTGAATATGAGGGCTTTTTTGAGCCTTATGACATTATTGCCGTTGTGGGTATTGAAACATACTGCGATGCTTTGATGCCTTACCTTGATAAAAACAAAAATGTGGTACTTCATCACGTTAATCATCAATTTCAATTTGAAAGAAACTATTTTGACGAGTGCCCGCAGGATAAGATTGTGATATTGGATGCCCAGCAGGAACTAGAAATTCGTAACAGCTCATTAACAGATCCTTCTTTATATCATTTGCCATTATCGATGAAGCTGTCGGACAGGCCCAATTTGAATTCTAAAATAGTCGGCACCAAACCTGTGCGAATCGGCGTGGTTAGCAGGCTATTTGCCGATCGGCCGAATGAGCCCCTATTGCGATGTTTTCATGCCGTAGCCCAGGCTGTTGATGCCAGGTTGTATTTTTACGGCAGCGGCAATCCGAAACTTTATGACCAGATAGTTGATGAGCTAAATATTCGTGACAAGGTGCTGTTTATGGGACATCAGGAAGATTTGGAGCATTCTATCATCAGGGATAAGTTATCTATGCTGTGGCTTGTGTCAATGGGCTCGTCTATCAGCTACGGGAGTATCGAAGTGGCGAGCTTTGGTATTCCTATGGTGTTCTGGAATCTCTCGGCTATGACTTACGAGCAAATCCTGGCCGATACCAATGGGGCGATGCACTCATTTTCCGACATAAATCAATTTGTAGAATTTAATAAAAAGGTTTTAAAGGACCCAGGGATGCTAAAATCGGTTGGCATAAAGCTGAGAGAATTTGTGTTAGGTAAATTTGAGATCGCAAATTATATAGATGCACTGCAAAAATACTACGAAGGTATAGCAGCAGATGCAACAGGGGCCGGGGATAATAGCCAGTGACAGCGGCTATACAGGTTAGCGACTTGAACTTTCCTGATAATTTTATCGCACATAATGTTGACAAATTAAAATAAAATGGGGCTTATCGATTGGACTTTGCTGTTCATACAAATTTCACTGTTGATCTTCATTATCTTCAGCGAGATATTGCGTAAAAAGCAGCGAAACTTATTCGCGATTTTTGTTTCTGCAACCCTGCTAATTCTTGTCCAAGGTCAGGCTTGGTGGGTATTCAGGCAGTTTGAAACATTGAAAGTAACCAGGTTAGACGTTGTTATAAACACGTTTACCCTGGATAATGCACGCACGGCCAATTATTATTATACAATATGCTTACTTTGCTTCGCATTCACTGTGCTGTTATTTCGCAAATTGCGCTGGTCGAAGTTAAAAAAGACGGTTTCAGAAGTTCCAAAACCCCGTCCCTCAGTAGCTGCTTATTTATTTGTGGGTATTTGGACAATGATGATGAGTGGCTTGTTGATCACCCAGGTTGGCGGATTAAATTCAGCTTTAACTAAACCAGGCCAAAATGTAGGCGGGCAAACGGTCTTTTTGCTGGCAATAGGAATTGCAAAATGGCCTTTGATTTTAAAAATAATCAACCGGCAAAAAATAAATATATTTGATATACTCCTATTTTCGATCGCTATTCTTATAACGCTGTTTAATTCGCGGTTTTTAACTGCATTTGCTCTCCTTCAGCTATTTGTAGTTATTAATTATTGCCGAAAGGAAATATCGAGGAAAGTCATTTTTTTAATGATCGTGCCCGCCATTGTCATTTTCTTTATTTTTGGCCTTTACAGGGATTTCGCTTATAGGTTTGGTACCGTAGGCGCCTCAGAGGCAGCCTCGAAATTTACAAGCGCCGTGGATGAATTTAGTGTATTGGATTGGTTTTACAGAGATAATGTTGAGGGGTTTACAGGCGTAGCAGGCATTATCAACAAACAGGTACGGAGCGGTGATTTTCATTATGATTTCGGTGTTAGTGAATTTGTGGTTTTTATGGATTATATTCCTAACTCAATAAGAAACGATCCTAACGGAAGTTTCGTTGGCCTTTCTAAATATTTCGAAAAAACCAAGCCATACTCGGGTTCGGTGGTGCCCTCCGGATTTGAGCAAGCATTTGGTCATCTTGGATTGTCAGGGATGGTTATTTATTCATTGTTCTTAGGGACGTTAATTCCCTATTTCCATTATTATGCCCGCCGGTACGGATTATTGAGAATTGTTTGTTTGTTACTATCCGTGCATTTACTGAATGGGGTGCGGGCATCAATTTTTGGTTCCATTATGTTTTTTGGCGTTGCAGATTTGGTTATGTTTGGGCTTTATAATCTATTTTTAAGGCGAAGCTCTATAAAACCCGTTAATGCCCCAAAGCCGGCGGATATAACCCCGATATGAATTTAAATACTAATCTAACTATAGGAATAGACGCCCGGTTTCTCTCCAAGCGTCGTGGAATTGGTAATTATATAAAAAACTTGCTCGAAGAGTTGGCAAAAACCACATCGCAACATAAGTTTATCTTGTATGCCGACAGTAAAGCTGTAATTAATGCAGTGCCCGATGACCCGCGATTTAATTTAAAAATTATCCCATTCAAACTTTATCCGGTTTGGGAACAAGTGATTTTGCCATTTTACGTATGGGCCGATAAATTGGATATATTGCACTGCCCGGGCAATTCGGCCCCAATAGTGTTGCCGAAAAGGACTAAATTAGTTGTAACGATTCACGATGTTATGTATATGTTGCCGGGACGCATGCTGCCTTCATCGCCGTCTTTGTATCAAAGAATTGGTCGCTTATATTTACGTTGTGTGGTTCCAATTGTGGCGAAAAATGCAATTAGAATCATCACGATTTCTAAATATTCGAAATCTGATATTGTAAGAAGTTTGTCAATAGATGAGTCGCGATTATCAGTTATTTATGAGGCCCCGGGCACTGTTTTTCGACAGAATAGTGCTGAGCCCAGGACGGTTCTTGCGAAATTTAGCTTAAATTTAGAACATTATATTTTAGCGTTTGGGGCGATTGATCCGAGGAAAAATACCGTGCGAATTATCAACGCTTTTGCTGAATTTCATAAGGGCAATCAATCAACACATCAATTGGTAATTGTTGGGCTTTCAAAAAGCGCAATCGACCATTTTTCAAAACTAATTCAATCATTGAATTTAAGAGAAAAGGTAGCTTTATTGGGATTTATTTCTGAAGAAGAATTGATTAGTTTGTATAGTTTAGCTGAAGTAATGTTGTATCCGTCACTATATGAAGGCTTTGGGATACCTGTATTAGAGGCCATGGCATGCGGCACACCGGTTATAGGCTCGACAAGTGCTTCAATTCCTGAAATTGCCGGGAACGCAGCGCTATTGGTTGACCCTGTGAATGTTAGCGAATTAACCTATGCAATAACCAAAATGTGCGCCGACAATTTGTTACGACAAGAATATAGAGCTCGGGGACATAAAAGAGCCGCTGAATTTTCCTGGCAAAAAGTGGCTCAGGAAACATTGTCGATATATAACTCTCTTTGTGTGTGATAAAACCGTAAAGTGATTGATACAATATTTCGCAATCTTAAAAGAAGATAAAATCAGATAGAAGAAATAATGAAATTATTATTTATAACACCATCACTATCATATCCGCCGACTAAAGGATATGAGGTTATGTTATTTAAACATATTCAACACCTTTCTGCAAGCCACTCAATCGAGTTGGTGACTTTTCAGGATGGAAAAAATACTGACGTCGGTAAGGAATATGTAAAAAATTTTTGCGATAAAGTTCATCTAGTGAAACTCCCTAAATTGCGCTCTTATATAAATTCGGCTATTGGCTTTTTTTCACCGGATCCAATTCAGGTTAGATATTACAAGTTTAAGAAAATGGGCAAATTAATCGGCGAGCTGTTGCGAAATAACGAGTATGATGCTGTAGTCTTCACACTTATCCGAATGGCCCAATATCTTCCCGACTGGTATAAAGATTTTACTATACTAAATATGGTAGATCCGCTGATTTTAAATTATGAACGGTCTTTAACGTGGCGGGCATGGTATATGAAGCTGTTTCTTAAACTGGAAATTCCTCGTTTAAAGTCGTATGAAAAAAAATGGTCACAAAGATTTAGTCGGATTACTTTAATTGCTGAAGCGGATATTCTCGATTATAAAACGCTATTGGGGGTTGATAGAATAGATTGGCTGCCATATGGAATTGATGTGGATTATTTTACCAGCGATGAGACAATTGCCCGTGAGAAAGGTATGATTATAATTTCAGGCAACATGGGGCACGCACCTAATGTAGATGGTGTTAAATACTTTTGTCGGGATGTATTTCCGCTTGTTTTGGAAAGGGTCCCCGAGGCACGTCTATGGCTTGTTGGAATAAATCCGGCTAAGGGAATTTTGAAACTTGCAAATGGCCAAAATATTATTGCTACTGGATATGTTAAGGACATAAAATATTACTTAAATAGGGCAATGGTTAGCACTTGCCCGATACGACTTAAAGTTGGAACGCAAACAAAGGTATTGGAGGCATTGGCAATGGGCGCACCCGTTGTAACAACTTCTGCAGGTAATCATGGCGTTTGTGGTAAATCGGGCCTAAATTTATATATAGAAGACGAATCCAATGATTTTGCAAACAAAATCGTCGGTTTATTGAAAGGCGAAAATTGGGACGAGCTTGCGATAAATGGCAGACAGTTTGTCCTCGAAAAATTTAGATGGGACATAAGTGTGGGGAAGTTTGAAGATATTTTAAATAAGAAATGATAAGCTGATAATTTACAAGCAATAATTAGCCGCCTATGTGCGGCACAACGTCGATATGAGAATTCTTCTAACTGGGGCTAGCGGTTTTTTAGGGGAGTATATACATCTACTTTTAAAAACGGAAGGACATACTATTACCACTGTTGGCAGGCAGGGTTCTAATGAAATTATCGCTGATTTAACAGGATTAAATTTACCCTTCAAAAAGGAATTTGATCTGGTTATTCATGCAGCGGGATTGGCTCATACAGTGCCCCTCAATGATAAAGGGAAGCAATTTTTTTTTGATGTAAATTATACCGGTACCGCAAATGTTTTAAAGGCACTTGAAAATTCAATTCACCTACGCTCATTTATTTTTATCAGTACTGTAGCCGTTTACGGAAAGGAAACGGGTATTTTAATTAAAGAAAATGAACATTTATTAGCCAAAGATTCTTATGGACGAAGCAAAATTTTGGCTGAAGAATTAATTATAAGATGGTGCACAAAACACAAAATTGTTTGTACAATTCTGAGATTACCATTGATCGCAGGTTCCAACCCTCCGGGTAATTTGCACGCTATGATTAAGGGGGTTAAGAACGGCTATTATTTTAATATCGCGGGCGGAAAAGCCAAAAAAAGCATGGTTTTGGCCGAAGACGTTGCCAAAATACTCCCTATTGCTGCTAACATCGGTGGCATATATAATTTAACAGACGGCTATCACCCAAGTTTTTCAGAGCTTTCCGAATCAATAGCGAAGCAATTAACTAAAAACAAACCCGCAAATATTCCACTCTGGTTTGCCAATTTTGCGGCAAAAATCGGCGATATTTTGGGGCCTAAAGCTCCGATTAATTCTGACAAGCTTAAAAAAATTACTTCCGATTTAACATTCGATGATTCCAAGGCCCGTGAATTATTAGGATGGAACCCCACGCCTGTATTAACCGGCTTTAAAATATCATAGAAAATAATCCTATAAAATGGGAGAGAATTATACATTATTACGATAATTATCTTCCAAAAATGATAAATAATGGTGCTAAAATGATACTTTAATGGAAGTAAATTATACTTTTAACCGTTTTTTACGTCAGAAATGACAGTAAAATAGAACCAAATGGTAGTCAAATGATACTAAATTATAGTTTTGGTAATTTTTATTGTTCCTTTTATTAAACTGATAAAACTTACTTTTGCGGCGATAATTATCAGGACGATATGCATTTACTTCTACTTTTTACATCCTTTTGTCTCTTATTCGTACTTGAACTTATATATCTAAAAATAGCGGATAAGTATAACATCATCGACCATCCAAATGAACGCAGCTCACATTCAAACATTACTATTAGAGGTGGAGGTATAATTTTCCTATTTGCTGCCTTAATTGCCTTAATATGGCATTTTAATGATTTTTATACAGCTCTTTTTGGTGTCATCCTTATTGGTGTAATCAGTTTTCTGGATGACGTTTATTCGCTTTCAAACCAACTCAGGATTTTTTTTCATTTTGCTTCGGTTAGTCTTGTATTTATCTATTTAGGCATATTTGGTTTATTACCATGGTGGGAGACGTTGCTGTTATATATACTCTCAATCGGAATAATAAATGCCTATAATTTTATGGACGGAATTAATGGCATGACGGGTTGGTACAGCGTAGTTATACTGGCCAGTTTGCAATGGGTTAATCTATACCAGTTTTACTTTATAAAGCCAGATTTAATTTGGCTGCCGCTATTGGCATGCACGGTGTTCCTGTTTTTTAATTTCCGTAAAAAGGCTAGGTGTTTTGCAGGCGATGTCGGCAGCGTAACCATTGCTTTATGGATAATAATGCTGCTGTTTGATCTTATTTTTACTTCTAATAATTGGGTTTATATACTTTTCCTTGGCGTTTATGGTGTTGATACTGTGTTGACCATTCTGCATCGTTTATTACTCAAACAGAACATTTTCAAGGCACACAGGCTGCATTTTTACCAGTTGTTAGCGAATGAACAGAAAATCTCCCATCTTCTAATCTCGGCTTGTTACGCGCTGGTACAATTGGTGATAATTTTGTTTGTTATTAATAACTCCTCGCTTTCAGGAATGGCGTTATTTTTAATGATTATACTTCCGTTGATATTTACTTATCTAATATTAAAGCCACTATTGCACATAAATCGCAAGGCTGATCTTTAAACCAGTTACCAAAACAGCAGCACCAAGCCCAATCTAAAAGACTACGGTATATATACATCAGCATTTTAACTTGCGGTATATACGCAAAGCCGTGGTAATGCTTAAATCGAACAGTCTTCTGAACGAACTCCAGTCAAGCAATAAATGCCATTCCTTTATATGCCACGCAATTTTTATTGGTTTTTTATATAGTTTTGTTAAAAATAATCCGTTACTTTAGGGTAATTTGTTTAGCTTACCGTATGAAGAAATATATACTTTTAAGTCGCGTGGTGCCAAGATGGATCATTATGTTGATCGACTTTTTTATTGTAGCCTGGTCATTTTCCTCATCTTATTTTATCGTATACCGTTTTGAGTTCGTGAATATTTTACGGGGTTATTTTTTTATCTATACAGGCCTATATTGTTTAACAGCAGTACTGGTAATGTATGGCATGCGGATTCACAGAGGTTTGATAAGATATTCAAACACCAGGGACGTATTACGCATTTTTAGCTCGATCTTTATTAGCTGCCTCATTTACCGGTTATTTGTACAGCTATGGGTGATGCCTGTTTTTTATATCAATTCGGTAACTATCAATATGATAATGCTGATAAATTTTTCAGTATCATGTACGGTGTTGATTATGTGGCGTACGGGGGTGAAAAGCCTGTTCTTTTATATCACCAATTATTCAAATACAAAGAAAACGGTTGTGTTGATCTATGGATCAGACAACAGTGCAGTTTTAGTGAAACAAGCACTTGAAGCGAGCGCTAAAACCAACTTTGATGTTGTTGGCTTTGTCGATTCGGATGCGAGTAAAATAAATAAGGAGATCGAGCAAACTAAAGTTTACGACATTGATAAGCTAGAGAAATTAAAGGACAAGCACAAGGTAGATAAGCTTATTATTATGAATCATCACCTTGATGAGGAAACAAAGAAAACAGCGCTTGAAAAATGTCTTACACTCGGTATTCAGGTATTGACTGTACCTCCGTCCGATCAATGGATATATGGAAAGCTCAATTTACAGCAGATTCAGGATCTCAAAATCGAGGATTTGTTGCAGCGTAAGCCAATTCAAATTGATACCACCAGGATTTCCGAAGATTTGCGTGGGAAAAGGGTATTGGTTACCGGAGCAGCAGGCTCAATAGGGTCTGAAATTGTGCAACAAGTGCTTTGCTATGGTCCTGCGATGATAATTTTATGTGACCAGGCCGAGTCGCCGTTGCACGAATTACGGCTTCAGGTTGAAGAGAACTTCCCGGATATTGCGGCAAAGATATTTATTGCAGATATCCGCAATTATAACAGGATGCACAAGCTCTTTATTGACTACATGCCCGAGGTTGTATTTCACGCGGCAGCCTACAAACACGTGCCAATGATGGAAGAAAATCCAACTGAGGGCGTGTTAACTAATGTTTTGGGAACCAAAAACGTCGCCGATCTGGCGGTTGCTTTCGATGTTGGAAAATTTGTTATGATCTCAACGGACAAAGCTGTTAACCCATCGAACGTTATGGGGACAACTAAACGTATTGCTGAGATATATATTCAATCGCTTAAAAATAACCCTGATAATAACGCCAATACTCGCTTTATTACTACCCGTTTCGGGAATGTGCTGGGTTCAAATGGCTCGGTTATACCGCGGTTTACAGCCCAAATACGCAAAGGTGGCCCAATTACGGTAACCCATCCTGAGATTACGCGTTATTTTATGACGATTCCGGAAGCTGTTCATCTTGTATTGGAGGCCGGAACAATGGGTATAGGAGGCGAGATTTTTATTTTTGACATGGGTGAGCCAGTTAAAATTACTGATTTAGCCTTAAAAATGATCAAGCTGGCCGGCCTGCAGCCTGAAAAGGATATAAAGATCGTTTACACTGGTTTGAGGCCAGGCGAGAAGTTATACGAGGAACTCCTGAATGACGGGGAATCTACTATGCCTACCTATCATGAGAAGATTAAAATATCACAGGTAATCGATTATAGCTACAAACAAGTACACACAGACATAAATGAACTGCTGACCCTTAATGATCAAAATAATGTGTTGGCCGTTGTAAATAAAATGAAAGAGATCGTCCCTGAATTTATCAGCAAAAATTCTGAATTTGAGGAACTGGACAATAAAGCCAATGCAAATATTAAGGAAGGCGTATTGGTAGCTTAAGCGAGAAGATTTTAATCATAACAAAAAACCTCAGCCAATTAGCTGAGGTTTTTTGTTATGAGGCTATAATTTAAAAACTAATTGAATAGCTTATTTCTTATCCTTCGAGTAAGCATCGTTAAGCCTTTTTGCGACATCGGCTGTTACATCCAGCGCAGGATCGCCATATAACACTGTGGGATTTGCCTTGGAATAAGTTAATACTAATTTATAACCTTTTTCTTTAGCATATCCTTTTACAAAGTCAGCGATCTTATCATAAAGTTTAGCATTTTCTGATGTTTGTTCATTTTGAAATGCTGCAGCTTCATTCTGTTGATAAGTTTGAAAGTCCTGCTGCTCGCGCTGTAACCGCTGCTCAGTCGACTGGCGTACATCAGCAGCCATTGTGCTGGCATTTTTTTGATATTCTGCGTATTCCCGCTGGAAAGCCTGGCCTCTGGAGCCAACATTGCTTTTTGCGGCATTGGCCTTAGTTTCCAAACGTTTTGACATATCCTTAAAATAGTCATACTTGTTCAGCAACGAATCGGAGTTGACAAAAACGATTGTCTCTTTACCAACTGCCACAACGGCCGGCTTGTTGTCTGTTTTAGTGTTATTGCAGGCGGCTAAGCTCCCCGCAAGTAAAACACCTAATGTAATTTTTGAAAAAATAGGAGCTTTGGTTTTCATTTTTAATTATGGTTTTATTGCGCGTTTATACACGAGTAATTTATCGTTTAAACGTAAAATTTTTTTGACAAAGATAAACTTTCATTACAAGTATCCTAATGTTTTGCAAGGGGTGTTTATATCGTGTCCTATTTATCCACAAATGCGGAAATCCGGGTTAAAATTCGTATTTTCGGGGGTTATTTTTTTAAGTAAATATGAGCGAAGAAAAACAGGACAAATCAAATTATTCAGCAGATAATATACAGGTTTTAGAGGGTTTAGAGGCGGTGCGGAAACGCCCGTCGATGTACATTGGCGATACAGGTTTTAAGGGACTTCACCATTTAGTATACGAGGTAGTAGATAATTCAATCGATGAGGCGCTGGCCGGTTACTGTGATTATATTAAAGTAACTATATTAAAAGACAATTCAATAAAAGTTGAAGACAATGGCCGGGGTATCCCCACCGCCATCCATACCAAAGAAAAGCGCTCGGCTTTAGAAGTGGTAATGACGGTTTTGCACGCCGGCGGTAAATTCGACAAGGATACTTACAAAGTTTCGGGCGGTTTGCATGGCGTGGGCGTAAGCTGCGTTAATGCGCTTTCGATCCACCTAACTGCGTTGGTATATCGTGAAGGAAAAATATGGACGCAGGAATACGAAAAGGGAAAGCCGTTATTTGATGTAAAGATCATTGGTGATACCGAAAAGCGGGGAACAACTATCGTTTTTAAACCCGATTCCGAGATTTTTACTATTGGTACCGAGTATAAATACGAAACGTTGGCAGCGCGTTTACGCGAACTTGCGTTTTTAAATAAGGGCATACGCCTTTCTTTAACCGACGAGCGTGAAGTAAACGATGATGGCACCCATCCATGTGAGGAATTTTATTCGGAAGGTGGACTACGCGAGTTTGTCAAATACCTTGACGGCACACGTGCATCGTTAATCCCGGAGCCTATTTACATTGATGGCATGAAACAGGGCATCCCGGTCGAACTTGCCCTGCAATACAATGATACCTATTCGGAAAACGTGCACTCGTACGTAAATAATATCAATACTATTGAAGGTGGTACCCATGTCGCCGGTTTCCGCCGGGGGTTAACGCGTACTTTGAAGGCTTATGCCGACAAATCGGGCCTGCTTAAGAATATGAAGGTTGAGATCACCGGTGATGACTTCCGTGAGGGATTAACTGCGGTTATCTCGGTAAAAGTAGCCGAACCGCAGTTTGAAGGCCAAACCAAAACCAAATTGGGTAACAACGAGGTAATGGGTGCTGTTGACATGGCGGTAGGGGAGATTTTAGGTAATTACCTCGAAGAAAACCCGCGCGAAGCCAGGATGATCGTTAACAAGGTTATTCTTGCGGCAACCGCCCGTGCAGCAGCACGTAAGGCGCGCGAGATGGTTCAGCGTAAAAACGTAATGAGCGGATCCGGCTTACCAGGCAAGCTTTCGGACTGCGCCAATAGTGATCCATCGTTATGCGAGATATATCTTGTTGAGGGTGACTCGGCGGGTGGAACGGCTAAACAAGGCCGCGACCGTGAATTCCAGGCTATTTTACCGTTGAGAGGTAAAATTCTGAACGTTGAGAAAGCCATGGAACACAAAATCTACGAGAACGAGGAGATAAAAAATATGTTTACCGGCCTCGGCGTGAGCATTGGTACGCCGGAGGATGATAAAGCATTGAATATAAGTAAGCTCCGTTATCATAAAATTGTTATCATGACGGATGCTGATGTCGACGGATCGCACATTACTACGCTTATTCTAACCTTCTTTTTCCGTTATATGAAGGAATTGATCGAATTCGGATACGTGTATGTAGCTTCGCCGCCGTTATACCTGGTGAAAAAAGGAAAAGAGCAGGAGTACTGCTGGACCGAGGAGCAGCGGGATGTAGCTGTGCAAAAACTAAAAGGAGCGGGAAAGGAAGACAGCGTGCATATACAGCGCTATAAAGGTTTGGGTGAGATGAACGCCGAACAATTATGGGAAACGACTATGAACCCGAATACCCGCACGTTAAAACGAGCAAGCATCGAAAATGCCGCCGAATGTGATCATACCTTCTCAATGCTCATGGGCGATGAAGTAGGCCCTCGCCGTGAGTTTATTGAGAAGAACGCGAAATACGCCAGGATAGACACATAGCAAGTGTTCATAAGACTTACGAAGTTTTTAAAACTTCGTAAGTCTTTCAATTTTGCTGTAACTCAAGCGTCTGCATTCCGTAATCGATCACTGCTTTATACTTCATTAAAATATCTCCCCCCAGTACACCCAAAACCTCAGGGTGGCCCAATTGCCGGTAAGCATTATTGATCGTCGAAAGATCCAGTACAGCTATTTCAAATTCAGTTACTAGCACACTTCCAATATACAAGTCATGAATGATGGCGGTTGACGAAGCCATGCTGTTGGTGCCCAGGCCGGTCGAAAGGTGATCGCTTACAATAATGTCCATCCCGCTATTTGCTTGTATCAGCAGCGTGTGATCAAAAGCTGTTTTCGAAGCCCCTGTATCCAAAACGACAAGAAAAGGTCGGCCAAACACCGAAATCTCAAGCAAAGGATGGAAGCCATCCTCGTGAAGATCGATTATTATTAAGGGAACGGTGACCGATGTTTTTTCTGAATCCATAGATGCAATATTAATCAATCATGCATTCAAAATTCACCAAATCACTAATTCAATAAATCACTAATTAGAACGGATACCCGATAGCTAAATTGAAGATCAAATTCTGCCCCCTCCATTTTGAGCTGCCAAAATCTATTTGGTTGATCACAATGTGCTGGCCGGCAGGTAGGTTGGGCTTAATAATTGGGAAGCCTATATCTGTACGCAATATTAAAACGGTAAAGTTAAAACGTAAGCCAAATCCCGCGTCGGCGGCTATCTGACCAAGAAAGTTTTTACCAAAAGCACCACCCGGCACATATTTGTTGCTGTGTAGCAGCCATATATTACCGGCATCCATAAACAGGGCGCCCTCAACTATACTAAATAGTTTTGGTCGTAGTTCCACATTTGCTTCCAGTTTTATATCGCCTGATTCATCGGGAAGGAAACTTGTGCCCTTACGAAGCGAATCGGGAACATTATATGCACCGGGTCCTATTGAGCGTGCCTGAAAGCCTCTTAAGCTGTTTGCGCCCGCGATGAAAAATTGTTGGCTATATGGCATTACTGTTGAGTTACCATAAGGCAAACCAACATCAACTATTAAACGCGTCGCCAGTTTATTATTCGGTCCCAATTTATGGAAGAATCTAAATTCATTCTCAAATTTAATATACTGGTTAAACGGCGTATTAAAAACCTTACTAACCCGTCTTGGCGTATCCGCTCCGGTCAATATGCCATACAAATTCCCCGAAAGGCTAACTTTACTCATCCAGTAATAGGTATTGGTCCTGAATTCCTCGGTGGTATTTGTATTGGTGTAACTATAACTTGGCCCGAAGGTGAACTGGTTATTGATAACGTGTGCCAGCGCTGGATTACGGGTTTTCTTAATACTATCCCGATAAAGCTGGGATATGTTAGCTGCATCTACATAAGTTACATTAAAAATATTCAGCTCATGCTGGGTATGCAAGCTGGGTTTCCATTGATATCCTATTGATGCATTGAACGAATTAAGCCTGTAGAGCCCCGTCCGGTCAATTAAGGTATAGCCGGTTTGTAAAATGGTACGCGGGATAAAGGCGTTATTCGGCGAAATGTTAAACGGCCCGATGATCCTCGGCCAGGATATGGTTGGTTGCACACCAAACTGGTAAACACTGTGATTATTGCTGGTATGCCCAAACTGCAGGTCGTTGCTTACAAAAAAGTTAAGGGTAAATAACTCCGCACCCTTAAATGTATTACGGTTCCTGAAAGTGAGGTTAAACTGGGTACCACTGAAGTTTGCTGATGTTTGGCGTGCTGTCACCTCGGCTTGCAATGATTTTCGTTTGTATTGGGTTAAAAAGTAATATACATCCAGTTTTGAAGAGTCCTGCGAGATAGATTCAAAACGGTTCTTAACAAATTTAAATGGCCCCAGTTCAATAAAACGATTCAATGAACTATTGTGTTCAGTGCGGTTATACACGTCCCCGGGATGCAGCAATACAGTGTTTTTAAAAACGAAAGGACGAACTGTGTTTTTAGGATCGATCACATTATACCACTGGTATTTTACCGCGGAATCTAATTTTAACGAAGTATCTTTTAATGAATAATTGGGGTATACGTAGATATTACGGATGGTGTAAATTTTCCGGGCCAAACCTGAGATCGTGTTTTTAACGGCCACATATATGTCCACATGATGGTCTTTGCCGGTACTGTCAACCCGCATAATAAGGTCTTCGGGGGCGAAATAATAAAAACCTTCCTCCTTTAAACGGGTGTCTATTCGTATCCGCTCATCTTTAATAACGTTAAGATTATATTTGTCGCCAACTTTTAACAACGACTGTCCCGCTGTGCCGGCTACTGCGGTATCAACGGCATCCTTACCCGTTGGGAAGGCTAATTTCCTGATAATGTAAGCCGGGCCAGGTGCGGCAGTGTATATAGCCTTCGCGGTTTTGTTTTTAATAAGCGTATCGGCCGTAACCTGGGCCTGGAAATAACTTTCGTTTTGCAGCGTATTTTGTAGAATAATGCTGTTGTTATTGAGATCAACCGAACTTAGTAAAACGGGCGGCTCGCCAAAATGGGAGTTAAAATAATGCCTTAACCCGGTTTTTTTATTGGTCTTTGTTTTTTCGTATATCCACAGTTTAACCCGTAAGCCCAAAATCTTGCCATTGGGTTTCGGCCGCAATAAGGCCTCCAGTTCGCTTTTCATCGCTTTTGAGTCGCTTTTTTTTATTGTTTTATCAACAATGTTTACCTGCCCGCCGGTATACAGTTTTTGCCCGGGCGCCAGGAATTTAGTTGTGCTGCAGGCGCTTAAAAAAATAGGAATTAAAATATATAAGTATCTGAATTTGGCCATAGATCAATATATCGTTTGTTTGGTTAGAGCAGTTTGTTTTGGCGGAACGGTCGTAGCTGTTGAGTCAGATTTTTTGTCGGCAGCTTTTTGTTGTTTTTTCTGGTCCCTTTGGTCTTTATTATACTTTTTTTGCAGTGCTCTATCTTCGGGGGTACGCTGTTTAAACAGTTCCATAAACTTATTATAGTCATATGTTAATGCAAAACCTACGCCCGTTTCAACTACTTGTCCCTGGATCACAATATATTGGTCGCGCCGGTAAACCCGTACCATATAACGGCCATCCTTAGTCAATTTATAATTAACAGACACGTTTCCTGCTATATCTGTCGACTTTTGGCCGGGCTGGTTTTGACCCTCGAGGTTAAAGTTATTGCCCACGGTAACTGTCACCCGATCATTTAAAAACTGTTTCGACAAGCCCACATTAAGGTCTGTTCGGTTTTGCTGTACTCCCGATGAGTAATCTGCACCCGAAGTAACACCGAAGCTTAACTGTACCCCGCCAACATTGCCGGCCAGTTTATTAAGTTGATCAGATAACAAACTGCTTACACTATTGCGGACAGCCCCCTGCAACCCTGTACCGCCGCCGAGGCTTTGCAGTGGGTTATCCCCAATGAAATGTCCCAATACCAGTACCCCCAGCACCTGTTTGTTCATTTCATTCGGGTCCTGGCGTATTTGCGATAACCTGGCGTCAACAGTATTAACCACATCCTGCGGAACGGTATATGAGCTATCAGGTAAAACGATGTCGAAGCTGATATCCGGTTTCATTAACTGATTTTTTAAGTTGAGATCGACGTTGAACGGAAGTTTTTGCTTGTACATCGTCGCGTTGTCGGTTCCTCCAAGCTGGTCGTTCACTAAATCGATTGGAGGAACATTGGCAATATAAACGGCTGTTAGGTTAATGTTAGCACTGGTTGGGTCGCCCGTCCATGTGATGGTGCTGCCCTGTTTGAAGTTAAATTTCCGGTTTACTGTCGCATAAGCTAAATCATACGACCCTGAAGCAACAGTATAGGTTCCGGTAAGATTCACTTTTCCGCTGGGGTCAATACCGCCGCTTAATTGTCCGCTTCCCTTTATATGGACTATGTCGCCATTTCTGGAATCGACCACAATATTAAAATTGGCTTCTTTATTGATGTTTACTGTAGCTGTAACGTCCAAACCATTTAGGTCGGCCTTTTTTAACGAATCGAGTTGTTTGGCGAGCATGATCGAATCGAGCTTGGGCCCGTTTGGATCAATAAACTCGACCACGCCTTTGCGGTCCTCTACGCTTGGATTGGCCGACGGTAAAACAATGGTCAGGTCGGTTTTGGGGTTAACGGTAAGGGTTGCATCCACAACCGGCGTGTTGATATCGCCGCGAACTTTAATATTTGCGTCGACAAACAATTTACCGTAGTACAATTTGTTATTCTCGGCAGTTGAGTTAACCACCCGGAAATTCTTTGCGGTAATATCTACACCAAAATCAAAATCCGTGAAATTTTTAGTGTAAACAGTTCCCGTTACAACGGCCTTATTACCAAGCGAATCGACCATAGTGAAATCATTGAACAATACGCCATCGTTATTAAACGTGATGCTTTCATTCGGCATAGTAAAGTATGAATTCAACGTAGCTACGTTGAAGCCAACTTTATTAAAGTGAACATCGCCGCGCACAACCGGTGCGCTTGGCGTACCTGTTATTTTTAGCTGGCCGCTTAGGTTACCGCTGCCGTTTCGTATGCTGCCAAAGCTGAAACCTTCAATACTCTTAACATTGAGGGTAATAATATCGAGGTTCAAATCCATTTTACTGTTGGGCGCAGTATAGTATAAGCCGGTTAAATTCGCCTGGTTGCCTTTGCCTGTTATGCGCACATCGGCCGCATAGGCGTTTTGTGTTTGATTATTTACCTTAAGCGCGACGTTCCCCACGGTATCCCCCTTGAAACTAAAGTCGGTAATATTCAGATCGGTGGTAAATACCATCGATTTTTGGAAGTTGCTGAGGTGTGCCTGGCCGTTGATAACACCGCCTATCTGCAGTGAATCTTGTTTTGCCGCGCGGGTAAGGGTTTCAATTCTAAAGTTTCTAAAATCAACGGTAATTGGCGCGTTCATTTGCTGCTGGTCGCTATTGATACTCAGCACCTGGTTGTTGCTGGTAATTGAAAAGTCTTTTGCCATTATGCCGCTTGTGCCAAACTGCAGCGCGTTGTTGGCATTAACTGCCCACGGCGTATAATCTAATATCAAACCGTTTTGCAGAAAGCTGAACTGGTATTCGTTCGGTAAGATGCTGAACACACCTGCAACACGGTACCGCTCTTTTTTGACCACGTCACGTACCTGCAGGCTGATATTTAGCTTATCATTTTGCGCACTGCCGGTTATGCTGGTATTCAATAAGTCTATGGACGATGATGCTCTTAGCTCATCCACGGTTACACTGTAGTTGAGCGCGTTGTTGCCGGTGTTGATAGCCAGTTTTAAATTATTGACAACCCCGGTGCCATATATCACCTTTGGCGCAGACCCATTAACCACAAGGTCGCCCGTTTCACTGTTAAAATGGCCGGTAATCAATACCGGGTCGAGCCTTTTTAACGAAGGCGCGAATTGTGTAAGCAATGGTGTCTTTACAATATGCACGTCAAAGGCAAATTGCTCGGGCGAGTAACTTTTTTTGGCCTTAGCGCGGGCCTTCGCAACGGCGATATTAAAGTATTTATCTGTTACATCCTGTACGGCAGTAGCGATCTCGGTCAGCTTATATTTTCCCGCCATGTGCGCATACAGCATAGGCGCTTTTAATTTTATTGTGCTGCTATCGGCGTTTGCCGTTGAGATCAGGCTAACGGTATCAATTTTTATGCGTTGACCGGCCTGAACAAGCAGCATTTCGGTAAGCTTGATATTTGCGTTCAGGTAATCCGGGCTGGCGGTTGGTACATCAGCAACGATCTTACCATGAAAACGCATTTCCGATTTGGAGAAATTCAGTTTCTGAAGATTTATACTATCCACCATTACCGTCGCATATACCGAAGGATATTTTTTGTTCATATTGGCCTTGCCGTCCAGCGTAAAATTAATATTGGGATCCTTCATTCGCGCGTGGGCGACATAGCTTCCGTTGCTCGCGGCGCCTCTAAGCGCCAGGTTCTTATAATTGTATCCTTTAACCTGCGCGCTGGCTACGTTCCCGTTAAATTGCAAGCTGGCCGTTTTAGGATCGAGTCCGGCGCCCTTTATAGTTGCCGTAAGTGTTACCATACCCACCATTTTTGGCTGTTTGGTCAATGCGCCGACGTTCAGGTTGTTGGCTTTTATATTGGCAGAATAAGTAGCGGCCCGTTTTTTATTCAGGTTTCGCATCGAGGCGGTCAGATCAACCGCGCCATCGCTCGAGCGAAGGCTCATGTGTGTATTAAAGTTTTTAGTGCTGCCTTTAAAGCTGCCCTTCAGGTTCAAATTGGCCGGAATGCTAACCGACGCCGGGATCATACCGGGCGCCACCAGTTTGGCGATATCTCCGCTGTTTGTGTTAAAGTCGTTAATGGTTACGTCAAAATAGGAGTGGTTTACATCAGGTAAGCCTTTTAATATAGCGGATGCCTTGATGTGCGTATTTCTTAACCCGGTTATTTCGAGGTTCGGAATGCGCAGGTCGCTTACCTTGCCTATTACCCGGCCGTTTACCAGGAAAACAGCGCCGGGCGCATGTTTGAACGGCTCGGTACCGGCTAATGAAGGCACCAATATTAAAACATCTCTCAGTCCAAGGCGGCTACCATCGAGATTGGCATTGATGCTCAGATTGCCCAGGTTATTGCTTAGTGAAGCTATCGACGGATAGCTAACCTGCAATTCCCGCTGTATAACCGTTTGCGGCGTTTCTAAATAAAGATTGTTGAGGTAAGCGTTTTTTGGGCCGTATAGGAATTTGGTATGGAACTTTTTAACGTTCAGCCCGCTTTTTTCATTGAAGGTAAAATCGTTAACAGTACCCGAAATGGTTTGCGGATCGTACGACAGGCCATCCATGTCAACATTGAGGTTACGAATATCCATGTGCCCGAAATCAAGGCCGCGCGCTATCGGGTTTTGTACGTAGTTGTCATATTTGATATCGTCATTTTTGAAGCTAACCTTAGCTATGGTTGCGGTCCAGCCTTTTTGGCTTTGCGGGGAGGCGACCAGCGTATCCAGTTTTTTTATCTTCTTAGCTATAACCCTCTTAACTGTTTGGGGTTTAAAGAAAACCAGGTTCGCTTTGGTGTCGCCCAGCTCAAACCGCTTAATAGCCACCTTTTGATTTTTAAGGTCGATCCTATCCATATCCACCAAAAACTTACCCAGGTCAACTTTGGTGCTCATAGTCTTATCCCGGTAATCGATCTTTATCTTTGAAAAATCAATGGTTCCCAGGTTAAGCGTCATGGCTACAGGGGCTATCGCCGTATCGGCTGCTTTAGCTTTCGCGACCGACAGATTGTTGGGTGTTTGTATGATGCGTGCGTTTACGCCGGACAAGGTGATCTTTGGGATGCTGAACTTCATCTTATCCATATCAAACTCTTTGATACGGGTATCAAAATGGCCCAGCAAAAACCTGATGTCATTGCCGGTCATCACGTCCTTATAAGCTACGCGGATATTGTCGAGTACGATCTTATCCAGCGAAAACTTCATAGCCGAAGCCGTGTCGGTTGGTTTTACCGGTTTTTTTTGTTCGCTCGAAAATGCTTTTACGATATAACCGAAGTTAAAAACACTATCCGCGCCGCGGTGTACGTTCAGGGTAATGCCCTGCAGGTTGATCTCGTTTATTTCAACTTTATGGCTGAAGAGTTTCAGCATATTGATATCCACCTTCAGCTTTTCGCCTGCTAAAAGGGTGTCTCTTTTCTGATCTTCGAAATAAACGTCTTCCAGCACCAGTAGTTTAGGCAGCCCCAGGCTGATGTGGCCTATTTTAACTTTGGTGTGGATCTTTCCTTCAAGATACGTAACCGCCTTGTTCTTGGCGTAATTTTGAACGGCAGGAACCTGTATTAATATTACTACCAGGAGCACCAGGAAAATGATGCTTGCGATTATCCAGAGAATGGTTTTTAGCGCTATGCGTCCAAATCGTTCCAATTGTATACGTTATTCAAAGAGTGAAACTTTGTATTTTTTGTATATAATGAAATATAAGGCAAAAGGTTTTATTTTTTCTCTAAACCAGCCTGGAATGGTCGTGTTTTGAAGCAGCGAGGTGAACGTGGGCCCGAAGGAGCCAAAACGCGGTTACTTTTTTGCCGTATTTAACAACTGGAAGCCAACCAGCTCGTCCCAGCGGGCGCCGGGCGGATGATAGTAGATAAGTAACTGGTAATCGTTTTCAGTTTCGAAGTGATTTCCTGTCAAGGCCGTGTCATCCGGCTTAGCTGTGGCTTTATCAACCCAAACATAGGTATAGTCATATACTCCTTGCTTTAGCAGCTGGGTTATCGTAAACTTTCCGGCCGAAGGATCGAAATGCATTTGGCTGTTGTTATCCAGCTTATAGTCATTAAACTGGCCTACGATATATGGCGTACCCGCTGCAAGAGATCTTTTTGTCGACAATGAAAAATAAAGGCGGGTGTAATCTGCATCAGTACGGGGATCAGTGCCATCCTGGTTCAGGATATAGAAACTGCCGTTAAGGTCGTACTGTAATGTATAGTTTGGCTGGTTGCGGTCGGCGTCGGTCAATAAGAGAATGGTATTGGCCGTATCGCGATAAATATGAGCTATATGTTCCGAATTCAGTTTAAGGCTCCGGGTATCAAAATGAAGAAATTCATTCCCGCCCGGGAAATCGTTCATACTAACATCGTTATAGATCAGCTGAGAACCGCGGATATAAGTAGGCTGAGTATTCCATTGCCCGGTTTCGGCCCTTGCGTTCTGCATAATCAGCACACGGATATCAGCGCCGGGATTCTGCACCCGCAGGCCTCCATAGTTAAGTGTGAAATTGATTTTTTGATTGCCCTGCCTTAATGATACATCATTTGAAGGGACAATTTCAGCAGCTATTGAAATTTGGGGGTTAACAACATATAACCGGCGTGTGAGTACCAGCCTTGAGGGATCGTTATCCTCGTAAACCTTTAACACATAATTGCCCGCAATTTTCGGCGCAATGTTTTCATTCGGCAGTTTAAGCTCGTAGTGAGTATATTTTTGAATGGTGCCGGTTGAGTAGCTATAGGCAGTTATTTTATCATCGGTATAATTTTGCAGGTACTCGGCCGGCGAAAGATTGGACGAGTTCCAGTTGGCGTCGCAATGCTCAAGGGTGTAGTTATAGACTTGTGTTCCGCCGTGCAGGTTATCAAATGCAAGCTGTACCCTATCGTTTGACCGCAGGGTAATTATAGGAAAGGAGGCCTGTTTGGCGGTATTGTAGAATTCGACGCTTTTTATCTCGGGGTGATAGACCGTGTTATCGTAGGATTGAGCGAGAGAAATGACAGGAAATAAAAAAACGAATAATAGCAGAGCACGATGTTTAAACTTTCCGTCATTGCGAGGAACAAAGCAATCCCCGATATGCAAGACGGAAATGCACAGTTTAGAGATTGCTTCGTTCCTCGCAATGACGCTTGTCATAAAATCTACGCTTCTAACTCCATAATTTGATCAGCTAAAGCCTCCCATTGTAATTGTACATGGCCCAACTCCAGCTTCTTAGCTTCGTAGTTTTTGTTGACCTCGTTGAGCTTCGGCAGATCATTGTACAACTTATCATCAGCCAGCTCAGCTTCAAGCTGTTTCACCGTTTTTTCCAATGCAGCGATCTGCTCTTCCAGCTTAGCCATATCCTGATTCAGCTTTTTTAGCTGCTGGGATTTATTTTCGGAATCCTGTTTAACAGGCGCAGTTTCCTTTTTCTCTTCCTTTTTAGGCTGAGGAGCAGGCATTGGAGCTTTCGGTTCCAGTTTGCGTTTTGCGTACCAAACATCGAACTCGGCGTAAGTGCCCGGGTATTGTTTTATTTTTTGGTCCTCGATAAACCATATTTTGTTGGCAACATTATCCAGGAAATAACGATCGTGAGAAACAACAATAAATGTCCCTTCGAACTGTTGCAGCGCCTGTATCAATATATTCACCGATTGGATGTCGAGGTGGTTGGTAGGCTCATCCAGTATCAGGAAATTGGCATCGGCGGTAAGCGCTTTTGCCAAAGCAACCCTCGATTTCTCGCCCCCGGATAATACTTTTATCTTTTTAAATACATCATCGCCTGTAAACAGGAATGAACCAAGTATAGATCGCAACTCAGTTTCATTATGCTTGGGTGCGAATGACTGCAGTTCCTGCAACGCTGTGTTCTCGAGGTGCAGGGCCTCCAGCTGATGCTGTGCAAAAAATGTTTCCGTTACGTTATGGCCGGTTACCATCTTTCCTTTAAAGTCTTTATCTGCATCCGCAATTATGCGCAACAGGGTTGATTTACCCTTGCCGTTGGCGCCGATCAGGGCTATCTTATCACCTTTTTCAATAATCGCCTCTGCATCTGTCAAAATATCAATAGCGGGATATTTTTTTGTGATATGTTCGAGGGTTACTACGTGCCGGCCCGATTGTTTTGAGAAACGGAAGCTGAAATTGACCGACGGGTTATCATCATCCACATCATCCACGCGCTCCAGCTTGTCCAAAGCCTTGATACGCGACTGGGCCATTTTTGCTTTGGATGCTTTTGCCCGGAAACGCTCGATCAAACGCTCTTCCTGTTTTATTTTTGACTGCTGGTTTTTAAATTCACCACGCTGGATCTCTTCGCGCTGGGCCTTTTCTTCAAGATAAAAAGAATAATTCCCGGCGTAAACGGTAAGTTTACCCTTGCGGGACTCGACCGTACGGTTGATCACCTTATCCAAAAACCACCTGTCGTGCGATACGATAACCACTGCGCCTTCAAAAGCTTTCAGGTAATCCTCTAGCCATTGTATTGATGGTAAGTCGAGGTGGTTGGTAGGCTCATCCAGTAATAAAATATCGGGTGCCTGTAAAAGTATTTTGGCCAGCATCACGCGCATGCGCCAGCCACCCGAAAATTCGCTTAGCTTGCGATGTGTATCGGGCTCGCTGAAACCCAAACCGGCTAAAATTTCGTGGGCCTTGTATTCGATATTATAACCGTCCAATAGTTCAAACTCGTGCTGTTTGTCGCTTAGCTTGTGCAGCAGGTCTTCGGTATAATCCGTTTCCAGTTTTTTGAGCAGGTTTTCTATTTCATCATGCAGCTGGTTCTGGCGCTCAAAAGCTTCCATGGCCACATGCAATATATTTTTATCAGACGAGTAGGAGAGCAGGTCCTGGTTAAGGTAACCGATGGTAAGGTCCTTAGCCATGGATATGGTGCCCGAAGTAGGCGTATAATCTCCGACTATAATTTTTAAAAGGGTCGTTTTCCCGGTACCATTGGCGCCGATAAGGCCAATCTTTTCACCTGGTTTTATATGCCAGTTAGCTTCATCATATAATGCCCGCGCACCAATCTCAAACGTAAGGTTATTTATAGCTATCATTTGCGCGCAAAGATACCGTTTTAAGCTGAAAGGTTAAAGTGGACTTTCAGACTAAAACCCTAACTTCGCAACCATGTATTTTTTGATAAAGCCGTTGCTTTTTAAGTTCGACCCCGAACAGGTACATCATTTTGTTACCGCTAACCTGAAACGTTTTAACCGCTTTCCCGGCGGACAGGCTTTAAGCCGCGCGTTATGGGGTTTAGATGATCCAAGGTTAGAAAGGGACGTGTTTGGGCTGCCTTTTAAAAACCTGGTAGGTCTGGCGGCTGGTTTTGATAAGAATGCGGAGATGATGGGCGAGATGGCCAACCTGGGCTTTGGTTTCGTCGAAGTTGGCACTGTGACGCCCCTGCCGCAACCGGGAAACCCCAAGCCAAGGATGTTCAGGCTGCCGGATGACGGCGGACTAATAAACCGCATGGGTTTTAATAATGACGGAGTGGAGGTGGTGGCTGAACGCCTTGCTGCGTTTCGCGCTAAAGGGGATCATAAAAAACTGATCATAGGCGGCAACATCGGCAAAAATAAAATTACACCAAATGAGGATGCGGTAAGCGATTATATCAAATGTTTCGACCGTTTATTTGATTTAGTAGATTATTTTGTGGTGAACGTGAGTTCGCCCAATACGCCCGGCCTGCGTGAACTACAGGAAAAGGAACCTTTAATGCAACTGCTTGGCACATTGCAGCAGCGCAACTCTAAAAATGGCTTAAGCAGGCCGATCTTGCTAAAAATTGCGCCCGACCTGACCAATGAACAATTCGATGATATTGTAGATATTGTGCAGCAATCCGGTATTGCCGGGATAATAGCTACCAATACCACCATCAGCCGCGAGGGATTGGTGTCAAACGATAAATTAAAGAATGAAACAGGCGGTTTAAGCGGCAAGCCTCTAACGAAACGATCGACTGAAGTGATCGCTTATCTTCATAAAAAATCTAAAGGAGCTTTCCCTATCATAGGTGTAGGTGGGATACATTCTGCCGGAGACGCGGTTGAGAAGCTTCAGGCAGGTGCATCGCTGGTGCAGCTTTATACAGGGTTTATTTACGAAGGGCCAGGGTTGATCAAGCGGATCAATAAGAAGATATTGGATAACCCTTTGTCATCCTGAGCGTAGCGAAGGATCTTCTTCACCCTGCATATTCGCGTGCACCGGCGCAGAAGATTCTTCGCTACGCTCAGAATAACAAAAAGAAAAATCCTGCCGGTTTTATAACCAGCAGGATTTGAAATATCATTAGCGCAATCTTTTGCCCTCTCGGGTAAATTATTTTGCTGCGGCCGCTTTTGCTAAAACAGCGTTGTTGATAGCTATCTGGCTGTTTTTTGGCTCAGCAGAACGGCTACCGGCTTCCAGGTTAGTGGCAAGCTTTAAAAACTGCACCTCTAACCTCGAAGTGGTTTTGTTTTTCCTATCTTTTCTTTTTAAACGAGTAACGCCCATGGTATTATAGTTTTAATGTTTTAATTCTCGAGGTCGGGAGCGGATTCGAACCGCTGTAAAAGGTTTTGCAGACCTCTGCCTAGCCACTCGGCCACCCGACCAATTTTCAAGGCTGCAAAAATAGCAATAATTTGTTGGCTGCCAACATTTATTTGAATGATTTTCTGACTATCTCCGAACAAAACAACGCCGTAGCAATGGCTACGTTTAAAGATTCGGCATTTCCCTTACGCGGTATAGTTACCGCTTTGCTGATCAATTTCTCTACATCAGGCCTCAAACCGCTTCCTTCATTGCCCATTATAATAAGGCCTTCCGGGCCGAAATCGGTATCGTAAATATTTTCACCATCCAGCATCGCACCAAAAACCGGCAAGCCGATTTGTGGTAAAAAGGTCGTCAAATCGCCGTAATGGACGTTTATCCGCGAAAGCGAGCCCATACTGGCCTGCACTACCTTTGGGTTGTATACGTCAACAGTATCGTCCGAGCAAATGATATGCTGCATGCCGAACCAGTCGGCGGTGCGGATAATGGTGCCCATATTGCCGGGGTCCTGTATGCCGTCTAAAACTAACGAGAACTTTTGTTTCAAATGGGTGTTATTCAACGCGGGCCAAACCGGTATTTTAACCAGGGCAACAACCTGCTGCGGCGTTTTTAAACTGCTGATCTTTTCCATGTCGGTGACAGAAATTTCAGTTAAGTTTATTTTTTGGGATAATTTCAGCACTTTTGGGTCAAAGGGCGCCGTATGGTAAATAGCCGTGATTTGGTAGGCGGAATGAATAAATTCGATAACCGATTTTAAACCTTCAACCAAAAATAAACTCTGTTCGATACGATCTTTTTTGTTTTGTAAGGACTTTAATAAACTGATTTGAGATTTTGAAAGCATATAGTAAACCTGGTTATTACCGTCTTACAATATTAAGTATTATCCTGCTCATTCTGGTTTCGGCCTGCAGTTTAACCCGGGGCATTAAGGACAACCAGGCATTGGTGCGTAAAATCACCATGAAAGGCATGGACGAAGACTATGCCGAGGCGGCGGTAAACTATGTGGATAAGGAACAGCAACCCAATAACTGGCTCAACCTTCAATTTTATTACACATTCAGCAACAAAGGCAAAAGGAGTATCGGCGAAGCCCCGCGGATACTGGATAGTAACCTGGTTGAATTTTCCCGGGTACAGATCGAGCGGTTCCTGCGTGGCAGGGGCTACCTGAAAGCCAGGGTGGTTGACACTGTCAATATCAAAAAGAAACGTGCCGAACTAGTGTTTAGCGCAGTTGAGGGCCCCATGTTTAAAATACGCACTTTCAAGGACAGTATTTATGATAAGAAGGTAAAAGAACTGTACCGGGTAAACCGCCCGCTATTTTCGCATATCAGGCCAGGCGGACGCTTTGATACGGATAGCCTGGCGTTCGACCGCGATGAGTTTTACCTCGTTATGAAACGCAACGGGTATTACGATTTTTATCGCCAGTATATCAATTTTAATTACGACTCCACCTTTAACCATAGCGTCGTTGATGTAACGATGATCATCGATAACCCCATCGGGAGGGCGGCGCACCCCGTTTACAGGATCAACAATACCCTCATCACCATTACAAACAGCGCCGGCCGCACGCCCGGCAAGGAAGATACCCTGCAGGTGGACTCGCAGTACCGGTTTGTCGACTTTTCGCACCGGTTTAAGCCGCGCACGGTTACCGATTATATCTTTCAAAAAAAGGGCGACATCTACAATATCGATAAACAAACACTCACCACCTCGCGGCTATCGGAACTCAACGTGTTCCGGAACGTGCCTAACCCTACGTACCAAAAATCGTCTGATAGCACCAACCGCCTGAATATCAAGCTGGATATTGTCCCGATCAAAAAAATGTCAGACAGGGTGGAGGGCGAGTTCCTGTTTAATGCCGGGCAGTACGGCTATAACTTGGGCAATACGTTTACCAAGCGCGACCTGTTCAAACAGGCAGCCATCTTACAGATCAAGGCCAACTACAGTGTGTTGTTTGATAACGGGAAAAGCTTAACCAATCCAAACGGTATCGAGAACCAGGATTTCAGGATCGGCGCAAGCCTGATTTACCCCCGGTTGATCACACCTTTCAATCTGCCCGTTTTGGGGCGGTATGGCATTCCGCATACTACCTTTTCCACCAACTACCAGTGGTTTTATCAAAAAGGCCTGGTTACCCGCGAAAGCTTCATCAATTCCATTACTTACGACTTTGCCGAAACCGACCGCAAGCAACATAGCATTACACCTATTGATATTGAACTTTCCAGGGGTGTTATTGATCCCAGCGCACAACGCCTGCTGTTAAAGGATAACCTGTACGCGTACAGCTACCTCATAGGCCGCACCATTTTTACATCTGGCAGCCAGTACACGTTCCAGTATAATGCTATCGAGCTTAACTCGTATCACAACTTTATCTATTTCCGCGGCAGCGTTGATGTGGGTGGTAATACCCTGTACCTGTTAAGCAGCGTGTTGAATACCCGTAAAGATACCCTGGGCGAACGCCTGATACTTGGACGTGCGTTTGCGCAGTATGCCAAGGGCGAAGTTGATGTGCGTATTTACCGAAGCCTGGGCGGCGAACGCCAGTTTATCTTCCGGTTAAACGCAGGCGCCGGCGACCCTTACGGCAATAGCAACCAGCTGATATTTGAAAAAGATTTTTACGCCGGCGGCGCCAACGATATGCGCGCCTGGCTGCCGCGCACGCTCGGCCCGGGCCAGTTCAACAGGGCCGCTTTTTATGGGCCGCCGGGAGTTAACGGGGTGCCGTCTAAAGGCGACTCCCTGCGTACACGCCTGAAATACCTCGACCAGTTTGGCGAGGTAAAGGTTATTGCCAATGCCGAGTTCCGCTATAAGATCGTGGATGATTTTTTTGGCTCGAAATTAAAGGGCGCTTTATTTATTGATGCCGGTAACGTTTGGCGGCTGCATGCGCAGCCCGGCCAGCCCAATGTAGAGTTCCGGTTCAATAATATGCTCAATTCGTCGGCGATGGATATTGGCACGGGCCTCCGGTTCGACCTGGCATTTTTCGTGTTCCGGCTGGATGCCGCGCTTAAATTTAAGGACCCGCAGTTTAACGGATCCGATCAATGGGTGCTTATCAACCACTTTAACGAACTCTTCCATTCCGGTCCGTTTAAAACCGCCTACCGCGCCAACAACAGCGGCGATACCTATAACTTTATGCAGCTCAATTTTGGTATAGGAATGCCATTTTGATTTGTTTTTGTCATCCTGAGCGTAGCGAAGGATCTTCTTCATCATAACAATACCGGTGGCTTACGGCGCAGAAGATCCTTCACGATGTTCAGGATGACAAAGATCTGCACATCTAAAATCTGCACATGCTATTACAGGTGTACCACCCGGTACAGGTGGTTACACCTGAACACACCTGGTTACACTTTTTTACCAAATTAATACTTGGCACAAATTATATATATGGTATACAATTGATATTAGTAAATATCCGACAAAGGATATTATCCCCACCAAAATGATTAATTCGAATTTTTGAAAATAGATGCAATTGATACACGCCCGAACACTTTAGTTTATGCGGCTACACAGGTGTTATTAAGATTAATATCCAGCTGTAACCCTATCCGACACCCGTACTGTATCTTTGGATTACAAACAGCTAAATAGTATCTTAGATGTCTCAACTATAATTAAATATGACAGTACCTGGTAAATTTGCCGCGGCGGTTTTGGCGGTTTCGCTACTAACTCTAACCGGCTTTTCGGCAAAGGTTAACGACGGTGTAGTTAACTATTTTGGCATACCTGAAACCATTTCATTCAACAAACTCGACTATAAGCTGGCCTGGAGTTCGCATCCGAATAATATTTATTACAAGCAAGAATATGTTCCCGCCGGTGATACTGTTACGCGATTCAGGGACATGATCATGATTGATTTCATTCAAATCGGTCTGCCGGTAAAAGCAGCCGTCGAAGCACAGGTTAAAACACTTATTGAACGTAAGAAAACTGACAAGGTGTGTAACTACCAAGTACTTAAGAAATCCGACGATGATTTAATTCTCGACTTTGTAATGAGCGACTATAGCACCGCCGACAATGTTGTAGAATGGAGCGGCTACTACTATAGACCGTACACTGATAAAGCCGGGCACAAGGGCGTATTGCTGTTCGGCATAAGTCATCGCGCGTATAAGGATCAGATAATTCCTTTTATGACGTCGTTACTAAAATATAAAACCGATAATCTCAAAGTATTGAGCACATTCCCAACACCTGAAATACAGATCAAATAACCAGCTTATTAAAGGGCCGCGATACAGCATAGGCCGATTTTGCCCGCAGAGCCTCCCAAGGAAAAACCCGCGCTGTATCTTCCAATTGTATTCCTCCAGCATTCTCCGTAAATTGCATAACTATGGAAAACTATTTCGAAATAAGCATAGGGCACGGCGGGGATCTGAAAACGTTTGAGGTAAAGGATTATGCCCATCACGAAGGGGATCAATGCAAGTTTGAGGTATATAGCTGGGGCAAACTGGTGCTGAGCCTGGAGCCCGACGGGCACTTTTTACGCACCTGCCAAAACCCCGGCGCGCTTGATGAGGACATCATTCACGCCATCATGGAAAACATCGAGGCGCTGCATTTGTAAAATTTTTACCCTTACGAAAATGAAAAAAGGCAATTCAACGATACGTGACAAAGCCGGTTTATTTAAAAAGATCAAAGAAGCAGTTGAAGAAGTAAAGCTGATAAAGCAAGGTCAGCTAAAAGGCATACCGGCAAAAGAATTGCTCGATGAGTTATGAAGTAATTGTTTTTACCCGTTTAGAGACTTACGAAGTTTTTAAAACTTCGTAAGTCTTTCACCTTTCACCTTTCACCTCCTTCTCCTAAAATATCCCCTTCAACCCGTCGATAATACTCTCGAAGAACGTGGGGATGCTGAGGCCGCTGTGGTAGTTAAAATACATAAAGATGCAGAAGATGATGATAGCGATAATAATAAACCGCTTAAACATATACGCCAGCAAAATAAGCGCGCAGGGTATGGCCAGCAGCAGTATCCAGCTGATGTGGAATGGGCTTAGCTTATCGTCGTGTTTGTAAATGTAGTACAGCAGCGAATGGGTGCCGCTTTCGTTGATGTGCCGGGCATATAAAAAGGTGGAGCGTTCGATCTTATGCCGGTAAAAAGCGGTGCCTTTGTCAAACTGTAGCGTATCCTGGAAACCGTTGATGGTAAAGTTAAACACGCCGCTCACGTTCTCCTGTATATTGCCCAGCGAGTCGGTAGCCACAATGGCAACTTCGCTTTTGGCAAACGGGTTTTCTTTGATCACAAAATGATTAATGGCTACTTCGCCCGCAAAAGCATGCGCGGCCGCCACGAGCGCCAGGCAAAAAATAAGCACTGTTTTTTTCATTCCTTAGGTTGAGTTCTAAAACGGTTATAAAAGTACGGCTTTTATGGCTTAGTTGAGTGGGTTGGATTGAGTTGATTAAGTGAGTAGTTGATTGGGTTGATTGAGTTGGATTAAGTGAGCAGTTGCCCATTTGTGCTATTTAATTCGCCCAACCCATACCTAACCCGATCAACTCAATCAACAACAGTTAACCAATGATCAAAGTAAATTTAACAGGCTAACTTACAGCTGATTAAATAATTGATCAAAAATATTCTATAAAATCTATAGGAATTATAGATTATTATATATCTTTGCTGCATGATCGTTCTTTATAAATGCTTATCCGGAAGCCATCCCGGCAAGTTGTTTAATAGTTTTAATTGATTATTAGTTTTTTAAAGTCGCGTGACCGAGCGGATAGGTGGGAGTCTGCAAAACCCCGTACGGCAGTTCGAATCTGCCCGCGACATCTATAGCTGCCTGACCTCGCTATTGGTTGGGTAGTTGATTGGGTTGATTAAGTGGGTAGTTACCGATTAATACGCTTAACCCAATCAACCTAATCCAACCCAATCAATCCAACCTTCCAACATCTACCAATAACAAACTAATTACACAACTATTTATAAACATTGTGTACTATTGACTGTCATACATTCCGGGCGGATATAAGCCTTAATCCCGCCGCGGCGCTGTTTTTTTATGAATGAACTGAGTATTGTAACCGGGGCCAGCCGCCCCGACCTGGTGAGAGACGAAACCCTTGCAGAGCTATTCCGCGCGTCGGCCCGCGAACATGCAGGCAATACTGCTCTCATTTTTTATGATCAGTCGTTAAGCTATACCGAACTGGACGAATGGAGCGATGACATTGCCGCATACCTGGCCGGGCAGGGGCTGGGCCACGGCGCCAATATCGGCGTGTGGTGGCAGCGTGGGCTCGAGCTGCACGCCATCATACTCGGTATCGTAAAATCGGGCGCAACCTATGTACCGGTCGACCGGGAGATACCCGCCGAGCGTGTGGAAGTGATACTGGAAGAAGTTGGCGCTGCCGCCTGTTTTAGTTTGCAGGAGTTAAATACTGAGTGTGTGATGCTGAAAGCCTCACCCAAACCCTCTCCAAAGGAGAGGGCTTTAAGTAGCGATGCAGCTAAAGTCTCCCCCTTTGGGGGGGATTTAGAGGAGGCCCCCATCGGGGCCGATTGTGCGTATGTATTATACACTTCCGGCAGCACCGGGAAGCCGAAGGGGATACCCATAAGCCAGAAGCAGATATGCCACCTGGTACGGTCGGAGCAAACCATTTTGCAGATACAGCCAGGGGACAAGGTTTACCAGGGGTTCTCGGTATCGTTTGATATGTGGTGCGAGGAAACCTGGATAAGCTACTTTGCCGGCGCCACCTTATGGGTTGCCGACAACACAACCTCAAAGGCGATAGATGAACTGGCAGATACTTTACGGAAAGAAAATATAACCATCCTGCATGCCGTGCCAAGCCTGCTTGCTGTTATGGACGATGATATACCTTCGCTGCGGCTGGTAAATGCCGGCGGCGAGGCTTGCACGCCGCGTGTGCTGGCCAAATGGGCAAAGCCGGGCATCCGGTTTTTTAACAGCTACGGCCCTACCGAAACCACTGTTACGGCTACCATGGCCGAGCTGCATCCTGGCGACCCGATCGTGATCGGCGATCCGCTGCCCAACTATAACCTGGCTGTTGTTGACGAGGCGCTGAACCTGGTGCCTGTCGGCGAGGCGGGCGAGCTGGTGATAACAGGGCCGGGCGTGTCTTCTGGTTACGTCAAGCTGCCGCAGCTCACAAAGGAAAAGTTTGTACCCAAGCCCGAGGCATTAACCGCACTGCCCGGCGATATCCTGTACCGCACAGGCGATATCGCCATCATACACCAAAATGGTACCATTGAAATGCAGGGCCGTGTTGACGACCAGATAAAGCTGCGTGGCTACCGCATCGAGTTGGGCGAGATCGAAGTAAAGCTGGGCGAAATTGCAGGCGTACAGTCGGCGGCGGTTGCTGTGAAAAAAGATAGCAGCGGCCAGGAACATTTGGTAGGCTATGTGATCACGGAGGGGCTGGAATGCATTGAAGAAAACATATTCCGCGTGGAGCTTTCTAAAAGCCTGCCAGCATATATGGTACCCTCAACTATTATGGTCCTGCCCGAAATGCCCCGCATGCCAAGTGGAAAAATTAACCGCAAGGCTCTGCCCGTGCCGGATTCGCTTACCGCGGATATTAACAGCGCATCCGAAACGCTCGACCTTAACGCACCTGTATCCGACCGGATACTGGCTGTGCTGCACAGGATATTTCAGAACCGCGAGATCAGCCCGTCGATGGATTTTTTTAACGACCTGGGCGGACATTCCTTATTGGCTGCGGGCTTTGTATCGCAGCTCAGGCGGGATGCAGGCCTGCCAAACGCATCACTGAAAGATGTGTACATCCATCGTCCGCTGAGCAATTTAATAACCGAATGGAGCAAGCTGCAGGAGGCTAAAACCAGGCCCAGGCGCGTATTTAATAAAGTACCGGCATTAAGATATATCGCCTGCTGGCTGGCGCAAACCATTTCGCTGCTGGTTATTTACGGTTTGTTTGCCTTTCAAATTTTTATCCCCTACCTGGGCTACTATTACGTTGACCAGGAAACTAATAATATTTTATACGCGATTATTACGTCGCTGCTGCTGTTCTCGCTTATTCCACCCATATTCACCATTATTTCTATCGGGACGAAGTGGCTGGTCATCGGCAAAATGAAGGCCGGCGACTACCCGCTTTGGAGCAGCTATTATTTCAGGTGGTGGCTGGTTAAAACCATGCAACGGCTATTGCCCGCGCAGTTTCTGAACGGCACGCCGCTTTACCCGCATTACCTGCGCCTGCTGGGCGTAAAGGTAGCCCCCGATGCCCAGATCAGCGATTTTAGCTTTGGCGCCGAAGACCTGATCACTATCGGCAGCGATGTAAGCATCAGCTCGCAAACCAATTTGAACAATGCTTTTGTTGAAGACGGGCTTTTAAAACTGCGCCCGATAACACTCGGCGATCATGCCTATATCGGCAGCAGCGCAGTTATATCAGGCGACAGCCACATAGCCGAATGGGGCGAACTGCAGGACCTCAGCTTTTTGCAGCCGGGTAAAACCATAGGGTCGGGCGAAGTATGGCAAGGCAGCCCCGCGCAGTTAAAAGAGACGAAGAAGATCGAAGACCTCCCGCAGCCATTGGCCGTCTCCACAGTTAGGCGGCGAAAATATAAGGTCGTCTTTATCTTGTCGATCGTGGTATTCCCATTCATTATTTTATTGCCGCTGCTCCCCACCATCATCACCATAAACAAACTGGATAACGCCGCGGGCGACTATGATTTTACGTATTTGATCGGCGCGCCGGGGCTGGCGGTGATCTATATTATTTTGTTTGCCGCCGAAACGATTTTGCTTACGCGGATATTACAGCGCGGCATAAAGCCCGGCAAATATTCGGTCTACAGCCCTTTTTATGTCCGCAAGTGGTTTTCCGACCAGCTGATGTCTTTGAGCCTGATCGTTTTGCACCCCATTTACGCAACGGTTTATATCGCGCGGTTTTTCAGGGCGCTTGGCGCGACGATCGGTAAGGACACCGAAATATCCACCGCCAGCAGTGTTACCCATCCGCTGCTTCAAATCGGCGACGGCGCTTTTATTGCCGATGCCGTTACGCTTGGCGAGGCCGACATCCGCGCACAGCAGCTGATATTGAGCCAAACAACGATCGACAGCAACAGCTTTGTGGGCAACAGCGCGCTTATCCCGCAAGGTTACCACCTCCATGGCAATATGCTTATCGGCGTGCTTTCAACGCCGCCGGAGCCCGCGCAAATGGCCGCAAACGATGCAAAAGACTGGTTCGGCTCGCCCGCCATCCCGCTGCCGCGCAGGCAGGAAAGCCATCCCTTCCCGCCGGAGCTGACCATACGCCCCAATAAGCGCCGGAAAACAGCGCGTGCAACTGTGGAATTTATCCGCATTATTTTGCCCGAAAGCGCCATCATCTGCTGTTCCATTCTTTTTATAGCCTACGGCCACGATCTGCTTGTTGAAAAGCCTTTATGGAAGATCATCCTGTATTTTCCCTTCTACTACTTGTTTTTTATGGGTATTCCCGCCTTTTTACTGACCGTTTTGTTAAAGTGGGCCTTCATCGGGAAGTACAAGCCCAAACAGCGGCCCATGTGGAGCTGGAATGTATGGCGCAGCGAGGCCATCACCTCGACCTACGAGGCACTGTCGATCCCGTTTTTACTGGAGTATATGCAGGGGACACCCTGGCTGCCGCTGATGATGCGATTGCTTGGCGTAAAAACCGGCAAGCGCGTGTGGATGAACACCACCGACATTACCGAGTTTGATATGGTCACCATCTGCGACGACGCGGCATTAAACACCGACTGCGGCCCGCAAACACACCTGTTCGAGGATCGTGTAATGAAGGTAGGGCATGTAAAGATAGGCGCGCGGAGCAGCATAGGCGCGGGCACCATTATTTTGTACGATAGTGAGCTGGGCGATGATACCCACATTGAAGCTTTATCTTTAGTGATGAAAGGCGAACGCCTGGCCCCCGGAACCGATTGGACAGGCAGCCCCGTAAAACCGCTATGATAGATTTGTTTTAAAAAGCTGACTCAGGATTTGAGACTACAAATAAGATAACCCTTTAATGCCCGACTGCTCGTAGTAAAAAGGCTCAAAGGTTTCTTCGGCCAGTTCGCAGCTTACCAGCATGGAGGTGAACATAACGTTCCCAAAAATATTGGCGATAGCGGTATCCGCAGCATCACGGCCCGATGCGATCTTGATCAAACCATTCAGCGGGACAAGCTTTGTAGGGTCGAATAATACCCATTCGCTGCCAATATAGGCTTCGAAGCAGGCGTGGAAATCGGCGGGTTTTAAACGATAGGCATATCCCGTAAAATAACGCGCCGGTATAGTTAACGCCCGGCACAGTGCAATGCCCAAGTGGGCAAAATCGCGGCAAACGCCGGCCTGCTCGGTCACGGTATCATAGGCTGATGTTTGTGAGTTGGTGGTGCCGCTCAGGTATTGTACATTTTGGTGTATCCAGTCGGTAAGCGCCACCACTTTTTCAAACGGGTTCACAATATGCCCGAAGAGGTTACCCGCGAGCCTGTATAGCTTGTCCGACTGGCAATACCGGCTGGGATACAGATACGGCAGGATAGCCGGGTCCATTTTGGCTACCGGGATCTCTTCCAGCTGCCCGTAATCCCTTATCTCGCAAAAATTGTCGACGGTAGCATTATACGATACTTTGATAGAAGTGCCTTCCTGTATCTCAAACCGCATCAGCCGGTTTTCGCTGTTGGGCGAGATCAGCTCCTCTACTTTCGTATACGGTTCAATGGTAAATGTTTCGCTGATAACCGTTTGGTGAGGCGTCCGCAGGGCATGGATATTTAATATCAAAGTGCCCGGCGAGCGGGCCGAATATTCCATTTCAGTGCGGACGTCAAATTTCATGTTTCGTGTTGTACCGTTATAATGTTATAGGGTTGCAAATGTTTGAGGCGTTTAAAAATATTATGAAAGTAAAAGCCCAGCCTTTTCAACCTTTACAACTCTTCCAACAACTACAACTCCTCGTCAAATGCAGATTCCATCCACTCCTCCGAAATGTTTTCAAGGGCGGTTTTCAATTCTTCGGCCCATTGGGCTGATATATATTCGAGGTCCTTTTTTTCGTACCGTTTCTCGATCATGTGAAAGCTGCCGCTTTTATATATCGCCACATCTATCGGGAAATCGACGTTATTTGAACTCACACGGGTTGAGTCAAACGAAAGAAAGCCCGTTTTCAACGCCTGCTTTAAGCTCGAATCTTCGTTCAATATACGGTTTAGGATAGCCTTTCCGTGGCCCGAGTTGCCAATGATCACAAAAGGCGCGCCCTGGCCAAGCTCAACCCAGTTGCCTTCGGGGTACAGCAGGAACAGTTTATGCTCCTCATCGCCGGAGAGCTGGCCGCCTATTATTGTATTCAAATCAAATTTAAATCCCGATTTTTCTAAAGCTGCCCTGTCTTCCTGTGCTACCCTTTTTACCTGCTCGCCGAAGGCGTTAACCGCTTTGTATAATTTATCAAATTCTTTGGTTTCGACCAGTTCGGTAAAATAAACGATCGCCTTGTCGCGCACCGAGCGCAAACCGCTGGTCATGATGAAAAGCGAAAATTTATCCTTTTGCTCGATCGTGATCTTCTTCTTAACGGTCGTGTCGGTACCTGATGTAATACGTGTATCGGCAATAGCCAGCAGGCCTTCTTTAACTTTTATTCCTAAACAATAAGTCATTTATAGCAACGATTTGTTTGACCGGGTGACTGGTCACCGGTATTTAAGGCACGAAGATAACTCAATCCACTTAATCCGCCCCCATTAACTTGAAACTACTTTCGTAACAACGTGACGAAGACTTGTCATTCCCATAAGTTATTTAGACATGCCTTTAAATGTAGCTTTTTGTTCAGGGGCCTTATTTAAAATAGTTAACAAGTGTACCTATTACTTCCTTTATGTAAAAATTCCACGTCCATAAGGCATCGGCCTTTGGGATAAATGAATCAGGACTTGTTTTGCCATTGCCGGCCATATAGTTACAGGGGTAGGGGATCACATCTAACTTTGCCTTTTTAAAGATACCCAGTGAACGCCGCATGTGAAAAGCGGAAGTCACCAGCAAATAAGGCGGCGGAAGATGACGTGCCTCGAGAATGGTTTTTGAAAAAGCGGCATTTTCAAGCGTATTGCGGCTCTTATCCTCAATCAGCACGCAGCTATCCGGCACTTTAAACACTTTCAATTGCGTTTGAACCCAGTCGGCTTCTTCAAATTTATCGTGGATCAGGCCGCCGTTGCCGCCGCTAACGAGGATATGTGAACTTTGGCCCGTAATAACCAATTTTAAACCTTGTATAAACCGGTCTGCATTTGTATTAAAAAAGCCATTTCCATTGTTGTCCTCTCCGGCAAAGCCTCCCAGCACAATTACACAACTGTACGCCCCCGAATTCTTTAACGGAACAGGGGCAATATCCCACCGCTTTGCAAATTGATCCAATAAAAAGGGGTTTGAGAATATCAGTGATAATGCCGCCGCGGCAATTAAAAACCGGCGTTTAAGAATGGGCTTTTTTACGAGAATAGCCACAAATAATAAAGCCAGTATCCACGTAAATGGGTAAATAAAGATAACCAGCAGCTTCGAAAAAATAAAAAACATAAGATTTATTTGCAGTAAAAATAACTTTTATCTGCTCATAATTCGGTTCCGCAGCCGGATAAATTGAATTACAATTTTTTCTTTTGCTCCTGCTTTTTTACGGCTTTCCGCAGCTTTGCTTCGGCCTTTTTTACTTCATCCTTTTCGCTAAGCGGGAAATCTGACTTAAGTTGTGCGCTTTCACTGTCGGGCAGGCGTGTGCCTTCCTTTTTGCCTTCGTTTGATTGATCTGTTCCTGCGTTCATGATCTAAAGTTTCTTATTGGTTAAACTATTCATGAACGTATATGTTTCGAATTATTGGCAATTGGCATTATTTTGTCAGCCTCAGCACAACCACATCATCCGGCGCGATAGTTTGCTTAAAGGCCTTGCCGGTAGTGCCGGCATCCTTTTTCGCCCAAACGTCCCGGAGTTTGAAGGTGGTTTGGTTAAAGTCAATATTGATCTTTGATACATCATCGGTTATAGCATGGTCCTTCCAGTCATAGTTTATCATCTGCGGGCGGTTCGAGCGGTTCAAAAAGCAAACAGCCAGTTCATTATTAGCCAATGGCTTTACAAATATCTCCAGCCCGTCGAATGAATAGTATTTAAAGCATTCAATGCCCATCGGGTCCTGGTCAATGGCTATCATTTCTTTATTTGTAAGTATCCCGGCAGTTTGCGGCGACATTTTGCGCAGGTCGTTACCGGCCATCAGCGGCGCTGCCAGCATGCACCATAACGAAAAATGGGCTTTATCCTGGGTATTGGTCATTCCGTTACCCACTTCCAGCATATCCGGATCGTTCCAATGGCCGGGGCCTGCATATTGCCTGATGCTGTCCTGGCGGTCTAAAATATTGAGCACGCTTAACGGTGTCCACCCGTTTCGGGTAACAGGTTTGTCAAATGCAACTCCTATGTCGCCCGTGCTGCGCCACAACTGGCCATCACTTTTTGCCCATCGCCAGGGCATGTGCTCGCCCCATTCGCACAGGCTAAATATCATGGGCCTGCCCGCGGCACGGATAGCCTTGCTCATGGTCGCGTAAGCTTCACGTGCATTTATGCCTGCGGTATTACACCAGTCAAATTTAAGATAGTCAACATCCCACGATGCATATAAACGCGCGTCCTGGTACTCGTAGCCGCGCGTACCAGGATAACCGGCGCACGTTTTTGTTCCGGCGCAGTTGTAAATGCCGAATTTTAATCCTTTTGTATGCACATAGTCGGCAAAGGCTTTCATCCCGTGCGGGAATTTTTTAGGATCTGCCACCAGGTTGCCATCCTTGTCCCGCTCCATTGCCATCCAGCCATCATCCAAAACAAAATAGGTATATCCCGCATCCCGCATGCCCGACGATACATAAGCATCCACCATGCCCTTTAGCAAAGGTTCGTCAATATGGGTTTGAAAAATGTTCCAGCTGTTCCAGCCCATGGGCGGGGTTTGGGCCAGTTCTTCGAATTTTTGCGCAAATAAAGTTGTGCAAACGGCAAGATTGATCGCCAGGGCGAGTAGTAATCGGTTCAAAGATTTCATTTTTATGGTTTATTGCGTGGATATAAAAACTAAATCTAAAGATAATTTATTTTTTATCTGCAACTATAATCTGCGCATTCGCTTTATTTGAATTGCAAAATAATTCGGGAAAGCGAACCGGAAATAGCTGTAATTAAATAAGCTGGCTTATAAATGACAAACATCTTACCAAGTTTTTTGTAATAAGCACAGCAATATGTTACGGAAGTAAATACCTTTATCGGATTAATGCATAAAACAAGTACCACATCACCGCCTCAGGAAAAAACCGGCTTATCACTTAAACAACGCCTGGCAGAATTTTTTGCCGACCTTTATAAGGTTCACCTGTTTGTACTCCGCTTTTTTAAGGAAGCATTTTTGCCGCCTTTTGAATTTAAGGAAATTGTAAGGCAATGTTTTGAAGTAGGGGTGCGTTCGTTCACCCTGATCACGGTAACCGGGTTTATTGTCGGACTTATTTTTACCAAGCAGTCGCGGCCCTCGCTATCGGAATTCGGCGCCACCTCGTGGCTGCCCTCATTGGTATCTATTGCCATTATGCGTGCGCTGGCGCCGCTGGTTACTGCGCTCATTGCATCCGGTAAAGTAGGCTCCAGCATAGGCGCCGAACTGGGCTCAATGCGTGTTACCGAGCAAATCGATGCCATGGAGGTTTCGGGCACCAAACCGTTTAAATATTTGGTTTGCACCCGGGTGATCGCAACCACCATTACCATACCCATTTTAGCGAGCTACACCGCCTTTATAGCTTTACTGGGCGGTTATTTGAACGTAAGCCAGAATGAGGGCACCAGCTATACCACTTATATGGAGCAGGTTTTTGAGCCGCTGGTATTCCTGGATTTTACCGCTTCATTGATAAAATCGCTTGTATTTGGTTTTACTATCGGCATTGTGGGCTGTTACCAGGGCTATTATTCGACAAAAGGCACGGAAGGGGTAGGCAAAGCCGCCAATGGCGCGGTTGTAACTGCGATGTTTTTGGTATTTATTGAAGAGATCATTATTGTACAGATAACAGGGTGGTTCCGTTAATTATGGAAAAGGCAAAAGCAAATATCGACCATAAAAAAAAGGTGATCAAAATCAAGGGGCTCGAGAAGTCGTTTGAAGATTACGCCGTGCTGCGCGGAATTGACCTTGACCTGTACCAGGGCGAAAACCTGGTGGTGCTGGGCCGCTCGGGAACAGGTAAATCGGTACTCATAAAACTAATATCGGGCCTTTTAAAACCCGACAAAGGCACCATTGAAGTTTTGGGCCAGGATATAACAAAGATCAGTGAAAAAGCATTACAGGAATTGCGTATCCGGATAGGTTTTTCGTTCCAAAGCAGCGCTTTGTATGATAGTATGACGGTGCGCAAAAACCTTGAATTTCCCCTGGTGCGCAACCGGAAGGATATTACACGCCAACAAATAGATACGGAAGTTGAAAAGGTGCTTGATGCCGTGGGCCTTTCGCAAACCATCAACCAGATGCCGGCAGAGCTTTCGGGCGGGCAGCGCAAGCGCATCGGTATCGCGCGAACGCTTATATTAAATCCCGAGATCATGCTGTATGACGAGCCAACGGCCGGCCTCGACCCCATCACCTGTATCGAGATCAATGAATTGATCAACGAAGTGCAGCAAAAGTATGATACCTCGTCGATCATTATTACACACGATCTGACCTGCGCCAAAATGACAGGCGACAGAATTGCCATGCTGCTGGACGGTCAGTTTCAGCGGGTGGGTACCTTTGACGAGGTATTTAATACTGACGATGAAAGGGTAAAACCCTTTTTTGATTATAACTTTATACAATAGAATTATGGCTACAACAGAAAATAGGAAAGCAATAACGGTTGGCATTTTTTTGGCGCTCGGAACGGTCATATTTTTACTGGGTGTGTTTACCCTGGGTGGCCAGCAAAAAAGCTTTGCAAAAACCATGCATATCAGTGCTATATTCGATGATGTTGCCGGCTTAAAAAAGGGGAATAATATTTGGTTTTCGGGGGTTAAAGTTGGTACTATCAGCAGTATTCATTTTACGGGCGCATCAAAGGTGGATGTTATGATGAACATCGACCAGGCTACACAGCAATATATTCACCGGAATGCCGGGGTGCGGATCGGGTCAGACGGACTTATCGGTAACAAGATCATTGTTATTGACGGCGGCAGCCCCCAGGCGCCGGTGGTGCAGGACGGTGATGTGCTGCAGGCCGAAAAGCTGCTGTCGACCGATGATATGTTGAAAGTGCTTCAGCAAAACAATCAGAACCTGCTTGGCATAACAACCGACTTCAAAATACTAAGCCATAAAATGCTGCAGGGAAAGGGAACCGTGGGCGCATTATTAGCAGATAGCCTGATGGGCGAACAATTAAAAACCTCCATGCGTAATTTGCAGGCAGCTACCACGAGTGCGGCACGTTTGGCTACGCAGCTTAACCAGTTCAGCAATAAGATAAATACCAAAGGCGGCCTTGCCGATAAGTTATTTACCGATACGGTAACCTTTAACCGTTTAAAAGCTGCTGCAACACAATTACAGCAAGCCGCAGCTAATGCAACCACGCTCACGAACAACCTGAACAAAGCAAGCAATAAATTAAATACGACCGATAACGCATTGGGCATATTGCTGAACGATCGGAAGAGCGCCGTACAGGTGCAGTCGACAATCACCAACCTGCAACAAAGCTCGGTTCTGCTAAACCAGGACCTTGAAGCCGTGCAGCATAACTTTTTACTTAAAGGCTTTTTCAAGAAAAAAGCAAAGGCGAAAGCTGATAGTCTGGCCCGGTCGAAGTGATCGGAGGTTAGAGATTAGTCTGAAAATCCGAAAGAAGCTACAACTTCGACTATATAGAAAAGATCGGTTGTTAACGCTGAGCACTGACAACAATTAACAATACGCCATTTAACGATCAACCGTTATCTTTGCCTTCCGGAATGATTAACCTTATCCTTTGAAAAACTATGTGCGCTAAAATTGAAAATGAAACCCTTAACAGTGAACTATATAACAGTTTGCTGCAGGGAAACAAACAGTTTGTTGAAGATACCCTGAAGTTAGACCCTCACTATTTTGAGAACCTGGCAAAAGGTCAGTCGCCGCCTGTTTTATGGATCGGCTGCGCCGATAGCCGTGTACCGGCAAATCAAATAACCCATACCGCCCCCGGGCAGATATTCGTTCACCGCAATATTGCCAATATGGTTATCCATTCGGATATGAACATGCTTTCGGTGCTCGATTACGCGGTGAATGTGTTAAAGGTAAAGCAGGTTATTGTTACCGGGCATTATGGTTGCGGCGGGGTAATGGCTGCTATCAGCAACGAACAGTTTGGGTTGATCGATAACTGGCTGCGCCACATAAAGGACGTATACCGTCTGCATGCCGACGAGCTGGACCAGATCGTGGATATTGATGAGCGCTGCGACCGCCTGGTCGAATATAACGTGATCGAAAACGTTTATAACCTATGCAAAACCTCCATCGTGCAAAACGCCTGGCATAGCGGCCAGCCCTTAGGCGTTCACGGATGGGTATACAGCCTGAAAACGGGTATCATTACCGATCTGAAAGTAAGCGCCTACGACGACGCTAATATGGATAACGTGTTCAAGTTCAAATAAAGAAGGTCGATGGTCGATAGTCCATGGACCATAGTAAATATCACTTACTTATTCTGCCATGGACTATGGTCTATTGACCATGGACTAACCCAAAAACGGATACCGGTAATCTTTTGGCGGATCAAATGTTTCTTTAATGGTACGCGGCGATACCCAGCGTAATAAGTTGATCATCGATCCGGCTTTATCATTTGTTCCCGATCCCCTGGCCCCGCCAAAAGGCTGCTGGCCAACTACGGCGCCGGTCGGTTTGTCGTTAATATAGAAGTTCCCGGCGGCATTGCGCAGGCGATAGGTGGCTTCGGCAATGGCATACCTGTCCTGGGAAATAACCGCTCCTGTCAAAGCATAGATCGATGTTTTGTCGATAATATCCAGCACCTCGTCAAATTTATTATCCTCGTACACATATACCGATAATACCGGGCCGAATAATTCCTCGCACATGGTTACGTAGTACGGGTCGTTTACCTTAATTACGGTTGGCTCAATAAACCAGCCACTGGTTTTGTCGTACTTGCCGCCTGCAACAATTTCTACATTCTTATCGGCTTTAGCCGCATCAATATATTTGGCCAGCTTGTCAAACGATCTCTCGTCGATCACGGCATTGATAAAGTTCCCAAAATCTTCCACGGGGCCCATTTTAAAAGAGGCCATATCGCGCTGCATTTTTTCTTTAACCGCAGGCCATAACGAAGCCGGGATATAAGCCCTTGAGGCAGCCGAACATTTTTGTCCCTGATATTCAAATGCGCCGCGAAGCAGGGCGACGCTTACCACATCGGCATCGGCGCTTGGATGGGCCAAAACAAAGTCCTTGCCGCCTGTTTCACCCACTATGCGCGGGTAAGTTTTGTACTTATGAATATTGGTACCTATCGTTTTCCAGATGTTTTGAAACACACCCGTTGAACCGGTAAAGTGTATCCCGGCAAAATCGGGGTGATTAAATATTACTTCGCCCGCTAAAGGCCCGTCAACGTACACCAGGTTAATAACACCCGGCGGAACCCCCGCTTCGCGGAACACCTGCATCAGTACGTTAGCGGCATAAATTTGGGTATTAGCAGGCTTCCAGACCACCACGTTACCCATAAGAGCAGCAGAGGATGGCAGGTTACCGGCAATAGCAGTAAAGTTAAATGGTGTTAACGCGAACACAAAGCCCTCCAGCGGCCGTTGTTCAACCCTGTTCCAGACGCCTTTGCCCGAAATGGGCGGCTGCTGTTCGTATATTTGGCTCATGTAATGCACGTTAAAGCGCAAAAAGTCGATCAGTTCACAAGCACTGTCAATTTCGGCCTGGTAAGCGTTTTTCGACTGGCCCAACATGGTGGCAGCATTTACTTTAGCCCGGTAAGGACCGGCTAACAGGTCGGCGGCTTTTAAAAATATGGCAGCCCGTTGTTCCCATGGTAATTTTTCCCAATTGGCTTTTGCAGCTAGCGCAGCGTTAATGGCGGCTTCCACGTGGCTTTTATCGCCGTCGTGGTAAGTTGCCAGTATATGTTTATGATCGTGGGGGGGACGTACATGGGCAGTTTTGCCGGTTCGTACCTCCTTGTCGCCGATGTACATCGGGATATCTGTCTGTGATGAACGGGCCTCAGCCAATGCCGCTTTAAGCGCCGCGCGTTCCGGGCTCCCCGGAGCATAATTTAGTACAGGTTCGTTTTGCGGTACCGGAACATTAAAAAATCCTTTAAGCATAGTCAGTTATTATGCCGCAAAGATAAGGTTAATGCGCATATTTTTAACGCACCGGCAAGCAGATTGCAGGGTTATGACAGAATGCGAGGGTGTTATCGTCTATCGTTTTTCGGATAGCCCTCGTCATCCAGGTCGTCGCGGTCATCTTCGGGCGTATGGCTCAGCGCGCGGTCCATTGCATTCAGTTCAATGATATCGCCGTCGTCCACGTGCATGCCCAGTTTATCCACATCCGTTTCAAGCGACTCATTTGGAATATATTCATCCACAGCATCAAACGGGTTAGCCTCATCATACGTTGAATTCATGTCCTCGCCGTTTTTTACCGAGGTATTGTAAGGGTCGGGATGCTGATAATCAGGGTCGTCGCTTTTAACATCATATTCAAAGCTGTTATCATCGGCATTAAAGGTCAGGTCTTCCTTGTCGATGGTTTCGCCCAGTTCGTCTTTCAATGTTTTATCCCTGTCTTCGTTTTCGTCGTCAAATCCGGGATAGAAGGTGTCTTTATTCATAGGAGGTTGAGTTTAATATGTATATAATACGCTAAAAACCTTGCCAAAGTATGGGGACTTGTCAGACTTACGAAGTTTTTAAAACTTCGTAAGTCTTTCACCTTTCACCTTTCACCTTTCACCTTTCACCTTTCACCTTTCACCTTTCACCTTTCACCTTTCACCTTTCACCTTCAATATTGAATTTGCTTCCGGTAGGATGTGGTCGCACCGCCAACTGCAAATTTTACGCCCAGTGTAAACTGCGAATAAGCGTCGTGATGGCCGTTCCCCGTTGAAAAACCATCCAGTTCATCCCCTAATACATAATTGTATCCATAACCCAGATCGACTTTAAAACTGGGCTGGTTATACTTATTAAAAAGTTTAAATTCATATCCTATCCGCAATGGGATAAAGGGTTCCTGGCTGTTATTCTGCCCGTCGGTAAAAAATCCCGGTACCTGGTGCGAGTACCTGCTGATGGAAGTAATACGATTAACTACAAAACCAAAACCGGCAGAGATATAAAGGTTTTTAAGCGCATTGTACAGGCGGTTATTTGAATAATCTATCAATTCGCCGGCCTGAATTTGCCCCCTGAGTAAAAAAGAGCTGAAGTCGTTGTTGAATTGCATACCGCTTTTTGTTTTCAACGAATCGCCGCCCTTCAGTTTGCCCAGCTGAGCCTCAAAAACAAAATTCGTATAGGGGGTTGCGTTATAAGTCAAATTAAAATGGATGGATTGAGTTGAAGTTGTAGTTTCGGGGTTACCATGTACCGTGTTGAAACCAACCGCTGTACCGATGTCGTACTGCGAGAAGTTGTATCCCAATTGCGCTTTGGCAATTAACGTTAAACAACAAACAAATAGGGTTAAAAACGCTGTTTTAGTAATCAGTTTTATCATAATTTAAAGGCTGCTGTTGAATAACAAGGTTAACTCTGTTTTGATTGATATATTTTATAAAAGTAACACCAAAGTTTATATTAATAGCAATCAATTAAATAAAGTTAAGCAAGGCATATCGATCAGGCAACAGAAAATAAGAAAAACTCACTATTCATCACTCACTACTCACCAATCAATTTTATATATTTGACGCCACTAAAAAAAAGTACCCTATGATGTCAAAAATAAAAGTAGCAAACCCGGTAGTTGAGCTTGACGGGGATGAAATGACCCGCATTATCTGGAAATTTATAAAGGATAAACTGATATTCCCTTATCTCGACATTGATATCAAATATTACGATCTGGGTATTGAATACCGTGATGAAACAAACGACCAGGTAACCATTGATGCTGCAAATGCCATTAAACAATATGGCGTGGGCATCAAATGCGCGACTATAACCCCCGATGAAGAACGTGTAAAGGAATTTAACCTGAAACAGATGTGGAAATCGCCGAATGGCACTATCCGTAATATTTTGGACGGAACTGTATTTCGCGAACCTATAGTAATGGCCAATGTACCTCGTTTAGTACCTAACTGGACAGCGCCGATATGCATAGGCCGTCATGCTTTTGGCGACCAGTACCGTGCAACCGATTTCGTAACCAAAGGTAAAGGCAAACTCACTATCACATTTACGCCTGAAGACGGCGGGAAAGAGCAGTCCTTTGAGGTTTATAACTTTAAAGGCGATGGCGTGGCCCTGGCCATGTACAATACCGACGAGTCGATCAAAGGGTTTGCGCGTGCCTGCTTTAACCAGGCACTGTTGAAAAAGTGGCCTTTATATTTGTCTACAAAAAATACCATTCTCAAAAAATACGATGGCCGCTTTAAAGACATTTTCCAGGAAATATATGAGCTGGAATTTAAGCAGGAGTTTGAATCGAACCAGCTGACGTATGAGCACCGCCTGATCGACGATATGGTTGCTTCAGCTTTAAAATGGCATGGTAACTTTGTATGGGCCTGTAAAAATTATGATGGCGACGTTCAGTCGGATACCGTGGCGCAGGGATTTGGATCGTTAGGCTTAATGACATCAACTTTAGTAACACCGGATGGCACCGTAATGGAGGCTGAAGCAGCGCACGGTACCGTTACCCGCCATTACCGCGAACACCAGGCAGGCAAGCCAACTTCAACAAACCCGATCGCGTCAATTTTTGCCTGGACCCGCGGATTAGAGTTCCGTGGTTTGCTTGATAACAACCAAGAGCTGATAAAATTCTGTAAGACATTAGAAGAGGTTTGCATTGAGACTGTTGAAAGCGGAAAAATGACCAAGGATTTGGCCATTACCATAAAACCAAAGGTTGAGCACGGTAAAGATTTTTTATATACAGAAGAGTTTTTAGCTGCGATTGATGAAAATTTGAAGAGGAAACTGGGGAAATAACATGCGCTTATTTACTGAAATCTCATCATAAAGCGTGACGGGGTTTTTGTTTTGGAAAATCAACATAGTTTTATCAGATAAGCTTTATATTTGTTTGATGCGTGATCTTAGCCAAATAAAAAGCATATTATCCGGCCTTAAACCCGAGCTGATTAAGAAATATCCCATTTCATCTATTGGGCTATTTGGATCCATAGTGCGGGACGATTTTAATGCAAATAGCGATATTGATATTATCGTTGATTTTAACGATAAGATAGGGATTGAGTTCATAACTCTCGCGGATGAACTGGAGCGCAGCCTAAATCACAAAGTCGACCTGGTTTCAAGGGGCGGCATAAAACAAAAATATTTTAATGTGATTGAACCCGAAATAGTCTATGTCTAATCGTCAGCCTAAACTCCTGCTGGAAGATATTCTTGAAAGCGCTGAAAAAATTATTACGTATACGGAATCTTTAACTTACGACGAATTTATTGCTGACGGCAAGACAATAGATGCTGTAATAAGAAATTTTGAAATTATTGGTGAGGCGGCTAATAGGCTACCGGATGAGTTAAAAGACAACAGTAGTGAAATCGACTGGCATAAGCTGCGGGGATTAAGGAACCGGATAATACACGGCTATTTCGGAATTAACTACAAGATTATTTGGTCGATTATCCAGGAATACTTGCACGAACTAATTTCTCAAATTAAGAAACTTATTGACGCATATTAAGTTTATACATTAAAATTTTACTATGTCATCGTTATACCCGCTAAAATTCCAAACCATTTATAAAGACAAAATATGGGGCGGAAAAAAAATAAAAACCTATCTGCATAAAGACTTTGGCGATTTGCCGAACTGCGGCGAAACGTGGGAAATATCCGGCGTTAAATCGGATGTTTCGGTTGTTTGTAACGGCGAGCTGGCGGGTGTCTCGCTATCCACCCTGCTCGAAAACTACAAAGACCAATTAGTTGGCCAAAAAGTATACGAGCGCTTCGGCGAAACCTTCCCGTTACTGGTAAAGTTCATTGATGCCAATGAGGACCTGTCTATCCAGGTTCACCCTGATGATAAACTAGCAAAAGAGCGTCATGATTCATTCGGTAAAACCGAAATGTGGTATGTGATACAAGCAGATCCCGGATCAACTTTGATAGCTGGTTTTAATAAGGAGCTGGATGAAAAGGAATACCTCGAAAAGTTTAACAGTGGCCATATTACTGACATATTAAACAAAGAAGATGTAAAGGCCGGCGACGTTTTCTTTTTGCCCGCAGGCCGGGTACACACCATCGGAAAGGGTTTATTGATAGCCGAAATTCAGCAAACGTCTGACATTACTTATCGCATTTACGATTTTGACCGGGTTGATGCTGAAGGAAATAAAAGGGAACTGCACACCGAAGAAGCGCTGGCTGCTATCGATTATAAGCATTACCCCGAATATAAAACCAAATATCAGCCCGAAAAAGATGTCCCGGTTGAACTGGTAAGCTGTCCTTATTTTACCACTAACTTGTTGGATTTTACAAAGAAAACAACCCGCGATTATACCGATCTCGACTCGTTTGTAATATATATTTGTATTAAAGGCAGCTTCACTATAAAATACAATAAAAAGGAGTACCCGGTAAAGATGGGCGATTGTATTTTGCTCCCGAAAACGATCAATAAGGTAACCCTTGAAACAAATGGTGGTTTTAAGATACTGGAAAGCTATATCGAGTAGTTTGCAGTTTTCAGTTAGCAGTTTGCAACAATTTGCCCACTGCAAACTGCTTACTGAAAACGCACTCACTAAATCAGTCGTATGGTGAATTTTGTTCCCACATCTACCTTGCTTTCTACCTTGATCGATCCGCCCAGCGATTCTACCTGGTTGCGGGTTATAAACAATCCGAGGCCTTTTGAATCGGGGTTTTGATGGAAGGTTTTATACATGCCGAAAACCTTATCACCAAACCTCTCCATATCTATACCTATACCATTGTCTTCAAATATCATGTAAACGTGTCTGTGGTTTTTTGTAGTACGGCAGTTTATAACAGGTTTGCGGTCGGCGTGGCGGTATTTTAAAGCGTTGGTAAGTAAATTTTGCAGAATACTTTCCAGGTATGCCGGGATATAATTTATCACCGGGCATTGCGTGAAATCATAACCGACTTCGGCGCCCGTATTTGCAATGTTATTCTGAAGGGCCGAAACCACATTCTTAAATATAACTTCAAAATCAACAGCTTTCCGCTCCTTATTAATGTCGGTATGTATTTTTACAATTTCGTTGAGGTGTTCAATTGTTGAATTAAGGCTGCTGCTTATTGATTTAATATGTGAAAATACTTCTGCACGGTCCGCAGCCGACCCGCTCTCTTCGTGCAAATTAACCATGAACTGCAGGTTGCCTGTGTGCGACCGCAAGTTATGCGATACGATATAGGCAAAATTTTGCAGGCGTTTATTTTGGTCGTTCAATACGTTGATCGACGATTGCAAACCTAGCCCATCCTTTTTGATACTATCAATATCCTGGAATACACCCCGTATTTTAATGCATTTACCAAAGTCGTCAATAATTGGCAGGCCTTTGGCCTTAACCCAAATTACATTGTTTTTAGCTGTCCTGAATAATAGCTCCAGGTCAAACGGCCGGCAGGATTTTATCGCGTTTTCGATTGATTCCTTAAATACAGGCCGGTAATAAGGCTCAAAAAAGTTAATGACTTCGTCAATGCTAAACTGAGCCTGGTCATTTACTTCATAAATATTATAGGCTTCTTTTGTTACCCGTAAACGGTCGGAAGACAGATCGATTTCCCAGCCGCTAATTTTTGCGATAGCGCCCGTTTCCTTAAACTGGATATTATTTTTAGCCGCAGTTAACTCAAGCAGTTTGCATTGATGGATGTTTATTAATGAGCCTGTGAATTTAGGATCCTGGCTGCCATCCAGTTTTTTGGTTGTACTTTCAAACCATTGGTAACCGGAATTTTTTGTCAGAAGCCTGATATCTGCTTTATTCCAGGCGTCTTCACTGCGGGCATGCAGCGCATTCAAAAAGGAAGACTTATCATGATGATAAAGCAAATGGTCAAGAAAGAAACTGTAGGAACATTCGATCTCGCCCGGTTTATAACCCAGAATAATGTAAAAACCGGCCGACCATTTGACTTGTTTGGTATTAATATTATATTCCCATATGCCAATATTAATATGGTCAATAATATGAGCAAGATGAGATGCATCTTCTGCACTGAAATTATTCCCTCCTGCACTCATTTTAGTTGCTGAACCGTTATTATATTAACCAAAGTTCGGGTAATATAGAAAAAATATAGTAAAAAAATAAAACCTTACCAATATCTGGTTTACCTATTACGAATTATAAAATAAATAGTTGTATAATATTTATGTCACACACATTTAACCTGTTAAAAATGACCTTTATAGGGAGTAAAAACAATTAAAAACCCGCCCGATAATATCAGGGCGGGTTTATCTATTAATAAATATTTAGAGATTCCCTCTTAGTTCCTGTTCGCGTTCAATGGCTTCAAATAATGCTTTAAAATTGCCGGCGCCAAATGATTTTGCGCCCTTACGCTGAATGATCTCAAAGAATAGTGTGGGCCTGTCCTCAACCGGTTTGGTGAAAATTTGAAGCAGGTAACCTTCGTCGTCGCGGTCAACCAGGATGCCCAATCTTTTTAACGGCCCCAGGTCTTCGTCGATATGGCCGACGCGGTCGGTTAATTCATCATAATAGGAAGTTGGCACGGTCAAAAACTCCACGCCCCGGCTTTGCAGGTCGGTTACGGTTTTAACGATATTGGCCGTGGCAAGCGCCAGGTGCTGCACGCCTTCGCCCTCGTAAAATTCAAGATATTCCTCTATCTGCGATTTCTTTTTACCCTCAGCCGGCTCATTTATCGGAAATTTAACAAAGCCATTGCCATTGCTCATCACTTTACTCATCAAGGCAGAGTATTCGGTCGATATCATCTTATCGTCAAAGGTTAAGATATTCTTGAACCCCATTACGTCTTCATAAAAATTCACCCACTCGTTCATCTTATGCCAACCCACATTGCCAACACAATGATCAATGTATAACAAACCGGCCCCGGGCGGGTTGTAAGTAGACTCCATTTTTTGATAACCCGGTAAAAAACTGCCGTGATAATTTTTTCGTTCTACAAAAAGATGCACCGTTTCGCCATATAGCTTTATTCCGCTTATGCGTATTTCGCCAAATTCGTCCGTTAATGTTTGTGGTTCCTGGTAAGGAACAGCGCCGCGACTTGTTGTTTGTTTAAAAGCGTCGTAAGCATCGTTGACAGACAGGGCAAGTATCTTTACCCCGTCGCCGTGTTTTTTAATATGATCGGCGATGGGGTGGTCCGAGTGTAAGGGGGTGGTTAAAACCAGGCGTATTTTCCCCTGTTGCAAAACATACGATGCCCGGTCGCGAACGCCTGTTTCCGGCCCGGCATACGCCATGTTCTGAAACCCGAAAGCGGTTTTATAGTAATGAGCGGCCTGCTTGGCGTTGCCCACATAAAATTCAACGTAATCGGTACCGTTAAGCGGTAAAAAATCAGTTGCAGCCCCCTCTAAATCCCCCCTGGTAGGGGAGCCTTTTTTATATGTTGTTTCCATATTATGTTTTATTCAATATCTTTATTAAAACCCTCCCTACCAGGGTGGGGCTGCCAGCTCTTATAATAATCTCCGTCCTCAATCTTAATAGCATCTTCTGTCAGCATCAGCGGGCGGAAAGGGTCGATCATCACCGCCAGTTCGTCGGTTGATTCTTTCCCGATCGATTTTTCAACCGTTCCGGGGTGCGGCCCGTGCGGAATACCGCCCGGGTGAAGTGTGATCTGGCCTTTAACCACGCTTTTACGGCTCATAAAATCGCCATCTACATAATATAACAGCTCGTCGCTGTCTACATTGCTGTGATTATAAGGTGCAGGGATCGATAGCGGATGGTAGTCGTATTTACGCGGCACAAACGAGCAGATAACAAAGTTATGTCCCTCAAATGTCTGGTGCACCGGCGGTGGCTGGTGTAGTCTGCCTGTTATAGGCTCAAAGTCGTGTATCGAAAAGGCCCAGGGATAGTGGAAACCATCCCAGCCGATAAAATCAAACGGGTGTGTTCCGTAGATATAGGGGTATATCAATCCCTGTTTTTTTATCAGGATCTTAAAATCACCTTTTTTATCATGAGTTTCCAGATCAGTTGGCTTTTTTATGTCCCGCTCGCAGTATGGCGATTGCTCCATGAGCTGGCCGTAAGCATTGGTATATCGCTTAGGTATCCTGATCGGACTAAAGCTTTCAACGATGAACAGCCTGTTATCAGGCGTATCAAATTCCATTTGATAAATAGTCCCGCGCGGGATGATCAGGTAGTCGCCATAGCCAAATTTTATATTGCCGTAGCCGGTTTTTAATGTTCCCGAACCCACATGCACAAACACCACCTCATCCGCCTGGCTGTTCTTATAAAAATAATCCGTCATCGATTTGCGCGGCGCGGCCAGCGAAATATGCAGGTCGCTGTTAACCAAAACAGGCTTCCGGCTTTGCAGGTAATCGTCGGCTGGTTCAATTTTAAATCCCAGCAAACTGGTGTGTTTTAAATGCTTTTCGCGGGCAATTTTGGGTTCAACGCTGTATGGCTCGCCCAATTCTTTTACCAAAGTAGGCGGATAGGTATGGTACACCAGGGAATACAGGCTTGAAAAACCCTCGGTTGAAACCAGTTCTTCGGCATATAAAGTACCATCGGGCTTACGAAACTGGGTATGCCGCTTTGGCGGGATGGCTCCTAAAGTATGATAAACGGGCATTTTTTTGTTGTTGAAATGTTGTAAAATTGGAATGTTGTAAGGTTGAAAAAATATTCAACCACAAGTAAATCAGCACAATAAATATAACGATTTAATAAGGGTATTAGTTTTAAGTTATAATGGGAAAGGGCTAACATTCCAACTTTCAAACATTACAACCTTTCAACAACCTTAGTACTGCGCAAGCACTATCTTAGCGAGCATAGCATCCCTGAATGAAGACGCATCACTCATTGACGTGAGGCCGAGGGAAAAAAGAAAATGCCTTTGTATGCTCATAAATGGATATACTAAATTAAAGCTATTATTTTGAATATGCAAGGATGGTTTATTGGGTTGATTAGGTGAGTTGCTGATTAGGTTGGACCGGCGATCTAAATATAACTCAACCAACTTAATCAACCCAATAAACTAAAAATGTTTAGTTTTGATTTCCTTAACCAAATAAACCAATGAAGTTAGTATCCTATAAAACCGAAGATCGTGAGCATTTGGGCGTTTTTATAAACGGGCACATTTATAACCTCAATTCGTGCGACAAGTTGTTACCCGACAATATGAATGCTTTTTTATGGGGAGGTGATGAGTTGATGGAGCGCGCCCATAAGATAAATAAAGCGATATCGTCGGGTAGGATGGAGGCTAAGGAAGAGTTGTTTTTTGAGATGATGGCGCCTGTGCCGCACCCCACATCGTGCCGGGACGGGTATGCCTTCAGGCAGCACGTAGCCGCAGCACGCCGTAACCGCAAGGTGGATATGATTCCCGAATTTGACCAGTACCCCATATTTTATTTCACCAATCATAACGCCATACAGGGCCCCGGCGAGATCGAATGTATGCCCGATCACTTCCAAAAGCTTGACTTTGAACTGGAAGTGGCTGTTGTTCTCAATAAAAAAGCAAGAAATATCAGGGCCGCTGATGCGGACAGCCTGATCGCCGGTTATATGATCATGAATGACATGAGTGCGCGCACCCTGCAAATGGAAGAAATGATATTAAACCTTGGGCCGGCCAAAGGAAAGGATTTTAGCACCGTTATTGGCCCCTGGCTGGTGACGCCGGATGAGTTGGAGCAATATAAAACCGCGCCAAAACCCGGCCATACCGGCAATGCGTACAAGCTTGAAATGACATGCGCGGTAAACGGCAGGCAGGTTTCAAAAGGCAATATGGCCGACATGGACTGGACCTTTGCCGAGATCATTGAACGCTGCGCCTATGGCTGCGACGTGCTCCCCGGCGATGTAATAGGTTCCGGTACGGTGGGTACCGGTTGTTTTTTGGAATTGAACGGTACCGGCCTGCTGAATGACCCCGATTATAAACCACAATGGCTTCAGCCGGGCGATCTGGTAGAAATGGAAGTAACCGGCCTGGGTATGCTGGGTAATATCATTAAAAAAGCCGATAGTGATTTTTCTATTCTTAAACTAAAAAAATGAAACTTTCTCATTGCGAGCGATAGCGCGGCAATCGCATGCTATATAGAGCGACGGGAAAGATGTAAATCTGCAAAGCTGGACTACGTAGTTCGCGATTGCCGCGCTATCGCCCGCAATGACATTTCTTATAAAATAATGCTGTCACTAAAAGTATCCGACCTTTCAATTCCCGAACTGCAAAATTACCTGCAATACGCCATTGCGCCGCGGCCGATATGTTTCGCGTCTACAATTGATAAGGCGGGTAATATTAATCTTAGCCCTTTTAGTTTCTTTAATTTATTTAGCACCAACCCGCCGGTTTGCGTTTTTTCGCCTTCGCGGAGGATAAGGGATAATACCACCAAGCATTCACTCGAAAACCTGCACGAAGTGCCTGAATGTGTTATCAATATCGTGAGCTACGCTATGGTACAGCAGGTATCGCTGGCAAGCGTCGAATATCCGAAAGATATCAACGAATTCACCAAAGCAGGTTTTACCATGCTGCCTTCGAAGCTTGTAAAACCACCCCGGGTAGCCGAGTCGCCGGTTCAGTTCGAATGCGTGGTGAACGAGATAAAATCATTGGGTAATACACCCGGAGCAGGCAACCTGGTCATAGCCGAGATCAAGCTCATGCATATCAATGAGGCCATTTTGGATGCAGACGGCAAGATCGACCAGGAAAAGATCGACCACGTGGCACGCCTAGGCGGCGACTGGTATTGCCGGGTTACCCCGGAGAGTCTTTTTAAGGTTGCCAAACCTGTTAAAACAATAGGGATTGGTGTTGATGCAATTCCCTACGCCATCCGTAATTCCAAAATACTAACAGGTAACAACCTCGGCCAGCTTGGTAATGTGGAAGCTTTGCCTGCAGATGCGGAAATTGAGGTATACGCCCAATCGCCCGAGATCAAAGAAGTGTTAGACGCAACGATCGGCGATGCCGCAACGCGCGAAACACACCTGCATTTAAAAGCAAAAGAACTGCTTGATGCAGGAAAAGTGGACGAGGCCTGGAAGCTGTTATTGCTATAGAATATTCAATTTTTCCAGCTCTTTCCGCGTGGCTTCCGCCGAAGTATGATGTATCGACTTTATCCCAACCTTCTCGGCAGCCAGGATATTCCGGTAATTGTCATCGATGAATATCGCTTCATCGGGCTTAACGTGGTGGCGGTCGAGCAATAATTGATAAAACTCAGGATGCGGTTTTCGCATTTTTTCAGCGCCGGAAACCACAATACCGTCAAACCAGTTTAAAAAATCGTACCGGCTTACGGCATAAGGAAATGTTTCGGCCGACCAGTTGGTGAGCGCGTATATTTTGTATTTACCGCTTTCTTTCAGTTCTTTAAATATTTCAATGGTGTCCCAAAAAGGCTCGCCCAGCATTTCTTCCCAGCGCGAATAAAAAGCGCGGATATTTGCTTCATGTTCCGGGAATTGTTTTACAAGCAGGTCGGTGCCTTCCTGTACGGTCCGGCCGCCATCCTGTTCTTCGTTCCATTCGGATGTACAAACGGTAGCTAAAAAGTTTTTCATTTCCTCTTCGTCGCTGAACAGGGTACGGTACATATAATGCGGGTTCCAGTCAATTAAAACCGCGCCGAGGTCGAATATTATAGTATTGATCATAGGTAATTTATAAAAACGTCATGCCGAACTTGTTTCGGCACCCCACAAAACAAGCCGTTTTCCAGTTGTACGCCATGAGGTAAGCGAGTCGCAATACTAATTATTCTTGAGCAAATAATCCTTAAACCCTTCAAAGTCCTTGCCTAACGCCACCAAATGTTTATCTTTTTTCGTCAATGCCTTAACCTGTTCAGGAACATCAACTTTACTTGAAATACTTTCGGGAAACACATCCGGGAACTTGCACGGATGCGCGGTTGATAAAAATACACCGGCTACATCCGGTTTTAAATTATTCTGCTGCCAATCACGTAAGGCCTGCCAGGCGATAGCGGTATGCGGGCAGGCAACATAGTTGTAATTATCAAAGATGAACTTTATAGCGGCCATGGTTTCCTCATCATCATAGCTGTATCCGGTGACAAGTCCTTTCAACGCTGCAACATCGCCTTTAAACATATCGGCTATGCGCACCCAGTTGCTGGGGTCGCCTACATCCATGGCGTTCGAGAGTGTCGCAACTGAAGGCTTCGGCTGGTAAACGCCGGTTCTTAAAAATTCAGGCACCGTGTTGTTTACATTCGTAGCTGCTATAAAATGTTCAACCGGCAGGCCCATTTTCCAGGCCAGTAAACCCGCGCCGATATTACCGAAGTTGCCGCTAGGTACCGAAAAAACCACTTTATTGATCCCCTGTCTTAACAATTGAGCGTAAGCGTTAAAATAATAAAACGTTTGCGGGATAAGCCGCGCGATATTGATAGAATTGGCGGATGTTAATCTGAATTTTTCATTCAGTTCCGTATCGGTAAAAGCCTGCTTAACCAGCGCCTGGCAGTCATCAAAAGTGCCGTCGATCTCAACAGCGCGGATGTTTTGGCCGTTGGTGGTTAACTGCAGCTCCTGTATCTCGCTTACCTTGCCCTTTGGGTACAATATCGTTACCCTCGTATCAGGTACGCCCAGGAAGCCCAAAGCCACCGCGCCGCCCGTATCACCGGAGGTTGCTACCAGCACATCCAGTTGCTTTTCGCCTTTCTCCAGGAAGTATGCCATAATCCGGCTCATAAACCGGGCGCCAAAATCTTTAAATGCCAGCGACGGGCCGTGAAAAAGCTCCAGTACAAACACGTTATCTTCCAGCTTAACGACAGGGGCAAGAAAGTTGATCGCATCATCTATAATAGCTTTCAAATCGTCATCAGGAATATCATCACCCAATAAGGTTTTGGCTACATGGAAGGCAATTTCGGGCAGGCTGTATCCATCAAGGTTATTGATAAACTTGTCATCCAGGCGCGGGATCGTTACAGGCATATAAAGGCCTTTGTCCTGCGGCATGCTGTTAAAAACCGCATCCTTAAAGGATACGCGGGTGGTTGGGTTATTGGTACTGTAGAAGTGCAATTTGATTAACGATTAATGTTCTGTCATTGCGAGGTACGAAGCAATCGCGGACTTTGCAAGACCGCTCTTTAGGTTCGCGATTGCCGCGCTGTCGCTCGCAATGACATAGTTTTATTATTAAATTATTTTCGGCCCTTTATCATTTATAGTCGATACATACGTGTTCGACCCTATTTTTAAGCTTGTTAAGTGCTGTTGTAATTTTTGCGTGATGCATTTCGCCGTTTCTTCATCTTTTGTAAACGCGAAAACAGACGGGCCCGAGCCTGATATGCCGAAGCTTACCGCGCCAAGTTCCATGGCCATTTCGCGCATCCGGTAAAAATCGGGTATCAGCATGGAGCGTACGGGTTCAACCAAAATATCCTTCATGCTGCGGCCCATCAGATCGATATCCTGCATAAACAGGCCACTTACGAGGCCGGCGATATTTCCCCATTGGGTAACAGCGTCCTTCATTAATATTTTATTCCGGATGATCTCCCTTGCTTCACGTGTAGGTACATCCACATCGGGAAATACAATGGCACAATACAAACCTGCAGGGTGGGGCAGGCGCACCACTTCAAGCGGGTCGTAGCTGCGTATCAGCACAAAACCACCTAATAGGGCGGGGGCAACGTTATCCGCATGCCCGTGTCCGCAGGCCATTTCCTCCCCTTTCATGGCAAACGGCAATAGTTTGGCAGGGTCAGCATGGTCGCCCAGCAAAGTCTTTATCGCGAACAAACCAGCTACTGTACTTGCCGAACTAGAGCCAAGGCCGCTGCCGATCGGCATTTTTTTGTGCAGTTCAATATCCAGCCCGATGTCTGTCCGGCCAACGCTTTTTAAATAATGCTGAACGCTTACACTCACCGTATTTTTTGCGGGATCAAGCGGCAGGCGGCCATCATCACCGGTGATCTTGCTGATGGTAATGCCGGGTTTACCGGTAACACGCATGATCACCTCGTCGCCCGGCTCATTGACCGCGAAACCCAATACGTCAAAGCCGCAAACCACATTGGCAACAGTAGCAGGGGCGAAAACCCGGATGCTTTGCCCGGTTATACCGTTTATTGACGCTATCGGCTGACTAATATCTTGTAAACTATTTTTCATAATTATGCTCCAATATTTATCAGGTCTGCAAATACACCGGCGGCAGTTACCTCGGCTCCGGCACCGGGGCCTTTAACGACCAGGGGGCGCTCCTTGTACCGGTCGGTGGTAAAGGATATAATGTTATCACTTCCCGATAGGGTATAAAAAGGATGATCTTCGTCGACCATCTGCAGGGTGATCGCTGCTTTACCATCTTCCAGTTTGCCAATATAGCGCAATACCTTTTTATCGGCTTCAGCCTGGTTTTTTATTTTGGTAAAAAAAGCATCTTCAGTTTTTAAGGCAGAGTAGAAATCCTCAACAGTTTGCGCCTCCAGGCACGCTTTTGGTAAAATGCTTTCAATTTGTATGTCCGCAGCTTCCATCGGGTAACCGGCATCACGGGCGAGGATCAGCATCTTGCGCATAAAGTCCGTTCCGCGCAGGTCGTCCCGCGGATCGGGTTCGGTATAACCTTTTTCCTGGGCCAGCTTTACTATATCATGAAAATTGGCGTTGCCTTTAAAGTTATTGAATATAAATGAAATGGTACCCGACAGAATAGCCTCTATCTTCATGATCCGGTCGCCGCTGTTCATCAGGTCTTTGAGCGTGCGGATAATAGGCAGCCCGGCGCCTACATTTGTTTCGTAAAAGAAATCAACACCATGCTGTTTAGCGGCATCATGAAAGGTTTTGTATTGCCTGTACGATGCCGAATTGCCGATCTTATTGCAGGTGATAACCGAGATATTCGATTTAAAAACTTCCTCGTAAACCTCAACCGGCTTGGGGCTGGCGGTATTGTCGATGAACACGCAGTTGGGCAGGTTCATGCTTTTCATGCGTTCAATAAATTCATTGAGGTCGGCTTTTTCATTTGAGGCGGCCAGGTCGTCCTGCCAGCTATCAAGCGATATGCCATCAGTGTTGAATATCATTTTGCGGGTATTGCTGATACCGGCAATTTTAACCTGGATGCCATTGTGCTGCTGTAAATAGTCACTGTGCGCGTTAAGTTGCCTGAAAAGCGTTTGCCCTATGTTGCCTGTTCCCAAACAAAAGGCGTGCAGTGTTTTGGTAAGCTCCACAAAAAAGGCGTCATGCACCGCGTTTAACGCCTTGGCCAGGTCATGTTCGGATATAATAACCGAAATATTATACTCGGATGACCCCTGCGCGATGGCCCGTACGTTTACGCCATTCCGCCCCAGCGCATGAAACAATTTGCCCGATACGCCGGGAGTTTGCTTCATATTTTCGCCCACTACCGCGATAATGGCCAGATTTTGCTCGATAACCACATCCTCGAGTTTTTTGGCGAGCAGCTCCAGCTCAAATTCCTGCTCAATTAACCGGCGCGCCTTTTCTGTATCGCCTGGCTGAACGGCAAAAGTGATGCTGTGTTCGGATGATGACTGGGTAATTAAAATAACATTGATCTGCTCGCGGGCAAGTAAAGAGAATAGCCTGCCGCTAAAGCCCGATTTGCCCACCATGCCGCTGCCTTCCAGGTTAAGGATGCTGATGTTGTTGATGGACGATATACCTTTTATAGGCAGGTTTGAAGGTTTACAATCATGCCGGATAACGGTGCCTTCAAAATCAGGCTCAAAGGTGTTTTTTATGACGATGGGTATCTTCTTCAAAAAAGCCGGGATCATCGTAGGCGGGTAGATCACCTTGGCGCCGAAATAGGAAAGTTCCATGGCTTCGGTATAGGTAAGCTCCGGTAACGAGAATGCTTTTTTTACCATGCGCGGGTCGGCGGTCATCATCCCGTTCACATCTGTCCATATCTGGATCTCCTTCGCATTTAACGCCGAACCAAACAGCGCGGCAGTATAATCACTCCCGCCACGGCCCAGGGTAGTGATCTGCCCGGCCTCGTTAGCGGCGATAAAACCGGTCACGAAAAGCATTTTATTACGATGCTCTTTATGAAAACTTTGGATCAATAAGTTAGTCAGTTCAATATCCACCTTTGCCTGCCCGAAAGAGCTGTCGGTTTTTATTAGTTCGGATGCATCCACACACAATACTTCCGGGAAATGCTGCGCGGCTATCTTGCAGATCATCAGGGTGGAACATCGTTCGCCATAGCTCAGCACCAGGTCGCGGGTCTTTGGGGTCAGTTCCCTTAAAGTCAGCACGCCCTGCAGCAACTCTTCCAGCTGGTTAAAATAGATCTTCAACCGGGTAAAAGCAGGGTTTTGGTGCTGCACAGCCAGCAGACTTTTTACGACATCAAAATGGCGTTTCTCCAGTTCAGCTAAGGGTTCAGTAAAATCATTGCCGTTTGCAGCATCTTCGGCCATTGCAGCCAGCAGGTTGGTAACACCACTCATGGCTGATAACACCACTACAGGCTTGTCCGTTGCCTTAACCTCATTTTTTAAAATGGTCAATAAGGTTTCGATGCTTTGAACTGATCCTACGGAAGTACCGCCAAATTTTAAAATTTTCATTACGCGTTTGTATTAAACAAAAGCGCCTTCCTCTTTTCGGAGGAAGGCGCTCATTTGGTTTCTTTTATGTTTTTACACCATACGATTAGCTTCCTCCGAGTTTTATCCCGGTGGTAGTAACTGTTGTTGTTATGGTGTAGTTGTTATTCATATATAATGTCGGTAAAGTAAGTAGAATATTTTTTAATAAACAAGTGTATTGTATTTTATTTTTTATTCGTCAGTATTAATTATCAGCATACAATTCCGGTTTAAATCTTTTGGCTAGTAAACCGGTCGCCAGATCTGTATCTATTTCCACCACGAACACACCCGGTTTTCCATAAGGCTGGTGTGCAAGGCAACGCCCGTCGGGGCCTATTACTGAACTGGCCGATTCGGGATATCGCGTAGCGTAATTTGAGCTTGCAAAATAGATGGTATTTTCCATTGCCCGCATCATAATTGCCTTTTCGTAGTATGGGTTGTCTTTATTTCCCCATTCTATCAGCGCGGGTCCCTCTATGTCACTTCCTGCAAAATGCGGATGAAATACAATCTGTGCACCATTACGGGCAGCCCATCTCACTGATTCAGGATACCTGAACCCTTCATGACATATTGTTATACCAAACTTTACACCGTTTACTTCAAAAATCTTTCGTTCGGTGCCGGGCACCCAAATATCGTCTTCGGTAGGGTCTAACTGATTTTTGGTTTGGTGTCCTAACACCCCGCCGGTAGCGGATATCACCTGCGCCACATTTAACACCCCTGCATGCGTGTACCAGTCCATCGGTAATATAATCGCGATATGATTTTCGGCCGCTATTTTACATGCTTTATCCAATGCTGCATGCATTTTTTGAGGTGAGCTGATCTCCACCTCAAATTCTTCAGCCGGATACCCGGGAATATACGATTCCGGGAAGCAGATGATCTCGGCCTGGCGTTCCGCCGCTTCCTTCACCAGCTTTTCAACCTGGAATAAGCCATCTTCGATAGATTTGGGAAATGGTGGGGAGGCTACTGCTATTTTCATGATGTTATCAAATGATAATTCAAAAAAACAGCTAAATTTTGATTATACAAGCAGTATTTTTTATTTTTTAATGGTAAAGTACCTGTTATCTCGCTACAACAATTATACTGCCTGGGGACGCCCCTTTGCTCCCACCGGCACTAAGTGGTACAATTGTGCCGTTCTTCCAGTAGTTTGCCACAAAGCTATCGGGTCCATTATTAACGCCTGCATTTACTATATACACATCAGCGCCATAAATACACACAGCCGCCGCCACGTTATTTAACGGACTGGCTGAAATAGTTGCCGGGGTAGTGTTTTTCCAGAAAGTAGCCAGGCTTCCCCACGAGTTAGCATACTGTGCATCGGCAGCGCTTGTAAAAAATGTGCTGCCTGTAACGTAAACATCGGTGCCGTTTGAGGCAATACCCGTTACGTCGTAAGCGGCGTGGTTAGCTACCCCGCTGTTTGTTAATGTTGTTGCTACGCCGTTTTTCCAATAGCCGGCAGCTCCGTTAAACATATTGCCCCCTATGTATACATCTGTTCCGCTTATGGCAATAGCATTTGCCTGAAGTCCCCCTGTTAGCGTTGCAGCAACGCCATTCTTCCAATAAGTCGCTGAAATATTATTTCCTGTTCCCGAAACACCAGCTATGTATACATCAGTGCCAGTTATTGCAATAGCGCTTGCAGTTGAACCACCAGCAAGAACAGTAGGGACACCATTTTTCCAAAGTGTTGCCTGGGAACTTTGAAGCGCATTATTATAAACAGAGCCAACTACGTACATATCAGTTCCCTGGAAGACAATTCCGTTGGCTTCTGAAAAATTTGAAACGTTATCGAGTTTTATAGCCACGCCATTTTTCCAATACACCGCATTTGATGTGGAAAAATCAGGTGTAGCTATGTAGCCAACCGCGTAAACGTCGGTTCCGTGTACGCCAATACCGTATGCGCTGGAAAATGAAAGACTGTCGGTGACTAGCTTAACAATGGCCCCGTTTTTCCAGTAGGCTGCCTCACTTTTATTATTCGCGGTTCTAACGGCACCCGCAACGTATACATCTACTGATTTATTAGGGACAATAGTACTCAGGTTATTTTTTTTACACGCAGCAAAGCAAAGCATTAAGCCGGCCATGATAAGGAGTAAGGATTTAGCTTTCATTATTGTGAGTTTAAGTTTTTATACATTACGCAATAAATTAAATTAATGCTACAAGCAAATAAAATATACTGTCAGTCAATTAATTAGCCTTATACTCTTCGGGGGTTGTATAGCCGGTGTTTCTTGTATTTTTAAGTTAAATTCGCGACGGGTATTTTGGTGGGATAAGGTAAAGTAATTGTTTCGCTCGTTAATGTTTATTAAAGTGAGCGAAAATTTGTGGGATTTGCAAATGTATTGTTGTTGAATTTATGCACCTTACTAATTTTAATACTTTTGCCGTGACAATGCAGGGACTTATCATAAAATCAACGGGCAGCTGGTATCAGGTACAAACCCCCGATGGCGAAAGAATAGATTGCCGCATTAAAGGGATATTCCGTACCAAAGGCATCACCACAACCAACCCGCTGGCTGTGGGGGATATTGTTGATTTTGAAATGGAGCCTGAGCAAGGTACCGGTGTGATAACCAAACTTCAACCCCGAAAAAACTATATCATTCGTAAATCCATTAACCTGTCGAAACAGGGACAGATCATCGCCGCCAACCTCGACCAGGCCCTGCTGGTGGTAACCCTGGCGTCGCCGCGTACCTCGCTGGGTTTTATCGACCGCTTCCTGGTAACCGCCGAGGCGTATGACATTCCCGCAAAACTTATTTTCAATAAACTTGACCTGTTTAGCGAGGAAGGGCTCGAGATATTAGCCGATTATAAGGCTATTTACGAAAAGGTTGGATACCCGTGTTATGAAGTATCTGCCCTTGATGGAACGAATATTGAATTGGTAGAAGAACTGTTAAAAGATAAAGTGACTTTATTTTCGGGCCATTCGGGTGTGGGCAAATCCAGTTTGATCAATGCTCTATTGCCTGACCTTGATCTGCGCACACACCAGGTATCCGATTGGAGCGATAAGGGCATGCACACTACCACCTTTGCCGAAATGTTTGAATTGCCGCACGGCGGTTTTATCATCGATACACCCGGCATACGGGAACTGGGCGTGATAGACATCGAAAAGCAAGAGCTCAGCCACTTTTTCCCCGAAATGCGCGAGCGCATGCACGATTGCCGTTTTAATAACTGCCGTCATATTAACGAACCGGGGTGTGCGGTGCTCGAAGCTTTGGAGAATGGCGAGATAGAACTATCACGCTACGAAAGCTATTTGAGTATTTATAATGGGAATGATACGAGAGCTTGATCTTAGAGATTAGAGATTAGAGACTAGATAGATTTGGCTAACCTCTAATCTCCGATCTCTTAACTACCTAACGCACTCTTAAAATCCAGCAAAAGGTCGTCCAGATCTTCAATACCGATAGAAAGCCTGATCATCGAGTCAGATATCCCCATTTCGGCTCGTTTTGCCGGGCCCAGTTCATTGAATATGGTATGGGCTACCGGGATGGCAAGTGTGCGGGTATCGCCGAGATTGCTTGATTTTACTACCAGCTTTAATTTATTTAAAAAGGTGAAGCAGTCGATACTGTTATCTAGTTCGATACTCATCAGGCTGCCATATTTCAAGAATAGTTTGCCCGCCATTTCATGCTGGGGATGTGATTCCAAGCCGGGATAGTACACCTTTTTGATAAGCGGATGACCTTCAAAAAAGGTGGCTAAGGCCAGTGCATTGGTGCAGGCCCGCTCCATGCGCAAAGCAAGGGTTTCCGAACCGACGGAAATTGAATGCGCCGCTTCGGGCGCAAGCGTGCCGCCGGCGTCCCTTAATCCTTTTTTCCTGATCTGGGTCATACCCAAAACCTCGGGTTTAACCTGTTTTTTGAAGCCCTCAAAAATGTTGGGATAATTGACCCAGTTAAATAAACCGGTATCGGTAACACTGCCGCCCAAAGCATTGCCGTGGCCGCCAATGTATTTGGTTAAGGAATTTATAACAAGACTGGCTTTCACATCAACCGGGCGGAATAAATATGGCGTGGTCATGGTATTATCAACCACGTATATGATGCCTTTTTCGGTGCACAGGTCGCCAATTTTTTCCAGGTCGGCAATTTGCGTGGCCGGGTTGGCGATGGTCTCTACAAAAACCATTTTGGTATTATCCTTTATCTCGTTTTTTACATTTTCAACCGAAGTGGCATCCACGAAAGCGATATCAAGCCCGATGTCAATAAACGATTGGAAAATGCTGCGCGTATTGCCAAATAAATAGGAACTCGCTACAATATGATCCCCCTTTTTGATAAGCGCCATGATGGTGGCAGATATCCCAGCCATCCCGGTCGCAAACGCAATGGTCGATAACCCATTTTCCATTTGGGTAACCTTGTGCTCCAAAGCCGAAACAGTAGGGTTGCCTTGCCTTGAGTAGGCATATCCTTTTTTCTTATTCTGAAATATATCTACCAGGTCCTGTACATCCTCGTACCCGTAAGTTACCGAAGTATGGATGGGTTTATGCAATGCGCCATGTTCCGGATGGGTCAGCCGGTCGGAGTGTAATAATGTGGTTGTAAAGCCTCTCTTAGAATTCATGCACGAATTACACTAATTTAAGCGAATTACACAAATTGAGTATGCACGAATTACACTAATTATGACGAATTTTCACCAAATTGACAGTTCTTTAAATTAGTGTTTCTCTAGAATATAACCCGTTGTGATTCCAGCGATGGCTTTCCGAAGTTTATAACAATTCCCAAACGCATGCCGGATGCTTTAAGATAGTTTAGCGTTTGTTTAATATATGGGTCTCCGATATAGCTGCCGATTTTAACCTCGAGAATAATGGTGTCATAAATCACAAAGTCGGCAATAAAGAAATGCTTGAGCTTTTGCTCCTTGTAAATTATGGTAAAGGGTTTTTCTCTAACGAATGGTACATTAAGTTTAACCAATTCAACTTCAAGAGCATCCTTATAAACAGCCTCTTTAAAACCGTGACCCAATATTTTGTGAACTTCAAAGCAGGCCCCTATGATTTTATAAGATTCCTCTTTGAATAGTAAATCAGCCATAAATCAGCACTAATTACATGGATTGAATAAATTGAATGAAGTACGAATTACACGAATTTAAGCGAATTAACCAATTGATGTTGGATTGAATTAGTGACATTTGGATAACTAGCGTTAATTAGTGCCTCCTCCATTCGTGAAATTCGCCTAAATTCGCAAAAATTGGTGCTAATAATATGAGAGCTGTAATACAACGCGTTTCGCAGGCAAGCTGTACCGTCGACAATAAAATAACAGGCGCTATACAAACGGGTTTTTTGGTGTTGCTGGGTATTGAGGATGCCGATACTGATGAAGACCTGCAATGGCTGGCTCAAAAAATTTCAGGACTCCGTGTTTTTGGCGATGAAAACGGGCTGATGAATAAGGCACTGGCTGATGTTAACGGGGATATTTTATTGATTTCGCAGTTCACGCTTTTCGCGCAAACAAAAAAAGGGAACCGCCCGTCGTTTATCCGCGCAGCGAAACCGGAAAAAGCTATCCCGATGTATGAAAAAATGGTGACAGCGCTTGAAGAAGCAACAGGCAAAAAAGTGGCGACCGGGATTTTCGGCGCTGATATGAAGGTCAGCTTATTGAATGACGGCCCGGTTACGATCGTGATGGATACAAAAGATAAAGACAACCACTAATTTTCACGAATTAAATCGAATTACACGAATTTTCGGGCATAGCTGTTGTGCACTGTCGTAATTCAATTTCTTCTTCAATCCATTCGTGTAATTCGTCTAAATTGGTGACATTCGTGTCAATATGACTATAGAAGAAGCGCAACAGCTGGTAGATAAATGGATAAATACCACCGGTATCCGTTATTTTAGTGAACTGACCAACACCGCTATTTTGATGGAAGAAGTGGGAGAGGTGGCCCGCATTATGGCACGGCAGTATGGCGAGCAATCATTTAAAAAGTCGGATACCGAAGTAAACCTGGCTGATGAAATGGCCGACGTGCTATTTGTGCTGATATGCCTGGCTAACCAAACCGGTATTGACCTGACTGATGCGCTGGAAAAGAATATGGAGAAGAAAAATATCCGCGATGCCGGCAGGCATAAGAATAATGAGAAGTTGAAATGAATGTTGAAAGGCATATACTTCACGTCATTGCGAGGTACGAAGCAATCTCTATACTTTACAGAGCGAATGGAATGAGTTGAAACTTGCCTGGCGGATATGCTTACGTAGAGATTGCTTCGTACCTCGCAATGACGCGTGGAGAGTTTTTATCGATTCAGCTTCACAAGTTTATCCCCCTCCAGCACCGGTATAGCCGTAGTCAAATCCAACTGTAAACAAAACTCAATATCCTTTTCAATACCTAATTTCTTTAAGCGCTCGCTATGGGATGTTTTTTTGAGGTACTCATTGATGTCGTCCCTCCCCATTTGGTAAAGATCGTTGGCGGCGATGGCGGCGTCATCAAGTTCAAACGGAATATCTTTTAGCTGTTCAACTACAGCGCCCGCAAATAAAGTGTCTTCGAGATTGAAATTATTCTTCCATCCGGAGCAAAGCAGTAAAATGTTTTCGTCCTGTTTTTTTAGCCAGCTGCACAGTGAAGTAAGGTTTAAGAAAGAGCCGATGACTATTTTTTTTGCTTGCCGCGACAGATGCAGGGCGTGGGTGCCGTTAGTGGTGGTTAATACTATAGTTTTACCCGATACTTTTTCCGTTGTGTAAGAAAACGGCGAGTTGCCGAAATCAAACCCTTCAACAACCTGCCCGTCGCGCTCGGCGGCTAGTAAATATTTAAAGCCCTTTTCGCGATAAGCGGCGCATTCTTCCACCTGCGAAACCGGTATAATGGCTTCGGCGCCATTGCCGATCCCATAGCATATAGATGATGTCGCCCGGAAAATATCAATGATGACGACGATATAATCCTCAACGTGATATAAAGGAATAAGCGCAGGGGTAAGGCAAACGTTTAGCTGGTTCATTGGTTCACTTGTTCATTAGTTCATTGGGTAATTTGTTTATTGGATATGCAGAACGCCACTAATAAACCAATGAGCCAGTGAACTAATGAACTATTTATTAAAAGGCGGTTTAACGATCTTTGCTTTTATCTTATTGTCCCTGATGCTGATGAAAATTTCAGTGCCTTCTTTGGCAAATTCCGTTTTAACATAGCCCATGCCAATGGCTTTTTGCAGGGAGGGCGATTGGGTACCTGATGTAACCTTGCCAATGTTATTGCCATCAGCATCCACAATTTCATAGTCGTGACGGGGAATGCCGCGGTCTACCATTTCAAAACCAACCAGCTTACGTTTTACACCTTCCTGCTTTTGCTGCTGTAATGCAGCTGAATTGGTGAATTCCTTGCTGAATTTGGTTACCCATCCTAAACCTGCTTCAAGCGGCGATGTTGCATCGTCAATATCATTCCCATATAAGCAGAAACCCATCTCTAACCGCAAAGTATCCCTTGCGCCGAGGCCGATCGGCTTTATGCCAAAAGGTTCGCCGGCTTTAAAAATAGCGGTCCAGATGTGTTCGGCATTTTGGTTGTCGAAATATACTTCGAAACCGCCCGCGCCGGTATATCCTGTTGCTGAAACGAGCACGTTATCTATCCCGGCAAACTTTCCTTTTTTGAAGGTATAATATTCCATCGATGCCAGGTCAATATCTGTAAGGCTTTGCAAAGCTTCTGCCGCTTTAGGCCCCTGGATAGCCAGGAGGGACGTGCGGTCCGAGATATTCTTCATGTCGGCACCCATGGTATTGTATTTGGATATCCAATCCCAATCCTTTTCAATGTTCGACGCGTTAACAACCAGCATATAGGTTTTTTCGTCAATCCGGTATACCAGCAGGTCGTCGACAATTCCGCCGTTTTCGTTGGGGAGGCATGAGTATTGAACCTTTCCGTCGTAAAGTTTTGAAGCGTCGTTACTGGTAACCCGTTGAATGAGGTCGAGCGCATGGTCGCCTTTTAAAATAAATTCGCCCATATGACTCACATCAAAAACCCCGACGCCGTTGCGCACGGTTTCATGTTCGGCATTGATCCCTGCGTATTGCACTGGCATATTGTAACCTGCAAACGGAACCATTTTGGCGCCGGCCTTGATGTGTATATCAGTTAAAGCGGTGTTTTTCATAAAATATCAGTTAAGCGCAAAAGTAGGAATGATTTTTTATTTACGAATTAAGATTTACGAATTCAGATTTTCAATGTTTGCTCGTCAGTTACACGATTAATCGTAAATCGTAAATCAAGAGACGCTGAGATAAAACTGTATGAGGTTTTTTGTAACAGTATTTATATTGTACTGCTGTTCAATCAACTTGCGGGCGTTGGCACCTATAGTTTTGCAATGTTCTTCGTCGGTTATACACAGCCTTATCGCGTCGAAAAATTCATCCCGGTTATTGGCTATCAATATATTCTCGCCGTCGGTAAAATTGATTCCCTCCGCACCCAGCGATGTGGAAATGATGCATTTTTGCATAGCCATCCCCTCAACAATTTTTACACGCATACCACCGCCGGATAGCAGGGGCACCACCATGATCGATTTGCTGTTCACAAACTCCAAAGCATCGTCAACTTCGCCCTGGATAAATATTTTGCCCAGCACTTCATAGTCGTCAAAACGCTCCGGGATATCGTTTCCGGCTACGTAAAAGCGTACAGGCAGCTCGCCGTCTGTCAGATCCTGGCGGAAATTATCCAGGAACCATTCAATGCCTTCCCGGTTAGGTAGCCAGTCGAGCGATCCTAAAAAGAACAGGCTCGGAATTTCGGTCAGGCTAAGATCCGGCTTGTAACGGTTAAGGTCAATTCCAACAGGCAATATTTCTATCGGGATTTTAGTCCCGTAATCGAGCAGTGTACTTTTATCCTGCTCGGTGAATACGGCGATCCCGTCAAAATTGTTCAGCTGCTCAAGCTCGTAGTTCTTTATGCGTTTGGCGTGCATCCTCAGGTACGATTTTTTAAACGGATCTGATTTTTGCTGCGACAACCTTTGCCATATCTGGTTCTCGATATTATGCGCCCGGTATATCAGTTTTGCTTTTGAATGTTTTCGTACAGCCGAAACGTATAACGACATCATGAGCCCCTCAAATTGAATGACATCGTACGAAGTCTTTTTCAATTCGATTATAAGCCGCTTTTCAAATTCGGCATTATAGTACTTGTTGATGTTGAACGAGGTTTTACTGAATAGATTGATAGCCACGTCAATAACCGAAACGTTGATATTAATATTAAAAGCCCGGTAATTTATTTTTGACAGGAGTTCTTTATCCTCCTCGCTGTTTTCGTGGTGATTTCTTTTGGGATTAAGGGCAACCAGTGAAACTTCATGACCAAGATTCACCAGGCTGCGAATAGTATTACAAACCACAATGGGATATCCGCCATTTTGCGGGAATGGAACGCGATGGGTTAAAATAAGTATCCTCAAGGGTTTTATTGGTTTTCAACAAAAATAATTAATTTGAGGATAATAGCTAATGATGTGCCGGGTAAACCGGGTTAAAAAAGCGCTATTGAAACATCTCCATCTGCGGGTCGGTTACCCTGAATGTGCGGCGGTGATAGGGAGTAAAACCCATTTTTAAAATGGTTTCACGGTGTTTTATGGTGGGATATCCTTTATTGCTATGCCAGTCGTACTCAGGATGCTCAACGGCAATTTTTTTCATATAATCGTCGCGATATGTTTTTGCCAGTATGGAGGCGGCGGCAATGCTGAAATATTTCGCATCGCCCTCCACGATGCATTTATGCGGCATGTTTTTATATTTATTAAAACGGTTGCCGTCGATGATCAGGAACTGGGGCAATAAAGCTAACTTTTCAATAGCCCGGTGCATAGCCAGGAAAGAGGCATTGAGTATATTGATTGAGTCGATCTCCAAATTATCGACCGATGCAACGGCATGTGCGATCGCTTTTTGTTCGATCTCGGCCCTTAGCGCGTATCGCACATCTTCAGGCAGCTGCTTGGAATCATTCAGCAGGTGATGATTGAAGTTATCAGGAAGTATCACAGCAGCAGCGAAAACAGGCCCGGCCAGGCAGCCACGGCCAGCTTCGTCGCAGCCTGCTTCAATTAGTTCTTCCTGGAATCTTGCTAATAACATCTTGTTTGTTGTAATGTTGGAAGGTTGTAAAGTTATTTGATTTTCAAATTTACACTACTTCTTTTTGTCGGCCTCGAACTTTCTTAAATAATCGATAAATTTTTTGGTTTTACTTGAAAATTCAACACTCTTTGAATAGAGATTACTAAACACATCTTCGCTTATCTTACCGGCACTATTGAGTATGGTAAGTTTGTTTCTAAACTCCCCGGACGACCCCTTGGCGTAATTCAAAAATCTAATAAAATCAGGGTTATTATTGTATTCAAAACCCTCTGCAATATTATCGGACATTGAGCAGGCTGCCCTTCTTATTTGGTCTTTCATTCCCCAATCTGATTTTAATGGCTCCTGATCGCATATTAAATAAACATCAACCGCAATGGAAACTGCTGTTTTCCATATTTCCAGCTCTTCAAATTTTTTGATCTTACTCATTGATATTGTAAAATGATAATGAAAGGTAGTTTGAAAGGTGAACTTTGACCAGTAACATTCTAACCTTACAACCTTTCAACATTCCAACGTTCTTTAAAAAATTCTTAACGTCAACAACGTAACATCATCAATGGGTTTCCCTTTGATCACCACGTCAATATGATTCATCAGCAGTTCATTAAATTGTTCCGCGGACAAGTCGCCATGTTGCTTAACAAAGGCGAACAGGTCTTCCTCTTCCCATTTTTTTGTGTCGGAGTGCTCATGGTCCATCAAGCCGTCGGTATAGTTTACGATAAAGCTGTTCGGTTCAATATATACCTCACCCTGGTTAATGAAAGGCAGCTCATCAAAAACGCCGATCATAGTGGTGCCCAATTTAAGCGAGGTGATTTCTCCCTTTGAATATATTATCGTGGCGTTGTGACCGGCATTGATGTAATTGAGCTTGCGGGTTTTTTCGTTGTATTTGGCCAGGAAAAGCGTAATAAAGCGCTCGCCCTTGGTATTATTCAAAACCACCCGGTTCAGGCGGGTTATAACGTTGTTAAGGTCCTCTTCAACCGCCGACCAGGCATGCAGGCTGGCCTGGAAGTTGGCCATCAATAATGCAGCTGAAATTCCCTTTCCGGATACATCCGCAATACACCATAAAAACTCATGATCATTCAAACGGATAAAATCAAAATAGTCGCCGCCGATGTTTTGATGGGGGATATATCTCGCGCCAACTTCTACACTATTGTCCTTATATACTTTTAAGGGGATAAGCATATTTTGAACTTCAACTGCCAGCTCCATTTCGCGTTGAAAACGCTCGGATAGCAGCCTTTCCCTGAAAAGGTTTTTATTTTCGAGCGCAACCACAATAACATTGATGGCCGTTTGGATAAAGTTCAGGTCGTCGTTAAGTAACTCTGCCGACGGGTTAAAGTCGCCAATCAGGGCGAATGCAAGAGCTTTCTTTTTGTGATAAATGGGGATGAAATAATCGTACTTATCTAATAATTTATCATTTTGTCCCGCTAAGGGGATGGTCGACTTGATCTTATTTAGTTTTAGGCAGGATTTATGCAAGGTGCTCACCGGCTCAATATCACCGCCGTACTTGGCCAGCAGGATATAACTGCCGTCGCGTTCAATCAAAAAGCGAAGCTTGCCCACCTGCAGGTAATTTTTTAAAATAACCTGCAGCATCTGGATCAGTACCGGTGTGCCGGTGTTTTTATTGATCGCCTGGGTTATCTCGAGCAAAGCATTTAATTCCGTTTGCCTTTTAAGCAACAATCGTATTAATTCGTCTTCGGCTGAGAGGGTTTGAATGTTTTGCATCAGTAAATTTGAAGGCAGCCTAAAATAAAGATATTTTTTTTAAAAGCGGGTACTTTGTGATTTTATGTCGAACGCGTCCCTTAAACCTACCGTTACCAGGTTGAATGCATATACCAAAAGCATAATAGCCAGGCCGGGAATAATGGCCAGGTATGCCGAATCCATAACAATATAGCCATAATGTTCCTTTATCATGCTGCCCCAGGTGGGCATTGGCGGCTGCGCCCCAAAGCCCAGAAAGCTCAGCCCCGCCTCCAATAAAATGGCAGACGCAAAGTTGGATGAAGCAATTACCAATATTGGCCCTACTATGTTCGGTAAAATATGTTTGGTGATGATCCGGGTGTTATTAAAGCCCAAGGATCGCGCCGCTTCGATATACTCCACTTGCTTTAAACTTAATACCTGGCCCCGAACCAGCCGGCCCACTTCAACCCACATGGAAAGCCCTACGGCAATAAATATTTGCCATAAACCCTTACCCAATGCAAATGAAATGGCAATTACCAGCAGCAACGCCGGCAAAGCCCATAATATATTCATCAGCCAGCTTAAAGCGGCATCTGCCCACCCGCCAAAATAACCGGCCACGGCGCCAATGGTTACGCCCAGCAGCATACTGATGATGACCGACATCAACCCTACAGCCAGCGAAACGCGGGTACCCAGTATCAGCCGGCTCAGCAGGTCGCGGCCATAAATGTCGGTGCCCAGCCAGAATGTTTTATGAATGATCTTCGCCGAAGGCCCGTTAACCCGGGGTGGCAGCCGGTAAGCTTTCCACTCCGGCTTATCTTCTGCGCCGATGTATTCAGCCACGTGAACAGAATCTTTGGTAAAACGATAAGCAGTTATTGGTATATCGCGATAAAAGGACGGCTGCCCAAAGAGCATTTTACTGAAAATATTGACCGTATCAACCGGCTCATCTTTTCGGAGCCGCAGCATCATGAATGTTGAACCTGGGTTTTTGATACTCAGCTGGATGGTCATGTTATTGGCCATGGGCGTTGAATCAGGCATGATCAGATAGCCAAGGATGGCGACGAGCGTGGTTAGCACAATAAACGCCAACCCTGCAACAGCAATTTTATTGCGTTTAAACGTATTCCAGGTTCGTCGCGATGGGCTGAGATCAGTCATTGGTCATTAGTCATTGTCTTTCGGCGCTGTCGGTAATCGTCAATAGCATACTGCCCACTGCCCACTCACCTTACCACCCTTCCTTTCCAGTTGTATGTACTGGTATTACCAATTAACCCGATATAAATAAAATATATAATATGTACAGGGATAATAACGATAAGCAGGCTCACCAATTTCCGGCGTTTAAAAAAAGCGGCAATCGGCGACAGGAACGCCAATTCAAATAAATACTTTAATATAAACTGCAACGCAAAAAGTTTAAAGAAATAAGGATCATAAAAACCCATGCAAACATTTACCAATAACGAGACATTAAACAGCCATATACAAACTATCACGGCCACCACTTTTTTATCTTTGTACTTGACTGATTTTGACGCCCAGCGACGACGCTGTTGTAAAAATTCATCAAGGCTATGTTTGGCATGGGTAAACACAATGCTCTCATAAAGCTTTAAAAAACGTATTCTTCCGGGATAAACTACCGCTACTTTTTGCAGCAGCAACTCATCATCGCCTGATGCCAGGTCGTCTATACCTTTAAACCCGCCAACCTCATAAAAAACATCTTTGCGGTAAGCCAGGTTAGCCCCATTGCAGGTTGACGCCCGGCCATTCCCGATAAAAGCGGCGCCAATGCCAATAAGGTAGCAAAATTCTAAAGATTGCATCCGTTCAAATAATGATTTTTCCTCGAAGTAACCCACCGGGGACGAAATCATGACGGGATGCTCTTTTTCATAATATGCAACAACAGACGATAACCACTTACTGCCCATCCGGCAGTCGGCATCCGTAGCTACCATTAACTCCCCCGTAGATAATTTGATCGCTTCGGCGATTGCCTTTTTCTTGTACGAATTTAGCGGCTTATCTTCATTGAGTTGCAATAGTTTCACCCCCTTGTCGGCATAGCTGCCGATAATTTTGGAGGTATTGTCGGTTGAGTGATCGTCGACAATAATGATCTCGGTAAGGTGCTTCGGATAATCCTGGGCTAAAATATCTTCTATCGTTAAGTGGATACGCTCTGCTTCATTCCGCGCGGCGATCAGCACCGTTACTTTCGTCGAAAGGCCTGTAAGCTTTATTTCGGGGCGTTTTAAAATATTCCAGCCCCTTACCAGGTAGATGAGCACTGCCAGGTAAAAACCTGTGAGTGAAAACGATAACGTACTAAGCAGTGCGATCAAAGAATTTTAATTTAAATATGAAAACTGAGCCTAAAATAGCTGGAATTACCAGGTTAACGATATAAATAAGCGATACAGCCACCACAACCGCCACAATTTGGTGGGTTATATAACCAAACAGCGTACTAGCGGTAAAGCTTCGCACACCAATATCAAGCAGATCCAAACTGGGCATGGCTGATGTTATAAAGAAAAAAACGAACATCAGCAATACCATTGGCAAAAGTTGAATTTCGGGTACCAGCAAATGAATAACCAGGTAGTATTGAGAGGTAAAGACAAAATAACGGGCGAGACAAAACCACATGATATTCATCAGTTCGCCCGCTTTGTAATTGCCCATAATATCAAAAAAACGATGGTATTTTTTTAAAAATTGTATGCTGTTGAGCAACCTTACCATCCATTTGATGTGAAAGTAAAATACCAGCATGATCGCCATTAAAGCACCCGCAGCAGCTGTAATAAGTGCCATCAGCCACGTGTTAAGGGGTATATAGTTATACAGGAACCATACCAACGCGCTTGCTCCCAGCACATTGGTGATCACATTTTGACCGAACGAACCCACAGCCATCGCGAACATGCCATGGATGCGTTTCCGGTTTGGGAGAAACATTACCCTGCCGCCATATTCTCCTATCCGGTTAGGTGTAAATATAGCCCAGGTCAATCCGCAAAAAACAGACTCAATGGATTTCCAGATTGACATTGGCGCTAAAATTCGTGTCAAATGCCACCACTTTAACGATTCGAGCACCCAGTTAACGATCATGAGCAGCACAACCAAAACCAGGGTGATAATTACTTTAGTGTGATTAACGTGCGCTGCTAGATTCTCGAAATCCCGCAGGTTGTTATTGTTTTTTAATATTTTATGATAAATAAATAAAAATGCCAATAGTAAAATGGCAAGTTTAAGCACATAGGAAGATATCTTTTTAGCGCGCGGGGTCAACAACGGTTTTTTGTGCAATGTTACGAATTGAAGTTCATAGTTGATTGGTCATAGCCTATGGTTTATAATTGCTATTGGTTGTTTTTGGATTTATAACTAAAAGCAAACTATCTTTTTCGGCTATGAGCCAATCAACTTTGAATCTTATTTCAGCCTTGCCTTCAAAAATTCAACCGTATGCGCGTATGCATCCTTAGCTGCTGCTGCGTTGTATATAGGATTGCTGGGGTTGGCAAAAGCATGGTCGGCATCATATTGATGCAGATACAGCTTTTTGCCGGCAGCTTTCATATCGGTATCAAATTTGGCTACAACTTTTGGGTTTATCCACTGGTCTTTGTTGGCGAAGTTACCAAGTACGTCGCAATGCAGTGTTTTTAAACGGTTAACGTCCTGCTCGGGCATGCCATAGTACATTACACAGCCCACGGCCTGTTTGCCTGCCATTAGCGAAGCCTGCAGGCTCCAGCCGCCGCCGAAACACCAGCCTAAAGTAGCAATGTGCGCATGCGAGCCCGCGTATGCGATAGCACCGGCGATAATTGCTTTGGCCCGGTCTTCTTTTACAGATTGCATCAGTTTGGCAGCATCTTCACGGATTGTAGCTACCTGGCCGTCGTAAAGGTCGAGGTCAATAACTGTTACGTTATCAAGGTCGTTATAGATCGTTTCAGATTCTTTTTTTACAAAATCGTTTAGCCCCCAATATTCGTGGATAACAAATAAGTAGTTGTTAGTGGCCCGCTTTGCCTTGAGCTCAAAGGCGGTCGCTTCTTTGCCGTCGGGCGTTTTGTAATTAATGGATTTGCCGATAGTGCTTTGATAATGAAATTTTACCGGGTTTTTGTGCGATTTTACGAAAGCCCTGTTGGAAGCCAGCATCGCGAACTGTTGTGTGGCCGATGGCTTGCTACAGCAAACCACTTTACTTTGGCCAAATGCCACTACACTGCAAAAAATAAGCAGTGATAAGGTTAAATACTTTTTCATTGTGTATAATTTATTTTTAATGGAAATGAAGCTATCATAAGCCATAATTGTTTTAAGCGGCTTGCTTATGATGGTTTCATAATATGCTGTTTTGGTTTTGTGACAGTAAACGTGTTTCAACAACGAAGTTAAGAACAAATTTGTTTGATGCATGCTTTAGCTACCGCGATTTTTGTAAAACTTGCGTTAACACTATCTCATCTTCAAAGTATTATTCTTCCTGTTTATATCGGGCAGCGCCGCATCCGGGTCGACCGTTACGCGCTCAGCCTCTGTCGTTGTAGGAATTGTAAAGGTTGCCGACCTGTTCTGCAGCCAAGTCTCAACTGGTAGGTACATATGCTGTTTACTGCCATTTTTTAAAACTACCTCTACGGCAAAAGGCATCGCCATTTGTTCCTTATTAACTACCGTAACCCGTATCCCTTTTTTAGGATCGTTGTTCACATATCGGGCATCGGTCAATGCCAGGTCGAGCTTGTAATTATTGTAGAACCAGCCTTTCCAGAACCACGACAGGTCTTCGCCAGCCCCATTATCCATCGACCTGAAAAAATCGTCCGGCTGGGGATGTTTAAATGCCCACGAATGAATGTAATTTTTAAACGCGTAATCAAACCTGTTCTTACCCAAAACCTGTTCCCGCAGCAAGACCAATCCGAAGGCCGGCTTAAAATAAACTATAGGGTGGCGATATTTTTCAGGCATGGCATCGGCAGCTGTCATAATAACCGGCGCGTTTGGGTCATTAATTATCGGAACGATCTCATCAGCAGGGTTACCCTTTCCGGGTGCGTATTCGCCATCGCGTTTTGGGGCGTATTCGCCGTGGTTAAAGGCATCGGCGGCATATATATCAATAAATGTATTGAAGCCTTCGTCCATCCAACCAAAACGGCGCTCATCGCTGCCTACGATCATCGGGAACCAATTATGCCCGATCTCGTGGGCCGTTACCCAATACAACTCGCCGCCTTTATCGGTAATGCCGTCAAATACAATGCCTGGGTACTCCATACCGCCTGCAATCCCGGCCTCGTTAACCGCAACAGGGTAGGGGTAAACAAACCACTTTTCAGAAAAATACTCGATAGACTTTTTTAAATATTCGGTAGCCCTGCCCCATGCATCGTTCCCCGCGCTCTCAACAGGGTAGACCGACATGGCTAAGGATTTTTTACCGCCCGGCAAATTCACCCTGGCCGCATCCCACATATATGCTTTTGATGCGCCAAAAGCCACATCGCGCGTATTCAGCATTTTAAAATGCCAGGTAAGCGTGCCTTTCTGTGTAGGTCGCGAGGCAGGGTCAGTTACTTCCGCGGCACTTCTTATCATAATGGTTTTGTCGCTGTTGCGTGCCGCGTTAAGCCGTTCGATCTGTTTGGCTTTCAATACTTCTTTCGGGTTCATTAATTCGCCTGATCCGGCGACTATCATATCCGCCGGAAGGGTGACCTTATAATCGATATCGCCATATTCCAGGTAAAATTCACCTGCGCCCAAAAATGGTAACGTATCCCAACCGCGACTGTCATCGTACACGCACAGGCGCGGGAACCATTGCGCTATCTCGTATATTTTGCCGTTTTTGGTATCCACATAGTCGGTGCGGTTGCCAAAGTTGCCGGGAATGGTATACTTATAGCGTATAATAAGGTCGATCACGCCTTTATTCGGCACGACAGGTTTAGGGAGGCGTATCTGCATACGCGTATCGGTAATTACATACTCAACTTTTTGTACGACATTGCCACTATTAATAGCCACCGATTCGATCTGGTACCCGGTTGTATGCTGATCAGGTCCGGGTGATAACCCCGTCACAAAATTTGAACGGGCATCTTTTTTATAAGTATTCTGATCCAGTTGCAGCCACAAATATTTCAATGCATCCGGGCTGTTGTTTATATAGTGGATCTTTTCGGTACAGGTAAGGGTTTTGGTTACAGTATCAATTTTAGCATCCAAATTATAATCGACATGATTTTGCCAGTATTTAATTCCCGGCTCGCCATTAGCCGCATGTATTTCGTTGCCATGTTCGCTGTAAAATAGTGGTGAGAATAGCTCCGATGGGTGATAATTAGAAGTAACAGTATCATTAGCAACTGTTTGTCTATGGCGTTGTGCCTGGACAGCAATAGCTGTAAAAAGAAGAAAAGTAAGGCCGGCAAATTTTAATTTCATGAGATATATCTATATTGGGGCAATATACGAAGGTGAATAAGAAGTTAATAGAAAGAATTCTGATTGACCCAATCTTCAAATCCGAAATCGAAATCCGAAATATACTAACCCAGCATCTCCGCCAACACTCCTTCTTTCAATGAATTGGTCGACATCAAAACCTTATTTATTTCCAGCTTTTGCATAACGAAGCGGGTCAATATTGAGGCCGTTACGATCATATCAACACGGATAGGGATAATGCCTTTTGTTCCGGCGCGGTCGTGGTGTGATGAAAGGATGAGCTTTTCGATCAATACTAACAAGTCGCTCTTATCAAAACGATAGTTTTTTGTTTGTTTCAAATCGAACGGTCTACTCTTATTGGATTCTATGATCTCGGCATACGTTTCAAACACCCCGGATGAGCCAACCAGGTTTTCAATGGTGAAATTCGCACATGCTTCAAAAAGCGGTTTTAAACTATTTTCGAGATAAAGATTTAAGGACACGATTGAAAGGGGAGAAATAGGATCGACCTGGTGAAACCTGTCCATTAGCCGCGCTGCGCCAATTTCGAAACTCTGCTTCCATTTGATCTCGCCCTTATTGCAAATAATAAACTCAACGCTGCCGCCGCCGATGTCCACGATCAGGCTGTTTTTGCCGGACAAGCATCCGGCAATTTTTATTCCGCGGTAAATGTATTCCGCTTCTTTATCACCATCAATCATTTCAATAGCAATGCCCGTCAGTGATTTAACTTTATCAATAAAATCGGTCCCGTTTGCGGCGTTACGCAGTGCCGAGGTGGCTATCGCTTTTACTTTTTCAACAGAATTGTTTGAGATAAGCTCATGAAATTTGAGCATCGTATCAATGCCCCGCTCAAATGCTTCGGCTTTGATGAATCCCTGGTTTATGCCGCCTTCGCCCAGCCGTACGGCTGTGTGTTCATGCACAATCTCGGTATATCCGGTGGGCGCACCTTCGGCGATCAGTAAATGAAAAGTATTTGTCCCCAGGTCAATAACAGCTGCACGACTGCCCATAGCAATTCAGTTCGTTAATCCGGCTTGAATATCCTAAATAAATCCGAAATCGAATCACTCTTTATAAAAGAACCACTTTGCCAACTCCTTATAGCTTGCCTTTTTACCATACATTAAAATACCAACCCGGTAAATGCGAGCGGCCACATACGTGGTAAACACGAAACCGATAACCATTAGCGACATGGACAAGGCTAGTTGCCAGCCCGGCACGCCAAAAGGAATACGCACCATCATAGCTACCGGCGCCGTGAACGGGATAATGGAAAGCCATACAGCCAAAGGACTGTTAGGCGCCTGGAACAAAATGGAAACAGACAATATGTAAGTGAATAACAAGGGAAGGGTGATGGGAAACATAAATTGTTGTGTTTCAGTTTCGCTATCTACCGCCGAACCTACGGCCGCAAACAAGGCGCTGTATAACAAATACCCGGTTAAAAAATAGAAAATGAAAATACCCATAATATGGCCAAAGGGAATGGTTTTTAAAATGGCCAGGAATCCCATAACACCACCTTGCGGCGCTGAAAATGCCGCTCCCGCAATTTTTGTGGCTATATACGAGAGTATGATCCACGCGGCGAACTGGGTAAGGCCCACCAGCCCTACGCCTATGATCTTGCCAAGCATCAACTGAAATGGCTTTACAGATGATATGATCACCTCAATAATGCGACTTGTTTTCTCTTCGATAACACCCCGCATTACCTGGGCGCCATAAATAAACAGCGAAATATAAATTAAAATAGCACAAGCGATCCCAACACCGACCGTTGCGCCTACGTTCGCTTTTTTATCTCCCGCGTCTGTTACTTCTATAGGATTAAGAGAGATATCACTTTTTATGGAACGAAGCACCGCGGTATCAATATGATGCTTTATCATACCATCACTTACAGCAATGGCGTTCATTTGTCTTTCTATTTCACCGGAGAGGGCAAACTCGGGTTTCTTTTTGGCATATATCTGAACCGCATCTTTTGCTTTGTAATCAGTCGGTATTTGAAGCGCGGAAAGATTTTCGTCCTTTTTCGCTTCCTGTTTAACTGCGTTCAGTGATTGCCGGGTTGTTTCAAAATGTATGTTTCTTGCATCATGGAACTTTCCCGCAAAAACGCCGCTTTCATCCAGTACTTTAACAACCTGCGGGGTACTCAATTGTCCGCTGTTTTTAGCAACCAAAGCGATTATAGCCGACATCACGAAGATCAGTGACGGCACAACGAAAATCATGATAAGAAATGATTTCTTTCTTACGCGCGTAAAGTATTCGCGTTGTATGATGAGTAAAACTTTGTTCATGGCTTATGCAATTTTGTTTACCTGTTCAATAAAAATCTCGTTCATACTTGGTATTACTTCCTGCAGCATATTGATGCTCACTTTTGGGATCATGTATTTTAAAACATCGTTTGAAGTTATATTCTCGTTTAATTTTATCCGCACGGTATAACAGTCATCCGCGCTGCCGATCTCGTCAAGCAGGTGAAAAGGCTGCGAGCCATCCATGTCGATTTTGTCGCCTGAATATTCAACCAGGTAAACGTTATTGCGGTAGGTGTTTTTAATGTCTTTTATTTTGCCGTCGAGTATTTTCTTCGAACGGTCGAGTAATGCTATCGCATCGCAAAGCTGCTCAACCGACTCCATACGATGAGTTGAAAACAAAATAGTGGCGCCTTTGCGGTTGAGTTCGAGTATCTCTTCTTTTATCACTTCGGCATTTACCGGGTCGAACCCGCTGAAGGGCTCATCTAAAATTATCAGGTCGGGCTCGTGCAATACGGTTGCCACAAACTGTGCTTTCTGCTGCATCCCTTTTGACAGTTCCTCAATTTTCAATTTCCACCAGGTTTGCATGCCCAGTTTCTCGAACCAAACTTTTAACCGTTTGATCGCTTCATCACGACTCAAGCCCTTTAAACGCGCCAGGTAGATCATCTGCTCGCCGATCTCCATTTTTTTATAAAGGCCGCGCTCCTCGGGTAAATAACCAATACGCTCGATGTGCGACTGGTTGAGCTTTTCGCCATTAAAATAAACTTCGCCCGAATCGGGTGCGGTAATTTGGTTTACGATGCGGATAAGTGAGGTTTTGCCGGCGCCATTGGGTCCCAAAAGACCAAATATTTGTCCGCGCTCCACCTCTAAACTCACGCCGCTTAAGGCCGTGTGCCCGGCGTATTGCTTTACAATATTGCGGATGCTTAGCATGGGATAAGGTTTGTTCAGTTAAAAGATTTACCGGATAGCCTAAAGTTACACATATATTACCAACAACCATAAGATTAAGCATTAAGCTTTTGTAAACCTGAGACCTGTGTGTCCTCAAACCCGCAGTCTGTGTCCTCACAGACTGCTTGCTGAATTGCCTGTGAGGACACAGGCAACGGAAGTGGAGAGGGAGATATTTATTAAAGTGTATATTTAAAAATGCTTTTTAAAAACCTCGTATTCCTGCTAATCCTTTGCATCGCGACAAATGCTTTTGCCCAGCGGCAAGCTAAACCTGTCCGCATAATTTTTGACAGCGATATGGGCCCTGACTATGATGACGTGGGCGCCATTGCCATTTTGCATGCTTTCGCCGATAAAGGCGAGGCGAAGATCCTGGCTACAATGGCCAGTACTAAATACGAGGGCGTGGCAGGTGTTTTAAATGTATTCAACACTTATTTTAACCGCACGTATATCCCGGTTGGCGTGCCAAAAGGCTACGCGCTTGAGCTACGCGACTGGCAGCACTGGACAGACACGTTGCTGGCGAAATATCTGCATAAAATTAAAACCAATGATGAGGCGCCGGATGCGGTTAAGCTTTACCGTAAAATCCTTGCGTCGCAGCCCGATCATAGCGTTACAATCGTGACCGTGGGGTTTCTAACCAATCTCTCCAATTTATTAAACACCGGTGCAGACAGCTATTCTTCCCTTCCGGGGATAGAACTGGTAAAAAGAAAAGTAAAATTGCTGGTTTGTATGGCCGGTAAATTCCCTTCTGGATTTGAGTTTAACGTGATGAAGGATGCCGCGGCTTCACAAAATGTTTATGGACACTGGCCCACGCCAATCATCCTCAGCGGCTTCGAGATCGGCGAGAAAATAAAAGCAGGTCTGCCGCTCATCCACAACGATGCCATTAAAAACGACCCGGTAAAAGATGTCTTCCGCATTGCCATCCCAATGGCAAAGGAAGATTCCCTTGGCCGGAAAAGTTGGGATGAAACGGCGGTACTGGTGGCGATAAAAGGCTATTCGAACTGGTACACGTTGCATTCGGGCCGGATGATAGTAGCCGACAATGGCAGCAATACCTGGGACGATAATGGAACAGGCCAGGCCTATCTTGTAGAAAAGGTTGATTATAGAAAAGTGCAGGAGTTGATCAATTTACTGATCATGCATCAACCGGGTGGGAAAAAGTGATCAGAGGTTAGAGATTGGAGATCAGGTCTTTTGTTTGCCGGGTTTGTTTACGTCAACAAATGATGGATTTGTCGCTTCGTTTGTTATGGTAACAGGAGTATAGAAATAATGTGAATTATCTAAGCAAAAAGCCCAAAATCCGAACGACCTTGGGCTTAATATCTAACCTCTAATCACCAATCTCTAACCTCTCTCTACTCAAAATACTCCTTCATCCGTTCGAAAAAGCTTTTCTCGTTTTTACCCGGGTTGGGTTTGAAGTTGGGTGAGCTTTGCAGCTTTTCCAATGCTTCGCGCTCTTCACGACTCAACGCCTTTGGTGTCCAGATATTGATATGTATCAGCTGGTCGCCGCGGTGGTAGGAGTTTACTTCGGGTACGCCTTTGCTTTTCAGGCGCAATATTTTGCCGCCCTGGGTTCCCGGGTCGAGCTTTATTTTAACCTTGCCGTCGATGGTTGGCACTTCAACGCTGGTGCCTAAAGCGGCATCAACAAAGTTGACGTGCAGGTCGTAAATTACGTTATTGCCATCGCGCTTCAACGTTTCGTGCGGGATCTCCTCGATAAGGATGATCAGGTCGCCGGGTACGCCGCCGCGCGGGGCAGCGTTACCTTTGCCACTCATGCTTAATTGCATGCCTTCGCTTACGCCGGCAGGAATGTTAATGCTTATGGTTTCTTCGCCGCGTACTACGCCATCACCATGACAAACGGTGCATTTTGATAAAATGGTTGAACCTTCGCCGTTACAGGTAGGGCAGGTGCTGGTGGTTTGCATCTGGCCCAGTATGGTATTGGTTACCCTGCGCACCGCGCCCGAACCGCCGCATGTTTTACAGGTTTGGAACGACGACCGGTCTTTCGCACCAGTGCCATCGCAGGTATTACAAAGTATCTGCTTATTTACTTTTATCTTTTTCTCGGTACCGTTGGCTATCTCTTCGAGCGTTAACCTGACTTTAATGCGCAGGTTGCTTCCCTTTACCCGTCGCGCGCCGCCGCCGCTTTGCCGGCCGCCGCCAAAAAATCCCTCGAACGGACTGCCGCCGCCAAATATATCGCCAAACTGGCTGAATATATCTTCCATATTCATGCCGCCGCCTCCATAACCGCCACCATTTGCTGAATGTGCGTTAGCAGCATGGCCGAATTGGTCGTACCGCTGGCGTTTTTCCGGGTTGCTTAAAACTTCGTATGCTTCTGCAGCTTCCTTAAATTTTTCTTCAGCTGCTTTATCACCCTGGTTTTTGTCGGGGTGATATTTTATGGCCATCTTACGATAAGCTTTCTTTATCTCGTCAGCATCAGTACCTTTCGCTACGCCCAGTATGTCGTAGTAGTCTCTTTTAGCCATGTTTTATTATTGTTGAATTGGTGAATTAGTGATTTAGTAAATTTTATTATTCACCGGCTAATCACTAATTCACCAATTCAGTAATTCACTAATTATCTCACGCTCCTACAATTACTTTCGCGAAGCGTGCAACTTTATCATTCAGGAAATAACCTTTTTCCATTTCATCAACCACTTTACCCTTTAACTCTTCGTTTGGGGCGGGTATATTCGTAATGGCTTCATGCAATTCGGGATCAAATGGTTTCCCGATAGATTCCATTTCCTTCAACCCCTTTTGCGTAAGTGTATTTTTTAATTTTTGCTGGATCAGTTCGACGCCTTCCTTAACGGGAGCAAGGTCCGTCGCATTCTCCATCGACCGTAAAGCTCTGTCGAAATCATCCAGTACCGGAAGTAAAGACACGATCACATCCTTTCCTTCCATTTTCCTGGCTTCTTCCCGTTCTTTTATCGTACGCCTTCTAAAGTTATCAAATTCAGCATATAAACGTAAATATTTGTCGTTAGCAAGCTGTAATTCTTCCTTCAGCATGTCAACAGCCGAGGTCGCATTTTCAGCAGCCTGCTGATCTGCTTCCTGTTCGTCCCCAGGTAAGGAATCATTTATTTCTTCGCTTAAAACGCCTGTTTCTTCCGTGTTATCTTTCTTTTTTTTCTTCAGCATATCATTAAAATTCATAGCTAATAGTGCCAATCAAGTATCCTGCCATTACCCGAAAGACGACATCATGTCAGCGCCGTATGTTTTTTATGTAAATAGTGGCACTTTTTGAGTGGCAGTGGCAGGTTTCAGAGTAGTAGTTTAAAACATCATAAGTAAAGAGCATTTACTGCTACTGCTACTTAAACCTGCTACTTAAATTACGCGATCTTCACATCCTCCAATACTTTTCCATTCTCACATTTAATAATGCGCGACGGGAAGGTGCGGATGATATGATAATCATGTGTGGCGATCAGTACGGCAGTACCGGATGACTGGCTGATCTGTTTAAGCAGCATTACAATCTCTTCGGATGTATCAGGATCAAGGTTGCCTGTTGGCTCATCTGCGAGGATAATTTCAGGGTCATTTAACAATGCCCTGGCTATTACAACGCGCTGCTGCTCACCACCCGACAGCTCGTGGGGCATTTTTTTAAGCTTCGAGCGCAGCCCGACTTTCTCCAGCACATCAAGTATCCGGTCACTTATTAATTTTTTATCTGTCCAGCCTGTCGCGCGCACCACAAATTGCAGGTTTTGTTCTACCGACCGGTCGGTCAATAGCTGAAAATCCTGGAAAACGATACCAAGCTTGCGTCGCAGAAAAGGAATATCACTTGTTTTCAGGTGGTTCAGGTCGTAACCGCAAGCGTGGCCTTCGCCGGTTGAAATGGGCAGGTCGCCATAAATAACCTTTAACAGGCTGCTTTTGCCCGAGCCGGTTTGACCGATGCACCAAACAAAATCACCTTTATCAACATGCAGGTTAACATTTGACAATACCAGGTGCGACTGCTGAAAAATATCAACGTTTTGTAGCTTTATAATGGAATTTCCAATCATGTTTTTAAAGCTCTAATTTTAAGATCTGCCCGAAAGGCAAATCTTTTATGATGTTCATTATATATTCCGTTTTATCATGAAGGCCTGCTTTATCTAACGATTTTTCGGGCCGGTCAACCCTGAAATAAGCCAAAAGTGTAAACTTATCGTCCCTCAATTGTACATAATCCGGTATTTTGGCAACGCCCTTTACTTTAATGATATACATTTTTAAGTCCATAGTCCATGGTCGATAGTCCATAGCGTTGGTGAATTATAGAGCAAAAACAGCCATGGTCTATCGACTACCGACCATGGACTACTACTACAGCGCCAACACTTCCTTCACCCGTTCGGCTGCTTCTTTTAATAGTATGGCTGAGTAAACTTTTAATCCTGAATTATCGATCAGCTGTTTTGCCTCTTTGGCATTGGTGCCCTGTAAACGCACAATTATCGGAATAGGAATGTTCCCTATTTCTTTGTAAGCATCAATTACACCTTGCGCCACACGGTCACAGCGTACGATCCCGCCAAAAATATTGATCAGGATAGCTTTAACATGCGGGTCTTTTAATATGATGTTAAAAGCCGCTTTCACCGTTTCGGCATTGGCGGTACCGCCAACATCCAAAAAGTTTGCAGGTTCGCCACCGGCAATTTTTATAATGTCCATGGTGGCCATGGCCAGACCCGCGCCGTTCACCATGCAGCCAACGTTTCCGTCAAGCTTTACATAGTTAAGGTTTGATTTGCTGGCCTCCACTTCCGTAGGATCTTCTTCATCTGTATCACGTAAAGCAGCAAAATCCGGGTGACGGAATAAGGCATTGTCGTCTAAATTCACTTTGGCATCAACAGCCAGTATTTTATTGTCCGAAGTTTTTAACACCGGGTTGATCTCAAACTGCGAAGAATCGGTAGCATCGTATGCTTTGTATAAAGCGGTGATAAATTTCACCATATCCTTAAACGCATCGCCCGAAAGGCCCAGGTTAAAGGCAATCTTACGCGCCTGGAAACCCTGCAAACCAACTTTCGGGTCAATTTCTTCCTTGTGTATCAATTCGGGGGTAGAGTGCGCCACTTCTTCAATATCCATACCGCCTTCGGTTGAATACATAATGATATTGCGGCCCTTTGCCCGGTCGAGCAATACGCTGATATAAAACTCCTTTGTAGGGCTGTCGCCGGGATAATAAACATCCTGCGCAACAAGCACCTTATGCACTTTTTTGCCTTCGGGCCCGGTTTGAGGAGTAACCAGTTGCATGCCAAGTATGGCGCCGGCCTTTTCTTTAACCTCTTCGATGTTTTTGGCCAGTTTAACACCGCCGCCTTTACCGCGGCCGCCCGCATGTATCTGGGCCTTAACAACAACCCAGCTTGAATTATAATCTTCCTTTAATTTTTGAGCAGCTGCAACGGCTTCCTCCACGTTATTGGCAAGTATGCCTTCCTGTACCCTTACGCCGAAGCTTTTTAGTATCGCTTTACCCTGGTATTCGTGAATATTCATGTGTCCTGAAGAATTTGCGGTAAATCTACAATTTTGTTGGGATATAGTGATTGTAAATAAGAGATTAGAGGTTAGAGATTGGAGATTAGAATTAGGATTTTTATTAAGCAAACTCTTTTTGGGTTCGTCGCCTTTTATCCTTGCAACAAAAAAATTTACCTACTCTCTAATCTCTAACCTCTAATCTCTACATTTGCCCATGCTCAAAGCCAAAAATATCCATAAATCATACGGACAGCTTCAGATATTAAAAGGCGTTGACCTGGAAGTGGAAAAAGGCGAGATCGTGACCATCGTAGGCGCATCCGGCGCGGGGAAAAGCACATTGCTTAATATATTGGGCACATTAGACAGGCCCGACTCGGGGCAACTGTTTATAAATAATATGGAACTAAGCGGATTAAACAACAAGAACCTGAGCCTGTTCAGGAACCAGAAAATCGGTTTTATCTTCCAGTTTCATCATTTATTGAGTGAGTTTGATGCGGTTGAAAATGTTTGCATACCAGCCTTTATTGCCGGCACATCGCGAAAGGATGCCGAAAGAAGGGCTACAGAATTATTGGAACTGCTTGGGCTGGGCGAAAGGCTCAACCATAAGCCCAACGAGCTGTCGGGCGGCGAACAGCAAAGGGTGGCCGTGGCAAGGGCTTTGATCAATAAGCCGTCGTTGATATTTGCCGACGAGCCATCGGGAAATCTCGATTCGGCCAACGCGCTCGAACTGCACGAATTGTTTATTAGATTGCGGAATGAATTTGATCAAACCTTTGTGATCGTTACGCATAACCAGGACCTGGCAGATCTTTCAAACCGTACGGTTTTGATGAAGGATGGTTTGATCGTTCATTCGTTGAGTTAATATTTTACCGGATAATGAAAACGCTCATAACAGCGGCAACCTCCGGGGAGGCCCAGCAGCTCAAAAATAAATTAGATGCAGATGCTGTTATTTTAGGCGATTACCTGCAATTACCCGAATTTATGGTGAAGGCTGGTAATCTGATACCCTTGCCCGATCCAAAATCGATAGCGTATGCACACGAAATGCTGGCTTTGTGTCTTGATAACGAAATCCAAACTATTTATCCGCTTAGAGAACAGGAAAAAATACTTTTGAAAGAAGCTGAACAATTATTCCAGGAATATGATATAATCATAGTTTGTGATTTTTGATCATAGACTATACAAATTTGATTTTTACAACAACCCGAAATTAGCCATGGTCCATGGACTATCGACCATGGACCATAACCATGAACAAAAATGAAACTAGACACCATAGATACCGGCTTTTTTAAATTAGACGGGGGCGCCATGTTTGGCGTTGTGCCGAAATCCATCTGGAATAAAACCAACCCGGCTGATGAAAATAATTTATGCACCTGGGCTCTTCGCTGTTTATTGATCGGGGATGAAGGCAGGCTGATATTGGTTGACACCGGGATCGGCAACAAACAGGATGAACGATTTTTCAGTCATTATTATTTGCATGGCGAGGCAAGTCTCGACAGTTCGTTGGCCGCGCTGGGTTTTACCAGGGATGATATTACCGATGTTTTTTTAACCCACCTGCATTTTGACCATGTAGGCGGCGCGATTGTACGGGAGAATGGCCAGTTGGCATTGGCATTTAAAAATGCCACTTACTGGAGCAATCAAAAACATTGGGATTGGGCCATACATCCGAACGACCGGGAGAAAGCTTCCTTTTTAAAAGAGAATATATTGCCCATACAGGAAAGCGGCAGGTTGAAATTTATCCCGGTTGAAGACGGCGTCCAATTTACCGCGAATATAAAGGTGCGTTTTGTGTACGGGCATACCGAGGCAATGATGCTGCCGCAGATGTCATATAAGGGCAGGCAAGTTTTATATATGGCTGACCTGTTGCCCTCGATAGGCCACATACCGCTGCCGTATGTAATGGCTTACGATATGTTTCCATTACAGACACTTACCGAAAAGAAAATTTTCCTGGACGAGGCCGTTCAAAACAATTATGTACTTTTCCTTGAACACGATCCGGTGAACGAATGCTGCACTTTACAGCAAACGGAAAAAGGGGTACGATTAAATGAAACTTTTAAGCTGGATAAATTGTAATAATGACGCAAATATTTACGTATTTGCCTCATAATATAATCTTTTTGTAAATATACAATAGGTTATAAAAATTAAATAACAAATTTATACCTTTGCACGTTCTAACCTAAAATTAAGCACAGAGAGGTTAAAAAATAGATGAGACAACTCAAAATAACCCAATCAATTACCAATCGTGAGTCACAGTCACTCGATAAATATCTTCACGAAATTGGTAAGGTTGATCTGATAACTGCCGAAGAAGAAGTAATTTTAGCTCAAAAGATCAGGGAAGGCGACCAGGCCGCGTTGGAGCGTTTAACAAAAACCAACCTGCGTTTCGTGGTGTCTGTCGCTAAACAATATCAAAACCAGGGACTTACCTTAGGCGACTTAATAAATGAAGGCAATTTAGGTTTAATTAAGGCGGCTAAACGCTTTGACGAAACCAAGGGCTTTAAATTTATTTCGTATGCCGTATGGTGGATCCGTCAATCTATATTACAGGCCATTGCCGAGCAGTCGCGTATTGTACGTTTGCCATTGAACCAGGTGGGTTCATTGAGTAAGATCAGCAAAGCGTTTTCAAAACTTGAACAGGAATATGAGCGCGAGCCTTCACCTGAAGAGCTGGCCGATATGCTGGAAACAACGGTAGATAAAATTTCGGATACCCTGAGTAATTCAGGCCGCCATGTATCTATGGATGCGCCGTTTGTACAGGGCGAAGAAAATACCCTGCTGGACGTGCTGGAAAACCAGGAGCCGAATACCGATTCGATACTGATCAATGAATCTTTATCAGAGGAGATCAAACGCTCGCTTTCAACACTTACCGAGCGCGAACGCGAGATCATCGTATTATTCTTTGGTTTAGGTACCAACCACCCGCTTTCACTGGAAGAGATCGGCGAAAAATTCAACTTAACACGCGAGCGTGTAAGACAGATCAAGGACAAGGCCCTGCAAAGGCTGCGTCACACGTCAAGAAGTAAGATCCTGAAATCTTATTTGGGATAAAAATAGATTTGACAACTTTTTTAAAACTGTCAAATCTTAATACCACCAAAATTATAGAAAGCCATTGATGACCTCAATGGCTTTTTTGTGTCTGTGAAAACAGCTTACAATAATCTGCTTAATTTTTTGTTTGATTAGCTGTCACAATTAGTTGTTTGAAAGCTTTAATCCTTATCTCCCTATATTATTGGAAACTGCTATTGCTTTTTAATGTAGCTTGCAGTCTATTTGCTCTGGCGATCGGCTGGTATAATGCCGGATATATTGGCGGAGGCAATTTTTTTATAGCTAAACTATTGGGTTTTGCAGGGTCGGTTATCCTATATCAGTACTCGGCGAAAGATAGTTATTATTATTTCCGCAATGCAGGTTGCAGGATGCGATGGGTAATTACCATTTCTTTTGCGGTTGATATCCTTCTTTTTATAGTCACCTTTTTCTTTATCAATCTAATTACCCATGCCGCAAACCCTCAAGGTTGATAGTGTACAGCTATCATTTGATGAAAGAAAAATATTGCAGGATATCTACCTTGAATGCAATACAGGCGAAATAGTGGGATTATTAGGCCGAAACGGATCGGGCAAATCGTCATTGTTAAAAATAATTTTCGGCTCCCTTGTTCCCGGCTATAAATATGTTAGTATTGATGATAAGTATATTGTTAAAGGCTACATAAACAATCGCATCGCTTATCTGCCGCAGCATAATTACCTGCCGCATGGCATAAAGATCAAAAAACTGGCGCGGATGTTAGTTGATGAGTTGTTTTGGAATGAGTTTTCTGAATTAACGATATACAAAGACCACCAGGACAAAATGGCAAGCCAGCTTTCCGGCGGTGAGCTGCGGATGCTTGAAACGCTAATGATCGTATACAATAAAGCCGATTTCATTTTGCTGGACGAGCCATTTACGCATATATCGCCGGTACAAACCGAATATTTTAAACCAATAATAAAAGCCTGTGCCAAAAGGAAAGGCATTATTATCACTGATCATCAGTATTATAATGTTTTAGATGTTAGCGACAGGAATATGATCCTGGAAAATGGTTGTACCAAACCAATTTATCATATTGATGAATTGGTTACTTACCGCTACCTTAGCGGTATAAAGTAATACCCATGACAATCCCAATCTACCAGGCCGATGCCTTCACCGACCAGCTTTTTGGCGGTAACCCGGCGGCGATCTGCCCGCTTAATGAATGGCTGCCTGATGAAACCATGCAGAAAATAGCGGTCGAGAATAATCTTGCCGAAACAGCTTTTTTTGTTGAAAACGAAACCGGCTATAAACTAAGATGGTTTACACCCGAATACGAAATTGATCTTTGCGGCCATGCTACGCTTGCTTCGGCACATATATTGTTTACCCAACTGGGTTACAAGGGGGATACTATCCATTTTGAAACTGTAAAGGCAGGTACGCTAACCGTAAAAAAGGAAGGCGATAAATATACCATGGACTTTCCATCAAGGCCCGCCATACCAATTGAATGGCCCAATGGACTGGTTGAGGCCATTAGCGACAAAAAACCCCTTGAGGTTTTGCGTTCGCGGGACTATTTTTTGGTGTATGAATCTGAAAAGGACATTCGTGACATTTCACCTGATTTTTTCGCGTTGTCGAAAATGGATACCGTTGGCGTAATAGTTACTGCTCCGGGCAAGGATGTTGATTTCGTGTCCCGTTTTTTTGCACCCGGTGCCGGTATACCCGAAGATCCGGTTACCGGCTCGGCGCATTGCAACCTCATCCCTTACTGGGCTGAGAAATTAGGAAAGAACAAACTGCACGCCTACCAGCTCTCATCCCGCAAAGGCGAACTCTGGTGTGAACTAAAAGGCGACCGCGTGCTAATGAGCGGCAAAGCGGTGACGTATTTGAAGGGGGAAATATTTTTGTAGGATTTCGAATTTTCAATTTCGAAATTATTAGATCAGGGACCTTAAATTGTAAACTTATTCGTTACTGAATGAATTTTCAAAATCCGAAATCCGACATCCCCTCAATATCCTACCGTAAACCTTTCCCTGATATGTTGGGGATTTTCTATCTCGTCAATGATCGCTACGGCAAAATCTTCCATGGATATCAGGCTGTGGCCGTTTGCATCGGTAATTAACTGGTTAGTGCCGGTACGGAACTTCCCGGTACGCTCGCCGGGTACTATCTCTGCCGCCGGGCTAACGTAGGTCCACTCAAGTTCTTTTTCCTGCCGGTATATCTTTAATGCTTCGCGATGTGCAAGTGCGGCAGGTTTATAAGCGGGCGGGAAATCGGGTGTATCAACTAGCTGCACACCAGGGCTTACCTCCAGGCTGCCTGCACCTCCAACAATAATTAATCTTTTCACATGCGCCTGTTTTAGCCCGTTTATTAAAGGAACAGTTACTTCAGTAAATGATGACGGCGCCGCCCCGCGGGTGTAATTATAGGCACATACCACAGCATCATTGTCGAAAGCGCCCGTTTCAACTTCCTGCGTTTTAAACATATCGGCTTTGGCAACTTTTAAATGAGCGTGCTCAACTTTGTAATTTTCGGGATGGCGTACAACAGCGGTAACATCGTGCCCGCGGTTTAAAGCTTCGGTAACTATGCGGCTGCCTATACGGCCCGCCGCACCAAATATTGCTATTTTCATACTAGTTGTAATGTTGTAATGGCGGTAAATGTTTTGTGAAAGTAGAGATTAGAGATCAGAGATTAGTTTTGACTCAAAAGCCAGAGATTAATGATGACAAGGCTAACCTAGCCTCTAATCTACAGTCTCTAACCTCATAAAAAAATCATTGAAAAATGATTTTTTTATGATTAATTTGAAGGGCTTAATTTTACCCGGGCCAGTACAATATAGATGCAGCTTACACGCTTAGAAATCAAGGGATTTAAGAGTTTTGGGGATAAGATCACCATTAATTTTAATGAGGGTGTAACCGCTATTGTGGGCCCGAATGGTTGCGGGAAGTCGAACGTTGTCGACGCCATACGCTGGGTGCTGGGCGAACAGAGCACACGCATGCTTCGTTCCGAAAAGATGGATAATGTGATATTTAACGGCACCAAAAGCCGTAAAGCCGCTAATCTGGCCGACGTCTCGCTCACCTTTGATAACACCAAAAACATCCTGCCAACCGATTTTTCGCAGGTTACCTTAACCCGCAGGCTGTATCGAACAGGCGAAAGCGAATATCGTTTAAACGATGTGCAATGCCGGTTAAAAGATATAACCGACCTGTTCCTGGATACAGGCATTGGCGCCGATTCGTATTCCATTATTGAATTAAAGATGATCGACGAGATCATCACCAATAAAGAGGGCTCGCGCCGCAACCTGTTCGAAGAGGCTTCCGGTATATCCAAGTATAAGCTGCGCAAAAAGCAAACTTTTAATAAGCTGAAAGACACGGAAGCCGACCTGGAACGCGTTGAGGACCTGCTTTTTGAGATAGAGAAGAACCTTAAGATGCTGGAGAACCAGGCGAAGAAAACGGAGCGCTATTATCGCATTAAGGCGCAGTATAAATCACTTAGCATCACATTGGCATCATTCAGGATCGCCTCTTTCAGTGAATCACTAAGCAAAATTGAAGAGCAGGAGCAACGGCATAAAGAAGAAAAATCGGGCATAGTAACCCAAATAGATACGCTGGAAGCGCTCGTTCAGCAGCACAAACTGGATAGCCTCACCAAAGAAAAAAATCTTTCCGCGCAGCAAAAGGCCACAAACGAGCATGTCTCGAAAATAAGGGCTTACGAAAGCGAGAAAAAGATAAAGAACGAACAGCTTAAATTTCAGCAGGATAAAGAAACCCGGCTGACAGAAGAACTGGATCGCGATAAAAACCAGCTTAACCATGTGCTGTACAATTTGAAACGCCTGGGTGAAGAGAAAGCGCAGGAAGATGCGACACTGCAAGCCCTGCAGCAGCAGGTGGCGGAATTAAAGGCCGTGGTGGACGAACTCCGCTTACAGCAGTCTTCATCCAGGAATGAGCTGAACGAGCTGACAAATACCAACACCAAACTTCAGAACCAGGCTTACCAGGCGGAGAAGGATCTGGATATTTTACAGATACAGCAACAAGCGCTTGAGCAGGAAAGCCAGCGCAACATGGAAGACGCCAGCACCAAGGAGGCTGAGCTTTCGCACTTTAACCAGGTTGTAGCCGGGTTAGAAGCCCGGGTTGAGACTGCCGAAAAAGCGTTTCAGGTTGATGTTGATTTTGAAAATAAGCTGCAGGAAAAGATAACCGCCGCGGAAAGTGAATTGAATACGGTACAGGAATCGATCATACGTGAAAGCCGCAAACTGGACGCCAAGCAGAACGAGTACAACCTGACCAAAAGTATGGTGGATAACCTCGAAGGCTTCCCGGAATCAATTCGTTTTTTAAAGAAAACGGCAGGATGGTCGAAAAACGCGCCTCTGTTCAGCGATATACTTTTTTGCCGGGAAGAATACAGGGTGGCTATTGAAAACTACCTGGAACCGCTGATGAACCATTACGTGGTTGAAACTTATGACGAGGCCATCAGGGCCATTAATTTATTGAGTAACTCAGCGCAGGGCAGGGCCCAGTTTTTTGTGTTGAAGAACTATGAGGCCCATAAGCATTCAACAGGCACCGAATTAAAGGGTGCTATCCCGGCGTTGAATGTAGTTGAGGTCGAAAAACAATACCAGCCCTTATGCGACCACCTTTTGAAAAATGTTTACCTGGTTGATGACGGCAACGAGCAGGCGTTAAATGATGCCGAATTGCCGGAAGGCGTAGTGTTAATTGGCAAAAGCGGCAAGTTTAACAAGTCGAAATATGCCATGGCAGGCGGCTCGGTCGGGTTATTTGAGGGCAAGCGAATAGGCCGGGCAAAAAACCTCGATAACCTGTTAAAAGTGATCAAGCTGATCGATATTGAAGTTACGGAATTCAAAACCCGGTTTGAAGCCTTACAGGCTGAGCTGGTGGTTTTAAGGGCATCGGGCAGGGCCGCGGAAATAAAACAAAAACAGCAGGAGCTAAACCTGCTTAATACCGAACTGGTAACCGTTAAGACCCGGCAGGAGCAATACCAGGCCTTTATTGAAAACAGCCTGAACCGTAAGGAGGATATAGCGCGGAAGATCAGCAGCCTCAAAGAAGAAACTTTAGCCCTGAGGCCCCGGCTTGAAGAGTTAAAAACGCAAAAACAAATCCAAAACGATCTGCTGGCAGTAAAACAGGAGGCTTTCAATAAGCTAAATGAAGAAGTAACCACGCAATCAAACAGCTATAACCAGGAAAATATCCGTTTTCACCAGCAGCAAAACAAAGTATCGGGGTTAACTAAGGATATCGATTACCGCGGGTCGCAGCGTGAAACCCTGGACAACAGGATAAAACAAAACACGGCCGAACTTGAAAAAGTAAAAATAGCTATACAGGATAATTTGCAGCAGTCGGATAACTCCGACGAAGACCTGCTGGAGATGTACGCGCAAAAAGATGAGCTGGAGAAAGCAACCGTACAGGCCGAACAGGAATATTATGAATGGCGCGGAAAAATAACTGAGGCCGAAAATGAAATTACGTCGCTCAGGCGTAAAAAGGACAATGCCGAAATACTCGAAAACGAATTGAAGGATCAGCGGAACAATCTCAAACTCGACCTGAATGCATTAAAGGAAAGGTTATCGGTTGAGTTTAATGTGGATATCCAGGACCTGCCGGATTCGGAAGTTTCTGCCGGCGAAGACGAGCAGGATGTGCGCGAAAAAACAGAAAAGCTAAAAAGACAATTGGACGATTTTGGCGCCATCAACCCTATGGCGGTTGAGGCTTATAACGAAATGAATGAACGCTATACCTTTATACAGGCACAAAAGAAAGACTTAAGTGATGCAAAAGCATCGTTGCTGGCCACCATACAGGAAATTGATGATACAGCCAGGGAGAAATTTATGTATTCGTTTACCATGGTACGCGAGAACTTTATAAAGGTTTTTCGTTCGCTATTTAACGAAGAAGATTCATGCGACCTTGTACTAACTGATCCCGAAAACCCGCTGGAATCGGATATCGATATTATTGCCAAACCCAAGGGCAAGCGGCCGTTATCTATAAACCAGCTTTCGGGTGGAGAGAAAACGCTGACCGCCACCGCCATCCTCTTTTCACTTTACCTGTTGAAGCCTGCGCCCTTCTGTATTTTTGATGAGGTGGATGCGCCGCTCGACGATACCAACATCGATAAATTCAACAATATCATCCGCGAATTTTCCAAAGATTCCCAGTTCATTATAATCTCCCACAATAAACGCACAATAGCCAGTGCCGATATCATTTACGGTGTAACCATGGTTGAGCAGGGCATATCAAGGGTAGTGCCGGTGGATTTGAGAGAACTTGTCGATTGAGCTTAAAGCAGAAAGCTGAAAGGCTAAAGCTTTGAGCTTCAACCTTTCGGCTTCAAATTAGATGCTTTGCTTTCGGCTTTCTGCCTTCAGCTTTAAACCTTATTTTTTGAGTTTCAGTTTCTTGTCGAATATCATACCGTTAAAGGCATGCGGATCAAGACCCATACCACCGGGTGATTGTTGCTGCAATGACAATGTTTTTGTTCCGATACCTTGCGTAACAGGGTTTTGTACAGAATAGGTACCTAATGTTACAAAATGCAAAACATGGGCCAGTAAACCTTCGGTGGGGTCGCCAAAGTCTTTTGTGGGGTCGTCATAGTCATTTACACCCGGATAACCAGGATCGCCCGGATTAAACCCATCGTAATAATCGCCCTGGCCGGCAGAGTTTTTTGTTGAAAATTCCGGGGTGTACATAATATATTTATTGATGTCGATGTCGAAAAACCCAACCGGTTTTCCATAACTTTTCCGGCCTACAAACTGTACGTCCATTACCGGCCGCAGGTTGTTGATAGTTAATTCGCTGGCTGAGGCAGTTGAACCCGTCACAATAAAAAATACCCGGCTAACATTTAATGCGTGTTGTTTTGAAAAGTTTACTGCATTGACCGCTACTGTATAGTTAAACTGGGCATAATTATAATCGGTGCCGCTCGACGGGTCTCTGCGCCATTGCTTCCCAAGTAATGGGTCGGTATTGTTAACCATATTATCAGTGTAATAAGTATTATACATCAATGTTCCGTTTTTTGAAGCGGGCACGATTAAATTGCTAAGATATTCGGCTGTCGAAACATACCCACCGCCGTTATAACGCAGGTCGACCACCAGGTCAGTTACCCCCTGAGTCGTAAAGTAATCAAATGCTGCATTTAGCTTTGGCATAGCATTCGATCCGGATGTAAAGCTATTAAACACAATATAACCAACCTTATGGCCATTGGTGGTCGTATAAACCGTATCTTTTAACACAGGGTTTACGGTGTAGCTTGCCACGCTCATGTTGTTTACAGTGAGGGTGGTGCCATCGTATTTTTTCAATGTCATTGAAATTGTACTGCTGTTAAAAATGGCATTATTTACAAAAGCGAGATTTGTACCGGAGCCTGTACCGCCATCGTAGGCTATGTTGGTACTGCCATTAATGCTCATGATCTGGTAGCCTCTCCGGATACCGGCAAGCGCGGCCGGCGAACCCGGGTACACATACTTAATGCGGAGATCGCTTACCTGGTTATAGATCGCCCCTAACCCAAAATCGCCTTTGGTGCCGTTCAACGCTGCTGTTGTGGTCCCATCATCAATGAAAGAATATTTGGCATAGCCGGGATGCGAAGTACTGTACTCATATGGTTTCCCCGTTGCCGGGTTGATCGCATATTGCGAAAGTTGGTCAAGTTCGGTCTGCAAAGCGGCGATATCGTTGGTGCCGGTAATCGCGCGCGGGTTAAACGTCGTATAATCAGGCGCGGCGGCATGCCATAAATTGTCCTCTTTAAAATAAAGATATACCGAATCTTTAATCAGGTCGAGTGTTGAGCCGGGTGCGCCCGGGCCTGTTACAATGGGGGGTTTCTTCTCTTTTTTACAAGCCGCCAGCAAACCCGCCGAAAGTATGAGTGTTAGATAAAGTAATTTTCTCATTTCAATATTTTAATTTTTTAGTAGTTTCTAAACGGAAAAAGTCCGAATATGTTATAGTAATAATTTATAAAAATTCTTTTGTGTTAATAAAATCAATTCCGCATGCCTGTGCACAAAGCCTGTCTGTTTCGGAATTTTCGATCATCACTATATTTCTTCGTTGCAGGTTGTGCTCTTTCATTAACAAATGTATTACGTCAGGTTCCGGTTTTGGTACCGACTCGTCGGCAAAATAGCAGGTCAGATATTCTTCAAGTCCGTGCCATTCTGTTTGTTTTATCTTGTTTAATTGCTGCTCCGGGTTGCCGTTTGTTACAATAAACAGTTTTTTTCTGTCAACTACAACTTCCTGCAGCATATTAAGCATATTTTGATAGACCAGCAGCTTTAACGGAAGTTTAACGGTATTTAAAAGATTGCTTAAGCTGTATCTAAATCGTTCGCTAAGATCAAATTTCTCTTTTAAACGGTCGAAAACAACATCCTTTCCCTCGTTATTATACGTGCTTACCATCAAATCAGTTGCCATCTTGGCGTCAATTAGTTCGGTGTATTCCAGCAAACCGGCAAAAAGATAATAAACCTGGAAAAGATAGTCCTTTTCGGGATACAGTACATCGTCTAACTCAAATATAAAAGCGGTTTTCCGTTTATCGATGTCGCTGTATTTCATTATTTGGTACCCGGTTCCCGATCATATTCGTTAATTACGATATAATCTTTAATTTTATTACAAAGATAGATAACAAGAATATAAATAAAGGATGAGTATCAACTATTCGCCAATAAGCCCCCTGGCTAAGAAGTTGCAGATAAAACCGGGCAAACGGTGGTTGTTTTATCACGCGCCTAAAGATTATTTAACTGCTTTGGAGCCTTTGCCGGAAGGCGCAACTGCTGCGTTTGATCCGATAGGTGATTTTCAGGGTATCCAGTTATTTGTAAAAAGCAGCGATGACTTATCGTCATCATTAAAAATTATTGCACCCCTGTTAAAACCTGATACCGTTTTCTGGATATCTTATCCTAAACAAAGTTCGGGCATCGACAGTGATCTTAAAATGGGTAGCTGGGAAATACTTAAGGCATTTAACTTACAGGGCGTTGCTTCAATTGCAGTCGATAAACAATGGGCTGGCTCGCGTTTCAGGCCGAGAGGACAATCTAAAATATCGGGTACGGGCAACGCACAGATACGAGAGAGTGAATTCTCCGCTTATATTGATATTGACAATAAAATGGTTACACTGCCACCCGATATGAGTGATGTTCTACAGCCTATACCTGAGGCATTGTCCTTTTACCGGCAACTATCCTATAGTAACAGGAAAGAATATGTGCTTTGGATACTTACTGCCAAGCAACAGAAAACGCGTAACGAACGGTTGGCCAAACTGGCCGATAAGCTTTTAGCGAAGAAAAAGAACCCGGCCGAAAAATAATTGCCGCCCGAAAAAAAATGAAATAAATTTGCGTAACCATTTGGTTTCATATATATTTGTAACCAAACGGTTAAATATTTATATGCGCAGAGATGTTTTCCAGGCGATCGCCGATCCAACCCGACGGGATATTATAGGTTTAATTGCCCATAAATCGTTAAACCTGAATGCCGTGACCGAACACTTTGATATCAGCCGGCCCGCCATATCCAAACATATTAAAATTCTTACCCAATGTGGCCTGCTCACCATCAGGCAAAAGGGGAGGGACAGGTTTTGTGAAGCCAATTTTAAAAAACTAAATGAAGTGTCGGAATGGGTGGAACAATACCGCACTTTCTGGACAGCCAAGCTGGATGCGCTGGGCGATTTCCTGGACAAGGAAGCCGCCGAAAATAAACCAAACCAAAAACTGTAAAATGAAAAACGAGCCGGTTATCATTGAACGTGTGTATAATTCACCTCCCGATAAGGTATGGCATGCGTTGACCGATGTTGAGCAAATGCGTCAATGGTATTTTCCGCAACTTGCTGAATTTGAACCCGAAGTAGGTTTTGAAACACGGTTTGATGTTGAAAACGGCGAAAAGCTGTTTCCGCATACCTGGAAAGTTGCCGAGGTGGTGCCCGGAAAAAAGATCAGCTACGAATGGAAATTCGGCGGGTATCCCGGTAACTCGCTGGTAAGCTTTGAGCTTTTTGATGAGGATGGCAAAACCCGTATCGTTTTAACCCACGAGAACCTGGAAACTTTCCGCGGCGATATTCATCCCGACTTGGCAAAACCAAACTTTGTGGAGGGCTGGACCTATTTTATCGGCACAGCATTAAAGGATTTTGTTGAACAAGACACTGAAATTTAAAACCTTGTAACTAAACGAACATGAAAGCAGAACCCGTAGTAGTTGAAAGAACCTTTGATGCACCCGTTCAAAAGGTTTGGGAAGCAATAACCGATAATGCCAAAATGAAGCAATGGTATTTCGATCTTGAAGAATTTAAACCTGAGGTTGGTTTTGAGTTCCGCTTTTATGGCGGAACGGAGGAAAACAAGTATCTTCATATTTGTAAAATTACCGAGGTAATCCCACTCAAAAAACTTACCCATAGCTGGCGGTATGATGGCCATCCCGGTGACTCATTTGTGACCTACGAGCTGTTCCCCGAAGGTAACAAAACCAAATTAAGGTTAACCCACACCGGCCTTGAGACCTTTCCATCGCTCCCCGACTTTGCAAGAACAAACTTTGAAATAGGCTGGAACCATATCATCGGCAAATCGCTTCCTGAATATCTGGAAAAAAGCCTAAGTTGAAACGATTGAAAGAAGCGCCGCCATTTTTGGTGCTTCTTTCATTTTATTACTTTTACAGGATATGCAGCAGCCCAATAACCCGCTTCATGGCAAAACCCTTGAAGCTATACTAAACGCCCTGGTGGCACATTACGGCTGGCCCGAGCTGGGCGAACGAATCCACATCAATTGCTTTATATCGGATCCCAGTATAAAATCAAGTCTCAAATTTCTGCGCAAAACGCCATGGGCTCGCAAAAAGGTTGAGGACCTATATGAAAGTACCCCAAGCTTGTTTACTCCTACCGACTAACCTTTTGCCTTTTACCCCTAAGAGTGTTTTCTCTTATTTGTCATCTTCGCCTTAAGGCCCGAGCTGTAGTTGTATGTTTTTGAATTGCTGGCTTTTTTTTCGTGGAAGGCTTCCCCTTTTTCAACGACCGGCGCTTTTCTTTTTGGCGCCTGCTTTTCGTCGGGTTTAGCTGCTGTCTTTTCTTTTTCTATCACCAGGCCGGCAGGTAATTCGGCGGGGGTGATCTTTTGGCCGGTTGCCTGTTCGATCTTTTTGATCTGGCTCAGCTCAAGGTCGGTAGCAAAGGTTATGGCCAGGGTTTCTTCACCGGTTCCCGGGGTGGCATTTTTTATCCTGTTAATAAACGTCTCCTTATCACCAGGCAATTCAAAATGAATAAGAAATGGGATTTGGCGCAGGTCGATTTCGATACCGTTTTCATTGGCCGCGACCAGTACACGCACTTCCGGCGAGCTTTCAAAATCGGCAGCACCGGTTTTTAACATGGCAACGGCATTCTTTAACCTGTTTTGCAGGGTCTTATAAACTTTTTCGGCTGTCTGGCGTGTGTTTACAAACACAACGGTTTTTGTAAACAACTCATCATCCTGCATAAATAAATTCAGCAGATTTAGTTTCGTACCAAAATTCGGAACGTGGTAAAGCATTTGCGGGTGCAGTTCCATTGCCGCCTCACCTATCTCATCCACTTCAACGATTGCCGGGAGTTTCATGAAAGGAGCGATCATCTTATTCAGCTTATCATGAACTACGTCGGTAAACACCAGGTGCTGGCATTTGGTAATACTGTTGGCCAGTTCGGCAACAGGCAACTGGAGGCCCTGTTTAACTATTTGACCGGCGTCATCAACGATAAGCAATTCAATTTTGTTCAGGTTTAGGCCCAGCTTTAAATAAATGGCCCGCGCCCGGTCGGGAGTGGCCACCACGATGTCGGCGCCATCGGCCAGGGCATTCATTTGGGCTTCGGTTCCGGGTGAAGCATATAGACCGACTATGGATACTGCCTTATTCTTGTTCAGCAATTCGAACCGGCTGATCACATCCAAAACATGTTCCTTATCAGGCACAAGGATCAAAACCAGCGGGACGCCCTCGTTTGTGTGTTTTAAACGGTTTAGTACCGCTAAAATATAGGTCGTTGTTTTTCCGGAGCTCTCGTGGCCAACCGCTATTATATCCTGGCCGCCAATAATGCGCGGCAGGGTTTTTAACTGCAGTTCTTTTGGGTTTAAATACCCCGCCTCAGTTATCGAACGAATTAATTGTTTATTGAGCTTTAGTTTTTCGGGCCACGCCATCCGGTTATCTTAAATTATTTCTGGTGCAAAATTACCAAATTTAAAGCGCAGTTTTTTGTTTGCTGTTATACCGGCTGCCAGTCGGTTTCAATGCTGTTTTGGAGCAGAGCCGAAAACGTCGTCCGGGTTGGGATATCCAAGTAAGGGTAAGTTACTTTTGAGAGGCATAAACCCTGCGGGTGGGCTGGAATAATGATCTTTGGCGTTATTTTATTCGCCAGGTGATATTCAAATTCATCCACGCTCAATTCGCCGCGGCCGATCTCCAGCAGCCTGCCCATTATGATCCGGATCATCTTGCTCAAAAATCGGTTGGCCGAAATATGGAACCGCAGTCTGTCACCACTCGGATCAATAAACAGGTTAGCCAAAGTCACGTAGCAAAGCGTATGATCGATGCGGTCGGGGGATTTGCAGAAGGCGTGGTAGTCTGTGTAAAGCGGGAGCAGGGCTACGGCAGCTTTTATTTTGTCCAGGTCAAGGTTCCGTTCGGGATACAATGAACTGAAACCGCTTAAAAAGGGATCCTTATAAGTATGGATAAAATAATCGTATGAGCGTTGTACCGCATCAAACCGGGCATGGGGCTGGCCCTGCATGGGGATTATATCAAAAACGGCAATATCATCCGGCAATATTTTATTCAGCCGGAAGAACAGGTCAAAACCCCATTCTGTTTCAATGTCCGCATGAAAAAAGAACTGGCTGGCGTGTACCTGTGCATCCGTCCGCCCGCAGCCGATTATGGCGACCGGTATTTTCAATATCCGGCTTAGCGCCGTTTCTAAAACGCCCTGCACATTGAGTACACCCGGCTGCTTTTGCCAGCCATTATACCGCGCGCCATGATAGGCGATATGAAAAAAATACCTCAATCCGTTTTATTTGGAGTTAGCTCTAAGGTCAAAATTAACTAATATTTCTGTTAGACGAGGTGTTCAAATTTGAGAGATAAACCTAAAGGTGGCGGAAGCGAAGTATTCCCATGGAGGTGAGCTTGGTTTTGCCGGCTGGCGCCGGCGTGGTTCCTCCGAATAATTGTAACGCTAACTCCTCCAAAACATCACCTCAATATCGTAGCGTATCGCAGGCGGCAGTTCGTCATTAATTACCTGTACAGTTACCAGATCCTTCCCTATAATCTCCACACACTTAGTGATGCTCAGGTTGGCCGAGGTAAAAAACTTTGAGTGTTTCTTTTCAACCGCCTTTAAATAGGCTTCCGCAAAGTCCCTGTCTTTCATCTTCAATCGTATAAAAATCAATGATAAAACACAATGGCGTGTATGCTGTTTGCCATTAAATAATAAAAATCCGTGTTCGGCTAAAAACAGAATAAATTTACATCGTTATATTACAATTTTGCAAACATTTGTTAAAAATTATTTAAGGTCGTTTTCCCCTTTGTCATGCTGAGCATGCGAAGCATCTTCTACATACTGTACCTCGCCAATTTACCTGAAGAAGGTCTTTTACAGCGTTCAGGATGACCAATCATTTTGCCCTTTTCCGCCCCGCCTTTTCCATATCCTCTCTCACCCGGAACTGTACCATACGCGTGATCAGATCAACCGGCATCGGCTTGTCGATCGGGAACTGTATTGCTCCCTTTGAAAATTTGTATGCCGAGAGATTCTCTTTAAACGCGACAATCGGGGATGCCGTCGGGTAAAACCCGATGTGCTCATTGTGAGCGGCATAATACACCAGCACGCCATTCAGTTTAAACGCCGGCATATTGTAGCTGATCACTTCCTTAGCCTCTGGCGCCGCACGCTTAACGGTTTTCCGCACTTCCTCTAAAATACGTTGGGTGCTTGCCGGGAAAGCTGAAAAATACTCTTCTACGGTTTTAAACTTTATTGCTGTTTCCATGATGCGATATTTGTTATATAAAGCTACGTCAAATATCCTAAACCTTAAATGCGTAATAGTGCCAAAATGGAGGGGAGTTTGCGACAGATTTAAGATTTAAATAAACGCTAAAACCATACCATATCGATTGCCTGCAAAGCATAAAAACAACCGGAAATATGCTAATTTTATTAATTTAGAACAATGAAAAAAATCATTCCGTTTTTCATTTTTTTAGCAATTTCTATCGTTAGCTATTCCCAAAAAACAAAGGATTTTGGCATACTCAAAAAAGCCGATGAACAGGTGATTTTTAGCTTCAGGCTTAAAAGCAATAACAAAATAGCGGTGCTTTGCCGGCAAAAAAGCAACAAATACCTGGTTTACCGTTTTGGCGGCAATAGCACAATTGAATTACAATACCCGGCTGTATTGGATGCAGCCTCGTGGAAGCTGTTTAAATATAGCGGTTACAGCAGGGGCGGCGGTAGGGGAAGCATTGAAGAAGAACACATCCTGTCTTTTATAAACAACAACACGGTTTACAAAATATTTGATGAGTATGCCAGCGGGTTCAACGACGAAGGCAGTGTTGGTATCCTTGTTAAAATCAATGGCCGGCAAACAAAACTGACCGGCAATATCCATTCAAAAACCGGAACACTGGGTTTGTTAAGGGATTATGAAAGTTTGATACATAATAATTATTGGGATGAACAATAGCTTTTTGGGTCAATAGTGCCTTAGCCTCCCGGGAAGTAATAGTTCGGGCGGAGTAACTTGAACCAGGATATCCATTAATTTTACTTTAAGCGCCGGATCAAAATAGTCAGATACAATATATGCCTCCTTTTCTTTATCCTTTAAGAGAAACATCCTATTACCCAAAGCCTTGGTAAACATCGACGGATTGTCAGTTTTACGAATTTTCAATTCGTTTATCTTAAATTCTAAGCGATCTGGGTGGGTTTTATTACTAAAAGGCAGATTGTATGTAAAAGGTGTAATGGCTATTTTATCATCCGTTATTGACACCTGATTTGCAATTGTTAGGATAATTGACTGAACCATCTTTACATTATAATAAAATACCCAGGATGCAAGAAACAGGAAGATAATTTCAGCCAATACAAAACCCAGAGTTACAACATTCCCGGATAGGTGAAAGAGCTTCATGGAATATAATGTAAAGACGCACAATAAAAGGAGGATTTTGTGTACGAATTGTCCTTTTATTTTAGCAATGATATTGTGTAGCATCGAAGATGCTTCAAAATTCAAGCACCCATTATGATGTAAAACGGGTTTTAATTCCATGTTTGCCAATTGGTATGGTAACGTATGTTTTGTTTGCTCAGATATTTTCTTAATGTAGGAACCTAATATATTCTGAATGTCTGCTAATCGTCGCGTGACAGTTTTTCCTGGTTCTCGTTTGCACAAGATTTAATGTGAATATTCGAAAGTAGCAAATTAAATTGTATTGTCCCGGGTGGGGCCGTTCGGAAAGTATGAGAAATATTTGCTTCAGTTTTATAATAAGTTTGGAATAAATAAAAAAGCCAGGTAACTCCCGCTACCAGGCTCCATTATAGTTGATGGATTTAGTTGCTACTGAAGTCAGTAAAGTCCGGAAAGTCAGTAAAGTCCGAAAGTTGCTATATCATTCATTTGCACATCTGCACATCTAAAACACCTGCTCAAATTGGTTCACCGCATCCTTACTTTCAAGTACGGAATGGCCCATTAAAAACTCATCCACTTTGCGGGCAGCTTCGCGGCCTTCGGATATAGCCCACACCACAAGCGATTGCCCGCGACGCATATCGCCGGCGGCAAATACTTTGCTCACATTGGTGCGGTAAACGCCTTCTTTGGCTTTTACGTTTTTGCGTTCGTCAAGCGCGATGCCAAGGCTTTGCACCATGCCCGGGTGCTGCGGATAAAGGAAACCCATCGCCAGGAAAACCCGCTGACAGGGTATCTCGCGCTCCGAGCCTTCCACTTTATGGAATTTTATGGGGCGGTTCATTACATCCAGTTCCCAGGTTACATCGGTTACGCGGATGGCCTTTAAGTTGCCCTTTTCATCTCCCAAAAATTCTTCGGTATTGATACCCCAAAAACGGTTTACGCCTTCTTCGTGACTGCTGGTTGTTTTCATCAGCATAGGGTAGGTGGGCCATGGCATATGCTGCGTACGCTGCTCGGGCGGCTGCAGCATCAGCTCAAATTGCATGATCGATCTCGCGCCCTGGCGGTTTGAGGTACCTACACAGTCTGAACCTGTATCGCCGCCGCCAATTACCACTACCTCTTTTCCGGTAGCTAAAATATCTTCGCTATCAAAAGCGGTATCGCTTACGCGTTTGTTTTGCTGCTTCAAAAAGTCCATAGCGAAATGGATGCCCTTCAGCTCCCTTCCGGGGATAGGCAGATCGCGGGGAATAGTAGAACCTCCTGCCAGTACCACGGCGTCGTTGTTGCGCACCAGGTCGTCAGGAGCGATATCCTTGCCGACTTCAACATTGCATTTAAATACAACGCCGTCTTTTTCCATGATCTCTATCCGGCGGTCAACCACCCATTTCTCCAGTTTAAAGTCGGGGATACCGTAACGCAGCAAGCCACCCGGGCGGTCATCACGCTCATAAACGGTAACTGTGTGCCCCGCTTTACTCAGCTGGGTAGCGGCGGCAAGGCCGGCCGGGCCGGAACCCACCACGGCAACCTTTTTGCCCGTTTTAATCAATGGGGCAACTGGTTTTACCAGGTTTTTCTCGAAGGCTATTTCAATAATATGTTTCTCAATTTCTTCAATGGCCACTGCGGGCTTATTGATCCCCAGCACGCAGGCCGACTCGCAGGGGGCCGGGCAAATCCTGCCCGTAAACTCCGGGAAGTTGTTGGTTGAGGATAGGATATGATAAGCTTCCTCCCAGTTTTTGCGGTAAACAGCGTCGTTAAATTCCGGTATGATGTTACCCAGCGGGCACCCCGAATGACAAAAGGGTATGCCGCAATTCATGCAGCGTGCTGATTGCTGGTTCAGTTTTTCGCCGGTATAGAGGTTTACAAACTCCTTATAGTTTTTAACCCTTTCGGCAACCGGTGTTTTTTCAGGAAGCTCCCTTGGAAATTCCATAAATCCTGTAGGTTTTCCCATTAGCTTACGGTTTGATATTGCAATTTTTCTAAAACTTTTTTATACTCTTTCGGATAAACCTTTACGAAATCCTTTGAAGCTTTGCTCCAGTTGGCCAGCAGCTGTTTGGCGACCTTGCTTCCGGTTAAATGGACGTGTTTGTGCAGTAAAGCAACGATCTGCTCTTCGTCTTTAACAGACAGCGGATCGAGGTCAACCATTTCCATATTGCAGTTTTCGCTGAAGGTATGGTGGGGATTATACACCCATGCTATACCGCCGCTCATGCCTGCCGCAAAGTTGCGGCCTGTTTCGCCCAGTATCAGCGCGCGGCCGCCGGTCATATACTCGCAACCATGGTCGCCGATGCCTTCAACAACCGTTGTGGCGCCTGAGTTGCGCACAGCAAAACGCTCGCCAGCCATACCGCGGATAAATACTTCACCTGCTGTCGCGCCGTAAAGCGCTACGTTGCCGATGATGATGTTATCTTCTGGCGTAAAGGTTGCCTTTTCCGACGGATATATAGCCAGCTGCGCGCCCGACAGGCCCTTGCCTACATAGTCGTTTGCTTCGCCTTCCAGCTCAAATGAGATGCCTTTGGTAGCAAATGCGCCAAAGCTTTGCCCGGCCGAGCCTTTAAATTTATAATTGATGGTATTGTCCGGTAACCCGGCTGAACCATATTTTTTTGATATTTCGTTGGACAATAAAGTGCCGATTGTACGGTCAACATTTCTTACTTCGTACGTGGCGAAGACAGGAGTTTTATCTTCGAGCGCGGGTTTTGCTGTTTCCAGCAGCTTCCAGTCGAGGATATCATCCATGCCGTGGTCCTGTTTTTCACTGTTATACAGGGTAACATCCTTCGGATTGGTTACCGGGTGCAATATCCCCGAAAGGTCAATTTTCTGTGCCTTCCAGTTGGTAAGCCCGTCTTTAACCTTTAAAAACTGAACACGGCCCACCATTTCGTTAACGGTACGGAAGCCGAGTTCGGCCATTATCTCGCGCAGCTCCTCCGCCATAAAGCGGAACAGGTTTACTACATGTTCGGGTTTACCCGAGAATAATTTTCTTAGTTCAGGATCCTGTGTGGCAACGCCTACAGGGCAGGTGTTCAAATGGCATTTGCGCATCATGATACAGCCGCCGGCTACTAAAGCTGCCGTTGCAACGCCCCATTCCTCGGCGCCCATTAAACAGGCTATCGCCAGGTCACGCCCGGTTTTCAACTGACCGTCGGTTTGCAGCACAACCCGGCTGCGCAGCTTATTGCGTACCAGCGTTTGATGTGCCTCGGTAAGACCAAGCTCCCACGGCAGCCCGGCATGTTTAACCGAACTGATAGGAGAGGCCCCGGTGCCGCCATCGTACCCGGCAATTAAAATTACATCGGCATGTGCTTTAGCAACGCCCGCTGCTATGGTGCCTACGCCTGCTTTTGATACCAGTTTTACATTGATACGTGCCGCCCGGTTAGCATTTTTTAAGTCGAATATCAATTGGGCCAAATCCTCAATTGAATAGATATCATGGTGCGGCGGCGGCGAAATTAAGCCCACGCCCGGCGTAGAGTGTCTTGTGCGTGCTATCCAGTCGTCAACCTTATGGCCGGGCAATTGCCCGCCTTCACCTGGTTTTGCACCCTGCGCCATTTTTATCTGCAACTCATCTGCATTGGTCAGGTAGTTGGAAGTCACCCCAAAACGGGCCGATGCCACTTGTTTGATAGCCGAGCGCATCGAATCGCCGTTAGGCAGTAATTCGTAACGCAATTCATCTTCACCACCTTCGCCGGTATTGCTTTTGCCGCCGATGCGGTTCATGGCAATAGCCATGGTGCTGTGCGCCTCGTGCGATATTGAGCCGAACGACATCGCCCCTGTGGCAAAGCGCTTCATAATATTTTCGGCCGGTTCAACCTGGTCGATGCTGATGGCCTCGCGGTGATGGGCGAAGTCAAGCAGTCCCCGTATGGTGAAATGCTTTTCGCTTTGCTCGTTGATCTCTTTGGCGTAGTTTTTATATACCGAATAATCGTTGCTGCGGGTGGCATGCTGCAGCAGGTGCACCGTAGTTGGGTTAAACAGGTGCGATTCGCCGCGGCGTTTCCATTGGTATATACCGCCTTCGGGTAGCAAACGATCAGGCGTTTTTGAGCTGCCGAAACCTATGCGGTGTTTGCAAAGCGATTCGCGGGCTATCTCATCCAAACCTAAACCGCCTATTCGGGTAACCGCGCCGGTAAAGTAACGGTCGACCACCGCCTGGTTGATGCCTAATATTTCAAAAACCTGCGAGCCATGGTACGATTGCATGGTGGAGATACCCATTTTCGAAAATATCTTAAGCAAGCCGTCATTAACCGATTTTACATAATTTTTTTGAAGCGCTTTTAGATCCAGGCTGGTTTCAAGGCTGCCATTGTTTTTCAATGTTTCTATGGTCGACAGTGCCAGGTACGGGTTAACAGCCGTAGCGCCAAAGGCCAACAGGCAGGCAAAATGATGCACTTCCCAGGTGTCGCCTGTTTCAACAACCAAACCTACCGCGCCGCGCCGCCCGCTTTTGATCAGGTGGTGGTGCACGGCTGATACCGCCAGCAATGACGGAATTGGCGCATGTTCCGAGTCGATAGCGCGGTCGGATAATATCAATACCTCGAAACCGTCATCCACGGAGTCTTCGGCATAGCGGCAAAGCCTGGCTATCCCTTTTTCGAGCGAGCCGGGCATACCGTCAGCATTATAATACGTTTGCAGGGTTTTGGCGTGGAATAACCCGGTATCAATGCTTCGCAGCTTTTCGAGCTGATGATTTTTCAGGATGGGATGCTGCAATACCACGCAATGGCAGTGCATTTTATCTTCGTCCAGCAAATTGCCGTTGTTGCCTATGAAAGTGGATAGGCTCATCACCAAACGCTCGCGTATCGGGTCGATTGGCGGGTTGGTAACCTGGGCAAAAAATTGTTTAAAGTAGCTTGAAAGGTGCTGCGGCTTATCCGATAATATGGCCAGCGGCACATCCGTACCCATCGAGCCGACAGGTTCTTTACCCTCGAGGGCCATTGGCTTAATGATGCTATCGATATCTTCGCGGCTGTACCCGAACACCTGCTGGTAACGGAAAACAGAGTCATCCGAAAGGCTGGCAAAAGCCAGGCGCGGTTCGGCCAGCTCGCCTAATTGTATCTTATAATTCTCGAGCCAGCGGCCATAAGGTTGCCTTGAGGCGATCTGGTGCTTGATCTCGTCGTCGGTGATGATCTTGCCTTTTTCGGTGTCGATCAACAGCATTTTGCCGGGCTGCAGGCGACCCTTGCGGAGTACTAAGCTCTCATCCAAATTCAGCACACCGGCTTCTGATGCAGCGATAACACGTCCATCGGTAGTGATCACATAGCGTAAAGGGCGTAAACCGTTACGGTCAAGCAACGCACCGATCAGCTTTCCATCGGTAAACGTGATTGCGGCGGGGCCGTCCCATGGTTCCATCAACGCGGCATGGAATTCGTAAAAAGCCTTTTTCAACGGGTCCATCTGCTCGTTGCCGTCCCAGGCCTCGGGGATCAGCATCATCATTACATGCGGCAATGAACGCCCGCTATGCAGCAATATCTCTATAATATTATCGAGGCAAGCCGAGTCGGATTGATTGTTATCGATCACCGGCAGCAGCATCTCCATTTCCTCCGTCGTAAAATACGAAGAAGCATAAGATTTTAAGCCGGAATAAAACCAGTTCAAATTCCCGGTAAGGGTATTGATCTCACCGTTATGTGCGATCAGCCTGAAGGGCTGCGCCAGTTTCCACGAAGGGAATGTATTGGTCGAAAAACGCGAGTGTATCATGGCAAAACCGGATGCAATGCGCGGGTCGGCCAGGTCGCTAAAATATTTACGCAGCTGGTAAGTGGTTACCTGCCCCTTGTAAACAATTGTTTTGCACGATAACGAAGTGAAGTAGAAATACTCGCCGGCAGCGGGGATTGTTTCTACTACAGTTTTATTGATATATCTTCTTAAAATGTAAAGCTTTCGCTCAAAGTCGTCGGCATTGGTAATATGGTGCGGCCTTTGAATAAAAAGCTGCTCTGCATCCGGTTCCGCTTTGCGGGCGGTTTCGCCTACAACTGAAGAGTCGACAGATAATTTACGGTATCCAAGCGATTGCAGGCCAAGCTTTTCGATCGCGTTGGCGATAATAGTACGGCAGGCTTTTTTTAAAGCTGATTCCTTCGGAAAAAATATCATACCCACGCCATACTCACCCGGTTCAGGCAAACCGATCTCCAGCTCGGAACATTCTTCCATCAAAAATTCGTGCGGCAATTGAATGAGGATACCTGCGCCGTCGCCCGTTTCGGGGTCACAGCCGCAAGCGCCGCGGTGTTCCATGTTTTCGAGCATGGTGAGTGCGTCATCAATGATCTGGTTGGTTTTATGACCGTTGATATTTGTTATAAATCCCGTTCCGCAGGAGTCGTGTTCAAATTCGGGCCTGTACAGGCCCTGGTGGCATTCAGCTTGATCCATCGTAAATTAAACCGTTTATAAAAAGGTGCGAGTACGAAGTTACAGAATGTAAAATTTAATTAAAAATATCTTAAAATTATTGCGATAACCTAAATAAGATAATAACAATAGGGCGATAAATTAGTAAATTGATAATTTTAAGCCTGTGTTGATTTAAATTTGATAATCAGGATAGTAAGATGATCGCTTGTTCGTTGAAAAACTATTAAGCGCGTAAAAAAGCGACGGAAATGCCAGGCACTTGTGGATAGTTAAATATAGTTCATTAATGCGTTATATTTGAGAAGGTAAATGCAACGCTTGTCATTTTTAAATTTAACCTGGTTTAAAATATAACAGCATGAAAAAGCTCAATATCCTTATAACTTGTATTTTTTTACTGGTAACCTGCCGGTCATTTACGGCGGCTGGTTTTGATGAGCATAAAACCCTCCCAATTGGCGCGAACGCCCCTGATTTCAGCCTGCCCGGTGTCGACGGCGGGATATACACATTGCGTTCATTCAAAAATGCGAAGGTGCTGGCTATTGTTTTTATGTGCAACCACTGTCCCACTTCACAGGCTTACGAGGACCGCGTGATCAAATTGACCTCAGATTATGCGGCGAAAGGCGTTAAAGTTGTGGCCATAAATCCCAATCACCCGTCTTCTTTGCGGCTGGACGAACTGGGATACAGCGATGTGGGCGATTCGTTTGCCGAGATGAAGATCCGTGCAAAGGAAAAAAAATTCAATTTTCCCTACTTGTATGACGGGGCGACGGAAATTGCATCAAAAAAATACGGGCCGATCGCCACACCACATATCTTTATTTTTGATAAAGACAGAAAGCTGCGCTACCAGGGACGCATTGATGACGTGGAGAACCCTTACAGAACTCCCCACGTTTTTGACGCGCGCAACGCGATTGACGCCCTGTTAAGCAACAAGGAAGTGCCGGTTACTACAACCAAAGTTTTTGGCTGTTCGGTGAAATGGGCCGAAAAAAGCGACTGGATCGAAAAGGCAACTGTTCAATGGGCCCATGAACCTGTAAACCTCGATACCATTAACGCTCCTGGTATTGCTGAACTGATGAAGAACCACTCGGGCAAACTAAGGCTCATTAACATTTGGGCTACCTGGTGCGGGCCCTGTGTAGCTGAATTTTCGGAATTGGTTACCATGAACCGCATGTACCGTGACCGCAGCTTTGAATTGGTGACAATCAGCGCCGACGACCGGACAAATAAAGATAAAGCGCTGAATTTTTTGCAAAAAAAACAGTCATCGGCAACTAATTTTATATTTTCGGGTGAGGATAAATATAAAATGATCGAAGCTATTGACCCCAAATGGGGAGGGGCATTGCCTTATACAGTTTTAGTGGAGCCGGGCGGTAAAATTGCATATGCGCACCAGGGGATGATAGATCCGGCGCGCTTAAAGAAGATTATTGTGGATAGCCAGTTCATCGGCAGGGTATATAATAAGTAGTCATGATAATATCCCGGCCAATTATTTTTTCATTGCTCTTTAGTTGTTTTACCCTGCTGGCATGTAATGGATCATTTGCACAGGCGAACACCGGCGCAGTTACTTTTCATATTTATTCGTCCCATACATCCTTCCCGGATACAGGCCGCAGAAACGGTCATTTATACGATAACGTATTATATGCCAATACCGAACACTATCGGGACAGCACCGTATTGATCGTTGCTCCAAAAAACCTCGATGTTAAAAAACAAGTCGACCTCATATTTTGGTTTCACGGCTGGCGCAATAATATTGATACCGCGGCGATAAGGTATGAGCTTATCAAACAATTTATCGCATCCAAACGCAACGCGGTATTGGTTTTAGCCGAAACGGCCCGTAACGCGCCCGACAGCTATGGAGGCAAACTGGAAAACGACGGCGTGTTTAAATCCCTGGTAACAGATATATTGAACGGACTAAAAATAAAGCGGCTTATCCCCGCAAATGATGTGGCAGGCCATATTTTGCTGAGCGGGCACAGTGGGGCTTACCGGGTAATAGCGCGTATCCTTAAAAATGGCAACATGCAGGTTGACGAGGTAATGCTTTTTGACGCTTTATATGCGGAAACCGATAAATTCACCGGTTGGCTGAGCGCCGATAAACAGCACCGCTTTATCAACTTATACACCGATCATGGCGGTACATTGGATGAAACGCATAACATGATTAAACTGCTCGACCAGGATGACATCAACTACTTTCAAATTGAAGAAACAGCGCTGGTACCTGCGCAGTACCGTGCGCATAGCGTTCTTTTTATACACAGTTTAAAGCAGCATGATGACATTGTAAACCCGGATAATTTTAGATTGATGCTTGAAAACAACCCGTTTTTAAAGCCATTAAAATAGAAACGCCCCGGCTACGCCGGGACGCTCTTACTATGAACTTAAAAACAAACCTCATTTTAATTGACAACTACTACCCCCCTCATACCCGCGTGAATAACGCAGTAGTACGTAAAAGTTCCGGCTGCGTTGAAAGTGTATTGAAATGACAAGCCGGCCGCCAAATTGCCGCTGTCAAATAACGCGGTGTTGGATGTTACGGTGTGCGTCATGCCATCGTTATTCATCCATGTAACGGTGGTTCCCGTTTTGATCCGTAGCGTATCTGGCGAAAAGGCCATGTTTTTGATGCTAACGGATGCTGAGGCGCCGGCAGACTTTGGTGCATTATAGCTTTTTGAACAGCTATAAATAGATATAATGCCTGATAACACAACCAGGGCCAAATAAAGAACTCTCTTTTTCATAATATAAAATGTTTTAAAAGGTAAAACGTCATTTATATCCAACACGAGTGAAAAATGAAAAAGGTTGCCTTGCGGTGAATTGTTTTGCTAATTGGTTAACAGTCAGTTACTAACTATCGATCCAGTTGCCATTTACTAAATGGTTTAACAGAGAGATTTGAATTGTAATATCTTTCATCGTCGCTTACATCGCGGGTAACCCAGTCGGGCTTATCAAACTCTTCTTTTTCGTCATTAAGCTCAATTTCGGCCAATACCAGGCCTTTGTTGTCACCCAAAAATTCATCCACCTCCCATAGTTTGCCTTTGAATCTTATCCGGTAACGGATCTTTTCCACTTGTGACCTGGCAAAACCATCCAGGAGTTCGATTCCATCAGCCAACGGGATGTCATATTCGAATTCTTTCCGCGAAATACCTGAGGTAGCGCCTTTCAGCGTGATATAACCTTGTTTGTCAGTTATACGCACCCTGATGGTGCGCAGGTCATCATTCAATAAATATCCCTGGCGGTAAGGCGTGCCCTTCGGCTTTTTTACCTGGTTCCATTTTTTATGGTCAACCAAAAACTTCCGTTCTATCTCCAATCCCATACTTTTGCACCTAATTATTTGGCGACGGCCTGCGCAGTTGTAGCTTTTTTCATAAAATCGTTAGCCAGCGTCCTTATCCTGCGCTTTACATTATTATTTTTCTTTTTTATCAGCGTAGCCACCGGTTTATCGTTTACTTCCGGCGATGAAAATAATTCAGCCGCAACGATATTATCATGCCATTCGCCCAGGCTATTTTGCAATTGGTCCAGGTAGGCCATATTAAATGTAAAGGAACCGTTTAGCGCCTTGTCGGCCAGTTTTCGGTTATACACCAAAATTTTTATCAGCTTTCGGTTGGTATGCATATCCTCGGTAAACCTGGGCGTTTCCAGGTTATTCGCAATTTGCTCAAGCTGTTTTTTATAAAACTCGGCTATTGAGCTGTTATCAACGTGGGGCAGTTGCCTTTTGAGTTGTTTATAAGCGTCGTCGATTTTTTTGGTGTATTTTTTTGCTTGTTCGCGAAACTCATTTGTTCCTTCTTCAATTATTCGCTGCTGCCCCGCTTCAAACGATTCATTTTTTAACGCATAGCGCGAACTCAGTTCAAGGTTGGTATGCGCATCGCGGATATGGCCCGCGTATTTAAACATTTTACGTACGGGTTTAAATTCTTCTAACAAACCATGCCGCCGCGAAGCGTGCTCGAGTAGGTTAAGCATGGCTCTAAGCTTTTTAGTTTGCACTCTGAACTGGTGCAGTTCCTCCTGGTCGCCCGACTCCAAAAAAGCTTTTAAGTGGGCATCCAGGTCCTTCCATTCTTTTTCCAGGTATTTTACTTCTTCCTTTTTTTTCATGGTACTAACAAAAAACTTAAAGGATTATAAAATTACGAACAATTTGCTGAAATAAATGAAAAATGAATAATGCTTCAACTTGAATGATAAAATGGAGTTATTTTGACTCTATAGCGGATAGTGCATGCAACTGGTGTTCATGAAACGGCATGAAACAACCTGAAACGGGGTGAAACAGTGTCTCGTTTTAGCAGAAGGGCTCCGGTATACAAGGACAGCATGGTCATAAACGCACTGCAAACTGTCACTGTAAACTCTTAAGCCCTGTGGTGATCGGCCCGCCAATGTTTAATAGCCTGTTTGATCTCTTTGGCTGATAGCTTCTCATTTGCCGCCCGGTCGGTCAGCGGCAGAAACTCATCATCGGGTGCAAAACGCAGCGCTACGATCTGGCGCATTGTAACCCTGCTGTCGATTGGTTTGCCGGTAAGTATGAAATATCTCAGGTGTTCTTCAGCGCGTATGGCCCTGTCCTGGGCCTTTATGGCAAACAGGCGCATAAACCAAAAATTAAAGAACCCGGCTATAAAAAGTACCATGACTAAGAAAGGTGTCATCAATTCTGCATTTGCTGACCACCGCAGGCAAAGGTTAATTATAGAAAGAATAACGCCAACAACCAGGATTGAGCTCAGAATGAAATGAAACCCTGTTACGTAACGCCCATGGTTGGTATAGTTTTGTTCGTTCATGATAAGTTTTTATGCCAATATAGCAATTTATTGATGCTGAGATCAAAATAACGTTATCGTTACAGTAACAACAATAGATGGAAATGGCTGTTAATAATGTAAATAAAAAGCATTTAGATATGAACAACGAAACAATTTCAATCGAAAAAAACTTTAGTATAGGCGGCGATCTGCAGGTGAACAGGATGGGTTATGGCGCGATGCGCATCACCGGAAAAGGTATATGGGGGCCGCCAAAGGATAAGGACGAGGCTATAGCTGTTTTAAAACGCGCTATAGAGCTGGGTGTGAATTTTATTGATACGGCCGACAGCTACGGCCCGCACATTTCGGAAGAGTTAATTGCCGAAGCACTATATCCTTACCCGGCCGACCTGGTAATTGGTACAAAAGGCGGCTTGCTGCGCACCGGCCCTGACGAATGGCCGATCAACGCCCATCCCGATCATTTACAAAACGCGCTTGAGGGCAGCTTAAAGCGATTAAAGCTGGAACGGATAGATCTATATCAACTACACCGGATCGACCCGAATGTTCCCGCTGAGAAAAGTTTTGAGTTTTTACAAAGAGCACAGCAGCAGGGGCTGGTAAAGCATATCGGCCTTTCGGAGGTCGACGTAGATGCCATTAAAAAAGCACAGGAGTTTTTTGAAGTGGTATCTGTTCAAAATATGTACAGCGTTGATAACCGTAAATGGGAACATGTTTTACAATATTGCAAAGCGCACAACATTGCCTTTATACCCTGGTTCCCGCTTAATGCCGGCAACGTGGCAAGCCAGGAAAAGTTAAAACAAATAGCCGACAGGCACCAGGCTACGGTACACCAGGTAGCGCTTTCGTGGCTATTAAATCATGCCGACAATATTTTATTGATCCCCGGTACGTCCAGCGTAGCCCACCTGGAAGAGAATATGCAGGCTATAAAGCTGGAATTGACCGATGAGGACACGCAGATGCTGAATAGCATATCGCCTCAATAACACCAGTTTATTTCATAAAGCGGCCATTGCTTTGTATCAAATTCGGACCAAATTATTCAGTAGCAAGAAAATAATTTGGTCCGATTGTAACACTAATGATACTTGGTGCGTAATGACGTTTATGAAAAAACTTAAATTATCCTTTTTGGCAATTCTCCTGGTAGGAGCGGTTGCCTGTAAAAAAACCGGCGTCACACCAACCAATATAACCGTATCAGAAGCAGTTGATATTATGGCTGGTTCATTGTCGAGAAACTCCAACGGCCTGGCAAGTATGAGTGATGACGCCGGCGTACGTGCGCAAACGGATATCGATGGCAACCTGAGCTGCGGCAGTACGCTTAAAGACACAAGTTCAAGGACCAGCGCCCCCGGTTCGTCGATTACCTACAGCTATGGTTTCGGATATTCATATACCTTAAACTGTAATACAGCCGGCATGGCCGACAATGTGATCGGTAAATTAAACTATTCCGGCTCGTATAATGGCCCGTACGGCTCATCATCGAATACAGGAAACGTGAGCTTTACTGTTGCAGGTTTAACAACCAACGCAACCGCTTACGTTTTTAACGGTGACTTTGCACGAAACGGCTCATTTGCGTCTAAAACTGATACCACCAATCATGGCAGCCTTCATTTGGTAATCGCAATTCATAACCTGATGCTGCTTAAACCGCACCGCAACATCGTAGGCGGCAACGCTACGTTTACTTTAACAGGTACCATACCTAAAAAGGGTGCTTTCAGCTTTACCGGAACAGTTGTATTTACCACTAACGGAACAGCCACAATAACCATAAACGGCACGGCTTATTCTGTTGATCTTACAACAGGATTAAAGGTTAAAGTATAACAATTAAATAATAAAGCAACAATAATCTACCTGATTTAAACATGTGAAAAGCCCATGGCAGTAAAATGCCGGGGCTTTTTTTATAAACCGATGCTGGGGTACCTTAATCTACAGTCGCTACTCTAAATGGCTTCACATCCACCGATTCCCAAATCTTTTGGGTGATATAGGGCTCATTCTGTTTCCAGGCATTCAGTGCTTCTTCGGTTTCAAACTGCAGGATCATAACTGATCCTATCATTTTGCCATCTTCATTCAAAATGGCGCCGCCTAAAACATAATTGCCGCTCGCTTTCAGATCTTTAGCCGCGTCAAGATGGTGCGGGCGCACATTCATGCGGCGCTGTAATGCTTCAGTATCGGTATAGTCGTATGCAGTTACAAGATATTGGTTCATTATTAAGAATTTGGTGTTGTAATTCAGTAAATAAAAACAGCTTACAATTTTAAACCAAATTCTTCAAAAAATTTGTTGTTTTATAGAATATAGCCCATTTTGGCTATGAAATAAAAATGTGCCGGGTATAAATGTTAATTTGACATTTTTTATCATATTTGTCACAACCAATTATAACAGTTGAAGAATGAAGAATAATTTGCGCCGGCAATTTAACAGGCTATATGAGAAAGATACCGAAAGCGCATTTTTTTCGCCCGGGCGTGTAAACCTGATCGGTGAACATATCGATTATAACGGCGGCCTGGTGATGCCTTGCGCCATTACCTTCGGCACGTACTTGCTGGTATCTTTTAATAACGATAATATTTTCAGGTTCAGGAGTTTGAATTTTGAGGATCAGCTTGATATCCCGCTGCAGCGCGAGTATACCAAAACCGGGTCGGGATGGTTTAACTACCCGCTGGGCATTATTGACTATTTTTTAAGAGATGGGCACCAGTTGCGGGGTATGGACATGCTTTTTTATGGTGATATACCCATAAGTTCGGGCTTATCTTCATCTGCCTCCATCGAAGTAGTTATCGCCTTTGCGTTAAATGAGCTACTTAATTGCGGCTATTCAAAGCTCGACCTGGTGAAGCTGTCTAAATCGGTTGAGAATAATTTCATCGGTGTAAATTCCGGGATCATGGACCAGTTTGCTGTGGCATTCGGCGAAAAAAATAAGGCATTAATGCTGAATTGCGATACACTGGACTACCAGGCGGTGGACACTAACCTTGGCGATTATATATTGGCCATTATCAATACCAATAAACCACGTAAGCTTGCGGAATCGAAATATAATGAGCGTGTGCTGGAATGCCAGGCCGCGTTAGCCGCTTTGCAGCAAAAGCTGGATATAAAAAACCTTTGCGATATTGATACTGCCACATTTAATCAGTACCGATATTTAATAACAGATGAAGCAATCATGAGGCGTGCGCAGCATGTTATCGAGGAGAAAGACCGGGTTAAACTGGCTGCCTCGGCGCTCAGCAAAAATGACCTGGCCGAGTTTGGCCGCCTGATGTATGCTTCGCACGATTCATTGCGCAACCTGTATGAGGTTAGCGGGAAAGAGTTGGATACCGTAGCGGAATATGCTAAAACAGACCCCAATGTAGCAGGTGCGCGCATGACCGGAGCGGGTTTTGGCGGCTGCGCCATTGCTTTGGTTAAGGAAGATGCCTTCGAAAGCTTTAGAGAACAGGTTATTGCTTACTATACGGATAAGATAGGTTATGCCCCATCGGTTTACCGCTCGCTGATCGGCGACGGGGTAAGGGCGCTTGAGTCAGTTGTTAGCGGCAGTTAGTTATAAATACTTATAAAGTTTTGCCGTTTATCTTGGTAAAGAAATCCCATAAAACTATCCCTGCCGATACTACGATGTTAAAGGAATGTTTTGTGCCGAATTGCGGGATCTCGATACATGCGTCGATATTTTGCATCACTTCGTCGCTCACACCGTTTACCTCGTTGCCAAATATAAGGGCATATTTTTCGCCCTTTCCGGGATTAAACTCCTGCAGCATAATGCTTTTTTCGGCTTGCTCAATTGCAATGATGCGATAGCCTTCCCGGCGCAGGTATTCAACTGCTTCGAGCGGGCTGGTATAATAATTCCAGTTAACAGATTGCGTAGCGCCAAGGGCAGTTTTCTCGATCTCCCGATGGGGAGGTTGGGCAGTAATGCCGCAAAGACATACCTGCTCAACCGCGAAGCCATCAGCCGTGCGAAAAATAGAACCGATATTATGCATGCTGCGCACATTATCAAGCACAACTGCAACAGGGAGTTTATCACTGGTTTTAAATTCAGTAATCGAAACCCTGTTCAGTTCATCAAGCTTTAATTTTCTCATCGTGGTTGGATTTTCCAACTGATCGCCAACCTCTAATCTCCACCTACAAATGTATAACCTCGTCGTAAGCGGCTGCTGCGGCCTCCATAACAGCTTCGCTCATGGTTGGGTGTGGGTGTACCGATTTGATGATCTCGTGGCCGGTAGCTTCCAGCTTGCGTGCGGTTACCACCTCGGCGATCATCTCAGTAACGTTATGGCCCAGCATGTGCGCGCCCAAAAATTCGCCGTATTTGGCATCAAAGATCAGTTTGACAAAACCATCTTTAGCTCCGGCGGCGCTGGCTTTGCCTGATGCCGAGAAAGGAAATTTACCGACTTTGATCTCATAGCCTGCCTCTTTGGCAGCTTTTTCGGTATAACCAACTGAAGCGATCTCGGGCGAGCAATAAGTACAGCCCGGTATATTGTTATAGTTTAACGGCTCCGGATTTTTACCGGCAATCTTTTCAACGCATATGATGCCTTCGGCTGAAGCAACGTGGGCAAGCGCCTGGCCTTTCACGATATCGCCAATGGCATAAACGCCTTCAACATTGGTGCGGTAAAAGTCGTCTACGATAACTTTTCCTTTTTCGGTTTTTACCCCGTTCTCCTCGAGCCCGATTCCTTCGATATTGGTTGAGATACCTACCGCCGAAAGTACGATCTCCGCTTCAAGCGTTTCGGTGCCGGCGGCCGTTTTTACCTGTACCTTACACAAGTCGCCGCTGGTATCAACCGATTCAACGTTTGAGCTGGTCATGATGTTGATGCCTTGTTTCTTCAACAAACGGGCAAGCTGCTTTGACACTTCCTCATCCTCCAGTGGAACAATGTTGTCTAAAAACTCAACTACGGTAACTTTGGTGCCGATAGCATTATATAAGTACGCAAACTCGATCCCGATAGCGCCCGAACCTACTACTACCATGGATGCCGGTTTTTTTGGCAGTACCATAGCCTCGCGGTAGCCGATCACTTTTTTCTTGTCCTGTTTAAGGTTAGGCAACTCGCGCGAGCGGCCGCCTGTGGCTAAAATGATATGTTTGGCGCTTACTTCCTGTGTTGCGCCATTGTTATCGGTAACCGTAACCGTTCCTTTGCTTTTCAGCTTCCCGGTGCCGGCAATTACATCGATCTTGTTTTTCTTCATTAAAAACTGAACGCCTTTGCTCATGCCGTCGGCTACGCCGCGACTGCGTTTTATTACCGACTCAAAGTCAACATCGCTGCTGCCAACGGTTATGCCATAATCGGCAGCGTGATTGATATATTCGAAAACCTCGGCGCTTTTTAACAAGGCTTTGGTTGGGATACAACCCCAGTTAAGGCAAATGCCGCCAAGCGCGTCGCGTTCAACTATAGCTGTTTTTAACCCCAGCTGCGAAGCACGGATAGCCGCAACGTATCCCCCGGGACCGGAACCTATTACAATTAAATCGTAGTTCATATTTTTTGTTTAAATGATCTTAGTCATCACCGAGCTTGTCTGGTATTTTTTGCAAGATTGAATACCATTACGGCATATTTTGATTTTGCGCCAAAGCTAAGTAAAAGGTGTCAATTGCTAAAATGATGCCACCCGGATAAACCTGCCAAATTGTGCAGTAATTGAAGAAAAAGCAGGTTAAATCGTCGGGTTTTAGATTTATAAAAATTGCACTATTTAACATGATTTGTTGTGTTGTTTAATAACTTAACCCCCAAATGTTAATAAATAAGTAATGATTGTTAATATTGACTTAACATTGGCGATACGGTATGTGATTATATTTGCGATAATTAATTTGACTATTAAACTTACACAAAACAAAACAGCGTATGAGAAAGCTTTTACTTTCAATTTCATTAGTCGCGGCAATCACATTTTTCTTTTGTGAAAATACCTTAGCACAGGGCGTTACCACAGCCAGTGTTAACGGGGTTGTGACCGACAGCAAGGGGCCGATACCCGGAGCCACTGTGTCCATCACGCATATCCCGACCGGAACGGTTTATGCAACGGTGACGCGATCAAACGGCCGCTACAATTTACCAAACTTAAGGGTAGGCGGGCCGTACACCTTTAAAGTATCCTTTATTGGTTACAAGAATTTTATTCAGGAAAATATTAACCTATCGATTGGCCAGGACCAACGAATTGATAGTAAACTGGAGGATAATACAACCGGCCTGGCCGAAGTAGTTATAACTGGTGCACAGGGTAAGGTCATCAACTCTTCACGTACGGGTGCGAAAGAAACGATCAGCCGGGCTCAAATTGACGCATTGCCCACATTTAACCGCTCATTAAGTGATTTTACAAAATTAACGCCTTCGGCAAACGGTTTAAATTTCGGTGGTCGCAGCAGCGGGTATAATAACATAACAGTTGACGGAGCTTTGTTTAATAACTCCTTCGGCCTTGCGGGTACCCTTGGCGGCCAAACCAATTCGCAACCCATTTCGCTCGATGCCATCGACCAGATACAGGTTGACATCGCGCCTTATGATGTTCGTCAGGGTAACTTTACTGGTGCTGGTGTTAATACCGTGGTGAAATCGGGTACAAATACTTTCAAAGGTTCAGTTTATGATTACATACGCGGTACCAGTCTTACAGGCTATACTCCCGGAGTAACCACCATTCCAATTACTCCATTTACCTTCAGACAAACAGGGGTAACTCTTGGCGGCCCGATCATTAAAAATAAATTGTTTTTCTTCTTATCAGGTGAACAGGAGCGTATTAGCCAACCTGCAACCTCTTACATCGCATCTGCTCCGGGTGTAAGTGGCGCTAACGTTTCGCAAGCCGATGTAGGCACGCTGAGTTCTATTTCGAATTTCCTAAAAACAAACTATGGTTATGATCCGGGGCCTTACCAGGGGTATAACTACGATACGCACAGCGATAAGTTGACAGCGAAAATCGATTGGAATATTGATAAGAATAATACATTAAGTGCAAAGTATTTTTATCTGAAATCATATGGCGATCACCCGGTGAGTAACTCAAATTCAGGGATTTCCAATTTCGGCTCCCGCGGCCCGGGCCCAACAACACTGCCTTTTTATGGCTCAGGTTACCGGATCAATAATAACTTTAATATAGGTATTATCGAGTTAGACAGCCGTATAAGCAGTCACATTTCTAACAGGTTAACAGCCGGCTATTCTGCTTTGCGCGATTTTCGTTCGTCATTGGGCAAGGGAACCATACCCCTTGTTGATATCGGTAACGGAACAACAGATGCCAGCGGCAATATTGTTACCGGCTCAACGGCTACTTTGACAAGTTTTGGTTACGAGCTGTTTACAGCCGGAAATATTTTATATACCGATATCTACCAGTTCTCTGACGACTTTACCATTTTCGCCGGCAGACACGAAATAACTATCGGTACAAATGACCAGATACAAAGCTATAAAAATGGTTTTGCACCAAATTATAATGGTATTTATGTTTACAATTCCGCTTCCGATTTTTTAAATGGTTTGCCAGCCCAAACCTATGCAACACGTTATTCAGCATTGGCCGACGGCTCCTTCCCTTATGCTAAAATAAAAGCCTCGATCTACAGCTTTTATGTGCAGGACAAATATAATGTCACCGATAATTTAAAAGTAACCTATGGCATCCGTGGCGATTACGACGCGTTCCCTACATCGTTAGCGCCGAACGCCAATGCAGCTGCTTTAACTTTTCAGCAAGGTATACAAGTCGATCCTTCAAAGTTGCCTAAAAACAGGATACAGCTATCACCACGTTTAGGCTTTAACTGGGACGTAAATGGCGATCAGCGCACACAAGTTAGAGGTGGTACAGGCTTATTTGCAGGCACAGTGCCGTTTGTATGGATATCGAACCAGGCTTCAAACAACGGCCTGTTATTTGGCTCGTATTCGATAACAAAAGGCGCACCGGGAAATACGCCTGCGCAGAATGCGCAATTGATATTTAATCCCAATGTGAATGCAAACCGCCCCGCCCCCGGACAAGGCGCGGCCAACACGTCATACGAATTGGATATCACGGATCCTAATCTTAAATATCCGAAAATATGGAGGTCGAATTTAGCGTTTGACCAGCGTTTACCGGGGGGCATTGTTGCGACTATAGAGGGCTCTTTCACTAAAGATATAAACGCTATCTATCATCAAAACCTTGTGCTGTCCGATTCATATGTTATACTGCCAGGCCCTGAAGGTCAAATACGCTATACCTCAAAAAATACGACGCCTTCGAGTGCATCTCCGCAAAGCGCAACTAATCCGGCCATTACCGGCTTATATTACATGACCAACACCAATAAAGGGTATTCTTATTTTATCACCGGCCAGTTGCAAAAGAATTTCGTAAACGGACTTTATTTCAATGTCGCCTATACGCACATGGAGTCGAAAGATGTTAACGATGGCGGTTCAACAGCAAGCACAATCTGGAGTTCACGATATGTTCCGGGTAACCCCAATTTCGACTATTTATCCAACAGCTCGTATGTAGAGCCAAACCGTATTATTGCCTCAGTTGCTTACAAAAAGGAATACTGGAAGTTCACGTCAACTTCGGTTGGTTTGATATTTGAAGATGCAAACAATGGTGCGATTTCTTACGTAACCAGTGGCGACCCCAACAACGATGGCGCGACAAACGACCTGATGTACATCCCAAAAAATCAGGGTGATATCATTTTAGTGAAGGATTTCGCTGCCGACCCGCGTACTCCTGCGCAAATTTGGAATCAGTTGAATAACTTCATTAACCAGGACACTTACCTGAGCACACACAGAGGAAGCTATGCTACCCGTAACGGTGCTATCCTTCCGTATTTTCAGCGTGTCGACCTTAACCTGACTCAGGACTTTTTCGTGAGGGCCGGAAAAACAAAGAACACTATCCGGGTTTCTGTTGATATCATCAACCTGGGCAACCTGCTGAACCGCAATTGGGGTTTGTACCAGAATTCATTTAACGGGTTCTCTAGTGGAAATACAAACGTGCTTAAATACCAGGGCCTTGATCCGGCAACCGGAAGGCCAACCTATTCATTCCCTTACCTGGATAAAAATAATTTGATACCGGTTACGCAGTCGTTTATTAATGATACCAGCCTCGGCTCGCGTTTCCAGGCGCAAATTGGCTTAAGGTATATATTTAATTAATCACTAATAATCATTGAAAATTCAATAAAACATTGTTATGAAACAATATAAAATTAAAATAGGAATGCTGGTTGCGTATTCGACGGTTTTGCTTTTTACTTCTTGTCAAAAAATAGACTTTGGTAAACCGGCGCCTATAGCAACAACGCCGGTAACCACCACCGGAGTGGTAACCACAGTAGCGGGAAACGGCACCGCGACCTCGGCTAACGGAACGGGTACAGCAGCTTCTTTTGCATATCCAATGGGCGTTGCGGTTGATGCTGCAGGTAATTTATACGTGGCAGACCAAGGCAATAATGAAATACGTAAAATCACCACGACAGGTGCTGTCAGCGTATTTGCCGGTAGTTTGTCTTCCGGGAACGGCAACGCAACTGCCGCACTGTCATTATTTACCGGCCCAACCGGCGTTGCCGTTGACGCAGCCGGCACCAATGTTTACGTAGCGGATTACGGCAATAATTTGATCCGGAAAATATCTGGGGGCTTGGTAACAACGCTGGCCGGCACAGGTAAAGCTGGCAAAGTAAATGCAACCGGCACAGCTGCATCATTCAGTGGCCCCGCCGGCGTAGCCGTGGATGCCGCGGGCAACGTTTATGTCGCGGATTTTAATAATAACTTGATACGTAAAATTACTTCGGCAGGCGTGGTTACCACACTGGCCGGCAGCGGCACCGCCGGTAATGCAAATGGTACCGGGACTGCCGCGTCATTTAGCGGCCCGAGGGGTGTAGCTGTAGATGCTGCCGGAAATGTATATGTGGCTGATGCCAACAATAATCTTATCCGCGAGATAACCCCTGCGGGCGTGGTTACTACTTTGGCAGGCAGCGGAGCAAAAGGTAACACTGATGGCACCGGAACCGCCGCCTCGTTTTTTTACCCGAGCGGAGTAGCAGTTGATGCTGCCGGGAACGTGTACGTTGCCGATGCAGACAACAACCTTATTCGCAAGGTAACGGCTGCGGGCGCGGTAACCTCGCTTGCCGGAAGCGGGTATGTAACATTGCAAACACCATTTAACAGCCCGGTTGGTGTAGCAGTTAATTCAGCCGGTACGACAGTGTACGTTGCTGATGCATACAGCAATATTATACAGAAAGTCCAATAACTATTGATTATGTACGTTAAAAAACCCGGGCTTGCCCGGGTTTTTTGTTTTAATATAAATAAAGAAAGGAAATTAATGATAGATAAACTCCCCCAGTTCCGATCGTATCGTCACCTGTTTTTGATCAGCCTTTTCTACACGCCCTATAATTTGCGCCTCTACGCCAAAGCTTTGGGAAATGGCAATAAGGCCGGCAGCGATCTCTTCCGGCACATACAGTTCCATCCTGTGCCCCATATTAAATACTTTATACATCTCCTGCCAGCTTGTTTGTGATTCTTCCTGTATCAGTTTAAACAAAGGCGGCAACGGGAACAGGTTGTTTTTTATGATATGCAGGCCCTCTACAAAATGCAGTACCTTGGTTTGGGCGCCGCCGCTGCAATGCACCATGCCGTGTACCTGGCTGCGGTAATCATCTAATATCGTTTTAATAATAGGCGCGTAGGTGCGTGTGGGAGACAATACCAGTTTACCTGCTGTAACGGTTTGGCCATTACCAATTGCGATGGGGTCGGTGAGATTTCTGCTGCCCGAAAATACAAGATCAGCGGGTACTGCCGGGTCGAAACTTTCGGGGTATTTATTGGCAATTGTTTTATTAAACACGTCGTGCCGGGCAGAGGTTAGCCCGTTTGAACCCATGCCGCCATTGTACTCCTTCTCATATTTTGCCTGACCGTATGACGCAAGGCCTACAATAACATCGCCGGGCTGAATACGATGGTTGGATATCACATCCGCACGTTTCATCCGGCAGGTGACCGTTGAATCAACGATGATCGTCCGCACCAGGTCGCCTACATCGGCAGTCTCACCACCGGTTGAATGAATGCCGATACCGGCCTCTCTTAGTTCAGTCAGAATTTCTTCAGTACCATTTATAATAGCTGCGATGACTTCGCCGGGAATTACATTTTTATTCCTGCCGATAGTGGATGACAGCAGGATATTATCCGTCGCGCCTACGCAAAGCAGGTCATCGAGATTCATGATAATGGCATCCTGCGCTATCCCGCGCCAAACTGATAGGTCGCCGGTTTCTTTCCAGTAGGTATAAGCCAGGGATGATTTGGTGCCCGCGCCATCGGCGTGCATAATATTGCACCACAGCGGGTCATTAGCTAAAATATCAGGCACTATTTTGCAAAATGCCTGCGGGAAGATCCCTTTATCTATATTTTTAATGGCATTATGTACGTCATCTTTTGAAGCTGACACGCCCCGCTGATCGTACCTTTGCGATGAAATCATGGACAAATATACTGCTTAATCGCTTTTTGTTACCCACACTTTTATACCTTTGTCGCTTCCTGCCGAAAACCTGGTCGTTTTTTGGTTATAATACACTTTTACTACCGGATGAAAATTATCTATTGGCTAAGACTTCAATTAAAGCGGTCGTTTGACCGGATACGTAATGAAAATTTAAAAAAGAATGCCCTGCAGGCTATCCCTTTCTGGATAGCGTCAATTATTACAGGCTTGGTAGCGGTATTATACACCAAGCTATTTATAGCCGCCGAAGATGTCGCTACTTTTGTTTATAACCAAAACGCCTGGCTGCTCTTTATTGTCGCCCCGGTTTGTTTTGTGCTGGCATGGTGGCTTGTTCAGTGCTTTTCGCCTTATGCCCGGGGCAGCGGTATACCGCAGGTTATTGCGGCAATCGAAATATCTGCGTCAAAAACAAACAAGCTGGTCGATAAACTTTTAGGGTTTCGGGTTATTATCATAAAAATAGTTTCGAATTTGGTTATGGCCATGGGCGGAGCCGCCGTAGGTAGGGAAGGCCCAACTATCCAGGTAGCTGCTTCGGTATACAAAATAGTTTACCAGTTGCTACCAAAATGGTGGCCAAAAATCGCGAAACAAAATATGCTGGTTACCGGCGCCGCAGCCGGGTTGGCAGCGGCTTTTAATACCCCTTTAGGCGGAATTGTATTTGCCATTGAGGAATTAACAAAAACACATTTCAGCTTTTATAAAACGGCCATTTTTTCGTCGGTGATCATTGCCGGATTATCCGCCCAGGCATTGCTTGGCCCGTATCTTTATCTCGGGTATCCGAAAGTTGACGGACTCTCGCCGTATATTTTTGGCGGGGTGGCGCTGGTGGCGGTTATGTCGGGCTTGCTGGGCAGCGGCCTGGCAAAATTTATTTTGTACGTCCTGGCCTGGAAGGCCAGGTTCAAATTTACTTATCACCACCTTATCTATGCTATCGGTTGCGCACTCATCATGGCGTTCCTGGCTTGTTTTGTTAACAGGGAAGTTTTAGGCTCGGGCAAAGAGGTAATGGAGAAAACTTTATTTACTTCGGCCAAGTACTCATTATGGCACACTCCGCTGCTGCGGATGGGCGGAATGGTGGTTTCATTTACCGCGGGTGGGTCGGGCGGGGTATTTGCGCCGGCGCTCGCTGCAGGCGCAAGTGTAGGTTCATTGGTTGCAGGATGGTTTAAAGTGTCGGACGTAAATGCCAATATGCTGATCTTATCAGGCATGGTGGGCTTTTTAACCGGTGTGACCAGGTCGCCATTTACTTCGGTTATATTAGTGCTGGAAATGACCGATCGCCACAACGTGATCTTTCACCTGATATTGGCTGGTATGCTGGCAAGCCTTGTGTCAATTTTAATTGATAAACATTCATTTTACGATCACCTGAAGACACAGTATATAAAGGAACTAAACACTGAACGACAAACCGAACTGGCAGAACAGGTTATAGACACGAATTTCACGAATAACTAGCACGGATTTCACGAATTTGGTCGGGTGACACAGATTCAATTCGTGAAATTCGATTTAATTCGTGATAATTTGTGCCTATTTAATAAACAACAACTCCCTGAATTTTGGCAGCGGCCAAAGGGAGTCGTCGACCAGTTGCTCTAACTTATCAGCATGATAACGGATAGACTGAAAAAATGGCTTAACCTTTTCATCATAATCTATCGCCTTTTCGCGGACATCGTCAATAGTGTTTGCCTTTTTGCGCGCATCAACCATTTCCTCAATATTTGATTTAATGAGATTTACATGGCCTGCTATCTTATTGATAATGTCCAATTGTGCCTTATATGTATCTGCATTTAATCCCAGTTCCTTTAATCCCCTGGCGCTTTCAACCAGTTTGCTTTGATAGGCAATTGCAGCAGGTATAATAATATTCATGCCCAGTTCGCCGATAACACGTGCCTCAATTTGAAGTTTTTTATAAAAGCTATCTAACAATATCTCGTGACGGGCATGGGCCTCTCGCTTGGTGAATACCCCGGTCTCTTCAAATAAAAGCTCTGTTTTATCCGATAACATAGCGTCGAGTGCTTTAGGCGTGGTTTTTATATTAGCCAAACCACGCCCCTGGGCTTCTATTTCCCATTCTTCACTATAACCATTGCCCTCAAAGCGTATATTTTTCGATTCCTTAATGTACTTTTTGATCACGATCAATAGAGCCACATCCTTCTTCTCGCCCTTTTTAATCAACTTATCAACGTCATATTTGAATTTTTTAAGCTGATCGGCGACGATCAGGTTCAAAATAGTCATCGGGCTGGCCGAATTTGCTGATGAACCCACAGCGCGGAGCTCAAACTTATTACCGGTAAAGGCAAAGGGAGAGGTACGGTTACGGTCGGTGTTGTCTTTTAATATTTGCGGGATCTTTGGAATACCCTGCCATAATAAGGGATCTTCTTTTATTTTCTTACTTATTCTTGAAGTTTCAATTTCGTCAAGCACGTCGCTTAGCTGGCTGCCTAAAAATATAGATATAATGGCGGGCGGCGCCTCATTCGCGCCCAGGCGGTGGTCGTTGTTTACTGATGCGATAGAGGCTCTTAGCAAATCGGCATGTTCATAAACCGCCCTGATGGTATTTACAAAAAAAGTAAGGAACATCAGGTTGTTTTTTGGCGTTTTGCCCGGTGACAATAAATTTTTACCTGTGTCGGTTATCATCGACCAGTTATTATGCTTGCCCGAGCCGTTGATACCGGCATAAGGTTTTTCGTGAAGCAGCACTTTAAAGTTATGACGTCTCGCTACCCTGTCCATCAGGTCCATTAATAATTGGTTATGATCTATAGCCAGGTTAATTTCCTCATAAATCGGGGCGCACTCAAATTGCGAGGGGGCTACTTCGTTATGGCGTGTTTTTAATGGTATGCCCAATAATAAAGCCTCGGTTTCCATATCCTGCATAAAGGCATAAACCCGTTCGGGGATAGAACCAAAATAATGGTCTTCGAGCTGCTGGTTTTTTGCTGACATGTGGCCGAAAAGGGTACGACCGGTTAAATACAGATCGGGGCGTGCATTAAACAAGGCTACATCAACCAAAAAGTATTCCTGTTCAATACCCAGCGACGCATTTACTTTTTCAATGCCTTTATCAAAGTAATGGCAAACAGCCACGGCGGCTTTATCCAGTTCGCTTAACGCCTTTAATAAAGGTACTTTATAATCCAGCGCTTCGCCGGTGTACGAAACAAACACAGTTGGGATACACAGTGTGCGCGCCATAATAAAGGCAGGCGACGAGGGGTCCCAGGCGGTATAACCCCTTGCCTCAAAGGTATTGCGGATGCCGCCGCTCGGAAAGCTTGACGCATCAGGTTCCTGCTGTGCAAGTGCATCTCCTGAAAATCTTTCAATTGCGCCACCATCGGGTGACGGCTCAAAAAAGGCATCGTGCTTTTCGGCCGTAGAGCCGGTAAGCGGCTGGAACCAGTGTGTATAATGTGTAGCCCCTTTCCCCATTGCCCATGACCGCATTGCCGATGCTACCTGCTCGGCCAGGTCGCGGGGTATAGGTACCCCGTCTTCTATCGAATTGACTATTCCCTGGTAAGCCTCTGCCGAAAGGTATTCCTTCATTTTCTTTTTATCGAACACGTTAGCGGCAAAAAAGTCGGAAATTTTTGGAGAAGGGATCTTTACTTCCGGGATGGTCCGGGTAAGTACAGCTTCGAGCGCCTGGAATCGGATATTAGACATGGAATGGTGTTAAAAAGGTTGAAAATCAAAAATAGAACTATCCTTTATAATATGGATGATTTTTGAATAAAATGTAAGAAATCTATCAAATTTAATTTTTTTTGGCGTAAAATGTGCGCTTTTGCCTTGATTTTTTTGATATTTAGAATGATTGGCGTGATTTTACCCGGAAAATTGTCTAAAATGCGTGAATAAAGTCGTTATGTTGTGATGTTGCAACATTAAAAGTGATAAAACATGAAATCATCCAGCTTAAATTATTTAAAACTTTTCAATTGATTATAAATAATTCAAAAATACACTATATAATTCAGTATAATTTGCAAAATTCATAAAAATGATATTTTTTGTGTTAATTTATTGTTTAATAATTTGGAATTATTAAAAATCATCTCTAATTTCATAGAAATATTTAGAAAAAGATGTCAATTATTGAATTTTTCATAATAAAAGTCGCAAAACGTAACATTGTGTTGCAGTTTTTGCCGATAAGGCCTGCTTCGTCAATAAATAATATATCTATTAAACTAAAATCAAACTAAAATTAAACTAAAACAACCAAAGCAATGAAAGTAATTTCGAAAAAGTCCAACCTGTTTAGTGCCTTCCGGGAACTAACACCTGAAAAGTGGGGCACGGGTGCCACCATTTTAGCTGGAAAAATGATCGGCTTAATGCTGGTACTGGCAGCAATCATCACGATCCCAGGATTGCTGACTTCAGCTCACGCTGCAGCCACACCACCTAAACCAACAGAAATTGAAACATCAATGATGAATTCAATAGATACTGTATGGACTCTGGTGGCCGCTTTTTTAGTGTTTGCCATGCAGGCAGGCTTCGTGATGCTTGAGGTTGGATTTGCACGAAAACGCGAAACGGTAAACGTATTGATGGAGTGTATTTTTGATACCTGTCTTTGCGGTATATTGTTTTACGCGGTGGGTTATGCTTTCATGTTTAGCACCGGCAACGGATTTATCGGTTATCATTGGTTTTTCCTCCAGGGAACGCCTGATCTTTATCCGGGCACAGGCGTGCCGGTAATTGCACATTGGATATTCCAGTATGCTTTTGCTGATACCTGCTCAACCATTGTTTCGGGCGCTATGATCGGTCGTACAGGTTTCCGCGGAGATATTCTTTACAGTATTGGTATTACCGGGTTTATTTATCCAATTATAGGTCACTGGGCGTGGGGACCTGATGGCTGGTTAGCCACTATGGGTACCGCCGGACATTTCTTTACCAGCTTAGGGCAAGGTTTCCGTGACTTTGCGGGATCAACTGTGGTGCATACAATTGGAGGTATGGCCTCGCTGGCAGGTGCAATTGTGTTAGGCCCGCGGATAGGACGTATTTTTGCGCGCGACGGCGGCGGAATGCCACCGGGACATAATTTACCAATGGCCGCCGTCGGAGGTTTTATACTATGGTTTGGCTGGTACGGCTTTAACCCGGGCAGCACACTTTCGGCAATGGACGCTATCGGCATAGGCCGTGTGGCTACAAACACTACACTTGCAGCCTGTGGTGGCGGATTCACCGCAATGGTAGCAGCGTTGTGGTGGGGCTCAACCAGGGGCAAATTCGACCTTGGCTTCACAGTTAACGGTTTTCTCGCGGGATTAGTTGCTATTACATGTCCTTGCTACTGGGTTAGCCCGCTTGGTGCAACCATATTAGGCGGTGTAGCCGGTTTCGTTGTATTCGCAGGTGTTAAATTATTAGAGTATCTGCGTATCGATGACCCTATTGGTGCTGTACCCGTTCATGGATTTGCCGGAATATGGGGAACGCTTTCACTGGGATTATTCGCAACAGGTGAATTCGGAATTACAGGTCCTTACGGCGCTGATAACTCTGCTCCCAATTTAGTAAAAGGATTGTTTTATGGTGGCGATGCCAGCATCCTTAAAGCACAAGCCTTAGGAACCTTCACTATTGCAATTGCTGTTTTTGCTGTTACATGGATCATGATGAAAGTGATTATGGCGCTGCCTTATCCATGGAAACTGCGTGTTGAAGCGCACGGAGAAACAGGCCCCGGCGGTTTGGATATGTTTGACCATGGCGCTGAAGCTTACGCATTGGAAGATGAAGATGTAAGCCTGACAGGTCTCTTTGAAAAAAAAAGTACTAAGGTAATAGCTTAATATAAGTTTTGAGTTCTAAGTCTTAAGTCATAAATCTTGAAATCTTTTAAGATTGTGACTTAAGACCAACTCAAAACCAACCACCTTGTGCAGTAGATTGTTTATCACAAGTCACCACCCGCACATCAATTGCACAAGGTTTTCTTTAAAATATCAATACCACTTATTAATAAGATTGCTGAATTACCGACTATTTAATTCAGACGGATATTCTTTATATTTTAACTATCACAAATCAATCAAATTAAATACTTATCAACCAACTTGTTATCATGAAAAAAGGACTTTTACTCTTAACTTTATCTGCTGCTGCTCTCTTTACATTTAAGGCTCAGGCAGCCACTCTGCCGGCCGATACAGGCAAGGCAGCCGCCACCGTACCCGATCCGCCCCTGGTGTTTTCAGGTTCAGTAGATACCTATTATAAATACGATTTCTCGGGCCATCCAAACATTCCAACAAGTTTCGCCAATGAAAATAATTCGATGTCAATTGGTATGATCGACCTGGGTTTAAAGAAAACAGTTGGCAAAGCCTCATTTGTAGGTGAGCTTTCATTCGGGCCACGGGGCCAGTCGCAATCTATTCCAAATGCATCACCGGGTGTGGTTTACATAGATCATATAAATGGCAACGCTGCGACGGGAACAGGGACAGCTTATTCAAGCTATCATATCCAGAATTTGTATGTATCGTATAATGTCACTGATAAGTTCAATCTTACAGCAGGTTACATGTCAACATTTATCGGCTACGAAGTGATTAGCCCGGCTGCTAACTTTAACTACTCAACCTCGTACCTGTTCACCAATGGTCCGTTCCAAAATGCCGGTTTTAAAGCAACTTATACTTTTTCCGATAAGGTAAGCTTAATGGCAGGCATATTTAACGATTACTGGAACGTTTACCAGTCAGCCAATAAGGTGAATACCTTTGGGGCGCAGTTAATGATAGCCCCGGTGAAAGGCTGGACTGCGTATTTTAACCTAATTACCGGCCCGGCATCAGGCACCGAAGTTGATCTGACAACCACATACCAGATAACAGATGCGTTTAAATTGGGTTTAAATGCTGCTGATTTTACAGTTCCAAGCGGTGTTGGACTTACCGGAGGATTTTCGGGCGTTGCCTTGTATCCGCAGTTAGCCGTATCAAAAGCAGTTACGCTGGGCTTAAGAGGTGAGTATTTTATGACCAAATCGGGCAATTACGTTACGGCAGGGCCGCCTTCGGGCGAAAATGTTACCGCGATAACTTTTACAGCTAATATCAAAGCCGGGCCGTTAACATTCATTCCCGAGGTTAGGTTCGATAATAGTTCAAAAAGCGATATTTTCGTAAATAACAATGCATTTACATCTAATGCATCTCAATTTGTACTGGCTGCAGTTTACGCTTTTTAATAACAATCTTAAATATATTTTAAAAGCCGTCCCGGTTTACCGGGGCGGCTTTTTTATCTTTATGGCATGAAGACACTGATGACCGTAATTGCAGTACTGCTTTTTGCCGGGGCTACCTACGCCCAGAAAGAACTGCTATCCTTTGACGAAAACAATAAATATATTTATTACCAGGTTGCCGATGTGCCGGCCTTGCCTAAAGATACCCTGCTTGCCAGGGCATCTTACTTTTTAAAGTCGGACTATCCCAAAATTAAACTTAGCCATAGTGCCGGGGCAAATCTGCTAAATGGTCGCGGAAAGTTTTTGGTTTATGGCAGCGGCGGCCTTTTAAAGCATGAGCATGGCGGGATAAGTTACACGTTAAGTATTGAATGCAAGGACCAAAAATACCGTTACTGGTTAACGGATTTTGTATTTACACCCTACGAGCGCGACCGCTATGATAATTTTGTGCCTGAACCCGGCAAAGAGATACCGCTGGAATCAATATTGAAAAAACTGGATAAAAAGGAGGCCGGCAGCTACCTGGATGAGACCGGAACTTTTTGTAAGCAGCTTGGCGAAAAGTTGAAACTGCAAATGGCCAGAGCTTTCACGCCGAAAAAAGCAGAAATAACTAAAAAAATAGTCACCGATAAGTGGTAGGGTAAAATGCATCATGTTGCATTTATGTAAATCTATTAATGCAACTATGTTGTAATTAATAACACTTTTAATTTTTTTATCTTATGTTGAAATATTGGTAAATGTTACATTGTTGCAATAAATAGACAATTTTTAATACTGGCATAACGTTTTATTATAAAATTAAATTTCAACCGTTATGCTTACCTCAAAATTTGATTTGTACAAGGTCGGGTGGCTTGATCTTGTATTTGAAAACCGCAACAAAAATTATGGCGCTTATTATTTAAGGCAGCACTATGCCGATAATATGGTTAGGGCCATGTGTATTACTTTCCTGGGATTATCAACGCTATTGGGATTAACGGCAATATTAAGGCCGGCCAACACCGATGACCACATTACGGTAGTGGATATTACGCCGCCCACTGTAATTCAGCCCCCGCCAGTTCAGCCTAATAAAAAAATTGAACATCCCGCCCCGGTAAAACCTATAAAACCGCAAGCTCCTGCACCCACCTTGGCAACGCAAAGATTTGTACCCCCTGTAGTTGTTAAGGACCCGGACGTCACAGAAAAGATTGTCCAAAATAAAGACCTCACCGGAAATATGGGCCAGGTAGATACAAAAGGCAAAACCGGCGAAAATGTCATGCCAACTGAAACTACAGGCACCGGAACAACACCTGTTGAAGATACTAAGGTTTATACCATTGGTGGCCTGGAGTTTATGCCTCAACCCATAGGCGGTGAGAGCGCATGGGCTAAATTCCTGAATAAAAATTTGAGATACCCTATATCCGCGCAAGAAGAAGGCGTGAGCGGGAAGGTTATATTAAGTTTTATTATTGAAAAGGATGGCAGCTTATCAAATATAGTAGTTCAGCGTGCCGCCGGACATGGATTTGATGAAGAGGCACTACGTGTACTAAAATTGGCAAAGGCCTGGAAGCCGGGTATGCAGAACGGGCAGCCGGTAAGGGTTAGATATGCAATACCCATAAATTTTCAATTATCCTCTGAATAAGGTTAAAGCGGAAAACAGAAAGAGAAATACTTCTGCTTTCCGCTTTTTGCTTTCCGCTTTAAGCTTTTTTCCTAATTTTGTGCTTCCTCAAAATAAACAATAGTACATTGGAGCAGCACGAGTTAACCACCGTTGAAACCGCCAGAGACCTGGGGTTGTTACCCGAAGAGTTTGAACGTATAAAAGAAATACTGGGCCGGGTGCCCAACTTCACCGAACTGTCGATTTTCGCGGTTATGTGGAGCGAGCATTGCTCTTACAAAAATTCCATTACCTGGTTAAAAACGCTGCCAAAAGATAGTCCGCGTATGCTGGCTAAGGCCGGCGAAGAAAACGCCGGGCTTGTTGACCTTGGTGGCGGGGTAGGCTGCGCTTTCAAGATTGAATCACACAACCACCCGTCGGCTCTTGAGCCTTACCAGGGCGCTGCAACCGGTGTTGGCGGTATCAACCGCGATATTTTCACCATGGGTGCACGACCCATTGCCCAGCTTAATTCACTCCGTTTTGGCGATCTTTCGCTCGACCGTACCAAATGGCTGGTTAAAGGGGTGGTAAAGGGTATCAGTCACTACGGTAATGCATTTGGCATACCCACCGTGGGCGGCGAGTTGTTTTTTGACGATTGCTATAACGTTAATCCGTTGGTTAATGCCATGTCGGCAGGTATCGTAAAGGCTGGCGAAACCGTTTCTGCTACTTCGTATGGTGTTGGCAACCCGGTTTATATTGTTGGTTCGGCAACGGGTAAAGACGGTATTCATGGTGCGGCCTTCGCTTCAAAAGATATTACGGAAGATTCGGTTAACGACCTACCGGCGGTGCAGGTGGGGGATCCTTTCCAGGAGAAATTATTGCTGGAAGCCACATTAGAAGTGATAAAGACCGGCGCTGTAGTGGGCATGCAGGATATGGGCGCGGCAGGGATTATTTGTTCAAACTCCGAAATGTCGGCAAAAGGCGAGCATGGGATGAAAATATATCTTGACCGTGTACCCATGCGCCAGGAAAACATGAAGCCTTACGAGATATTGCTTTCCGAATCCCAGGAACGAATGCTGATAGTTGTTGAAAAAGGACGCGAGAAAGATGTAGAGGCTGTATTTGATAAATGGGACCTGAACTGCGCCATTATTGGCGAGGTAACGGACACAAAACGTCTCGAATATTACATGAACGGCAAACTGGTTGCCGATGTGCCTGCAGACGACTTGGTTTTGGGCGGCGGCGCCCCGGTTTACGAGCGGGAGTATCGCGAACCGTCCTATTTCCGTTTACACCAGAAATTTAAAATTGATGATATCGAAGAACCGGCTGATCTGGTAGCGGTTGCCGAACATTTGATATCGCACCCTAATATTGCTTCAAAACGCTGGGTAACCGACCAATATGATTCTATGATCGGCACTTCTACCATGACTACCAACCGCCCGAGCGACGCGGCGGTTGTGGCAGTTAAAGATACCGATAAGGCGATCGTGCTAACTGTCGATTGTAACTCACGGTATGTTTACGCCGATCCGCAAAAAGGATGTTCTATAGCGGTAGCTGAAGCAGCTCGGAATATAACCTGCGCCGGCGGCGAGCCTGTTGCTATTACCAATTGCCTTAATTTCGGCAACCCATACAAACCCGAAGTTTACTGGCAGTTTGTGGGCGCTATTAAAGGCATGGGCGAAGCCTGCCGTAAGTTTGAAACACCGGTAACCGGCGGTAACGTCAGTTTTTATAACCAGTCCTCGGATGAAGGGCCGGTATTCCCTACGCCTACCATAGGTATGTTGGGCGTGATAGACGATCTGTCGGACATGATGACCCTGGATTTTAAGCAGCCCGGCGATCTTATTTATTTAGTAGGCGAATCGGTTAACGATATTGCGTCATCACAATACCTGGCCTCATGGCATAAAATATTGGCAGCACCCGCTCCGTATTTCGACCTTGATAAGGAATACGCTATGCACCAGGTAATCAAGCAACTGATCAAGCATAAAGTGGTGCAATCGGCGCATGATGTATCCGACGGCGGCCTGTATGTTACGCTTATCGAGTCGGCTCTTCCCAATGGGTTGGGTTTTGATATGGAAAGTGACAGCAGTATCCGCAAAGATGCGTTTTTATTTGGCGAAGCACAGGGCAGGGTAGTAGTGAGCATAACCCCGGATGACCAGGAGCGTTTTGTTGAAATGATGGCTACCAGTGAGGTTGATTTCAGTTTACTGGGAACGGTTACCAACGGTTTCCTGAATGTCGACGAAAAGTTATTCGGCCATATTACCGATATTAAAATGGTTTACAATAATGTACTCCATGAAATTTTAGGGGCGTAATGCTTAAACTAAACCGGGTTCATCATATCGCCATCATTTGTTCGGACTATGAACGGTCAAAGCATTTTTATAGTAAGATCCTTGGTTTAAAGATAGTTCGCGAAGTTTACCGCGAACAAAGAAATTCATACAAGCTCGACCTGGAGGTGGGAAACCAATACCAGATCGAGCTTTTTTCGTTCCCGGATCCAACACCACGGCCGTCCCGGCCTGAGGCGGCTGGTTTACGCCATTTAGCTTTCGAAGTGGATAACGTAGGCGAGGCCATTAGTTACATCAAAGATGCAGGTATAGTGGTTGAGCCGATCAGGGTAGATGAATTTACCGGCAAGCGGTTTACTTTTTTTACCGACCCGGATGGTTTACCGATTGAGTTTTACGAGAAGTAGTTATGCCTGACATGTTCCGCTTTAAACAATTCGATGTTGACCAAAGCGGCTGCGCCATGAAGATCAATACCGACGGTGTATTGCTTGGCGCGATGGCGGAAGCCTGTAACCCGGCTGCCATACTGGATATAGGAACCGGCACCGGCGTTATTGCATTAATGCTTGCACAAAAATTTGCAATCGCCAAAATTGATGCCGTTGAGATTGATGCCGCCGCCGCAAAAACCGCAGACAATAATTTTAAAGCATCCCGGTTTGCCAACCGCCTGGCGGTTTATCACCTGGATTTTGAACGTTACTTTGACGAACGCCCCGGTAAAAAGTATGACCTGGTCATTTCTAATCCGCCTTTCTATATTGATTCGTTAAAATCGCCGGGCGAGAAAAAAACGCTGGCCAAACATACTGATACAGATTTTTTTAAAACATTGATCAAGTCCATCGCTTTACATTTGACACCCAATGGATGCTGCTGGCTGATACTTCCTGTTCACATCATTGACGTTGTGACGGCAATAGGTGCAGCATTTAATATCTTCCTGCAAAAACTTATTTATGTGCATTCGTATGAACACTCACGGGCGCACAGGGTTGTTTTATGCCTTGGATTTAATAAGGTTTCACCTGAGAATAGTAAATTCATTATTTACGAAGCAGTCGGGGTTTATTCGAAAGAATACAAACAGTTGCTGCAACCTTATTTTATCGCGTTTTAGTTCCGCATTTCGTTTCGACGGAAACGCGCAATAATGCAGGGGTATAGTTTTCTCACTTCGTTCAAAATGATATAATTTTTATATTAGAAATTCAATGGTTAAAATAGGCCTTCTTTCGGATACGCACAGCTACCTCGACGACGCGGTTTTCAAACATTTTGAAAGCTGCGACGAGATATGGCATGCCGGTGATTTCGGCAATATCGAAGTAGCTGATCAACTGGCCGCTTTTAAACCGCTGAAAGGTGTGTACGGCAATATCGACGGTGCAGACATCCGGCAAACCTACCCGGAAGACTTAAGATTTAAATGTGAAAGCGTGGATGTATGGATGACGCATATTGGCGGTTACCCGGGAAAATATAGCCCTCATGTAAAATGGGAAATATACACTAAGCCGCCGCAGCTATTTATTTGCGGCCATTCGCATATTTTAAAAGTTATTTTCGATAAAACGATCAATTGTTTACATATAAACCCCGGTGCAGCGGGAAAACAGGGTTGGCAAAAGGTGCGAACTTTAGTTAGATTTTGTATTTCTGAGGAAAAAATTCATACCTTGGAACTTATAGAACTATCAAAATAAACGTACAAAATACACTAACCTATGAAAATTGCTAAAACTTTAGGCCAATTTATTATTGAAAAACAGGCTGACTTTCCGTATGCCAAGGGAGAACTGTCGCGCCTTTTGCGGGATATTGGGATAGCGGCCAAAATTGTAAACCGCGAAGTAAACAAAGCCGGCCTGGCCGATATACTCGGCGAAGCCGGCACTACCAATGTGCAGGGTGAGGGACAAAAGAAACTGGATGTGTATGCCAACGAACAATTTATATCGGCGCTGAAACATGGCGGCGAATGCTGTATTGTTGTTTCGGAAGAAAATGATGAGTGTGTCCATATTGAATCCGAGGTATCGCGGGAGGCAAAATATATTGTAGCTATGGACCCGCTGGACGGTTCGTCAAACATTGATGTGAATGTGGCCGTGGGAACTATCTTTTCTATTTATCACCGTAAATCAATTGAAGGAAAGGCTACCATGGAAGATGTTTTGCAGCGCGGTACTGAACAGGTTGCGGCCGGTTATGTGATATATGGCTCATCGACCATGCTGGTGTATACTACGGGCAAAGGTGTAAACGGTTTTACGCTTGATCCGTCGATCGGCGAGTTTTGCCTGTCGCACCCGGATATGCAAATACCGAAGGATGGCATCATCTATTCGATCAATGAGGGTTATTATACCCATTTTCCCGATGGGGTTAAAAAATATATAAAGTACTGCCAGGTTGAAGATAAAAAAACGAAACGGCCATATACTTCAAGGTATATCGGTTCAATGGTGGCCGACATTCATCGCAACCTGATAAAAGGCGGCATTTTTATTTACCCGGTAACGGCAAGCGCCCCGAATGGCAAGCTGCGGCTGGTTTACGAATGTAACCCGATGGCATTTATTATTGAGCAGGCCGGGGGAAAGGCCAGTAACGGATACAACCGTATACTCGACCTCGAAGTAAAAGAATTGCACCAGCGCTCGGCGATATTTATTGGCTCCGAAAATATGGTGTCTAAGGCCGAGGAAATGATGGCTTGTTTTTCGCCGCAGGTAACCAAGAAGAGTTTTGAAGGGGTGGTGGAGCTACAGTGAATTGGTAAGTAGTTGATTAGGTTGATTAAGTGAGTAGTTGTAGGCGTAAATAACTACTCACTTAATCAACCTAATCCAACTCAATCAACCAACTTCGTCGCTTCCATTTCAAAAACTGAATCTATCAGCAGATCTTTTTGTTTGTACGCAGCTACCGCGAGTTCGTCGCAGCGCTCGTTTTCTTTGTGGCCGGCGTGGCCGCGCACCCATACAAACTTGATATTATGCTGCTTGCTAATGTCGAGATAGCGGAGCCAGAGGTCTTTGTTCTTTTTATCCTTAAATCCTTTTTGCAGCCAGCCATACACCCACTTTTTATCGATAGCGTCGATCACATACTTTGAGTCGGAATAAATAATTACGGTTTGATTTGGGTTTTTCAAAGCCTCCAAAGCTTTGATCACCGCGAGCAGTTCCATACGGTTATTGGTGGTTTTACGGAACCCTTCCGACAATTCTTTGTAATACTTGCCCGAGCGCAATATAACGCCATATCCGCCTGGTCCCGGGTTGCCGCTTGAAGCGCCATCTGTAAATATTTCGATCATGTTTTAGTTCATAGTCCATGGTCGATAGTCCATAGCTGGTGTCAAAAATAGGAAACATTGGGTTACGACGGGTTAAGGAAGTATCTTTTATTAATACTATACCTTTTACCGTGGTCTAAAAGACTTTCTTCACTTTCAGCCGAAGGGAGTTCCCTATCACCACCACATCCGAAAAAGCCATGGCAAATGCGCCAACCATGGGGTTTAAAAAACCCAGAGCGGCAATGGGAATGGCGATTATGTTATAAGCGAAAGCCCAGAAAAGGTTTTGCCTGATGGTAAGCAGCGTATATTTACTGATCTGCAGGAATTTGATAACCGAATGCAAATCGGTATTCAACAGGATAACCCGGGCAGATTGAATGGCGATTTGGCTGGCATCGTTCATGGATACGCCTACGTCGGCTTTAGTCAGGGCGGGCGCGTCGTTAATGCCATCGCCGATCATGATGGTTTTGCCTTTTTGCTTGTAGATGTCGATTACGGCGAGTTTTTCGTCGGGCAGTTTTTCGGAATGTACCTCATCGATCCCGATAAGGTTCGCAACTTCCATGCACCGGTTGTCTTTATCGCCGCTTAATAAAACCGGGATGATGTCCATCTTTTTTAGCCGTGCTATCAGTTCGGCTGCCTCGGGCTTTATTTCATCTTCAATGGCTATTTGCGCTAAAAGCTGTTGATTTTTGTAAAGCGATACACCGAAATCCTTATCGACAACCGATTTTCCCGACCCCAGGAAATAATGGTTGCCGTCGACATCCTCTGCACGCATGCCCAACCCACGTTCTTCGCTGGCTGATCTTAATATCAGCTTGGTTTGCGAAAGCGATTTTAACCCGTTTACCAGCGACTTAGCTATCGGGTGGTTTGATCTTTCTTCAATAGCCGTTATGATTCCCCTGATTTGCTCAGGACTAATATCTCCTTCAACTTTTATCTCACGGATGTGAAACTTGCCAGTGGTTAACGTGCCGGTTTTATCAAACACTACGTATTTGGTATGGGCCACCGCTTCGATGGTGTCGCCGCCTTTGATGAGTATGCCGTTTTTGGCTGCGCGGCCCAAGCCCACCATAACTGCGGTAGGCGTAGCCAGGCCCATAGCGCAAGGACACGAGATAACCAGCACGGCTATGGCATTCATCAAGGCCACCTGCATGCTGGTATGAACCGCGCACCAGGTAATAATGAACGTAAGAACGGCAATCCCTATTACAGCCGGCACAAAAATGGCGGCTACTTTATCCCCTAATTTTTGTATCGGCGGCTTGGCTGCCTGCGCCTTTTTCATCAGCTCGATAATTTGAGCAAGAATGGTGTTTGATCCCACTTTAGTGGCTATCATGCGGAAGTTTCCATGTTGTACGATGGTACCGCCGATCACTTTATCATATTTCTCTTTTTCAACAGGCAGACTTTCGCCGGTGAGCATGGCTTCGTCAATTGAGGCGCTTCCCGATAATATTTCACCATCCACAGGCACCTTATCGCCTTGGTTCACCAAAAGCGTGTCGCCGGGGCGGACATCCCTGGCGCTGATCACCTCGACACTGCCGTCGGCCACACGGTTAGCATTTACCTGCTGGAATTTTATTAGGTCTTTTACTGCGGAAGTGGTTTGGGTAACCGACCGTTTTTCGAGCACATTGCCTAATAGTACCAGGGTAATAATAGTGGCGCAGGTTTCGTAAAACTGGTATTGCTCGCCAAGGTTTTGAATGGTTCCGATAAGGCTGTAAATAAACGCTGCCGATGAACCTACAAATATCAGTACATCCATATTCGGCACACCGCCCCTTACCGAGTTGATGGCGCTTTTGCCGAAATGCAGGCATCCCACCACAAAAACAGGTAAACACAACAACAATTGCACTATAGGCAGGTGTAAAAAGTGCCAGGGCAGGAGCATGTGCAATAAAAGCGGGGCCGTGAAAATGGCGCAGAATATGAATTTGTTCTCTACCTTTCCATAAATTGGGGTAACATGCGTTGCCTGGTCTTCAACAACTTTGTAGCCGAGGCCCTCAATTTCTTTTATGATACCGGGCAGGTCAGTGGTGTTGCTATTGGAAAACTTTACCTCTTCGCTGGCAAAATCAACCAGGATATTGCGCAGCCCCTTTTTTTCGAGCAGTTTATGAACCGACATCGCACAGTTATTGCAATGCATCCCCGTAACGTTCAATTCAACCAATTCCTCTGTCATATCACAAATGTAACTATAGGTAAAATATGGCGGGTAAGCTGAGTGTAATTTAAATGTTGTAAGGTTGTAAAGTTGAAAGGTTGCAATGTTGCAAGGGGTTTTAAACTTGGCTTGGACCTTTTCATAACATTCCAACATTGCAACCTTTCGACATTCCAACTCTTTCCAAAAAAAGACTTTGCAAATCGGGCGGAGATTTCTATTTTTGCATTCTCCAAACGGTAGATGTAGCTCAGTTGGTTAGAGCATCGGTTTGTGGTACCGAGGGTCGTGGGTTCGAGCCCCATCATTTACCCATTGCGCTTCTTAAGAAATTAAGAGGCGCTTTTTGTTTATTCTCCGGTATAGTTCTTGTGGTTAATAAAGATATCAAATCATCTCCATTATGAAAAGCAACCGGGGTTTAAGAAACAACAATAACGGGCAGGGCCAGCCAACATCCAACCGGGCATTTACCGATCAAAACGAAATATTAAAGGAGAAGGGCATCAGCAACGCCGGCGGGCAGCGCTCCGATCAAACATCCAGCAGAGACAGCGCCCATAAGCCAGAGAAGAAGAAAGGGTAATAAACTATTAACCGATCAAATCCCATAGATTACCATACAGATCTTCAAAAACCGCAACAGTTCCATATACTTCTTCTTTCGGTGCTCTGACAAAGTTAATGCCGTTTTGCATCATGTTGTTGTAGTCTCGCCAAAAGTCGTCGGTATTCAGGAAAAGAAATACGCGGCCCCCGGTTTGATCGCCTACTCGTTTCGTTTGTCCGTCGTTTGTTGATTTGGCAAGCAGTAAACAGCATTCATTTGCGCCTTTAGGCCTGACCAGAACCCACCGCTTTGTTTGGTTCAGTATGGTGTCTTCAACCAGCTCGAAATTTAATTTTTCAGTATAAAATAGAATGGCTTCGTCGTAATCGTTAACCATTAATGATATATTGGCGATATATTGCTTCATTTGAAGTATTATTAAAGCCTGATCTGAGCGGATATTTTAACGCCGAAATTCCTGGTTTGACCACTGATTACGCCGACATTATCGCGGTAAGTAAGCCGGTGAATAAAGTCGACCCGTATAAATTGAAAAATATTTTCAATGCCATAGCCCGCTTCAACGTAAGGTGTGCTGCCGAGCCCGCGCAGGGGAATAGAATTGAGATCGTAGATATTATGCTGGTTGGCTGGCGAAATGCTGCCATACAGGATATTTGCCGTCCCAACCAATCGCCATTTAAACTTTTTGATAACGGGTATTGAATTGAGCAATAAGCCTTCAAAATGTTGCGTGTAATTCAAGCTTGCATATTTATCACTGGCAAATTCAAAGAAATGCATCAGGTTGAAAGCGTATGGATTATAAAAGGCAATTTCGTTGCCCAAATGATTTTCAAGCAGCGGATAAGGAACACTCGAAGGGATATAGCCCGCTGATAATGAATACCTGCCCCGGCCCAGAACACCCATTTTCAGGATCTCGGTAATATTGAATGTGAACTTATGATAAGTAAAATCGCCCCCGAATAAATTTAAGCCAAGCGTATACCGAAAAGTGAGTACCGGTTGTGTTACATCGGTTTTGAGATTGACCGGGCGGTTAAATGTCTCGGTAAGCAGGGGCTGAATACCCGGTGACCACTTTGATTCGAAATGTATTTCGGAAACATGAAGCAGGTGGCCCATGCCCTGCCCGTTAGGCTCATTAAAATTAAATAAAAACTGGGGGTTGAGCGACCAGTTGGCAAAGCTGATCTTTTCGGTAAAAGTTTTAAAGATGTCGCGCTGTATATAGGCGTTAAAAAAGTTTTGATCAAAAACCTTTCTTTTATCTATCCGGCCAAAGCGGGTAAACGCGGTGAATAAATTGTTACGCTGGTACAAATAGTTATCGCTTAGCAGCGCCACCTGGTTGATGTCGTGGGTAAAGCCGACTCCGGCCTCGGTCCAGTTTTTCCTGTTGAATATATAATCCACACTTGCGCCGAATTTAATATCCCGGTTTTTGGTACGGACTGCAATGTAACTTCCGAGTATCCACTTGTTATTAAAATCCGAATTGGTTTTAAAGCCGATCCTGAACCTGCTGCCCTCCACGCTGTTGTAACTGTATGTTTGCAGGAATGGCCCCAGGCTAATCCCCCCGACGCGATAGGAACCATTTATAAGCAGGTCGGCTACGGTAATGTAAGTCCTGATCGCAGGAATGTCCTTAACAGTATCTATCAAACTGTAAACTGATTTTTCTGCCTTTGTTAACGAGTCAGGCCGATTCATATCCCAAAAACGTTCATCACGTTTCAGCACATCATCAGCCATTGTAATGCTCTCGTTAAAGAAATTCGGGGGATAGTCCTTGTTGACAATAATATTTTTGGCGGCGGTATAGGATTTTGCGAACAGGCCGCTGGTATTGGCCGTTAGCTGGTTTACCTCGACCAGTATACGCGTTTTTACCGGCAGCCACGGCCTTTCGGTTCCGTTGCCTTCCATTTGCTGCTGAATGGATATGCGGTGTATAAAATTAAGGTTTGCCGAGGGCTCGATGGTGGCTTTTACCTGGTATAACGCATAGTTTTCCTGCGCTATCCAAATCGTCCCTGTAAAGGCAAGGTCCTGCGCCCGTTTAGGCCTGAATGATATCTGGTAACAGGCTTTGCCATCGATCACCGCGTTCCTGTTTTCCAGTTCGTAGTTATACCAGGCCTTCCAGCCATCCGCTATCGGAGAAATAAAATCCTTGCCTGCGGCGCTTACAAAATTGCGGTAAAAATTATACTGCTGAAAAGTACTGCCGGTTAACTGCGCCAGCAGGGTGCCATCTTCGAAGCCCACACCATTTGTTTTGGTCCGTTTAATATCTTCTTTTTTCGAGTCCGGGTTTTGGCGGTAATAAAAGTCAGACGCCGTTTCCGAAACAAACAATGGCAATACGGGCAGGCGGTCAACAGTTGCTATATGCAGGCTGTCGGCAATAGAAATGGCCTTCTCAACCCCCCTTTTCTTCAGCAAATTGGTACTGAAGTTGGTGGCGTCCAGCTCAATCCTGCTATAGCTTTCATATTGGTATGACTGCAGAGAGCGGTAATCATTCGCCGGTTTATGTTTGATCACTTCGCTCATTATCTCCCAGGCCGGGTTTACATAACTTTTTGGCGTTACTTTTACTTCCTTAAGCTGCTGAGAAAATGGCTTTAGCCGGATATTGAGCATTTGCTCGGCCGCGCGGGTGATATGGAAAGATTGCCGGATATAGCCGATGCAGCTCACCGTAATTGAGTCGGTCCTTTTTGTCAGTTCAAGTTTAAAACGCCCGTCGAAATTACTGTTTGTGCCGATGGAGGTACCCTTTACGGCGATGGTAGCATAAAAGACAGGTTCTTCAGTAACCGCATCAATAACCTTCCCTTTGATAACGATGTTTTGAGCGAACGCGGCCATGCTGCCAAATACTAAAATAGCAAGGCAGGCCAGGAACCTGAAAGCGCCGGTTATCAAAAATTTATCAAACATCAATGCAATAAATATAGTAACAAGTTCGTTACGGGCAAAATTCGGTCACTTCTATTAACATTAATTTAACTTATTAACATGTTTAGTGTTAATTTATCAACACAATAGCATTTTTGTTATTATATTTTTATTTCTTATTAGTTTATATGTATTTTTGTATATATATAATGGGTTATTTAATTTATTAAACCCTTAATTTTATACTACTATGAAACATGGACTTTTAATTGATATGGATGGTGTGATCTACAGCGGCGATACCCTGATACATGGCGCCGATACGTTTATCAACCATCTGCTCGAAAATAATATACCCTTTACCTTTATGACCAATAACAGCCAGCGCACCAGCCTCGAGGTGGTACGCAAATTAAGAAAGCTGGGTATTGAGATAACAGAGGAGCATGTATATACCAGCGCAATGGCGACCGGCAAATTCCTGGGCGACCAGGGGCCCGACGGAACCGCTTATGTGCTTGGCGAAGGCGGTTTATTAACCAGCCTGCACGAAAACGGTATTACCCTGGTGGATACCGACCCGGAATTTGTGGTTTTAGGCGAAGGCCGCAACTTTACATTGGAAATGGTGCAGCGCGCCGTAGATATGATACTCGGCGGCGCCAAGTTCATCACCACCAACCGCGACCCATCGCCCAAAAAACCAGGTTGGAACAATTTGGGGATAGCGGCAACTACGGCGATGATCGAAGAGGCGACCGGAAGAAAGGCTTTCGTTGTTGGTAAGCCCGGCCCGGTTATGATGCGGTCGGCACGCAAGTTCCTTGGATTGGAAACTGCGGAGACCACTGTTGTGGGAGATACCATGGAAACGGATATCCAGGGCGGGGTGCAAATGGGTTATAAAACCATTTTGGTGCTATCAGGCATTGCTAACAAGGAAGACCAAAGCCATTACGCGTTCAAACCGGATCTGATCGTGAGCTCTGTTGATAAAATTGAGTTCCCGTTAAAATGGTGGGATGCCGAAACAAAGGGCAGCTGGTTAAAGCGCGCTAAATCATTGGTATAGATACGCCAGACTTACGAAGTTTTTAAAACTTCGTAAGTCTATTACTCTTCTCCAAAACCTGCATTCCCGCCTATTTTACTTCCTGCAGTGTCAACATTCCACCCATTTACTAAAATATAAGGTGTGCCTTTGCCTGCATCTTTATTTTCGTAACTGCATTCGATAACGCGGGTTTCGCCGGGTGCCAGCAGCAGGTAGTTGTCTTCAAAAACAATCGGGAGCACGTCATCGCCGCCTTTTTCCTTTAAAGTGCGCAGGTGTACAAAAAACGCCACCGATTTGCCGGTATTGGTTACGGTAATTTTATGCGTGGTTTGGCTCCCGGTTTTGGTAGTGGTATGATGAACGCTTAAAGTGGTTTTCGGAAGATTTTGCAAAGCCGAGAAATCGGCAAAGGCCGATTGCGGCGTGTAGTACCATTTTGATTTTGCCCAGTTCAGCTCATCTTTTTTGGCGGACAGCCAATACCAGTTGATGCTTTCAACTTTACCGGAGGCATCTTTGAGCTCAAGCCGCACAAAATACACAGGATCGAGCCCGGCGATAGGGGGCAGCACAAAACATTCTTTTACGCCGTCCCCGGCTACTGAGGTGGTTGTTGAATGGCTATATTTCAGCGTACCGTCAAGGTTATATATATCGGCCTTTACTTTTAGTCCGCTGAATTTGTCCAGTAAGGAGTTGACAATATTAACGCTGTTCGATTTGTAGGAGTACATCACGTGTAGCGGCTCCAGCGATTTCTTCATGCCAAAATAAGTGCCGGCGGGATATAAATAATAATCGTAGGTATGCCAAATAACGCCCGGCCAGGGGTTGCTCAGCATCCATTGCACCACACCGGTGGCGTTATGATATTTTTTCAACCCGTATGCTTCCATCATGGCGCGGTGGCCTTCGTAGTTCATTGCCTGGGCTTTGGTCACATAATCTTTGATATTGGCCGACTTACCGTAACGGTTATTTAGAGCATCGTCGAATATATTGGTGTTGCCAAACTGGGTTGTTCCGCAGTGGTACAGCCAATCGGGACTGCCAACTGTCAGTGAATCTTTTGGGGTAAATTTAATGAGGCTTTCATACGGAGGTATCGATGGGCCGGGCGATATTTCTGTCGCGAAGCTCCATGCGCCGCCATATTTGGTGGTGTCGGCTTCCCAATAGCTCGGTGGTACCCAATCATAGGGCCCGGCCATTTTTACGCCGGTATGGCCCGAAACCTTTGATACGCTTTCGTTGGCGCTGGCAATGGTAGGGTTGGGCCATTTCAGGTCGGCCTCTATGGCCAGCCAGTCCGATTCAACGGTTTTATCCCTTGGCGGCATATCGCTGCCGTTTAGCCATGTAAGCATCGAGCTTTTATTCCGGAGCCAGTACATTACGCTGCTGTCGGATGCCATAGCCACAAATCGTTTAGCCGCGTCCCATTTTTCGGGATACTGCCAGGCGCCGCAGCACATCCAGCCGCTCATTACCACCAAACCGTATTTGTCGCACAGGTCATAAAAGCTATCGTCCTCCAGTTTCCCTTCCGAGCGGATGATGTTCATGTGCATATCGCGCACCAGCTTTATTTCCTGCTCCTGGCGTTCCTTTGAGCGGCGCTGGAAGATATCCGGCGACCAGGCAGCTCCGCGCAGCATGATGGGTTTCCCGTTGATGATAAATTCCCGTCCTTTTTCATTATCGATGAGGATGGAGGTGATCTGGCGGATGCCAAAATTCTCCGCAATTTCATTGCTCACTTCATTGCCCGTTACCAGCGAGAGCGCGATCCTGTTCATCTCCGGTCTGCCGTATTCCCATGGCCACCAGATGCGTGGGTTTTTGATATTTAGTTGAGGATAATCAGTCGGTCTAAAGGTTACCTGCTTCTTTTCGCGCGGCATTAAATGCACCTTTTGTTCAAAGCCGATGGTGCCATTTATCTTGCCTTTTACAACAACGTCTTCTGCCTTGCTGGTATAATTTACGGCCATTGCATCCACCTGCAAATGGGCTATTGCCAGCGAAGGAAGGTCGAACTTCGTTGTTACCAGCGGGTATTCGACCCCGGCTTTCCGATAAGTTTTTATTTCGACGTTGTTGATGATGCCGTCATTAAAATCGGGCGGATAATGTATCCAGTCGGCATAATCAATAGCCAGGTCGCCGCCGCGTTTTTGGGGATTGAATGGGCGCTTTACCTCAATTGCTAATACATTCGGCCCGGTATATCTTATTTGTTTGGTAATATCCAGCTCGATGATACGGAACGGGCCTATTATCTGAACCGAATCGGCGATCAGTTTCCCGTTGAGCCAAACATTGGCTTTGTAGTTGATGCCATGCAGCTTTAGCACCACATTTTTGCCGTCTTCGGATTTCGGCAGTTCAAACTCCCGCCTGAACCACCATGGTTTGTCCAACCGTGGGTCGGCAAGTTTCTCGAAATTCCTGCCGTAAAATGGGTCGAAGTTATACACGTGGTTTGCGAGCAGGCCGGCGATCACGGTAGTAGGCACACTTACTTTATACCAGTTAACAGGTTGAAAGTTGCTTTGCGCGATCTGATTTCCCGGCGTGGCGTCCGTTACGGCCGATTGCATGTGCCAGTCGTCTTTTAATATGACGCGATAGCTTTCAAATTCTTCCGTTTGGCTGAACGCATACTGAATGGCTACTAACAGTAATGCAAGAAGTGTGGCTTTTTTCATAGTTATGAAATTTATTTGATACAGTTAATTATTTAGCAGCATCATAATATAACGCTGCCGCGCCGAATATACCGGCGTTTTCCAGCGCGGATGTTTTTATTTGCAGGCGGTCAATACTTTTGGTGAAAGGGAAGGTCTTTATCCGCTGCCACATGGTTTGCTCAAAAAAAGCAAAAGCATGCTGGACCGAGCCACCCAGGATAATTAACTCCGGGTCGCAGGTGTACATGATCATTTTGATCGCGTTACCCAGGTGGAGGCCCAACTCGCGATATAATTTTAACGCATGTGCGTCGCCTTTTTGCGCGTCTTTAAACACCTGCTCGCCGTTTAAACCATAAATATTCTGGAAAAACGAGCCGCTGCAATAATATTCATAATTCTGATCAAGATAATCAACCATCCCGAATTCGCCTGCGCCGCAATTAGCCCCTGCGTACAGTTGTTTATTGACGATGAGGCCCGCGCCCACGCCGGTGCCAAGAGTTAACCCGATCATATTGTCAACGCCTTTGCCCTTTCCAAAATAATATTCGCCGAGTGCGAAGCAATTGGCATCGTTATTTACAAAAACCGGGATATGGTAACGGCTTTCCAGCAATTCTTTCAATGGGACTTCCTTCCACGAGGGGATATGCACTACATCGTAAACAATCCCCTTTTTTACATCCACTACGCTGGGTACGCCAATGCCGATCGCCTTTACGCCCTCTTTAACAAGCGTATCCACCAGCGAATAAACATCATCGAGCACTTCTTCTTCCGTTCCCTTCGTATGGATGCGCCGCGATGTTATAGCCGAAATGGCTTCATTGTCTACTACTGCGCCCCGTATGTTTGTCGCGCCAAGATCTATACCAATAATTTTTTCACTACCCATTTCCGTCTTTATTCTTTCGTGTCAAAAATAGTTTTGTTGGTTACAAGCGGCTTAGCCCAGAAGCCGATGCTCAAAATGTATCCCATAGTGACATAAATAAGCATCATTCCCGCCCGCAAGCCAAATAAATTGCCAAGCCCGCCGATAAGCACCTGCACAACCGCGCCGCCGATAATGCCGGTTACCAATATCCCCGCAAAGGAGCCATGATGCTCATCAACCGAACTTAATGCAAGCGAAAATACGATAGGGTACATCACCGACATAAAAAAGCCAACTATCGGGAAGGCGTACAGTGATATCTGCGCGCTCCCGAAAAGGCCGCAGGTTAAAGCTATCAGCGCAGGTATGGTAAACAAAACCAGCAACTTACGGCTGTCCATTATTTTTAACAGGAATAAACCCAGCACCCCGCCGGCGGTCATCAACCCCCAAAAGTAGGCCACTGCATGCGCGCCGGTTGTTTGCGGATCATACTTATGATACTGGAACAGGAACTGCGACATCCAGTAGGACACCCCTTGCTCCGTGCCGACATAACAGAACAATGCTATAAAATATAATATAACAACCGGCTTTTTAAAAAGCATCACATGTGTTTTCCATGGCCCGGCTTTTTCATCATGCGCAAGTATCACTTTCGGGAATTTGGAAACCAGCAGGATAACAAACATAAAAAGGCATATAACGGCAAACAGCCAGTAGAGTGATATCCACGGCAGGTTTGCCGGCACAAGCGGCTGTAATATTGAAAAGATACCTGAACTGTTCTTCCCATTTAGGTTTAACACCATATAGGAGTACACCAGTGGGCTCAGAAACGATGCCCCGCCGAATATCAATTGTGCCATCACGGATGTAAACGCGTAGTTCTCCTCGCCGCCAGCGGTACGCAGCAGCGGATTGATAACCACCTGCAGCATCGCCATGCCGCATCCTATTAAGAAAAGCGATAAAACAGCTGTAAGGTAATTCGGCTGAACTGCCAAAAGCAGTGCACCTAAAAACGCGACCACGAAGGCAGCCGTCATAATCACCTTTTCGTTGTATTTCTGTACCAGCATGCTCGAAGGAATGGACATCACGCCATAAGCGATAAAAAACGCGAAGGGCAATACGCCGGCCAGCAGGTCGCTCAGCTTAAAATCCTTTATAAATTCGGGCGATAGCGGCCCGATGATATTGGTGATAAAGGAAATAACAAAAAACGTAAGCATGATGAGTGCTACGATGTAATAGTTGCGTTTCATGAATCGGATTTAATGGTTTAGCTGCTTTGAATGAATTACATATTTAAAATAAATCTTCAGGATAAACAAGTTTTGTTTGAGGTTAATCTTCCCAAACCCTCTTTGCGGTTTACCGCAGAGAGGGTGGACGAGCGAAGCAAAGTCCGGGTGAGTAGATTCTGCGCTGTGCATTGACGCTAATGCCGCTCGCAGAGTTAACTCACCCGATCCACGCTGTGCTGGATCACCCTCTCTCCGGCGGGCCGGAAAGAGGGTAAAAACGCCAAAATTTTAAGGCTTTTTTTTCAAAAAAAATTAAAAAATCGTCATTTTGGGAATTTTTTACCGTTTAAAAAATCGCATTTTTGCCGGTTTTTGTGAATAACTGTCCTGTTAACAACTTGCGATAAATATTTAATTTATCATCAAAATATCTCTAAATCAGCGGGGGACGCTATGGTATAAAATTGTTAAGAAGTTGTTAATAAAAATTAAAAAAAATACTTGCAGAATCTGCTTGACCGCCCTACATTAGAATCATCAAGAACGACGTACTTTGACAACCTTACAGGAACACAGAAACTGAATCGGGCGATCCCTCGGGAAAGCTAAAGATCACGGAAGTACCTGAATTACCGGAAAACGGAAACGGCGCAAGCAACAGATACCGAAGGCAATTAAGATAGGGTATTAGAACGGACTGCAATTTTTTACGGAGAAGCGCAGCACCACTAATGAACTGAAGAATCAATGTCCGCAAGGGCAGCAGAATAGCAGATCGGTCATGTACACAAAACTTGGTACTACCTGAGTAACTACGGTTAAGCAGGGAGTCAGGAAACGGAAGTTCGAATCGCAAGAGGAGGCTTCCGTTTTCGTTTTTATATACCTTTTCCTCCACCTAAACTTAGGAGGAGGTGTCGACTAAAGGAGACGGAGGGGGTATTATGAATTGTATTTTACCGCCCGCCTTAAAATAGCTAATTTAGTCGCCTATGAACAAGGAAGGCAAAAGTAAACCGAACGGGAAGGAAAAGATATTTGTTTTAGATACCTCGGTTATCTTGTACGACCATAATGCCTTCGAAAATTTCCAGGAGCACGACGTAGCCATACCCATCCAGGTACTTGAAGAACTGGATAATATGAAAAGCGGCAATGATACCCGCAATTTTGAGGCGCGCAGCTTTATCCGTCTGATCGACGATATTTCGCATAACCACTTGATCAACAAATGGCAGCCGTTAAACGGAAAAAGCAAGGGAAATTTTAAGGTGATCATGGATACGGTAACATTTGCTACCGATGCAGAAGCTGTGTTCGGCTCTGATAAAATCGATCACCGCATTTTAAATGCTGCCTTAAGCCTGCAGGAAGAAAACCCTGATAAAAAAGTGGTGCTGGTTTCAAAGGATATATGCCTGCGTTTAAAGGCGAAGGCACTAAACCTGCATGCCGAAGACTATGAAACCGGCAAGATCAAAAACCTGGATGAACTGTACACCGGCGAGACCACTTTAAATAAGGTTCCCGAGAAGCTTATCAGCCTGTTAAACAAGGAGGACAGCGCCCCGGCGGACAGCTTCGACATGCAGCCGCATACCAGCAATCATTTTTACATATTAAAAGGAAAGAATGGCTCGGTACCTGGTTTTTATAATTCGAAAACGGCACAGCTGGAAAAAATTACCGAACAGCCGGTGTTCAATATCTTCCCCAAAAACATCGAGCAGGCCTTTGCCATTCACGCCTTGCTGCACCCGGATATTAAACTGGTTACCATACAGGGCAATGCCGGGACGGGCAAAACGCTGCTGGCGCTGGCCGGTGCCCTGGAGCAGCGGAAATATTTCAGGCAAATTTATGTGACCCGGCCCATTGTGCCGCTCAGCAATAAGGATATCGGGTTTTTGCCCGGCGACATTAAATCAAAGGTGGACCCGTATATGGCGCCTATATGGGATAACCTTAAATTTATAAAAGATCAGTTTGTTGATGATGAAAAAATGCAGGCCAAGATCGACGAACTGGTTGAAAATGACAAAATATCAATAGCCCCGCTGGCTTTTATACGCGGGCGCACACTGAGCAAAATATTTTTTATTGTTGACGAGGCGCAAAACCTGACGCCGCACGAAGTGAAGACCATCATATCCCGCGCAGGCGAAAACAGCAAATTCGTTTTTACCGGTGATATTTACCAGATAGATACGCCCTACCTGGATGCAGAAAGCAACGGGCTAAGCTATTTAATTGATAAGGCCAAAGACCACCCGCTTTATGCGCATATTACGTTGCAAAAAGGGGAGCGCAGTGAGCTGGCGAACTTGGCGAATGAGTTGTTGTAGTTAATGGTTCATAGAGTCGTTTGACAATTAAACGCAATCCGGCTATGAGCCTGAACAATCAACTATGAGCTACTTAGAATATTCTCGGTCACCCTTCCGATATCATTGCTGATCTTATTGATAAACCCCAGCTGCTCCCGCAGTAAAACGTCATCAGTTGACGGGTTGGGTTGTTCGCTGAGGATATTTTCGGCCTGTGGTTTGCCGGTGCTGAATTCGCCTGTATTTCCGCTCAGCTTTTTACTGGCATCGTTTAAAACGGCAATGCTGCGTTTGATCAGTTTAAGATTTTCTGCCGCATTATGCAAATCTTTTGATGAAATGCCCGAAACGACGGTGGCGATGTAGGATGATAAAATATGATTGAGCACTACAAATTTGTGTACCTCTTTTATATTCTTTTGCTTGCTTTTAGGTTCGGAGGTCATCCGTTCAAATGCGGCAGATAAGTTTGCCGATTTTACGAATACATCTTTACGGGCAAGCTTATATTCAATGGTACCAACTTCTCTGCCCGAAATGTTTTCCGCGATCTTTACCAGGTAGTTTACATTGGCTTGTATCACGCCGCGCAGGTTCTCCTGTATCTGTTCAAACTCCCATGTCGGGAAAAGGGTATAGCTGGCGATAAAAGCGATAGTTGAGCCAATTATGGTATCGATGATCCGTTCTTCCACCAAAACGCCGACGCCCAGGAATTTGAATAGGATAAGCACATACGGTGTCATAAAAATTACGCTTACCACGTAATTTAAGCGTATAAAACTATAGGTACCCATCATTAAAGCAACCAGGGCAATAAATTGTGCTGTCCTGTCGGGTATGAATTTCAGGATCAATATGCCGATAATGCCCCCGGCAATCGTCCCGATAAGGCGCTGGTAATTGCGCTGTTTTGATAGGCTGAACCCGGGTTTTAATATCACGATAATAGTGAGCAGTATCCAATAGCTATGATGCCCCAATGCTACGGTTTTGCCCATAATAAAACCTACCAGGCAAACCAGCGATACTCGCAACGCGTGTTTGAACGTGGCGGAGCTAAAGGACAGGTTGTCAAAAAACACATGCGGCGAATAATCCTGGTGGGTCACAAACTTTGCGTACTCTTCGCTCGAGGGTTCACTAGCACCTGACCCGGAGGGACTTGAATTATGATATTTATAGATGCTTTTCACCCGTTCGTTGAGATCGCGCATGTTGATCAAAATCTTTTTGAGGGCTAAATTGCTAACCGCCTCATCGTTTTTACGGATATCGTCGATTCGCAGCTTCAGTTGTTCAAGCGCGGTATCAAAGCCGGGACTATGCTTCATGCGCGTGTTCGACAGCACCATATAGGCCATGTTATCCACTTCATCGGCCATGCTTTGTATAAAGAGCGCTATTTCATTTAACACCCCGGTAGGGCCGAATTTCTCCCTGATATCCCGATAATCATAATGGGTGGCCATGATCTGCTCGAACATATCCACGAGGTCGATAAATGTGAGCACCAGGATGCGGCTTGTGGTGGTTGATTCCCTGACGATTACCCTGCTCTTAAAAAGCATCTCGCGCACGGCGTCCTGGTGCTGGCTTACTTTAATTTGCTGCGATACCAGCTTGCGGTAATTTTCGTCGACATCGGTATCGGGTAAATAAAAATCGGCTTTGATACGCAGGAATTGGGCGATATCGGTGATGTTTTCGCCCAGCGTTTGCTGTGCTGCGCGGTAAGGCCTTACCCGGAAAAACAACAAGCTGAACAGCATATACCAGATACCACCGGCCACTATAGTAGCGCTAAAACCAATTATTTCCGAAGGTTTTACAGCTTTGTCCATCATAAATATCATTACCAGCAAGGCCGATGTGCCCACCAGCGATGCCCGGTTGCCATAAACGTTGAACATGGAAAATATGAAGGAAAGCACCGTGATCTCAAGACCTAAAGTAAAAACGTTCATTCGAGCAAACCCGGTGGCCACGGCTACTATAAACAGGAATATATTGCCTGCACCCATGGCGTTGCGTTTGTGTATCACCGGGCCCGGATTGTCGATCACTGAAATGCAAAGCGCGCCAAGTGAAAGCGTAAGGCCGAGGTCGGCATGATCAAACTGAAAAAAAATTAACGAAGGCAGCAGGATACCGAGCGTCATACGTAAACCATCGGAGAAATACTGGCTGTAAAAAAAGCTTTTTATTTCCCTGATATTGATTTTCATAAATGTTTTTTAGGTGCTAAAAACGCGTTTCAAATTTACAAAAATTAAATCTTAACGGTCTTTTTTAATAAAAATGGCATTAATAGTATATTCCCATTATTAATTAGTCATTAATTACTAAATTTAGCCGGTATTAGCTGACTTCCTTTTTTTAAATTTTCGCGGCAATTTTATTGCCCGTGTTAATGCCTTGTGTTTTTACAACCCAATTATCAATAAACTACGTTTACAATTTAACCATATGCCCTCAACGTTAAAACTCAGCCAGAGAGAAACAGCTTTTAATCATGAAGTTGTTACCCGTTTTGAGTTGTATAACAGTTTGTTTCAAACTTTGCCCTTTTACCAGGTAAAAGATACCGGCATATTGCTGCCGTTTTTCAGTTCGCATTGCGAAAAGGAGGCAAACAAGCATGTATCGCCGGCATCGGTTATCGAATCCTTCTTTAAAAAATACGTACCAGACATCGACCACCGGGAGCAAATAAACCGCATGTTCCGCTTTATACAATATATCGAACGGCAGGTGGTTTTGTTTGACGCGATCGAAGATTCTTCCTTCAGCAAAATAGGTCGCGCAGATGAAAGTGGCACATTGCAAAGTTTACTGCAGCAGGCGTCGATCAGCGAGCAGTCGCGTAATGACATCAGCCAAAAGCTGGATGATTTTTCGCTGCGCCTGGTACTTACGGCACACCCCACCCAATTTTATCCGGGAAGCGTACTGGGTATCATGACCGACCTGATAGAGGCACTAAAAACCAACGACATCAACAGCATTGATGTTTTATTACAGCAGCTGGGCAAAACCCCCTTTTTTAATAAAACATCGCCAACACCGGTTGACGAAGCTGTAAGCCTGGTTTGGTTCCTTGAAAATATTTTTTACCACGCGGTTGCGGGGATACAGTCGACACTGGAACAAGAATTTGATGTGGACACTAACCGCAGCAATCAATTGCTTGAGCTGGGTTTCTGGCCGGGCGGCGACAGGGACGGCAACCCCAATGTGACGACAGAAACCACCAAGTCGGTAGCCAGTTTTTTACGTCAGCGGATATTCAGGTGTTATTATAGAGATTTCAGGGTATTAAAGCGACGGATCACCTTCCGGGGAGTTGAAAAGGCTATGGCCACGCTCGAAAAACTGATCTATCAGCATGCTTATAACAAGCCTGAACCGAAAGATTTGCAGCCGGAACTGCTCGAGTTGCTGCAGTCTATCCGGCAAACGTTAATTACCGAACACGACAGTCTTTTTGTCAATATTGTTGAAGATTTAATTAAGAAAGTACGCCTGTTTGGCTGTTATTTCGCTACGCTGGACATCAGGCAGGACAGCCGCATATTGCGCCAGGTGTTTGATTTTGGGGCGCAGCAGCCAGATATAAAAGCCGGAATTAAAAGCGGCTATAACGAGCTCAGCGAAGAGGATAAATTAAAGGAATTATCATTTAACGAAGCGGACTTTCAATGCCCTGATGACGCCGACGATTTGATATGCGATACGCTGAATACTATCAGGCTGATGAAACAGATCCAAACCGGTAATGGCGAGAAGGCCTGCCAGCGGTTTATTATCAGCAACTGCCAACAGGCATCGGATATTCTGCAGCTGATCAACCTGTTTTTATGGAGCGGCTGGAAAAAGGATGAGCTGACTGTAGATTTTATGCCGTTGTTTGAAACGGTAAACGACCTGAAGCATGCAGCCGGGGTTATGGAAGCGCTTTATACACACCCTTTTTATAAGGAACATTTGAAAAAACGCGGCAACATGCAAACCATTATGCTGGGCTTTTCGGACAGCACGAAGGACGGCGGTTACCTGATGGCCAATTGGTCGATCTATAAAGCAAAGGTTGAGCTAACCGCTATGGCCCGTAAATATGGCATTGCCCTGGCATTTTTTGACGGCAGGGGCGGACCGCCGGCGCGCGGAGGCGGTAAAACGCACCGTTTTTATGCCTCGATGGGGGAGGAGATAGCCAACGAACATATTCAATTAACCATACAGGGGCAAACGGTAAGCTCGCAATATGGCTCGGTTGAAACGGCCAGGTTCAATATGGAGCAGCTCATCAATGCGGGCATTGTATCTGCCCTGCACCCTAACCGGAACGATCTGCTGGATAACCGGCACAAGGAACTTATCTCGCTAATGGCCGATGAAAGCTATAAGCTATTTATGGATCTGCGCCAGCACCCTTTGTTTGTTGAATATCTTGAAAAATTCAGCCCGCTAAAACTGCTTTCGCATATCAACATCAGCAGCCGGCCGACCAAGCGTAATGCCGGCTCGGCACTGAAGCTGGAGGATCTGCGGGCGATTAGCTTTGTAACCGCATGGAGCCAGCTGAAACAGAGCATCCCGGGTTTTTACGGGGTGGGTACGGCTTTAAATAAGATGAAGGAAACCGGGAACTGGAGGGAAGTGAAAGACCTGTACAACTCTTCGGGCTTTTTTAAGACGATGGTGGATAACTGTACCATGTCGATGTCGAAATCGGATTTCCGGGTTACGGCGTACCTCGAAAAGGATAAAAAGTTCGGCCAGTTCTGGAAAATGCTTAAAGACGAATTTGAGCTAACCAAATCAATGCTGCTCGACTTAACAGGCAGTAAAGTGCTGATGGAAGAATACCCGGTTGAGCGCCGCTCGATAGCGATACGCGAGAGGATCGTATTGCCGCTGGTTATTATTCAGCATTACGCGCTGAGTTGTTTAAATAACTGCACCGACGATGAGCTAACTAAGATTTACGATAAACTGGTGATCCGTACCGTTTACGGTATTGTCAATGCTGGGCGCAATCTTGCGTGATGTGTTGGAAGCCGGAGGTCTGAAGTTAGAGGTCTGAAATATCGACTTATCAACTTTCGGACTTTTCCGACTTTACTGACTTCCCCTGCAAACCAGACGGGGTAATTGTTGTTATAGGTGCATAACCAATTCATTATGAAAAATTTATCTTACCTGGCGTTGGGTGTAGTTGCCCTGCTTGCAGTATCGGCCTGTAATAGTAAACATGGCAAAAATTACAATAATGAAACGCTTGTTGACGCCGACGGACTATCATTTGTGAGAAACGCCGCGGAGGGCGGTCTGACTGAAATTAAAGCATCCGGTTTAGCCTTAACCAAAACCAGCAACCAGCGTGTACTGGCGCTTGCGAAAATGATGATCGATGATCATACCAAAGCCGGCATGGAGTTAAAAAAAATAGAAACCGGCAAATTGGTTGTTGGAAACGATACGATAAACGCGGAGCACCGGAAGCTGATAGAGGGACTTACCACAAAAACGGGGGCCGCTTTTGATAAAGCCTATATCGATATGATGGTAAACGACCATGAGCAGGCCGCAAAATTATTTGCCGCCGCCAGCCGCAATAACGCGGTAGCGATCAAAGATTTCGCGACAAAAACATTTCCTGTAATTCAAATGCACCTCGATTCGGCAAAGGCTGTACAGGCATCGTTGAAATAACATTCCCCGAAACGTCGTTAAAATAACATTCTCCGAGACGCAAAGTATTGCGTCTCTACTGTATATTTGGTGTGCAGTTTAGGCAGTGTAACGTTCATGAAAAAAAACTTCTTTATCGCCTTTGAAGGCATCGACGGCAGCGGGAAAAGCACCCAGGTTAAGCTTTTAAAGGAAAAGCTCGAAGCTGAAGGGCATAAAGTTTATACCACATATGAGCCCACCGATAGCCCGATGGGTAAAATGATACGGGATATATTTAGCGGACGCGCCGAAGGTGACCACCGCACCATAGCTGCGCTATTTGTAGCTGACCGGCTGGACCACCTGCTGAATAAGAAAAACGGCATCCTTAAAATGCTGGAAGAAGGATACACAGTAATAACCGACCGTTACTACTTATCATCTTACGCGTATCAAAGCCCATATATGGACCTTGATTGGGTGATTAAAGCCAATTCGCTTAGCGCGGATCTGCTGCGGCCCGATTTAAATATCTATATCGATATAACGCCCGAAATGAGCATCGAGCGTCTGAACAGGGGCCGCACCTCAATTGAATTGTACGAGACGCTGGACAATCTTACCAACGTCCGCACCAAATATTTTGAGATAATGGAATTGCTGAAGGATGAAGAGAAAGTATTGGTTGTTGACGGTGACCGTACGCATGAAGCCATCTCAAATGAAATATGGCATGCGGTTCTGCACCGTTTTCTGCAGACGCCTGCGATGTAATTAAAATAACTTCAGCTGCTGGTGCCCGGGTGGTTTTGCTTTGCCGAAAACAGTACGTCCGCCGTATTTCCATGAGTCACTTCTTTCCTTTTCGATCACCTGGTCGAAGTTAGCATTGGGCGTAAAGTCTTTTTCGGCACGCTGAGCTACTTGCGTCAGCCGTTTAATAGCCTCATTTTTTTCGGAATTGCCCAGTTTTGATTTGTAAATGGCGGTTTGTAAAACGCCGATGGTTTCGTCGTAAACTTTTGTAGGAACCGGGAAGGGGTGGCCGTCTTTACCGCCATGGGCGAACGAAAACCTGGCCGGGTCCTTAAACCGGGATGGCGTGCCATGTATAACTTCACTTACCAATGCTAACGATTGCAAAGTACGCGGGCCTAATCCCTGCAGCAATAGCAATTCCTCAAAATCTCTTGGCTGTTTTTCGTGCGCCAGCCATAAAACGGCGCCCAGCCTTTTGAGGTCGACATCTTTGGCTTTTACATCATGATGGGAGGGCATCACCAGCTTGTTGATCTCTTTGAGCATGTGGTCCGGGTTTTCGGCCGCTATCTGCATTACGCCTTTTCTTGAACCATCTGCCTGCTTATCGGCCATGTTCAAAATTTGCCCGGTGTTTTGCCCGTAAATAAAGGTATGCGGGTCTTCAACGAATGAGGTCAACCCCTCCGAATGCCAGTGATACCGCCGGGCGGTTTTGCTTTGCGGGCTCATGCCCTGCTGCACTACGGCCCATTTGCCGCTGCTGCTTAAAATGAAACTATGTGTATATAGCTGAAAACCATCCTGTATAGCGGTGTTGTCCACCTTAGCGCTAAGCTTGCTGCACTTTACCAGGTGGTTACCGTCAAGACCGGTGCTTTCGCTGATCCGCATTAATTCGTCGGGCGTTTTCCGCGAATATTTTCCTTTGCCGCCGCATATATAAATGCCCAGCTCGCGGCTATGCGAGTTTACCGCGCCCTTGAGCGCACCCATTACCGAAGTGGTGATGCCGGATGAATGCCAGTCCATACCCATCACTGCGCCAAGGCTCTGAACCAAAACGAGTTGCTCAATCTTCTTAGCACCTCGTCCTTGCCATAATCCAGCACGATATTTTCCACCACGGCCAGGCCAAGCTTAGCCATTCTTTCGGTCAGCCATTTCGGCACATATCCGCCATGTAACGGTAAATCAGCACTTCCTGAACGCTTCATGCTAACAAAGTTAGCAAAAAAAATCAGTGATTGAACGGATTTACGTGATTGTTATGATTTCTGACTTTCAGGCGGTTTCAATCCGATACTTTAAACGCAGTCGCTATCTTTTCATCCCGCGAGTCGCTGCCGAGTATAATTTTATAAGTGCCCGGGTAAACTTTCCATTGATGTTTGTCCATATCCCATTTTTGCAGTTCCCTTACCGGGATTTTGAGGGTAACCGGTTGTGCCTCCGCCTGTTTTACTGTAACACGTTTAAAATTTTTCAGTTCTTTTACAGGCATACGGTCGATCTTAGGATAGCTGATATAGGCCTGCACTACCTCGTCGCCATCCATAGCTCCTGTGTTTTTAACCCGGAGAGAAACGGTCAACGTGTCGGAAAGTTTATAAGCCAACTTTAGTTTGTTTTGTAATGAATAATCAAACGAGGTATAGCTAAGCCCAAATCCAAACGGGTACTGTACAGGGCCATCATAATAGCGATAAGTGCGGCCCTTCATATCATAATTTTTGTAATCGGGCACATTACTGAGCGCCTTATAAAAAGTAACCGGCAAATGGCCCGACGGCGAAACATCGCCGAAAATAATATCTGCCAGGGCGTTACCGCCCTGTTCGCCAGGATACCAGGCCATGATAATCGCATCGGCGTACGGCGCAATGGCGTCAATATCCACATCGCTTCCAGCGGTAATTACCGCGATAATGGGCTTATTCCTGACACCTTTTCTCAGCGCCTTCATAAATGCCAGTTCGCTTTTTGGCAGGTTCAGATCTTTTTTGTCGCCGCCGGTTTCCGATAAAAAAGCGTCGCCGGCTTCTCCTTCCAAAACAGGGGATAAACCGATCACGGCTATTGTTACGTCGCTGTTGGCCGCGGCCCATGTGCCACCGAAATGAACAGTGTCTTTATAATCGCAGCCCAGGTCATATTCAACCCTTGTTCCAACACCTACCGCGCCAGTAATGCCTTCTACAAAGTTGACAATCTTGCTGCCTGTGCCGTGGTAATTGGCGATCATCGCATCGAATGAAGCGGCGTTTGGTCCTACTATCATGATGCTGCTGATATTTGACTTTTTTAGTGGCAATACCCGGTTGTCATTTTTTAACAGCACCATACTTTGCTGCGCCACCCGGCGGGCAAGCGCTACATGCGCGCTATTATGAACACTATCGGCACCATAGCTGTGGTACGGAATTAATGCCGGATCATCGTAAAAACCCAGCCTGAATTGTGTGCGAAACAGTGACGATAAAGCGATATCAATATCTTTTTCGGTTAACAGCCCCTGCTTAACCGCTTTTATCGCATCTTCCTGCAAAACGGTAGAACAATCCAGGTCGACCCCAGCTTTAATGGCTGCAGCTGCTGTTTCCACCCGTCCCGGCAAGGATTTATGCGTGGAATATACGTCGTTCAACGCACCGCAGTCCGTCACCACATGGCCTTTAAAACCCCATTCTTTTCGTAAAATATCCGTCAGCAACAGTTTATTAATAGAATTCGGCGTACCGTTTACCTTATTATAGGCGCTCATTACAGATTCCACACCGCCTGTTATCAGTGCATGGAACGCGTACAGGTAGGTTTCACGAAGGTCTTTCTCATCAACTACCGCGTCAAAATAATCACGGATAGCTTCGGGTCCGCTGTGAACCGCGAAATGTTTGGCTGTGGCTGATGCCTTTAAATAGTGCTTGTCATCGCCTTGCAAACCTTTAACAAAAGCGGTGCCCATGGCCGCAGTTAAAAAAGGGTCCTCGCCATAGGTTTCCTGTCCGCGGCCCCAGCGCGGATCGCGGAATATGTTTATATTAGGTGTCCAAAATGTTAGGCCCATGTATTGCAAATGCCTGTCCTGTGCTATCGCCAGGTTGTATTTGGCCCTGGCTTCCGTAGATATAGCAGTCGACACTTGCTTTAACAAATCATCGTTAAATGTAGCCGCCATTCCAATAGCCTGCGGAAATACCGTCGCCTCGCCCGCCCGTGCAACGCCGTGTAAGGCCTCGTTCCACCAGTTATATGCCGGAATGCCCAGGTGCGGTACGGCTTTACTGCGGTATCCTAATAGGGAAACTTTTTCTTCAAGTGTCAAGCGGGATACCAGGTCCTTTACCCGGGTATCAACCGGCTGCAATGCGTCTTTATAAATTTGTTTTTCCTGAGCGATGGATAGAATGGGAACAAGTAATATAAATGTCCCAAAAAGCAAATAAAATTTTAGCCTGATCTTCATAATGGATACTAATGTAAGATGTTTGTTTGAATGTCGAAATGCAATGTTTGCGTCTCTTTGAAATCATTCTGATACACAAAGCATTGCGTCGCTGCGGTTTTTACAGGAAAACATTTACATTAGCCCAGCCAATATATTCCTGATGAAAATTGCGGTATCCTGTTTGTTGTTTGTATCGACCTGGTTTTCGGTTTTGAGCCAGCCTGCGCCAAAGTCGTATGGCCCTTTGCCAAGCGAAAGGCAGTTAAGGTGGCAGGAAACGGAAATGTATTGCCTTATTCATTTTGGCCCGGATACCTACACCGATAAGGAATGGGGTTATGGGGATGAGCACCCACAGATCGTGAACCCGGCGCAGTTCAGCGCTATGCAGATCGTTGGCGCCGCTAAGGCGGGAGGCTTTAAAGGCATTGTGGTTGTGGCCAAGCACCACGACGGCTTTTGCCTGTGGCCGACCAAAACAACTGAACATAATATCTCAAAAAGTCCTTATAAAAGCGGGAAGGGCGACCTGTTGAAGGAATACCGTGATGCCTGCAATAAGTTGGGCATGAAAATGGGCGTTTACTGTTCGCCGTGGGACAGGAACAGCGCACTGTATGGAAAGCCCGAATACGTGACCGAAGTTTACCGCAAACAGCTTGAAGAGTTATACACACATTACGGACCGATATTCATCTCCTGGTTCGACGGGGCCAATGGCGGCGATGGCTATTACGGCGGCGCGCGCGAGGTACGGAAAATCGACCGCTCGACCTACTACGGCTGGCCGGTTACCTGGGCTATCCCGCGTAAAATGCAGCCGGGCGCTGTTTTGTTTGGCGATGTTGGCCCGGATGTAAGGTGGGTGGGTAACGAAAAGGGCCACGCCGGCGAAACCTGCTGGGAAACCTATACACCGCACGCGCCGGATGTGGGCAAGGAGCCCGGAAATGGTTATACCAAAGATTATGAAGGCACCGAAGGCCAGCGCGATGGCAAATACTGGATGCCCGCCGAATGCGACGTAGCGTTAAGACCCGGATGGTTTTACCATAAAGATCAGGATGCTAAAGTTAAATCGCCGGACACGTTGCTTAGCTTATACTATCAAAGCGTGGGTCGGGGCGCTTGCCTTGACCTTGGTTTGTCACCAGACCAGCGCGGGCTGCTGAATAATAATGATGTAAACGCATTAAAGCAATTCGGCAAAATATTAAAGGAGACGTTTAACGTTAACCTGGCCAAAGGCGCGACATTAACGGCCAGCAATGTACGCGGCGGCGACGAAGAAAAATTCGGCCCGCAATATTTGCTTGATGACGACCGGTACAGCTATTGGGCTACGGACGATAAAGTTACAACGCCCGAACTGATTGTTGATATGCATCACAATACGACCTTTAATGTTATACGGTTAAGGGAAAACATAAAGCTTGGCCAGCGGATTGAAACTGTAGGTATTGATGCTTTCCGCGGCGGGAAATGGGTGCAGGTTGCTGCGGCCACCAGCATCGGCGGTAACAGGCTGATACGTTTGCCAAAAGAAGTCACGACAAATAAAGTACGGCTGCGCATCACCAAATCGCCGGTTTGTATTGCGCTGAGTGATTTTGGGTTGTATAGGGAGCCGGGGAGGATTTGACACTGCATGTCATTGCGAGGAGGAACGACGAAGCAAACTCCTCACATGCAAAGTGTAAACGAGCGACGAGGTTGCCGCGCTATCGCTCGCAATGACAATATTTATATAAAACACATATCATGAAAAATAAAATCATTTTTTGCCTTCTATTGTCGGGTTTTACATTAAGCGCCTTCGCACAGGAAGCCCCGTACGACACCCTAACCAAACCGCAGCTTATCTCCAAACAGTTTAGCTTTACCGAAGGTGCATCCGTAGATAAAAGGGGGAATGTGTTTTTTACCGACCAGCCGAATAATAAGATATGGGAATACAGCACCGATGGCAAATTATCGCTGTTTTTGGATAGCGCGGGCCGGTCGAACGGGATGTATTTTGATAGGAAGGGCAACCTGGTTACCTGTGCGGATGAGTATGAACAGTTGTGGTCGATAAGTCCGGATAAGAAAATTAAAGTATTGCTGAAGGATTACCAGGGCCATTTGATGAACGGTCCGAACGATATATGGATCGACAGGAAAGGCGGCATTTACATGACCGACCCATACTACCAGCGCCCGTGGTGGACACGCACAAAATCAGACCTCGATGGGCAAAAGGTTTATTATCTGCCGAAAGGCAAAAACCAGCCCGTAATTGTTGACGCTGATCTCAAGAAGCCAAACGGCATAGTGGGTACACCCGACGGCAAATACTTGTATGTAGCTGACATCGGCAATAGCAAAACCTACAAATACACCATCAATAAAAACGGCACATTAAGCGACCGCAAATTATTTGTTGAACAGGGCTCTGACGGTATGACACTGGACAAAAAAGGGAACGTGTACCTTACCGGGAACGGCGTAACCATTTATAATCCGCAAGGTAAAAAGATAGGCCACATCCCCGTCCCCGAACCATGGACAGCTAACCTATGCTTCGGCGGGGGGGATAAAGATATTTTGTTTATTACTGCCTCGAAAGCGATCTATACGCTGAAAATGAATGTAAAGGGCGTGGAATAACTTGTAAGAAGAAAATCTTCAAAGGACAATCAAGCAGCAACGAAAGGCTTAATGTGATCTAATTCTTCACGTTTTTCGTCAAGTTCCGACTCTAAATCAAAATCGTCCTGCAATCCGAGCCAGAATTTAGCGGAATTTCTAAAAAACTGGCTTAACCTTAATGCTGTGTCGGCCGTTATCCTGCGGTTCCCCTTAACTATTTCAGATATCCGTGTTTGCGGAATCTTGGTTTCTTTTGCGAGCCTGTACGGCGTTATGTTTAGCGGCACTAAAAACTCCTCCTGTAATATCTCTCCCGGATGTATATTAGGTAATTTTTCCATGTTTTTATTAATGATAGTCTATGATCTCGACATCGCTTGCATTCCCGTTGTTCCATTTGAAAATTATCCGCCACTGATCATTGATACGTATACTGTAATAATCTTTTAGATCGCCCTTCTTTTTTTCAAGCTTATTAGATGGCGGAATGGTTAAGTCATGAATATTCTGCGAATTATTGATCATCCTTAGCTTTCTCCTGCCGATTGTTTGTATCTCCAATGGTAATTTAGCCACCCTGGTACCGTTCCATATTTTCTCAGTGTCTTTGGATCCAAAAGAAATAATCATAATACCGGAATGCGTTACTAACGTCAAAGGTAGTAATTATATTGCTTTTCTCGTATTAAAATTGGATTTCATTATTCATTGTTAAATTGTAATTTAACATCGCCAATTATAAACTTTAAACCTTCGATTTATACATCAGGCTTTGATAGTGCCTCTTACTATAAAAGCTTGATGTATGAACCGTGAACCATAAATTATGGATGGATACATTCTGGCTTTAGACCAGGGCACCACCAGTTCGCGAGCTATTATTTTTGACCATAGCGGGCAGATACGCTCGGTTGCGCAAAAGGAATTTACCCAAATTTTCCCGCAGCCCGGCTGGGTGGAGCATGACCCGACCGAAATTTGGTCGACCCAGGCGGGGGTTGCCGCTGAAGCGACGGTTAAGCTGGGCATCAACGGGAAAAACATCCGGGCGATCGGTATCACCAACCAGCGCGAAACGACCATCGTTTGGAACCGCGAGACCGGCGACCCCATTTATAATGCTATTGTGTGGCAGGACAGGCGCACAGCCGCTTACTGCGACCGCCTGAAAAAAGAGGGATTAACGGATTTGATACGCTCGAAAACCGGGCTGATCATCGACGCGTATTTTTCGGCTTCCAAAATAAACTGGATATTAAATCATGTGAAAGGCGCCAGGGCGCAGGCCGAGGCAGGGAAACTGGCCTTGGGCACGGTGGACAGCTGGCTGGTATGGAAATTTACCCGTGGAAAAGTGCATGTGACCGATGTAACCAATGCCAGCCGTACCATGCTGTACAATATCCGCACTGAACAATGGGACGAAGAACTCCTGCAAATATTTGATATCCCCAAAAGCATGCTGCCGGAGGTAAAGCAGTCGAGCGAGATCTACGGCCAAACCGAGACCACCATTTTTGCTTCAAAGATCCCGATTGCCGGGATAGCCGGGGATCAGCAGGCGGCCCTGTTCGGGCAAATGTGTATTGATAAAGCGATGGTTAAGAATACCTACGGCACCGGCTGCTTTATGTTAATGAATATCGGCGACAACTTTATCGAATCAAAAAACAACCTGCTTACCACCATCGCCTGGAAAATAAACGGGAAGACCCAATATGCTTTTGAAGGCAGCATATTTATTGGCGGCGCTGTTGTGCAATGGCTGCGCGATGGACTGGGCATCATAAAGTCGTCAGCCGAGATCGAAAAACTTGCGTTAAGCGTGAATGACACAGGCGGGGTATATTTTGTACCAGCTTTCGCAGGACTGGGCGCTCCTTATTGGGACCCCGAAGCAAGGGGAACTATTGTGGGTTTAACCCGCGGAACGACATCGGGGCATATTGCAAGGGCGGCTATTGAATCCATTGCCTACCAAACCGTGGATGTTTTGAAAGCAATGGAGGCGGATGCCGGCTTAAAGATCAAGGAATTGCGTGTTGATGGCGGTGCTACGGCCAATAACCTGCTGATGCAGTTCCAGGCCGATTTGCTCGATTGCAAAGTGATCAGGCCTCACGTGGTGGAGACAACAGCGCTTGGCGCGGCATATTTAGCGGGCCTTGCTGTTGGGTATTGGGAAAACGTGGAAGAAATACAGCAGCAATGGCAATCGGAACGGGATTTTACACCTAAGGCTGACCGGTCGGAAGTGCAGCTTGCGATGAGGGGATGGGAGCGGGCTGTTGACGCGGCGCAAAAATGGGCGGGTTTTGAAGTTAAAAGTTAAAAAGCAAAACTTTGTCATTGCGAGGTACGAAGCAATCTCGTCGCCATGCACTGGCGTTAATGCAATGGATGAGATTGCCACGCTATCGCTCGCAATGCCATAGTTTAATCTATCACTTAAACCTAATATTATGACTCCATTTCTTGCCGAACTGATCGGCACCATGTTATTGATTCTTTTAGGCGACGGTGTGGTTGCCAATGTGCTGTTAAACGATACCAAGGGCAACAACAGCGGGTGGATTGTAATTACTACCGGCTGGGGGCTGGCAGTATTTGTGGGTGTTGTGGTTGCCGCACCATACAGCGGGGCGCATTTGAACCCGGCTGTAACTATTGGGCTGGCTATTGCCGGAAAATTCGCCTGGGCAAACGTGCTGCCCTATATTGCTGCCCAAATGCTTGGGGCATTCATCGGGGCCATTCTGGTTTGGCTGATGTATTATGATCATTTCCACCGCACCAACAGGGCTGATGCTATCCTGGCGGTATTTTGTACCGGCCCGGCTATCCGGAATTATGTGTCGAACATTGCCAGCGAGATCATCGGCGCATTTGTGCTGGTGTTTACCGTTTTTTATATTGCCGGCGCGCAGATCACGCCAAGTAAAACACCAATTGGCTTAGGCTCGGTGGGAGCGTTGCCCGTTGCGTTATTGGTATGGGTCATTGGGCTTTCGCTTGGCGGGACAACAGGCTATGCCATTAACCCTGCCCGCGACCTTGGCCCGCGTATCATCCATTTTATATTTCCCATAAAAGGCAAAGGCACCAGCGACTGGCAGTATGCCTGGATACCTGTCCTCGGTCCCATCGCCGGAGCCGCCATCGCTGCTCTATTGTATTTACAGTTGGGGTAATGCACATTGTTATTGTACTTTCGGACAGTAGTTATCTTACACAATACGGTTGCATAAATCTAAAACAGGTAAACAATTTATTTTCTCCGGCTGTTGTTTTGTAACCCTGGAATGAACTGGTGTAAATGGAACAGCTCAATTTCTTCGAAAGTCCCGGCAACGGCGCGGATCTGCCTGCCGACCTGATGATTTACAAACCCGCCGTGTTTGATCAGGAGGAAAGTGAGGCTTTGTTAGAGGCCTTCATCCATCAAATACAATGGATACAGGAAACCGTGCACATGTATGGCAAAATGATCAAAACACCGCGGCTAACAGCCTGGTATGGCGATAACGATAAAGCCTATAGCTATTCGGGCAATAAATATCACCCCTTGCCATGGACGGATGATCTTTTAAAAATAAAAACCAGGATCGAGCCGTTTGCCGGGACAAAATTTAACAGCGTTTTGCTGAACTATTACCGTGACGGCAACGATTCGGTGGCCTGGCATAGCGACGACGAATATGAGCTGGGCTTTAAACCGGTCATCGCGTCGGTAAGCTTTGGCCAGGCGCGGCGCTTCGACGTTCGGAATAAGCAGGATCATAAGCTTAAATATGCGGTAACCCTGGAAAACGGATCGCTGCTGCTGATGAAGGGCGATCTGCAGCAGTTTTGGCAACATCGTATAGCTAAATCAACCCAGCCGATGGAGGCGCGTGTAAACCTTACATTCCGCGTAATTGTATAAAGGTTAGTGCCATCTTTGAAACCTTCCATTCAATTAATTGTTAATATTATGTATTAAAAATTAAGACGATGGACAATAAAAATAATATTGGGGGACTTGACAGGGACCGGATAAATATTCGTGAAAACTACGAGGTGGAGTACTGGACCAAAACATTGGGTATCAGCGCGGAGCAGCTGCGGGAAGCTGTAAAAAACGCCGGAACTTCGGCAGATGCGGTTAGACAACATTTAAAAAAATAAACGATGAGCCTGGAAACTTATGTAAAAAAGCGCGACTTCACTAAAACCGCCGAGCCTAAGGCAGGTAAAAGTAAGGACAAGGATCAGTTGTTATTTGTGATCCAAAAGCATGATGCCTCGCGTTTGCATTATGATTTCAGGCTGGAAATGGATGGTGTGTTAAAAAGCTGGGCCGTGCCTAAAGGGCCATCGACCGACCCGACCGTTAAGCGCCTTGCGATGATGGTTGAAGATCACCCGTTTGATTACCGGACATTTGAAGGCACGATCCCAGAGGGCCAGTATGGCGGCGGGACGGTTATTGTTTGGGACGAAGGCACCTACGAACCCATTGAAGAAATTAAAGGCAAAAAGGCGCAGGAAAAGCATTTGCTGGAACAGCTAAAATCCGGCTCGGTTAAAATTAAACTGCATGGCGAAAAACTGGAAGGCGAATTTGCGCTGGTAAAAACGCATGGCATGGGCGATAACGCCTGGCTGCTCATCAAGCATAACGACGCGTATGCGTCGGAAAAGGACATCACCAAACAGGATAAATCGGTAGTTTCGGGAAAGACGATTGCCGATATGGAAAAAAGCAGCGAAAAGGTATGGCAGCACGGCCATGAGGAGGACGTGAAAAAGCCTAAAGCAGGCAGCAAAAAAAAAAGTCTGGAAAAACCGCTTGAGGAAATGGTGGGTGAAAACCCCGATGCGCGACTGGTGGATACGGGTGGGCCTGATGCTGAGGCGCTTATAAAATCGGCACCAAAAGCTGCGATACCAAAAAATATCAAGCCAATGAAAGCCACCCTGGTTGACGAACCTTTCGATGACCCCGACTGGGTGTACGAGGTGAAATGGGACGGATACCGCGCCATCGCCACCATCAATAAATCGGACGTGCAGCTGATATCCCGCAATAATTTGCCCTTCGACAAATTTTACCCCATCATTAAGCTTTTAAAGAATTGGAAAATTAATGCCGTTATCGATGGGGAGATACTGGTTTTGAATGATAAAGGCGTATCTGATTTCGGTGCTTTGCAAAACTGGCGCAGCGAGGCGGACGGCCACCTGGTTTACTATGTTTTTGATATACTATGGTACGAAGGTAAAGACCTGACCGGGCTGCCGCTAAAAGACCGGCTGGAAATTTTGACGGATGTTTTACCGGCCGGCGACGACCGCATACGCCAGAGCAAAGTATTTAAAGCGAACGGTGTTGAGTTTTTTAGCGCAGCCGGGCGAATAGGGCTTGAAGGTATTATCGCAAAAAAGGCCAGCAGCGTTTACACATCTGACCTGCGGTCGAAAGAATGGCTGAAAATAAAGGTACACAAGCGCCAGGAAGTGGTTATTACAGGGTTTACCAGGAATGAGGGCACCAGTAAGCCTTTCAGTGCGCTTACCATGGGCGTATATGATGGGGGCGTGCTGCGGTATGTGGGGAAAGTTGGAACGGGTTTTAACGATAAAATGCAAAAGGAAATGATGGCGCAGTTTAAACCGCTGATCACCGATAAAAGCCCGTTTGATGTGGAACCCGATGTGGATAAGCCGTCGCGTTTCAGGCCCAAACGGTTGGGGGCCAAACCCACCTGGCTGAAACCCGAATTGGTTGGCGAAGTAGCTTTTGCCGAGGTAACCGGCGACGGCGTATTCAGGCAGGCCTCATTCAAAGGCATGCGCGCTGATAAAAAAGCAACGGATGTGGTACTGGAAACGCCGAAGGAGACAGAAGAGGTCGTAGAAGAAGCTGCTGCAAAACCGGCCGCCAATCATAACAAAGCCATTGAGCCTCCGAAGGATAAGGATCGCAAGACATTGCTAAACCCTAAAGACGAAACGCAGGTACGGAAAATTTGCGGCCACGACATCAAATTCACCCACCTGAGCAAAGTTTACTGGCCCGAGGATAATGTGACCAAACGGGATATGTTCAATTATTATTACCAGGTTGCCGAATATATTTTACCTTATTTGAAGGACAGACCAATGTCGCTTAACCGTTTCCCGGGTGGGATACACGGGCCGAGCTTTTACCAAAAGGATATAAAGGGCAAAGCGCCCGACTGGATAACCAAAACATTCCCTTACACTACCAGCGATGGCGAGCATAAGGAATATTTGGTGGGCTCGGATGAGGCGGTTTTATTGTGGATGGCCACACTTGGATGTATCGAGATGAACCCCTGGTTCAGCCGTATTCAATCGCCGGATAACCCGGATTATTGCGTGATCGACCTTGACCCGGATAAAAACACGTTCGACCAGGTGATCGAGGCGGCGCTTGAAGTTAAAAAAGTTTTGGATGCTATTGATGTGCCTTCATTTTGCAAAACTTCAGGTTCAACAGGCATGCATATTTATATCCCGCTTGGCGCGAAATATGATTACGATCAATCGCAGATGTTCGCGCGTATCATCGTCAATATCGTACACAAACAACTGCCTGACTATACCAGCCTGGAGCGCATGGTTGCCAAACGTAACGGTAAAATGTACCTTGACTTTTTGCAGAACCGCCCGGGGGCTACGATTGCCGGCCCGTATTCGTTGCGGCCAAAGGTTGGCGCAACGGTGTCGATGCCTTTGCACTGGGATGAGGTAAAACCCGGCCTTACCATGAAGCATTTTACCATTTTCAATTCGATCGACCGGTTGAAGGTTGAGGGCGATCTGTTTAAAGGCTTATTGGGAAAAGGGATTGATTTGGAGAAGACGATAAAAAAAGCGCAAAGTATGTTCAATATGTAGGGAGGTAAGTTATGCCGTCGACAGTTGTGGCTTCAATGAAATATGATCCCGATGCCGCCATATTGCGGGTGATTTTTGTTTCGGGAATGGTATATGACTATAAGAATGTGCCGGAGGAGGAATACGCACACATGAAAGCCGCCGGTTCAAAGGGTACGTATCTAAATAAGCACATCAAAGGAAAATACGCGTTTGAAAAGGTTAACTAGTTTCCGGCTGGCTCCCATATTTTGATCAGGCCGTCATCTTTACCCCAAACAGGGTCGCATAATGGGAGAGGAACAGCCATTATATTTTTGTCGGTGCCGGGACGTTGAGGAAGTGTTTTTTTATTTTGGGGATATAAAATATCTATGACATCCAAAACCAGCAGTTTTGCGTAATTAGGTTAAAAGATTAACATTCGCGTAGTTATTTAAGTTTTTAGCAGTGATGGAGTAACGAAATGCCGGTTGGCCCCGTAATGGTTAAAGAAACGCCATTGGTTTATAGTATGGGATGGATATATTTTTAGTGTGCAAATAACAATACGTAAAAAAGTAAGTTGTATATAGCAGCGTTAGAATAAATAAGTGTACTGGTCTTTGGTAATGCGTGTAATGCTTATGTCAATTTTAATTATTTGACCGAAGGCACTAAGACTAAATATAATAAAACAATAAAATTAATGTTAGGTTAATAATATAAACAATTGATTAAACATAATGACGAGAATACACACTATTAAAAGTTTATTGGTTATTGCGGTTTCGTTTTTATTGCTTTTTGCGGTATCATGTAAAAAACAAACCATCAACAGCGGGTCTTCCGTTAAAGTAACGCCACCTGTTGCTACCCCAACGAAGCTGGGTTTATATGAGGCCGACTCCTCTATTTATAAGGAGCTAATTACCGTTATTTCAAAGATCGGTACTGTGAATATTCCTGTAAACAGTCAGGCGCTGATATTTGACACGGGATCAGGCGGAATGGTTTATGACGGAACCGACCTGTTGCCTGCTTCGATGATCACTACTGCCGGTATTACCTTTACAGGCGACTCAACCGTTGTGAACGGGATCACGATCACCAAGCAAACTTCGATCGTGCAATACGGAGCCGACGCCAATACGATCGACAAAGTGTATGGCAACCTGGCGTACGCGCCGGTAACTATCGGCGATGCGAATGGAAACATAGTTGTAAAACGATTGCCGTTTTTTTTGTATTATAAGGCAGTTAGCGCAAAGGGAGTTACCTATCCAAAGCATGATTTTGACACATTTGGGGTATCTGAAGAGTATGATATCACATTTTCAAACGGTGAGCATATAACCAGCCCGTTCAGTTATTTTGATCCGGGTACCGGGCTTACCAGGGGATTTAAAATGGCAGCGATCGGCACCTCGAATTTCACGCTTCAGGGTAACTATGTTCCGGGTGTACTCACTTTAGGATTAACCGCGGCCGACCTTTCGGCGTCGTCGGGTTTTGCTATAAAATCTCTGTCGTACTTTTCGGGCGACGGATATGCCCCTATTGTTCCGGCATCCGTAACTTATAGCGGGAAAACCTTTTCAACCCAGGTTATATACGATACCGGAACAGAACCTTATAGCTATTTGCAGGATCCGAACGGGCCCACCACGTTAACTTTACTGCCCGTAGGCACCCCGGTAACCGTGGCGGCCACATATGGGTTTAACTATGCATTTACCACCACCGCTAACGAAAACTTAACTTACGTTGAGAATTCAACAAAGTCAGGTTCAACTGTTTCGATCATAAGCCTCGAGTTCTTTTTGAACAACGAGTATATGCTAGATTTTGCGAATCACCAGTTGGGTTTAAAAAACAATTGATCGGTATCGCGAATTAAGATTACTAAAACCGCCTGGAACTGTCCCGGCGGTTTTTTATTGCAAAAAAAAATATTCCCGGCTATTTCGCCTGCGGAATATTCTGGAATAAAAAAATCACAATAAAATTTTTCGAAACAATATTATTTAGAGTTCTTGTCCTTTAGCATGGCCACGCTTGTCCGGATTATAAAAAATACGGGAACTGCTTGTATTGCTATTGCTATCCAGGCTAATGTACTCATATAGCTCAATTTTTGGGTCGACAATAATGATGACAAATATCATTCCCGATATTGATAACGTTTCCCCTTGGATTAATATAAGCATTTAGGCGGTTTGCTGCATTTTTAAAAACAACCAAGTGGGGAATTATGGGGAAAATAAATAAATTTCGGGTAAAAAAAGCAACGGGATAAAAGCCCGGTATGGTTATCACGCATATACATCCCGAACTTCAGCCGCCAAAAATGAATTACCGGTTATTTAATTTTTCGAAGTAGGCCTTTTGTAAACTACCCAGGGCATCGTTGTACCCCTGCCGGTCAATAAATACTTCAGGATGATAGCCATCGCCGGGCTTGTGTTTTTGGTGCATACCGAACTGGCTGGCATGAGAGGCGAGCCAAATGTCGAACCGGAGATTTTTCATGGCGTTCAGCGTGTAAGCATAATCTTTGGCAACATCAGGGTATGCAGGCATGCCGGGTTTTACCCCATCAAGGATGCTGGGCATATTTGCGATCAGCACCCGGTACGAACGGCGCCCGTCGTTCACATCGAATAAAAAGCTGCAGGCGCCTTTTGTATGTCCCGGGTGATGCAGCGTAATAACTTGCATACCACCCAGTTTGACGGTATCATCTGCGTGCAACAGCCGATCTGCCTTAACCGGTTGAAATGTACTGCCCTTGCCGCCAAATACATAGTCGGAATTGCCGCCATCGACCAGCAGCGGCGCATCGTATTCGTTGATCATCAATTTTGCACCTGTTATCTTTTTGACCTCTGCCATGGCGCCCACATGGTCGAAATGCGCATGCGTGGCCAGTAATATTTTAATATCCGAAAAACTGAAACCCAGCGCTTCGACATGCGAACGGATCATGGGCGCCGATCCCGGAAGGCCTGTGTTGACCAGGATATGCCCTTTTGGCGTCGTAATGAGGTAGCAGGCCAGGTCGTACGTCCCCACATAATACAGGTTGCCGCAGATGCGAAAAGGCTGATAGTCCCGCGACCAATCGGGTTGCAAAAGTGGCAGTGGAATGAGTTTTTGAGCGGTCGAAATAAAGGCAATAAACGACAGGCTGACTATAAACAACGTTAATTGGAGTGATCTTTTTAAAGCAGGCATAAATGTATGTGTGAAAAGAGATATCAAGGTAACTTAAAACTTACAAGTAAAAGAAAACGCAAGTAGTAGTTCGATGGCTCATATAAGCGAAATAAAACTACAATTTATAGCGCAACTTTCAAATCAACTATAGACGGGTTTAACGGTAACAGCGGGATTTATGGCCCAAAGGTTTGAGCTCCGGCGGTCAGTATCAATAACAATTGGTTATCGGCCATCATCAATAATGATAAAAATCACCTTTATTTTGTTAATATCTTTGATGTGTTAAATAATTAAAAACAGAATGATAATAAAGCATTATGCAACCTGAAGAAGAAAAAGAGCTGATCAGGGCGGTCGTAAAGGTTTCACGTTATACTGTTTACATCGCGTTGATCGCAGCGGCCTGTATAGTTGTCCTGGTGATATCTTTATTTAACAACAACGGAACGGGAACTGCACCAAAGATAAATGAAAGCGCTCCCGTTGCTGTTGTCGCTGTGTCTTCCTCTCCGGCTGCATCTGCCGGAAGCATGTCAAGATCCATACCTTCGGATGTGTGGACAGCGCCGGATGAAAGCACCATCCCGGTCGGAAAAGCCGGTGATATGATCCGCTACGGAAAAGAATTGCTGGCCAATACGGCCAGGTACCTGGGGCCGCAGGGAACTGTGGCACAAATAACAAACGGTATGAATTGCCAAAACTGTCATCTTGCCGGCGGCACTAAGTTATTCGGGAACGATTACGCCGGTTTCATAGCAAGTTACCCTAAGCTTAGCAGCCGCAGCGGAAGGAAAGAATCTCCGGCAGAACGTATAGCCGAGTGTTTTGAACGCAGCCTTTCGGGCAAAGTTCCGGATACTTCAAAAAAGGAAATACAATCCATACTGGCTTATATGAAATGGCTGGGCAGGGATGTAAAAAAGGGACAGAAGTTATTTGGAAACGCCACAGAAAAACTACCATTTATGGATCATGCGGCTGACCTTGTTAAAGGTAAAGCGGTATTTGTAGCGAAATGCCAAAGCTGTCACGGCAGCAATGGGGAGGGAATACAGGCAGCCGATAAAAAAACATACACCTATCCGCCGTTATGGGGCAAGCACAGTTACAATGACGGGGCGGGGATGTACAGGCTTACTAATTTTGCCGGGTTTGTCAAAAACAACATGCCGTTTGGGGCATCGTACCAAAACCCGCAACTAACAGATGAAGAGGCCTGGAACGTGGCAGCTTTTGTTAACTCACAACCACGGCCTCACAAAGACCAACGTAACGATTGGAAAGACATTAAAAATAAACCGTTGGACTTCCCGTTTGGACCTTATGCGGATGCTTTCGGCGAAAAACAACATAAATACGGCCCGTTTAAGCCGATCAAAGACGCACAAAAACAATTAACAAATAAAAAATCATAACAAACAGAACCATGAAAAAGCATATTTTAATTTTAGCGGCTTTCGCCTTTTTAACCTTTGTAAAAACAGCAAATGCGCAACAAACTGACCCCGCCGCTTTTACCGGAGCAACGGCCAAATTGAAGCATTACGACGCACTATATATCCTTAATTCAAATGATGACAAAAAAATAAAGGGTTTTCTCCGGAACATTGATAATGCGCTCGAGGACCCGCGCCTGAAGGGCAAATTACATGTTGAACTGATCGCTTTTGGCGATGGCGTGGCCGTTTATATGAAAAGCGGCGCCTACGAAGAATCATTAAAAAACCTGCAGGCTAAAGGCGTGGTATTAGCGCAATGCAGCAATACTATCAGGGAGCGCAAGATAGATAAGAACGATCTGTTCCCCTTTATATCCTATGTACCAAGCGGTAATGGCGAGATCATACTCCGTCAGTATGATGGATGGGCTGTTGTTCATCCCTAACCGCAGATATTTCTATTAGTTGTAACTCTTATTAAATTAAAATTCAACGTGAAAAATTATAAAATAATATTCACCCTGGCTGCGCTTATTGTATCGGGCAGCCAGCTTAAAGCACAAGATCATCGTTTTGACCCGCCATGGAACACGCCGCCGCAAAGCAAAGTAATGTTTACTGTTCCGGGTGTAGATAACGTGCCTGACCTGTTTGGCGACATAAATGACCCGCAGCTGGTGGTTTTTTTTGCCGGCAACCAGTTTATGTGTATTGACGACCTGATGGCCGCGTTTAAGAAGGCATACCCGCAGTACAAGCGGGTTTTCGCGGAAACACTGCCCCCGGGTATTTTAGCAAAGCAGATAACCGGGGGGTCCATCACTATCGGAAACATGCGTATCACCCTAAAACCAGATGTTTATACAGCAGGTAAAAGTAAGATAGATCAAATGCCGGAGTACTTCAGCAAAACTGAACCTTATGCCTATAATGGTTTAGCCATTATGGTTCAAAAAGGTAATCCGAAAAACGTAAAAGGACTAAAAGACCTGGGCCGGGCAGATGTTCGGGTTAGTATGCCCAATCCACAATGGGAAGGGATAGCTAAACAGATTGAAGCGGCATATGTAAAAGCGGGTACCGAAAGCCTACGCAAAACGATTATGGAGGATAAAGTGAGGGATAGCACCACTTATCTGACCCAGATCCATCATCGCCAAACACCGATGCGCATCATGTATAATCAATCTGATGCGGCCCCGGTTTGGTACAGCGAAGCTTTTTACCAGGTAATGATCAAACACCCGATTGATATGGTAGAGATACCGGCCAGCGAAAACGTCACCGCTACTTACATAGCCGGGCTAATGAAAAATGCGCCGCATATTCAGGCGGCTAAGGACTTTATGAATTTTTTAATTAGTGCAACTGCCAGGGCTATCTACAGGAAATACGGGTTTACAATAAAGTAATTATGAAAAAATACGTTTTAATTTTTATAGCCGGCCTAAGTAATTTGACCGCTTTTGCCCAAACAGATACCTTGCATGTTTATGGTCCCGGGGGGCCGCTTTTGGCCATGCAGGAATGCGCAAAGGTGTTTACCGGCGCGACTGGTATCCCGGTAAAAGTAACCGGAGGACCGGAGTCAAAATGGATATCCCGGGCTCAACAAAATGCTGATGTGGTATATGGTGGCGCCGAATATATGCTCACCCAGTTTATACAAAATCATCCGGGCATGGTTGATGCAACAACCAGGGTTGAATTGTACAAAAGAGCGGCCGCCATACTGGTGAGGCCGGGCAATCCGAAGCACATTGCAGTACTAAAGGACCTCACAAAACCGGGCGTCCATATTTTAGATGTGAACGGGGCCGGACAACTGGGTTTGTGGGAGGATATAGCCGGAAAAGGAAGTCTGATAGGCGGTATCCAAAAAAACATTGCAGGCTCTTTTGCCAATACCGCTTTGGCTATTGATGCCTGGAAGAAAGACAGCAGCTATGATGCCTGGATCACTTATGCTTCGTGGCATCAAAACCTGAAAGACATAACGCAGGTTGTTGAACTGCCGTTGGCGTTACGATTATACAGGGGCACTCCTGTGGCTTTAACACTAACCAGCAGGCACAGACAACAGGGAAGGCAGTTTGTTCAATTTCTGCAAAGTGCAAACGGGCATGCCATATTTAAAAAGTGGGGTTGGGAATAGGATACGGTTGAGCTATGATGGCGAATGATATATCGCCGGAATGAGGTTTAAGCGTATCAGAAAGGCGTTTTTTTGTGATCCCGATAGGATTCGAACCCACCTTACAGGTTACCACGCTTAGCCAATGATTATCTCCTAAATGCATTATTGTTAACAAACTGCCACATCAAGTTAAACCATACCTATCAACAACAGTCTATATGCATAATCCATCAGCATGAAAAAAGTAGTTTTACTTATTTTGTTGTTTTCTGTGGGCAGGGCTTGTGCGCAGCAAAACGGCGATTATAATAATAATCGTTCAGGCAATTCAGGTAATAATCGCGTCAATACGTACGGCAGCAACCGCGATAGTCGTTCCGGCAAGTCCCGCGTTAATAATAACAGCAATATGGTGCTGAACGACGAGGGTTTCAGCCAGGTACGCATCATCGATTCCACCCAGGAGATACGCGCAGATATCCTTCCATTAAAATCCAATCCGAAAATTAAGAACGACCGGTACTATTACTGGTACCTCAATAATATAATACATTCAACGCAGGGCGGCTACAACGGGCAGCTGCTGAACGGACATTATACGGCATTTTACCCCGATAAAAATCTCAAAGAGGAAGGCGATTTTAAAGGCGGGCTTAAAGACGGCGAATGGAAAACCTGGAACCCCAAAGGTGACCTTAAAAGCGTAACCAACTGGCGCGAAGGAGTAATAGTACCGGATAGTCAGCAGCCCTTTTGGAAAAAGATCCCGTTGTTGAACAAGAAAGAAGATCAAACGCAAACCCCCAGGTCGTCAAATAATAACTAGTTCATTACCGGATACTTACAGAATAGCAATCAGGCTGTACGAAATTATGAATAGTTTCAATTTCGAAAGTTGGACGATTTTGTCATAAAATATATTTTGTCTTTCTTTACTGTTTAATCCGGTTAAATGAAATTTGAAGAAAGCTTATCCGATAAAATTTACTGGCATAAATTTGATAAATTTTATGAAGCTTTTTTACCGCTCGATGCAAAAAATATTATGGAGATCGGCGTTGCTAGCGGAGATTCTATAAGATATTGGAGAAAAAAATATGCCCACGCAAAAATTTATGGGTTGGACATTGTTCCAACAATGCCTGAATGGCCAAAGGATGAAAATATTGTTTATTTTCAACTAGACCAAAGTGACATTAACAAATATCAGGAGGTGTTATCGGAGATCGTTGGGCCTATTGATTTGTTAGTAGAGGATGGCAGCCACGACCCTTTGCATCAAAAAATATCCTTAATGGAAAGCTTAAAGATACTCGATAAAGGGTCAGTTTATATTTTGGAAGACCTACATGCGTCTCACCCCAAGCATTCGTATTATAAAAATCGTTTGAAAGAATTTAATAAATCTTTTAAAAGATTCCGCAAAAAAGCAAACGATGTGCTGATGCCTTTACAATGCTTGTTGCTTATTGATCATTTAAAAACGAATGGGATAAAACTGGAAACTATTCAACCGAAAATTGACTTTACAAGAAGTTTGTTTAATTACGAAGAAATTTCGTTGCTGTTTGAAAAAGTAAAAAAGATATACTTTTTCAAACGCAATGTCCTTCCGGATTACTGTTATTCATGCAAAACAAATGATTTCGATTTTATTAGTTTAAAATGCACTTGTGGTGCGGATTTGTATGCGGAGGCTGATTCGATGACAGCCGTTCTCGAATTCTAAATAAATCATCATTAGTTGACCCTCATAATTAAAACCAGAATTACCGAATGAATTATAGCATATTTTACCCGCGGCATTATTGACAGTAAAAACAAAAACCCTCACAATCATAGATTACAAGGGCTTTTGCAAATTTAAGTGATCCCAATAGGATTCGAACCTATGACCTACAGATTAGAAATCTGTTGCTCTATCCAGCTGAGCTATGGGACCATATAGCTTTCGCGGTGCAAAGATGCAAAAAACCGACTTGAATTTAAATATAAAAATTCCGGTAATTATAATGGCGTCATCACCGGCCTTTCAAATGGCACATACAGGTTATACGATGTCCAAAATAAAATAGAATGTTGACCCTACGCCTTCAGCGCTTTCTACTTCAATTTTACTGTTATGATAGCTTAATATTTCCGAAACCAGGTACAAACCGATCCCGAAGCCGGATATGGTTTTTAATTTTTCGTTTTTTACGCGGTAGAATCGTTCAAACAATCTTTTTTGATCTTCGGCGCTTATACCTACACCTTCATCCCTCACATATATTTTTACTTTTTTACCCTCAAGCATTTGACATCCGACAACAATATTGCCACCCTTCGGCGAATATTTTATAGCATTGCTTACCAGGTTGGTTAAAACCTGGCCAATTTTTTCCCGGTCGGCATTAAGTTTTACATCGGGGCAATCCTTTAGCTCAACCGTGTGTATCGAGGTTAAAATTTGCGCATCGCTCACTACCTCGTCAGCCAGGCTGTGCAGTTTAAATATTTCTTTATGAAGGGGTACCCTGCCATCTTCAAGCTTTGCCATGGTCAGAAAATCCTGGATCATCAGGGTCATTTTTTTTGCCTGCATATCGGCTCTTGCCAGCGCATTAATGCTAAAACTATCGCCGGCTTTCTTTGCCTTTTGCAACAGTACCTGTATATAGGATTTCATTGAGGTTAACGGCGTCTTCAGTTCATGGCTTACTATGGCTATGAAATCGTTCTTGCGGGTTTCTTCCTGTTTCTTTTCGGTGATGTCCCTGGCGATCTTTGATACCCCGATGACATTTCCGTGCGTATCTTTTATGGGTGATATGGTTAATGATACATCGAGCAATTTACCGTCTTTAGTAACGCGCTTGGTTTCGAAATGCTCAACGCGTTCGCCCTTTTTTAAGCGCGAAATAATTTGTGGTTCTTCGTCCTGGCGGTCGGAGGGTATTAGTTTAAGGATCGATTCACCGATCATTTCGCCGGCCGTATAGCCGAATATCCGCTGTGCCGAATCGTTCCAACTGGTAATGATACTGTCGAATGTTTTGCTGATGATCGCATCGTCGGACGATTCAACAATAGCCGCCAGTTTGGCGCTTTTTTCTTCGGCCTGTTTAATTTCGCTGATGTCGATGGCAACAATTAAACCAGCCTCCACGTCGCCCTTTTCGTTTCTCAGCGGCACGAAATGAACCATATAAATTTCGCCGTTTGCCGAGATCCTTTCCTCCGAAAATTTTTCGCCGTTCAGCAGTCTTTCATATAAATGTTTTGTAGCGTTATACCTTTCGGACGGGCTAATATCCCTCAGATGCTTCCCTTCGAAATCTTTTCCCTTAAACCCCATTTTTTCAACTATATCCCCTTCAAGGGCCAGCACATGCGAATCTTTATCGATCACAATAATGATGGATTTGGGAATGCTTACCGCTATGGTTTTAAAAAGCTTTTCGCTCCGGGTTAGCTTTTCAATGGCGAGTTTATTTTCGGTTATATCTAAAACCGTTCCCATAAACAATTCGGCTTGCATCTGGTCATTCAGGTACACTTTTCCATGGGCTCTTATCCATCGTGTACTATCATCGTCAAAACGGGTAATACGATAGGTGATATCGTAGCGGTTGTTTCCTCTTGGATCCATTGCCTTTTGTATCGCCTTTTGAACAAAATCGCGATCATCGGGATATATATGTTCGGCAAAAGCTTCAAAATTTACTTCAGCGTTTAAAGGAAGCCCATATATTTTTTTGCACTCTTCCGACCAGTTGAGCTTACTGGTTAAAGGATAATACTCCCAGGTGCCCAGTTGGGTTACATCAATAGCCATGCGCAGCCGGGCTTCCATTTGCTCCAGTTCTTTCTCCCTGTTTTCGTATTGGGAAATTCTTTCGTTTAATTCCCGGATGTCTTCCATTTTAATAGTATCAGCTGTTATAATTACCTGATCTTTCAAAAATCAGTCCGAATGCAGCATTTTAAATGACCCTAAGCTAAAAAGATTATTAGAAATACTTCAAACAATTAATTATTTACAAGTGTGATCCGGCCGAATTTGTTTGAAACTTATTGTAATTTACTTGTGATGATCGGGTGTTTGAAACATTTGCAGCCGGGCGGTAATTAACCCTTCGGATACTCAATTATAAAATATTACTTTTATAGAATAATCGCAGCGAAGCAACTATTCATATTTGTAAGTCGTTTAATAACATTTTAGCATTAGCAGTTTAATTAATGGTATACCAAAAGGAGCTAATACAAGCAGTAGGGGAAACGATACTGAGTTATCATACCATAATTGATAAACACGGGAAATATAAGTTTTTCGGCCATGCTATAAGGAATTTGTCGGGCTATAACCTGGATAACCTGCAAGGCGCGAATGTTAAGGATTATATCCATGCAGAAGACGTTTCGACTGTTTTTAACCAATTAAGTAATCTTCCGTTTGACAAAACCGATATACTGCTGCCATTTCGCTTCCGCATAGCCGACGGCAGCTATAAGTGGATAGAGGCTTCAGTAACCAATATGGTTAACAACCCGCATGTAAACGGGTACCTGGTTAACTCAAAGGATATTACCGACGTTATAGAAGGGATAAAAAAGAACAAGCTGATTAACAGCTCGTATGCCAACTTCTTCGCGAAGCACCCTTTCGGTGTGATCCACATCAATATGGATGGTACTGTTGATATGATCAACTCAAAACTAACTGAAGACCTTGGCTACAATTTAACCGATATTGCCGACAGGCAGCTTATTGACTTTTTTTTACCGAAATACCGCCGCAAGATTTTCCACGCCTTTCATAAGGCACGAATGCACGGTGCTCCCGAAACGTTCGACGTGGAGGTATATACCCTCGCCAATAATGCCCTGCATGTAAACCTTACCATTATACCGGTAACCCATCAGAACGAAACGACCGAGCTGTATTTGGTGGTAAAGAATATTTCGGACAGGGTAGAGTTACAGGAGAATTTGAGGAAGCTGTCGATCGTGGCCGATAAAACAACCAACGGCGTGGTGATATTGGATAAAGAAGGAAATATTGAATGGGTGAACAATGGGTTTACCCAAATGAATGGATACAGCATGGAAGAGGCGCATGGCAAGGGCATTAGCGAATTACTTAAGTCGGATATGTCGTCCGAAACAAGGAAAAATATGCTGGATCACCTCAAAAAAGGTATGTCTTTCACAAAAGAAGTTGCATGTGAAAAAAAGGACGGAACACAGTATTGGATACTGGTAGAAGTTACACCGGTAATGGATAAAAATAAAAAGCTTGTCCGCAGGATTAGCATACATACCGACATTACCACCCGGAAGGCTGCCGAAACCGATTTGAAGCTGCTGGCCGACGACTTGTATAAGCGAAACAGGGAGCTTTACCAGTTCAGCTACGTGGTTTCGCATAATTTACGTAAGCCCGTTGCCAATATAATGGGCATAACCAGTCTGCTTGAATCGGAGAAGGACGACCCGCAAACGGTTGAAATCTGCACCCAAAACCTAAAAACCTCGATTGAAAGCCTTGACGAAGTTATAAAGGACCTGAGCCAAATATTATCGGCAACCGATGGCTCGACCGAACTTACAACGGAAAGCATCGACCTTAATGAAATGATCAATAACATACAGGTTTCATTAAAAGATATGATCAGCCAATCGGGGACTCATATAGAAACGCATTTTGAGTTATCAACTATCGTTTCATATAAGGCCTACTTGTACAGTACGCTGTATAACCTGGTAAGTAACGCTATAAAGTACCGGTCGGGCCAGCCGCCATTAATAAAAATATTGGTAAATGTTAGCGATGATGCAATTTACATTGTCGTATCTGACAATGGCGCCGGGATCGACCTCGATAAGCATTCGGGCGATATTTTTAAACCCTACCGGCGATTTAATTTCACCACGGACGGAAAAGGGCTGGGTTTGTTTTTAGTTAAAAGCCATATAGATGCCATGGGTGGTAAAATAAGCATTAAAAGCGCCACCGGCGTTGGCACCACTTTTAATATTATGCTGCCGGCAGTTAGTAATAAGCAAGATCAGACCGGGAAATATCTTGCCGGATCTGAAAAACAAAGCGAACTCGTTGGCTAATCATAATTCGGTATAGCGAAGAATGACAAAGCACTATCCGTTTATAGGCAACGTAAACCAAAAAGTGCTTCCTTTTCCCAGTTCGCTTTCCACGCCTATATCGCCACCATGCCGTTTAACAATTTCCGAACTGATGTACAATCCCAATCCCAAACCAGAACCCTGGTAACCGGCATGATCTACTTTATAATAGCGGTCGAACAGGTGTGGCAGCTTGTCATGGGGTATGCCGGGACCATTGTCCTTAACAGATATCTTCGCCATATCATTCACTTGCTGAATGTAAAATACGATCTCGTTTGAATCGGGCGCATACTTGACAGCATTATTTACCAGGTTTACAATCACCTGCTCAATACGGTGCTCATCGGCATATACCTGCAATTCTTTGTCGCCCGAAATATAAAAAACATGTTTGCCTGCAACACTGATGGGGTTACAGCTGGCATTCAACATTTCGGATATCGTGAAAGTGGATTTGTTCAATTGCAGATTTCTTTGCTGCAGGCGGCCCAGGTTAAGCAGGTCATCAACCAATGTGCTTATTTTTTGCATGCTTTTACGGGATTGCATGATCAGTTTAGGCAACATCTCTGCCGAAACATTATCTTTCATCTTGTCAAGCAGCTGTAACGATGCCTTAAGCGCAGTTATAGGGGTTTTTAATTCATGACTGGCAATACTGATAAAGTCATCCTTCTGCTGCTGCAGCCTTTTTAACGCTTCTATATCAGTAGCCGTGCCTATCCAGTGCTCTATTTCTCCTTTTTCGTTTAACAGCGGCTCGACCCTGACCAGGTGCCATCGGTATTCCCCATCTTTTCCTTTTTCCCTGATCTCAAATTCGCCCGGCTGGTTGCTACGCAGGATGGCGGCGTACTTGTCTATATTATATTGCAGGTCATCCGGATGAATAACCTGGTGCCAGCTGGTTGAGTCGAGATCCAGACCGGTATAATCATACCATTTGCGGTTGTAAAAATCAACTTCGCCATTCAACGCGCTTGTCCAGGCGATTTGCGGAAGGGCATCTAAAATGGATTTGGAACGCTTTTCATTTTCAGCCAGTACCTGCGTTCGGGACGCTATGCGTGTTTCGAGTTCGTTATTCAGCTGAACGAGGCTGGCTTGCGACAGTCTGAGTTCCTCTACCGTGGATGTTAATTTTTCGTTCATCGCCACCAACTCAGCGTTGACGTCTCTTAATTCCTGGTGTAACTGATCCTCATTTTGTTTAGCACGCTCTACCGAACGACAGGTTAATTCCTGTTCTGTTACGTTTAAGGTATTGCACATTAAATATTCAACTTCATTGCCCGACGGAAGGATCGGGTTGATCTCGATCTGCCACCAGGTTTGGCTGCCGGGAGTTCCGTCCCATGCCGGGACATCGAAGAAGAGTACCGGTAAATTAACGGCTTGCTTTTCCTTTATGGCCTGTAACAAACCGCTCTTTAATAATTCGAACTGTTTACTGCTCGCTTCATCCCAGGGTTTATACACTTCGAATGCGGGTTTGCCTATTATTTGATCAGTTGGTGTATTGGTGCCTTTTTTATATTGATCGTTAATGGCAACAATAGTAAAATCGGGCGGGTTAGCCTTAATGACTGAGATGGGTGTTGTGGTTTTATTAAATAACGATTCAAATATTTGTTCGGTTAAGGCGCTCATAATTGGGTGACTACAGCATTAATGGGTAAATATATCCATTGCGGAATAATTGGGCACAAAAATGTTGCCACAGAACATAATTTTCCGGCACTTACTTTTATTTCAAAACTTTGTTTCAATTAACTATAGCTGAATTTCAGTTAAAAATATCGAAAAATAATGCGATAAAAATTATGTTGATAATTGGTCTTTTAACTAAAACAATATTTTTCGTCGCATGTTAGTAAAAATGAAGAAATGGCTGGGGCTGATCATTACGTGTAAAGGTTATGAGCAAGATGAGAGTTGAGTGCCCGGTTTGTGGGTCGGTTTATGAGTTTACTTCTCAAAGGGCAGGGGAGATAGGTACCGGCCACATATCCTGTTTGGTATGCAATACGATCTTATTTTAATATACCGGGTGCGATACATGGTACCCTTTCCTATTACATAAAAAAGAAACCATCTGAACCCTAATTTCGAAACTAACGACTTAACGACACATCCGCTACCGATCCTGCAGTTTAAAAATTTACTTACGACATCCTTGAATTAACCGGGTCATTCCGGGCACGGCAATGATGCACAGCGCCGGAATTTAGCTATCTGTAAACAAATAACCGCACGAACATTTTTTTATTAAATAATATTTATAATTGCATATCATTATAAACCTGCTTTGTATAAACCAGGCAAATTTATTGTTAAGTACACAGTTATAAATTTAAAGGATATGACGATTCGTCTGTATTTTTTTCGCGATAAAAATGCAAGGAGAGTTACAAAAAAAGCATTAAATTGCGCTTAAAACCAGTTTTTTACCTTTTTAAAAATTAAAGTGTTTTATTTACAATAAGTTAATCATACTTTTATCCGATTTTTTTTAATAAACTTATTTATGATCATAATAGCTGACGGTGGCTCAACTAAAACAAACTGGTGTCTGGTTACCGGAGAAGGTAAAAAAGTGTACTTTAATACTGAAGGATATAACCCTTATTTTTCAAGCACAGCTTATATTATCCAATCCCTTAGGGACACCCTGCCGATCGACCTGGAGCTGGACGAAATAACAGAAGTAAACTATTACGGCGCCGGCTGCTCGACACCGGAAATGCGCAAGATCGTTGAAGACGCGATGAAAGTGATTTTCACCAAAGCCCAGGTTAATATCGGCCACGATCTGCTTGCAGCTGCCAGGGCATTGCTGGGCAAAAGCGAAGGGTTTGCGGCTATATTAGGAACCGGCACCAATACCTGCCTGTATGATGGTAAGGAAGTTATCCAGAACATAGATTCGGGCGCTTATATACTGGGCGACGAGGGCAGCGGATGTTATATCGGCAAAAAGCTACTTACCGACTATTTGCGGGGATATATGCCCGAGGCAGTGCGTAAAAACTTTTGGGACACGTATAAACTTACGCCCGATGATGTAAACGAGCAGGTTTATACCCAACCACGCGCCAATCGTTTCTGCGCAAGCTTCAGCAAATTTGTTTATGATAGTCCCGTAAATATTGAATATTCAAGGAACATTGTGCGTACGTCGTTCGAGGATTTTTTCCGTAACCTGGTAACGCATTATCCTAATTATCAAAAATATACCTTTAACTGCATAGGATCTGTTGGATATAATTTTAGAAATGTGCTTGAAGAGGTAGTTACAGAAAATGGCATGGTAGTCGGCAACATTATTCGCTCCCCTATAGATAATTTAGTTAAATTTCACCTGGAGCTGGCGCATAGCCAGGCTTGAGTTGGCAGTATGCAGTTTTGAGTTGGCAGTTAAAACAAACAGAAAAATGCATTATAAAAAAGCTGCAAACTGCCTACTACAAACTGCAAACTATTTATCGAGATTCAAATCATTATGAAATATCTTCGCGTACTTGCGGCGGTCGAACTTGTAGAGTTTGGCGGCGCGGTATGATACGCCTTTTTGTTTTTCGTCGAGTTCTTTTAAAAACCCATAGCTCAGCATTTTTTTGCGAAAATTCCTTTTATCCAGTTTCTTGCTTAAAACCGCTTCATAAAGCGATTGCAATTGCGTAAGCGTAAACTTTTCGGGAAGCAGCTCAAAGGCAATAGGCTGGTAGTTGAGGCGGCGGCGAATTTTATTGAAGGCGGTTTGAAATATCTCGCTATGGTCAAACGCCAGTTTGGGCAATTCGTTAACCGGGTGCCAGAAAGCCTTGCGCGCGTATTGTGTAATGGGCCTCAGCTCTTTCTGCCCGTTAATGCGTATCAATGCGTAATAGGCAACGGTTATAACCCTGCCCTGTGGGTGGCGGTTTACCTCGCCGAAGGTATGGAACTGCTGCATGTGCATATCGCGCAGGCCGGTTAGCTCATATAAAATCCGTTCGGCTGCATCATCAATGCTTTCGTCCTGTTCAACAATATAACCCGGCAGGGCGAGCCAGTCCTTAAATGGCTCCTCGTTGCGCTCAATCAGCAATATTTTAAGCTCACCGGCTTCAAAACCGAATATTACGCAGTCGATTGAAAATACTGATTCAAATGTGGGTAGCTTTACTTCCAAACTTTAGTATTGTTTTAGGTTGTTACTGGTTACGAACTAGTATCAAGCAGATAGTAACAAGTATCAGGATTTTTTTATTCGCTTTTCGTGTTGCTTATCAGCAAAATAAAAGTTAAAGCGTGCTTGCAACTACTTGATACTTGCTACTTGATACTAACTACTGGTTCTTAACCGCTAATATAAAAAAAATTAAATTAAATTTAATGGTGTAATTTTCACACACTATCTTCGTACTTTCAAATCAGCGGTGTAAAAAATGCGTAAAATTTCAAAACTTGGCGTACTTACTTCAGGCGGCGATGCCCCGGGAATGAACCCGTGCATCAGGTCGGTAGTCCGAACGGCGATATATCATGGTTTACAGGTAGTCGGCATACGGCGAGGTTACCAGGGGCTTATTGAAGACGATATGTACGATATGAACACCCGCTCGGTAAGTAATATCCTTGATCTTGGCGGCACTATATTAAAAACCGCACGCTGTTTGCCGTTTCGTACAGATGAGGGCATGGAAACAGCCTATCAGAATTTAAAAAAGCGCGAAATTGACGCCATAGTTGTTATTGGCGGCGACGGAACTTTTACCGGTGCGCTGCGTTTTTCCCAAAAATACCCCGACATTGCTGTTTTAGGCGTGCCCGGTACCATTGATAATGATCTTTACGGGTCAACCTATACTTTGGGGTTTGATACTGCTACCAATACCGTTATTGAGGCTATTGATAAAATACGCGATACAGCAGATGCGCACGACCGCTTGTTTTTCATCGAGGTAATGGGTCGCGACTCGGGCGCTATTGCCTTGCGGGCCGGTATTTCGTGCGGGGCCGAGGCGATTTTATTGCCTGAAAAAGAGACGGCTATCGAGAACCTTATTGAGAACCTGAAAGGCGGCCAGTACAATAAAAAATCATCAAGCATTGTAATTGTTGCCGAAGGCGATAAACATGGCGGCGCATACGATATTGCCAAAATAGTGCAGAAGGAAGTGAAATTTTATGATGTGAAGGTTACGATACTCGGGCACCTGCAGCGCGGCGGAAGCCCGTCGGCGTTTGACCGGATACTGGGTAGCCGTTTAGGTTTTGCAGCGGTTAATGCTTTGATAGCCGGCGAAACGCAGAAGATGGTTGGATTAGAGGCCAATCATATTAAAATTACCAGCCTTGAGGAAGCGCTTAATCAACACGAGTTTAAACTGGAAGAAGACCTGATGCAGATGGCCGAAATACTATCTATCTAAATGATTGCAGTTGTTTACAGCGGGTCAAATTATGCCGACTGGCGGCTTGCCGACAAGGACAGGATCATAGCCACTTTTAAAACCAGCGGAATAAACCCCTATTTTAACGACGAAAAGCACATCCTGCAACTGCTCAATAAAAACATTAACCTTATTCATCACGCGGAAGAAATAAAGCGTATTTATTTTTTCGGCGCCGGATCGTCATCGACCGAACTCCAGGCCATCGTATTTAAAGCACTTTCTACGTTTTTTAAATTTGCGAAAGTAACCGTGGAGCATGATATTACGGCAGCGGCTATTGCCTGCTGTAAAAATTCGCCGGGCATTGTCAGTATATGCGGCAGCGGCTCAAACGCGGCCTGGTACGACGGCAAAAAGGTAGCGCCCAATAACTACGGCCTGGGTTATATCTTAGCCGACGAGGGATCGGGCAACTGGCTTGGCAGGCAGTTGCTTAAAGGATTTATGAACCAAACACTCCCGCCAAACATCCATAAAAAATTTGTTCAGCGATATGATTTCGACCGTAAAACGCTGTTGGAAAAAGTGTACAGGCAAAAGCAGCCGGCTATTTTTTTAAGCTCGTTTACCGAGTTTTTTATCGATAATAAAGAGGATAGTTATCTGCAGGGCATCATCCGAACCGGCTTCAATAAGCTGATAAATATGTATTTATTACCCTTACATGAACAACATCCCGAAGCTTTGTTGTATTTTGCGGGCTCGGTTGCGGCCGGGTTTCAAAGTCATTTACATGAGGCTGCAGCCGATGCAAATCTTAAAATTGCAAATGTTATAAAAGAACCCATAAATAATTTATTAACATATTATTCAAGTAAAAATTAGAAAATCATGAAAATAGGAATTAACGGTTTCGGCCGTATTGGTCGCCTGGCATTCAGGGCAGCAATTGAAAGACCGGATATTGAAGTTGTTGGTATAAACGACCTGGTTGAGCCTGATTATATGGCTTACATGTTAAAGTACGATTCAACTCACGGCCCTTTCAAAGGCACTATCGCTGTTGAAGGCGGTCACCTGGTGGTTAACGGAAAAACGATCCGCGTAACAGCGGAGAAAGACCCGGCTAACTTGAAGTGGGGCGAGATAGGCGCTGAGATCATTATTGAATCAACCGGCTTATTCCTGACCCAGGAAACCGCTCAAAAACATATTGATGCAGGCGCCAAAAAGGTTGTGATGAGCGCCCCGGCTAAGGATGATACCCCAACTTTTGTAATGGGGGTAAACAATAAAAAATTAACCGCGCAAAATACCATCGTATCAAACGCATCATGTACTACAAACTGCCTTGCACCAATTGCAAAAGTATTGAACGATAACTTCGGCATCGAAGAAGGGTTAATGAGCACCGTACACGCTGTTACAGCTACCCAAAAAACAGTTGACAGCCCATCGGCTAAGGACTGGAGAGGTGGCCGTGGCGCTTACCAGAATATTATCCCATCGTCAACAGGCGCCGCAAAGGCGGTTACGTTAGTTATTCCGGAACTGAAGGGCAAATTAACAGGCATGTCATTCCGCGTTCCGGTAGCCGACGTTTCTGTGGTTGACCTAACCGTTCGTTTGAAAAAAGGGGCAACTTACGAGGCAATTAAAAAAGCCATGAAAGATGCTTCTGAAGGTGAGTTAAAAGGTATTTTAGGTTATACTGAAGATGATGTAGTATCAGAAGACTTTAAAGGCGACGCACGTACATCCATATTTGATGCCAAAGCAGGTATCGCGTTAAACGATAACTTTGTAAAGGTGGTATCATGGTACGATAACGAGTGGGGTTATTCGAACAAACTAATCGACCTCGTTCAGGAATTAGGAAAGGTTAAGTAAACCGGTCCTTTGAATAAAATTAAAGCCTTTCAGCAATGGAGGGCTTTTTTTGTTGGCTAATAATACGCAACAGGTGTTATTAACAATTACATCAGCTCCTTATCCTTTTTCTCGTGATAGGTTTTATAAGCGAGGTAATAGAAAAATAAGGCGACAATAACATCTACTGCTATCCGGCCGGTACTCAGGTCGGGGTAGGTAGATATGAACTTGTAGACAGCAAGGACTAGTGCCAGCGTGCCGGCAATCAAATAAAGCGTAAGGTATTTGGGGTTCATAATTGCAGGGTTTAAAGAAATGATCACTTCTATAGCTGCAAGTTTACGCGCTTTAGTTTGTTATTCAAAAACCGTTTGATTATTCCTCGCTGTACGCCCTGTCGAATGCACGTACTTTTTTTTCCTCATTTTCAGCCGGGTAGGGCTTCCTGGTTAAAAAGAACAAGATCATAACCGGTGCGGTAACAAACAATATACCCGAGAGACTGGATGTGGTGATGATGTAATTGGTTGCGAATACTAATCCAACAAGACCTATAAACAGGTATACCAATCGAATTGCTGTGTTCATAAGGTTTAAATAATAGTTTAAATTTAATTATAGATTATTTATACGATACAAATACAAAAAGGTTATACCAGTTTATTGGGGCTTAATTACGTGCATTATCATTTTAACTCATACTTAGGAGGAATGTCCATCATCTTTCTGAATACCGCTGCACCAAGTGGGGGTATGCTTATGCTGATGGAGTTATCCCTGCCGTGCCAGCCAACGTTTTCGGAATTTACCGGTTCGGTATTTTCAACGCCGCTGCCCCAGAATTTTTTGGCATCTGAATTAAATATTTCGGTCCATTTTCCCCTTGAAGGAACGCCAACCCGGTAGCCGTGGTGGGTGATAGGGGTGAGATTTAAAACGACCAGCAGGTCGTTTGAAGGCTCGTACCCCTTACGGACATAAGCCAGTATAGAATCATTTGCATTGCCGCCATCGATCCATTCAAAGCCACTGCTGTCGAAAGCTTTCTCATACAAGGCAGGCTGTTCGCGATACAGGCGGTTCAATGCTTTTATTGTTCCCTTTATGCCCTGGTGGTTGGGATATTCAAGCACATGCCAATCCAGCGAATGCTGGAAATTCCACTCGTCGCCCTGGGCAAACTCGTCGCCCATAAAAAGCAGCTTGGTGCCCGGGTGTGTAAACATATAGCTGTACAGTACCCGCAAATTGGCGAACTGCTGCCACTCATCGCCGGGCATTTTGCGCAGCATTGAGCCTTTGCCATATACCACCTCGTCATGCGAAAAAGGCAGCATAAAGTTTTCGGTAAAGGTATATATCAGGCTAAAAGTGATCTCGTTGTGATGAAATTTGCGGAATAACGGGTCGGTCGAAAAATACTTTATGGTATCGTGCATCCATCCCATCATCCATTTCATGCCAAAACCCAGGCCACCTGTATATACCGGGCGACTGACACCAGTAAACGCTGTCGATTCTTCCGCAATGGTTTGTGTATCGGGGAAGTAGCTGTAAACGGCTTCGTTAAATTCTTTTAGGAAGGATATAGCCTCGAGGTTTTCATTGCCGCCAAAAACATTGGCCTCCCATTCGCCGTGATTACGTGAATAATCCAGGTAAAGCATGGACGCTACCGCATCGACACGCAAACCGTCAGCGTGGTAACGGTCGAGCCAGAATAAGGCGTTACTGATCAAAAACGCCCGTACTTCGTTGCGCCCGTAGTTAAAAATATATGATTTCCAGTCGGGGTGGAACCCTTTGCGGGAATCGGCATGTTCGTATAAATGAGTGCCGTCAAACTTATACAAGGCGTGGATATCGCCCGGGAAGTGGGAGGGAACCCAATCCAGTATAACCCCGATGCCGGCCTGGTGAAGCTTTTCGATGAGGTACATCAACTGCTGCGGTGTGCCGTATCTCGACGCCGCGGCAAAGAAACCTGTTATCTGGTATCCCCAGCTGGGGTAAAAAGGGTGTTCCATAATGGGCATCAGCTCCACATGTGTAAAGCCCATTTCCTGTATATAGGGCACCAGCTTATCAGCCAGTTGGTTATAGGTCAAAAATTCGTCGGGGCTCTCCAGGCTGCGCGCCCACGAGCCCACGTGCATTTCGTAAACGGAATATGGTTTGTCGAGGGCATTATGTTTATGCCGGTTTACCATCCAATCCGCATCTTTCCACTCGTAGTAGGTATCAGCTACAATGGAGGCTGTAAGCGGGGCTACTTCCCAGCGAAGGGCAAAGGGGTCGCTTTTTTCCAGGTCCTCGCCGGTTGACGATTTGATATAATATTTATAGGTTTCGCCGTTACCCACGTTTGGAATAAACCCTTCCCAGATACCTGACCCATCCCAGCGTACATACAGGGGGTGCGAACCGCGGCTCCAGCCGTTAAAGTTGGCGATAACCGAAACATATTGTGCATTCGGCGCCCAAACCGCAAAGTAAGTCCCGATGACGCCGTTGTATTCAACCACATGCGAGCCTAATTTTTCATAAAGCTTGTAATGTTTGCCCGACCGAAACAACCCGATATCGAAATCGGTAAACCGGCTGTAAGGCTCAACAGGCTTCAAACCGGCTTTAACCGGTTCTGCTTTTTTAGGCTTAACAGTTTTGGCTTTCGCCGGCGCGGTTTCATTTTTTGCCGGTTTGGGCGTTACCGTTTTTTTTGCCGCGGATGACTTGGCCTTAGGTGACCCGGTATCAGTTTGTTCGTTTTTTTTTGCCATAATAGCGATAGCCCTGAGGCTGTTGGGTTAATTGGTTTTGCCGCAGTAAATTGGTTCGTAATCAAATATACCTATTTGTTAGTGATTAGCGGTTGGAGGTTAGAGATTAGTTGGAAAAGTCTGAAAAGTCCGGGAAGAAAGTAACTAATCTCTAACCTCCAATCTCTAACCTCTGATCACCAATCTCTAACCTCTAATCTCCAACCTCTCCCAAACTACTTCATTACCTCCAGGTGCTTAAAGTTCTTGCTGAACTTAAATTCCAGGCAGTTGTTTTCGTCGATACTGAAATAAGGCACATCCCGGCCGTCGGCAATGATCTTTGACGGCACGAAAGGCAAACCGATTATGTTGAAATGATAGCTTTCGTAACGCGGGGTGTACAGACCTTCCATGGTTTGCTCGACGGTCAATACAGACGATTTGCCATTCACCACGAATTTCTTCTCGAGGTAAATATCCTGTTCGTAGGCAAAGGTTTCGCCGTAATCCTCAAAATAGAAGGAGTTAACCTCGTAATCGCTGTAATATACATTTAGTATAACTTCTTCAATTTCCTTTTCGCCCACATACTGCATCACCGGGTATTCGGGAATAACCGACCCGGCTTTTATAAACATGGGGATCGTTTCCAGCGGGGTAGGTACCACTATTTCCTGTCCGCCGTCAACCATCTGCAATGTCCAGTAATTGTACCAGCGGCCCTTTGGCAGGTAAACTATCCGGCTGGTTTGACCGGGCTCCAGGACAGGGCATATCAGTATTTTATCGCCGTAAGTAAACTCGTCCTGGCGGAAATGATTGCCTGGTTCATCTTGTTCCTGCATGACCATCGGCCTCAATATCGGGAAACCATAGCGGTGATGTTCCCAGAATGCGGAGTATAAATAAGGCAATAAACGATAACGTAATTCAATAAATTTGCGGTTAATGGCAGTAAACGGCTCGCCAAAGCTCCACGGCTCGCGTTCCTTTGTGTCGCCGGCTGAATGCGCCCGCATAAAGGGCGAAAACGTACCCATCTGTATCCAGCGGGTAAACAATTCGCCATCAGGCTCACCGCTGAAACCGCCGATATCGGTACCGCAGAAGGATATTCCGGATACTGACAGGCGCTGGCACTGGATATTGCCCAGTTTCAAATGCTCCCATGTGGCCACATTGTCCCCCGTCCACACGGATGAGAAGCGCTGCACACCGGAGTAGCCTGCCCTCGTAATGGTGAAGGGGCGTTTGTTCTTCATTATTTTACGCAGCCCCTCGTAAGTGGCGCGTACCATTTGCATACCGTAAATATTGTGCGCCTTCCGGTGCGAACCGCGGAAGCCATCGTACTGGTGCCTTACATCGTCGGGGAAGGTGCCCGCGCCGAACACAGCCGGCTCGTTCATATCATTCCACACACCGGCAACGCCCATTTGAACCAGCTCATCAAATAAGCCGCCCCACCAGGTACGCACATCGGGGTTGGTAAAGTCGGGAAACTGGCAGCGGCCCGGCCACACGTGGCCCTCCATAAAATAATCGTCGCAGCGGCGGCAGAAATACCGGTTCTCTTTACCTTCTTTAAATACCGCATAATTATCGTCGACCCTTATACCGGGGTCGATGATCACCACCGTTTTAAAGCCATCGGCCGCCAGTTCTTTGATCATCTTTTTGGGATCAGGGAAATACTTGCGGTTCCAGGTGAAGCAGCGGTATCCATCCATATAATCGATATCGAGATAGATGCCGTCGCATGGAATTTTATTCTGGCGGAAGCCTTTGGTGATCTTTTTTACTTTGGCTTCCGGGTAGTAACTCCACCGACATTGGTGATAGCCCAGCGCCCAAAGGGGCGGCATGGGGTGGGTGCCGGTTAAAATATGGTAGCTTTTTACCACGTCCATCATGTGCGGACCATGGATATAGTAATATTGCAGTTCGCCGCCGTCGGCCCAGAAACTGGTTTTCTGCGGGTCCTCGGCGCCAAAGTCAAAGTTGGCCTTAAAGGTGTTGTCAAAGAAAATACCATGCGCAATACCATCGTTAACGCTGATATAGAACGGTATGCTGCGGTAAAGCGGATCCTGGTTCCATGCAAATGAATAAGCGTCGGTGTTCCAGTTCTTCAGCCTTTTTCCGCGCAGGTTAAACTCTGTGGGTTTATCGCCCAGGCCAAAAAAGCTTTCTTCCTTGTGGCAGGTTTTTGTACAATAAACATAATAGCCGCCGAACTTTACGTTCTCTTCCCAGTGCATCGGCACGGCGTCGGTACTGGTAACATGTCCCTGCGCGTCGGAAAAGGATATAAAGAAGTCTTTTTTACGGATATGGCAATTTACCACGCTGGTAGATACCCTGAATTCAAGCTCATCTTCGTGCAGGGCAAAAACAGCGGCCTTTTCCTCCAGTTTGGGCACCGCGTAAGAAAACTCTTCTAAAAAAACGCTGTGCGGGGCCAGGCGTACACGTATCACTTCGTCGGTAATAACAACTACCTCAACTTTGGCATCGCCATCGGTAAAAAAAAATTTATTACCCGACTGATCGGCATGGTTAGGCACGCCGAGGTATTTTTTGATGATCGGTTTTATACCTTCAGCCGGGTTATTGAGGTGGTGAAATTCTTCTTCCTCTTCAATTAATTTGTTGGCTAAAAGTTCCTGGTTCAGTATATTTTCTTCCATTAAGAATTATTCGCTGGTGCAAATATGTGTATTGTGTATGTTTTACGCAATATACGGTATTGCTAATATATATAAACGCATAAGCCCGCCACTATAATATGGATTAACTTAAGAGATTGACGTTTTTGTGCGGAAATAGTTTTTAAGTTTTAAAAAATAGCTTGTTTAAACTTGTAAACGACTGATTTTAAGCTCTGTCTATTATCTGTATTTTCTCGCCATCCTGCACAAATAATACCGATAATGCAGCCAAAAACATAAATACACCGGCTACTACCAAACCGTAAATGGCCTGGCTGTTAAACAGGTATTTTACGATCAAGCTACCGGTTAGACTATTGACGATCTGCGGGAATGTGATAAAAAAGTTAAACAAGCCCATATATACGCCGATCTTTTTGGCCGGTATCGAGCTCGACAATATCGCGTAAGGCATAGCTAAAATGCTTCCCCATGCTAAACCAACGCCAACCATCGACAGCAGCAGCAGGTAATGGTTGTGGATGAAGAAGATAGATATGAGGCCTATACCGCCCATGGTTAACGAGAACGCATGGGTGCGTTTGCGGTTGATCTTTTTAACGATCGACGGGAGCGTTAATGCATATATGGCCGACACAATATTGTAAACGCCAAACATGATCCCAACCCAATCGCGGGCTTCAGAAAATTGTGACGACGTTGTATCGTTGGCCGGAACATTGTAAACATGCGCCGCTACAGCCGATGTGGTGAAAACCCACATGGAAAAAAGCGCGAACCACGAAAAAAACTGCACGATGCCCAGTTGCCGCATGGTTTTGGGCATATGTACCAGGTCGTAAAAAAACTCGGACATGCCGCTTTTTTTAGGCATTTCTTTTTCAGGCGCATGAAATTTGGCATATTCTTCGGGCGGGTATTCTTTGGTTTTAATAACCGTCCATAAAATACAGCCGATCAATACGATACCGCCGGCATAAAAGGAGTATAAAAGGTTATTTGGTACGAGGCCCTTTGCAGCTGTGTTGGAAACATGAAACCAGTCGGACAAAACCGATGGTAAAAACGATCCCATAATAGCGCCTACACCGATCAGGCAAGTTTGCAGGGAGAAGCCGGTGTTGTGCTGGCTATCGGGCAGGTTATCGGCAACCAGGGCCCTGAACGGCTCCATAGCCACGTTGAACGAGGCGTCCATGAGCATCAGCATACCCGCGCCAACGATGATAGGCGGTATCAGGAACGCCAGGCCGGATGAGTTGGGTAAAAAACAAAGCGCTACACCGGATAAAATGGCGCCGGTTAAAAAATAGGGCCTCCTGCGGCCGAGCCTGTTCCAGGTGCGATCACTGTAATAACCGATGATCGGCTGGATGATCATCCCCGTAAGGGGTGCTGCCAGCCAGAACCAGGACAGGTTATCGACCTTAGCGCCGAAGGTGAGCAATATGCTGCTTGCATAGCCCGTTTGTAATGCGAAACCGAACTGGATACCTAAAAAGCCGAAGCTCATATTCCAGATTTGCCAAAAACTCATTCTTGGTTTTTGTAGTATACCGCGTGTTGCCATAATTATTTAGGTTCAATAGTTCATTGGTTCATTAGCTCATTAGTTCATTGGTCTTTTCTGGTGCAGATTGTTTTGGTGCAGATTTTCCGATGAATTTTAAATAAGCATTTAATTTTAGGTGAATTGTTTGCAGTTTTTCAAACAGTGTGTTAAATGCTTCTTCGCCGATCAGGTTTCTTGTTCTGGCTTTTTTTAGCCAGCCTTTTGTTTCAATAATTGATCCTCTGCTAAAATAGCAGAAGTTTCTATTTTCTTTATAATGATATCGACCATATCCCTCGGCAATATTAGCACCGATAGAATCGGCCGATCTAACCAATTGCTTACCAACAGTATCTTTAGCGAAATAATCCCACCCATGAACTATGAACCATATTTCATCGCTAAAACTTTCAGCTAACTGATATACTTCTAAATCGTTTAGGTTGTAATAACTCATAACTTTTTTAGGTTGGTAATAATCCGATTGCAATTTCCGACTATGCACCAATGAACTAATGAACCAGTGAACTAATGATCTAAATTAATAAGTAGTACCCCGCTCGATGCAGGAAGCGAAATGTTTACTCCGATTGCTATGTCGTCTGTATTGTATGTATTGCCGGTTAACAGGTCAGTAAATTGCTGTTTGCCGCTGATGTTTAGTTGTTTTAACAAGTCATCCGGTAGCTTTACTTGTATGGTTTGTTCGCCGCGGTTGAAATTGGTTACGACTAATATACGTTGTTTATCGGTATAACGAAGATAGATATACAAACGCTGGTTAAAGCCAGGCTGATGCTCGTTGGCCATCATCAGCTCATAAAATTTACCCGACCGCAATGCTTCATTATTGTGAACGGCGTTTAACAATGTGCTGTAAAAGCCGCGCAGTTTTTTTTGATCGCCGGATAATCCGCCGCCGTCGAACTGTCCGTTGTTAAGCCATTTCTGGTGTTCGGGAACACCCCAATAGTCAAAAATGGATGTACGGCCATCATCGCCGCCAAAACCTTCGGCACCGGCGCCCGGCTCACCAACTTCCTGTCCAAAATATATCATTACCGGCCCGGTGCTTAATGTTGCGGTTACGATCATCCCGGGCACGGCGAGCCATGGGTTGCCGGCAAAATCGCGCGAGGCGATACGCTGTTCATCGTGGTTTTCCATAAACCGCAGCATGTGAGTGTCAATGCCGCAGCAGTCGTGGTTCCATACCCGGTTAATATCCCAGGTTGTGGCGTTCGGCTCATCGCGGGTAAGGCGTTTGATGCCGTCGTAAAGGCCTACCTTATCGTACAGGTAATCGAATTTGCCGTTGATGATATAGCTATTGTATAGCGCTGTATTATAGGCTTCGCCAATAAAAATTAATTGCGGGTATGCAGTTTTCAATTTAGGAATTACCCAGCCCCAAAACTCGATGGGCACCATCTCAACCATATCGCACCTGAAAGCGTCGACCCCTTTTGCACTCCAGAAATGCAAAATATCATACATTTTATTCCATAGCGGGGGAACCGGGTCAAAATAGGTTTTTCGGCCGTTCAGGTAATCGACGCCGTAATTTAACTTTATGGTTTCGAACCAGTCATTTATCGAGGGCGTAGCGCTGAATACATCATTACCGGTTGCCTTTGCGGGATTTTCATCGAAGCCCTGGTTTTTAAGCGGGCTGTTAAAATTATCACCACCGGCATTGTACCCAGCCGGAACGACGAAGGGCTGGCCGGGGATGTAATAAAAATCATTTTTGGGGTCAAATGCCTTCGTTTTATCATCATCCTGCCCGAAATCACGTACGCCGGCCGGCTTAACATCCGAGGCATAGGTACGCGCTACGTGGTTTGGCACCAGGTCCATAATTACCTTGAGCCCGTTTACGTGCGTGCGGTTTATAAGCGCCTGGTATTCGGCCATACGTTTTTTTACGTCGACAGCAAGATCGGGGTCAACATCATAATAATCTTTAATTGCATAAGGTGAACCGGCCCTGCCCTTTACCACGTCCGGGTCATCCGGCTTGATGCCGTACTGGGAATAATCCGTCATGGTGGCATGCTCGACCACGCCGGTAAACCACACATGGGTAAAGCCCATTTTTTTGATCTCGTGCAGGGCTTTGTCGCTAATGTCGTTAAACTTACCGACCCCGTTTTCTTCAATGGAGCCGTAGGTTTTATTGAGCGTTTTGGTGTTACTGAACAACCGGGGCAATAACTGGTATATAATTAGCTTGTTATCCGCTTGTTGTTCCATTCGTTTGCTTACGGTTTTTTTTATTGATTGCGAAAGTGAAGTAAATGTGATGATCGATAATAAAAGTGCACCGGCAATAAATTTAAATTTTCTCATAACAGTTTGATCCCGAACAAAACGCAGGTATCATGGTGAGCCCCTTTTTGATTTTTCTAACACTGTCAAACTTCAACCAATAATTCATCATTGGCTTTTACCAGTTGTTCTTTACCATACACTAAAACAGTTGTTTCGCTGCCTGATAGGTTTTTTATCTGTACGCCGTCCCGGCCTACCTTAATATTCAGCAGGGCGCCCCGGAAGCCGACATGGAACGAGAACGATTGCCATTTTCCGGGCAGGAAGGGTTGGAAGGAAAGCTTGCCATCGCGTACGCGCATGCCGCCAAAACCTTCAACCACGGCCATCCAGGTGCCGGCCATCGAGGTAATATGGCAGCCGTCTTCGGTGTCGTTATTGTAATCGTCGAGGTCAAGGCGCGCGGTACGCAGGTAAAATTCGTAAGCACGTGCCTCGTCGCCCAGTTTGGCCGCTAAAATGGAGTGCACGCAGGGCGATAATGAAGATTCATGCACCGTGCGCGGCTCATAAAAGTCGAAATTGCGTCGTATGGTGTCTATATCATACTGATCCTCAAAAAAGTAAATACCCTGCAGCACATCAGCCTGCTTGATGTAACATGAGCGCAATATCCTGTCCCAGCTCCATTTTTGGTTAATGGGGCGCTCGGATGCCGGCAGATCTTTAACCAATATTTGTTCTTTATCGAGGTAGCCGTCCTGCTGTAAAAACACTTGCAGTTTTTCGTCGTAAGGGAGGTACATCTTTTCAATAATGTCCCTGTACCTGGCGGTTTCTTCAGCCTCGTTAAATTTGATCTTGTTTACGAGCGCGTTATATTTTTCGGGAGTTGTTGCTTTAACCTTGTTAGCTACGTCCATGGCGTATTGCATGCACCAGGTAGCCAGTTTGCTGGTGTACCAGTTGTTGTTAACGTTATTTTCGTATTCATTGGGGCCGGTAACGCCCAGCATTACATATTGCTGTTTATCATTCGACCAGTTAACGCGCTGCGACCAGAAACGGGCAATGGCGATCAATACCTCCAGGCCATAATCAGCCAGGTAGGCTTCATCGCCGGTATAACGAACGTAGTTGAATATGGCGTATGCAATGGCGCCGTTGCGGTGTATCTCTTCAAAAGTAATTTCCCACTCGTTGTGACATTCGGTGCCGTCCATCGTTACCATAGGGTAGAGGGCAGCGCCGTTTTTAAAGCCCAGCAGCTTTGCATTGTCTATCGCTTTGCCGAGTTGCTTGTAACGGTATAGCAAAAGATTGCGCGTAACTTTTTGATCGGCTGTTGACAGGTAAAAAGGCACGCAATAAGCTTCGGTATCCCAATAGGTTGAGCCGCCATATTTTTCGCCGGTAAAGCCTTTCGGGCCGATGTTCAAGCGGTCGTCTTCGCCGGTATAAGTTTGGTTTAGCTGGAAAATATTGAACCTGATGGCTTGCTGTGCAGAAGCGTCGCCTTCAATGATAATATCGTTATGTTTCCATTTTTCGGCCCATGCGGCGGCCTGTTCGGCCAGCATTTCCTCAAACCCTTTACCGCTAATGCGGGATAGTGTGTTTTTTAAATTGCCTGCCAGTTCGGCGGGGCTATAGTTTTGCGATGAAAGGTTAGCGGCATATTTTACTATGGTGGTGCGTTGTCCCTTCGAAGCCTGCAGGGTGATTTTTGCCTCTATATATTTTTCTTTTTCAACCGGTTCAGTTTTTAGATCGACTTGCTTGCCGTCCTGCATGATCCTCAGCTCCATGCCGGTTGCCACCTCGAAGCTGGTTTTTTTGGTGCGCATTTGCAGGTAACCGCCGGTTTCCCAGGTTTCCTTTTTTACTTCATCCCAAAATTTTTCGTCGTAGTTTGAATCTTTATTCACTACGTCGCCATCGATAAATGGCATAATGGTTAGCATTCCGCTAAAATTTAAAGGGGTAATTGTGTATTTAATAGCGCCGGATTCATCGTCGGCCATGCTGCAAAAACGGATGGCTTCCACTTCAATTTCCTTCCCTGCGGCTATAGTAGCCCTGAAATTTCGTTTCAGGTGGCCTTCTTTCATATTCAGCTCGCGCCTGAAACTGAGCACTTCGCATTTGGCCAGGTCGAGCTGTTTGCCGTCAATGCTTATATCTATCCCTATCCAGTTTGCCGCATTCAATACTTTGGCAAAATATTCAGGATAGCCGTTTTTCCACCAGCCTACACGTGTTTTGTCGGGATAATAAACGCCTGCAATATAATTCCCCTGCAATGTATCGCCACTATAAGCCTCCTCGAAATTCGCACGCTGGCCCATGCGGCCATTACCGAGGCTGAATATACTTTCGGATATTTTATTGTGACGGGGATCAAAGCCCTGTTCTATTATTTTCCACTCATCAATTTCGACGTAGTCCTTCATTCTTTATTATACTATTTTGTCATTGCGAGCGATAGCGAAGCAATCCCGTCGCAAGTTTACACTTTCCACGCCTGCATTGCTGCGAGTTTGCTTCGTTCCCGAAATAAATTCGGGACAGGCTGTTCCCCCTCGCAATGACGTGCTTTTATTTATAAATCTTCCAATTTTTCTAAACTCATTTCATTTAAACCGCTCACCACCAAATCAGCCTCGCCAAGCACTTTCGGTGAGCCAATGCCCACTACCTTCATACCGCCGTTTATGGCAGCCTCTACGCCTGCTATGGCATCTTCAAAAACAACGCATTCCGACGGTGAAACATGCAATGCTTCGGCCCCTTTTAAAAATACTTCGGGGTCGGGTTTTGCCTTGGTTACCTTATTGCCGTCGATTATTGCGTCGAACAGGCTTGTTAAATTAATGTGGTCTAATATAGTCATTGAGTTTTTACTTGCCGAACCTAATGCGGTTTTTATTCCCGCTGCCCTGCAAGTTTCCAAAAACTCTTTTGCCCCAGGCAGTATCTCGGCCGGCGTCATGTGATTGATCATCTCAACATACCAGTCATTTTTGCGCGTGGCCAGTTCCGCTTTTTCGGCTTCGGTTTTTGTGACCCCGCCCCATTCCAGGATCAACTCGAGCGACCGTACCCGGCTAACGCCTTTCAGCTTTTCGTTGTTCTCTTCCGTAAAATCAAACCCCAATTCGTTGGCTAAACGTTTCCATGCTTTGTAATGGTAAACTGCCGTATCGACAATTACGCCGTCCAGATCAAAAATACAAGCTCTATATTTATTTATCATTAATTAATAAGCTCTAAAACTAAAGTTGATTTAGCGGGGATGGTTAAATTCGACAGATCAATAGTTTCACCGGTGATTATATTTTTTGCTTTTTTCGCGGTTTTTATTTGTTCAAAGTATCGCGCAGTAGCTGTTGTTTGCTCCTTGTCGCGGCTATTATAAGCAACCATAACCGTTTTCTGGTTATCGTACCTGAAATACACATATATGCCCCGCTCGGGTATATACTGCATCATTTTCCCGGTTTGCAATGCCGATGTATTTTTGCGGTAGTTAGCCAGCTTGCGTATATAATTGAAAGCGTCATTTTCCGGTTCGGTACGGCCTGCGGCCGTGAACTTATTGATCTTATCGCCTTCCCATCCGCCGGGGAAATCCTGGCGTATGAGGCCATCGGGGTTTGAATAGCCCTTCATTAATATTTCATCGCCATAGTACATCTGGGGCACACCGCGAAGCGTCATCAGCATAGCCATGGCCGATTTATATTTATTGATGTCTTCACCAACGACAGATAAAACCCGGCTCATATCGTGGTTATCCAAAAATACCACGTTGCGGGTTGGATCCTGGTATAAAAAGTCCTGCGCCATAACTGCGTACAGGCGGTTTACGCCGTCTGTCCAGCCTTCTTTACCGTTTAAAGCTTCGTAAATGGCATCTTTAACCACGCCGTCGGTCACGCCGGGTAAGTGTGTGTCAAAGCCCTGGTGAACCGTGTTTCCCTGTGTAAAATAGGCCTGGTCGGCAGCCGACCACACAAGCGTTTCTCCGAATATGGATAAGCGCGGAAATTCCGCTTTTACATCAGTAGCCCATTTGGCCATGTATTGCGGATCGTTATAGGGGTAGGTGTCCAGGCGAAAGCCGTCAACACCTGCGTACTCAACCCACCAGATGTGGTTTTGGGTTAAAAAATTCTGCACGTACGGGTTATTTTCATTCATATCGGCCATGCGGGTGTCAAACCAGCCGTCGAGCATCAGCTTGCGATCCATCGGTGAGGCATGCGGGTCCATTACAGCCATATCGCGGAAGTTTGATTTGGTGTACTTAGGCCACTGGTGCACCCAGCTCTTCATAGGCATATCCGCAATGGTATAGCCCTCGGTGCCGGCATGATTATGCACCAGGTCTTTCACCACTTTCATGCCCATGGCATGGCATTTTTCAACAAACTGTTTATACAGCTCATTTGTGCCAAAACGCTTATCGACATGGTAATAATCGGTAACCGCGTAGCCATGGTAGGAGGCATGCGGCTCGTCGTTCTCAATTTCGGGGGTAAGCCAGATGGCGGTTACGCCAAGGTCCTTTAAATAATCAAGGTGGTTCATGATACCCCGAATGTCCCCGCCATGGCGGCCGAACATCAACTCGCGGTGCACGCCGGTCTCGCGCATATCTGAAAACGAATCGTTTGACGGGTCGCCGTTTGCGAAACGATCGGGCATAATGAGGTAGATCAGGTCCTTATCGGTTACGCCTTGCGCACGGCCCTCCGAACGGTCGCGTTGTTTAAGTGCGTAGCTATACAATAATGCCTTTTCGCCGGCTTTATTAAACTTTATCGGGAACGTTCCCGGCCTTGTATCCGTTGAAATGCGCAGATCGAGGAATAAATAGTTCGGATTTTCAACTTTGTGAACAGCAACCAGCTTTACGCCAGGGTAGGTTAGTTCCACCGTCCGCGACGAAATATGATCGCCATGTACGATAAGCTGCAGGTTAGGATTATGCATACCTACCCACCAAAACATGGGCTCAACACGCTCAAGCGCAGGGATTTGCGCTTTCAGGCCCAAAGCCATAACCAGGCAGCAGGCTGTAAAAATTAATGATTTTCTCATATCAGGATATCTGGAAAAAATAATTGGAGGGCCGAAAAAACACGCATTCGGCCACGGGCCAAATTTATAATAATTATGGATGATTGGAGGAAAAATGTTTGCGGAAGTCAGTAAAGTCCGAAAAGTCCGAAAGTTGGGAAAACTGGCTCCGGAAAGGAGCGAGATGCTTGCTGCGGGATGATTTGCACAAGCGGCCCGTCGTTATTTGTAAAGCGCCGGATGTACAAACCCGGCGCTTTTGTTATTTTTTACCCGATAGCAGGTTTAGTTTTAAATTTACGCCGCCGGTGCCAAAACGCAATTGCTGCGAACCAACGCCGTCAAGCGGATATTTGAGAAATGGTTCAATGATTACCCTGTTCCTGCCGATCTGGCGGCCAACGCCAAAGGCTACGTTAACCACTTTTGCCACATAGAAGTTATTAAAGCGGTTATGCGCGCTTGTGCCCAGCGTTTGCTGTACCGAAGGTGAAAAGAGCGACGGATAATTGTATTTATAGACATAATTTTCGTCGATAAATGTTCCCGAGCTTACCCCGGCCGAGACATATGCATCAGATTTTTTTGGATTAAACTGGTACTTTAAATTTACGGGGATATCCAGCGCGATCAGGTTAGCATTGTAGTTTTGAAATGTTGGTGTGGATACCGGCGCAAAATACGCACTGGCGATACTTGCAGTTTTGGGCGCGGCGGCCGCTACCAAATGGTTTTGCTGGATGGCCGGCGGCGGTGTACCGGCAAAATTCAGCGAATTTTGAGAAACATTTATGCCTGTAACCAATGACAGCTTCCGGGTAAGCGGAATATCGGAAGTAAGGCCAAAACCCATATTCATCTGGCTGCTGCTCCCTTTGGCGTAGTTAACGTAGGTACCTGCAGATATAGCCAGCCGGATCCGTCGCGGGTCCGTGTCTTCAATTTTGCGGGTCTTTGCTTGTTTTACGGCAGCAAGCGTTGTATTTGCCGGGTTAACGGCCGGCGTGTTGCCTGCGGTGTCGGTATTGCGGGTTGTTTTTTGGCTGTTTGCTGCTAATAGCTGTGTCGCATTAACCTTATTTATTGCCGCGCTGTCAGTAATTTTTCCAGGTACTGCCGGATTTTTTGCTGAGGCGATGACATTTGCCGCGTTGTCCTTCAAAGCCGGGTGTTGATCGGCTGTTCTATTTTGCATGCCTTTTTGAGGAGCAACAGATGTGTTTAAAGCAATTGAATTTGTTAAAACTGTTTTACCAAATGAAGACCGGGCAGCATATTGACGGCCCTGGGTTGTAAAGTTTGCGGAGTTGGTTAGATCATGTCTTTTTGTATCTCTGCCCTGGGTGTTAGTTTCGTTGTGCTCTTTAGTTATTGCCGGGGATTGGGCCAGTATATTGCCTTGTGCAATAGTTGCATTTGATAATTTAGTTTCGTTGTTACCGCCGGTATTTGCGGCACCATTTGATACCGGTTTGTTCTTAACCAGGTTTTCTACCGGGCTAACCTTTGTTTTTGTATGAGCCACCGTGGTTGGTTTAACCCGGCCATCATAAATTAAAAATCCAATGCCCATACCTAACAGTATAAGCGCTGCTGCGGCGCCGCGCCATATCCAGGCAACCGGGCGGCGTGACTTCTTTTCAGGAAACTTCTTCCTGAGTTCCAGCCAGCCTTCATCAGCGGTGGGGTCTTCGTAATTATCGAACACCTCCCTGATGTGGTTTATCAAATCTTTATCGAACTGCTCGTCCATGATTTTGTGCTTCAAATTGAATTAACGTTCTTAATTTTTCTTTTGCCCTGCTCAGGTAAACCCTTGACGAGTTTGCCGGAATAGTTAATATCTGGCCAATTTCATCGTGATTATAGCCATCTATCTCATATAAGTTAAAGATGGCTACCTGGATGGGGGGTAATTGCTTCATTAGCTGCAGGATATCCTGCGCATTCAGGTTATCGCTGGTACTTGCCGGCCCGCTTAACGCCATTACGTTGTCCATTTCAACGTGTAATTGAAATTTCAACTCTTTTCGACGACGGTCGATGGCTGTATTGACGATGATCGTTCGGAGCCAGGCCTTAAACGGCTTATCGCTGTTAAACCGGCTTATCGTATTAAAAACCTTTATAAAAGCGTCATTTACCACTTCCAGGGCATCATCCCGGTTGATGCTGTAGCGCAGGCTTATACTCATAGCATAGCTATAGAACTGCTTGTATAGCAGTTCCTGGTATTTTAAGCTGCCTGTTTTGCATTGACTGATAATTTCGTCTTCAGCAATGCCCCGGATCTGATGCATTAAATGTAATTATTCAACCAAATTTCTGTTATTCCTATAGGGGTGTAAGGATCACCAATGTTATTTAAAGGTGAAGCGGCGACAAGATAATTTCTGTCTTGCAGCGCTTACAACCTGTTATCGCTTAATTCTGCTTCTTTAAATCAAATTGCAGGCTCAACGTGTCCAAAAAGCTATTGTTAACCATTTGGAAAACCTTGCCATCGTAATAATACTGGTAAGTGCCGGTTAAATGCACTTTGTCGGAGGTGCTGATGCTACCGCTTCCGACTGCTGTCTGGTATGTTAAGTCGTTAAAAAGAATATAATTTGACTCAATAACATAGCCGCCATGACCGGCCACAATAACGCTCGGTGTATTATCGGGTGTAAGGGTAAAACCTGACGTCTTGTTTAAAACGAGATCTACATTTGCCTTTAACGTATCACGTACCCCGTTCTTTGATGAAGTATGTACACGCCTGAATTGTCCCTCAAACGTTCCTGAAGGTATAGCCGGCGCCGGTAACGAGTTTTTGTTACTGACGCATCCCCCTGCAAATAATGCAATTAAAGCCAGGACGAAAAATAGTTTTAGTTTCATATTATACACCTACTACGTAAATAAAATGTTAAACGCTACACAGTATGTTAAATTTTTTTAGCTTCTTCCCAAAATATATCCATTTCGGCCAGGCTCATGTCATGCAATTGCCTGCCTGTTTCGGCGGCTTTGCCTTCGAGATACTGGAAACGTTTGATAAATTTACGATTTGTTTTCTCCAAAGCATCTTCCGGGTTAATATTTATGAAACGCGCATAGTTAATTAATGAAAACAGCAGGTCGCCAAATTCGCCTTCAGCCTTTTCATGATCTATAGCGCTTTCATCTTCGGCATTGAATTCATTTCTGAATTCCTGCATTTCCTCTTCAACCTTTTCCCAAACCTGGCTTTTCTCTTCCCAGTCGAAACCTACGCCGCGGGCTTTTTCCTGTATCCGCGAGGCTTTTACCAATGCGGGCAATGATGCCGGTACGCCGCCCAAAACCGAGCGGTTACCTTCTTTCAGCTTGATCTTTTCCCAATTGCGCTTTACGTCGTCTTCATTATTTACATCCACATCGCCGTAAATATGCGGGTGCCTGTTAATGAGTTTTTCGCACACGCCGTTCAGCACGTCGGTGATGGTGAAATCGTTGGTTTCCGAAGCTATACGGGCGTAAAAAACCAGGTGGAGCATGATATCGCCGAGTTCTTTTTTTATTTCGGGCATGTCACTGCTTAAAATCGCGTCCGACAGTTCGTATGTTTCCTCGATTGTTAGATGACGCAGGCTTTCGAGGGTTTGCTTTTTGTCCCACGGGCAGTTGAGGCGCAGGTCGTCCATGATTTTGACGAGCCTGTCGAACGCGGTTGCGGGTGTAAAAGCGGCGGATGGGGGTGTTAAGGGCATGATTGTTTATATGTTCACTAATTGTGCGAATTTATTCGAGTTACACGAATTGGTATTTTACTAATTAAGCCGACTATTCGAATTCGAATTTGTAAAAATAAGATTTAATGCGATGACTTATATACCGTCCTTTGCTCAAAGCAACTTCACCGCCCGCAGCATCTCCCGCTTGCCTGCCGCGCCGGGGGCTTTTTCGATCGTACAACCCAATGCCTTTAACGACCGCTTTAGGTTACCGGTAATAGCATAGGTTACGAAAACGCCGCCTGGTTTTAAAAACCGGATGGTATGTGCAATGGCTGCTTCGTCCCACATTTCGGGTTGGCGGGCTGCGGCAAAGGCATCGTAATAAATGATATCGTATTGGTTTGCGGATTCAAAATCCAACAGTTTGCAGCTGGCGATTTGCAGCCGGCAGTTAGGATTAAGCTGAATCTGGGAGGACAGGGCTTTTTCATAGCCATCGGTAAATCTTTGCCAGGTACTTGCCGAAACATATTGATCGTATCCCGTTTGGGTTGCCAGCTCTTTTGATAGCGGATAAGCTTCGATGCCGGTGTAGTTTAGGCGGACTTTTTTTTCGGCGCATAGATCTGCGCTAAGCAAAAAATTTAAACCGGTGCCAAAACCGACCTCTAAAATGGAAACAGTGGCCCAAACCCTCTCTAACCCGATAGCTATCGGGTCTCCCCCGGTAGGGGGGACTTTTAGAAAAGAACGTGTTTTCTCCAAAAAATAGCAGAGGCCTGAATTAACAAACACGTGCCGGCTTTCCTGTAAAGCGCCATTACGGGAATGGTAGTTCTCACCAACTTCTGAGTTATAAATGGTGTTTGACCCATCAGCCGTCCGGATTAATTCAAGCATTAGGCGTTTGTTTTTTGTATTTCGAGTTCTTTCACAACTTCGCCAAGATCGTAAACCGGCACATTGGTTATTTTACTCCTGATGATGCTTGATGCGGCAGCCGACCGGTAGCCTGCGGCGCAATGGGCAACAATGGGTTTGCCGGTTGGTATTTCGTTTATCCGTTCGCGCAACTCGGGGAGGGGAATGGTGCAGGCGTGGTTAAATACCAGGCCGTCATCGGTTTCGATCGGGTTGCGCGCGTCAACTATCGTATAATTTTCGGGGTGTGATTTAAAGTCGGCCAGATCCAGTTCTGCTGCTTTTTCTGTAGCGTAAGCTGGTGCCACGAGGGCGGCTTTGATATTTTGTTCGTATCCAATTTTGGCTGCTTTTTTTATCACGGCATCTAAATCAGCGTCATTTGCAGCTACCAGGTAAAATTGCTCGCCGGGGCCGATGATGGAGCCGAGCCATGTTTCAAATTTCTCGCCGTCCTGCAGGTTAATAGCCCCTTTTAAAAATCCCTTTTTAAAGACATCTTTTGAGCGGGTATCAATAATTGGGATATTTTTTTCTATTTGAAAATTGCCCCCCGGCCTGAAAACCGCGCTGATGCTGTCATTGAAAGATGGCGCGCCTGTTTTGTTCAATTCCACATCGTGAACAAAATATTTAGGGATAAAGGGCTGGTCTTCGGTGATGGTTTTCACAAAAGTCAATTCGTCCATCAGCTGCAACGCATAATTTTCGCGCAGCTCGCGGCCTATGGTGCTCTGCAGATCGGGGCTCATGTTTTTTCCGCACAGGGAGCCTGGTCCGTGGGCGGGGTATACCACAATTTCATGCGGTAAGGTCATTAATTTCTCGCGGGTCGAATGATACATTTGCCGGGCAAGCAGTTCTTTTTTTGCCATTATATTGCCAACGTTCTCTCTCAGGTCGGGCCGGCCCACATCGCCAACAAACAAAGTATCCCCGGTAAACAGCGCCTTTTCATTCCCGTATTGGTCATCAACCAAAACACATATCGAGTCGGGCGAATGGCCGGGAGTGTTGATGGCCCTTAATTTAATATCGTCCAGTTTTATTGTGTCGCCATCGTCGAACGTTTCGTGCGGATATTCGGCACCCGTTAGCTTACTTACATAAATAACAGCGCCCGTTGTTTGATGAATTTCGAGGTGTGAGCTTACAAAGTCGGCATGCGGGTGTGTTTCGATAACGCCCACGATATCGGCTTCGTTGAGGGTCGCAAAATCATAATAAGGCTGTGGGTCGCGGGCCGGGTCGACAACAACCATTCTGCCATTCCGGATAACGGCATAAGAGGCATGCGCCAGCCCCCTGTCGTAAAATTGGTGGATCTTCATTCGCGGCAAAGATAGGGGTTTGGTTGATTTGGTGAGCAGTTGATTAAGTTAAGTCAGTTAACCAGTGTGCAAAAATGTGCGGCGTATTACTTATTCCGCTTCCCGTTTTACCAGCAAAACTTCGTCGGCTTCCAGCGGCAGGTAGCCATACTCATAACAAAAATGATAGGTTTTGCCATTTTGTGTTTGGTAAGTGCGGGTATGATATTCAAAATCAAAACCCTTTGCCGCCAACTTTTTTCGGGTTGTTTTGGTTTTGCCGGATGGGTTTAACTCTTCCAGTATGCGCCGGTTACGGCGCAGGATATTGTTAATGTTCCGCACCAGGTTATAACTGCTGCTGTTTAGCTGGTTGTTATAATTGTTGCGGCAAAGGTCATTGCAGAACTTTTTATCAGCCCTGCCATGCAGGGGCGTGCCGCAATCGAGGCATGTCCTTTCTTCATTCATTGGTTAAAGATAGAAAATATTATCCGTTTGCAAACGCTTGCAAATGGAAATTGTCGACTATAAGCGGTTATTAACCGGGTAATACAATGCGCCGGGCACACCTTTGTGTCGTCAATAAAAAAACAAAATTTAATTTTTAAACAGCATGAACACATTAAGAAACAGTGTACGCCTGGTAGGCAACCTGGGTATGGACCCCGAAGTGAAAACTTTTGACAACAACAGAAACATGGCCCGTTTTTCAATGGCTACAAATGAAAGCTATAAAAATGATAAAGGGGAAAAAGTAACCGAAACGCAGTGGCATAACCTGGTTATTTGGGGCATGCAAGCCAAATATGCGGGCGACAACCTTAAAAAAGGTGACGAGGTGGCCATAGAAGGCAAGCTGGCGAGCGGTAGTTACACCGACAAGGAGGGTAATAAACGTTATTTTACCGAAGTTGTAGTTAATGATTTTATAAAGCTCAATGGGAGGGGTTAGTGATTGGAGGTTGGAGATAGGAGATTAGATTATTTGAACTAACCTCTAATCTCCAGTCTCTAACCTCTTTTTCAAACAAACTTTTATAATTATATTTGTTATGTACTTAGAAGCAAAAGAAACAGCACGGTTGTACAAACTATTATCCGAAAAATTGGGTAACGATACGACCGAAGCCATGTTTAAATACATCGATAACAAAACTGAACGCGCGGTGGAAGCAACCATTAAGACATTAGCTACAAAAGATGATCTTGCACAAGTTAAACTTGACCTCAGCAATAAGATCGGCGATTCTGTTAAGTGGATGTTTATTTTTTGGATCGGGCAAGTTGGCGCGATGACGGCAATACTATTGTTATTTTTGAAAAAATAATTTGGACAATGACCCCAATGCTTAAAACTATAGCTACCAAAGACGACCTGACATCCGAAGTTACCGGGCTTATCAAAGATATTCGTAACTATAAAAAGACGATCATCTGGGGCATGTTTATTTCCTCGGTGACGCAGGTCGCTGTATTGTGGATCATGCTGGAACTGTTCCCGAAAAAGTAATTTTACTACGGCGTACTTACCGCAACCGGCAGTACTTTCCCGTTAAACAATCGGTGGCCGGTTACGGCGAAATCAGCAATGTACTTTCCCATTTCAAAAGCCAGCACCGGCGACTGGTAACCCGGAAACGCTTTTTCAAGCATCTCTGTTTGTGCCGAGCCGAGGGCCAGGCAATTTACTTTTATTCCTTTTTCTACCAGTTCAAGCGCCAGGCATTCAGTCAGGCTGTGCAGGGCCGCCTTGCTTGCCGAGTATGCAGCCAGGCCCGGGAATTTGGCACTGCCCTGGAAGCCACCCATGCTCCCGATGTTTACAATATGGCCGTCTTCGGGTATTAAATGGAGTATGCCCTGTATCATACGTACATGGCCGATGAAATTACTTTGCAACATTTCAACAAAGTCCATTTCGAGCAATTGGGCAAAAGGCTTATTCACCAGCATGCCCGCGTTGTTGATCAGGATATCCACGCGGTTATCAAAGTTATTGGCGATAAATTGCTGAAGGTCTTTGTAGTCGCCATGTACAATATCGAAAGCGAGGGCGAATACTTCGGCATCAGGGTTCAATCCGTGAGCGATCTCTAAAAGGTTCTCCAGTTTGTCCTGCGACCGTGCAAGGGCAATAACCTTATGTTTACCTGAAAGTATTAATTCGAGCACAGCTTCGAAGCCTACACCGCTGCTAGCGCCGGTTATGATGATATTCATAAATCAAAGGGATTGATTAACCTAACGTTCCTGTCAAGTGCACTAAAATCGTTGATGTTATTTGTTAATAAAGGAACATTTTCTACTAGCGCTGTAGCGTAAATAATCGCGTCCGGCAATTTAATGCGAAAGTTTTTACGCAAGTTAATGGTTTCCTGAGCGATTTGGTCGGTGAGCGGAATGACCCTTAACTCATTACAAATGCGCAAAAGCAGCGTATGCTCGTCTTCATCCTTAAATGGAAATCCTAAAGTTTCTATTTTGGTGATAACTGAAATTGCGGCGTTCTCTTTGAATATTTTCTCGGGCGTAATAGTGTATTTAGACAAGTAGATTAGAATGTTCGTATCAAAAATCACGATCCCATTCCTTTCTTAGTTCGCGCTGCCATTCGGATGGGTCGTCGATATTATTAAATAAATTTTTCCCTCTGGCTTCATCCAGCAGCTTTTTTATCCTGTCGTATGAAGGATTAGTACTTGAAGTACCAATCGCATCGGGTGAATAGTCTTCTTCAATATTTTTAACAAATGAAACCTGCTTTAACAATTCCCGCAGCAAGGCCACTTGTTCATCTTCAACTGTTATTTTTAATATTGTCATTATACCAAATTACAAATATATCATCAAACTACCAATTTTTGCTCAACCGGGTGCTTGATCAAATAAAAACCATCACTGATCAGTTTTTTAAATTCGGGCTGGTTGTTGGCTTTGTTTTCGAGGAAAGTTCTTATTTCCACGGCTACTGCGGGTTCAACATCTTCATGTTCCAATATTTCCAGTATCTCGAGTGCGCACAGCCAGTCGTCCTGGTGAAATTTTTGCAGGCGCAGCCATACATTACCTAAAAAACCGAAATCGCCGCCTTTTTGCCTGCGGTTGCGTACCTGCTCATATAGCTTGTGCAGTTCTAAAGTATTGCCATCATAAGTAGGGTGATGTGTGCCTGTATTCGATTTATAAGGGATCTCAACAAAGGCGTCTTTATCGGCTGCACCGCAAAAAACAGAGATAATTTTCGCCCCCACAGCCATATCGTATATCCCCCACGACGGATCGAACAGGATACCGCCATCCTGATCAGTAACCGTGCAATTTTCAAAGGTTATCAGCTGCGTTTTGCCATTTATGGCAAGGATCTTTTTAATAAGACCGCTTACAGTTATGCCGTTTTCGAAATTTAATGTGGCTTGTTTGCTTTCTTCGATGCCAAAATAGTTGAGATCTTCCGGTGACAGATCTTCAAGCGGCATTGCGTGGTCTTTTAGTTTGCCTGCCGGTGAGCTGAACCCGTCGCGGTGATAATCCTTGCCATGACCAGGTAATTGTTTATTGTCGACCGATAGTGCAGAAGGCCCTGTGGTTTTTAAAAAAGCGACGTCGTCGTCGGCATCTGATCTGTATTCCGTAAACGTACCGGTAACCTGTAACCCCGAGCTGTAAACAGCGGTGCAGGTGTTTTTGCTTTCTATGGCTTTTTGAAGTCCGTACGCCCCGCCCTTTCTAAATGCCATGGTATTTGCAAACTCTTCCAGTACATTTATCAGGTTTTGGAAGGTGGGCGTTACAAACAATTGCGGCTGCGTTTTGGTGATATCGTAAGCGTAATTTATGGCATGAATGGTATATGGTAACTTTTTGATATCAGACTTCATGCAACTCACGCTCTCGCCGATGGATGACAGCAGCCCGGCGCCGTAGATCTTGGGATTTTCCAGCGTGCCGATCAGCCCATATTCCACTGTCCACCAGTGCAGGCGGCTCAGCAGCGACATTTCTGATGGTTCGCCGATATTTGCCTGGCGATACTGTACCAACTCATCCGCTTTTTTTATTTCTTCTTCGTCAGCATCCGGCATTTCTTTTAGAATTGATAGCGCCCGGATAGCTTCGTACAATTCAAAATCCTGCGCCGAATACATGGCTTTTGCACCGATGGAGCCAAAATAGCTCAGGTATTCATGATAATCTTTATCAGCTATAATAGGGGCGTGGCCTGCCGATTCGTGTATGATATCGGGCGCCGGGGTATATTCAATATGCTTTAACTGGCGGATATCGGCGGCTATAACCAATACCCTGTAGGCCTGGTATTCCATAAACGCCGCAGGCGGTATAAAACCATCCACCGTTACGGCTCCCCAGCCAATTTTGGCAAGCGCATCGTTCATTTCCTGTAAATCGGGGATCTTTTCGATGGTGAGTCCGGCAGCCTGCAAGCCCGGGATATACGGGTAGTAAGCAACGTCTTTTAAGTAGCTATAATTTTGCCGCATTACATATCGCCACACGGCATGGTCGACCGGTGTATAATGTTCGTAATGCTGGTCGACTATAAATTGCTTTAAATGCGCGGGCAACGCCGCTACCTGCGGGTTGTTGAAATCATTAAAATGGCTCATTAAGAGGTCGGTTTATTACTAAACGTAAAAGTATGAAATAAGATTATACCACGGAATGATTGTGCTGTTGACGAGAAAATTTATCAAGATTTTTACTTCGGGCAAACATTCACATTTTCGAGTGAATGCAAATCATTATTTTTCTTCAATGGAAGGCAGGCCTTTGGCCAGGCGGCTTGGCCGTAATACGTAATAAACGCCGAGCAGCGCCACGATAAGGGAGATGATATAAAACGATCCCGGCAGGAAAACGGCCAGTGTTTTATCCATCGGAAACACTTTGGTCAACTGCTGGAAAACGGTTTCGCGTACACCGGCGCCGCCTACGCTTATAGGTAAGATGGTTGCCAGCGCCGAAACGAGAAAAGACAACAGGTAAGGGGAGAATTTTCCTGAAAAGTCCTGTCCGATAAGAACAAATACGACAGCCATTACTTGTAACCCCTGTACCGCAACAGCTTTGGCATGTGCCGCGAAAAAGAATTTGGTATATTCCCTGAAAAACCGGTAGGCAATGAAATAGTAAATGGCCGAGCCGGCGGCGAACATCCCCAGCGGTATCGTTATCTGTACGTCTATCTGGGGGATCAAAAATATCAGTGCGACAATGATCAAACCGATGGCCCAGAGGCCACTTAGCCTGTCGAACATAATGGCCCAGAATACTTTTTTAGCCGGGAGCTTATAATTTTTATTGAGCAGGTATATTTTATAACCATCGCCGCCGATGCCGCCGGGAAGCAAAAAATTATAGAACAAGCCGAGGAGGTAAAGCCGGAAATTAAAGCGCGGATCGAGCTTAAGCCCGATTGACTTGAAAAAGCTGAGCAACCGGCCCGACGCCACAATGATCGACAGAAAGAAACTGATGAGCGCGGCCAGCATCCACCAGTAATTGGCATGATAGAGCCTGTATTTTACATCGGCAAAATGGACATTCCTGAAAACATAATACAGCAGCGCACCCGATATAACTATCTTTAAAATGGTTTTAACAACCGTCCAGAAAATGTCTTTCCAGTTTTTGGGGCTAACCTCGTCTTCAACTTCGTGAATTACCGCTTCTTCGATTTTTGTCATTGACCGCAAAACTAAGAAATAAGTAGCAAGTAGGGAGTATCAAGTATCAAGATTAGGAGCCAAGAGTCAAGAACCAAAAATCAAGAAAATGCCTTCTGTCTTGGTTTTTGACTCCTGATTCTATTTTTTCTCGTTTTTTTCGAGGATGGCGAGTATCTTGTCCAGTTTTTCTATTTCAATGTCGTCCAGTTTTTTTATCAGTTCCTCGATCTCTTTTTTTGCTTCTACGTTTGTTCTGAAGTCTGCGTCGGCATGTGCGCGGTCACGCTGGTTCTGACGGTTTTGCGCCATCATGATAATAGGTGCGGCATACGCGGCCTGGGTTGAGAAAAGCAAATTCAGCAAAATATAGGGGTACGGATCCCAATGGTGTATAATAGCCACCACATTGAGCCCCATCCAAACCAACACAATAACCGATTGTATGATGATGAACCGCCAGGAGCCCATTCCGTTTGCTACTGAATCAGCCAAACGCTGTCCAAATTTTAATGAGTCTTTGTGGTTATCATGCCAGGTTTTGCCGTTTGCCATATCATTTTCAGTTTTAAATTTATTCCTGCAAAATATAAATAAATATCAATACAAGCCTAATTTTAATAATCGATACGGCTATTCAATTAGCCGGTTGTTACCAGTTGTTTTGCAGGTTGCTTTTTGCGGTATTTTGCCAGGTTGATGAGCAGCACACTGCCTAAAATGATAAATAACCCGGCGATCTGAACAAGCGATATATTTTCATGCGCAAACACAATACCCAGGATAACAGCTATAACCGGGTTGACGTAAGCATACGTGCTTACCTGTGTTGCCGGCCGCACCTGCAGCAGCCACACATACGCGCTAAAAGCGGCGATGGAACCAAGCAAAATGAGGTATAGCAGCGCATACCAGCTGTTCGCCGGGATATTTTGCCATTGCAGGCCGGTAATTTCGTTGTGAAGGAAACTGCCCGGTATAAATACCAACCCGGCGGCGATCATTTGCCAGGCGGTATTAACCTGTACCGAACCCTCGGTTGATTTGTATTTAGAATATAATGAACCTGATGCCCAAGCTACAGACCCCACGAGCAGCAATAGCATCCAGGGTAAATTTGATGCGGACAGTCCCCCGGATAATGAGCCGCTTATCTGTTCGCTGAATAATAAAAATACGCCTGCAAAACCGATCAGCAAGCCGATAATCGTGGCGCGGCTTTTTAAATTTATGCTCCAGTTTGCCTTGTCGAGCAGCACAAACCATATGGGGGTTGACGATACCAGGATAGCTACCATGCCGCTTGGCAGGGTTTGCTCGCTCCAGATCACGGCGCCGTTTGCAACAAACAGCAAAAGAATACCCGTTACTGCCGAGTAAAGTATATTTTTCGCGACAAATATTTTTTCACCGCGGATGGCGCACCAAATCATTAACAACACGCCGGCTGTGAAGAAACGTATCGCGCCAAGCAAGAAAGGCGGAAGCCCACCGCCAACGGCTACTTTTATGAAGAAGTAAGTGGAACCCCATACAATATAAACCGTGGCAAATGCGACGATAACCAGGAACGGCGATGCCGGACGTTGTAATTTTAAACTCATATTAATTATTTTCGGGTATAACCAATTGTTGTTGTTCCTTTACTGTTTCGAGCACAATGGTGGTGCGTGTGCTCAACAGGTTTGGTATTGTGCTGAAGCTGCTGCGCATCAGGTTCATGAGCGATGCTGAGTCGTAGGTGCGGACCTTTACGAGGTAGCAATCCTCGCCGGCAATATGGTGCACTTCCTGCACTTCGGGAATTTTGGCCAGCTCCTGTGCGGTGGTACTGCAGCCCGGCCCATCGGCAGCCTTCATAAAAATAAAAGCCAGCAATTTTTGCTGAATAGCGGCCGGGTTAACACGCGCGGTATATTGCAGGATGACGTTTTTTTGTTCGAGCTTTTTAACCCGCTCGAGCACACCCGACGGGGCCATGCCCAGCTCGCGGGCAAGGTCGGCGTTGGAGATGCGGGCATTGTCCTGCATCAGCCGCAGGATGTGCAGATCGGTTTTGTCCAGTAAAATATCGGTTTCGGTAATCATACTGTAAATGTACATTATGATTGAATTATATTCGCAATATAATTTAAAAAAATGAATTTAATTCGACAAAAGGATCAATATTATATTTTGATCACCTTGTCGCTTTTGCTGCGTGGTTTGTGGTCATCGGGTTTGGGAATGTTTTTTACGATGAAAATAAGGGCATGGGCAATAACGCGCATGGCTTTTATGGAAAAGTGAACAAATGGCTTCATTATATGCCATGCATCGTGCAGGGTATCAATATTATTTGATCTTTTTTTCACGGGGCGCTGGCCTATTCTTTTTGCGTTTTGCTGTGGCATGATGAAGTTTTGTTAGATTAAGTTATAAGCTTAAACCGTGCCAGTTTTGGAGTAGTCAGTAAAGTCGGGAAAGCCGGTAAAGTCCGAAAGATTCTAATTCGAAAGTTGGCAATCAGCGAAAAATCCGAAATCAAGACACTTTCTTCTTCAGCGTGATCACCGTGATCTCCGGCCAGATGCCGAGGCGGCCTGAAAAGGCCAGGAAGCCAAAGCCGCGATTTACGTACAGGTAGCGGTTTTTTTCGTTGACAAGGCCGGCCCAGTCCAGGTAGCGGTATTTTACGGGACTCCACCTGAAATGGGCTGTTTCAACGCCGAACTGCGCGCCATGGGTGTGGCCCGCCAGGGTTAAATGTATGTTTGCGGGGTTGTACCTTACTTTTTCCTCCCAATGCGTTGGATCATGCGAAAGCAGTATCTTAAAAGCATCTTTATCGATACCTTTTAATGCTTTATCGAGATCGCCCAGTTGTATAAAGCCTTTGCCCCAGTTTTGTACGCCAATGAGGGATATCTTTTGGCCGTTCTTTTCTATCTCAACGTTTTCGTCCAGCAGCAGGCGGTAGCCAAGGGCCTGGTGGTGCTGTTTTAATTTTTCGAGGTTGGCAGCTTTTTCCTGCTCGCTGTCCCAGTGGATATAGTCGCCGTAATCGTGGTTGCCGAGTATGGAGAATTGCCCGAAAGGTGCTTTTAGCTGGCTGAACCTGTCAATATAGGGCTCTATTTCCCAGGCGGCGTTGTTGACCAGGTCGCCGGTGAAGACAAACAGGTCGCTTTTTTGGGCTTTAGCCAGGTCGATACCGCGTTGAACAGCCGCGGTGTTGTCAAAACTGCCTGAATGGATGTCGGATAGCTGGGTAATGGTGAAGCCGTCGAAAGCATCGGGCAGGTCGTCGAAATAGAGGGTTTGGCGATGTACTTTGTAATCGTACTTACCTTTGAGCATCGCATAAAAAAAGCTGGTAAAGGGAACGGCTGCCACCAGGATGGCCGCCTCGGCAATAAACTTGCGGCGTTCAGGGAAAAATGGCTGAATGGTTTTGCCTTTTGGCTTGAGGATATTGTTTACTATCCCGTAAAGGAAACGGCCAGTATCGCCCAGGAACAATACGATGATAAAGAATATCTTGGTGAAAAAGAACGTGAGGAAGATGCTGAGCACCCATTCGTGAAAAGGCGTCATACCGCGGGCGGTGGTAAAGCTGCCGAAACCCAGGATAAACATCGCGGTAACGCCGACAGAAACGACCAGGTAGCCCCAGTTCATCAGCTGGCGTAGGCGCAGGGATTGCCAGTCGGCGGTAAACGTTCGTAAACCGGCGAATACATACCAGTCCATCAGCAGGCTGAGGCCGGCTATGATTAAAAATATTTTGAAGAAAGTGCCTCCGTGCATATTGTTGTGTTAAAGTTGCAAGTTAAAAAAGGGATGGTAATTGGAGGGTAATATTTGTGAGAGGCGGGTACTACCCGTCATTGCGAGGTACGAAGCAATCTCTAAACTATGCAAGTCAATCAGATAAATGTTATTGGGGAGCAAAAGCCGCTTGCAAGACGTAGCGATGCTCCACTGCGTTTCGCATGAGGATATGTATGGTCCACACAATGCTTAGTGCCGCTCAATTGCCGCGGAGGCTGTTACTTTGACGCGCCAAAGTAACCAAACCGCTTTTCAGCAGAAAGGCTTCTTTGCCGCACAGGCCTTTGCGCTGCAAATCAGGCAAAACCTGGGCTGCAATATTTTTGCCGGGCGAACCTTTCGCTTTGAGACCTGCATGCAAAAATTTGCTATGCCCTGCCGCGCACGTGGCCCGCATCGTTTTGCCTGATTTCACCCGAAGCTGTTCTGCAGAAGGGAAGAGGAAATTCGTTAGCGGCAGGCCAGACTCCCAAGCCCGCTTTTTTGTCGGGCGTTTGCGCGCTTTTGTTGGGTGCGGGGGTAAAATGATTGGGTGCTGAAATAATTTTGCCTGATTTCGGCCGAAGCTGTTCTGCTGAAGGGAAAGGAAAATTTGTTATCGTTATTATTTGTTTCTTATCTTTATTATAACCATTAAAACGTTGATTATGAAAGAGTTTATGCTACTTATCCGCAATGATGTGAATAGTAAAGCCACATTTTCGCCGGAGGAAGACCGGGCGTTCCTGGATGCCTGCAGGGTTTATATTGAAGGGTTAACAAAAAACGGGAACATGATCAGTGCGCAGCCGCTGGTGCGGGAGGGGAAAATGCTTTCGGGCGTGCAAGGCTCGTGGCAAACGGGGCCGTTCAGCGACAGTAAAGAGGTGATAGTGGGTTACTATCATATTAAAGCAAATAACATCGATGAGGCGCTTGAAATTGCCAAAGGCAACCCGGAGTTTGCCTATACTTCCAGTGCGAGGGTTGAGGTGCGGCCGATCAAGATGAAGGAAGAGGCGACTGCGTATGTTTATCCGAAGGGGAGCGATGCCAATTGATGAGTACTGCGTTCTTACCCGTCATGCGAAGAACGGCCTGTCCCGAACTTGTTTCGGGAAAGCAATCTCTAAACTATGCAAGTCAACCAGGACAATTTTTTTGGGGAGTAATAGCCGTTTGCAAGGCATGTTAAAACTTCCGGAAAAATAAAAGTATAACAGGTTTTAAAATGACGTTGCTTACCTGCAAGCGGGGCGACAAAAGTGATGGCACATAATATCAGGCTCTGCTAAACTTCGGTTATGAGACCGGACAAAAGATACCGGCCGGATCGGCTTATCTTCTTAATAATAGTAAAACTTATTATTTTTGCCGGCTAAATTAATTAAACCTGGCTTAATATGGAGGTACACCACCACCCGCAATTGAAACACAGCGCCAAACCCTGGAAAGAATATGTACTGGAAGGGCTCATGATATTCCTGGCGGTAATGATGGGTTTTTTTGCCGAAAGCTTTCGCGAGCACCTGAGCGACCGCGCAAAGGAAACGGAATTTATGCGGAGCATGATAGAAGACCTGAAAGCCGATACCACGGCCATGAACTTAGAGCTGAAGACGTACCCCGACGAATTCAAAAAAATAGATACGATGCTTACCGCACTTAAATCCGACAAGCCGGATGGCGACCTGATAAGCCGCTTTGTTGCCGAGGACTTTTGGATGTATGGTGGCTACAGCTATAACAACCGCACCATCCAGCAGCTGCGCAACGCGGGTAATTTCAGGCTGATCCGGAACCAGGAAGTGGCCGACAGGATAATTAAATACGACAATAACCAAACCGTGTTTATGCTGAACCAATACCGCGACTTGCAGGCCACCATGATGGCGTATAAGGATGTTGAAGCCAGGGCCATCCGTTATAAAGAACTAAAAAATTCAAAAAACTCCGACTACCTTTTATACTTTGATCCCTCAGATTTTGACCATACCGGCAAGCATGCTTATATAACCCCTGATAAAGAATTGATCGCCCTTTATTACAACCGCCTTTTTACGCACGAAGTGCTGGGCCAAACCTTTTTAAAAAATATGAAGCATACCCGTGCAAAGGCCATTGCGCTGATAGCCTTTATCAAAAAGGAGTACGGGCTGGATTAGCGGGTTGTTTATTTGTGCCAGGTCGCGCCATTTTTTCGCTTTTTGACTTTGCATGCAAAAAAAATCGCGTCTTGTTTGTTTTTCAAAGGCCCCAAGAATGCTTCGCAGTTTGCTATGCCCTGCCGCGCTTTGGGCCACCATTGTTTTGCCTGATCCCGGCCGAAGCTGTTCTGCTGGAGGGAGGAAAACTTTTTGGTTTGTAAAAATGGGATACATTTTATAATAAAACTTTGTATTTTTGGATATGGGTAAAATTAAATCAGCGAAAATTAATTATGCCGTTCCCGGGGAAGCTATGGACCAAAAGGATTTTGAGAAGATGGTAAGCGAAGCTGAAAAAGGCCCGTTCCATACTTTAAAGGCTTTGAGATCTGAACTGGCAAAATGGAAGAGCAGGTACTCGAAGTAGTTATCAGCGAGTTAGCTCTGATAAGTCTTGAGCAAATTTACGAGTATGGTATTGAAACGTTTGCGTATTCAGCCGCCACGGTTTTCATTGACGAACTTATCCTCCATATCGAGCAACTTTCTTCCAACTACCTTTTGCACCCGGAATGCAGGTACCTGGTCACCAAATCGAAAATGTACCGGAACCTAATTTACGGCAGTTACATCATTATTTACCGCATTACAACACGCCGGATTGAGGTGCTAAATGTTTACCATAGCAGCAGAAGTATATCTGTTATTAAAACTTCAAGAAAAATAAAAGTATAATCTGCATTGCAAGGTGAAGAAGATGCTTCACTATCGTTCAGCATGACAAAAGGAATTAGTGCCTGTCTTGCCTGATTTCTCCATTCAACAGGCTAAAACCTCTTTACTGTTCCCGCGGGATCGCTGGTGTTCCGGTTGGCGGCCCTGCGGGGACAATAAATTGATTTAAAACGTAAAACGCTTCATGGGGCGGGGGGAATGGTTACTGCGTATTCGCCCGATGGGCCATGCTGAATGAAGCAAGCTAATCCCATACTTCCGGCTGTGCCAAGCATTAATACATATTTTTCTTTGTCCTGCGAACCGCGGTTATAAAACATCAGCACAAACATGAGGGGGGTAAACGTGTAAAACCTTACTTCCTGCATCCCCGAGCCAAAATCAAATGCAATTGTTGAACTATAGGGATTTGTTGCCGACCTATCAACCGATAATATCTTCTTTATACCTGAAGTTGTCGCTGTGTAATAGTGCCCGTTAAACGTGGATAATTTGATCGGATTGAATTGGGTGGACCCGGTCACGTTAACGTTGTTTACCACGCCCGAAAATGTTACCAATGTTCCGTTATTGTATTGCCTGGTTAATGTTATCTTCAGGACATTGGGGATGGTCAAAGTCTTGCCGTCAAATGTTGAGCCCTGGCCGAACGGATATGTTTTTGATGTAGTTCCGTTCATCGATACCGAAATGGTTACGGCAGATGTGCTGATGGTGATCTTCTGCGATAATTTGTAATACGACTCCACGGTATCGATCGATAAAAAGGAGCCGGGCGCCGCATCCATCGAATAATACCCGGTGTACGACATCAGCGTATCACTGTCAGCCGACCTCATGCTGTTAAACACTTTTTCTACCGATTCCTGTGTCGGGTTTTCGAGTTTTGCCAGCATTTGTTCTGTTTTGTCGTGAAAATCGGCGAGAGCTGCATGCTGGGAGGTTTTTAGATCTTTCATAATTGCTGTGATTTAAGGTTAAGTATATTGTTTAATGAATTCCATGTGATCTTCGCGGGCGTTTTACAAATGAGCAGAAGTAACAAAGCGCTCCGCAAATATTGACCTTTAATTTACCCGGTTGTTAACTTTTGATTAATGGCCGGGTAAATATACTTGCTTCATTATCAATTATAATGGGTGTTTTCACGGTATTTTAAGGAAAATATTTTTAGGGGAATGTTAACTATTGCTTGCCTGGCGGACCCTGTATATTGCAGACTTGCCAGCCATATACTTTTCCGATTAGGCGCCGAAACAAGCGTGACGGGGCACGAGAACTCAGTGCTTTTGGCCGGCGCGGCATTCTCGCGCCAGGATTGGGAAGATAAATCTATTCAGTTTGCAGAAATGATTTAATCAGGATAGTGAGATAAAAATGTTTTAAACTGTTCGAGAAGATTTTTATCAAAATCATGAATAGAAAAGAATGCATAATCGTCATCGATAAACTTTTTCAATTGTGGAATGTCTGAATAATTAGTTTTTGAAAAATCTTGAAGCATTTTCACAGCTTTTTTTAAATTGTTGTTAAAAAGGTAGGCATATGCGAGATTCTCAACGTTGAGAGCCTTACTTTTATCGTCTTTGTATTTCTCCAAACAGAGTTTTAGATAATTGATTGCAAGTTTCTGCTTATGAATGACGATGTTACTAAATGCTAAATTATTGTAACAAAGATTATATTCTGCTGTATCGCTATGGCTCATTACTGGATATTTATTTAGGATATAAAGACGCTTTTCAAGTAGGCGTATAGCAATGTCATATTTGTCTGAATCCGCATACATACTTGAAAGGTTTAGAAAATTCGAAGTAGCTGTTAAAATATTTTCATTCGAGCCAAAATATTCATCAAGAGAATCTAACTTTAATGTATGTTCAATAATATCAATATCTTCCTGATAAATTTTAAACTTTTCAGAGTCACTCACTCTATGACTAAAAATTAAGTTCTCCCTATTTGCTATCCAGCATGGAATACAGTTGGCATCTTTTTTATACAAAGTATCTAATATACCGAGGGCTTTATCTATATAGTAGTTGGCACTGTCCAAGGATTTACTTTCATTGCTTTCACTAAAATAAGCGCCGAAAGTGGTATAATACTCAGATAGAAAATTCAATCTTTCCCGACTCGACATTTTAACTTTAGTTGAATTTAACAAAAGGGTATAACCGCTTCTCAAATAGTTAATACTTTTACTAAGTGGTCTGGCGGACCCTAAATGGTAATCACAGACAACGATTTGATAATAATCGTTGTCTGTTAAGTATACGAGTGGCGCCAAAGAATAATAATGCAAAGACATTTTGCTGTAGAACAACCGTTTATCGGCATCTTCTAATCTTTGGTAAATTCTTGAAATAAAATAGCACATAGAGCCTATTTCAGCTGCATAGGAACTACTATCATTAGCAAATGAATTTTTAAAAGAGGCTAACGCTTCAAGCATCAACCCTAACGAATATTTCAAATATTTACTACCAGAGTCATGATATAGATAATATGCATCTTCACCTAAAAGAAAAGTCGTTCTTGCAATAGGTAGTTCATTTAAAAAATAATTTTTCAGATTGTTATGATAAATAATTAAACTTTCTGAATCGGCTTTAAACGATTCTTTATAGTGATCTGAAAAAAAATAAAACCTACGCAATTGATTGTTTACTTCAATTTTTTTTGTCCAAATCTCATTATTCTCACTCCGATGATCGTTTAATAGACTATAAGCCTTTTTTATCATTCGCAATTGTTGAGTGGTATCTTGGATTATGGCACTTAATTTCGCCATATTTAAAAAATAGTCGGCCTTATTTATAAGATACTCATTTGACGAATCTGCAAAATTTAGATCAATTAGATTATTAAATCTTATAAACAAAAGCTTTGAAGTATCGAGGCTTTTTAAACATTCAGTTTGTCTGCCCAACATTTTATAATGGTTTGCAAGTTGATAATAGTGGGAAGCCGCCGCCTTATTTAATGATAAATCAGTATCGTTTAATAGTGGCTTAAGTAAGTCAATTGCATATCTGTAATAATATATCGATGAACTAGAATCTTTGAGGGTCCAAGAATTGTCAGCTAGATCTATTGAATAATTTATAGTTATTTTCGTTAAATTGTTCTTATATTTTTTGTTTAAATTATTAAGGGTATCTAAAAAACTCTTGCCCAAATTAAAGGTCGCCGTAGTTGGGGTTAATTGGAATTGAAGATTGTTAAAGTATCTTTGAATATCTAAATAGTTCTTAAAATTGTCATCGTTTTTATAACGTTCCTTATCTAATAGTTTGATTGAATAAGAATAATTTCTAAATGCAGCTGATTTTTCACCTCTATTAATATAGGTTGCACCAATATTTCTGTATAAAAGTGACGCGAGAGAATTGTCGCGCCAATTCGATTTTGCCTGTAGCGTATCGAGGGTTTTATTGGCACGTTGATAATAATTGAGTGCTACCGAGTCGTCACGGCCATTGTAACATGTCGCAATATTAAGATAAGAGGTAGCGAGGCCCTCCATAACGTCTTTATAAGATAAACTTTTACTAGTGTTTATCAATTTAATTTTTTCTAAAAAATAATATCTTGCAGAATCAGATTGGTTAACATCAGACAACGCGACGCCATAAGAATTGTAGAAATGAATTTTTAAGTTATCCGTTTTAAGATTGTTTAGTGAAATTGTTTTTAGTATTCGAATTGCGTCTTGTGGTTTATTATTGTCAAATATCAAAAAATCTATATACCCAAAAAGATAATTTATGTTTAAAGGTTCTGCATTTATAACACTTTTAAACATTATAGTAGCTGCTGGATAATCTAACAATAGTTTTGCAAGAATGGCTTTATTGTAAATATCCGTTACATTCTTGCTGAACGCAAGTTTGGATGAATTTAATTTTTCTATTTCACCAGATATGGATTCACTTTCTTTATTTAGGGTCTGCTGAGCTTGGAGCAAATTTCCGTTTTTAATTTGTTTATAAAGAGATTCTTGTTTGGGTAAGGAATTAATAACTCCAATAGCATTATTGACAAAAAGTTTGCTTTTTTTAATATTATCACGTATAGAAGCTATTGAGTCTTTATACGACTTTACAATATTGTTATCACTAGTTTTACCAATCAAGGAATCAAAATATCTGATTTTTTGATTGCTCAATATAGTTAAGTTGTTTAAAGCAATATGGTTAAACGTCTTATTTTGTGTTTTTTGATCTGATTCCAGTTGTACGTGGATTATAATGTTGTTTTTATCACCTACTCTAAAACTTAACTCATTTAAATTGGGTACTAGGTATTTTCCTTTAGACGGTAATTTTGCAAATCCTAATTCCAATGTAACATAATTGCCAGTTTTCACAATGGTCGTTAGCATCGAGAATTCTCCACTCACCCGAGAATAAGTTTGCTGTCTCTTGTTATCAGTTGTATTTAGCGCGATCTTAACATTTGAAACACCTTTGGTCGAGTTGTTTAAACTAACAATCCTCCCTCTTATAACAACAATTTGACTGAATGAAAAATAACTCGAGATTAAAATCAAGTTAAAACAAATCAATATACCTTTTCTCATTACTTAAGGATTTTGGAAGTCAAATTCACTAGAAGAATTTAATGTAATATTCTCTAGCATACTTAAATTACCTTTTCTAATACTCAATGTATACGTAGGCATTTTTTGGGCTTCCGCCACCTCAAATATAAAACGTCCTTTATGCGCTCCCGTCGATGAATATATCGTTGTATCAAGTTCTTCAATTTGTATAGATACGCCATCCTGAGGTTGACCATTATTTAAAACGATGCCCTTAATGTAGTCAACTCTTCGCAAAAAAATCTCGATATTCTTGTTAACACCGATTGTTATTTTCCTGTATTTTTTACAAATTCCATAGCCTTCACTGTTTTTTAATTGCAGTTGAACTGTCGCATTTTTTAGATCATTCTTAACATCAAAAAAGTTTGCTATGCCGTCGCTATTTACTTGTTCAGACTTCATGTATGTCCCTGATAAAAAATATACTTCCATATTTTGAGGCATTATTGATTTGTTATAATTTTCGATTTGAATGGCAAATGAAAATTCACCATCCCGTATAAACAATTCCTTGAAATAGGAACTAACAAAAATTATAGCAAAAACTACAATAGCACCACTCACTTGAAATTTATATGAAAGGTACGTGCCGGTAACGTTTGCATATGATTTGGTTGCATATACAAGAATAAGCGTAACTAAAAGACTCACGCACACTCGCCCATACCATTCCAAATTTGCCAAAACATTGTTATTGTAAAACGTTAAAATCACTTGTAACGAAATAACAAGCGCGGCGAACACCGAGGCAAAAATCAGTATCTTAATTTTATTGCTCATTGCGTGTTACTCAATGGAAATAAAGGTTTGTGATAGTTGATCGAATTTAATGTTTTTTAATAAATACTAAGGATTGCTTGTACGAATCATTTCGGTATTATTATGAAATCTAGTCAATCTTAACATAGTTAAACATATTTAATATATAATTCATCATTGACGTCCATAGCAGTCAACACAAGCTTAATTCTGTCAAATTTTAATGTCGAATTCAAATTGCCCTCAATAAAATATGTATTCGATTCATTTAAGGCAATCGGCTGATTACATTCAGATGCGCTTTTTCTTAACCCAAGCTTTTCTTCAATATTGCTGGTAAAAAACAAGGTCGGACTTAGTTCAAATAAGGATCTCATAATTTGGCCATAAAACACCGAAATGGAAGATACTTCTATCTTTTGATTGAAAAATATTGCATAGTCCAATTTTTTATTTGTTGGATCATCAGCATCAAATATATTTACTTCTTCACTCTGAGAACTATCGTCGACAATAATATCAGGAAACGGCCAAATACTTAAAAATCTCTTTGATATTAATTCAAACCTTCTTTGTAGCTCTTCATAATCCCATTTACTTAAGCCAGCAAGGTATCGGTTAAGCCAAAGGCGACTAAACTTATACCCTTGTTCTTTCCCGTCTAAATTCATGTCTCTCTTTGCAGTAAAGTACCTGTTACCAAGTTTGCCGTTATTTCCGGAGAGTGTCAAATTTGCTAATGTATTTAAATATTTGTCCTTCAATAGATTATATTCCCCCTCGCCAAGCACATGTTTCCATTCAGCATCTGGATTCACCGGAAAAATATGTTCAATTGTTATATCGGTATTATTTTCAATTAAGACAGGTTCTTTGTTTTCAAAGTTTTCTAACTTCTCCAATAAATACGTCCTGTTTTTCGACTGAATGCCATACATGTCTCGATCTTTTAGAATATTAATAACCTCGTCATTTCGTGGAAAACGTTGCGTTGACTTTTTTCTCAATAATGCTCGTTGCAATGAGGGCAAGTAATCCTTTTTGTTAACATCCTCATAAAGCCTCATAAATATTTTATTTAATGAGTTAGTTGGAAGACTCACTATAAATCGACGCCAAGTAAAAGTTTGAACTAATTCAAAAATATTAATTAGGGTTTGCTTGTCAATTAGTTTTGAAGAAAAATCATTATACACCTCCAATAAAAATGGAAAAGCAACGTTAATCTCCAGTTTGTTAATGTAACTTAATTGAGACCGTAGTTCAAGATCTTGCTCATTGTCCGGGTTGATGAATTTATTATAATAGAATGAATACTTTTTAATTTTGCCCAACACCTCTTCAAGATTTTTTAAGTTCTCTTCGTTTTCTAAATTAGTAAAAGAGTATTTTTTCTTGAATTCTAAATAAACCTTGTCTTTGTTTGGGATATCTCTGTTTTCAATGGTTAGAAAATCCCTTATAAAGTCGGAAACTCTGTTGTTATTTGTCCCTTTGTGAATGGCATTAAATTCTATTGCTTTCCAATAATTTTCGTAAATTTTCTCTTGTTCTTTAGATTTTAAACCCATTAAAATATAGTTCCGTATCAAATCGGACTGAGTAAGTTCAAGGCCAGTAGAATTTAGGCTTTCGAATATTTTTTGGGGATCGTCTTTCGACCTGTCGAGTGATATCTCTACGAATATTAATTTGCCAATCCCTTTTTGAATAATGTCAAAATTCGCTGAAGATATTTTGCTTATAAAAAAATTAAAATTCTCTATAAGCCTGGAATAGTGCACAAAGCTATCATTAGGATCATTTCTAAGTAGAAATTGTAATGCTTCGACATTATTTTCTGTTGGTTTTAACTTCAGTTTCTCTCTCTCATCTGCAAACTTGTTAATTAAATAAGTTTCCTGAATCTTATTGACTAGTGACTGATTTCCTACTAATTGTGCATAAGAATAAATTGCTATATATAATAAGGTTATAGTTGTTAGTCGTTGTTGCCCGTCAATTATCGACAGCTCACTAATCGTGGAAGATGAATAAATGTCATCATGGATAAAGACTATGCTGCCGATAAAGTGTGATGACACAGAGTCATTTAAGCCAACATTTAAAATGTCATTAAATAGCTGTCCGCACTCAGAAACTCCCCAATCATAGTTTCGTTGGTAAACAGGAATTACAAATTGTGTTTCTGGTTGAGATAAAAATTTGTTAAGGCTAACTTCATTTGCTTTCATTGTGATTATATAGGTTAGGTAAATATATTTATTTCTTTGGGAAATCCTAAACTTGTCGGAATGCAGCTGCCCACAACCCGTAGATTTAAGGATATTGTAACTCATATTTCTTAAATCCGATTGTAACGTATAACCACCTTTTTTCAGTTAGTAGTTCGCTTGATTAGGATAAGACAAAACTCCCTAAACCCGATTGCAGCGAATACCGGCCCGCGCCTAATGCCTTGCGCAGTATAAGCGTAAAGCGGGGCTGCCTTTAATAGCAGCACAGGCACTGCTTTTTCAAAAAATGATAGTAAGAAAAAAGTGAAGAAATTATAATATCGAACACTGAACCCCGAATTTCGAACGCCGAAGTGAATCATTATCAACATTCGTTATTGGATATTGAAGAACCGCTACTTACCGGGCTACCTTCCCGCGCCCAATTCACCATTTTATTTACGGTAGCGAGGCGTTCGCGTTGACTCACCCCGACTGCGCTACGCTGGTCGACCCTCCCGATAGCTATCGGGACTGCGTGCCGAAAAGAGGGTGGAACTCAAAAAATATTTATTCTTTTCCTTCCCCTCTTTCCGGCCTGCCGGAGAGCGGGTGGCCGAGCGAAGCGATGTCCCGATAGCTATCGGGAGGGTGAGTCAACACGCAGCAATTGAATTGAACCCGCTTTAATTCAGGAAGCTTCCCGCGCCCAGTTGACCATTTTGTTTACCGTTGCCAGGCCCATTTTTAGTTTGGCGGCTATTTCGCGCTGGCTGAGGCCGGCGGCGTGCAGCTCGGCTACCTTGGCGGCGGTGCGTTCGCGTTCCTGCACGGTGGGATGGCGCAGGTGGTCGGCTTCGCGGGCGTGGCCGGTAAATACGTGGCGCAGCAGGCTGCCGCGGCGCTCGAGGCGGCACAGGCAAACGTTGCCGGCGCCGTAGGTTTCGCCGCCGCTGCGCTGCTTAATTTGCTTGAGGTAGCGGTGGCCGGGCATGCTGTGGCTTTCGCCGATGGCAAAGGCGCTGTCGGCAAAGTTGATGAGCATTTTGCTGCCGCCGAGGTCGTTGCGGCTGATGGGGTTTACCGGGTTGCGCTTTGGCGTGTGGGCCAGCACGAGGATGCTGAGATCGTGTTTGGTTTTAAGCGTTTTTAGGTGCTGCATAAGCGGGAGGGCCTGCGAGGCGTGTTCGGTGCCGCTGCGCAGGCAGGTGATGTTGTCGATAATGAGCACGTCGGCCCCGGTGCGTTTGACGGCGTATTCGATGGCGCTGCTGATGTATTCGTCGAAGTCCTTAAAGTTGTAGGGGAGCGGGGCCAGGGGGTTAAACTCGGCGCGGAAGAAGCCGGGGCCAAAGTCGTACGGGCGGCCGTTGTCGGTGTAGCGCAGTTCGAACTGTTTGGCGCTTAATTCGAAGTCGATATAGAGCACGTTGGATGGGTCGGCATGTACGGCGAAGTGGTCGATGGGCTCGCAGCGGCTGATGCTGTTGCCCAGCTGCACGGCGAGGATGGATTTGCCCATATTGGTGTCGGCAAACAGGATGCATAGCTCGCCCTGGAGCCAGAAATGGTCGAACAGCATTTTTGGCGCGGGCTTTTGCTGTTCGGCGTGGATCCACTGGTTGGCGGTGAGGATGGTGAACAGGCCTGCGCCGGGTTCGGGGCTGGGCAGCTCGCCGAGCTTGCCGGCTTTTGCCTTGCGGTCGGTAAGGTCCCGCGATTCGGCGCGGAGCATTTCGATGAAGAGGGGGCGTTCGGAAGAATGGTTCATTGGTTCATTTGTTCAATAGTTCATTGGTGCATTGTTGGATAGTATCAGGTGGCAAGATTTTTTGAAGCAGGACTTTGAGAGTCAAGAGTCAGGACTTGCTGTTGGTGATTTAAACTCAAATTTAAGATGTGAGGGGGATTAAAGTGGTGGCGCTGTTTTGTCAGTAATTAGCAGATTTTGTCATCCTGAGCGTAGCGCAGGATATTCTTAAAGGGACAGGTCGGCGATTGCAAGGTGAAGAAGATGCTTCACTATCGTTCAGCATGACAAAAGGAAATTAGTGCTTGATTTTGGCCGAAGCTGTTCTGCTGAAGGGGAATCACTCATATACCCACAGCGTCATTGCGTGGTACAGCCTGTCCCGAACTTGTTTCGGGAAAGCAATCTCGTAGTTTGTGCAGTTCGCCGATGCATGGGCGATGAGATTGCCGCGCTATCGCTCGCAATGACAAGGTTTTTTTAGTTTGCTGCTACTGCTACTGCCCACTTCCTAACGAACGGCCATTTCCCTGTTATACTTATTCCGGTAACTAACGGGTGATAATCCGGTGATCTTTTTGAACATGGTGCGGAAGGCTTTGCTATCTGAGTAGCCTACGGCGTACATCACTTCGTTGATGTTTTCGCGGCTGGATTCGAGGCTTTTTTTGGCGGCTTCGATCTTTACGCGCTGCAGGTATTCGACGGGGGTGTTGGAGGTTGCTTTTTTAAACCGGCGCTCGAAGTTGCGACGGCTGATGGCGAACATATCGGATAGCTGGTCGACGGATACTTTGTTGCTGACGTTGTTTTCCATGAAGAGCTGGGCCTGGCGGATGGGATCGTCATCATGCTCTTTTTGTCCCACGAAAATGGCAAAGGGCGACTGGCTTTTACGCTCGATCTCTATCTCTAATAACTTGGAGCAGTATACGGCCATTTCGCGGCCGCAAAACTTTTCGACCAGGTATATCATCAGGTTCAAAAAGGAATAGGCACCGCCGCTGGAGTACATGCCGAGCTCGTCGGTAATGATCTTTTCGGGTTGCAGCTTTACATCGGGGAAGGCCTGGCGGAATGCGTCGGCGGCTATCCAGTGGGTGGAGACCTTTTTGCCTTTGAGCAGTCCGGTTGAGGCCAGTATAAACGCGCCGGTGCACAGGCTGGCTACTTCGGCGCCCATTTTATATTGTTCGGTTATCCAGGGGATATAGGCGTAGTTCATTTTGAGGCTGGCCGGTATCTCGCCCTGTATGGCGGGGATGATGATGAGGTCGGTTTTGCGGACTTCGTGGATCAACACTTCCGGGCGGACGACGAAGAGGCCGTCGTACAAAGATGTTTCGGCGCTGATGCCCACCAGCTGTATGTTGAATGCGGGCTTTTTGCCGCGGCTGATGAGTGTGCGGTTTACCGTAGTAAATACCTTATAGGCGCCTATGATGCTGCTGAGGATGCAGGGGCCTTGCGGGACGAGGATGGAGACATTCTTCATTGTCGGAACCGTTGATTAGTGTGATTTATGGATTTCGGTGATTTGGGGAAACTGTTGAATTTATAATCAAACCTACGATAAACATTTGGCGCAATCAACCCCTAAGGTTGGCGTAATTACACGCTATAGAGTGTTGTCCCCCTCCTAAATCCTCCCCCAAGTTTGGGGGAGGACTTTTGAATAGTTGTGTCGCGATCAACCCCTAAGGTTGGCGTATTTACACGCTATAGTTATCGCTAAATGATGGTAGGTTTGAGAAAAAAGATGCTGATTTTGTAAATAGTATAGCAGTATTTTTTATTCATGGATGCACAATAACTTAACATCATAAAAATAACTTTAAAACATCAATTAAAACTAAAAACAGTCAAAATGGACGCAACAGTAAACGCATTAAACTGGTTTGAAATATCCGTTAGCGATATTGCCAGGGCAAAAAAATTTTACGAAGAGATTTTTTCCATGAAAATGGAAGAGCAGGAAATGATGGGAATGAAAATGGCCTTTTTCCCGGCAGATGGGATGAATGGAAAAGTAGGCGGGGGGATCGTTCAGGGCCCATACCACAAGCCCAGCGCCGATGGTGTAAAGGTATATTTGAATGCCAACCCGGATATGGAAGCTATCCTGGCAAAAATTGAAAAAGCCGGCGGCAAAGTAACCATGCCCAAAACCAAGATCACCGACGAGATCGGCTACATGGCCAACTTTATTGACACCGAGGGGAATGGGATGGCGCTGCACTCGAATGGGTAGCTTTTTAGTATAAAGTAGTTAGCATCAAGTAGCAAGATTTTTTTGGTTCACTGGTTCACTAGTTCATTCGTTCATTGGTGGGAGGGCGGAGTTTAGATGTAGGTTTTTTAAAGCCTGAATTCAAAAATCGAAATAGTCTGATTACAATTTACAACCTCCGACTGCCCAGTGCCAACTTATACCTGCTAACTAAAAAATGGCGTGTTCAGGGGTGTTCGGGGTTGTTCGCGACAGTTCGGGGTGTTCGCACTTGCTGTAAAGCGAACGGTACAATTTGGAATTACCAGCCGCCTTTGAAGCCTTCTTTGAGGGCTGCCTGGTAATTTTCCTGGTTGAACGAGTACAAATACGGGGCCTTGTGCGCACCGCCCTTACGCTGCTGCTCCGACCTGTTCAAAATGCCAAACCCCAACATCCGCCGCTGGAAATTGCGGCGGTCGAGTTTTTTATCGAGGATGGTTTCGTACAGCTTTTGCAATTCAGGCATGGTGAACTCTTTTGGCATCAGGTTATAGCCTATGGGCTGATAGTTTAACTGCAAGCGCAGGGTATCGAGCGCCGTTTTTAATATCAAGGCGTGGTCGAGCTTTAATTCCGGTACATCGTGAAGATCGCGCCATGTGCATGATACTGATAATTCATCGCGGGTTGGGTTCGCGTCGATAAAATCAACCAGGGCATAATAGCCAATCGTCAAAAACCGGTTGGTGAACCAGTTTTGGCTGGGCGGCAGCATGTCCTTATACATTTCAAAGTGTGCCTTTGAGCGCTCGGGGTCGCCAAATACATGAAATTGCTGCAGAAATATTTTGTCGAGGCCGGTGCGCTCTTTTAGTATCCGGTTGGCAGCTTGTTCAATGGGCTCCTTTTTTAACATAAAACCGCCCGGTAAATACCATTCCCCTTCGTTTTTTACCTGTAGCAGCAGTACCTTCATTATCCCTTCATGAAAACCAAATACCACGCAGTCTATCGAAAAATGGGGTAGATAATTTTCGCGGGCGTTGCGGCAGTACTCAATCAGTTCTTTTTTGGTTAACATTTGTGCTATTCTACAAAATAACTTTGATTATTTAAATTATAATATTACAATTGTGTCAATAATACACTTTGATTTTATCATACTAACCAATTATAACGTCATTTTATTTTTAGCGTCAACGGGGAAAAGATTTATTCTTTTCCATTAATTTGTATCCACCAATTTATAAAACGAAATCTATCTCAAAATGAAAAAACATTTTTCAGTGCTAAAAACGGCCCTGCTTTCAGCTTTTGTCATATCATCACATTTTGCTTCGGCACAGACCCATGGCGGCGATGCCAAAATGAACGCCTTTGTTAGCAGCTTAATGAGCAAAATGACATTGGATGAGAAAATAGGCCAACTGAATTTAGTAACCGCAGGCGGGCAAAGCAAAACCGGCTCGGTTGTAAACGAAGGTGTTGAAGGAAAGATCAAAACCGGTGCAATAGGCGGCATATTTGGCATTTTCGGGACCAACTATATCGGAAAAGCGCAGGAAATAGCTGTGAAAAATTCGCGGCTGCATATTCCGCTGATATTTGGGTTGGATGTGATACATGGGCACCGTACCATTTTCCCGATCCCGTTGGGCATGTCGGCCAGCTGGGATATGGGGCTGATCGAAAAATCAGCAAGCATCGCAGCGTCGGAGGCTACGGCTGAGGGAATCAACTGGGTATTTTCGCCCATGGTTGATATCGCCCGCGACGCGAGATGGGGCAGGATATCGGAAGGCTCGGGTGAGGACCCGTGGCTTGGCTCGCAGGTTGCAAAAGCCATGGTGCGTGGCTACCAGGGCAGCAGCATGAAAAACGCTGACGCCGTTATGGCATGTGTAAAACACTTTGCGCTGTATGGCGGCGCCGAGGCCGGACGTGAATATAATACCGTTGATATGAGCCTGATAAAAATGTACCAGGATTACCTGCCGCCTTATAAAGCCGCAGTTGATGCTGGTGCAGGCAGCTTTATGAGTTCGTTTAATACCGTAAACGGAATTCCGTCAACAGCTAACCAATGGCTACTGACTGATCTGTTGCGCAAACAATGGGGTTTTAAAGGTTTTGTTGTATCGGATTATACCGCCGTAAACGAGTTAAGCAACCACGGCCTGGGCGACCTGCAGCAGGTTTCGGCGCTGGCGTTAAAAGCCGGGCTGGATATGGACATGGTGGGAGAGGGCTTTTTGACAACACTGAAAAAATCATTAAAAGAAGGAAAAGTTACGCAGGCCGAGATCGATCTGGCCTGCCGCCGCGTATTGGAGGCCAAATATAAACTGGGATTGTTTGATAACCCCAATAAATCAATAAATGCAGATCGTGAAAAACGTGATGAACTGACTGATGATAACCGCAAATTTGCCAGGCTGGCAGCCGAGCACTCATTTGTGTTATTAAAAAACAGGGCGCAAATCCTGCCGTTAAAAAAATCAGGCACCATCGCTTTGGTTGGCCCGCTTGCTGATAACCATTCGGAAATGCTGGGCACATGGGTAATAGCAGGCGACCCGAATAAATCAGTGAGTGTAAGACAGGGAATAAGAAATGTGGCCGGTGATAATGTTAAGGTGTTGTATGCCCGCGGCTCAAATATCACCGATGATTCACTTTTAAGCTCCAGGTCATACTTCTTCGGGCAAAAGCAAGCAATAGATGGCCGTGCACCGCAGGCCATGATCGACGAAGCGGTTGAAACAGCCAAAAAAGCCGATGTTGTTGTGGCCGTTGTGGGCGAATCGGCGAATATGTCGGGTGAGTCGTCAAGCCGGTCGGATATCAATATTCCTGAAAGCCAGCGGGAATTATTAAAGGCACTGGTTAAAACAGGCAAGCCTTTGGTTATCGTATTATTTAACGGAAGGCCGCTTACGCTGACCTGGGAAGATAAAAACGCCAGCGCCATACTGGATGCCTGGGCGCCTGGTACTGAAGCCGGCAACGCTATCGCCGATGTGCTTTTCGGGAATTATAACCCTGCCGGAAAAATTACGGCTACATTTCCGAGAACCGTGGGCCAGATACCTATATATTATAACCACAAAAACACCGGGCGCCCATTTGACGGGAAAGGACCGGCTAAGTTCAAATCGGATTACATTGATATTTCAAACGACCCCCTTTACCCTTTCGGATACGGACTTAGCTATACAACGTTTAATTACAGCGAGGTTAAGCTGAATAAAACAAGCCTTAAAGGCAACGAGACTCTTACGGCAAGCGTTACGGTGACCAATACCGGCCAATTTGCAGGCGAGGAAGTGGTGCAATTGTATATCAGTGATCCTGTGGCCAGTATCAGCAGATCGGTTAAAGAATTGAAAAATTATCAAAAAATTAACCTGCAGCCCGGCGAGAAAAAGGAGGTCGTATTTAATATCACAACCAATGATCTTAAATTCTATAATAATCAACTGAAATATGACTGGGAGCCGGGTAAGTTTATTGTGCAGATTGGCACCAATTCAAACGATACCCATGTCGCCGCGGTTCAGTGGATTAAATAAAACACTCCATATCGCTGTTTATTTTACGCGGCATATCCAAAATGTCGTCGTTAACTGAACATTGTAATCGCGAACTATGCAGAACAGAAATGCACGGTTCGCGATTTTTGTTAATTAGGATGTCCCCGGCAGTATCATAGATAGGTGCCCCGATATTTGCGAGACAAGGTCTTTGTTGTCGTTTTCTCTATTATTGATTGTCTTGGATGGTCACTTAAAATGATCACGGTAAACATAAGCGAACAAGAAATAATAAATAATATGATAGTTATCAGTAAACCTGTTGCAGATACTTGTATTCATTAAAATATTCGGATGGTTTTTTAAGAACTTTAAAAAGTTTTTAATAATTGTTTACCCTAAGGCAGTAAGATTTTAACATCACATATTAATAAAGCTCCGAATCATTAGAAGAACTAGCCCCCAATAAAAAAACGAAAAGAGAAATTCAGTTTTCTTCCAGAATTGGCGTGTAATACGGTTTTTAGGCCGATTGTTTGCATCTATAACAACAATATTACATTGCTATTTTCTTAATAATGTGTCAATTTTGTTAACAAATTGTTAAATAAAAATCCATAAACTATAAAATTTATAGAATAATTGGCTAGTAAAATAATTAATTTGTAATTCTTATAAAGCGACTTGTGTAAACAGTACACACTTTTTACATTAGTATCAGTACCAACATAATTTTTTGTTCTGTCAAGAAATTAATACAAACCTGAGAATATTATAATATTTATTGAGCAGACATCATCTTTGAGAGGATTGTCGGGAAATGTGGACTTGAATAAGTTTTTGAATTTATTATTGTGACTACATGATAAAATTTTTACATTTTTTTTCTTTTACAATCTTCCGGGTTTGCAGGCCATTTTCATCAGGTCGTTTTCAAGGCGTTCCATGCCCGGCAGCTAACGGGGTCTGTTACCATAATCAATCGACTAACAAGCTTAAATCAAATAAATTAATCAACTAAATCTCAATCTCATGTTTAAAAGTTTACTCCTAAAGGGAAGAACATTATGCCTGCTGTTATGCTGCATGATTTCTTCATTGGTAGTTACCGCCCAAACAAGGCACACAGGTAAAGTCATCAGCAGTGATGATAAATTACCTGTTGTTGGTGCATCCGTACGGATAAAAGGCACCAATACGGGCGCGGTAACAGACGTTAACGGCGATTTCAGCATTAACGTAAGTCCTGGCAATGTACTTGTAATAAGTTACATCGGTTATCAGTCAACCGAAGTAACCGTACAAGGCAATAACTTTATCAGCGTTTCACTTCAGCCTGCTAACAGCACACTGAACGAAGTTGTTGTAACAGGTTATACCTCGCAGCGGAAAAAGGATATATCCGGCGCCGTATCGGTGGTGGATGTTACCGATGCTAAAAAGATCCCGGCTACCAGCTCTGAGCAAATATTGCAGGGGCAGGCGCCAGGTGTTACCGTTATCAACTCGGGTGCGCCGGGTGCGGCAAGCACAGTATTTATCCGCGGGGTATCTAGCTGGGGTTCTACAACACCACTGTATGTAATCGATGGCGTTCAAGTCGGCGATATGTCGCAGGTTAACCCTAATGATATCGAAAGCATTGCAGTATTGAAGGACGCAGGTTCTGCGGCGATATATGGTATTGCAGGCGGTAACGGCGTAATCGTGATTACCACTAAAAAAGGCAAAGCCGGTAAATCTCAGATCAGCTATGATGGTTTTTACGGTACTCAACAGCCATTAAGCGGAAACGTATGGCACCTGATGAATCCGCAGCAGCAATCGCAGCTGGCATTTACAGCAGGCGATTTAGCGACTGAGAAATTATATCCGGGCGGCCCTGGCGTTATCCCAACCTACGGCTACCACGGTACAACCGGCGTACCGGTTTTTGGTACCGCAGGTATAACCAGCGATCCGAATATTCTGCAATATTATAAATTCGATAAAAACAATCCGGGCAACGACTTCCTTATCCAGCAGTTCGCTACAGGCGCCGGTACCGACTGGTTCCACACGGTATTTAAAGCCGCACCCGAGCAAAGCCACACCATAACAGGGAGCGGCGGTAATGATAAAAGCACTTACTTATTTGCTTTAAATTATTTAAACCAACAGGGTACTTTGCTGAATAACTACGAAAAAAGATACCAGGTGCGTGTGAATACGACCACCAGTGTGCTTAATAACCATGTGCGCTTCGGCGAAAATGGTTTTGTAACGTACAACGAAAATAATGGTGGTTACAATGGCTCGCAGCAAAATGAAGGTGGCGGTATTGCTTATACCTTCCGCGAAATGCCGATCGTACCCGTATATGATATTGGCGGTAACTATGGCGGCGCTTATGACGGGCCAAGCGGCGAACCGCTGGGTAACGGTGCCAACCCTTATGCTATCCAGGCCAGGCAGGCAACCAATAACGCTCATTTTGTAAGGGTTGAAGGCAATATATTTGCCGAGGTTGATTTTGCTAAATATTTTACTGCACATACCAGTATTGGCGGTTTGCTCTATAATCAATATTATTGGAATATTGGCTACAATACTTATGAGAATTATGAGAGCCATGCCAGCCCGAACGGCGCCAGCGAGAACGAACAACTTGCCAGCAACTACAACTGGACCAATACCATTCTTTATAAGGAAATTTTTGGCAAGCACAACATATCGGTATTAGCCGGTTATGAGCAACGAGCAAATGCCGGCCGCGGATTCAGCGCTTCCAACCAGGGATACTTCTCGCTTGATCCGAATTATGTAACATTGGGCGCTGCTACTGTTGTAAACGTTCCAACCAGCTATATCGTTCAGCCAGTTGGTACATTATCTGTCTTTGGGCGGTTAGATTATACTTATAACGACAAGTATATCCTGAGTGCTACAATTCGGCGTGATGGCAGGTCAGTCTTTTATCCGGGCCACCAGTGGGGTACGTTCCCTGCGGTTGCGCTTGGCTGGCGCATTTCCCAGGAGGATTTCCTGAAAGGGGTAAGCTGGCTGAATGACCTGAAGCTGCGCGGCAGTTATGGTGAAGCGGGTAATACGGGGAGCGTAGGCGGCAGTAATGCCTACACAACCTTTGGGGGGGGCGCAGGCTCTACTTATTATGGTATTACCGGAACAAATAACTCCATAACACAGGGCTTTGCCACAACAAACATTGGTAACCCCAATGTTTCCTGGGAGATTTTCAAGATCACAAATATTGGCTTTGATGTTTCGTTATTTAATCACTTAGATATCAGTGCCGACTGGTATAAAAAGACTGTTAGCGGCCTGTTGTTTGGTTTGCCGCTTCCGGCAACTGTTGGCGGGGGAAATGTTCCGCAGGTGAACGTCGGTGATGTTGAAAATAAAGGTCTCGATATCTCTGCTGCTTATCATGACAGGGTGGGCAAAGACTTTTCTTTCAGCATTGGCGCCAATATTACAACATATAAGAACATCATCACTAAGGAAAGCAATACATCAAATTACTTTGATACGGGCTCATCGCGTGATAACGCAATCGTAAGAGACCAGGTCGGCCAGCCGGTCGGCGAGTTTTTTGGATATGTAACACAGGGCATTTATCAAAACGCGGCACAGGTTGCCAGCCTGCCGGGATATTCCGGCGCTGCTCCGGGTTCATTTATCTACAAGGATGTTAACGGCGATGGCAAGATCGATGCAAATGACAGGGCCTTTATAGGCAATCCAAACCCGAAGTTTACCTATGGCGTAAATGCAAACGCATCATTTAAGCAGTTTGATATAAGTATGGTATTCTACGGTTCACAGGGTAACAAGGATTTTAACTATGTAAAATACTGGACCGACTTTTACAGTACCTTCCAGGGCGGTAAAGACCTCGACCTGTATAACAAGGCTGCTATAGTTCAAAACGGCGTGGTAATTAACCCGAGCGCTACCTTACCTGCCGCGTCCTTCTCTCAGGCTATGGGATCAAGCAGGACCAGCTCATTCTATGTCGAAGACGGCTCGTTCCTGAAATGTCGCGTGGCGCAGCTGGGATATACGTTTGACCCGGGTGTGCTGAAAAATGTAGGTATTGCCAAGTTGCACGTTTATGTACAGGGTACCAACCTGTTCACCATTACCAAATACACAGGTTTAGATCCTGAGTTGGTGCCTTCACTTGCTAACCAGGGAACTGGTTCAAGGGCTAGTGCCGCATTTGGTATTGACTATGGCGCTTACCCAAATAACCAGAAACAATATATTGTAGGTGTTAACTTAACATTTTAATTAATAAAATATAAAAAATTTAGAGTTATGAAAAATTATTTCAAATTCATTACCCTGGGTTCAATGGCTGCGCTTACATTGACGTATTCATGTAAGAAGCTGCTGGATAAACAACCGGTAGGGGTATTAGGGGCCGCAGTGCTAGCCAATAAGGCGGGTGTTGATGGCTTGCTGATCGGGGCGTATTCCATGCTGAAAGGCTATACTACATCCTACGGCACTGCCTGGGAAACATCGATCGATAACTGGGTTTATGGCGGTATTGGTTCTGATGACGCGTACAAAGGATCAAATACAACTGACCAGCCGGATGCGGCGCCGATCGAGAATCACTCGGTTGATGCCTCAAATCCTTATCTTCAGCAAAAGTATAAGTTCAACTATATCGCTATCCAGCGTGCCAACGATGCTATACGGGAAATTCCTTTAGTAAAGGATGGTTCTGTCCCTGCAGCTTACGGCGCCCAGGTGGTTGCCGAAGCCCGGTTTTTACGCGGTGTGTTTCACATGGAACTGGCCAAAATGTTTAGAAATGTGGCTTATGTTGACGAAAGTATAACATACGGTGCAGGTAATTTTAACGTGCCGAATTCCGGGCCTATCTGGGACAAGATAGAAGCTGATTTTACGGCTGCAATGAATACATTGCCAACAACACAGTCGCAAAAAGGCCGTGCAAACAAATATGCGGCCGAAGCGCTTTTGGCAAAAGCTTATATGTTCGACCATAAGTATTCAACCGCGCTGCCGCTTTTGACAGACCTGATCACCAATGGTATTACTTCAAGCGGCGCTAAATATGCTTTGGGCGCTTACGAAGATAACTTCAACGCCGCCACAAAAAATGGCCCCGAAGCTGTCTTCAACGTACAGATGACTGTCAACGACGGCTCGGGCGGCAATAATGGTAACCCCGGCGCTATCCTGAATTTCGCGGCCGGACCTTATACCAGCTGCTGCGGATTTTACCAGCCATCGCTTACTCTTGCAAACGCATTTAAAGTTGATGCCAACGGTCTCCCAATGTTCCAGCGGGATGCTAATGGCGTTCCGGCTTCTAATGTTACAGCTCTTCCTAACGATCATGGCTATGCAGTAAATGCTACCGGTCAGTATACACTGGGCGGTGCAGCTGCCGGTGTACCTTTTACTCCGCCGGCCAATGCATTAGATCCACGTATCGACTGGACACTTGGCCGTTACGGTATACCATACTTAGATTGGGGACTGTGCGGTGGCGAGCAATGGTCGCGTGGTGATGTTACGCCGTACAACCCGATCAAAAATGTTTTCTATCATTCAGCACAGGCTTCAACATCAGATAGCGGTGAAGGCTGGGCATCAAACCAGGACGATGCGAACAGCTATAACCTGGTACGTTTTGCCGATGTGATATTATGGCGCGCGGAGTGCTATGTTGAAGCTAACTCGTTAGACCTTGCCCAGGCAGATGTTAACACAGTTAGGGCGCGCATGCAAAACACGGCATATTGGGTGCATACTTATATTGATAATGCTAACCCTTCAAAAGGCTTTACAAATATTCCTGCAGCTAATTATCAAATTGGCTTATACGGAACAGCTCCCGGAACCAGCTTTGCAGCCATGGGCCAGGCTTTAGCCCGCGAAGCGGTTTATACCGAGCGCCAGCTTGAATTAGGCATGGAAGGGCACAGGTTTTTTGACCTGCAGCGCTATGACGGCCTTTATGGTGGTCCTGCGGGGGCTAGTTATATGACCAAAGTTGAAAATTCGCACATTAAGCAAGATGTGGCTTTCCTTGGCGGTAACCCGGTACTGACCGGGCATACATTTACCGCAGGTAAAAATGAGTTATACCCGATACCTCAAGGTGAAATTGATATTGAGGCCGGTAAGTTGAAACAAAACCCTGGTTATTAATAACCGGTAAAATAAAAAAGAGGTGGTGGTATTTATCATCGCCTCTTTTTTTTTATAATTTAGCGTAGTCAACATTGCTGAGTTGTATAAATTGAATTTGTCACACTGAACGCGCCAAAGGATCATCCCGGAAGGAAGAATTGCCGTTACCCTGCCTGAGGGATGTTCAATAACGGTAAGCCTCGCCAAATGGAAATTTCCGGTGCGAAATATTCATTGTATATGCGGCAGTTTGAACGCCCCGATTAATAAACCGTTGTAATGAAAATTAATTCTTTCGTATTATACTCTTTTATTCTTTTCTTATTTTTTTCCTGCAAAAACCCGACTTTATTTGAACAGATACCTTCCTCATATTCAGGTGTGCATTTCAACAACAAGATCGTTGAGACCGATTCTATCAACCCGTTAGATAAGCTTAATATATATAACGGCGGCGGTGTTGGCATCGGTGATTTTAATAACGACGGACTGCAGGACATTTATCTTGTCGGTAATGCGGTGCCCAACCGGCTATATATTAATAAGGGCCACATGAAGTTTGAGGATGTTACAACCCAGGCAGGCGTAGGTGGTCTTGGCGGATGGGGGCGCGGGGTAGCTGTGGTGGATATTAACAATGATGGTTTATTGGATATTTACGTTTGTAATACACTGCTCAACGATTCGGTAAAAAGGCGGAATCTGCTTTATATAAACCAGGGGCCCGATAAGAACGGCATTCCTCATTTCAGGGAAATGGCAAAAGAATACGGGCTTGACATCAAGGTACATTCTACCATGGCCTCGTTTTTTGACTATGATAACGATGGCGACCTGGACATGTACCTTACTGTAAATGAGGCACAATCGTCTGATAATACCAGCTCATTCAGGCCTATCATCACAGATGGCTCGAAAAAAAGTACCGGCCACCTTTACCGGAACGACTGGGACCCCGTTTTAAAGCATCCTGTGTTTCACGATGTATCAAAGCAAGCAGGTATTTTAATTGAAGGCTACGGGCATGGAACAACTACTGTTGATATTAATCGCGACGGTTGGAAGGATATTTATGTGACCAATGATTTTTTGACAAACAATATTTTATACATTAATAACCACGACGGTACATTTACCGATAAATCAAAGGAGTATTTTAAGCATACTTCAACCAGCGCCATGGGCCAGGATATTGAAGATATGAATAACGACGGCCTGGCCGATGTATTTGAGCTGGATATGTTTCCGGAGGATAATTACCGGAAAAAGATGTTTATGGGCTCAAACTCGTACCAGGTGTTTAAAAATTTTGATTATTACGGCTACCAGTACCAGTATAACCGCAATACGCTGCAAATAAACCAGGGGCCCCGGGTAGGCCCGAACGATTCGATCGGCGACCCGGTTTTTAGCGAAACCGCATTTTTAAGCGGCGTATCGCAAACCGATTGGAGCTGGTGCCCGCTCATTACCGACTTTGATAATGATGGCTTCCGCGATATTGTAGTTACCAATGGTTACCCGCGCGACGTTAACGATCATGATTTTATAACATTCAGGGCCGAGGCCTATTTTATCGCATCAAAAAAGACGATGCTCGATCAGATACCGATCGTAAAAATTCCCAACTACGCTTTTAAAAACAATGGCAACCTGCAGTTTACCGATGTTACAAAAAGCTGGGGTTTAAATGTCCCCACATTCTCAAACGGCGCGGCCTATGCCGACCTGGATAATGACGGGGATATGGATATGGTGATCAATAATATCAATGATGAAGTGCTGATCTATAAAAATACTGCAAGGGAGAAGGATAAAAAAAACAGCCACTACCTGCATATTCAATTTAAAGGCGGCCCGGCAAACCGGAATGGAATTGGTGCGTGGGCAGATATTTACTACAGCCATGGCAAGCACCAGGTGTATGAAAATACGCCTTTTAGGGGCTACTTATCCACTATACAAAATATAGCGCATTTTGGATTGGGTAAAGATACACTGCTTGATTCGGTAGTGATCAGGTGGCAAAATGGCAAGAAGCAAACCTTGCAAAACATAAAGGCCGACCAGGTATTAAATGTAAACATTGCTAATGCCAGGGATAACTACTCATTTAACCAGCCCAAGATCAATACAGGCTCATTATTTCGCGATGTAACCAAATCGGTTGGCGTTACCTATAAACACCAGGAGGACGACCTGGCCGATTTTAACGTTCAAAAACTTTTGCCGCATAAATTATCGCAATATACGCCGGCAGTGGCGGTAGGCGATGTTGACGGCAATGGTTATGATGATATGGTAGTTGGCGGTACCTCAAAATACCCGGCGCAGGTACTGTTGCAGCAACCCAACGGCAAATTTATCCAGCGCGATCTTTTACCTAAAGGCGAGCTTGATGTAAGGGCGCGGGTCAAGGATGAAGGCATATTGTTATTCGATGCGAACGGTGACGGCCATCCCGACCTGTATATTGCCAGCGGCGGCTACGAAAGCCAGCCCGGTTCGCCTTATTACCAGGATAGGCTATACCTAAACGATGGTCATGGCCATTTTAAGGAAGTGCCGGATGCGCTGCCAAAGAATTTTACCAGCAAATTATGTGTAAAGGCAATAGATTACAACAAAGATGGCAAACTTGATCTGTTTGTATCCGGCCGGGTTGAGCCCTGGAACTATCCCAAACCTGTTTCGAGTTTTATTTTACGCAACGACAGTAAAAACGGGAAGGTGAAATTCACTGACGTTACTGCCACGGTGGCTAAGGATCTGAAAAATGTCGGCCTGGTATGCGATGCTATTTTTACTGATTTTGATAATGACGGCTGGCCCGACCTGGTGCTAACAGGCGAATGGATGCCGGTTACATTTCTAAAAAACGACCACGGCGTATTTAAAAACGTAACAGCTAAAACAGGCATAAGTGATAAACTTGGGTGGTGGAACAGCATATCGGCCGGCGATTTCAGACATACCGGGCGGATCGATTATATAGTTGGCAATACCGGACTAAACACCTTTTATAAAGGGACCGATAAATACCCGGTTTATATTACCGCTAAAGACTTTGACAATAATGGCAGCTACGATGCGTTCCCTTCTGTTTTTTTGAAGGATAAGGATGGCGAAATGAAGGAGTTCCCGGCGCAAACCCGCGATGATATTGTTAAGCAGATGATAGGCATGCGCGTTAGATTTCAGAACTATAAGTCGTTCGCGACAGCCACGATGGACTCGGTAATCACGCCCGAAATGCGAAAAGGAGCCATCAGGTTAAAGGCCAATATGCTGCAATCGTGCTATTTGCGCAACGACGGAAATGGTAAATTTACCATGATACCGCTGCCTAAGGAGGCACAAATATCACAGCTAAACGGGATGGTAGTTGACGATTTTGACGGTGACGGCAACCTTGACGTGGTTATCAGCGGCAATGACTACGGAACAGAGGTTGGAACCGGGCGTTATGATGCGCTCAACGGCCTGATGTTAAAAGGCGACGGCAAAGGCAATTTTAAACCTTTATCTATTTTGCAGAGTGGCATTTATATCCCGGGCGATGGCAAGGCATTAGTGAAACTACGGGGCGCCGCCGGAAATTATTTGCTTGCCGCCAGCCAGAATAAAGACGTAATGAAAATATTCCAATTAAAACGGCAGGTTAATACCATTGCATTGCAGCCACTGGATGTGTATGCAACTATAAGATACAAGAACGGGAAAACAACTAAGCAGGAGTTTTATAATGGGACGTCATTCCTGTCGCAATCCGGGCGGTTTTTTAATATTGATAATACGATGGAGTCGGTTAAAATAACGGATGGCTATGGCCGCGTAAGGATCATTCCACTGAAATAATTTATTTTTATATGAGATACTTTAAGATATTAAGTTTACTGTCAGGTGTATTGCTGTCTGCAGCATGCACGCATAAACCTAAAGCCGTATTGATGGGCGACGCAGATGTCCTGCATCAAAACGAAGATCAGCTGACGCAGGTAATTATTTATGACGTATTTACCCCGCCGGTGGCGGCGCGCATTTACGGGTATACCGCCTTAGCTTCGTACGAGGCCATGCGTTATGCCAATCCTAAATACAACTCAATTATTACCCAGCTAAAAGGCTTTGGCAAACCACCAGCGCCGCAAAAAGGGAAGAAATATAATTATGCCTTAGCAGCCACCAAAGCGTTTTTTACAGTTGCCCATAAAGTTACCTTTTCGGTAGATACGCTTAAAAAGTACGAGAATAAGGTGTACGCCATGTACAAGGATAATCTTGATGATTCAACGTATGCCCGTTCGGTTGATTTTGGCGGGCAGATAGGTAATTTGATATTAAAAAGGGCGGCCGTCGACGATTATCCGCAAACGCGCGGCAAACCAAAATACCTGGGCGAGAATGGTCCGGCCAAATGGCGCCCCACACCGCCGGATTATATGGATGGCGTTGAGTTTTGCTGGGGCGATATGAAAGTGCTCGCGATAGACGCTTCGTCGCAATTTGCCCCGCCGCCGCCGCCCGCATACAGCGAGGACAAGAACAGCCCGTTCGTAAAGCAATACATGCAGGTTTACGGTCAAAGCAAAACCTTAACAAAGGAGCAAAAGGAAATAGCAAGATTTTGGGATGACAATCCGTTTGTGATCGAACATAACGGGCACATGATGTTTGCCGATAAAAAAATAACACCCGGCGGGCACTGGATAGGTATTACGGCCATCGCCTGCAAAAAAACGCACGCCGATGCGGTAAAAACCGCCCTGGCTTACGCACTCACCTCAACCGCGCTTTTCGATTCGTTTATTTGTTGCTGGGGAGTTAAGTATAAGTACAGTTACGCGCGTCCTGTTACCAATATAAACGAGAAAGTTGACCACAACTGGCTGCCTATGCTGCAAACGCCGCCGTTTCCGGAGTATACCGCGGGGCATTCAACCATCAGCGCGGCTTCGGCAACCGTGCTTACATACTTGTTCGGCGATAATTTTTCATTCCAGGACACCAGCGACCTGCGTTATATCGGTATGCAGCGGCATTTCAATTCTTTTTCCCAGGCAGCTCAGGAAACCGCGATGAGCCGGTTTTACGGAGGCATACATTACCTTAATAGCTCACTTGCCGGTGCGCAGCAGGGTAAAGAGATCGGTAATTTCATTTGGCAAAAATTAAAACTAACCAACTAACACTTATAGTTTATCATGAAACCTAAAAAATCTAATCTGTTTGTCCTTTATTTTTTATTTTTCATAACAGTATTATCCGGCTGCATACTCATAAATGGCTGCAAAAACAACAGCTCGACCACAGCTGTTTTTCAATTAACAGGCGATACGATAGCCGATGGCAAAAAACTGGTACAACTTAATTGTACCAAATGCCACGCGCTGGTGCCGGTTGACGCGCTTAATAAAAATGTGTGGATACATCACGCGCTTCCGCTGATGTCGCATTTCCTGGGCGCCACGCCTTTAATGGGCAGTTACTACAAAAGTCCGAGAGATACCGGCGGGTTGACACTGCTTGAGTGGCAGGCTATTGTATCATATTATAATAAATTAGCTCCCGATACCATTTTGCCTGCAAAAAAAACCATTCCCTTAATAAACGACTGGGCCGGGTTCTCATTAAAAACGCCGGCCGCTTCCGATCACACAGTATTTACCACAATGGCGATGCTTAACCCGGAAAACCATAAAATATATACTGCTGATGAGGTTTCCGATAAATTAACAGTGTGGGATAGTCATTTAAAAGGGCAGGAAATTACAACTTTGCCGTCGGCTGGTGTTAACGCTATTTTTAAAAAGACCGGTAGCGGCGTCAACACGGTTACATTAACCTGCATCGGCAAGATCGAACCGATCGATTTCCCAAACGGGAAAGTATTGCAGGTTAACCTTGACTCGAAAGATGAAAAAACCAATCAAAATGCGGTGGCCGATATACTGGCCCGGCCGGTGCAAACCATTGAAGGCGATTTTAATAAGGATGGGTTAACTGATATGGTGATCCTGGCCCAGGGAAACTATAGCGGCGGGGTGTACCTGTTTAAACAAAATGCAGATCATTCCTATTCACAAACCAATATATCCGATAAGCCGGGGGCGGTTCAGGCTGTTGCGGGCGATTTTAACAACGATGGCTGGCAGGACCTGATGATATTATTCGGTACAGGTGATGAAGGTTTGTGGCTGTTTTTAAATGACCACAAGGGCGGCTTTACCTCAAAAAACCTACTGCGTTTTCCTCCGGTTTACGGGTCAACCAGTTTTCAGCTGGCTGATATCGATCATGATGGTAAGCTGGATTTGATCTATACTTGCGGCTATAACTTCCACGATTCGCGTATTTTAAAGCCGTATCACGGTTTATACATCTTTAAAAATATGGGTAACTGGAACTTTAAACAGCAATGGTTTTACCCCGTCAACGGATGTACCAAAGCCATAGCAGCCGATTTTGACGGCGATGGCGACCTGGACATTGCAACCATCGCGTTTTTTGCCGACATGCAAAATACCCCTGCCGAAAGCTTTATTTACTTCGAGCAGGATAAGCCCTTCAGCTTTAAGCCGCATGCCGTGCCGGTGAGCAAATACGGCCACTGGATGAGCATGGATGTTGGTGATGTTAACAATGATGGTAAGCCGGATATCATCCTGGCTAATTATTCAAGCGGGTTTATGTTTCAGCACGGATTTAAGCCGTTTTGGGCCAAAAACATCCCCTTTGTTATATTGGAGAATCATTTTAAGAAATAAGGCGGGCTAATTAAATTTTATACACCAGATCTCTGCACCAAAGGAAGATCGCTCAAAATATCCTCATGTTTAAATACCGTAAGCTAGCTGCCAGTCGGGTATGTTTTTTAATCCTTTCGGCCGCCTTAATTTCAGTTGCCGCGTTAAATGGCTGCCATAGTCCAGACACGCCGGCCTCTCCCGAAGCGCAGCTGGCAGAAGGCAGGCAGCTTGCTGAAAAATATTGCGTAAGCTGTCACCGGTTTCCCGAACCTGCTTTAATTGACCGCGACAGCTGGGTAAAGCGCGTGTTGCCAGCCATGGGAAAACAGCTTGGGGTACAAACCTACATGGGGCAATATTTTTCGGATGCCCAATCGACTATCGGCACATCCGAATGGCAAAAGATAGTTGCTTTTTACAGCCGGATGGCGCCTGTTGCGCTCATCATGCCCAAACCGACCGTTAAACCATTGCATGACTGGGCAATTTTCAGCCTGGAACGACCCCGGAAGATCGATCAGTTGATGCCGGCGATGACGACCATGATCTCATTTAACCCTGCCGACAAGAAGATATATACGGCCGATGCGACAAATAACCTGTATAAATGGGATTCGCACTTAAATTCAACGCTTGTTCACCAGTTTGACTCGCCGGTGACGGGCCTTAATTATTTTGCCGGTACAAACACCGGTATAGTTACGTGTATCGGCAATATGGTACCGGTTAATTTATCGAAGGGCAAGGTACTGCTGCTTGATCTGGCAGGAAAGACTAAAAATGCTAAACCGGTATTGATCACCGACAGCCTGCCCCGCCCGGTGCAAACAGTAGCTGCCGATTTTAATAAGGACGGCCTGATGGATTACGTGGTATGCGGTTTCGGGCACGATCATGGCGCTTTATACCTGGTGCAGCAGCAAAAAGATCACAGCTTTAAAAAACTGGTTGTAAGCAGCATTGCAGGCGGCGAACAATTAATAACAGGTGATTTCAATAATGACGGCTGGCCCGATGTAATGTGTTTGTTTGCCCAGGCGGATGAGGGCATCAGGATGTTTTTGAACGATCATAAGGGCGGATTTACTGCGCAAACTCTTTTGCGTTTTCCGCCGGTTTACGGCTCAAGCAGCTTCCAACTGGTTGATATTAATCACGACGGCAGGCCCGATATCTTGTACACTTGTGGCGATAACAGCGATTTTTCAAAGGTACTGAAGCCGTATCATGGCGTTTATATCTTCACCAACCTGGGCAACTGGAAGTTTAAGCAAACTTATTTTTATCATATAAATGGCGCTACGAAAGCCGTAGCAGCTGATTTTGATCATAAGGGCAAACTGGGTATAGCCGTTATCGCCTTTTTTCCCGACCTTAAATATCACCCGGAGGAGGGTGTTACGTACCTGGAACAAACCGGTCCGGGCAAATTTATACCGCATGAATTACCGGTAAATGATTACGGGCGATGGCTGACAATGGAAGTTGCCGATATTGACCATGATGGCAAGGATGATATTATACTGGGTAATTTTTCGACTACCGGTCGCGGGCTGGTAAATCAAACCGGTTTTACCCCAAAATGGGATATGCATGAGCCAATTATTGTACTAAGAAATATTTCGGGTGCTCCCACGTTGAAGGATAGGAAACGTTGATAAATAGATTATAGCTCCGGCCATGCGGCCTTTGACCTGTTTATCGATTTTTGTAAGCACGTCCTCCGTGCTTCGGCTGGCGCTAATTTGCGCCAGCGGGGTGCTGTGGTTAAGACCGGGTGATTTAGTCTTAACTTAAGAATGAATGCTTTAAGTCTTCGCTCATTACAGCATTTTCTCCTAATGTTTGTTTTATTTCGATATCGATAAGCGACACCAATTTCGAGTTGCAAAGCACACAATAGTGACTATTGTTAAGTGTCCGCGAAGTTAACGGCAGATCAGTGATCAGTACCGAGTTACTGTTATATATTGAACCTTTGCAGGTATGGTTAAAGCAGTAGTAAGATATGTTATCGTTTGTTTTCATAGTAGTAGGATGTAGATGAGTTGTGCAATTAAGCTGCAACCTGGATGTTTATATGTTGTTTTTTTTGTGTTTTTCGTTGTTGGTAAGCTTCAAGGTCCTGTTGAAGTATTGCTTGTAATTCTTTATCAAATTTGATTGTAAAAAGTGTTTCGATAATGTTCAGTTTTTCAGTTTTCATAATGATAATTTTTAATGTTGTTTGTCTATATCCAAGTTTTGTACCAAATACAAAATCAAATGAAATAATGTATGTTTTTTTTATATTTAAGTATAACATGATCTGAATTTCCGGCGACAAACAAAAAGCTGTTATTTAACATTACGAATAGGGAATGCCCATAAGTTGCTGATACAATGATATTTGTGTTATAAATCGATCTTTTCGGACGGTTTGGAATTCCGTTCAAACATTGTCCTGTATAGAGTACAAGCAGGACAGTAAATTGCAAAAAAATATAGCCGGGCGAAGTATAAGCCTGGTAAGTTGTTGTTAATGTTATTGTACGTTGGCGGGGGCCCAATAGTTACCAGAAAGAATGATCATATCAAGCAGCTTAATGCTGTTATCATAATAATCATAATCTTTCATTTTAAAACCGTTAAGGTAATCCCAGACGTTATTTAACCAGCGCTGGTTTTTTTTATTGACCATGGCCGACACGCCAAAAGGCGCCACGAAGCTCAAAGCTTCAAAGTAGCGGCCTTTGATATCATTGCCGGCTAATGTATAGCCTGCCGAAAGGTTGTAAGTATTGTTACCTGTCGTCGCCCTGATCCACGTGTTTATTTTTGCCGTAATTTTTTTTGCGCGCGTATCGCCATTCAGTAAATAATCGGTAGCGATGCGCCATGGAACGCGGCAGGCATTGTAATTATATAAACCGTCATAAGGCGATTCGAGGAAATTGGGTGGGGCAGGCCTCGCCTTTTTGTTGATATGAACGATAAAATCGGGCAACAGTCCTGCATCGGGGCTGTAATTTTCCTGCATACTTGCGAACAGTTTATAATTCGCGTCAATGACCTTGTTCCACCTGGCATCTTTTGTCGCGGTATAAAACGCCCTGAAGTGGGCGGGCATAAAATCGGAGGAGCGCATATCAAAATAATCCCTGCTCTCCGCCTCGAGCGCGTCACTCAGCAATATTGACCATGTTTTATGATTGATCTCGTATTGCATGATCGCATTGATCATGGCTTTCCCCTCCCTAAGGTAATTTATCCCGCCGTTGCTGCCCCATTGTTTGTCGGCCAGCAGCAGCGAATAAGCGATATCCATATCGCCATCGGTGGCCGAGGTGTTGTCGGTACTTTTGCCATTTGAATATTGCGCCCAGGCCATTAAATACCTGCTTCGCCTGCTGGGGTGCGACCGGTAATACCTGAATAAATTATCGTAAGTGTCCTTCGCCGAATGATCAAAGCCGGCCATAAGCGCAACGATGATCATCCCATATCCCTGCCCCTCGGATACACATTGCTTTTTGCCGATGTTTTCGAACCACACAAAACTTTCCGGTTTTCCGGGCGTGTTTTTGACAAACCGCTTTTTCCATGCCGTATAAAAGTCGCGTACCTTATTATCCAGCTGGTTTTGAGAAATATTATTGGGTTTGATTGTACCGGCAAAGTAGCTTACGTGTTGCGGGAAAGGTTTTAGTACCGGTTGGGCAAAAAGCGAAATGTCAAAAAAAAGTAAAACAATAAGCCAGCTGCGAAACCGCCATGCCATAAAAAGGGGTTGATTGTTAGCCATATATGAGGTACATTTAACCTTTAAAAAGTGCAATTTAACTTCATTTTCAGGCTTTTTATTTAATATTATCAATTATACCCGACAGATCAAAAAAGTAGCGCCAGGTTCAGCGTAACAGGGTTGATACTTTTGCCCCGGCGTTGTTAAAGGATATAATTTTACTTTTGCGGTGTCAAAATTACACTTATGAAAATCTTTGCAAACAGGCATCTATATATTGTTATTGCAGGTGTGTTTTTTGGGGGGTATGCAAAGGCCCAGCAAAAGGTATTGGGTTTAAAGGAAGCTGAACAGATCGCATTAGCAAACTACAGTTCTATTAAAGCAAAAGCCAACCAGCTAAATGCGTCAAAGGCCTATCTTACAGAAACCAAAACAGAATACCTTCCGGATGTGAACCTTTCGGCGCAGCAGGCTTACGGTACGGTTAATACGCAGTTCGGGCCTATTTACGGGTATAAGGGCCTGAGCGTGGCGTCGTCCGGCCCTATTTTAAGCAAACAAAACTGGAACGCGGCCTTCGGTTCGTTATACCTAAGCAACGTTAGCTGGGATTTCTTTGCGTTTGGCCGGGCATCGGAAAAAGTGAAAGTGCAGAAGCAAACGGTATCGCGCGACGAAACCGACCTGGCGCAGGAGCAATTTCAGCACCAGGTGCGCGTAGCCAGTACTTATTTGAATTTGCTGGCCGCACAGCAGTTAAGCAAAGCGCAGGAAGATAACCTGAAAAGGGCTATGGATTTGAGAACGGTAGTTGTTGCCCGGGTAAAAAACGGGTTAAATGCCGGGGTCGATTCCTCTCAGGCGAATGCCGAAGTTTCAAACGCCCGCATAGCGCTTACCAATGCACAGGAGATGGAACAGGAGCAAAGCAGCCAACTGGCGCAATACCTGGGCATAACGCCGCGAAACTTTTTGCTCGATACCGTTTTCGTAACCAAATCGCCTGTTAACATCGGGCTGACGCCGCAAATAGGCCTGGATAATCATCCTATATTGCGTTATTATCAAAACCGCATAAACGTAAGCGATGAGCAAGCGAAATATTTACACACGTTCAGCTATCCTACCTTTAGTTTCTTCGGCGTGTACCAGGGCAAGGGGTCGGGTTTTGGCAGCGGTTATATCACTAATCAGAATGATTTCACCAGCAGCTACGGCAGCGGCGTTGAACCTACACGATACAATTATTTGCTGGGCGTAGGGATGGTATGGAATATTGCCAGCCCCTTTAGGGTGCGTTACCAGGTGCAGTCGCAAAAATTTACATCTGCACAATACCGGGACGAATATAACCTGGTGAGCCAGCAGCTAAGCGACCAGCAGGTACTTGCCGAAACCCGCATAAGCAACTCTTTAAAAAACTACCGGGAGGTGCCGCAGGAAGTGCGGGCAGCTACCGACGCGTATAACCAAAAATATGCGCTTTATAAAAACGGGCTGGCCAATATAGTTGACTTTACCCAGGCTTTATATGTGCTGAACAGGGCCGAGGTTGATAATTATATCGCTTCGAATAATGTTTGGCAGGCGCTATTGTTCAAAGCAGCCGCGACCGGTGATTTTGGGGTATTTATTAATAATTTTTAATACAGAAAGATAATAATGGGATTGATCAAAGGTGCCCTTCAAAGGCCGATTACTATACTGGTTATTGTAGCGGGACTGTTTTTCTTTGGAATAAACGCCGTGCGAAATATTAAGATCGACATATTTCCGGATCTTAACCTGCCTGTGATCTATGTTTCGCATCCATACGGCGGTTATACCCCCGACCAGATGGAGGCTTATTTCGGAAAGCAATATGTTAACCTGCTGTTATTTGTATCGGGTGTAAAAAGTATTGAAACACGCAACATAACAGGCTTAACGCTAATAAAACTGACATTTTACGAGGGTACTAATATGGCACAGGCCGCCGCGGAGGTGACGGCCTATACCAATAGGGCGCAGGCTATATTTCCGCCCGGTTCGCAGCCGCCTTTTATATTACGTTTTGATGCATCTACCTTGCCTGTGGGCCAGCTGGTGCTTTCGAGCCCGACACGCAACAACAACGAGTTGCTTGATATGGCCAATGTTTATATCCGCGCGTCATTCACGTCTATCCCGGGTTTGGTTGCACCGGCCCCTTTCGGGGGTAACGTGCGTACCGTGGTTATTAAAGTAAATCCTGAGCTGCTGCGCTCACATAATTTGACTGCCGACCAGATCGTTGCCGCGTTGCACGACAATAACCAGAACACACCTGCCGGTAACGTTCGTATCGGTGATTATAACTACTTCGCGCCTGCCAATACCACCATTAAGGCAATAAAGGATTTTGGCGATATCCCGTTGTTTAAAAACGGTATACAAACAGTGTTTTTACACGATGTGGCCACAGTGGAGGATGGCGCCGATATTACAACCAGTTATGCCCTGGTAAACGGCAAACGCTCGGTGTATCTCCCTATTACTAAATCTGCTGATGCATCAACCTGGGATGTGGTGCAAAACCTAAAGAAGGCTATTCCCCGTTTCCAGGCACTGCTGCCGCCGGATGTAAAACTGTCGTATGTTTTTGACCAGTCGGTATATGTGATCAACTCCGTTAAGAGTTTAGCCGAAGAAGGCGCCATAGGTGCGGTGCTTACAGGTTTAATGGTGCTGCTTTTTTTAGGCGACAGGCGCGGCGCGCTCATTGTAATATTAACGATCCCTACATCCATTATATCGGGTATATTTTTCCTGTCACTATTCCATCAAACCATCAATATCATGACTTTGAGCGGGCTTTCGCTAGCCATCGGTATTTTGGTTGATGAGTCGACGGTTACCATTGAGAACATTCACCAGCACTTTGACATGGGCAAGCCCAAGGCATTGGCCATATGGGATGCCTGTAAGGAAATAGCGTTCCCGAAACTGCTGATCCTGTTTTGTATCCTGGCGGTGTTTGCGCCGGCGTTTACCATGAAAGGCATACCGGGAGCGCTGTTCCTGCCCCTGGCTTTAGCGATCGGGTTCTCGATGATCACATCGTACCTGCTGGCCCAAACCTTTGTGCCCGTAATGGCCAACTGGGTAATGAAAAACGAACATGAGGATAAAAGCCATGCCGATGGTTTTGCGCTGGATGATGAAGGCGACCCATGGGAACAAAAAGAGCTGGCACTAAAAAAGGCAAGCGAAAACGGGAATAAGCTTAGCCGCTTTAACCGGTTCAGGGCGCGTTACCTGCGCTTTATGGATCGTATGCTGCCCAACCGCAAGCCGATTGTAATTATTTACACTATAGTAGCCTGCGGCTTAGCTTTTTTATTGCTGAATACGATCGGGCGGGATGTGTTGCCGAAGGTTAATTCGGGCACCTTCCAGGTTAGGCTGCGCGCGCCGGACGGAACGCGGTTTGAGCGTACCGAAGTTATTACAATTAAGGCCCGGCAGATACTGTCGAACCTGGTTGGAAAAAGAAATATCGATGTAACCTCGGCCATGGTTGGTACGCACCCGGGCTTGTTTTCGACCAGCCCCATCTATTTGTTTATGGCCGGCCCGCAAGAAGCTGTTATGCAGGTGAATTTAAAAGAAGATTATAAAGTAAATTTAGATGACCTGAAAGAGCGGTTCCGCCGTGCGATGGCGAAGGAACTGCCGGGCATTAAGCTATCTTTTGAGCCTATTGAGCTTACCGATAAAATATTGAGCCAGGGTTCGCCGACGCCGATCGAGGTGGCCATAGCCAGCAAAGACAAAAAACAGAATGTTGCGATCGCGATGAAGGTGCTCAATAAATTGAACCAGATCAGCTACCTGCGCGACGTACAGATCGGCCAGTCGTATAAATACCCCTCGCTTAACATTAATATTGACCGTGTGCGGGCGGCGGAGCTTGGCGTAAGTGTAAACGATATTTCGCGCTCGCTGGTGGCTTCAACATCATCTTCGCGGTACACCGAAAAAAACGTGTGGCTCGACCCGAAAGTAGGGCTAAGTTATGCCGTACAGGTAGAGATCCCTGAGTACCAGATGGCCAGTATAAATGATGTACGTGAGATACCGATAATGGCTAACCAGCCCCGGCCGGTTTTAAGCGACGTGGCAAATGTAACAACGGGAGTTACCTATGGTGAAAACGACGATATAGGCGCCATGCCCATGCTTACCGTTACTGCTAACCTGAATAACAAGGACCTTGGCACCGCAACCGACGATGTGCAAAAAGCTATCGCCTCGCTTGGCACATTGCCCCGCGGGTTAACCGTTACGACGCGCGGCCTGAGCCAAACCCTGACCGATACACTGGACAGCCTGCAAACCGGTTTACTGGTAGCGGTTATTGTGATATTCCTGATGCTGGCGGCTAATTTTCAGTCGTTTAAAATGTCCTTCGTTGTATTGTCAACCGTTCCGGCTGTGTTGTTTGGTTCGTTGCTGCTGGTTAAGATAACCGGCGCTACGCTGAACCTACAGTCGTACATGGGTATGATCATGTCGGTCGGTGTATCAATTTCAAACGCCGTGCTGCTGATCACCAACGCGGAGGAATTGCGCAAGCACAACGGCGACGCGCTGAAATCGGCGCGTGAAGCTGCCATGCTGCGTTTGCGACCGATATTGATGACCAGTTTAGCCATGATCGTTGGTATGATACCTATGGCATCGGGCTTAGGCGAGGGTGGCGACCAAACCTCGCCGCTTGGCCGGGCCGTTATCGGCGGGCTGTTTGCCTCTACATTTGCCGCCTTATTGATATTGCCATTAATTTTTGCCTGGGTACAGGGCAACACCTCAACCGAATCTGTTTCCCTTGACCCTGAAGATAAAGAAAGTAAATTCTATGTTCCACAGCACCATGCTCACCATGAAAATTAAGTCAACCAAAATATTAACTATCCTTGCTGCAGGCGCAAGCCTGTTGCTGGCCTGCCATTCGGGCAACAAAGGCGCTGAATCGCAAGCCGAACAGCAGCAGGATGCCATCGACACGCCCAGCGTCACGCTGGTAGCCGTTCAAAAGGGCAAACTCAGTTCAACTTTTGCGGTACCGGGCGAGCTGCTACCTTACCAGCAGGTTGACCTGTATGCCAAGACAAATAGCTACGTTAAAAAACTTTATGCTGACATAGGCTCGGAAGTGCACCAGGGGCAGCTATTGGCAACATTAGAGGCACCCGAGATGAACTCGCAGCTGGCGCAGGCAAAGTCAAGGATACAGCAGCTGCAGGCCATATATTTTGCCAGCAAGGCAATGTACGACAGGTTATATAGTACAAGTAAAATCCCCGGCACCGTTTCGCAAAACGATTTGGAACAGGCTGAAGCCAAGAAAAATTCGGACTACGCAAATGTTGAAGCTGCCAGGTCATCCTATAAGGAAGTAACCGCAATTATGGATTACCTGGAGATCAGGGCGCCTTTTGACGGTATAATTACCGCGCGTAATGTGAACCTGGGTGCCTATGTAGGGCCGGGTGGCAAGGGACCCGACCCGCTGTTTGTTTTGCAGGATCAAAAGCGGCTGCGGCTTTCAATTTCGGTGCCTGAGAAATATACAGGCGGCCTTAGTGATAAAAATGAAGTGACCTTTACCGTACAGGCTATGCCGAACCATAAATTTACAGCACAGGTTAAACGCCTTGCCGGTGCGCTGGATGAAAAACTAAGGTCGGAACGGCTGGAGATGGACGTTTATAATAAAGACAAAAAATTACTGCCGCATATGTTTGCCGAGGTGGATATCCCGCTGCCATCCCGCGACAGCACGATCATCGTACCCAAAACAGCTGTAGCGGCATCTACCGAGAAAGTATTTGTGATAAGGGTGACCAATCATCATGCAGAATGGGTGGATGTAAAAAGAGGCTTTCAATCAGGCGATATGGTAGAGGTGTACGGCAACCTGAAGCCCGGCGATCGCGTTGTTAAACTGGCGACTGACGAGATAAGGGATGGATCGGAAGTGAAGTATTAGGAGTAGTCGGAAAAGTCCGAAAGTCACTAAAGTCCGAAAGATAGAATGGGAGGAAGCCGGAAAGTCAGGGGGATTAACCAAAAAACAAGAAGCCATCGACTTCTTGTTTTGACTTTTAACGTATCAGCCATCGCCAATAGCATATACAGGCAAGCCACAGAAAGCCTTTTCCGGCTAAAATTACTGCAAAAATCCTGAGGATATTACACCATTCTAAAGATCAAACGCCCGGCCTGTTGGCCAGGCGTTTTGATCTTTATATATTTTTACCAGCGGCCACCACCGCCGCCACCGCGACTGTCTTTGCTGTAGCCGCCGCCACCGCCACGGTTGCCGCCGCCATAACCACCGCCGCCACCGCGGTTGCCGCCGCCATAGCCGCCACCAGTTCTTGGTTTCTTTTCTTCTGCCTGGCTTACTGCAATAGATCTGCCATTAACATCAGTGCCATTTAGACCGGTGATCGCTTTTTGAGCGGCCTCGTCGTCAGGCATTTCAACAAAACCAAAACCTTTGCTTCTGCCGGTTTCTCTGTCGCTAATTAATTTTACGGAGCTAACTTCACCGTAGGCTTCGAAAAGCTCTCTTAAATCGGCTTCCTCTAATTGAAAAGGAAGACTTCCTACAAATATGTTCATCAAAATTTTGTTTACAGCACTCGGGTCTAATTTTGCCCGGCACTTTTATTAACACCAAATATAGTAATAGATATTTTATGATTACTGCTACATTTTATAAATACACGGCAGTTAATCTTAAAAATCAACTAAATAACCATTTTTATATGATATGGTTTGCCGTTTAGCACAATTTCTTGGCCTATTTTTTTTCCTTTGAGCATCAAACCGATAGGCGAAGCCGGCGAAACCGCAAAATAAGCTTCATTATCAACCGTTAAGGAGCCCGCGCTTATGGCGATATAAAAATTGCCCTTATCTGTGATGACCAGACTGCCGGTCTCAACTTTGTCCGAAATGGCATCCGGGTTCACCAGGTTTAGCGCCACTTTTAGCTTATTGGTTTCGTTAAGCTGCTGAAGGTTGCGGTCGGTTTCCTGCTGCATCATGGCACGCCCGGTTTCGTACTTATCGCCCGCACTGCTTTTGGTATCGTCGTTTGATGCTTTTTGCGCTTCTTCAATAGCCAGTTGTGCGGCTTCCATGCGTTTTTGCACATATTCAATACAGAGGCTATATAATTGTTTTTTAAGCTGGGACATGGGGGTGAAGATAGAGATTAGCGATTGGAGATTAGTGATTGGAGATCGGAGGTTAGTTGTTTTGGTGATGGTAGTTAATCACTGCATTTGAGTTGACTAACCTCCAGTCTTTAATCTCCAATCTCTCCAAAACAAACAATAAAAGCCCCCGTGCACTCGCTGCTTGGGGGCTTTCAACCTAAACCTTATCACAATTTGTAAATGCTAAGAATGCATTCACAATGCAAAATTAACGCTTGTTATTTATATATGTTTTATATGTAGCAAAAAATTGACGAAGTGATGATGTTTTAAGTGACTTATGGGCGGGTTTGCGCGAAAAATTTCAATGAATCGATGATATGCCTGGCCCAATAAGGCCATTCGTGACCGCCCGGATGTTCCTCATAAATATGCGGGATGCCCTCAGCTGCCAGTTTGGTATGGAGTATACGGTTGTACTTGATCAGCAGGTCGTTTACCCCGCAATCAAAGCGGACAGGCGGCAAGGTGTCGCGGTAGTGCATAAAGGTTTCAAACACATCCTCGTCGACCAGGCTGTTTTGGGCGTAGTCGTTCAAGGGTTCGTCGGTAAAATATTTTATCTGCGGCAAGCTGGTTATGGACGAATGCCCTGATATTGCCTTGAACCTGGCGCCATATTTTGCGCCGATGCGCAAGGCGCCGAAGCCGCCCATTGACAGGCCCGACATAAACAGCGGCGATTCCCTTTTCGCGCCATTGATACATTCAAACAATGCATCCGGCACGTCCTCGGCTATCCACTGCTCAAAGTTACGATTGCCGACCTGCAGATAGCCCGATCCATCGCCCCAAAGGCCGTCAGAAGGCATGGCGAGGATCATCGGGGGCAACTCGCCCCGTTCTATTAATTCGTTTACCTGTAAATGCACACCCGCCGAAAAGGGCCAGCTCCAGGCGCTTCCGTATACCCCATGCAATAAAATAACAATCGGCAAAGTATCCGCCGGGCGCGTACCCGGCGGGACATACACGATGATATCGCCCCGCCCTTTGAGATTGCGCGTGTTAACCGTTATGAAGCGCAGGTTATCGCTTTCGTATGCGGGGTTTGATATTTCTAAAGTTTTAAAACGAGGCATAAAATTAATTTAGTCGAATACAATAACCCCTTTGGCGTTCCTGCCTTTTAGCATATCGTCAAAAGCATTACCGAGTTGATGTAAAGGGTATGTGTGTGTGATCATTTCTTCCAGCAGCAGGCTGCCGTCTTCATAATGCGAAACAATTTTTGGGAAATCAATTTGCGGGCGGCATTTGCCATAAAGCGGGTTGATATAAATTTTATCCCACTCAAAAAGGCGCATGTCCATGGTAATATCCTGCTCAATACCGCTTACCTGCACGGCTGTACCGGCGTTGCGCACCATGGCCAGCGGCGCGGCGCCCAGTTCGGGAATGGCGGTGCACTCAAAGGCGTAATCTGCGCCGCGGCCCCCGGTGAGTTGTTTTACCTGTTCGGCCGCTTTTAACAACCCGGTGTCGTTTTTATCTGCGAGAAGCGTATGTGTCGCGCCGAACTTTTTGGCCATTTCAAGGCGGTTGGCGTTGATATCAATAGCAATAATTTTGCCCGCGCCGGCTATTTTGGCGCCCTGTATCACGTTAAGGCCCACCCCGCCGGTGCCAAGCACCACTACCGATGAACCGGCTTTAACCTTTGCGGCGTTTATTACCGAGCCGTAACCCGTCATTACCCCGCAGCTGATAATGCTGGCTGCCGGGAACGTCATTCTTTGAGATGTGTTTTTAACCACCGCTGATGATTTCACCAGCGTGTATTCGGCCATTGTGCCGATATTGAACGAACGCAAAACCGGCGTTCCATTCTGGGTAGTACCCAAAGGATCGGCGTGGCCGGGGGTGTAGCCGTTGCCGCCCGCAGCCACCGGTGAAGCCACCTCGCACAAATGCTGGTTGCCTTCAAGGCACTGGAAACAATGTCCGCAATGCATGGCCCAGTTCAGTATCACGCTATCGCCGGGGGATAAGTTCACCACGTTGCTGCCAATTTTTGTGACGATACCCGCGCCCTCATGCCCGACGATCAACCGTTTCCCCCAGCCCAGGGAATCGTGATCGGTGTGGCAAAGGCCGGCGGCCATTATTTTTACCAGCACCTCGTCGGGCTGCGGGTCGTTCACTTGTATATCCTCAATGCTAAAATTCCCCTGGCCATCCGTAATGGCCGCCTTGCATGTTATAGCCATCTGATCGTTACTTTCCCAAAAAAAGTTTAAATAGTTTGTTCAGGTTTAGGGGCGTTCTTATTTGCTTATGCGCAATTTTTTAACGCTTTCAAAGTAACCATAAGCTGATGTTTAAAAGTTGGATTGTATTGGCATTTTATTGGGGAATATTATCCTGGAACTGTGCTTTTTTAACCTTTTACGGCTGTAAAGACAATTTTTGGCGGCGGGATATGGGGTGCAGTGACGTGAATGTCGCGCGCAGAAAACTCACCCGGCCTTTGCTTCGCTTGGCCACCCTCTCTACCGCAGGCGGTAAAGAGGGTAAGGGAAGAGAATAAAAATCTTTTTTTGAAGTTTCACCCTCTTTCCGGTTTACCGGAGAGAGGGTCGACGAGCGAAGCGTCGTCGGGGTGAGTCAACACGCCATGCCGCAATATACCCCACTTTTCAACCAACTTCTTCATTGTTTTTTCCTTGCGGGATGTTTTACTTTGGCGTATCCAACTATCCGATCATGAAATTGAAAGCTTCGCTTGTTATTTGTTTAATATACTTCTTCGCCGCATCCGGCTATGCTGTCCCGCCAAGGGTATTAGCCAAACCGCCTGTTAAACACCCCGCCGGACAGCAGGAGATCATTTACCATATTTTTGAACGCAGCTTTTACGACAGCAACGGCGACCAGCACGGCGACCTTAACGGCATACGCCTCAAGCTGGATTATTTGCAGCAGCTGGGCGTTACCGCGATACTGCTTACGCCGCTGTACGAGTCGGTTTTTTACCATAATTACTTTGCCAGCGATTTTAAAAAGATCGACCCTACGCTGGGCTCCATGCACGATTACCTGGCGCTCATCAAAGAGCTGCACCGCCGGGGGATGAAGCTGTATATGGATATGGAAACGCAGTACGTGACCGAGGATCATCCCTGGTGGAAGGACGGCGTGGGCATCCTTAAATCGCCGTACAGCGATTATATTTTGTACCAGGACGCGGCGCATACCCAGCCCTCCACCATTATTTTTAACCTGAAGGGCCTTATCGGCTACGACAGCACGTACCGCCGCATCACCACGGTAAATTTGCTTAGTCCGAAGGTGCTGGAGTATAATTACGGGCTGTTCAAGTTTTGGGTGGACCCGAATAACGACGGCAAGTTTGACGATGGCGTGGACGGTTTCCGGCTCGACCACATGATGGATAACCTCGATGGCAAGCTGCCCGGGCTGTTCCAACATTTCTGGAACCCGCTGCTGGGGCGACTGCGGTTGGTGAACCCGAAGCTCAGCATCGTTGCCGAGCAGGCCGAATGGGGCTCGCTGGGTAAGGAATATTTCGCCCGCGGCGGGGTCGACAGGGTGTTCGCGTTCCGGCTGGCGTTTGCCATACGGTCGTTCAAAAAAAAGGAGCTTGAGCGGGCGGCCGATTCTACCTTCCTGGTTACCCCGGCCAATAAACAGCAGGTGGTGTTTATCGAGAACCACGATACCCCGCGCTTCAGCTACGGCGTAAAAGGCGACGCGGGCAAGCTGCGCGTGGGCGCGGCGCTTAACCTGCTGCTGGGCGGTGTGCCGTCCATTTATTACGGGCAGGAGCTGGGCATGAGCGGCACCAACGCCGCCCTGGGCGCTACCGACGCCAACGATATCCCCAACCGCTCGGCGTTCGAGTGGTACAAAACCGACCAGGGGCCGGGCATGGCCTACTGGTACAAGGTAAAGGGCCCATGGCGCAGCCAGTTCAGTAACGACGTACCCAACGACGGCATCTCGCTCGAAGAGGAACGCAACGACCCCAGCTCGCTCTACAACTTCTACCGCCAAATGATACGCCTGCGCAAGGCCATCCCTATCATATCAACCGGCGCATACAAAACCCTGCCGAATGATAACGCGCAGGTATTTACCTTTACCCGCTACCAGGGCAGTAAACGGGTTGTAGTGGCCGTAAACCTGTCTGCCCAGCCGCAGCAGGCTGGTATCAGTGGCGGGGGTAACGCCGCTCCGGTGAAGGTGCTGTACGGCAGTGCGAAGCCGGTGGTTAGCGGAAGCAGTATAAGCCTTAATTTACCTGCATACGGTATTGAAGTATTGGAGTAGTATCAAGTAGTTAGTATCAAGTATCAAGATGGGGTGGAGTGGTGAGTAGCAGCAGGCTGAAGGACAACTTAGCGCTGCAAACTGCCAACTCAAAACTGCCAACTGAATAAGTTTTTTTGAAAAACAGAGGAAGTGCTTAACTACTTGCAATATAACAAGGTTATACCGGCTTTATCGTTCTGAAAAAGGAGCTAACGTGCTTCAAATCGCTGACTGTTTTGATCTAATGACTTTTTTGATCTTCTTAAAATATAAAACCCGCCTTTAACGAATTTCGCCAAAGGAATACTATAAGCAATAGTAACAAAGCCCCTCTTTTGGTTATCGACCACGGTTCCCAATTCGTAACCATAACCAAATTGAAAATTCAAAACGGTAAATGATAAAGTAGGTGCAAAAATATTTTGTTGATTTCCACCATTTGTGTTATTAGATGAAAACAGACACCCTATTTGTATACCTAAGGTATTGTTCATCTCCGTATTTATTACGTTAGCATTGTCGGAGTTATCCGTGGTAACTTCCAAACGGCCCCAACTTATTCCAAACCCTGCCCCAATCGAATTAAAAAATGACACATTCCCTTTTTTTGAATTATCTCCGTCGACGCGGTTGAATCGTATTAGGGGAACCGTAAAACTTGAATTTAGTACCGTAGCCTTATACGTAGATGTTTTTCCTTTGGGATACGGATCCCATTGCGTGTCGTTACTGGCCTCCTGGCAGAGTGCCCGCAATGCAACGATGCACAATAGTGTTAATAAATAAAACTTTTTCATTTGTGATAAGATTAAGGTTAATAAATATAGTTCGCTAAACCACCATCATATAATGGCAGTAATTGTGACTTTAGTGTAGTAAAAATATAATTTCAAAGTTTTAAAAAACACCGTGAAAACACCCTTTTTATACCGTATTAAAGCCTCTTTAACTTGATAATGGGGTACCATTGTTAGTTGGTAATTTGAATATTAAGAAGTACCAGTAATACTATCAGGAGCTAGTACAAGTACCAAGATAGGGTGGGGTTGGGGTGATAGCAGTAGCGGTTGGAATAACGCTTTTTTGTAAAACAAAGGCAGTGCTTTCTATGTGCTGCAGCCCCGCTATACGCTTATACTGCGCTGGGCATTAGGCGCGTGGCAGGTATTCGCTGCTATCTGGTTTAGGAGGAGGTCGCCAACTGGCTTCATGGTGTTGTGATATTGTACTAATTCTGTTGGTCACCTTAACTTTAACGTAGAGATGACGATCAATTTGGTTTTACAATATACTTTTCAATGTTTTTTAGATAGTTTTTATCTAACGCGCGGCGAGGGATTAAGGTTCGTTGATTTGCATGTGTAGAGATTGCTTTCCCGAAACAAGGTCGGGACAGGCTGTTCCTCGCAATGACGCGCGGAGCGGGAATGAGGCGCGGCGAGGGATTAAGGTTCGTTGATTTGCATGTGCATAGATTGCTGTCCCGAAACAAGGTCGGGACAGGCTGTTCCTCGCAATGACGCGCGGAGAGTGAATGAGGCGCGGAAGGCATAAGATTTGTGATTAAGGTTTCCCCGGAAAAGCACCTCAATTTTTACCGTGAAAACACCCTTGCGTTCAGGCCTTTAAGGCATCTATCTTTATGGAGTTTATTAGTATTCATTAACCTTCATCATTATCAAAAAAATGCAAAGAAACATCTATTCAAAAATTACCGGGCTATGCCTGGTTGTTTTTACCGTTTTCGTATTACCCGGTTGCAGCCACCGTGTGGTAAGTATCAACGGCACGCCGCAGGTGCCGGTCGACCTGAACGAGGTGATAGCAGCTATGAAAGTGCAGTTTGATGCAGCCAAAGCACGGCTTGGCGGCCTGCATTTAATACCTGTTTCGGCATCGGTTACCGTACAAGTTACCAAAGCAGAAACCGGTAACGGCGACGTGTCGGTATTAATATTCAAGCCATCGTACACACGCAAAGTGGTTAAATCGAGTTCGATAGCTTTCGACCTGCAATCGCCGAGCGCCGCAAACCCGCATATGGCTGTCAGGAGGCCGGAATCAATAGACTATTCCCTGGCCGACCTGATCGTGGCCTCGGCAAAGTCATACAGCGAACTTGGACCGAGGCCAATACCCGGGCTGGAGAAACAGGATTTTGTTATTGATGTGGTGTTTTCTATTGAGAATGACGGCAGCGCGGGCATATCATTTAAAGTACTGGGCATGGGAGTTGACGCCGGCTATGAATATAACAGAGCAGTTCAGCACGAATTAAAACTGACCTGTAAATTAGCGGAGTAACTTAAAGCAGCGACATCGCTCCCTAAACCCGATAGCAGCGGATACCGGCCCCTTTTTGCAGTGGCAGGTTTAAGTAGCAGTGGCAGTTGTTGCGGCTACATAGATATGAAATGCAACAACTGCGGCTAAGGCCTGCGCAGTATGAGCGGATAGCGGGGCTGCCGGTGGTAGCAAGCAGTGGCTTTGTTTTTCAAAAAAAATTATTCCCCTGGTTAATTGATAGCCCTGATGCGGGTAATGATGATAAAAGTATTGCTGTAAAATGAGGTATCGTGCTTCCAGTCTAAAGTTACGTTAATGGGGTATTTGGGGTTTGGGCCAAAATTGAGTGAAGCAGAGTGGGTTTCATCAATTAAATAGAAAGCAGGCGCATTTTTAGTCGTGTCATTCTCAATAGCAATTTTTAATCCGCCGCAGAGTGCGCACATGCGGAGATCTTCACCTAATATCGTTCCGCGGCTCGCGTAAAATGGTCCGTTGTCCTTTTTTTTACAGCCGATTGATAGTAGTGTAATGAAAAAGATAAGAAGTAAGTTTTTCATGTTTGTATATACGGGAAGTAAATACTAAACGCTACTATGTAGTGATAAAATAATCCCACCGTCATGCCGAGTGGTAAAATTTGAAAAACCCTGAAGGAGAAATGACACCTTCGTTTTGTTTGGGAACAAACAAGCTCGGCATGACGTCTGCTTTTGGCTTTCGCCCCCCTGGAAAAAGCCACTATAAATTTAAAACTCGATTTGCCTGGCGATCCTTTCCTGGATTTTTTTATTTAAAGTTATCCGGCTACCTTTAGGAATATCCTTTTTGTTAAAAAAGGAACCCGATACAATAATAAACCGGCCAATATCTTTACTTAATAAAAACCATTGTGCTGAAACAGTGCCTGATATGCGTTTTATTTTTATTGCTGTGTACCCGCGCTGCCGCACAAACATGCCAGGTGATCCATTCTATCCCGGCGGCTCCGCCCACATCAGGTTCATTGGATACGCTGGTTAGCGCGATGTCGGAACGTTACGCCATTCAAAACACGCGGATATATGATTCGTTTGACATTTTAGGGGCCGGGAATTATGTTGAGATACCTGCCTCAAATCCTTTGTGGATAAACCCAAACGCCGACGTGGGCCCGCTTAACCGCTGCGGGGTTTGGGGCAAAAGCAAACCGATGACGATCGGTTTCAGCGTTTGTGTTACCGTTTCGCAGGGCAAGTGGTATTATATGGGTTTTGGGTCGGACAACGCCGGCACAGTATCGATAGACGGACAGGCTATACTGAAAAATGTAAGCTATTTGTACTGGGGCATATATAAAATAAACTTAACCAAAGGGACGCATATCATCGGGTTTACGGTGAGGAATTTTGAAGATGTGGCAAGCATAGGCTTTGAGATATATGACAATACCAAAGCGCAACTGATCAGCGCGGATGAATACCCGAAATTAAATATTGTTTTTAGCACAAAGAACGAAATAGGGAAGCCTGTTGAGGAGAGCGACCCTGCCGTATCGTATTCGTGCCCGGTGGGCTACGTGCTTGATTATTGCGCGCCGGGGCCCGTGCCGTCCTGTTCGCAATTTGTGACGGTGACCGAGCAGCCGGTGTATAAAAATGTGTCGGCGCAGATATGCCCGGGTACTGTTTATACGTTGCCGTCGGGCCGCACCGTTGGCTCAGCGGGTTTGTACACCGATACGCTTGAGTATACGCACGGGCAATGCGACAGCATAATTACCAATTTAAATTTAACCCTGGAGAGCATGCCCGACCTGGGGCCCGGCCGGGTTTTGTGCACCGGCGATTCGATCATATTAAATCCGGGCGTATTTACCGGCTATGTATGGCAGGACGGCAGCACTGCGCCGACATATAATGTTAAGGCCGGCGGCACATATTGGGTTACGGTGACGAACGATAATGGCTGCCCCGCTACTGATACGGTTAAAATTAAGGAAACCTACTGCTCAAATATAAAACCGCCCAATACCTTTACGCCAAATGGCGACGGCATAAATGATACCTGGAATATTAAGGACCTGAAAAGCTTTACCCAATGTACTGTTTTTATTTATACTCGCTGGGGGCAGCTGGTGTACCAAAGCGTGGGTTACGCCAGGCCCTGGGACGGCCGCTTCAATGGCAAGGCTTTGCCTTTTGGCGCGTATTATTACGTTATTAATTTAAAAAACAACATCCCCCCGCTTACCGGCAGCGTAACGATCATCCGGTGACCGCGGCGCACGCCGGGTTGATTTGCCGGCGAAAGGCTTGCTTTTAGAGTTAAGGTCGGGAAGGCCATGTTTGTGGTGTGTTGGCAGGCATTTTGGCGTGGTCAGGGTTGTTCGCGGTAAGCAAAAAGCGAACGCAACGGCTGCACGCGTTCAGGAGGCCCGGCGGGTTGGTTGTTTGGCGATGGTTGGTATAACGCTGGTGCGCCAGAACATGACCTCGATATCGTAGCGGATGGCGGGGGGCAGGCTGTCGTTGGTTACGCGCACGCAGGCCGGGCTGTTACCCTCGATCTCGACGCAGTCCATAATGCTGATCTTGTTAGAAGTGAAATACTGCCTGTGCTTCTTTTCGATGGCCTTTAAATAGGCGGTCGCGAAATTCCTGTCTTTCATATCGGATCGTATTTAATCAGTGATAAATACAATGGCCTGAAACCATTTGTCTTTACGGAAACAAACTGAGGAACAGCTAATAGTGATATAAATTTAAGCTATTCGTTTTTTAAATCCACAAGTATTAAATAAAAAATTTTAACTAAATGTTTTACCGGGATGTAACTATTGGTTTTTGGGATGGGAGTTAAAAGTTAAAAGGCAGTTTGGAAGATTTTGTAAATACATTATCTTTATTACAAAAAACAATGCTATGCCAAAGAGAATTTTGATAGGGGTATTATTGATCCTGGGGTTTTGCTCATCTAAAGGCTTCGGGCAAACCACGCCTATACAATTTAACAACCAAATGGGCGAAATTACAGACAGCCTAATGAAACAGGGCATAACCTGGGGGAAAAAGCTTGGGGAGATTGTGCAGGGGTCAAAGCAATACCAGGATTTGGCCCCCGTGCGGCTAAGTGTGCAAAATTATATTGATCAGCAAGCTTTAAAATTAACCAACATGCCGGATATAAGCGGGTCGTCCAAGTTCCGGCAAACGATGCTCACTTATTTGCAATTCGAGAAGAGCTTTTGCGACCAGGTGCTTAAGCCTTTTGAATTATTCACCGCAGCTACTACAAACGAGGAAATTAAATCAAGCGTAGACCACTTAATAAAAGAGGCGGCAAAAGAAAAAGACTACACCGACCAGATACACGTAGCCCAGCTTGAATATGCCAAAGCGAATAATTATGTGATCGAAACTAAAAAGGAATAATTTATTGTCTGAATGATAGCGTGTTCGTGTCGTGTTCGGGGGTGTTCGGGGTTGTTCGCGACAGTTCGGGGTGTTCGCACATGATGCAAAGCGAACGCAACGGCCTATGCTATCACTTTTTTTTCTTCCCCGCCGAGCGTACGCATAAATTTTTTGCGGTAGTTGAGCGGGCTGAGGTGCATTTTTACCTTGAACATTTTATAGAAGTGCGATACGTCGCCAAAGCCGCTGTCGAACGAGATGTCGGATATGGGTTTGTCGGTTTGCACCAGTTGCTGTATGGCATAGTTGAGGCGGTACTCGATGATGGTTTCCATGAACGTTTTGCGGGTTATCTTTTTAAAATATTTGCAAAACGCGTTGGTCGTCATGTTGGCAATGCCTGCGGCTACATCGAGCGACACGTGCTTCCTAAAGTTCTCGACCAGGTAGGCGAATACGGGGTTTATGCGCTCCTGCTCGGCCAGGGAGGGCTCGGCGATGACGCGGTTTTGGTCGAGCAGGGTGTATTCACCTGATGCGGCGAGTCGCTGCAAAATTTCGAGCAGGCCGATGAGCATGCGAAAATTATTTTCCTCCTTGCTGAGGGCCAGCAGGCTTTGCCCGACAGCAGCCTGTGTGCCTGCATGGAAGCTTACTCCGCATCCGCTTTTTTCGAACAGTTTTTTGATATGCTGGAGTTCGTTCCGGTTAAAGAATTCGCTGCCGAGAAAACTGGCGGTAAACTGGATAACAACGGCGCCGGCGGCATCATGGTTTTGACCACCGGCGTCGAGCTTCCAGCAGTGGGGCAGGTTAGGGCCGAGGAGGACGAGGTCGCCGGCTTCGAAATCTTCCATATGGCTGCCTACAAAGCGCTTGCCGCTGCCCTGCAAAATGCAGGTAAGCTCGTACTCGGGGTGAAAATGATAAGGAGCATTAAATGCCAGCTTATCAAATTTTCGTACCAGGAACGACTGCCCGTTTAACGGCTGAAGGAGTTCGAAGGACGCCTTTATCATGGACTATTTTACTTTGTTTAAATCGATTGCCTAAATTTAAGGATAAAATAATCCATATTTATACCATTTTCTTCATTTTTTTATTGGGTTGGATGACATTACCTTTAGTTAATTAATTTAACGATGATGAATAACCAGGTTGAAGAACTACCTCAATTAGATGATTTTAAAAAATTACCGGCAGAAAACATAAAGGAATTCCAGGAATTGGGGCATACTTTAGTGGAAGGCGTGCTCTCGCCGGAGGAGATCGCCGCGTACCGCCCGGTGATCGTAGACGCCGCCGATAGGTATAATACCGAGAAGCGTGCGCTGCAGGACAGAGATACTTATGGCAAGGCTTTTTTGCAGATCATGAATTTATGGCAATGCGATGAAGAAGCCCGTAAATTTGTGCTGGCCAAACGCCTTGCCAAAATAGCCGCCGACCTGATGGGCGTTGAAAACGTGCGTTTATACCACGACCAGGCGCTATTTAAAGAACCCGGCGGCGGCCCGACCCCCTGGCACCAGGATCAATATTACTGGCCGATTGATACCCACAATACCATAACCATGTGGATGCCGCTGGTGGACATTGACGTGGACATGGGTATGCTTACCTTTGCGTCGGGATCGTATAAGGAAGGTTCGGTATTTAATTTCGAGATATCGGATGAGTCGGAAAGTGCATTTGATGATTACGTTAAGGAGCATAAGTTTCCGATAAGCCGGGCCAATACCATGAAGGCCGGCGACGCCACCTGGCACCGTGGGTTTACCATGCATCATGCCAATGGCAATAACTCAAACACGCGCCGCGAAGTGATGACTATTATTTATATGGCCGACGGCGCTCGCGTATCGCCATTCAAAAATGAGTGGCAAAAGAACGATAACGAAAAATGGCTGATGGGCAAACCGGTAGGGGAACTGATCGATTCGGAATTGAACCCGAAGCTGCTTTAAAGTTAAAAGTCAAAATTAAAAAGTCAAAAGGGAGAGAGATAAAACTTGCGAAGTCTTTAAGACTTCGCAAGTTTAGTTCTTAGTTATATCTTCCCTTGCGCTGCGGATCTTCGAGGAACCACGAGAGGAATATTTTTTCTTCTGTTCTTACCGAATGTATCGGAGCAAAGTTTTTTAGGTAGCGATCATCAAAATATATAAAGTGTTCAAAGCCAAGGCTTATGTTCTTTACAATTTGCACGGTTACCCTTGGTTTTAACAAACTGATGTAATTATCACCAGCCGGACCGTTGTAAGTATGGAGAAAGAAATAGTTATATTGAACGGCTACAGTCGCGTACTTGCCTAAACTAAGCGTACTTTCAAATTTAGCGCTTATGCCGTCATTGTAGGTGTAATCCCTAACCTGTGAAGTATCCGGGCCAAACCGGGTGCTGTTGCCTGCCAGTGGTATCAACGCCAGGTGGGCGCTGGTGTACAGATTTACACTTTTACTGAATGCGTATTTAGTAAACAACCCGCCGCCAAAGCTGGAAGCGCCTAACTCAAAAGTTTTGTTATCGAAATAATCAAAATATTGGAAAACCCCATATAGTATGGCCACTTTGCCAAGGTGGGCATTGTCGCCAATTAATATTCCATAGCCGGTAATGTTGTCTATAAGTTTTCTTCCTGAGCCAAAACTAAATTCAGTGCGCAACTTAAAAAAGTCGTACGGTTTGCGGTAGACTTCCTCAAATGGATTACCGTAATCAAGCTGCAGGTTTACCATGGCCTCATTTGACCCCTTCTCATTGCCGCTGAGGGCCGAATTTGTAGGGTTATTGGGATGGGCATCCTGGTTAATGATATGGACACCTCCAAATAAGGTAATGTTTAATGGCTCTTTCTGGTAAACCTCGGTTGTAGTATGCCTGAAAGATTTCCCCTGGAGCAGCCTGTTGAGCCCGCGCACAGGATCTACCACCCCCGCCATTATTTCTCTAAAGACCCGGTTGCCGCCTATGGCGCGATCATCCAGAATATTTGAGCTTAAACGGTAAGATATCTCGCCAAGGAACATACCTCCAAAAGTGGTATTGACTAAATCTTCGCGTTCAGGCTTGCCGTTTTCCCCGAATATCTTCCACGAGTAGCTTCCTGCAAATACAAAAGGTGTGGCTTGCCAGAAATTATAACCTTGTGAGCGCGCGGCATTAAAATAAAAGGCGCCCGTTTCGGGATGCGACAGGAAGTTATTACCAAATCTGTCATGATCCCATATCCATCCATCGCCCCAGGGCGGGCCTGCACGCAGGTTTCGGCCCCAGGAATGTATATCCGATTTTGCAAACTCCAGGTTTAAAAGATACCTGTCCACTAGATTTAAAGCGACATTGACCCCGATAACTTCAACAACAGGTTTCCATAGGGGATATCTTTTGTTATACTTTATGTCGTCGTTCAGCAGGTCGCCGTATTTATTTTGGATGGTGGTATCAATTAGGGGCGTTTTTTTAGGCTCGGTGCCGCCGGTGGAGTCCTTGATCGTTTTTTTAGCCGCCTTTATTTCCTTGAGCTGTTGTTTAACAGGGCCATTACCAGGCTTTATAGTGTCAATCGGCGTAGTTTTTTGTGCGAACAGGTTTGTTGTGATAAAAAACGCTGCAAGGAGCAGTAAAATAGGTTTTTTGTGGCTTATCAATTTCGCAAATAAAAGTGAAATGGTTACCATAATTGGAATAGAAAAGTACAAGTTTATCATAGGAATAGCTATATAGATATAACTACAACTAATAATGTGTTGAACTGTTTTAATTAAAATATGCCCCTGCTGGCGCCGCCGTCGACCTGGATGGTGGTACCGCTGATATACGCGCCTTGTTCTGAAGCTAAAAAGGCCGCCAACGCCGCCAATTCTTCGGGTTTGCCGATGCGGCCAAGCGGGATGTTTTTGGCCCGCTCTTTTAGGGCGTCATCCGTGTTAACGCCGCTGGGCAGGGTGTGTTTGAGCCTGTCGGTGAGGATCATGCCAGGCGCTATATTGTTTACCGTGATGTTATAAGGGCCGAATTCATCAGCCATCATTTTGGCCATTCCGACTACACCCATACGCATACTGGTTGATAGCACAGAATTCGCCAATACCGATTTCACCGAGCCGCTGATAATGTTGATGATGCGGCCACCACCTGTTTTCTGCATATGCGGCAGTACAAGCTTGCTGGTACGGGCAAAGCTGAGCAAGGTAAGTTCGAATGCTTTTTGCCAGGCTTCGTCATCAAACTTTTCAAATTTATCAAAGGGCGGCCCTCCGCCATTGTTCAATAAAATATCGATGCGCCCGAAATGCTCAGCCGATTTTTCGACCAGGCTTTTCACCTGCCCGGCGTTGGATACATCAACGGGTATAGCTAACACCTCATTGCCGGTTAACTTTTGAATTTCCCCGGCGGTTTTGTTTAGTTCGTTTTTGTCCCGCGAGCCTATAACCACCTTGGCGCCCTCGGCCGATAAAGCCGTGGCTATTGCCTTGCCCAATCCCTTGCTGGCGGCTAATACGATGGCTACCTTATTGGTTAGTTTTAAATCCATAGTTAAGATTAATAACCTTTTGCCTTTTACCTTTCGCCCTTCACCTTCTTCCGCTCCCTGCTTTCCAGGCTCAATAAAAATGCCGGCAATAGTGTTAGGTTACTTATCATCGCTACCAATAAGGTAACCGATAATAAGATACCCAACGCCCTGGTGCTGCCAAAGGTAGAAAATGTAAATATCCCGAAGCCAAAAAATAATACAATGGCAATATAGATCATACTGATGCCCGTTTCGCGGATGGTATCGGAAACAATGGTTGATATGCTTTTTTTCGTGCTGCGCAGTTCCTGCCGGTAGCGGGTGATAAAATAAATCGTCTGGTCGGAGGAGATACCCATGGCGATACTAAATATCAGGATGGTGGACGGCTTAAGCGGAATGCCAAAAAAGCCCATGATACCGCCGGTAATAACCAGCGGGATAAGATTCGGCAGCAGCGAAATGGCAATCATTTTTATCCCCCGGAATAATATCCACATCACACCGGCAATTAATGCTATGGCAAGAGCAAGGCTTTGATACAAGTTTTTCACCATGTAATTGGCGCCTTTTATAAATATGATGCTCGACCCGGTTAGCTCCACATGGTACTTTTTAGGGTCAAATATCGAATCGATGCGGGGCTGCAGTTTTGCCAGCACCTTATTCATCCGCGCCGAGCCCACATCCGGCATTTCGAAGCTGACGCGTGTAAACCGGCGTGTGCTGTCGAGGTAATTGCGCAGCATATTGGTGTTTTTTCCCGAGTTGCCGGCGTAGCGTAAAATAAAAGCCTGCTCCATGCCCTCCGGCAAACGGTAATAACGGCTGTCGCCCCCATAAAAGGCCTGGGTCGAGAATTTCAACGCCTGTATCAATGATAGCGAACGACTGAATTCGGGATAGGACGAGATCATATCCTCCAGTTTTTCAACCTTGCGGATCACGGTCTGGTTCATGATCCCGTTTTTATGTTTGGTATCAATACTCACTTCCAGTGGCAAAACCCCCTTAAAATTTGCTTCAAAAAATTTAAGGTCGCTTAGGGTATTACTGCTTTTGGGCAAATCGTCAACAACGTAACTGTTCACATTTATCCGGGTTAACCCGTACAGGCAGACGACCACCATTATAAGGGTAACAATGTAAATCATTCCGCGGTGATTAAAAACCAGCGCATCCAGCGATCTTAATATTCGTTGTATCAGTTTCCGGTCTTTGATAGCGCTTTGCCGGGGTTTGGGATGGGGAAGAAAACTGAAAATAATAGGTACCAGGATCAGGCTCAGTGCAAAGGTGACCATAATGCTCGACGAAGCCACCAGGCCAAACTCCGTCAGCAACTGACTATCGGTAAAATATAATACGCCAAAACCAATAGCGGTAGTTATATTGGCGATAAAGGTGGTGATGCTTACCTTTTCGATCACGGTGTGTAAAGCCTGTATCTTATCGCCGGTAGTACCAAACTCGAAGTAATATTTATTTAAAATAAAAACACTGTTCGGCACGCCGATAATGACCACCAGCGCCGGAATAATGCCGGTGAGGATAGTGATCTCGTAGTGCATTAAAACCAAAATCCCCAGGCTCCATGTCACTCCGAGCAATACTACGATCACCGGGAAAATAACTGCGAACGCGGAACGGAAGATCAACAAGAGTATCAACGCGGTGATACCAAGCGACAACATCAGGAACAGGGTAAATTCGTGCGAGATCAGGTCGCCGGCTTTGGTACGTATCAGCGGCAGGCCCGAATAATGTACCGGGATGTTATGTTTTTGCTCAAACCGGTTTCCCTCTGCTAATATGGTGTCGATAATCGGTACGCGGGCGGGAGTGTTGATGATCTTACTGTCGAAAGTGATGGCCATTAAAGTGGCCTGGTTATCATCGCTTAAAATAAGTCCCTTATAAAAGGGGAGCGCTAATATGGCCTGCTTCACGCTGTCAACCGCCCGGTCGCTGGTTAATACATGCGTAACCAGCGGCTTCAATACAAAGCGGCGGTTTAATGTATCCTTGTTCAGGTTATACACATTGGCTATAGATATAACGGCTTTAATTCCTTTAATATGCTGCAGCCGGTTACCCACCTGGTTCCAGTCATTAAATACGTTTTTTTCGAAAATATGCGGCGATCTTATGCCGATCACCAAAGTGGTGGCGTCCTGCCCGAATATTTTTTTGAATTGCATATACCTGATATATGCGGAATCCGTTACAGGCAGTACTTTACCCCCGTTAAAAGTTATGCGGACCTTGCAGGCCTCATAGCCCATAAAGATGCTCAAAATGGCAACCAGCCCTAAAATAACCAGGCGGTTTTTCAGGATAAGGTCAGCAAGCTTTTTCCAGATCATTAATTTGATTTCAGGTTAACCGGATTGCTAAACTACGAAAATAGATCAATCAAGTATTTCGTAAAATGAGATTGTGACAATGTTTAACAATTGTGCAGATTTGTAGGGTTAAGTGCGCTTATATGATAAAGAAATATCAGCTTAGATGAAAAAATTAATCCGCAGCTTTGGTTATGCTTTTAAAGGGGTGGCGTATGCAACTGCTACCCAACTCAATTTCCGGATACATTTGGCAACCACCGTTGCGGCTTTGTTGCTGGGATATGTATTGAACATATCTGTCGCCGAATGGTTGTGGGTTGGCGCCTGTATCACGCTGGTACTTGTTACCGAATTGTTTAACACGATGATCGAGGCGCTTACCGATATCGTTTCGCCCGGCTTTAATGAAAAGGCCGGCCGCGTTAAAGACATGAGCGCCGGCACCGTTGTAATCGCGGCTGCTTTTGCGTTGATAACCGGCCTGGTTATATTTTTACCCAAGCTGCTATTGCTTTTTAACCATGCTGCATAAAACCCGCGGAATCGTTTTTAAAACCACCGATTATGGCGAAAGCAGCGTTATTGTGCAGGTTTTTACCGAGAAATTTGGCCTGCAATCATATATCGTTAACGGGGCGAAAAAACCAAAGGCTAAGATCCCGAAAAACATGCTGCAACCCCTGCATTTGCTGGATATGGTGGTTTATCATAAAAACACCGGCAATGTGCAGCGTATAAAAGAGCTTAAAAATTCACCGGTACTGCAAACCATTCCGTACGATGTGATCAAAAGCAGCCTGGCTATATTTCTGAACGAGGTGCTGTATAAAGCGGTGAAGGCGCAATCTGCCGACGAAAATTTATTCGGGTTTGTTTTTAGCGCCGTCGAATGGCTGGATCATTCAAACGAAGGGCTGGCTAATTTTCACCTGTTGTTTTTAATTCAGCTTACGCGATACCTTGGGTTTTTCCCCGATCGTAACCTGGCTGGGAATGCCGATTATTTCGATCTGCAGAACGGCAACTTCAGCCGCTACAAACCGGATAATACCTTGTATCTCTCACCGCCGCATACCCAAAATTTCAGCAGGCTGCTGCAATGCAGTTTTGAAAATACATTACAGGTAAAGCTAATAAACGACGACCGCCGCTATCTTATCCAAAAATTATTGGAGTACTACGCCCTGCATATTGAAAGTTTTGGAAATATACGTTCGCACGAGGTGCTGGAGGAAGTACTTAGTGTCTAAACACGATCACGGGATTCAAAAGATTTAAGGATTATTTGTTAGCTGCATTCTTTCAAAAATTTAAAAAGAATTGTCAACTTATGAAATAAGTCAAAAAAATACATTCAAAAGTCGAACATAGCCATTATATTTAGCCGGTAGAAGTTAACCCCGCCCCGTGAGCCTAACATCAAAACGCTTGTTTTCAATTGACGTGTTCCGGGCTATTACCATGCTTTTTATGATATTCGTGAATGACCTGAGCGGGGTGCGCGACGTGCCGGGCTGGATAGATCACGTTAAGGCGAGTGAGGACGGGATGCATTTCGCAGATACTATTTTCCCTGTATTTTTATTTATAGCAGGTTTGTCGATCCCTTTAGGGGTGGGCAAGCGTATTAACCGGGGAGAGTCTTTTCCCGCTATAGCGGGACATATACTTTTGCGGTCGCTTGCGCTGATCGCTATGGGCTTTTTTCATGTTAACCTCGAAAATTACAGTCGCGACGCTGTTTTGCCGATTGGTGTTTGGGAGTTGCTTTTAACCCTGAGCTTCTTTTTGATCTGGCTGGATTACCCGGAGTCACTTTCGAAAGTTAAAAGATACATGCTAACCGGTACCGGCATCGCTCTCCTGGTTATGCTGGCCATTTTGTTTAAGGGCGGCAGTCCGGATGCGCCTGAAGGTTTAAGGCCGTCATGGTGGGGTATTTTAGGCATCATCGGCTGGGCTTACCTGGTTTGTGCGTTTATCTTCGTCATAGCCAAAGGCAGGCTATCTGTTTTACTCGGGGCGCTCATTATTTTTGTCGCCATTAATATTTCCATCCATGCATCGCTGGTCGACATGAAGTTATGGGCAATTAAAGACTGCTCGTCAGTATCATTAATGATGTTTGGCGTTGTGGTTTCCTTGTTATATTTCCGACTGATTGAAAAAGGAAATTATCGCACTTTATGGCTGGTGTTTACCGCATCAGGCGCCGGCTTAATATTGCTGGGACTCGTTATCCGGCCATATACCGAAGGCATTTCTAAAATTCACTCTACGCCTTCATGGGTTTTTATATGCACCGGTATCGGGATACTGGTCTTTGAACTGTTGATCTGGCTGGTAGATGTTAAGGGTAAACAAAATTGGTTCGGCCTTATTAAACCGGCCGGAACCAGTACGCTTACCTGTTACCTGCTGCCTTATTTTATGGTGGCGATCTTTTACATCGTTCATTTCAGGTATCCGCGCTTTTTAAATTATGGCGCCGGCGGCATCATCCGCTCATTTGCCGTGGCGTTCATCCTGATCCTGGTAACAGGGGTGCTTGAAAAAAGGCGACTCCGGCTGAAAATATGATCAACAACACCAAAATTATCATGAAAAAGAAACTTAAAATTTTACAAGCAGAAGAATGGATCAGGCCGGTGTTTACTGTCCTTGTATTCTTAATATGCTTTTCCATATTGATCCCGCAGTCGAAGGCCCAATACCGGCCGGTAATCATTGGTTATGTAGGCGGGTTCAGGGGTTTGGTCAATACTGACCTGATTGCCGCCAAAAAACTAACGCACATCAATTATGCTTTTGTCGATATCAGGAATAACCGTGCATGGCTTCACCGCGAAGCTACAGACACCATAAATTTCAGGAAGCTGGTTTTGCTCAAAAAGCAGAACCCGGCGCTCAAAATATTGATCTCGATAGGCGGGTGGACCTGGAGCGGGAAATTCTCGGATGCCGTATTAACCGATACCGCCCGCCAGGCATTTGCTGCGAGCGCCGTCGACATCGTAAAAAAATTTGAACTGGACGGGATCGATATCGACTGGGAGTATCCCGGCCGGCCCGGATACCAAGGAAATATTTACCGGCCCGAAGACAAGCAAAACTATACCCTATTATTCCGCGACCTGCGCAGACAATTGGATACACTTCAACAACAAACCGGAAAGAAATATTTAGTGACCACGGCAGCCGGCGGCTTTAAGTCATATTTGAATAATACCGATATGGGCACTGCCCAGCAGTATCTCGATTATGTGAACTTAATGACCTATGATTATGCAGGTGGGAAAATAGCCCGTCACCATACCAATTTGTATGCTTCAAAACTTTATCAATCGCCGGAGTTTGCCGATAACGCGGTTAAAGAATTTATAGCAGCAGGCGTTCCGGCGTCAAAGCTGGTAATGGGCGTGGCTTTTTATGGCCGGGTATCAAGCCTGGCTGCCGGCGCGAAGGGAATAGGTGATACGGTAGCCAGCACGTCAAGAGGAAAAGGGTACACCACGATAAGGGATAGCCTGCTGAAACAACCTGGGTTTAAGCTATATCGCGACAGAAAAGCCAAGGCGCCTTATTTATATAATGCCGAAACCAGGCAGTTTATAACGTTTGATGATGAATGGTCGGTAAAGAAAAAATGTAAATATGTAAAGGCGAAGAAAATGGCCGGCGTAATGTTTTGGGAGTACGATTCGGACCTGAAAGGTTACCTGCTGGACGAGATAAACAAAGCATTAAAATAATGCAGCACCCCTTAAAACAAAAAAAGAGGAAGCTTGCGCTTTCTCTTTTTGTAGTAACTGACCTCATTATTTACCATAAAGAACTAATTGGTTAGAACGATAATAACAATTGTACAAATATATACTCTATAGATTTAGCAGACTAATATTTTAACAAATATTAACACATATTTTTTCAGATAGTTTTGCACACTAATGCGCTTATTAACACAGTATTTTGAAATTTAATATATGAGTTAATGTTTAAAAATTATTATCAAAAGGATTAAAAAAATAAATATTTGGGAAATGAAGAATCCACAAGCCGCTCAATCAATGGATTTGCATTATCATATCATAACTAAAACCGCCTGAATTTGAACTGGAGATTTATACTTATTTGTTGTCTGTTCAGCCTGCGCCTGGCCGCTCAAAAGAAAAACAGCAATTTTCAATACTATATCCACCAGGTAACCTCGCCGGTTAAGGTGGATGGCATAATGGACGAACCCGCGTGGCAGGATGCAGCAGTTGCTAAAAACTTCAGAATGGTTTTGCCGATGGATACCAGCTTTGCCACGGTAAATACCGAGGTGCGAATGGCATACGACCAGAAGAATATATACATCCTGGCTGTTTGCTATAAGGCCTTGCCCGGGCCAAACATGGTTGAATCATTGAAACGTGACTTTAGCTTTTTGAAGAACGATAACTTTATCTTCTTTATGGATACCTATAACGACCAGACCAACGGCTTTACTTTCGGTGCAAACGCGGCCGGTGCAGAATGGGACGGTACCATGTATGAAGGCGGGAAGGCTGACCTGAGCTGGACGAATAAGTGGGTTTCAGCAGTTAAAGATTATCCTGATAAATATGTTTTTGAAGCGGCGATCCCATTTAAATCTATACGATATAAAAAGGGGATAACCGAATGGGGTATAAACTTCAGCCGCAATGATCTTAAAACAACCGAAAAATCGGCCTGGGCGCCCGTGCCGAGGCAATTTCCGACAGCGTCGCTGGCGTACACCGGCACATTGATCTGGGATAAACCCCCGCCAGATCCGGGGTTGAACGTTGCTTTTATCCCGTACGTTTTAAGCGGGTTTACCAAAGATTATGTAAATAAAACGAACTTATCGGCCCATGCCCAGGTAGGGGCGGATGCGAAAATCGCCGTTTCATCAGCTCTTAATCTTGACCTTACGGTGAACCCCGATTTTTCGCAGGTGGACGCCGATAAGCAGGTAACCAATTTAAGCCGGTACGAACTTTTTTACCCCGAAACGCGCCAGTTTTTTTTAGAGAACGGCGACCAGTTCAGTAATTTTGGCTATGCCTCCATTCGCCCTTTTTTTTCGCGACGGATCGGCCTGACATCAAATATTATTGCAGGGGCAAGGCTGAGCGGCAAGCTGGATAAAGACTGGCGCATCGGTGTGATGGATATGCAAACCACCGATAATACCGCCACGCACATCCCTGCTCAAAATTTTACTGTGTTGGCTTTGCAGCGGAAAATATTTGCGCGTTCGAACATTGGTTTCTTGTTCGTGAACAAAGAGTCGTTTAATTACCCGGGTACAGCGCAATCGACTGAATCTAAATACAACGATAATATTGGTGTAGAGTACAACCTTGCTTCTGCGGCTAATTTGTGGACAGGAAAGGCATTGGTTTTAAAATCATTCAACCCCACAAAAAAGGGCCATGATTTTACCCAGGCGGGCAACCTTCAATACGCAGACAAATACTGGACAATAGGCGGCCAGTACGAAGTGGTTGGCGCCAACTATAATGCCGAGGTTGGCTATGTTCCCCGCCAAGGGTACATTAAGTTGAATCCCTATATCGCTCACTTGTTTTTTCCCTCGGGCGGGGCGGTGTTAAGCCACGGGCCGCAATTGAACTTTACCGATTATTACGATGGTTCATTTAATTCAACCGATTACCGTAATTACTTGTCATACCCGATCACTTTCCGTGACCGCAGCGTATTGACCGGGCTGGTTGAAAACGACTTTGTGAAATTGCTGAGGCCGTTTGACCCTACAAATTATACCGGCGCTTTACTTCCAACGGGCTTCGCGAGCCATTGGAATAATGCCGAAATCTCGTTTTTTTCGCAGCCGCAACAATTGTTCACCTATGATTTTACTTTGGATTATGGCGGTTATTACGACAACGGCAAAAAATTCAGTTTTGCCAACGATATCGGATATCGCTTTCAACCGTTTATCAATATCCAGCTCAGCAATACCTTAAACGTGCTGCGGCTACCGCAGCCATGGGGAGATAAGAGCTTCTGGCTCGTCGGCCCGCGGGTTGATGTAACCATGACCAACAAGTTTTATCTGACGGGATTTTTCCAGTATAACGAGCAGGCAAAAAATTTCAATATCAATACCAGGTTGCAATGGCGTTTCAGGCCGGCGTCTGATTTCTTTATCGTTTATACTGATAATTATTTACCCCAGCCATTCTACGCTAAAAACCGGGGATTGGTATTTAAGGTAACGTATTGGCTGAATAATTAGAGGTTGGAGATTAGAGATTGGTGATTAGATGAAAATCTGCGGTGTATGTTCCGAAATTTGGCTAATCTCTGATCTCCAACCTCTAATCTCTCTTATCTCTCCCCAGCCACAGCAAGGCGTCTAAAATCAACTTCGACTCCATTTCACTATCAAAGGTGTGCGACAGGGTACGGTCGGTATTGTCGTATTTGTGTTCATAGTCCATATCGTTATGGCCCATGTTGAAATAGATCATTTTGTAATTTTTATTGGTCCATACCACCGGGTAATAACCGCTGTGCCATATTTCGTGTTGTTTTGGCCCTGTGCCGAGCGGGAAACTTGCAGAATCGATAGAACACAGTATTTTAATATCCGGATTTTTCCGCAGATCATTCTGCCACCGGTACCATTCATTTGGCGAGGTGGTGAATTTTTTCGGCATGTGTTTGGTTGCCGGGAAGCTGCGGTCCACATCCAATATGGCCGGTGACGGCCGCCAGATATTGCTTACATATTGGCCTGATCCTAAAAATGTATTGTGATACCAATCCCAGTTTTGCGGGAAAGCCGAAGGCGTAAGGGCGAATGCCGCAAAATGAAACCCCATCCAGCCGCCGCCGCTTTCCATATATTTTTGAAATGCCGCCCTTTGCGCAGGATCATCAGGCCGGGTATCCAAAAATATTACCACCTGGTAATGCGACAGGAAGGCGTCATTCAGGTCATTCCAGTTCTTTGTGGAATCATAAGCAAAATGGTATTTGGCCGCCATTTTTGGAAACCATTGGTTGGCGTCGTGCACAAAACTGATATGCGCTTTATCATTGCGGGCCGTGTAAAAAGCAATTACTTTAAACTTTGGCGTATTTTTTTGCGCCTTAATGCCGGAAAACCAGCAGCAGGTGATACAAAAAACAATAATTTGAACTACAGGTTTAATTCTGAAAAGGAAGGTCATAATTCAGGCGATTGAGAAGGTTATTTGTAAAGTTAGTAAATAAAATATATTGCCGCCATCTTATCGTTACCGATTCATTTACCGGCAGCTCACCGGTAATAATTGAACATCTTCATTAAATAAATTCTTCCGGCCTGTCAGCATAAAAGCTTTGGTGAGGTGGAGCACCAGGTTTTCTTTTTCGGGTGCACCCGGATTTAAATATTTTTTGAAATGGATCAATACCCGGTCGCCTTTTTCCATCATGGTGGAATCGTGTTGCATACCTGAAAGCCGCTCCAGGTGAATTGATCTGCTCCCGCTTGCGCCTGTTTTTGAAGATGTAATATCAAACGCGTCGGGTATTATTTTTACAGCAAAGTCCGCATGATTAACAACAAATAGTTCAGCATGTAAAGTATCACGCGCGGCGTAACTCTTTAAACGAAAATTTAAGCCCGAAACCGCGATCTCCTGTTCACTAAGGTACACGAAAGGTGTTTGGCCTGCCTGTTTAATGGTTTTGAGATACTTCTCCTGGTTTTCGTTAAAATCGGTTCTGGTATTGAATGAATAGCCGGTAATGTTTTTTTTGTATTTCCGGGCAAAATTTTGGTACGTACCGGGTTGTGTCTGTGATTTTAAAGTTAGGGTCTTTAAGCTATCGATTCCGGTTGTTTTATACGAGATCAGTAAATTATAAGCAGGTTTAATAAAGCCGGGCATTCCCGTCACTTGGTATAATTTAAGATCGCTTAGCGGATGAAATTGTAGTGAAAAAGCAGTGTCGGTTCCCGGTCTTAAGTTCATAGAACTGCTGCCTGTTTCGGGTAATGACCGTATGCCATCAGTTGTTGAAATAAGTATCTCCTCTATCTCAACCGGCTTTGCGTCGGTGTTATTGAGCTTAATTGCAGCTGTAAGGCTATTACGGGTGCCGTTTGCCACGAGGTCGAGTTTTGCAGATAATACCCCTGAAGTGGTATCATTAGTGGCATAAGCTAATTCGTTCGCGTTGGCTGTTGTTTTTTTATCCTGTTTGCAGCCGTACAATATCAAGGCCGCCAAAATTATTAGGGAGGGAAATTTCATTTTTGTTTAGGATGAACCTGGATGATATAAAATGGCTGGAGATACACAACTATTACATGCATCTCCAACCCATAAGTGTGCTATTAATAACCAGTAACCGACCAGATAGAATAAGCGTGTGGCGGCGCCTGTATCAACACCCTGCCATCGGCTGCCACGGTTTGTACCCATCCCGAAGCGCCGGTATACTCTTTAATTTGTTTGTTGGCCCAGTTAGAAGTTACCCACTGCTGCTGCCAGTAATCTGTTCCGTTAAAGTACACAATTACACCGGGCGCGGCGCCATAGCCGTTGCGCCTGTCGATATATTGATCGCTGGCCGACCATAGGTTGGTTGTTGTTCCGCCAGCGAGAGTTCTGTGTATCCATATCAGGTTATTCATCCTGTTCTTATCGAGCCAGGTTTCATAATCATTGTAAAATACGCAGGGATAGCCCTCATGTGTCATGATATAAGCATACGCCGAATATTTGTTGCCAATGATGTCGGTGTCGTGGTTTGACACAAAGGTTACTGCTTTGGCGGCATTTCTTTTTAGCATCATGTCGTCATTAAGGTGGGTAAGGTCATTGCTGTCAAAAGCAGTGTGCATGGCGTAAAAGCATGCAAAATCAAATGCTGACGACGTACCGCCGGTGGCATTTACCCAATTTTGCAAATTCGCAGCATTACCATCCCAATCTTCGCCTACTGCAAAGCCGCCAACACTGTTTACATAGTTTTGCACTACCCACGCACCGAACCCTTTTACATAATCAAAACGCCATCCGTCATAATGCATGGTATTCTTATAATATCTCGACATGCTGTACGATGCGTTGTATATCCAGTTTGAAACATTTGCCTGTGCATGGCAAAGATCCGGGAAACCGCCAAATGATCCTTCATCCGAAGCATGTATGTTATTCGGGTGAAAATCGCTGTAGCTCCTGTTGAACTTACCCGACAGGGGAGTGAAACTGGTATATGTATTGGTGCCGGTATACGGGTTTGCTTCCAAATTACCGCCGCTGCAATGGTTAAGCACCATATCAGCATATACCTGGATATTGTGGCTATGGGCATTACTTATTAAGGTATTCAGGTCGGTTAAATTACCGAACCTTGTTGTTACCGAGCCCATTTGGTTATAAGTACCAAAATCAAAGTAGTCATAGGGATCGTAGCCCATGCTCGAGCCGCCGCTTTGTCCCTTGGTTGCAGGCGGAAGCCAAATGGCCGAAATACCTGCCGCATCCCATGAGGCGATCTTACTGTTTACATTCTGCCACCAGGAAGATGTGTTAGGTGTGTTCCAGTAAAAAGCCTGCATCAGTACACCGCCGCCGGGGCCGGCCAGGGCAGACGTTGTGTTAAAGGTTTTTTTGATCGCACTTACTGCTGAAGGGCCTGATTCGGCAACCCCGGACTTTTGACATTGCGAAAAAGTGAGCACTAACGCGAGGCACATAGAGGCCCTGGTGAAACGGTACAATTGTTTTTTCATAATTGTTTGGTTTTAATATGGATGGATAATAATTGGTTGCAAATAATTCTTCCTTTTCACCTCCGGTAACGTTCCCGGAAACCTTCGTTCAACGGCTCACTCTTTTGATTTTTAAAATACTTATGTGTTTGATTGTTTAAATTGTATTCATACAAAAAGCAATACCATTCTCATCGGAAAACGAGGCGCTTTTTCCATGTAAGGGCTTTGCAGCCGCTTAAACTTGTTAATTAAATTAGAATAGGGTAGCAGGTATTATAATTGGTTTATAATGGCATCAATGTGCACCGGAACTAAGTTACATCTATGAATAATATTTGCAAATTAATTTTTAGTAAATGAAGGAATTTTTTTAATGAAATTTTTAATTCGATTTTTAACTAATGAGAAAGATAAAATTCTATTTATTAAACGGCGGTTAAATATGACTTTTTGTGCTGAATTTTAATAAAACGTGATATTTCGGTGATATAAGTATGTATCACGTACACTAAGCGATTTTTACTTCAAATTAATATATTACCGGGAACGTTCCCGAAAAACAGAGAGCAGTTTCAGTAGGATTGCATTTCTAAAATAATTCTGACCCCGTTTTTTCGGCGTGAAATTGGATTGGAGGAGATATTTTTCGATTGAGCGGATGATCGGAATAAAAAAACCGGCACCAATAGCGCCGGTTTTATTTGATTATAATTTATTAGATCTATTTAAATCCGAGGCTCAGTGAGATAACGTCCGACACAAGGTCGGTGGTTTGCGAATAATGCCCGTATCGTATTTCAAGCTCATGCAGGTTTTGCCAGCCTAAAACCCCCGCAGGCGGCGCTATCCGGAAACCAACGCCAAAAAACTGGCTCTGGAATTTTGAATAGGCATAATTGCTGGTATAATATTGATCCGTCGGACTATGGGCTTCGAACGGCGCAAAATACCGCGCGGCAGTTTGATCGTAATACCTGTAGAATGGCGATATCGAAAAGAAAGGCGTTATTTTATACGGCACCTCAATTCCTGCCGTATTGGAGTGAATACCCCAATCGTCGGTATAGTACCGGTAATATGCCCGCAGGATCAGGTTGTCTCCCACAAAATAATTGGCCCTGAAACCAACCGGGAGTTTAAACCGTGAAGAGGGCAGCTTTTCAACTACGGCCGTATCTTTCCCAGCGAAATATACGCGGTGGAAGGGAAGGCCCAGGTACCCGTTTTGCGTTACAACGTCTCCAAGAAACATGATCTGTAGCCTTGAATTAATTATCTGCGAATACGAAAGAGACGCGGTGTAGGTGTTGCGCGGACTCGATGGAATGCTTGGATGGCCGCCACCCTGCCCGTTACCGGATATGGTATTTCCGCTTGCCGTTGTGATAACGGTTGTTCCACCGGTTGTTATTGTCGTTGTTTTCGGGATTAATTCAGAGGGGTATATTAAAGTCACCTGGTCAAAGTATCCCTGCAACCTGGCGGAAAATTCGCCCATCCGGTTGGCCGTCTTCGCTGAAAAATGCAGGTCGGCGCCAAGCGATTTATAATTGTATTCGCCTGAATAATAAGCGCCTATCCCAAAGCTTGTTCCTTTTTTGCTGTTTTCAACGGTCCAGTCGAGCGATGGGTAAATCCTTGTTCCATCTTTACTTGAAGCGCCTGTTTGCGAAACATAAGCCTGCGAGGCGGCGGTATGATAATCGAACCCCAATCCGACTGAGAGCGTGTTTTTATTAAGCGCTTTATTTAACCAAACTAAATGCAGGTCCAACCCGGTTGCAAGGTCCATTACCTGTTCGCTGCCAATACCGCCCCGCACTGCAGAATGGTCGCCACTTTGATTATAATAGCTCGATACAAAATCAACCTCATCAACCCGAAGGCGGCGCGGATTGTAGGCCGAACTGTCATGTTGTTCAACAGGTGTGTATAAGCTGACCGGTTTGGCCCGGGTGCTGTCGTGCTGAAATTGTGCATGAGCGCTGAGGCGGCATATGATGGTAAATCCGATTACGGATAAATATATCTTCTTCATTAATAGGGGTATGGTTTAGTTACAGCCGCAGCCACCGCCTGTTTTTCCGGCGTTTGCACCTGACGCTGCTTCGCGGTACGATTGAAAATTTAGCTCATTCTTTTCCACCTTTCGGTTGCCCAGGGCCATTTCCGAATCGTTCAGCCTGCTTTTCTGGTATTCCTTTAAGTGTGCGCACGATGTTGCGGTTATGATCAGTGCGAAACAGGCCAGCGCTTTTAAAAATTGATTTATCATTTCCTGGTTTATGTAAGATGGATATTCTTTGACGTGTACAGTTTGTTATTATCGTCTACAATTACGGCTTCAATATTATTCATTTGGTTGATCATATCCAGGCCTGTTTTAATCCCCATAATGGTTACAGGGGTAGCCATGGCGTCGGCAATTTCAGCGTTAGTGGTTATGATGGTAACGCTTTTAATGCCGGTTACAGGTAACCCGGTGCGGGGATTAATGGTATGCGAATATTTTTTCCCGTCGATCATTACAAATTTTTCATAGTTGCCCGATGTAGCCACAGCCATGTCTGTAATGGTCATGTATGAGAACACCTCGTTTGACAAGTCGGGATTGGCTATGGCAACCGTCCACTTTTGCCCGGTAGGCTGGTACCCCCAGGCCGTTAAATCGCCCGATGCGTTTACAACGCCGCTCTCTGCGCCAAACTGTTTCATTATAAGTTTAGCACGTTCAGCCCCGTAGCCCTTGCCGATACCGCCGAAACCTATGCGCATGCCCTTCTCTTTCAGGTACACCGTTGTGTTCTCCGCATCAAGTATAATATTCCGGTAATTAATAAGCCTGACCGATCTTTGCGCTGTTGCGCGATCAGGCAGCTGCTTCATATTTACATCGAAATTCCACAAGCTTTTGTCGATAGAGCCGTAGCTGATATCAAATGCGCCTTGCGTAAGTTCGGATATCCTGAGCGACCGCGCGACCAGGTCAAAAACCTCCTGGTCGACCTTTACCGGCTGTATACCTGCATTGCGGTTAATTTCGTTGGTTTGACTGTCGTCGCTAAAGGTGGTCAGCAGCTTCTCGATCCGCTGTATTTCGGCGATCCCTGCGTCAATGCATTGCCCGGCCCAGTCTGCATTGCCGCTAACCACGCTCAGCTCAAATCGGTTACCCATTAACCGCAGCGCCCTTTTATGGACGATGACACTATCTTTTGAAATTTCAGCGACTTGCATTAACAATGGGGTTGATCTCGGCAACGAACTTTTCGGGTGATTCATTTGGAAAGCCATCCCAAACCTTTAATACTTTGCCATTCTCGTCGATCAGCAGGGTGTAGGGAAATTTGCCTTCGGCATTGTATTTATCAGCTAAAGCCTCATTGAGCTTTACCTGCTCTTTGCTCAATTGGTTTTTCTTCTGGCGCGGGAAGTCGGCACGCACCAGCACCAGGTGCTCCGAAGCAAAGTTTTCAAATGTTTCAGTTTCCAGTATTTCCTTGCGTTCCCTGATGCAGGGGCCGCACCAATCCGACCCCGAAAAATTTACAAGGATGAGTTTATGTGTTTTGGCGGCTTCAATTTTGGCTTCGTTGAAATTACCCAGCCAGGTTACGTGTGCAGAAAAGATAGTTGTGATAAAAAAAACAAATAAAAATTTCATAATTGATAAAAAATCATAAGCCGTTAGTTAACATCTTCCTGTAAACGGTTTTGCAATAACAATATTACACACGGATAATGAAGTTAACGTGAAATTTTTGCGCTTAACATTTTTTAACACATCATTTTGCAGGTAGTAATGAAACACTGGCGGCGAAAAACAATAACCCTTAATTTATAGTTCCCCCGTCCAAAATCGGCACTCAATTTGAATTGATGATACCTGTGATATTATTATTCGATACAGGGCCGGCGTTTTTATACCTGATCTGTTCAAATACCGGCAGCGGCGGTGTATTTAAAAATAATGGCTGACCACATAAATATACGCTACTGTTGAGAATAGCAATCGAATATATAGCGATACTAAATTTATTAATAATTAAATAAATCATACTAAACTCTAAAATATTAACCGAAACACTGGAAATGAGACACCCGATACTATTATTAATAGCAGCCATTTTTTGCGCAGGTTGCGGCAAACAGGCACCAGGTACCAACCAGCACACATCCGTCCCTACAATAATTATATTGGGCTCGTCAACCGCGGCGGGCAATGGGGCTACGCCACCCGATTCTGCATGGGCTAACCGGGTTCAGGCTACTATTAATAAAAATGGTTTAAAAGCAAACTTCGTAAACCTGGCAGTTGCCGGGTACACTACTTACCAGGCCATGCCAACAGGTTTTAGCGCGGCCTACAAGCCTGCGCCGGATACAGCCAGAAATGTGACTAAAGCGATCGCGTATAAACCAACACTTGTCATCCTGAACTTCCCCTCGAACGATATAGCCGAGGGCTATACCGATGCAGAAATATTAAACAATTACGCAGTAATTACACACAAGCTTGATTCTGCAAAAATCCAGTATATCATTTTCAGCACCCAGCCCCGGGACTTTCCCGATCCAAATCAACGGATGCGGTTAAAAACGATCAATGATAAAGTTATAGCGGTGTACACTTTTCATGTGAATGATTTTTTGGACCAGCTAAGTACATCCACCTATTCGATAAACCCCTTATATTCGGAGGGCGACGGTATTCACTTAAATAATGCCGGGCATGCCATCATAGCTAAGGCTACTTTGAAACATCCTATATTTGTGGGTGTGGTGAATTGATCGTTAACGGAGTTTAACTCAATATAAAATAGTGGCTATCAGCCGATAGCCACTATTTTTATTTTTATTTTGAAGAATAGGCTATTGCGCCTATATTTGCAATCCCAAAACGAAGGGAGTTTAGCTCAGCTGGTTCAGAGCATTCCGATTTCAATCGGGAGGGTCGCTGACCGGGGGTTAATGATAAGATAATAAAGGGAGTTTAGCTCAGCTGGTTCAGAGCATCTGCCTTACAAGCAGAGGGTCACTGGTTCGAACCCAGTAACTCCCACAAAGCCTAACAGAAATGTTAGGCTTTTTTCGTTTCTTTAGGGCAGGGCACTTATCCAGCGGAAGGGACACAAAAAGGAAAAACCTGGCAGAAATGCCAGGTTTTTCCTTTCGAATATTTCAAAGTTGCCTGATCAATTCGACAACACCACTTTAACAACAGCATCGGTAGGAGGCGGTATGCCCAAATGCGCCAGATCCTGCACATCTATTGTAATGCCACCGGTGCTATGTGTAAAGCTATAGGAGATGTCGTTGTACACTTCGGGCAGCTGTTCGTAAACGCCATTGCCAAAACTGATATAAACCGATACCAGGCCGTTCGAACTATAATAATTTGTGAGCTCGGGAACATTAATGGATACGGAATAGGAATCGCCGCCATTATATGCCGTCCAGGCCGTGCTTGGAACGTCATACAAAAGTGTTTGCGTGCTGCCGGTATTATTGATATACTCTTTTTTGCAGGAAGAAAAACCAACTGCTGCTATCGCTAAAAGTAAAATAAGCTTTTTCATATATTTTGTATTTAATTAATAGACGATATTATATATCAATAGTTTAATCGCGCGATCGATATAATATTGTATGCCCGGCCATTTGCATTTAAAGGCGGCCGCAGGTTTTTGCATGTCCGGTGCGATCCGTAAAAGCCTAAAACATAAACGCCCGTCGCTTTGCAGCAACAGGCGTTTATTGATATTAAATATTATTGCTTTATTTTTCAGTGATCACATTGGCTGCAACGGTTGCGCTGGTGGTGCCTGAAAAATACACGGTGTAGATATGCCCGGCCTGCATGGCGGAAGGAACGCTCAGTAATACCGTAGAGGAATTAGACGCCTTCAACGAAAAAGAAGTAGTGGGATCAACGTCATAATAAGCAGAGGCTGCCTTGTAAGCTAATCCTGATACCAGGTTGGCTGACCCGGTAGCGGCGACATCAATGTTTGAGGTCAATGCTGAACTCAGGTTGATAAAACGAACCCGCGACTTGCCCGACTGCGGCACTGTCCTGTCATCTTCGGCCGTTGTTGAAGAATTGCCGTCAGTATAAAAGACGCTGTAATATTTCCCCGCCGCGAGCGACAAGGTTGTTGTTGCGTCTATTGTCCCGGTACCCGATGCTTTAAACTGGCCCTGGTGGCTGCCGGCACTCGTGTTAAAGAAAGCTGAACTTTGTGAATAGGCCATTGCCGAGCTGTTTAGCTTGTTGTTATCTAAATAAAAATCCTGCGGGGTTGATCCCTGAGCAGAGTTGGTGACCATTAAATAGGCAGTGAGGCTGGCACTGCTGCTGCTCTTTTTGCATGACGAAAGTGAAATTGATAACGCCATCACTGCAGAGAGTGTAAATAATAAGGGTCGGCTTTTAATTGTTTTTAAAATGGTTTTCATAATGATGTTTAATGGTTAATGTAAATATAAAACGCCTGTATTATTGAAATATTTTATATATATGGTTAATAACTTAACTCCGAGGCACTAAAAAAGCAGGTTTCAATGATTTGAAAAGCATCGAAAAATCGCCGGACAATAACTTGAATTTACTTAGGGATGGACCCCATAGCGATACGCTGGCCGGGACGGGGGTCGTCGGGCAAAATTTCCATTTCAGGGAATTCTATATAATCGGCGTACCATTGTATAGCGCCTACTACGTCCAAAGCGTCTTCGGGCGTGATATTGATCGTTTCAAATGCGTATAACTTCCCGTTAGCATAGCCGTAAAGCTGGATCTCACTGCCATTGGGCATAAATTGGTCATTGTCCAGGCAAATTACACGGATCTTCAGGCTTGTATCACGCGAATGAATGATGTCCCGGCAAGCATTTTTAGGGTCTGTGGCTAATAAATATACATTGTAATCCATAAGAGTGTAACAACGTTTGATGTTGATGGTTTCCGTTTAATTGGTTATTCTCAGAATTGTTATATCTATTTATATGGTGTCTTATCCGGGCTATTTGACAAAAGAACGCAAGTTGTTTATTTAAAATTAAACCCGCTAACTGTCTTCCACCTTTAAGTTGGGTATAATATTCATACAACCACACTGTTTAAATAAAGTTTCGTTATTGGAAAAATTTCAAATCCGTTGGTGGATGGTTATAAAAAAAGCGGCAACTCATATCAGGTTGCCGCTTTTTTTATAAAAATGCTACACTTACCGTTGGTTAGGCGGTGGCGTTTGTTTACGTTGCTGCTCCTGGCGCTGCTGCTCCTGTTGCTGACGTTGCGCCTCCTGCTGGGCAGCCCGTTGCTGCGCGGCTTGTTGCTGTGCAGCTTGTTGCGCAGCCCTTTGCTGTGCTTGCTGTTGTTGAGCAGCTTGCTGAGCCTGTTGCTGTTGAGCAGCCCGTTGCTGAGCTTGCTGGCGCTGCTGATCCTGCTGCGCGGCCTGTTGCTGACGCTGCTGCTGGATAGCCTGCTGACGTTGCTGATCCTGTTGACTAGGTTGTACACCTTGTTGCTGGCGCTGCTGGTCAAATTGCTGCTGGCGCTGTTGTCTTTGCGCCTGCTGTCCGCCCTGTTGACCAGGTTGTACACCTTGTTGCTGGCGTTGCTGATCAAATTGCTGCTGGCGTTGTTGTCTTTGCACCTGCTGTCCGCCTTGTTGATTAGGTTGTACACCTTGTTGCTGGCGCTGCTGCTGATCTCTTATCTGCTGCTGCATCCTGGAGTCGTTGCCAGGTTGCTGCTGGCCGGGCGTTACTCCCTGGCGATTATCAAACCGTGGGTTTCCCTGCCTGTTCACCGCATTAACACGCACAACGCCGTTATTGATTGTTGGGTCTTTTGCAACCATGGCCAGCCTGGCAGCGTTGTTATGGTTCATTACCGGCGCACCGCCGTAACCGCGGTTGGCAATGGCCTGCTGCGGGTTCTGCTGCTTGTATGCTTCGCCGTTAACCACCCGCTCGGGGCGTGCATTCGGCTGTCGCTGAACCGCGGGACGATAAATATTCAGGCTGTTGTTATAGATCGTCGGATTGCCTGGCCGACTGGTGGTATTTACATTATATACCCTAACATCCCTGTGGGTTGCCTGCCGGATCTCGTCCGGACGCGGCCCGGCTATGTAGGTTTGGTTATTATTCACATACGTATTGTTAATAATAGTAGTATTGCGAATAATGGTTACCGACCTCGAAGGCGGCGCATAATAGTTATATATATATGGACTATTGATATAATTCTGCGGTGCGCATACCCAATAGTTATCCGGTTCGCGATAACTTCTGCCAAATGACAGGGATATGCTTATGCCGGGCATCAATGGCGCCCAGCCATAATATCCGCCGCCATGGCGCCATCTTACCCAGGCAGGCGCCCATTCGTTACCGGGTATCCATTCCCATCCATAATAGTCATCATAGCGCCACCGGCCGTAGTGGAAAGTTGCCCATCCCCAGGGATAACCCGAAACCCAAACATTCCCGTAATCTGTTAAAACCCAGTGGCCGCGCGACGCGTAAGGCCTGAAACTTTCATCTACATCAGGTACCCATACGTCGCCATATTGCGGGTCTTCCACCCAGGTGCCGTAAGGCTGCAGGTAGTCGTAAAACTCCTGGTTCGATATATACCGGCCTTCCTGGGCTTTACTTTTACCCGGAATGACGGTCAGGATCAAAGCCGTTAACAGGCCGATCCCCCATATTTTTTTTAGTATGCTCATAATTGGTATTTAAAATAACTGTAATATTCGACGAATTAATTGGTTAATAGTTTAAAGCTTTTAATATTTAAACGTTTGCTGCTGCAAATAGTTAACTGGTTTATAATCACGTAATATTTTTACAACATTATTATACAACTGTTTTTAAATTAAATAGTTTTACAGCCTATTTGCATTATAGTATGAGTATAGTAAATATCTCCCGGCTCGACCTTGATTTTTATATTAACGGCGACAAAGCCCAGCGCAAACAATTTTCGGACGATATCGGCAAGGCCTTTAACGAAACCGGGTTCGTTACCATAACCAACCATGGTTTAAACAAGCAATTGATCGATAAGCTTTATGCTGATATAAAAGCTTTATTTGCTTTGCCCGATGCTGTTAAATCGAAATATGAGATTCCCGAACTTGCCGGGCAACGCGGCTATACCGGTAAAGGAAAGGAAACCGCCAAAGGGTTTAAAGTTCCGGATCTGAAGGAATTCTGGCAGATCGGGCAAACGGTTACGGACGATGATGCGCTTAAAAATGAATATCCTGCCAATTTGGTTGTAGAAGAGGTGCCTTCGTTTAATGCCACCACGCTGGAAGTTTATAAAAGGCTGGAATCAGCAGCTACCTATTTACTGGAGGCTATTGCCACGTACCTGGGATTGCCGGAAAATTACTTTGATGATAAAGTACATAACGGGAACTCTATTTTGCGCGCGCTGCATTATTTCCCGATAACGGACCCGGATTCGCTGCCGGCGGATGCCGTTCGCGCCGGGGCGCACGAGGATATCAACCTGATCACGCTATTGATCGGAGCAAGCGCCGACGGGCTTGAGCTGCTTACCCGCGACAATGAGTGGCTGCCGGTTAAAGCGCATGGCGAGGACCTGGTGGTAAACGTTGGCGATATGCTGCAGCGCCTCACCAATAATAAACTAAAGTCGACAACCCACCGCGTGGTAAACCCGCCGCGCGAGGAAATGAAGAATTCACGCTACTCGGTGCCTTTTTTTCTGCACCCGAAATCAGATATGGACCTTACCTGCCTGTCCGAATGCATCGATCAAAACCACCCCAAACAGTATGATGATATTACAGCTGGTGAATACCTGGACGAACGTTTGAGGGAAATTGGATTGAAAAAGTGATCAGAGGTTAGAGATCAGATTATCCGACGATATTGTCAGCCTAATCTCTAACCTCCAATCACTGCTTTCACCTTAAAACACTAAGTTTGCGCCCATGAAACAAAATTTGTTTGTTTATAATACTTTAACACGCAAAAAGGAAAAATTTGAACCGTTAAACCCGCCGTTTGTGGGTATGTACGTGTGCGGGCCCACCGTGTACAGCGATGTGCATATGGGTAACTGCCGTACTTATATTTCGTTCGACCTGATCTTCAGGTACCTGCTTAAACTGGGGTATAAAGTACGTTACGTTCGTAATGTTACGGATGCCGGCCACCTGGAAGGTGATGCAGGGGACGAGGGTGAGGACAAGATCTCGAAGAAAGCAAAGGTATCGCAGCTTGAACCGATGGAAATCGTCCAGAAGTATACCGTCGGGTTTCATGATGTGATGCAGATATTTAACCTGCTGCCGCCGAGCATCGAACCAACAGCTACAGGGCATATTATTGAGCAAATTGAACTGGTACAGGATATATTGGATAAAGGCTATGCATACGAAGTAAACGGCTCGGTATATTTTGATGTTGAAAAATATAACCAGACGCAGGATTATGGCATACTGAACGGCCGCAACCTGGAAGATATGCTCAACAATACCCGCGCCCTGGGCGGCCAGCATGAGAAACGCGGCAAACTGGATTTTGCATTATGGATAAAGGCCAAACCTGAGCATTTAATGAAATGGCCCTCGCCCTGGAGCGTAGGTTTTCCGGGCTGGCACCTGGAGTGCTCGGCCATGAGCAATAAATACCTGGGCGGCCAATTTGATATACACGGCGGGGGGATAGACCTGGTGCCAACACATCATACCAACGAAATAGCCCAGAACGTAGCTGCCTGTGGTAAAAACCCGGCAACCTATTGGATACATACCAATATGCTTACGGTAAACGGGCAAAAAATGTCAAAATCGTTAGGCAACAGCTTTTTACCTCACGAGCTTTTTACGGGAGAGCACTCTATCTTAACTAAAGCCTACAGCCCGATGACGGCACGTTTTTTTATGCTGCAGGCGCATTATCGCAGCACGCTTGATTTTAGCAACGACGCGATGGAAGCGTCGGAGAAAGGTTTCAAGCGGTTGATGAATGCTTTTGGTTTGGTTGACGGGTTGAGATCGTCGGCTGCGACGGAAATTGAGATACAGCCATTGCTTGATAAATGCTATGAGGCTATGAACGATGATTTCAACAGCCCGGTTTTAATAGCCGAGTTGTTTGAGGCATCGCGTATCATCAATTCGGTTCACGATGGCAAACTTAAGATCGACGAAGCCAACCTGCTGCTTTTGAAAGACCTGATGAACAGCTTTATCCTGGACGTTTTGGGCCTAAAAAACGAACAGGCAGCCAATGATGACCTGCCAAAAATATTAAACCTGATCGTTACGTTAAGGAACGAAGCCAAAGCAAACCACGACTACGCTACATCGGATAAAATAAGAAACGGCCTGCAAAAAATAGGCTTCCAGCTAAATGATGGCAAAGAAGGTACCAACTGGAGTAAAATTTAATTGCATAAATAACGTTAGGGTAAAATCATGACGACATGCCCGCTAAAAATTATTGTTAAATTGGCCGAATCTCACAAAAAATAATGAAAAAACTAATCCTTGCCGCAATCGTAATAACCAGTTCAATCCAAATAGCACTTGCTCAGTCTGCCCCTGCCGACGTAAACAGGGTGATAGATGCCGATAAAAATTTCAATAAACAAGTTGAGCGAAAGGGTATAAAAGGCGGCTTTTTAGCTGTGGCTGCCCCCGAAGGTTTGGTTTTTAAACCCGACCCGGTAAAAGTGACCGATTTTTACACCAATATCGACGGGCAGCCCGGCACTTTAAGCATGCACCCCAATTTTGCGCGTATAGCTGTAAACGGCGACCTGGCTTTTACCGCAGGTTCGTATGTATACCAAAACGGCAATAATGATACGGATAAGGTTTTTGGCGATTATGTTTCGATATGGCACGCTGATGAAGATAACAAGTTTAAATTATTGATGAACCTGGGCATTCAGCATCCCGAAGCGGAGCAGGAATCGTTAACAGACTTTAAAAACCCTGATTCTGCAAAAAGGGTAGCGCCGAGCAAGGACCCCTTTAGCGGGAAACGCATTATCATGGCAACGGATAATTTATTTAATCATTCATTATCCATCTCGACCCTGGCCAGCTATAAAGAGTTTTTAAGTCCTGAAGGACGGTTTTATTTCCCCGGTTTTGAGCCAATGACAGGCCAGGACAGGGTGATGAAGTTTATTAATAACGAAAGCATAACCATAACCGCGCAAACAACAAATGCCGGCCGCTCAACCAGTAATGACCTGGCTTACACTTATGGCAGGGCGCGTATCAAAAAGGGCGAAATTGTAAGCAATTACAACTATGTGCGCATCTGGGAAATTGATGCCAGCCATAAATGGAATATTTTACTTGAAGTGTTTTCGGCTGTTGAGAACGACTAAAAGTTGGTTCCCGTGAATAAAGCATGCCGGCCGGGATTTGTTATGAAAAAGCAAGATCCTATGTATAGACACAAACTATTGCTTTATGTCATCAAATGTTAATAAAATACAAATTGTTTAAAATAATATGGAACTAACTGTGCGTTATGCCGTACAACGAGCCATATCACTACAAATATGGCTGATTTAAATAAAATCCAAAGGTCGAGGGATATGATCCTGGAGTTTCACAATTCACTGCTTGATAAGGCGGCTGAAGATGACTCGCTGCAATCGCATATCCATATACTTGAACGCTCGATCGAGATCATTGACGATAAAATAGAAGAATTTAAAAATAAAAAGGCCACCAGCATTGGTGATAATTCGCCTTCAAAGAACAACCGGACCGACGATTCAATGGCCGCTTAAGCCAACTCATTCACAATTGCCTTCTCTCTCACGCCCGGCAAATGTTAAATTTCCCGTTTTTTTAGTTAAAGTTTGTTAAGAGGTGTTAAATGCCGGTGTGATCTGAAAAATTACATGGAACTTGTTGGAAGTTAAACTAAATCCTATTAGAAAACTTTTACCAACCACTCCATGTCCTACAAAAAAACCAATAACCTGCTGGGCTGGCTTTGCTTCGCTATTGCCGCCGTTACCTACATATTAACTTTAGAGCCATCAGTGAGCTTTTGGGATTGCGGTGAGTTTATTTCGTGCGCCTACCGTTTGCAGGTTTCACACCAGCCGGGTTATCCGCTGTTTGCGATGCTGGGGAAGGCCTTTTCGTTGCTTTCATTGGGCGATAATACCAAAGTACCTTATTTTACCAATATGATGTCGGCGCTGGCAAGTGCAGCAACCATTATGTTCCTGTTCTGGACCATCACAGCCCTGGCTAAAAAGCTGCTTTATAAACCGTCTGAAGTTATGAGCCGGCCGCAATTTATCTTAATTATGGGCGCGGGGTTGGTTGGCGCACTGGCGTTTACCTTTACCGATACCTTTTGGTTCTCGGCTGTTGAAACGATCGTATTCGCGCTGTCGTCGCTGTGTACGGCCGTTGTCTTTTGGGCTATACTCAAATGGGATGCCCATGCCGATGAACCCGGCGCAGATAAATGGATCGTGCTGATCGCTTATATCATCGGTCTTTCAATAGGCATACACCTGCTTAATTTGCTTACCATCCCGGCCATCGCCATGGTCTATTATTTCAGACGGTATAAAAAAATTACGCTTAAAAGCGGCGTTACAGCGTTTTTGATCAGTATCCTGATACTTGCACTGGTGCAGTTTGGCGTAAGGGGATATACCATCTATTTTGCCGCGTGGTTCGACTTTTTCTTTGTCAACTCGTTAGGTTTGGGCTTTGGTAGCGGCGCGGCGGTGTTTTTCATTTTACTGGTAGGGGGGCTGGCCGGTGGCATATGGTACAGCATCCGGTATAAAAAACCGATGCTGAACCTGGCGCTTGTTTGTCTGGCCTTTATATATTTTGGATATAGTTCATTTGTATATATACCTATTCGCGCTGCGGCCGGCACCAACCTCAATAACTGGCACCCTGACAATGCTTTTACTTTACACGACTATCTGAACCGGACACAATATGGCGAAACGCCATTGCTTTCGGGCCCTTATTTTGACGCGAAAATAGTGGATGAAAAAGAAGCCGGTACGATATATCAAAAAGGCAAAACCCACTATGAAAAAGCCGGCAAAAAGGTGGATTATGTTTATGACCATACGACGCTCCTCCCACGCATGTGGAGCACCGAATCGGATCCGTACTATGCCCAAAACTTACAATTTTACAAGCAATGGCTGCAATTAGCCGACGGGCAGGCGCCAACATTCTCTGATAATTTGAAATGGCTGTTCAGCTGGCAAATATACCAGATGTATGCGCGGTACTTTTTATGGAATTTTGTTGGGCGGTATAATGATATGGACGGCCAAACCAGCATGACCGGCATTAACGGTAACTGGACCAGCGGTATATTCGACGGCAGCAAGCATTTGCCAAAGTCGGTAATAAATGGCATTTCGTACACGCCCTTATATGCCCTGCCGCTGGCGCTGGGTTTGCTTGGCGCGATATATCACTTCCGTCGCAAAAAGCGCGATGCTTTGGTGATCGGCTTGCTGTTCTTTTTTACCGGGGTGGCCATCGTGTTATACGTAAACCAAAACGCAACGCAGCCGCGCGAGCGAGATTATTCGTACGTGGGCTCGTTTTATGCTTTCGCGATATGGATAGGGCTGGGCGTAATTGCGCTTGCCGAACTGACGATGAAAAAGTTAACCGCCAGAGTAGCGGCTATCGGCTCGATAGCGGTTTGCCTGTTAGCAGTTCCGGCCTTACTCGCAGTCAAAGAGTGGAGAGGACATGACCGTTCGACTAAAATGACGCCGCACGATATGGCGTATAACTTTTTGATATCCTGCCCGCCCAATGCTATTTTGTTTACCAACGGCGATAATGACACCTATTCGTTATGGTACGACCAGGAAGTGGAAGGCATTCGCCCCGATGTACGGATCGTTTGTTTAAGCCTGTTCAGCGGCGACTGGTATATCCGCCAGATGCAGGAAAAAATGAACAATTCAGCCCCACTGCCTATCACGCTGCCGTATGATAAATATAAACAGGGCGTGCGCGATGTGATCTATTATAACGATGCCAAATTACCGGGTTCGGTTGAGGTTAAGGATGTTTTTGATTTTATTACCTCCGACGACAGCCGCACCAAAGTAACCTATCAAAATGGTGAAACGCTGAACTATCTGCCCACCAAAAATTTCAAGTTAACGGTTAACCCGGACGAGGTGGTTAAAAATGGCGTGATCGCACCAGCTCAAAAAAATAGAATTGCTGCGGCTATGGAGTGGAAATATCCATCCAACTATATCACGAAGGATCACCTGGCTTTGCTGGATATTTTAGCCCACAATAACTGGAAACGGCCGATATGTTTTACAGTAACAATGGGCGGCGAAGGGATGTTTGGCTTACAGCAATATTTATATAAGGAAGGGTTTGTTTATCACTTGATGCCCTTTAAGCCTGATACTGCCGTCAACCGTGAAGCAAAGATCAACAGCCTGGTGATGTATGATAACGTAGTGAATAAGTTCAAATTCGGTAATTACAAGCATGCCAAATACCTTGATAATGTATCGTCAATGCAGTTTTATCTTACTATGCAGCTTACATTTAACGATCTGACCCAGGGCCTTATTAAAGATGGGCGCAACGACCTGGCATTAAAAGCTCTCCATAAATTTGACGAGCAGATGCCGAATATCAATCCCGACATTGATACCGCTGCCCATAAATTCTTCCTGGCCCAAACGGCCTATAAGCTGGATGATATTAAGCTGGGCAATAAATATGTAAAAAGCGTTGATAGCTTTATTACCGATCAGCTGGATTATAACTATACGCTGCTGCAAAAAAACAGGGAAAATATCGACGACCGCACAGTACAATTAGGCGTGCAGCTGTTGGGCGGTATGGTTGATACAACGAAGAACAGTAATCAAACGGAACTAAGAAATCAATTAAGATCGCAGCTAAAAGATTACGAGAATAAGTTTGCGGCTTTGCAGGGACGGTAAAAGATTTACGGATAAAAGATTTACGAAGTTTAAGTCGTAGTGTTTATTTTTTGAAGGCCTCGTTAAGGGCTTTGCCGTTTCGAAAACTTCGTAAATCTGATTGGCTGATTACCATTTAATATGAATATCCTGGCCGCCGCTGACGGTAAATTCCAGGTGGCCATCTTTTCGCTGTTTACTCGGAATATTTTCTTTTTTATCGCCCCTTTTACCGGTTACCGAAAATTCAGGCAGTTTGTGTGTGCCCTGCCTGATTACCATTAGCCTGCAGGTTAGCCTGTTATCGCCTTTTACGTTGAAGCTAATGCTATTGCCTTTTTTAGCAAAATTGCCGGTGGGGTAATCAATATAGATCATAAAGTGCTCGCCTGCTACCTGGTGATAATGACGTGGAACAATACCGAATGCGACACCGGCGCCATAGACTTCCTGGCCCACTTCGCCCGATTTTTCCCAGCCATCGTGGATGTCTTCAATGGCTATCCATAAGTTGGGGTCCACTTCGCCCATCTTAACTTTTTCCGACAGCATTTCCCTGGGTAAATTGGGCGGATAGTAGTAGGCTGCGCGTTGAACGATATAGCGGACAAACTCTGCAAGCAACAGGGAAATTGAAGGTAAAATGTCGAGCCCTTCAGCCAGTTCCAGGAACTCGTGCGCGGATGCGAATACTTCCTGTTCCTCGTAAGCCGCCGTATAAGGTGCATCATTTAGCGGGAATATACCGAAGAAGGTGCTGTAGTCTTTGGCGTAGCCGTAGTGGCATTCCCATAAATGGTAATTCTTCATAATGCCGGCCAGGCATAAGTAGCCCAGGTCTAAGTAGATATTTTGCTTGGTTTCCTTGTACAAACGCAGCATGGCCTTGGCGGAGAAAGCCGTATTATTAGCCTGGTAAAACACGGTGAAGCCTTTGCCCTGCAGTGTCTTAGCGGCCTTTTTAGCTTCATCGAGGTACTTCTGTTCTTTGGTAAGGTCCCAGGCCTGCAGCATTACGAGGGCGTAAAGGCCGGCCACGTCTTTTTCGCCGCCCTTACCAGGCTGTGTCTCTCCCTTTATCACCTCCAGCGTTTCTATATCGTAAAACACGGGCCAATCGTAGTTAAAATGCCGGGCCACCTTCATGGTAAACGGCAACGAATCCAGGAATAGCTTCTCGGCATCCTTATCCCCATTTATAGCCATGCGCGACAGGTTAAGCAAAGGGTGGTTCAGGTACCACGAATCCATCACGTTTGGCTTCAATTGCTCTTCCGATCCATCCAGGTGTTCAGCCTGGGCGGGCAGCCACCTCACTACTGTTTTAACCTTTTCATCATAAAAGGCGCTCAGGCCGGACCTTATGGTGTCAACGCAATGCATATCACTCTTGCTCCATTTACGATATTCGAGCATAGGTAACAGCACCGCCAGCTGCACCATGATCTCAGGAGGCGTTTCATAATCGCAAACGTAGGCATTCAGGTAGTCGTGCCCATTAGCATGCGACCAGCAGCCATGGCTGTTTTCGAGGTCTTTCAGGCCGCTATCCACTATTTTAAGCCAATCATGGTATTGCGTATCCGGCCGCGGCAGGTGCAGGTATATATCGGTCAGCAGGTTCATGAAAAGTTTAGCTGATTCAAATTCATCCTTCGGGTTTTCGGGATCAAAGGCCAAAAAGGCATCTGACAGAACTACTTCTTTATGGGCGAATAAGGGCTTTTCTTTAGTAGGCGGTAAAGCTAGCCCCAGTTCGGGCCATTTGCCGCCAACTACGCCCGACGCCGAAGTCTCCGTCGCCTGGAAATAGTCGTTCAGGGCGGTCAGGTTTTGCATATACAGCAAACTGCCGGATCGCGGTTTATCCATACTTAAATAAACCAGGCCCGAGCGTGTGCCGGCCTGGCTGACGTGTACGGTTCCAGCCGCCGACTCATAGTGACCGTCCCGTCCGGTCACAACCATATCCCGCGGCCAAAAAGGCATCAGCAACGCTTCTGCCGGAACAAGTGTTGTTGTATAACGGAACAGCGGCTTATCATTTTCAGGGAATGTCAAACTCACTTTAAAATTTCCCATGCTGGCATTCAGCCAAACATCAAAACCGTCGATGCGGTGCTCTACCCGGGTAACCTGCAGGTGGTCGTTGGGGGAGTATGCAGCCCGAAGCACCACCTGGCTTCCCTTAGGACAGGTAACGGTGATCCATAGTGCGTTATAAATGCAATGTTGCTTTACGGTATAATTGCCGCACTCCTTTTTAAAAATTACAGGCAAGTCCTGCTCGTTAAAGATTTCCTTAACTGCTGCAACCCAGGGCGAAATTCCATCCATAGCTTTAAGTTTTTTGCGTTAACGATTCCTTAAATTATCCGCGAATTGTGCTGTTTTACGCCGATTTAGCAACAATAACTATATTGCCCATTTTTTTGTTTTCGGATTAGTTAAGTTATTTTTTACAGGTTCAAAAAACTTATTCCGGCGGGGTTTTGTTAAATGAGGCATGAAAGATATTGCTAAACGTTTCCCCGAAAATCCCATATTATTACCAAAAGATATTACACCCAGCAGGGAAGGTTTCCAGGTGATCTGTTTATTAAATCCGGGCGTTTTTACTTACCAGGGCAAAACCTGGCTGCTGGTAAGGGTAGCCGAAAGTATTGCGCAAAAAGAGGGTGTGATATTTTTCCCGGCGTTGAATGCAACCGGCAATACCGAGATTATTGAGGTGCCTTTGAACGACCCCGACCTGATCGCCACCGATGCGCGTGTTATTAACTACAAAGGGCTTGATTATCTGACCACGCTATCGCACCTGCGTTTATTGAGCAGCGATGACGGCGTACATTTTACCGAAAATGGGGATTACCCGGGCCTGTTTGGCGAGGGTTACCTGGAAAGCTTTGGCATTGAGGATTGCCGGGTGTCGAAGATCGATGATACGTATTACCTTACCTATACGGGCGTATCCAACAACGGCGTGGCGGTAGGATTGCGGACCACAAAAAACTGGCAGCAGTTTGAACACAAGGGATTAATACTGCCCCCGCATAATAAGGATTGCGCCATATTTGAGGAAAAGATCAACGGCAAGTATTATGCTTTGCACCGGCCCAGCAGTGTGGATCTTGGCGGAAATTTCATGTGGCTGGCCGAGTCGCCCGATGGTTTGCACTGGGGCAAGCACCAATGCCTGATCAAAACCCGCCAGGGTTTTTGGGACAGCGCCCGGGTTGGGGCGGGGGCCGCACCGATCAAAACGGAAAAGGGCTGGCTGGAGATATACCATGGCGCCGATATTAAACACAGATATTGCCTGGGCGCGTTTTTAATGGACCTGAACGATCCGTCAAAAGTTATCGCCCGGTCTGTGGAGCCTATTATGGTACCGACTGAAACATATGAGTTGAGCGGTTTTTTCGGTTTCGTAGTATTTACCAATGGCCACGTGGTAAACGGCGACGAACTGACCATATACTATGGAGCGGCCGATGAATTTGTATGCGGGGCTCGTTTTTCTATCCGGGAAATACTGGCCACGATGGATATTTAGATCAGGTGCACCCAAAACAACCATTTGCAATTTTTGAACGTAACGCAATTATGGATACCATAATTTGAACCTGTTATGTTTACATCGTTAAAGATCCCTGTCGCATTTTTGGTGACCGGTGTTTGCTGGGCGCTGTTCAGTAACCCGCTTATAACCTTTTTCGCCAGGCACCTCGCGCCCAGTGAGCAGGATTCGTACCGGGCTTTAAATGACCTGGCTTTTGTGTTTATTATCACCGTAGTTTTATATATTAAAATTAAAAAACAGCAATACCAGCTTGCCCGGTCAGAAGAGGAGTACCGGCAGCTGTTTGAATCAAATCCCAATCCATTGTGGATATACAATGCCGAAACCCTGCGTTTTGTGAAAGTAAATAATGCCGCGCTCGAAAAATATGGTTACAGCAGGAAGAAGATATTGAAAATGACTATTGACAGCATCCAGCCGGCCAGCGCTCACGAAAAAATAAACGATTATATCTTTGAACATCAGAGTGGGTTACGACTGTCGGGGATGTGTAAACATGTTAAATCTACGGGGGAGACATTTGATGTATCGGTCATTTCATATCCCGTTTTATTCAATAACCTGCACTGTAACCTGGTAATGGCTACGGATATTACCGAACTGCTGGAGAAAGAGCGGAAACTACAGGACGCTCACCGGAAGATCAAAACCAGCAATAAGGCCCTTTTGGAAATAGCCTGGTCGCATTCGCATGAACTGCGTAAACCTTTGTGTTCGATCCTGGGATTATTGCCGTTGCTAAAGGAGGCGGCAGATGAACAGGAGCGGATAGAATTTATTGAGCTTATGGAGATATGTTCGGCAGAGCTCGACCAGGTGCTGCGCGAAAACAGCGAAAAAGTTACGGAGATGGATATGCAGGAGGTTTAGAAACAAGATTTTTAGAACCAAGAAGCGAGATTTTTACAAGCAAGGTTATTGGCCCCTGGCTCTTGCTTCTTCCTCCAAAATCATTTGATCCTTCCGTATTTTCGTAACAGTTCGATCACTTTTTTATGCGGCAGGGCATAGGCTTTATTGCCGTTTATGCCTTCCATCGTATCTGCTGCCACCATGGCATTTATAATGGCCTCCTCAACCACCTGAACGGTGCCCTCAAACAGCGGATTGATCTGGTCGTTCGGGAACTGGCTTATGGTTGCTACCGATTGCCGGTTGAAAGCGCCGGGGTTCGCCGTTGAAAAGGCGATGAATATGTCGCCCGAGCCGTTTTCGCCGCGCCCGCCTACCTTGCCTACGCCGAGGGCTATCCTTGCGGCGATACGTTTTAGCTGGTGCGGCAGCAGGGGCGCATCAGTAGCGAGCACGACGATAATAGAGCCGTCGCCCTCCTGCACATGGGTTTGGGCAAGCTTATGTATCTCGGAATTAAGCGTGTCCTTCAGTTCGACACCAATAGGGACGCCGGCGATGGTCAGGTTTTTCTTGCGGCCGAAGTTGGATTGTACTAATACCCCGATGGTGTAGGTTGAATCCTTAATTTTTATGATCCGCGACGAGGTGCCGGTGCCGCCTTTAAATCCCAGGCACATCATGCCGGTACCGCCGCCAACGTTACCCTCGCCGACCTGGCCGGAGCTGGCTGTGTTGAGCGCTTCGTACGCGTTGCTTTCCTTTACGTGGAAGCCATAAATATCGTTCATCGCGCCGTCCCATGTTTCAGCGACAACGGGATAGGTGTACCAGCCTTCTTCCTTTATCCAGTTCTTCTCCACGAACCATTTCAGCATAGCATCGCGGCAAACGCCCACACTGTTGGTATTGGTTATCAGGATAGGTGTTTCCAGGAAACCCGATTCGGTTATCCAGGTGGTGCCGGTCATTTCCCCGTTCCCGTTAAGGGTATACCAATTGGCGTAAACCGGCACGCTGGATTGGCCGCGCGGAAATATGGCTGTAACGCCCGTGCGCGCAGGGCCCTTGCCGATAATATTTTTACCACTACCGGAAATGATGGTGCTAAAGCCAACCTCCACACCCTTTACATCGGTAATGGCGTTGTATTTGCCGGGCGTACCTTCAAAGGGAATGCCGATGTCGCGTGCACGCGGTTTTTGGGCATAAACTGCCGACTGCAATAATATTAATAAAGGGATAAATAAGCTCGGTTTCATAAGGCAGGATATTGAACCAATAAAAGCAATTCAGACTAAAATTAGATAATATTTCCAAACCAGCCCGCGTGTGCAGAAATAAATCCGGCTAACGTTAACATTTACTATATAAGTTTGTTATCTGTTCAGTGAAGAACCAGAAATAGATAACTCCTCATTTTAACTACAATAACATTACACAAGCAACCGGATTCTTAAAGGATACGTATATCCAAATAAATTTTATGCCCTACATTGCATCTGCATCGAAAATAGACCTCCCTTATAAAACAAAACAGCAAGACGTTAAACAGCAAGCCAGTGAGATGTTCAAAGTGAATTTCCCGGAGGCCGACCGACTGATATTTGCTTTTGATAACACCGAAATTATAGACCGTAATTTTTGCCAGCCATTGAGCTATTACACCAAACCAAATACTTTTGAAGAACGGAACGACGAGTATATCCGCTCGACGCTCGAATATTCGGTACAGGCGATTGAGGACTGTGTGAAGAAGGCCGGGGTTAATAAAGAAGATATCACGGATATCCTGTTTGTTTCAACCACCGGGCTGGCAACACCAAGCATGGACGCGCTTATCATCAATAAAATGCGGCTCAACCCGCACATTAACCGAATACCCGTTTGGGGACTGGGTTGCGGCGGCGGTGTATCAGGCATGGCGAAAGCCAATGTAGTTGCCAAAGCAAACCCGGATGCGGTTGTGCTGCTGGTCGCTGTTGAGCTGTGTTCGCTTACGCTGATAAAAAGCGACTACAGCAAGAGTAACTTTATCGGCTCGAGCCTGTTTTCGGACGGTATAGCAGCTTGCATTGTAAAGGGCGATAACCATACTACCGGCAACCAAGTTAAATATGTCGACTCGTCAAGCAAGCTATATTATGATTCGCTGGACGTAATGGGCTGGGATTTTAAGGATACAGGTTTTAAAGTATTATTCTCGAAAGATATTCCCCAGTTTATCAACGAGCATATTAAAACGGATATCGTGGAGTTTTTAACGAAACACAAACTTCAGCTGGGCGATATAAAAAACTTCATCTTCCACCCCGGCGGTAAAAAGGTACTGGATGCCTACAACAGCGCCCTTGGTGTAGCGGGCGATTTTTTGAAACAAACGCGACAGGTGATGAATAACTACGGCAACATGTCGAGCGCAACGGTTTTATATGTGCTCGAAAAATTCATGCGCGAGGGATTTACTGATGGTTACGGATTAATGCTGGCCATGGGCCCCGGTTTTTCGAGCGAAATGGTGCTGCTGGATTTTAAAGCTGAAAGGTAAAAGCTAAATTTTCACTATCAAAACCTTTTACCTTTATCCTTTCGCCTTTTACCTAAAAAGACACAATGGACTTCATCATTTTTATATCTTTCTTCATCCTGCAAAGGCTTTCGGAATTATTTATCGCGAAGCGCAATGAAAGATGGCTGTTGCAGCAGGGGGCGATAGAATACGGCAGGGCGCATTATCCTTTTATGATAGCCATGCATACGCTGTTTATTGTGTCCATCATCACCGAATACCTGTTACGCGGGCAGCCGCCGATAGACTGGTTATTCCTGGTGATATTTTTAATCGTGCTGTCGTTTAAATTCTGGGCATTATCCTCATTAGGGAAATACTGGAATACCAAAATATACCGTATCCCGGGCGTTTACCCCGTAAAGAAGGGCCCCTACAAGTTTTTCAAACATCCAAACTACATGGAAGTGGTTTGCGAGATTGCCGTTATCCCGCTGGTGTTTCATTTATATTATACGGCTATCATCTTTACTATCCTTAACGCAGCGATGCTTACAGTGCGGATCAGGGAGGAGAATAGGGTGTGGGCGGTTAGAGATTAGAGACCGGAGATTAGAGATTAATTGAATGTGGAAGTCGGACCGCGTGCCGCCTTAGCATTAGCATTAGCGCAATAAAGCCGCAGCTGACGTTTCGGCAAAAATAGCTTGGGCTGTGACAATGTTTTGTCAGTGTGTTCACCTGTACCAGGTGTATCCCAGGTGTATCCACCTGTACCGGGTGGTACAATGAATCAGGTCTTTTGCTTTTTCTTCCTTGCTGCGGGGAACAATACATTGTTCAAAATAAGGCGATAGCCGGGTGAATTGGGATGTAGCTTGAGGTCGGTAGGCGGGTCGCCTACGATATGCTGGTAATCCTCAGGGTCGTGACCGCCGTAGAATGTCCATTGGCCTTTTCCATATTCGCCGTGTATGTATCGTGCCTCGTTGTTGGTTTTCATTTCGCCCATAATGGTTACGCCGGGCTTCAGCATGTTTTTGTTGAAGGCCGTGGTGAGGCCCATAAACCCTTTGACCACCTTATCGTGATTTTGCGTGAGCATGCTCGGTACCACATCCCATTTCGCCGAAAAGTCAAACAGGGTGAAAAAGTCGCGTGTGCGCTCAACCTGCCGGGTTGACGTTACATCAATATTGCTGAATTGGTGCGAATTGGGGTTCATATCCAGCGTAAAATTACGGAAAGCGAAGGTTTGGCTGAAATCCAGTTTTGACTGGGCGTCGGGGTCAGCAGCGTCACCATCGAACATGGATTCGCAAATGTCGGTGTTGGCTGCGGCAAGTGCGATATCAAAAGTATCAGTGCCCGAGCACATGGCAAAGAGGAAACCCCCTCCGGCGCAAAAGTCGCGTATCTTTTCCGCGACCGCCAGCTTCATTTTTGATACTTTTTTAAAGCCCAGTTTATGCGCGGTTTGCTCCTGTATCCGCACATCGTCATTGTACCATTGTACATATTTGAAAGCCCCATAAAACTTGCTGTACTGGCCGGTAAAATCCTCGTGGTGCAGGTGCAGCCAGTCGTATTTAGGCAGGTCGCCCCTTATTACTTCTTCGTCATACAAAACATCATAAGGTATCTCTGCGTATTTTAAAACCAGTGTTACCGCATCGTCCCATGGCAATTTGTTTTTAGGGGAGTAAACGGCCATTTTGGGTGCTTTCTCCAGTTTTACGATGTCCATATTTACCGATGGGTCGCTTACCTGGGTTAATATCTCGTTTACTTTGGCATCCGCTAAAACCTGGTAGCTCACGCCGCGTATCTTACATTCATCTTCAATTTTTTGCGCGTACTTCATCATAAAACTGCCGCCGCGGTAATTGAGCAGCCAGTCGACTTCCTCACCGTTTTTTAATGTCCAGAACGCTATTCCGTATGATTTCAGGTGGTCCTTTTGCTCCTCGTCCATGGGGATAAGTAGTGAAGCAGCCCTTGAAAACATAGGCAAAAGGTAAAAGGCGAAAGGTAAAAGGTATTTCAGCAGCTTCATGTTCAAATTTAACGAATAATTAGTTAAGCTATTATATTCGGTGATCAAACAGGAAGACAATTCGCACCTTTCGCCTTTAACCTTTTGCCTTTCGCCTCCTTTTATTACCTTTGTCCATCTATTTAAAACCAAAATGAGCAAAGCAATTCTCAAAACTGAAAAGGGTGACATGACCGTTGAATTTTATGACGCGGATGCCCCTAATACTGTAGCTAACTTTAAAAAGCTGGCTAAATCTGGATTTTATAACAATGTAACTTTCCATAGGGTTATACCCAACTTTATGATACAGGGCGGCGATCCAACAGGTACAGGCGCCGGCGGCCCGGGTTATAAAATTGACTGTGAATTACAAGGCGGCAACCAATATCACGACCGCGGCGTACTTTCAATGGCGCATGCCGGCCGTAACACGGGCGGTTCGCAGTTTTTTATCTGCCATAGCCGCACCAACACCGCGCATTTAGATGGTAACCATACTGTATTTGGCAAGGTAATTGAAAACGTTGACGTTGTTGACGCCATACGCCAGGGTGATAAGATTTTAGGGATCGAAGTAATAGAAGATTAATTTGAGTTGTAAGTTGAAGGTTGTAAGTTGCAAGGCTTTGCATTTGCTTACAACACACAACTTACAGCATACAACCAAAATACATGAATTTACAAGGCATAGTAGCTGTTTCAGGGAAACCGGGATTATGGAGAGCTTTGGCTCAAAACAAGAGCGGTTATATTTTAGAAAGCCTGGATGCACAAAAAACCAAGCTCATCGCGAATTTATCGACCGCTAAGATCGCTGCGCTGAATGAAATTACGCTATTCGGCATAGACGAAGATATCAGGCTGAAGGACGTTTTCGAGCGGATGAACACCATCAAGAATATCCCCGACGTAAAAGCTGACGGTAAACAATTAAGGATATTTTTCAGAGAAGTGGCCCCCGATCATGATGAAGAAAAAGTATATGCTTCGGACATGAAAAAGGTTATTATCTGGTTCCAGGTACTGAAGGACCTTCCGTTGTTTACCGAAGCGGATCCCGGCGAAATTGTTCCTGAGGAAGCGCCTGTTGCTGAAGAGGCTGCTCAACCGGCTGCAGAACCTGCAAAAGCCAAAGAAAAGGCGCCTGCTAAGCCAAAGGCAAAAAAGCCGGCTGCGAAAAAAGCATAAATTTATTTGAAGGTAGAGACGCAATACCTTGCGTCTCACCTAATATCAGAGACGCAAAGTATTGCGTCTCTACACATTTCAGCAATCCTGGTGTTTGCACTCCTCGTCGGAAAACTCTGGTTCGAAGGTGCTGTGGCTGATGTCGAGGTGCTCCAGCCGATGGCGGAGATCGCGTTTAATGTCGTCAAACGACTTTAAATAGGAGGGATCGACCACTACGTGGGCTGTTAAAGCATTTTCGGTAGTACTGAGCGCCCAAACGTGCATGTGATGTACGTCAATTATCCCTTTTCCTTTCAGCAGTTCAGCTTTGATCTTATCCAGGTTCATTTCCTTCGGAACGCCATCCATTTCCAGCCGCAGGCTGTCGACAAGTAGGCTCCATGTACCCTTTAAGATCACAATGGCTATAATTAAACTTACGGCGCTGTCGATCCAGTAAAAATTGGTGAAGTAGATGATAATACCTGATATCACTACCCCAAATGAGACTACCGCGTCCACCGCCATGTGAAGGTATGCGCCTTTTACGTTTAAATCAGTGTCTTTATCTTTAACAAACAGCCACGCAGTAACCGCGTTAATGCCTATCCCGATAAAGGCTACCCATGCCATGGTACCGCCTGAGATTTTTTCGGGATGCATAAAGCGGATGACGGCCTCGTAACCTATAAAACCCACCGCAGCAAAAAGAATTACTGCGTTAAAAAAAGATACGATGATGGTCGATCGCTTATAGCCGTACGTATATTTATCGGTCGCGTTTACCTTGGTCAGTTTAAAAGCCAGCAGCGCCAGCGCTAACCCGGCAACATCACTTAAATTATGACCTGCATCGGTTAGCAGCGATAGTGAATGTGTGTACAGCCCCGCAATTACCTCAATAATTACAAAAGCCGAATTCAAAATGATACCGATGATAAATGCAGTATTTAAATGATCAAGTTTGGGCGTATGATCGTGATGATGGTGGCCGTGATGTGAATGGTCATGTCCTGACATAGGGCAAAGTTAGCTAATTTAAGGCAGAGGTGAAAGGAAGAGGTACGATAGAGATTGGAGGTTAGAGATAAGAGATTGGAAAGATATTTGCCGTAAAATTAAATCCGAAATTGAACATCCGAAACGGCGAAGCCTTCTTGAGAGCTCTGAAAAAACAAACAACACCGAAAAATCCGAAATTAATTAATCTCACTGATGATGATACGGTTCACCCTTAATGATCGTAAATGCGCGGTAAACCTGTTCAACAAAAAAAAGTCGAACCATTTGATGGGAAAAGGTCATCGCCGAAAGGGAAATTTTTTCATTCGCCCGTTCGTAAACAGATGGGTCGAATCCATAAGGGCCGCCTACAACAAAAACCAGGTTTGAAACCGAACCGAGCGCTTTTTTTTCGAAATAGGCTGCAAATTGTGTGGAGGATAGTTCTTTTCCCTTTTCATCGAGCAGTATAACGTGGTCAAGCGGCAAAATCTTTTTGAGGATTAGTTCAGCCTCTTTGGCCTTTTGCTGTTCCTGCGTTAGGGCTTTGGTGTTTTTTAGCTCATCAATTTCAATTATTATCAGTTTGGTGTAGTGCTTCAGCCTTTTAACATATTTTTCAATGCCTTCTTTTAAATAAGCGTCTTCAGTTTTGCCAACTGTTAAAAAGGTGATCTTCATGTGGTAAAGATGTTGAAATGTTGCAAGGTTATAAAGTTGAAATGTTAAGTTTGACGCTTAGCTAAATAGCATTGCTTTGGTAATGCCGATCAGGCTATAAACTTAATTATTTTCAACTTATCCCCATAGATGGAACCTGATATTACCGGTAATTATAAGCAAAGGGTAGTCATTGCCCAACAGGATGCAAATAAATATAAAAAGCTGGCCAATACGTATTCGCTGCTTCGGTTATGCATTTTTGCTTTAATGATCTTGTCGGTTTACTTCGCCATTGTCAATGATAACTTTACGATCCTTGCTGTAGCCTTTGTGATACTGATCTTTGGTTTTATGTGGCTGGTATCCCGGCAAGGTCAATTTGAACGGCAAAAAGAATATTTTGAGAACCTGGCAAAAGTCAATCAAAACGAGATAGACAGCATTTTAAACCGAAGTAATATTTACAACGACGGGAGCTGTTATGCCGATGAAAAGCACTACTACAGCGCCGACCTGGATATATATGGCAACGCGTCGTTATTTCAATTGGTTAACCGGGCGGCTACTTCTGCAGGCAATGATAAGCTGTCGGGCTGGTTAAGCGTACCCGCTGTTAAAGATACCATTGAATTTAAACAGCAGGCGGTAAAAGAGCTGTCCGCAAAAACCGATTGGAAGCTTGAACTGCAGGCCAGGCTAATTTTTGCCAATTCGGAAGATGTAAATCAATTACAACGGCTTTTTAAGTACCTGTTTATTCCCTTAAACCTCTCTGGCGAAAAGTGGTTGAGTAAATACTGCAAGATTGCGCCGTACCTGTTGCTGGCCGCCATTATGTTCGCTTATTTGTATCCTGCTGCAAAAGCGGTTGCCATACTGGTTGGTTTAGTCAACCTGGGAATTGTATTTTCGAGAGCCGCCGATATAAAAAAAGCCGACCTGATTGCAGGCAAAATTGGCAGTACGTTAAGTAGCTATGCAATTGTTTTTGACAAGATTGAAAAGGAGCAATGGCAATCGTCGTATTGTAACGATCTTACCAAAAAATTAACGACCACACACACATCGAAAAAGATCAGGGAACTATCCGACTTAATAACCAAGCTCAACTATCATCTGAACATGATCGTTGGTTTTTTATTAAACTTATTTTTTCTCTGGGACATCCGGCAAATCATCGCCATCGAAAACTGGAAGCGCGATAACCAGCATAATCTGGAGGAAGCATTTGATATGATTGGTGAATATGAAGCATTGATAAGCTTGTCATCACTGGCTGTCAACTATCCCCAATGGTGTTTCCCGGTGATAGCTGATGGCCCGGCATATACTTTAACCGCCAAACATCTCGCACACCCGCTTATCAGTCATCAAAAATGCGTTGACAACGATTATGAGCTGAACGATGGTTTTCACATCGATATCATTACCGGCTCAAATATGGCCGGCAAAAGCACTTTTTTACGTACTATAGGCATTAATACTGTGCTGGCGCTTTCCGGGGCGCCGGTGTGTGCGTCGGCGATGCAGGCGTCGGTCATGCAGGTTTTAACCTATATGCGGATAAAAGACTCGCTGAAGGAAAGCACCTCGACGTTTAAAGCCGAGCTCGACCGCCTGCAAATGCTGCTAGCGGCAGTTGACAGCGACGATAAGGTTTTCTTTTTGATTGATGAAATGCTGCGCGGAACAAACTCGGTTGACAAATACCTGGGGTCAAAGGCGGTAATTGAACAACTTATCCGGAAAAAGGCCGTGGGCATGGTGGCTACGCACGACCTGCAAATTGCCGAGCTGGAAAAACAATACCCGGATTATATCCGCAACTTTTATTTCGATATCCAGGTAAAAAACGGCGAAATGCTGTTCGACTATAAAATAAAGCACGGTGAGTGTAAAACGTTTAACGCCTCATTACTGCTTAAGCAGATAGGAATTGACGTGAATGGGTAGATGTGCAGATGTCAGATGAGAAAGTGTGCAGATGAGAAAACCCCATCTGCACATCTGAAATTATTCCCCCATCTGCACATTTGAAATTATCTTCCGCCTGAAGGTGGCGCGCCGCCTCCGCCGCCAACACCCTGGTCTCCTTGTTTAAGGTCGTCGTTGTTAACACCTTTTTTCTGCTGTTGCGGGTTGCTGAAGCTTAACTTACCAAAGTTATAGCTAAATGTTAAACCAAACGAGCGGAACGGATACTGGAACCGGCTGGTTTGCGTAAAGCCCGGGCTGCTTAAGCTCGAATTGAACTCCTTGTATTTGCTGAACGGCTCGATGGCGTTGATCCCAATTGCCATTTTCTTTTTCATCAATTGTTTTTTTACACCGATGCCCAGTATACTAAAGGTTGGAGTAGTTCCCTGTATAGTATGTCGCTGCGAGCTGCCAAATGTGAACGCCTCGGCCACATAATCTTTGGGTAATGTAAGCGTACCTCTCAGGAAGCCCTGGTATTGTATGTACGTGCCATTTTGCGTTTTGTCCTGGATGAAAATACCGGCAGGATCGGGTTTATACGAATACGCATTCAGGTTGGCAATAATGTTTAGAATTTTTATCGGCGTAAACGTGCCGAAAAAGCTGCCGCCGATCGAGTTGTTGTTACCAATGTTTTGAAAAGTAGTGAGCGTGCCTCCCTCGGTTTTGCCGTTCACCACAACGGCAATAGGCGCGGCAATACCTTCGATCAAATTGGCGGTATGTTTATAATATACAGATAGATTTACCATTGAAGCTTTGATGAATGTGGTGTAATTCAGCTCGGCTGTCTGCGATACTTCGGGGCTCAGGGATGGGTTACCCACGGTTTCGGCCTGGATGTTGCTTTTATTTACAAACGGATTTAAATACTGTAAACTTGGGCGCGTGATACGTTTGCTATAGGTCAGCTTTAACGTTTGTGTAGCGGTAAGCTGCTTTTGTATCGTTAAGCTTGGTACATAGGTATTGTAGTTTTGGCTGAAGGGCGACAGATTTTGCGACGCGTTTACCGGGTCGCCGTGTATGTCTGTATTTTCATCCCGGAAACCAGCAAGAATAGTGTATGACTTCGGCAGTGTGATCGTAAATACCGAGTAACCGGCTAAAACATCCTGGTTGTAATTATAGACGTTTGAAGTTACGGGGTTGAATACAAATTGCCCCGAACTGTCGTAATTGAAATAGTTGGAGGTACTTGTAATTCTTCGTGTAATGCTTTTTCCTCCAGCTTCCAGTTTAAACACTTTACTAATTGGCAGGGTATAGTCAACCTGGAAGGTGTATTCATTGTTAACGCCATCAATATTATTCTGGATGTTCGGAAACGCGGCCGAATAATAGTTGGTATAATCAGTAGTACCATTATTATGCGTCCATTGTGTTGATAGATCAAGTTCGTGGCCTTCTTTCTTGAATTTATGCGTGTAATCAAGGTTCCAGTCAAAACCGTCAATTACATTGTGGCCAATCGAATTGCTGCTGTATGGTGTTGCAGAATTTGTGACCGAATTGCTATTGGTATTAAACTCGATCTGCGTAAGCCTGAAAGTTGAATTAATGTTGTTGAAACTGTTGAATTGGTACCCGGCAGTTAATGAGGGTACAAGGGCATGCCGCTTTATAACACTGGTACCTTTTGTTTCAGTAAAGGTATTGATAGTATCCTTGTGGATTGATTGCTGAAAATCGGTTAACGAAGTTTGCGGCCACGATGCATTTCCGCCAACATTCGCTGTTAGGCTGAAGCGATTTTTATTGTAGTTCAGATTGGCGTTTCCGTTGTTTTGACGGGTACCTACTCCACCGCTTACAGAACCGCTAAAACCGGACACGTTTTTTTGCTTGGTGATGATGTTGATGATACCGGCCGAACCTTCTGCGTCATATTTTGCGGAAGGTGAAGTAATTACCTCGATGCTTTTGATCTGATCAGCAGGGATGGCCTTTAATACATCCGACAAACTTGTAGATGTAGCGCCCGATGGCTTACCGTTGATCAGCACACGCACGTTCTGGTCACCGCGAACCGACACGTTGCCGTTAATATCTACCGATACCAGCGGAACTTTTCCCAACAGATCAGTTGCGGTACCACCCGCCGCGGTTATATCCTTTTCGGCATTGTAAACGATCTTATCGATATGATTTTCAATGATTGACGTCTGGCCGGTTACTGCTACTTCTTTAAGCATTTTAGCTCCCGGAGAAATATAAACATTGCCCAGGTTATTGTCTGGTTTGGCATCAGTAGTAACCACCGGGTCGATTGTCTTTGTTGGATAGCCGATAAAGGTGATCACTAGTTTGTACCGGCCCGGATGAAGATTGTCGAGTTTGAAATTTCCTTTTGTGTCGGTTATTACGCCTGTGATAGGCGCCTTGCCGCCACTGTTATATAAGCCGACAGAAGCATAATCAACCGGCTTTTTGGTGAGCGAGTCGGTTAGCGTACCGGATATTTTACCCACGATCTTTGACCCGCCGCCAACACCGAACTGGGCATTGGCCGTCATAAATGAACAAATAATGGCTATAAGTATGTAAAAACGTTTCATTGTCAATAATTTTTCTAATTGGAGGCGGAAATAACCGAAATGTTACAGTGAATAGGGTATTTTAATCTCCTCTTCGTTGTAATAAATTCATTACGAAACACATCGGCTCAATAGTGGTCGAACACCCTCATGAACTGATGGCTCAGTAGTTTTGCTTGCTCACAGCTTTTTTTAAAGCACAATATTTACTATCCTGCCTTTTACTACGATCACTTTTTTTGGCGCCTTGCCATCCAGGTATCTTTGGACACCGGCGTGTGTCAAAACAAAATCTTCTGTTTCCTTCAGGTCGAGACTGAGCGGTATATTCAGGTTTATTTTTGTTTTGCCATTAATGGATATCGGGTATGCGAACTCGTCTTCTACCAGGTAGGCCGCGTTAAATTTCGGATACGGTGCTTGCGATAAAGTTCCGGGTTCATTTCCCAATAACACCCAAAGCTCTTCGCAAATATGCGGCGCGTAGGGCGAAAGAATGATAACCAGGTCCTGTAGTATGGCACGTTTATTACATTTCAAATCGGTCAGCTCGTTTACCGCGATCATAAAGCTGGAAACCGAAGTATTGAACGAAAAACGCTCCACATCTTCCTCAACCTTGTGGATGATCTTATGCAGAGATTTTAACTCAGCTTTTGTAGGTTCTTCGTTCGAAACGGTAAAATTCCAGGCATCATCGTGAAACAAACGCCAGAATTTGCGCAGGAATTTAAATACGCCCTCAATGCCGTTGGTATTCCATGGCTTGCTTTGCTCCAGCGGGCCCAGAAACATCTCGTACATCCGCAGGGTATCGGCGCCATAGCGGGTAATCAGGTCGTCCGGATTAACCACGTTGAACTTCGATTTCGACATTTTTTCGATCTCGACGCCACAGATGTATTTGCCATTTTCAAGTATGAACTCAGCGCCTGCATATTCGGGCCGCCATTGTTTAAACTTGTTAATGTCGAGGATATCATTCTCAACTATATTCACATCAACATGCAGCTCCGATGTCTTATACTGCTTAATAAGGCCATGCGAAACAAATGTATTGGTACCCCGCCCTTCATTATCAATTAGCCGGTACACAAAATTCGACCGGCCCTGAATGTGACCCTGGTTGATCAGTTTTTTAAAAGGCTCTTCCTCTATAACCAACCCGATATCCTTCAAAAACTTATTCCAGAAACGGCTGTACAACAAATGCCCCGTAGCGTGTTCGGAACCGCCGATATACAGGTCGACATCCTTCCAGTATTCAATAGCTTTTTTGGAGGCGAACTCGCTGTCGTTATGGGCATCCATATAGCGATACCAGTACCAGCTTGAGCCTGCCCAGCCGGGCATGGTGCTATGTTCGTATGCTTCAGTGCTTTTATACTTCCAGTTCTGTGCTCTCGCCAGGGGCGGCTCGCCGCTTTCTGTAGGCAGGTATTTGTCTACCTCGGGCAATACCAGCGGGATATCTTTTTCGTCAATTAAATAGGGGAGGCCGTCTTTAAAATACACCGGCACGGGTTCGCCCCAGTAACGCTGGCGGCCAAATATGGCATCGCGCATCCTGAAGTTTACTTTTGCTTTACCGGCACCCATTTCTTCCAGTTTGGCAATTAAAGTAGCAGTTGCTTCTTTGTATGTTAATCCGTTGATGAAACCGGAGTTGATATAACGGCCCTCTTTGGTTGGGTCGGCTTCGGTTTCAATTTTTTGTATGTCGATGATCGGTATTATCGGTAAATTATGATGTTTGGCAAATAAGTAGTCGCGCTGGTCGCCTGATGGTACTCCCATAACAGCACCTGTTCCATAACCGGCAAGTACATAATCAGCGATCCATATCTCAATTTTTTCGCCGTTTACAGGGTTGATGGCATAGCTGCCCGTGAAAGCGCCCGAAACGGTTTTGGCGTCTGCCATACGTTCCAGCTCCGATTTCTTTTTAGCCTGTGCGATGTAAGCTTTAATATCAGCTTTTTGCTCCGGCGTTGTCAATGAAGTAACTAGCTCATGCTCGGGAGCAAGTACCAAAAAAGTAGTTCCGAATATGGTATCGACGCGGGTGGTGAAAACTTCTATAGCGAGATTAGAGGTTAGAGATTGGAGATTAGGCTCTTTTTCAATCGTAGATGGTAAATCGTAAATCGTAAATTTAACAGTCGCTCCCACGCTTTTGCCGATCCAGTTGCGCTGCATTTCTTTCAGCGGTTCAGGCCAGTCTATGGTGTCGAGGCCTAGCAGCAGGCGCTCGGCATACGCGGTAATACGCATACTCCACTGCATCATTTTCTTCTGCTCAACCGGGAATCCGCCGCGCTCGCTAAAGCCGTCTTTAACCTCGTCATTTGCCAATACAGTTCCCAAAGCCGCACACCAGTTTACGGTGCTTTCCCGGAGGTAAGTGAGGCGGTATTTTAAAAGCTCGGTTTGCTTTGCGCGATCATCTAAGGCTTTCCATTCGTCAGCAGTAAAGGTTAACACTTCTTCATCGCAAACTGCGTTTATGCCTGCCGAGCCATGCTGCTCAAAATGTTCAACCAGTTTATCAATGGATTCAGCCTTATCTGCATCCTTGTTATACCAGGAGTTGAACAGTTGCATAAATATCCATTGCGTCCACTTATAAAAGTCGGGCGAACTGGTGCGTACCTCACGGCTCCAGTCGAATGAGAATCCGATCTGGTCCAGTTGGCGGCGGTATGTAGCAATATTAGCTTCGGTGGTAATGGCCGGGTGCTGCCCGGTTTGTATGGCATATTGCTCGGCCGGGAGGCCAAATGAGTCGTACCCCATAGGGTGCAGCACATTAAAGCCTTTAAGCCGTTTGTAACGCGCGAAAATATCAGATGCGATATAGCCCAGCGGATGCCCGACATGCAATCCCGCGCCCGAAGGGTAGGGGAACATATCGAGTACGTAGTACTTGGGTTTGGCGGTGCTGTCTTCGGGTTTAAACGTTTGGTGATCGGCCCAAAACCGCTGCCATTTTTTTTCTATAGCTGCAAATTGATAATCCATTTCGTAGTTTCCGGGTGTAAGGCTGCGAAATTAAGAAAATCCCTATTAGTTTGGTAGTGATTTTGGTGATTAGTTGAACCTCACCTAAATCCTCTCCAAAGGAGAGGACTTTAAGAAAAACTAATTTTACTCCCTCTTCTTTGGAGAGCGCTGGGGTGAGGCTTATATCTCGCCCTCGCGTTTTCTGAGGAACCATTCTAAACTTAACAATCCAATTAACAACGCAAATACCCATTTCACATCAACCAGGTCGTTGTACCGCTTGTCTTCATAAACTACGGTTTTTATGTTCTCATTTTTGCGGATGAGGCCGGCAAGACGATCCATTTGGCTGGGAAGGAGCATTTCTGCACCGCTTTGTTTAGCTATCGTATTTAACAGTTGGTGATTGGCTGCGCTCTGGCGCGATTCGAGGTTCAGGGCTTTCACCGTTAATTGCCCGCCCGCATTAAATTGCTTTGCGCCATTTTGAGCGGTGGCTGAATAGGTATACTCTCCCACAGGCAATGCGCCTGCATCCAACTGGTAGCTTTGCCCGTTCCGCGAAAACAGGAAGCTATAATTTTTCCCGGCGTCGTTTTTCAGGTTGATCCGGACGTCAGGGTTATTGATCAGTTCGAGCGCGTCGTTATATAATTCAGCATTCAGGATCACGTTTTCACCTTCGTCAAACACGTTTTTGGCTGGGTAAACCGTGAACCGCTGCCGGTTGGCATTGGCTGTGAGGTATTGTACCCCCTGACTGAATAGTTCTTCGAGCGCGTGGTGATTGCCATAGGTTTGAAACTCTGCCAACTGCCAGCGCCATAAACCCTCGCCAGTTAAAATACCTACACGTCGACCGTCTTGATCGCCAAAAGCCAGCAGGGGATAAGTGGTTTCAACACTGCCGATGCGCTGTTTCAACAACATACTGCCGGCAGGCGGCGAACTGTAACTGCCGTAAGGGGCCAGCAAAGGCGGAAAAGCAGAAATTTTTTTTCTCGATGAGTCGGAGAGTGTAAAAGCAGTAAAGTCCGCCGCGGGCTGGGCAAATACTTCCTGCATTTCCTGCCTTCCGGCGCTAATGCTGATGAATTTTTGGCTGTTGTCAAAAGCCGGCAGATCAGTTTGTGCACCTACCACGTACCAAACCGGGGTTTTGCTTTTCGCGACGGCTTGTAAGGCGCCTTCGTTGTCATCGAGCTGGTAAAGTATTACAAGACTGTAATCCCCCGGTTTAATTGAAGGTAGATCGGATAAAAGGCTGGTTTTTACCTGGTAATTCTTATTGCTTTCGATCGACTGACGAATGACGCTTATATCCGGGTGCGGGCTGTTATATACCAGCAATACGTTCTGTCGGGCGTCAAGTACCTCCACGTAAATTGTTTCGGTATTATTTTGAGTGGATATTTCATTTTTCACCGGCGCGATGCTGACGGTGAATTTCCGTATTCCTTTTTTATCCGCGTTTAATTTAACCGGGATAACTTTTTGATAGGCATTTGAATTTACCTGTATATTTTGAAAGCCTACTTGCCTGCCATCTTCGGTAACGCTTAACCGCATGGTTTCGCCTTTGGCCTGGAAGGCTTCGGTTAAAACTTCAATTACAAAATCATTACCTAAAAAAGCGGTCTTGTTGTAGTTGATGTTGCCGATGAGCAAGTCGCGTTTTGGAACAGTGTCACCAAGGGCAACGGTATAAATGCTGTTTTTGAAGTTGCGGGCCTCATATTGCGGGTCGCTGCCCTGGTTATACAAGCCGTCGGTAGCCAGCACAACAGCGCCGATATTTTGATTGACAAAACGCTCGTTTAATTGGTTAAGCGCTTTGGATATATCTGTTTGTTTGCCGTTAAAGGTTGCAGATAAGCCACTGTTCAGATCCTTATTAAAATGGAACTCCCGCACATCATATTGGTCGCCTAATTGTTGTTTTAACCTCGACAGGTCATTTACAAATTTGCCCGGTGTTTCTCCGCCTTGTGGCGCAGGCTTGGTAAACATCGCAACAGATTGCGAGTTATCCTGTAAAATTAAAATAAGCGGCTTTTGCGGGTTATAGCTGACCGACTTAACCAGCGGCGAGAGCAATAACAGGGCGATGAACGACACTGTAATTGCCCTGAAAGTAAAAAGGAGATAACGGAATTTTTTATCCAGGCTTACCGGCTGCCGGTAAAATAGCCAGGCATAAGTCAACCCCAGCAACAGGCAGACAGGCGCCCACCATCCCGAAACCACTCCCCAGGTAATTGAAAATAAAAACAGCATATCCGTGAGCCAAATATGCTGTTTTTAGTTGAAGTTGTTGTAAAAGTTGGAAATGTTGTAAGCGTTAAATTCTAAACCTGGCAACAGCGGAACTTTTACAACTGCTACAACCTTTTTAACGTTTTAAACTAAACTATAGCATTCCGCCATCAACAGGTATCACCTGTCCCGTAATATAACTTGCCATATCCGATGCCAGGAAAACACAGGCGTTGGCCACGTCTTCGGTTTCGCCGCCGCGTTTGAGCGGGATGGCCTGCGCCCAGCCTTCAACCACTTTGGGATCGAGCACTTCGGTCATTTCGGTTTTGATAAAACCCGGGGCCACTACGTTGGTGCGGATATTACGCGAGCCTAATTCTTTTGCTATTGACTTTGAAAAACCGATAATACCTGCTTTTGACGCGGCATAGTTGGCCTGCCCGGCATTGCCCTGCACGCCCACCACCGAACTCATATTAATAAATACCCCATCGCGGTTCTTCATCATTATTTTTGAAGCGGCTTTGGTTACGTTGAAGATAGATTTCAAATTCACGGCCAACACCTCGTCCCATTGCTCTTCGCTCATCCGCATCAGTAAAGCGTCTTTTGTGATACCGGCATTATTAACTACGATATGTAACGTGCCAAAGTCGGCAACAATATCATTAACCAATTTTTCGGCTTCATCAAATTTTGACGCATCGGAGCGGTAGCCTTTTACCTGTGTGCCGAAGCTTTGCAGTTCCTGCTCAAGGGCTTGTCCTTTTTCAACAGACGATAAGTATGTGAAAGCCACGTTGGCGCCGTGCTCGGCAAATTTTTCTGCGATCTTGCGGCCTATGCCTTTTGAAGCGCCTGTAATGAGGGCGGTTTTTCCTTCTAATAATTTCATTATGTACAAACTGATTCCGGGCGGTGAAGATAGGGATTTAGTCGGAAAAGTCAGTAAAGTCCGGAAAGTCGGGAAAGTTCGGAAGTTTAGTGTTCGGTTGTTCGGCACTCCCATTTTGTTCGGAGGTGTTCGGGCCTGTTCATGGCGTGTTCATGGGTGTTCGGGAGTGTTCGTGCCATGGTTACGGCAATACTGGCATCGGAAGATGATTTAGTCAATGGGTTGTAACTATAACTTATTTAATGAGTTCTTTAAAATTATTTCGGCATTTAGCCTGTCATAACCGACGATGGTTGTTAAGTCTTTTAATGATTTTAAAGTAATTGAATGCTGACTCCTTTTATAGTCATTCAATTCCTTCGTCGCTAAAACATAAAAATCCCAATGATCCAGATTTAATGGGTCGACTGTTGTTTTATCTTCATGTTTAAGTAAGCAAAATAAATAAACATCAGCGTGTCTTTGGGCGACGGCGGACTGTATATTCGTTGTACTATCCCAATGTCGGGCAAGTTTTGTACTGAAGGAAATTATTGAAAACGATCTTTGAAACCACGACTGTAAGTACGCAGCAGATTTGATTTCCAACTTTATCCCACCCGGTGTAATCAAATCGAATGCGCTCCATTCATCTCTAACCTTGGTAATATCAATATCGGTTGCCGTAGCAACAATAAATTCTGCAAGCACTCCTCTTGTTGCATTACTTAAAATATCTGAAGCACTCCATCGCCAAAAATCGAGTAACGAGAACTTTAACGGCCGATTATTAAAACTTAGCTGCTCCTGGCCTGATTTAATTGATGCTTGTATTTTGTCTAATGGTATTAAACTCATATAAGATTATGTTAGCGACAATCTATATTCCTCCTTCAACGCCACCAAACACCCCGCGCACAAACACCCTTCATACAACTCACTTACATACTGCACCTCGTTCAAATTCAGCTGCACCGAGCTGCACTGGCATTTTAAATTGGCGTTTGCCTTGCATTCTATGCTCGTTCCGCAGCGTTCGCAGGTGATAATTTCATGTTTACCCATAATATTATCCTTAAACACGTAGAGACGCGATGCATCGCGTCTCTACCCTCATTCAATTTATCTTCCGGACTTTACCGACTTTCCGGACTTAACTGACTCTCCTGACTACGCAGAGCAAGTCACACAACCTTCTTCCATCGAGCAGCTTGGACCGGCTGGTATTTCGTCATTGATCTGGTCAACCAATTCCGGGATAACAGGCTCCATGTTTTTGCCGCCCTGGTTCTCAACGGTAAATTTAACCGCCTGCGATGCAGCTTGTGTGCGCAGGTAGTACATACCGGTTTTGAGGCCCTTTTTCCAGGCGTAGAAGTGCATGGACGTAAGCTTGGATGCGTTCGGCGAGTTGATGAACAGGTTAAGCGATTGCGACTGGCAGATATACGCGCCCCTGTCGGCAGCCATATCGATGATGTTACGCATCTTAATTTCCCAAACTGTTTTATACAGCTCTTTTATCTCTTCAGGTATCTCGGCGATGTCCTGTATCGAACCGTTTGCGGTGATGATCTTATCCTTCATGGCAGTATCCCATAAACCACGGTTAACCAGGTCACGCAGCAGATATTTGTTTACGATGATAAATTCACCGCTTAATACCCTGCGGGTGTAGATATTTGAAGTATACGGTTCAAAGCATTCGTTGTTGCCCAATATCTGCGATGTAGAAGCTGTAGGCATCGGCGCAACCAATAGTGAGTTACGCACACCATGGTTCATTACGTCCAGGCGCAGGTTTTCCCAATCCCAGCGGCCGCTTTCGGGTTTTACACCCCACAGGTCAAACTGGAACTGTCCTTTTGATAAAGGCGAGCCTTTGAATGTTTCATAGGCGCCGTCTTTTATAGCCAGGTCCTTTGATGCGGTCATCGCTGCAAAGTAAATGGTCTCAAAAATATCCTTGTTCAGTTGCTTGGCCGCATCGCTTTCAAACGGCAGGCGAAGCTGGATAAACGCATCGGCCAACCCTTGTACACCCAAACCGATCGGGCGGTGCCTTAAGTTCGAGTATTCGGCTTCCTTAATGGGATAGTAGTTATTGTCGATGATCTTGTTCAGGTTAAGTGTTGCCTGGTAAGTAACCTCGTATAATTTATCATGGTCAAATATGCCTTCGCGAATGTAGCGTGGCAGGGCAAGCGAAGCCAGGTTACAAACCGCAACTTCATCAGCCGAAGTATATTCGATAATTTCGGTACAAAGGTTCGAACTTTTTATGGTACCCAGGTTTTGCTGGTTCGATTTACCATTGGCGGCATCCTTGTATAGTAAATAAGGTGTGCCGGTTTCAACCTGCGAGTCAAGTATGGCAAACCAAAGCTCCTGTGCCTTTACCACTTTGCGGGCGCGGCCCTCTTTTTCGTATTTCTTGTATAGTTTCTCGAATTCTTTTCCCCAGCAATCAGCCAGGCCCGGTGCTTCGTGCGGACAAAATAAACTCCAGTCTCCATTTGCTTCCACACGCTCCATAAACAGGTCGGATACCCAAAGGGCATAAAACAGGTCGCGGGCGCGCATTTCTTCCTTACCGTGATTTTTGCGCAGGTCAAGGAATTCAAAAATGTCAGCATGCCAAGGCTCCAGGTAAATGGCAAATGCGCCCTTGCGCTTGCCGCCGCCCTGGTCAACATAACGGGCGGTATCATTAAACACGCGCAGCATCGGGATGATACCGTTGCTGGTACCATTGGTGCCGCTGATATATGAGCCTGTTGCCCTTACATTGTGGATGCTTAAGCCAATTCCGCCTGCGCTCTGCGATATTTTAGCGGTTTGTTTTAATGTATCATAAATACCCTCGATGCTGTCATCCTTCATGGTCAATAAGAAGCACGACGACATTTGCGGTTTTGGCGTACCGGCATTGAAAAGGGTTGGGGTAGCATGTGTAAACCAACGCTCGCTCATCAAATTGTAAGTTTTGATCGCGCTGTCGATATCTTCTTTATGGATGCCGATAGATACACGCATAAACAGGTGCTGCGGGCGCTCGGCTATTTTGCCGTCCAGCTTTAACAGGTATGATTTTTCGAGGGTTTTGAAACCAAAATAATCGAAGCCGAAGTCGCGGTCGTAAATGATCGTACTATCTAAAAGCTCGGCGTTTTTTTGTATGATCTCGTAAACGTCAGTAGCCAGGAGAGAGGCATCCTTGCCATTTTTAGGGTCGATATATTCATACAGGTTACGCATCGTTTCGGAAAACGATTTAATGGTATTTTTATGGAGGTTTGATACGGCTATGCGCGATGCCAGCAAAGCATAATCGGGGTGTTTGGTCGTTAACGATGCCGCGGTTTCGGCAGCCAGGTTGTCCAGTTCGGAAGTGGTTACTCCGTCAAACAAACCTTCAATCACTTTTTTGGCAACATCTATCGGATCAACCAATGCCGGGTTTAAACCATAGCATAGCTTTTCGATGCGCGCGGTAATCTTATCGAACTTTACCGTTTCTTTTTTTCCGTCTCTTTTAATTACAAACATTTTGACCCCCTTATTTTAATTAGTATTTATTTATTGTTGTTGCCTCACCCTGCCCTCTCCAAAGGAGAGGGTTCTAACTGCGCTCCGTCTTAAAGCCCTCTCCTTTGGAGAGGGTTGGGTGAGGCTCCTAAAAATCCTCGTCCAGTGAAAACGACTTGCTCTCCTGTGAGTTCAACACCCCGCTTTTTTGATAATCGCCTACGCGTTTTTCAAAGAAATTGGTTTTGCCCTGCAGGCTTATCATCTCCATAAAATCAAATGGGTTTGATACGCCGTATACTTTATCATAACCCAGTTCGCCCAGCCACCTGTCGGCCACAAACTCAATATACTGGCTCATCAGCTTGGCATTCATCCCGATCAGGTTAACCGGCAGCGCGTCAGTAACAAATTCCTTTTCAATTTCAACCGCGTCGGTAATAATGGCTGTTGCCGCTTCTTTCGAAAGCTTATTATCCAGCATCCTGTACAGCAGGCATGCAAACTCGCAATGCATCCCTTCATCGCGCGAGATAAGCTCATTACTGAACGTCAGGCCCGGCATCAGGCCGCGTTTTTTAAGCCAAAAAATGGAGCAGAAGCTGCCCGAAAAGAATATCCCTTCAACCGCCGCGAAAGCGATCAGGCGTTCGGCAAACGAGCCATTGTTTATCCAGCGTAAGGCCCACTGCGCTTTTTTACCCACGCAGGGTACTGTATCGATTGCATGGAATAAACGGTCCTTTTCGGCAGGGTCCTTAATATAGGTATCTATCAGCAGCGCATATGTTTCGGAATGGATATTCTCCATCATGATCTGGAAACCGTAGAAGCAACGCGCCTCTGGTAATTGCACCTCGCTCATAAAATTGATGGCCAGGTTTTCATTCACGATGCCGTCGCTTGCCGCGAAAAATGCCAGCACATGCGATATAAAATGACGCTCGCCGTCGTTCATGGCTTCCCAGTGCTTCATGTCGTCCGAAAGGTCGATCTCTTCCGCCGTCCAGAAACTGGCTTCGCACTTTTTATACATCTCCCAAATGTCGGGGTACTTGATCGGCAGGATCACAAAGCGGTCTTTGTTCTCTTTTAATAATAATTCGGTTTCCTCTTTCATGCACTAATTTCTTTAATATAAGTTGCAACCTATCCTGTAAGGATTGCGACGTGCGGTTAGCAGATAAACGAGCCGCAGCGGTAATGGTATTAAACTGTGACATAACTGTTTATCACGATTAATTACCCCAAATTACCCCTCACTCATCACTGCCAAACTACTTTAATTTTGCACGTCAGCCCATGTTTTGCATGGTTCCTTTATTTGCACCGGTAAGGGTACCGGGAAACTCAGATAGCGTTGAAAGAACTTATAAATCAAATATAGGGGGTGGGGGTTTAAGATGTTAGTTTAAGTTTTTAACATCAGCCATAAGTTATAAACAAATTGCCGGGAGATAAATTTTGGGATTGTGAGTTACCAAATAAACGCCTGACCGGGCACCATTTATTTGCCGTTTACAAACTTCATGGAAACAGAATTGACACAATGCCTTACGTTTTTTGGGGTAAGATATTCGCCTTCGAAAACGTGGCCCAGGTGCGCGCCGCAATTAGCACACACGATCTCGACACGGCGCCCGTCGGCATCGGGAACGCGTTTTACCGCGCCAGGAATCTCATCATCAAAGCTCGGCCAGCCGCAATGTGATTCGAATTTTGATTCGGATGTATATAAGGGCGCATCGCATCTTTTGCATACATATATGCCATTCTCGTTATTATTTAACAGCGAGCCGGTAAACGGCCGCTCAGTTCCTTTATATAATATTACCCGCTCTTCTTCTGGGGTTAATTTGTTGTATTCCATTGATAATTATTGAATTAGTGAATTATTGATTAGGAATTCACAGAGTTATAAGCTTTTTCCCGGCTTATTCTTATATAAATATACGACAATATGGCCTTTGATTTTGTTTTGGAAAGGGATGTTTACACTGATTTGACTTACAAATCCAACTTTGTCATTCTGAGTGTAGCGAAGAATCTTCTGCGTTTAAAAAAGTAGCTCGGTGCAGGGTGAAGAAGATCCTTCGCTACGCTCAGGATGACAAAAAGCGACTTGTATTGAAATTAAAAAATCCCGGCAAAACCAAGATTCTCAAATCTCAAATCTCAAATCTCACATCTCAAATCTACTTTTTCGCCAGTTCCTCAGCCATTGCAGCGCCGATCTCCGCAGGAGATTCCACCACACGGATACCGCATTCGCGCATGATTTTCATTTTTGCTGCTGCTGTATCATCCGCGCCGCCAACTATGGCGCCGGCATGGCCCATGCGGCGTCCCGGAGGGGCAGTTTGGCCGGCTATAAAACCGACAACGGGTTTTGTCCCGTTTACTTTTATCCACCTGGCAGCCTCGGCTTCCATGCCGCCGCCGATCTCGCCGATCATAATAATGCCGTGGGTTTCGGGGTCGTTCATTAATAATTCAACTGCTTCTTTGGTCGGGGTGCCGATGATCGGGTCGCCGCCGATACCGATGGCAGTGGTGATGCCTAAACCGGCTTTAACTACCTGGTCAACAGCTTCATAGGTTAACGTTCCTGATTTTGAAACGACACCGACGTTGCCTTTTTTGAAAATAAAGCCGGGCATAATGCCGATCTTGCTTTCATCGGCAGTGATGATACCGGGACAGTTGGGGCCTATCAGGCGGCTGTCCTTATCGGTTAAATATTCTTTCACCATGATCATATCCTTTGTCGGGATACCTTCGGTGATGCACACAATAACTTTTATGCCTGCCTCGGCTGCTTCCATGATGGCATCAGCAGCAAAAGCCGGCGGAACGAATATGATAGATACATCGGCGCCTGTTTTTTGAACAGCTTCTGCTACTGTGTTAAAAACCGGCCTGTCCAGGTGCGTTTGGCCGCCTTTGCCGGGCGTGACACCGCCTACCAGCTGCGTGCCATATTCGATCATTTGAGAAGCATGGTAACTGCCTTCGTTACCTGTAAAACCCTGTACAATAACCTTAGAATCTTTATTTACGAGAACGCTCATTGACTTTTTATTTTTGTAGCGCAAAGCTATAAAAAAATTGCCCCGTTGGGGACAATTTTTTTATAGTAGAGATTAGAGATAGGAGATTAGAGGTTAGTTGGATTTTGATTGCGTATTCAAAGCCTAATCTCTAATCTCCAACCTCTAATCTCTTCTCACTAAATTCCCCTTCACTCTTCGCTATCACAATCGTAGCAATCCCATTACCTATCATATTGGTAATGGCCCTGGCTTCTGACATAAACCTGTCCACTCCTAATAGTATAGCAACACCTTCCACCGGGATGATCTTTAACGCGGCGAGGGTGGAGGTGAGTACAATAAAACCGCCGCCGGTTACGGCGGCTGCGCCTTTTGATGTGATCATCAATATCCCGATAAGGGCGACCTGTTGCTCCAGGCTGAGCGGGATGTGATACACCTGTGCAAGAAATATAACCGCCATGGAAAGATAAATGGTCGTCCCATCTAAATTAAAAGAATAACCTGTTGGTATCACCAGGCCAACCACCGACCGCGAGCAGCCGAATTTTTCCATTTTTTCCATCATGGCGGGCAGCACCGATTCGGAGGATGAGGTACCCAGCACGATGAGTATTTCTTCCCGGATGAATTTCAAATACTGCCATAAGCTGAATTTAAATATCCGGCAAACGATGTTAAGCACAACAAAAATAAACAGGAACATAGTCAGGTAAACCGATGCCATCAGCTTTGCCAGCGGTTCCAGCGTTTTGATGCCATAAGTGCTAATGGTATAGGCCATCCCGCCAAAGGCGCCGATGGGTGCAACCCGCATAACCATGTGCATAATATTGAAAAGCACTTTCGACAGCTTGTCGAACAGGCCAATTACCGATTGTCCCGTTTCGCCCATCCGGCTTAAGCCGAAACCAAATAGTATCGCAAAAAACAATATCTGCAAGATATCGCCTTTGGCAAAAGCATCGAATATATTGGGCGGAACGATATGAATTATAAAATCGCTCCAATGCATATCAGCGGCAGCTTTTTGGTACACGGCCAATTTTGAAGTGTCGTTTGCAACGTGGCTTACAAAACCTTCGCCCGGTTTTATTACATTGGCTACTATAATGCCGATGATCAGCGCGCAGGTGCTTACGATCTCGAAATAAAGCAGTGCCTTCCCGCCAACCCTGCCCACCTTTTTCATATCGCTCATACCCGCAATGCCCAAAACGATAGTGAAAAATATAATAGGCGCTATCAGCATGGTGATCAGGCTGATAAAAGTCTGGCTGATGAGTTTTGCCGTTGGCCCGAATGATTTAAAGCAAAGCCCGACGACAACGCCTAACAATATGCCGACTATAACCTGGAAGTTTAGATTGAAAAAGAGTTTCTTCATGCTGAAACAAGTATACAATTAACTTTGTGATAATTAAGCGACGCGTTTACATAGATCCTAATACCTAACCGGTTATTTTTATAAGTTTGCCGCATGAGCGCGATCTACAATTTTCGGAAGATATCTGATTTATTAGCCTGCGCCGGTCAGCCGCGGGAAGGGCAATTGGCAACAATAGCCGATGAAGGCTACAAAGTGGTAATTAACCTTGGCCTTGCCGATGGCCGGTATGCATTAAAAGATGAAGCGGCATCGGTGAAAAAGTTGGATATGCAATACCATCACATCCCGGTAATTTTTGATGAACCGAAAATGGATGAGCTGGCGTCATTTATCGAATCGATGAATAAACACGCTAACGAAAAAACTTTTGTTCATTGCGCGGCGAACTACAGGGCGTCGGTTTTTACAGGTCTTTATCTTTTCGCTTCAAGTCAAATGGATGAAGACCAAGTACAGGACTTTGTTGACGAAATATGGCGACCCGATGCCGTTTGGCAAGATTTTTTGGAAGATGGTATTGATTTTATTCAGGAAAAATTTAAAAGTTAGCGTTCCGACCTCTATTTTTCCTCTTTCTTTGGTTGAACGATCACAAAAACATCCTCGTTCGCTTTCTTCATCAAATACTTTTCGCGGGCGAATTTTTCGAGCTTTTGGGGGTTTGAGGTGAGTTCATCAAGGTCTTTGGCGACCTTTGCAGTTTCTTTCTGATAAAAATCGCGTTCCTGCTTTAATTTGTTTACCTGCTGGTGGTACTGGTATTGCGAGAACAGGTCGTTCTTGTCAAAAAATATCATCCACACCAAAAAAGCGATAGAAACCAAAAAAAACTTGTTTTTAACGAGGTTAACCAGGCGTTTCATAGTGATGAATTATTTTCAGTATAAAATTATTCAAATTGAGCTGACGAAGCAAATAAGGTTATAAACTTTTCCACAATTGGTTGGTTAGGGTGGTTGATTAAGGGATTGAGTGAGTGGTTGATTCAGTTTGAAAAATTCAACTTAATCAACCTCAACCTAATTTCTTCTCCTATCTCCGCTTCTGCCGCTCATGCCGCTGCCGCCGCTGTTTCCGCCGCGGTCATGTCTGCCATAGCCGCGACCGCGATTATTGCCTGAGCCATTGCGGTTGCCGGAGCCTTTTTTTGAGCCTTCCTGGTGTTTTGCAACAATGCTTTGCGGGTTCATCGGGTAGGGGTGAGCCTCTTCAACAGGTATCTGTTTAGAGATCAGTTTATGAATATCCTTTAAAAATTCTATTTCTTCCTGGTCGCAAAACGAAAGCGCGACACCGTTTAACCCGGCGCGGCCCGTACGGCCGATACGATGCACGTAGGTTTCAGGTATATTGGGCAGTTCGTAATTGATCACGTGGGTTAGTTCGTCAATATCAATACCACGCGCTGCAATGTCGGTAGCGATCAGTACGCGTGTTGTACGGTTTTTGAAATTAGTTAAGGCTCGCTGACGTGCATTTTGTGACTTATTGCCGTGGATCGCCTCGGCGGTAATGCCAATGCGAACAAGATCCTTCACTACTTTATCCGCGCCGTGTTTAGTACGGGTAAATACCAGGGCGGTTTTAATCTCTTTATCCTTTAACAGGTGCGCCAGCAAAGCCCGTTTATCTGATTTGTCGACATAATACAACGCCTGCTGTATGGTATCGGCGGTTGACGATACAGGGGTAACCTCAACCAGTTCGGGCTTGGTTAATATGGTATTGGCCAGTTGCTGGATCTCATTCGGCATGGTAGCCGAAAAGAACAACGTTTGGCGTTTGGCCGGAACCTTAGCGATAACTTTTTTAACATCGTGCACAAAACCCATGTCCAGCATACGGTCAGCCTCATCGAGCACAAGCATACGGATGTGGTCTAAATGGACAAAACGCTGGTTCATCAGGTCGAGCAGACGGCCCGGTGTAGCTACCAAAATATCAACGCCGCGTTTCAGCGCGTCGGTTTGCGGGTTTTGCGAAACGCCGCCGTATATAACCAAATGTTTTAAGCCGGTATGTTTCCCATAAGCCGCAAAGCTTTCACCAATCTGGATAGCAAGTTCGCGGGTAGGGGTTAATATAAGCGCCTTTATTGTTTTTTGCTCTTTATGCTGCAGCCTGTCCTGGTACAGTAACTGTATGATCGGGATAGCGAAGGCTGCCGTTTTACCGGTGCCGGTTTGTGCGCAGCCAAGCAGGTCTTTGTTCTGTAATATAATGGGTATGGCTTGCTCCTGTATAGGTGTGGGCGTGGTATATCCCTCAGTTTTTAAAGCCCTGAGGATAGGCTCAATTAAATTTAAATTTTCGAATGACATGTAATGTGTGTAATATATGTGCTAACGCGAAGCATAAGCGGGGATCTGAAGTATTTATCGGTGATCAACCTTAAGCGAACGGGTAATTATTTTTGCAAAGATACGCTTTTAATTGGGAAGTAGGGTTTATTAGCTGAAAGCTAAAAGAAGAAAGCGAAAAGCTGTGTAGTTGTAAGTGATTTGACAACTTTTTAAAAGTTGTCAAATCTTACTTTCATCTAAATTATTTATATCAGCCTCTGCAGTTCGATTCATAAAGGAATGTATCAAAACAATAAACATCCCTGCCATGATCGACATATCGGCCACATTAAACACGCCTGTTTGAAAGATCACAAAGTTGATATGCATAAAATCGGTTACGGAGCCGTGCACGATCCGGTCATATATATTGCCAAAGCCACCGCCAATTATGAGTATTATACCCAATAGTTTGACCCGGTTGATATTTGGTTTTACCAGGATGTAGACGAGTCCGAGCAGGACGGCTACCAGGGGCAGTATATTCAGCAATATCATCCTCAGCGGACCGGAAAGCGAATCGCCAAAGCTTAAAAACGCGCCGGTGTTTTCAACCCGCTGGAAAGTAATATGGCGATGAAGATAGGTGATCCGGTCGTAGATCTCCATTTTGTTCCTCACGATGGTTTTTGAAACCTGGTCGCAGCCGATGTTTAAACCAAGGACCAGTAAAATAACCAGTGTTCGTACTAACCTTTTTGAATTCATGGTTCAAATATAGACCGCTGATGATAATGATTTTAGGATTTCGTTGATTTTTAATTAAAAAAGCCCTGACACGTCAGAGCTTTCATTTTGCTTGTTTTAGCTTTTAGCTTTTGCCTTTCAGCTTTTACCTATTCTTAAAGTATTTAAAATCCTTACCTATAAACTTCGCATTTTCGCCCAATTCTTCCTCGATGCGCAGCAACTGGTTGTATTTCGCGATCCTGTCGGAGCGCGAGGCTGAACCTGTTTTGATCTGCCCGCAATTTAAGGCCACGGCTAAGTCGGCAATGGTTGAATCCTCGGTTTCGCCGGAACGGTGGCTCATTACCGAAGTATAGCCATTGGTTTGCGCCAGGGTAACCGCGTTAATAGTCTCCGTTAAGGAACCGATCTGGTTTACTTTTACAAGGATCGAATTAGCAATATCCTCATCGATGCCCCTTTGTAAACGGGTTACGTTGGTTACAAACAGGTCATCGCCCACCAACTGCACTTTTTTGCCGATCCTGTCGGTCAATAGTTTCCAGCCTTCCCAGTCGTCCTCAGCCATGCCATCTTCGATAGAAATAACCGGGTATTTTTCTGACAGTTGCGCCAGGTATTCGGCCTGTTGTGCGCTGGTGCGGATTGCTCCTTTTTCGCCTTCAAATTTGGTGTAGTCGTATTTGCCATCCACATAAAACTCCGACGCGGCGCAGTCAAACGCGAGGCATATATCTTCGCCTGGTTTGTAACCGGCTTTTTCAATCGCCTGCAAAATGGTCTCAACACCGTCTTCAGTACCTGCAAAGGTCGGTGCAAAACCGCCCTCATCGCCTACAGCGGTCGAAAGGCCCCTGTCGTGCAATATCTTTTTTAAGTTATGGAACACTTCGGCACCCCAGCGCAACGCTTCCGAAAAAGAAGGCGCGCCAACCGGCATGATCATAAATTCCTGGAACGCGATAGGCGCATCAGAGTGCGACCCGCCGTTAACGATGTTCATCATCGGGATAGGCAGCGTATTGGCATTAACACCGCCGATGTAGCGGTATAAAGGCTGGCGGCTTTCCTGCGCGGCAGCTTTCGCCACAGCTAACGAAACACCTAAAATAGCATTAGCGCCTAAATTGCCCTTGTTATCGGTGCCGTCCAGGTCGATCATTATTTTATCAATGGCGTTTTGTTCAAAAACGTCGATACCGTTTAGTTCTTTGGCGATGATCTCATTTACGTTGGCAACGGCTTTTAAAACGCCTTTGCCCATATATACTTTTTTATCATTATCGCGAAGCTCAACCGCCTCATGTGCACCGGTTGATGCGCCCGAAGGAACGGCCGCACGGCCAAAAGCGCCATTTTCGGTTAAAACCTCTACCTCAATGGTAGGATTGCCACGCGAATCAAGTATCTGGCGGGCATGAACATCTATTATTAAACTCATTTTCAGGAAATTAGTAATTAAAACCCACTTAGTGTAGTTGGTACACTAAATAAATATCGTTTTCAAATATACAACTTCCGGTAAATTATGCGAGAAATTAATTGGGATTAACTTATGATTACACTGATTGTAGGTTGATTACACCGATTATTGTCGGAACCGCTGATTTCAGTGATTTTGGGATTTCGTTGATAGTTATACTGCGATTTAAAAATCCGAAACGGCGAGGCCCTCTTGAACACAATGAAAACTAACAATTGTGAAAAATCGTAAATCATTCCGAAATCAAAAATCACTCCCATTTAAAGGTCTTCACCGCTACCGCATAAACGATGATAAACCAGATGCCCAGTATCAGCAACTCATGCGTTACATCGCCCAGACCGGCGCCTTCGAAGGCTACCTCGCGCATGGCTTTGTTCAGGTAGGTTAATGGCAGTATATTACTGAGCGACTGCAGCCACTGCGGAAAGGCCGTGGTTGCAAAGAAGGTGCCTGATAACAAAAACTGGGGCATGGTGATAATATTCGACAGTGGCGGCACGGTGGTTTCATTTTTGGCTATGCCGGATATGATAAACCCGAAACCCATAAATATGATAAGTCCGAAAGCTGAAAGTATTAACATATTGGCCACAGTTGTAATACCATGTACCAGGGTAAAGCCGAAAAAATAATGTCCTACCAAAATAATAAACAGGGCCCCGATCCACGAGAAAACCAGCCGCGCAATGGCCTCGCCCAGTACAATGCTGTAACGCTTTACCGGGGTCGCAAAGAAACGTTTGATGACCAGCGTTAAACGCAGGCTAAGGAAAACAAATGCGGTACCAAACACACCGCTACTGAGCAGCGAAAAGCCCAGCATGCCGGGTAAAATAAAGTCGATGTACTTATACTCCCGGCCTTTGATCGTGGTTTCCTGTATATTGGCTACCGGCTGGACTGTGGTATTGCCCTGGCTGTTCAATTGGTAAAAAACACTGTTCAGTACCGACCTAAGCACGCCGCCTTTTTGCTGTGAAGCATCGGTGTATTGCACATGCAGCGTATATGGCGGCTGCCCGCTGTTTTTTTGTATGTTGATAATGGCGTCGATATTCCCTTTTGAAAGGTTTGATGCCATTTCTTTTGACGACTCTTTTGTGATCAGGTGAATTACCTTAATATTTTTCAACACCTTGTAAACCAGGCCCACCGTATCGCTGGTTTTTGCCACGCCCACGTCAACAGTTACGCCGCTGCCTCCAATATTGGCGAAAACCACAATAAATATCAACGGGAACGCCAAACTAAACACCACCGCCGACGGGCTGCGTATAATGGAACGGAAACTGGCTACCGCGATGGCCAGGGTTGCGCGGGTATTGTTATATTTAGTCATTGGTCATTGTGTCATTAGTCATTGGATGATTTGGCAAACTGCTTACTGCAAACTGGCGTTATCCCTCCCGCCATTCTTTTCCGGTAAGGTTTATGAATACGTCCTCGAGATTGGCCAGTTTTACTTCCTTTTTGCGCTCGAAGCCGCTGGCTACCAGCTCATCGATAAAATGGTTTGGCGTGTCGATACCGACGATATGGCCGCCATCGACAAAGGCCACGCGGTCACATAGCTCTTCGGCTTCATCCATATAGTGAGTGGTGATGACTACAGTAGTGCCGGCGTCGCGTATTTCGCGGATCAGGTCCCATAGGTTACGTCGCGCCTGCGGGTCGAGGCCGGTGGTGGGCTCATCCAGGAAAATGATCTTTGGATTATTGATAAGCGTGGTCGCGATAGAAAACCGCTGCTTTTGCCCGCCCGAAAGGTCTTTATATTTTGCCTTCGCCTTGTCCGTTAGCGCGACTTTTGCCAGCATTTCGGCTGGCGTTTTATCTATCCCGTATAACCCGCAGAATAGCTTGATCAGCTCAGAAAGGTTTAGGTTGGGATAATATCCCGCAGCTTGTAACTGTACGCCAATGCGCTGTTTGATCTTATCGGCGTCGTTATCGATAGAAAGGCCGTCCACGGTTACCTCGCCTGAGGTTTTATCGCGGAGTGTTTCGATCACCTCGAGCGTTGTGGTTTTCCCGGCGCCGTTAGGGCCGAGCAGGCCGAATATCTCGCCCTCGTAAACTTCAAAGCTGATGCCCTTTACGGCGGCAAAATCGCCATAGTTTTTTACCAGGTTTTTTACGGTAATAATTGGTTGTTTTACCATGCTGTAAAAGTCGTTTACAAAATTGATATTTCCGTCATTTTTTTGTGAGAAGAGAGCCCGTTCTAACAAGTTATTTTACTAAATGTCCTAAGGAGTGCATTATCGTATGCAAATGCGTTGCAATATGCATGGCTGCGTGTACAATGTGTATGGCGAGTAAGGTTTTCATAACATGAACATTTGATTTATGATTCAAATGTGATGATACAAACCTAATTGACACAGGGTTTTTAGGTGAACGCGGCCGGATTTCCGGTGAAATGCGGAAAAATGGCGATGAACGAGTGGTGTTCGAAAAAACTTACGAAGTTTCGAAAACTTCGTAAGTTTAATGGATCATTACTTCATCAAATTAATAAAATCATCAAACAAGTACCGGCTATCATGCGGGCCCGGGGATGATTCGGGGTGATACTGTACCGAAAATGCCTTTTTACCTTTAACACGTATGCCTTCAATAGACTGGTCGTTAAGGTTAAGGTGGGTGATCTCCACTTTATCAGACGCGCGGACAGCTTCTGGCACCACGCCAAAGCCGTGATTCTGCGAAGTTACCTCGCAATGGTTGATGATGATATTTTTTACCGGGTGGTTCAATCCGCGGTGGCCATTGAACATTTTTTTGGTTGGGATATCATTTGCAAGCGCCAGTAACTGGTGGCCAAGACAAATACCGAACATCGGTTTTTCGGAAGCCAGGATGTCTTTCACCGTGTCGATTGCATAGGGCATGGCAGCAGGGTCGCCGGGGCCGTTGGAGATGAAATAGCCAGTGGGCGCAAAATCCTTTTCCATTTCGGCAAAGGTTGTTTTTGCCGGGAAAACTTTCGCATAAACGTCGCGATCGTCGAAATTGCGGAGGATGTTTTTCTTTACGCCGAGGTCAAGCACAGCTACACGGTAAGCCGCAGTTTCCTCGCCAAAAGTATAAGTTTCGGTTGTCGAGACTTTTGAAGACAGCTCCAGCCCATCCATTGACGGCACCTCGGCAAGTTTCTTTTTCAGTTCGTCGATATCCAATATCTCGGATGAAATGATCGCGTTCATCGCTCCCTTATCACGGATATGACGAACCAGCTGGCGGGTATCCACATCAGAGATACCCACAATGTTTTGCTCCTGGAAATAATCCTGTATTGATTCATCCGCCTGTTTGCGGCTGAAAGCGATATTGTAATTTTTACAAACCAAACCGGCGATTTGGATATTGCCCGATTCAACTTCATCCTTATTGATGCCATAATTGCCAATATGCGCGTTCGTGGCCACCATGATCTGCCCGAAATAGGAGGGATCGGTAAAAATTTCCTGGTAGCCGGTCATCCCGGTATTAAAGCATATCTCGCCGCTGGTGGTTCCCATTTTGCCGGCCGCTTTTCCAAAAAAAACAGTTCCGTCAGCTAATAATAGTACTGCGGGTAAGGTGGTGAAATAAGTCATTGATAAAAAAAATTGAATGATTAAAAAGCCGGTTTGCCTGGTTCGGCGCTCCGTGAAAACAGGTAGTAATATGGAAGCTTTGAACTTCTGGATTCACGGGTGCAAAAGTACGAGAAAATTTCGGATTTCGAATGTTCAATTTCGGATTTGGTTACTAAAGCGGGGCAGCAACGCTACTATAATTAAAAATAAATTTTTCTATGATAGTCTTATTAACGAAAATATACTCTTCTATAGATTTATAATTGACATCTTTTACAACGAATAGCTTGTCATTGATATCGATGAACTCATTATATATCTTTTTGTTGCTTTCGATGATGATTTTTTTATTGGTGTAAATTAGGGCCATCTTTATTGAATCGGTAAAATTATCAGGGTCGATTTGAAGTCTAAACACCTCGTCTACAATTTCATTTGTATTATTAGTCGTAAAAAGCTTTGAAATAGGTTCTTTTTGATTCCAATGAATATCTCCCAGGAATATGACTGATTTATCAATATCAAGATAATCAATGAAAATCATATATTTGGGTAGATACAATGGATTGGCCTTTATTAGCGTGAAATAAAATGACGTAACTATGGAATCAGGGTTATAAATATCTATTAATATTCGGTATCGATTTTTCTGTTGTTCCAATTCTTTTAATGCTAATTCGACTAATTCCGCCCATTGTGGGGTATGAGCGAGACTATTCATACACTCCCGATGAAGTTCGTTTAGTCTTTCCTTTTGTGTTGACTCTGCAAAACCGACAAATTTGTTTTTGCTACTGCCATCATGGCCCTTTAATTCTTTTATTAATAAATCATCGCTATATCTCGGGTCTTTTTCAAATATCCCATATCGATTTATTTGTTGAATGGTCCAGCCTTGGTCAGTTAGCACTCCATCCAGTTTTTCAGGATAGCCAGCTTCGGTATCATCATCATACTGAGATATTTTTAAAGCAGCTATAAAAGCATCTTCTAAATGTATTTGGTATGCCAGTTCGTCGTCGAAATCTTCGTTATCCATAACGTCGTTTTCACCTGAACTTAGCGTATTTATAGCATTTAGTAACTCGGATGGGGATAGTCTTTGAAAAGCCACAATTGTTGCATATGGTGTAATGATTCTATTATTTTTTGGCGGTCCATTTATATTTAAAACAACAAAATCGTCGATGAAAGCCTCCGAAACTCTTTGTTTTAATATATCAGAAAAGACTTCCCTTTTCTCGTGAGTTTTAAAGAGATAAAACCCCTGCCAATAGGCGAATTTCCTAAAAATCATAATAGCATCGAGAGGCTCAACTGGCGTTATTTCATTTGGTATGAAAGTTTCTTTGTCAAGTTCAATTTTATATCCTTTCAGCGTGATGCCCACTTTATGATACATTTCGGAATAGGGTCTTATTAGCTCAGCCCAATGCGTAGAAATTACAATTATTTTTATTTCACTCTCTCTGGCTTTGAAATTATGTTTAATTAATGAATGATACTTGAGAATTTCATTAATTGTTTGCCTTGCTGATGTATTGCTTCGTTTTATTTCGATAATGACGTAATTATTGTAGATGTCGGTGCATAATAGGTCAATAAATCCATTAGCTCCAATATTGTCTGGTAAATAAAACTCTTTTTCAATTAAAGTCAACCCAGCTTCAATAAAACTCAAATTTAACGATAACCAATCCCTCACTTTACTTTCTATTTGCATAATACCGTATCACTATTTAGATAGTGAATATACAAATTTTGAAATCGAAATTTTTCCGACTTCCGCAATAACTATGTTAAATCCAAAACATTTTCGAAATTGACGATCCGAAATCCGACATCAAAATAAATCCGAAATCGTAAATCGTAAATCCGAAATAACAAGATTACATTTGTAACCACAAAAACAACCCCCATGTCGGTACACAAAGAGGTTAAAAGAATTACCACAAATACTTTGCAGGAAATGAAGGCCCATGGCGAGAAGATCGCCATGCTTACCGCTTACGATTTCTCGATGGCGGCTATCGTGGATGAGGCCGGTATGGATATTATCCTGGTAGGCGACTCGGCATCAAATGTAATGGCCGGGCACGAAACCACGCTGCCCATAACGCTCGACCAAATGATCTACCACGCATCGTCGGTGGTCCGGGCGGCTAAAAGGGCGCTTGTGGTTGTTGATCTGCCATTTGGCTCATACCAGGGCAATTCAAAGGAAGCGCTGAATTCAGCTATCCGTATTATGAAGGAATCAGGTGCGCATAGCGTGAAGATGGAGGGAGGAGTTGAAATTTCGGAATCGGTAACGCGTATTTTAACTGCAGGGATCCCGGTTATGGGGCACCTGGGCCTAACGCCGCAGTCTATTTATAAGTTTGGGACCTATACCGTACGTGCCAAACACGAAGCCGAAGCGCAAAAGCTGCGCGAGGACGCTTTAAAGTTGCAGGAACTGGGATGTTTTGCTATTGTGCTCGAAAAAATTCCGGCTGCGCTGGCCAAAGAGGTGAGCGAAAGCTTGAATATCCCGACTATCGGCATCGGCGCAGGACAACATTGCGACGGCCAGGTGCTGGTGATACACGATATGCTGGGTATAAATAAAGCGTTTAAACCCCGGTTTTTACGCCAGTATGCCAATTTGAGCGAAGTAATGAACGGCGCGATAAAGAATTACGTGAGCGATATAAAATCAAAAAGTTTCCCGAACGAGAAGGAGCAATATTAAGGACGTCCATAGTCGATGGTCCATGGACCATGGCAGAAAAGGATTGTTGAATGTGAAAAAATAGCTATGGACTATCGTCCATGGTCTATGGACAAAATGAACGCCCCATGGTCAAAGCCGCAATAAAATATATTAACCACGAGGTTACCGACAGCGATGTCCTTTACGAGGATAATCACCTGATAGCCGTGAACAAGCGTGCCGGCGATATTGTGCAGGTGGATGATACAGGGGATGAATCGCTGGATGAAAAGGTTAAAAAATACATCGCGAAGAAATATAGCAAACCTAATGGCGCTTTTTTAGGCGTGGTGCACCGGCTGGACAGGCCTGTTAGCGGTGTTATTCTATTCGCGAAAACAAGCAAGGCCCTTGAACGGGTAAACGCGCTTTTTAAAAGCCGCGATATGCATAAAACTTATTATGCGGTTGTGCGTAACCGCCCACAGCCGGAGGCCGGCAACCTGGTACACTGGCTGATAAAAAATCCGCAAAAAAATGTTACCAAAGCGCACGACCATGAAGTGCCGGGCAGCCAGCGGGCCGAGCTGAACTATAAACTGGTTGGGGAGCTTAACGGCTACTATTTAATTGAGGTTGATCCCATCACCGGGCGGCCGCACCAGATCAGGGTGCAGCTTTCAACACTAGGGTGTCCGATCGTGGGCGACAATAAGTATGGCTACCCGCGCGGCAGCCTACGCAAAAGCATCAGCCTGCATGCACGTAAGCTGCAGTTTGTCCATCCTATAAAAAAAGAACCGGTTTCGATTATTGCGCCTTTCCCGCAGGACGGCTTTTGGGAGAAGTTTGAAGGAATGGCGGACGTTGTTAAATCTTAAGCCAAAAGTCTTTTAAGTCCAAAGTTAGAGAGAAATAAAAAATCCGATATTACGCGCTAAATGCGTTTATACTGTCATTGAAATTGAGCAGTAAAATTAATAACTTAGTTAAAAGAATTATGTAGACTTTGGATGTCTACCAATAAGTTATACTTAGTCCCTCTATTTCGTTAAAGTGCTTATCTTTTGTAACTAAGTCTAAGTCGTACTGTTTAGCGATGGCTGCTATCCAGATATCATTTTCAGGAATAGGTTTGCCTTTGTTAAGCAATGCAGTTTTGATTAAAGCATAGTTATTCGCAGTCACACTATCTGCATTAAGCACACTGCAATTGTTTAGAAAATCATTTACTTGTTTGATATGCTTTTTTGGATCGGAAGATCGGTAGGCTCCAAGTCGCAATTCTCCCAATAAAGCAAAAGGAACGTTAATAGATTTGTAGATTTCAAGTGATGCTGTAACAGAAGGATTTCCTTTGAACAGCTCAATGACAATATTGGTGTCTAACAGAATGTTATTTCCAGTCATCAGGATGAATGGTTTCACATGATTCCGCTATAATACGTTCCATTTCCTCAGCTTCCTCCTTCGACCAAATACCTGAAAATTCTCTAATAGCAGTATCTTTTTTTACATCTTCATCCGTTCTGTATTTTTTCACGAATTTTTCCAAAGCAGATAAAGCGGCGTCATTATTTATTTTGAGCACTTCTTCTATGATATGTAGCTTTTTTGCCTCTGAATACATCATTGTAATTTTCAAACGGGATATTTTTCTACTATGTTTTATCTTAAGTACAAATATATAAAACTTATTGTTGTAATTTCTTACATCCCCAACACCATCTCCCAAATCTCATCATCCACCAAAACGCCTTCTTTTAAACTCCTCTTTCTTATCTTTAAAGAGTTTTCTCCCGGATAGGAGATCGATCCGCCTTCGTGCTCCGGCCGGCTGGTTTTTGTATAGCTGATGATCTCTTCGATCAAATTGGCAGTTTGTTCGCTATTGTTTGGTTTGATGCAGATGAAAACCTGCGAAACGCCGGTTTCTTTTTCACTTTGCGTGATCTTCGCGGTCGACCGCCCCTGGCTGAGAACGGTTGCCAGCAGGTCGAGCACCAACGAAAGGCCCGAGCCTTTCCAGAAGCCAACAGGCAATAAACGCTTTGATTCCAGGATGACACTTGCATCGGTGCTTAAGTTGCCGTCTTTATTATAACCGCCGGGCAGTGGCAATTCTTCCCGGTTTTTTTTGTATTGATTGAGCTTACCGACAGAATATTGCGAAATAGCCATATCCAGTACCACATGACCGCCCTCACGCGGAATGGCGATGACTAAAGGGTTATTGCCAAGCCGCGGATCGATGCCGCCCCAGGGCGGCAGGTTGGCGATTGTATTGGTAAAGCAAATACCGATAAACCCGGCTTCTGCTGCCTGCCAGCCATATGCGCCGGCCCGCATCCAGTGGTTGGTGTTTTTGATCGCCACGCAGCCAATGCCATTTTCGCCCGCGAGTTCCATAGCCCTGTTCATGCAAAAACGTGCATTTAATATACCAACTCCCGAATTGCCGTCCCATTGTTCAAGCGATCCGAATGCATTTTCTTTAGTGGGCTCAGCGGCCGGGTTTACCAGGCCTTCTTTTACAAATTCAATAAAAGTCGGGAAGCGGTTTAAGCCGTGGGTATAAACGCCATCGCGGCTGTTTTCGGCGAAGATAGTAGCGCATAATGCTGCTTTCGCTTCGGCAAATCCTGCAGAAAGCAATACCCGTTTAAATTCAGATCGTAATATTTCGAATGGGATGCGCATAGGTTGGTTTATCAGGTTGATTAAGTTGATTAAGTGAGTGGTTGTTTGTAATTCTAACTATTCACCACTCACCCGATCCAACTTAATCAACTAACTCAAAGAGGCCATATCGATCACGAAACGATAACGTACATCGCCTTTTATCATGCGCTCGTAAGCTTCGTTGATGTAGTCGATATTGATCACCTCAACATCCGATGTGATACCGTGTTCGGCACAGTAATCCAGCATTTCCTGGGTTTCTTTTATCCCACCGATAAGGGAACCTGCCAGGCGCCGGCGTTTTCCGATCAGGTTAAATGCGGCAACGGTCGGCGCTTCGGGCGGCACGCCTAACAATATCATGGTACCATCCAACTTCAGCATTTGCAGGTAAAAATTATACTCGTGCTGCGCTGATATCGTGTTGATGATAAAATCGAATGTGTTATTTACAGCTTGTACCTGCGCTGCGTCGGATGTTACTACAAAATGGTGTGCGCCTAATTTTTCAGCGTCCACTTTTTTAGATGCCGAGGTACTCAATACTGTAACCTCTGCGCCTAAAGATGCAGCCAGTTTTACAGCCATGTGGCCCAGGCCGCCTAAACCTAAAACGGCAACTTTATGGCCTTTACCTACTTTCCACTGCATTAGCGGCGAATAGGTTGTTATACCTGCACACAGCAATGGCGCAACGCCCGATAGCGGTAATTTATCAGAAATGTGCAGGGTGTATTTTTCATCAACAATAATTTGGTTTGAGTAGCCGCCGTAAGTTGGCTGGCCTTCTTTGTCGCGGCCATTGTATGTGGCAACCATGCCCACTTCGCAATATTGCTCTAACCCAGCCAGGCAGGCGGGGCAATGGCGGCACGAATCAACAAAACAGCCAACACCTGCTGTTTCGCCAACTTTAAATTTGGTTACATCACTGCCGACCTTTGTGATCGTTCCGACAATCTCGTGGCCCGGAACCATCGGGAATATCGATCCACCCCATTCGTCGCGAACCTGGTGAATGTCGGAATGACAAACACCGCAATATTTTATCTCTATCTGGATATCATGTGGTCCAACTTCACGGCGGTCAAATTTGAAGGGCGCTAGCGGGATATTTGCTTTTGGAGCGGCATAGCCTTTTACTGGTATCATATGTTTTTACGTTAGTTTAATGTTGGGACAAAGATAGGGCAATGAAAAAGGAAGAATTGTTAATGAAAAACCATTTTTTTGTAACCAGGTTGCGATATATAGTTTTCCTGGTATCTCTTTTCAGTAACAATATTTACGGGGAATAGCTGTTATCATTACGTCCTGCCGATATAATGGCCGGGAATCTTTATTTTTGCCGATATACTACGGATGAAAACGAAACTATCCTTATTACTATTAGCGGGCTTGATAATTGGCCTGATCGTCAATTCTTGTAAAAAGAGTACCCAGACGTCTATTCAAACGCTGTTTACCGGCGGCTACTGGCAACTGGCCTCCGTTCAGGTGACTTATTTTACAGGCAATACGCAAGACTCGATAGCCACATTCAATACGACCTGTAATTTTGTGCAGAAATTTACTTTCAATACCGATAATACCTGTACCTATACCTATTTCGACTGCGTGAATCAGCCTACGGCGAGCGGGCATTGGTCCCTGGCCCAAAATCAGCTTTATTTAAACTCGGATATAGTTTGCAAGGACACCACGGCGGCCGGAAGCTCGAAACCATTTGCAGATGCTTTGATCCAAAACCTCGGGCAGTTTTCGCTTGTGCTTAAAACAGGCGATATACAGCCGAATTATTCTTTAACCAAAAAGCGGAAAATTATTCAATATGGCTTTATACGCCAAACTTCGATGTAATATTCCCGCACAAAAATAAATATCTAACCCAACTAAATAAAACATCCGTTAACTATGGGTGTTACAGTGATGTCCGCTGGATTCACGCATGTTTGTTTAAAAAATATAATCCGGTTGAAAATTTTATATTTGGTCGTTTTAAAATCTATCTGTTGTTTTTAAGCCGGCTTAATAGTTATTTAAGGCTTTACAATCATTGAAAAGCGAATGAAAAAAAGAATTGCGATTTTTGCTTCAGGTTCCGGATCAAATGCCCAAAAAATAATGGAGCATTTTAAACGCAACCCGGAAGCGGAAGTAGTATTGATACTTACGAACAATCCCCAGGCCTATGTATTGCAGCGGGCCGATAATTTCGAGATCCCAGCCCATATTTTTACCCGACATGAGTTTTACGAAACCGATGATGTGATCAGGCTGTTAAAAAATCTGCAGGTCGACCTGATCGTGCTCGCCGGCTTTTTATGGTTGGTGCCCGAATCGTTATTAAAAGCGTTCCCTAACAGGATCATCAACCTGCACCCTGCACTGTTGCCGAAATATGGCGGTAAAGGCATGTACGGCGACCATGTGCACAATGCGGTGCTGGCAGCCAGGGAGGATGAATCGGGCATTACTATTCATTTTGTTAGCGACAAGTTTGATGAAGGCGAGATCATCCACCAATCCAAATTTAAAATTGATCCGGGCGATAACCTCGAGGTTGTAAAATTCAAAGGCCAGCAACTGGAACATCACCATTTCCCCAGGGTGATCGAGAATTTATTGAAGAAGATGAAGAGCTAGGTTTGAGAGACTAGAGATTGGAGATTAGGACCTTGTAGTGGTTTACTCTGTTGACTACTTCGTAAATATCCGATATATCCGTTTATCTACATAACTTGATCACTGCATTTCTCAGCCTAATGTAGATAAAAAATAAAAAAACCTAACCTCTAACCTCCAATCTCTAATCACTAATCCCTACCTTTGCGGCTCAAAAATTCGTCGCCAATGCTTCATCCTGCTCAAATAAAAAACGCGTTAATATCTGTTTATTACAAAGACAATCTTGAACCTATTATTCACGAGCTAAACCGTCTCGGGGTAAAAATTTATTCAACCGGCGGAACCGAGACTTTTATCCGTGGTTTAGGGGTGGATGTAATTGCAGTTGAGGACCTTACTTCATACCCATCTATTTTAGGCGGGCGCGTAAAAACGCTTCACCCCAAAGTATTTGGTGGCATACTGGCCCGCAGGAATTTCGAAAGTGACGAGCAGCAGCTTGCACAATACGATATACCGCAAATAGACCTGGTGATCGTCGACCTATACCCGTTTGAGGAAACAGTGCGGGCAAATGCCGAAGAAGATGACATCATTGAGAAAATAGATATCGGCGGCATATCCCTTATCCGCGCCGCAGCGAAGAATTTTAAGGATGTGGTGATCGTGGCGTCGAAAAAAGATTATTCGGATCTGGAAGACCTTTTAAAAGCGCAAAACGGCGAAACAACGATAGACCAGCGGCGTGTTTTTGCGCATAGGGCATTTAATATTACATCGCACTACGATACAGCTATATTTCAATACTTTAACCAGGAGGAGCCGATGCCTGTTTTTAAAGAAAGCATTCAAAGCAGCCAGGTATTGCGCTATGGCGAAAATCCGCATCAAAAAGGCACGTTTTACGGCGAGTTGGATGCCATGTTCACCAAATTGCACGGCAAAGAACTTTCGTACAATAACCTGGTAGATGTTGACGCCGCTGTGGCGCTGATCGATGAATTCACCGAACCGACTGTTGCCATTTTAAAACACACCAATGCCTGCGGAATTGCCAGCCGGAATTTTATAAAAGAGGCCTGGATAGATGCGCTGGCTTGTGATCCGGTTTCAGCTTTTGGCGGTGTTATAATTGCCAACGACGAGATCGATGCCGGAACAGCGACCGAGATCAGCAAAATATTTTATGAAGTACTGATAGCCCCGGCTTTTACCGACGAGGCTATACAAATACTAAAAGAGAAGAAGAACCGCATTATTCTGATCCGCCAGCCTGTTCAGTTGCCGGCAAAGCAATTTAAAACGTTGCTTAATGGGGTAATTGAGCAGGATAAGGATGAAGTGATTGAAGGGCCGGAACAAATGACCGCCGTTACAAAGCGTCAACCCACCGATCACGAGCTGCGCGACCTGTTTTTCGCAAACAAGGTAGTGAAACATACCAAGTCAAATACCATTGTTTTTGCTAAAAATAACCAACTGATGGCCAGCGGGGTCGGACAGACCTCGCGGGTGGATTCGCTGAAGCAGGCCGTTATAAAAGCGAACAGTTTTGGATTCGACCTGAATGGCGCGGTAATGGCTTCCGATGCGTTTTTCCCGTTCCCGGATTGCGTTGAATTAGCTGCAGAGGCAGGTATACTGGCGGTATTGCAGCCGGGCGGATCAATAAACGATAAGCTTTCAATTGAAATGTGCGACCAAAAGAATATTTCGATGGTAACAACCGGTGTCCGCCATTTTAAACATTAAATCAAATAACACCGTAAAAGGATTTTTATTCATTTAATTAGCCTAAATTCGTAAAAATTCGTGTTATATATATTTAACTTTGCAGACATTTTTTTAATAATACCAGATGGGTCTATTTAATTTTTTCACACAAGAAATCGCAATTGATTTAGGTACCGCAAATACCCTCATTATACATAATGACAAAGTTGTTGTTGACGAACCATCAATAGTCGCCTTTGACAGAACAACCAATAAAGTTATCGCTATAGGTAGGCAGGCCATGCAGATGGAAGGCAAAACGCACGATAACATTCGTACCGTAAGGCCGTTGAAGGACGGCGTTATCGCCGACTTTAATGCCGCCGAACACATGATCCGCGGTATGATAAAAATGATCAACCAGGGCAGGGGATGGTTTTTCCCTTCATTGCGTATGGTTATCTGCATCCCTTCAGGTATCACCGAGGTTGAGAAACGCGCCGTGCGCGACTCTGCCGAAATTGCCGGCGCCAAAGAGGTTTACCTCATCCACGAGCCGATGGCTGCTGCCGTAGGTATCGGGATCGACGTGGAAGAACCGATGGGAAACATGATCATCGATATAGGCGGCGGTACAACCGAAATTGCGGTTATAGCCTTGTCGGGAATTGTTTGCGACCAGTCGATACGTGTAGCAGGTGATAATTTTGACTCAGACATCGTTCAATATATCCGCCGCCAGCATAACATTATGATCGGCGACCGTACAGCCGAAAAAATCAAGATCGAAGTTGGCGCGGCTTTGCCAGAACTAACCGACCCCCCGGCTGATTTTGCCGTGCAGGGCCGCGACCTGATGACAGGCGTTCCGAAACAGATAATGGTTTCCTATTCGGAGATCGCGCATTGCCTCGATAAATCTATCTCGAAAATTGAAGAAGCGATCCTGAAAGCTTTGGAAATAACCCCACCCGAGCTGTCTGCTGATATATATCAAACCGGTATTTATTTAACCGGTGGCGGCGCCTTGCTGCGCGGCCTGGATAAACGGATTGCCGCAAAAACCAAACTACCGGTACACGTTGCCGAAGACCCGCTTCGCGCCGTAGTTCGCGGTACAGGCACAGCGCTTAAAAATATTGGAAATTTTAAATTTTTAATGCAATAATTCAGATATGAGATATTAGATTTGAGATATGAGATAAGACCAGAATTTTCACATCTCACATCTAATATCTCACATCTCATATCTAAAGACCAATGCGTAACCTCCTGATATTTATCACTAAGTACAACGCATTTTTTTTGTTTGTCATTTTCGAGGTTTTCTCGCTCGTTATCTACATCAAGTACAACTCGTTTCAGAAGGCTACTTTCATCAACTCATCTAACAAAGTTACCGGCGACTTGTATACGCGGGTTAGCGGGTTATATGAGTACCTGAAACTGAGGGAGGTTAACGATCATCTTGCCCGGCAAAATGCCGAGCTCCGCAACCAACTTAAATCCTCTTTTTACGTAGACACGTTAAAAAAGCATAAGATAACCGATACGATCTATAAGCAGCAGTATGAATACATTGTAGCAAAAGTGATCAATAACTCTGTAAACAGGAGCAATAATTACATTACGATCGACAGGGGCAGTAAAGAAGGTATAGCTAAAGGCATGGGCGTAATATCCGACCAGGGAGTAGTGGGAAAGGTTATTTACGTTTCTGACCACTTTGCAATTATTCAATCGTTGCTGCACAAGGATTCACAGTTTAGTGCTATGCTGGCTAAAAACAAAGAAATAGGATATATTGAGTGGAACGATCATCTCGATCCGCATATGGCCGTGCTAAAGGATGTTTCGAATAATGCGCAGCCAAAACTGGGCGAGTTGGTGGTCACTTCAGGGTATTCGCTTTTCCCGGCGGGGATACCAATCGGCAAGATCAGCAGCCTGCAAACAAAATCAGGCGGGTTTTTACTGAATATGGATGTGAAGCTTTCAGTTGATTTCAGCGATTTACAATACGTGTACGTGGTGAATAACAAATTTGCCAAAGAACAGGCGGCACTGGAGGCGCAAAAAAAGGAATGATAAAAGCTGTTTTTGTTAACCTGGTACGGTTTGTTGTGTTAGTTTTTTTGCAGGTTTTTTTGCTTAAAAACATAACGCTGTATAATCTTTCAACACCCTACCTGTACATTTTATTTATTTTATTGCTCCCTTTTGAAACGCCAAACGTGTTGTTGTTTGTCCTGGCGTTTATATTGGGCATTACCATTGATGCATTTTACGATACGCCCGGCCTGCACGCGGCGGCCTGTGTTTTGCTGGCATTTGTACGCATATTATTCATCAGCATAACCGTTCAGAAAGATGGCTTCGACAATGAGCCGGAACCAACGCTTAGCATAATGGGTTTACGCTGGTTTTTTACATACGCATTGGTGCTTACCTTATTTCATCATTTTTTCCTGTTCAACCTGGAAGCTTTTAATATTTCGGAGTTGCAGTATATGATCGGCCGGGTGATCATGAGTGCATTGTTTACGGTGTTTTTGATGTTGATGTCGGGATTGTTGTTTTTTAGAAGGAAAGAGCGTAAATGAATAGTTTTTTTGAACGGCGTTATGTCATAGCAGGAATTTTTATCATCATAATAATTACGCTGCTGGCCCGGTTATTTTATATCCAGATCGTAGATGACCGTTATGCGCTTTATGCCAGTAACAACGTGCGCCGGCAGGTTATAAAATACCCCTCGCGCGGTGCCATACTGGACCGCAACGGCAAGATATTGGTGCAAAACCAGATACTTTATGATATTACAGTGATACCCAAGCAGGTCAAGCCCTTCGATACCGTCGAGTTTTGTAAGCTGCTGGGCATTGATAAAGCTACATTTTATAAACAATGGGCCAAGGCCGTAAAATACTCGCCCAGCCTTTCGTCAATTTTTGAAAAACAGATATCAGCCGAAACCTTTGCTTCAATACGGGAGCGCCTTTCGGAATTTCCGGGTTTCGATTCGTCACCGCGGTATTTACGGGTTTATCCCGATTCGGTGGCCGCCCAGTTCCTCGGTTTTATTGGTGAAGTAACCGACCGGGATATTAAACGGTCGAATGGCTATTACCACCCAGGCGACTATATAGGAGTTACCGGTGTTGAAAAAGCATATGAAAACGTATTGAAGGGACAGCGTGGCGTCGAAAACCAGATGGTTGATTCGCGTGGCAGGCGAAAAGGCAGCTATGCGAACGGCATGTTTGACACCGCAGCCACGCCCGGCCAGCGTTTAACATCGTCCTTAGACATCAGGATACAAAGGCTCGGCGAAAAGCTGATGAAGGATAAGGTGGGCAGTATTGTGGCTATCGACCCGTCAACAGGCGAGATTTTATGTTTTGTAAGCAGCCCCACCTATGACCCCAACTTGCTGGTTGGGCGCGAGCGCGGCAACAATGCAGCTAAATTATATAACAATCCATACAGCCCAATGTTGATACGGCCTATACAGGCTTATTATCCCCCCGGGTCGTCGTTTAAGCCCTTGTCAGCGTTAATTGCGTTGCAGGAGGGTATTATCACACCACAAACAACTTATTTCTGTCCGCACTACTATATGGCCGGCAACCATAAAGTAAATTGCGAACACTTTGATGGGGTAACCGATCTCCGTAAGGGCATCGCTATGTCGTGCAATACCTATTTTTGCAATGTATTCGACCGGGTGATGAATAAAAACGGCCCCAAAAACACTCGTAACACCTTTCTTAACTGGCGTGATGATGTAAATAAGTTTGGCTTTGGTGTGAAGCTGGATGTCGATCTGCCAAACGAACGGCGCGGTAATGTGCCGACGGCCTTGCACTATGATAAAATTTTCGGCGAGAGCCACTGGCGTTCAAGCACAATTATATCGCTGGCAATAGGGCAGGGCGAATTATTGTCGACCCCGTTGCAAATGGCCAATATTGAATGTACAATCGCCAATCATGGCTATTATTACAGGCCTCACCTGATCAAAGCGATAGGTGATAAACAGATCAGCAAGGCTGAATACCTTCAAAAGAATTATGTTGGTATTGATTCGGGGTATTTTGAGCCGGTTATTGATGGTATGCAGCGGGTTGTTGAAAGCGGTACAGCGGCAGCAGCTCGTATACCCGGTATTGTGATGTGCGGCAAAACCGGTACGGCGCAAAATCCGCACGGGAAAAACCACTCCATCTTCGTTGCCTTCGCGCCGCGCGATCATCCTAAGATTGCTATTGCCGTTATCGTTGAGAATGCCGGGTACGGCGCCACTTATGCGGCACCCATCGCGAGTTACATCGTTGAAAAATATTTGAAGGATAGCATCAGTAAGCCAAGAGGCGAGGTGGAATATATCATGAACAAAAACCTCTTGCCGGATACTTTGAATTACAAGAGCCACAGTACCAGGAAACCGGTAGTGAAAGATAGCCTCAAAAAGTTAAAAGAGGACAGCGTTGCCAGGCAAAGGCAAATGAAGAGCGCATCGCGCAAAAATAAAAAAGATACCACAAACAGGTTTTTAGCTGCACAAACCATGTATAAGGAAGATGAATAACCAACGCACTTTCTTTTCAAATATCGACTGGGTAACGGTATTCGTTTACCTGGCGTTGTGTACTATTGGCTGGTTCAATATCCACGCGGCAGTTTATGATGAACGGCACCCCGGCATACTGGATTTTGAAACCAATTATGGTAAACAATTTCTGTTTATCCTGATCGCAATGGCTGTTGCTATCGTTATCCTGCTGCTCGAGAGCAGGTTTATAACTGCCCTGGCGCCGGCATTTTATGGCGTAACGGTTTTCTTGTTAATACTTGTATTGGTCGTTGGGCGCAATGTGGGCGGTAACCAGGCATGGATATCGCTGGGAGGCGGGTTTCGGCTCCAGCCGTCGGAGTTTGCCAAATTTACCACCTGTTTACTTTTAGCCCGTTATTTAAGCGGGCCGAACATCAGGATTACCGAGCTGCGGTCATTCGTTATTGGCGGAGCAATTATAGGCTTCCCAATGCTGCTGATCATGCTCCAGCCCGACATGGGGTCGACGCTGGTTTTCATGTCGTTTATCTTCGTTTTATACCGTGAGGGGCTATCACCTTATTTTTTGATCATCGGCGCACTTTTTATAGCGTTGTTCGTTACCGCTATATTATTTAATCCATTACATGTAATAGCAGTTATTGTCATTATAACGCTGCTGGTGGTGTTATCGCTGCGTAAAAACAAACGCATGGTATATACAATGATAACCGGTTTGGCTATCTGCGTGGTTTTTGTATTGAGCGTTAAGTTCATTTATAACAATGTATTGCAGCCGCATCAAAAAGTACGGATCGATATTGTTTTAGGCATTAAAAAAGATTTAAAGGGCAAAGGATACAATGTCAACCAATCCAAAATTGCAATCGGCTCGGGTAAGCTTTGGGGGAAAGGTTACCTGCATGGCACGCAAACCAAATATTCATTTGTGCCCGAGCAAAGTACCGATTTTATTTTTTGTACCGTTGGGGAGGAGTGGGGATTCGCAGGGTCGGTTGTGATGCTGGGTTTATACCTGTTTTTGATATTGCGGTTGATCATGATCGCCGAAAGGCAGCGATCGCCCTTTTCCAGAATATACAGCTATGGCGCAGCGTCTATCATATTCTTTCACGTCATGATAAATATCGGTATGACCATAGGTTTAGTGCCGGTGATCGGTATTCCGCTTCCGTTTGTGAGCTACGGAGGTTCATCGCTTTTAAGCTTTACTGTTTTGTTGTTCGTGCTGATCAAGCTCGATTCAAACCGGATGGGGATTGTTTAATCAGTTTGCAGTTTTCAGTGCGCAGTTGGCAGCGAACGAATTCGCGTATTATAATTTATCGATCTGCAAACTGCCTACGCGTACCGCCTTTTCAACAAAGCGTAAAACTTCTCAGTTGTCTCTGGCTTGCTTTCCCAGTGGTTTTTAATCGCATAGTTTGCATTCAAAAACCGTGTCGCTTCGTCGAAAGTACTGAAACGGTTAAGTATTTCTATTGCTTCGCTATAGGCCAGCGAGTAACCGTTGAAAAGGTCCTTCACATACAACATTTTATCATTCAGGTTTATAGCCTGCCTGATGTCTGAAATCGCCGCGGCCGTTGGTTGCGCGGCGGGAGCTTTTGGTTTTTCCTTTAGCTGTGATGAGATTTTTTGATTGATCGTAAGGATATCATCATTTTTAGCTTTGCTTGTACTTTCGGCTTGTTGCTTATCGGCAACCGGCGTCGATTTTTTTTCTTCAGATTTATTTGTTTCAACCTTTGGCAGGGCCAGTTCCGCTTTCTCCTTTTTAGCCGGCATCGGCGATTTTTCGTCCTCGGGCAGATCCTCATCATCCTCCCAGTTCACCGACTCATCTAAAACCAGTTCGTGCCGTATGGTTTCAGGTTCCTGCCTGATATAAGAATAAGCGTCATCAGCGGCTGCTGATCCAAGATCAATATGTGGTACCGGTTGCTCTTCGGGTTGAGTTATTACAGCGTTTTCCGTCTCGGTTATATTATCATCTGCCTGGTGAACTACAGGTTCGAAATATTTTTGTTCCGGATCTTTTTCCTGGTTAGATGAGATATGTTTATTGTCGCTGTTTTGTGAGTTAAGTTTGCAAAGTATTTCTATATGGTTGGTTAAAAAACGGGCGTTAGATACAAAAAGCTCAAGCTCAAGGCTGTTCAGGTTTTCGTCCATGCCTTGCAGGTATGCATATTGGTCATTCAGCTCTTTTATAATCCCGCCTATCTTATTCATTACTTCCTTTTGCTTCATATCTCTATTATAAATGCTAATCAAAAATAAGATTAAATTCTGATATTTGCCGGTTGGAGACTATAGATCAGGGATGAGAGATCAGTTAGGATCAACGAAATCTGTAAATCATTAAAATCAACGGTTTGGTTTTTAACGAAGATATTTTTAAACGAAAGACTGAGTTTGGCGGAAGCATAGAAGTTGTGTGCGGTTCCATGTTCTCGGGCAAGACAGAGGAATTAATAAGAAGGCTGAACCGGGCACGGATAGCGAAGCTGAAGGTCGAGATATTTAGCCCGAAGGCCGATGTTCGGTTCACTGAGAACGCGCTGGTATCGCACAATTCAAATTCCATTCCCTGTACCCCGGTTGAAAGCGCCTCGGCCATTTTGCTGCTTGGTAGTGATGTTGATGTAATCGGTATCGACGAGGCGCAATTTTTTGATGATGAGCTGCCCGCCGTTTGTAATGCTTTAGCTAATAAAGGCACGCGCGTAATTGTTGCCGGGCTGGATATGGATTTTAAAGGCGATCCGTTTGGCCCTATGCCGGCCATTATGGCTATGGCCGAGTCGGTAACCAAGCTGCATGCCGTTTGTGTCAAATGCGGAAACCAGGCTTTATATTCTTTCAGGCTTGTTCCGGATGATAGCCGGATATTACTGGGCGAAAAGGAAAGTTACGAGCCCCGCTGCCGCATTTGTTACAATAAACCCCGCTAAATCTCCCCCGATAGGGGAGGCTTTTTTTTAAACACGTTCATGATGGCGCCGCCGTTTATCGGGGGCATGTAAAATAAACGTTATTAGTAAAACAAAAAGGATACCTTTAATTGTTTATGTGTTAAATCAGCACAAAAAAAGGTTATGGCCCAAAAAATATTGGTGATCGAGGATGATAAGCATATAAGGGATACCATTTGTTATATACTGGAAGAGGAAAACTTTGAAGTAGTCTCGTCCGGAGATTCTAAGATACTGAAGTCGATCAACACGCTTAAGCCCGACCTGATATTGCTGGACAACTGGCTAACCGAGTGGAAAAGCGATGCCACAGGACAGCAGCTTAGCAAGGAACTAAAAACCAACCCGGCCACAAAGCACATCCCGATAATCATTATATCGGCGGTAAGCAATATAAAGGAAATTGCCGAAGCCGGCCTTGCCGATTCATACATGAGAAAGCCATTTGATATGGCCGACCTGGTAACCGCAGTAAAGAAATTTATTAAATAGCTCAAATTCAAATCCTGCCGCTTTAATTTTAAAGTAAATTAGTACTTTTATTGCCAGGTTATTGCAAGTTGCCTTTTGGCCTGTTATAACCGGCTGTATTTTTATTTATAGTGTGCAATACCTAATATTTAAAAAAACAGTTAATAGCTTATTAAACCAATTATTAAAGTCTGAAAATATGATTACCAGGAATGTTTACTTGTTAATGGTCGGTATATTACTGATCGGTGTTACTGCATGCTCTAAAAAACCTGTTGCTGCGCCCGGTTCCGGGAACGTTACCGGAAATCCTAACGGAAAGGATGTGCCGTCGGGAGCGAACGATGGTGTTACTTTTTTAAACGGCGGCAAGTCGGTCATTTTTAACTTATATGCCCCCGGCAAAAAATCGGTTGCGGTAATCGGAGAGTTTAATAACTGGGTGCCTACAGCGATGACCAACTCTACTGATGGAAACCGCTGGTGGGTACAGATAGACAACATTGACCCCAATACCGAATATGCCTATCAATACTATATTGACGGCTCATTAAAAGTGGGCGACCCATATTGCGAGAAAATTCTGGATCCGGATAACGATCAGTATATATCTGCGGCAACTTACCCTAATCTCAAGCCATACCCAACCGGAAAAACAACGGGTATCGTAAGTGTTATGCAGGCCGTTCAGCCGGCGTATACCTGGAAAACAACGTCATTTACCCGGCCCGATCCAAAAAACCTGGTTATATATGAATTGTTGGTGCGTGATTTTGTGGCCACGCATAATTATAAAACCATTACCGATACATTAAGTTACCTCGTTAACCTTGGCGTTAATGCTATTGAGCTGATGCCGGTTAATGAGTTTGAGGGAAATGACTCGTGGGGCTATAATCCCGACTATTATTTTGCGCCGGATAAGTACTATGGAACTAAAAACGACTTGAAGGCATTTATTGATGCCTGCCACGCAAAGGGAATAGCTGTGATACAAGATATGGTGCTTAACCATTCATTTGGTTCATCGCCAATGGTTCAAATGTACTGGAATGCGGCTGCAGGCGCACCGGCAGCAAATAATCCATGGTATAACGTTGCACCAACCCACCCATATAATGTCGGATTCCAGTTTAATCACGAAAGTGCTGCAACCAAGACTTTCGTCAAAAACGTTGTGAAATTTTGGAATCAGGAGTACCATATGGATGGTTACAGGTTTGACCTGGCTAAAGGGTTTACCCAAACCTTTACCGGCAATGATGTGGCGGCGTGGGGTAACTATGATGCCAGCCGGGTAGCTATATGGAAAGATTACAATAATTACATGAAGAGCATTGACCCTACGATGTACGTTATACTGGAATATTTTGCAGGAAACCAGGAGGAATCGGAACTGGCTAACCAGGGTATGATGACGTGGTCGAATCTCAATGGCGCAGGTACACAGTCGACCATGGGCTGGCCTTCCAATCCAAGCTGGGACCTTTCCGGTTTGTTTTATGATGCGTACAGTTTTACAGCACCCTATGCTTTGGTGACGTACTTTGAAAGCCACGACGAGGAACGCCTTCAGTTTAAAAATGAAGTATACGGGAATGCCGCAGGCGCCTATACCACCAAAGATATCCCGACGGGTTTACTGCGCGATGAAATGGCTGCGGTGTTTATGTTCTCGTCGCCCGGCCCCAAAATGCTATGGCAGTTTGGCGAACGCGGATATGATATCAGCATTGACAACGGCGGCCGTTTAGGAGATAAACCCCCGCATTGGGAGTATATGGGCGATGCAAACCGTCATCACTTATACCAAACTTATTCGCGGATGATAAAATGGAAGATAAAAAACAGTGTTTTTACAACCACAAATTTTCACTATAATTTAAGCGGTTATGTTAAAGTTATCCAATTGCTCGACCCTAACAATGTAAACAACGTTGAAGTAGTGGGTAATTTTGATGTTGCTCCTCAACCGGCGAGTATCAGTTTCCCATCGACAGGAACATGGTACGATAATATTACCGGCACAAGCATAAATGTAACTTCGTTGCCATATACGGTTACCCTGGCGCCGGGTGAGTATCATTTATATAGCAATAAGCCGTTGAATTAATTAACGATTGTTCAAGATATTACGAAGCTGCAGCCTTAAATCGCTGCGGCTTTTTTATTGCCCGTTTGCCAACTATGTTATGGATAAACATATTAAGGGTTAGCCGAATAAACACAAGAATTTTATTGCCCGAAAAATATTAAATCATAAATTAGGCAAACTAAACTTTGTATATGAAAACCAATACACGAAAATATGTTGCTATAGGCACGATAGGCTGTTTGAGTTTTGTTTTTGGCTCGTTTGTGACAGCGAAATTGCAGACGGCGCCCTTTACGATCAGTATTGTAAAAGAGGCGGAGAAGATTATCGGAATGGAATTCAACGACGCTCAGGCCGATTCGATGCTGAACAACCTGAACCAGTTTAATACCGCCTATGGAAATCTGCGAAAGCTAAATATGCCAAACAGCGTGGTTCCCGCACTCAATTTTAACCCGGTGCCGGTAGGCTTTACCAACCCTGATGATAAAAACGGGTTTAAGCTCGCTAAAATGCCAAAAGTGACTTTGCCCGGTAACCGCGACGACCTGGCGTTTTACACCGTCCGTGAATTGGCTGAACTCATTCGCACCAAACAGATCAGCTCTGTTGAGCTTACTAAATTTTTCATCGCCAGGCTAAAGAAGTATAACGGCAAGCTGTTAAATGTGATCACATTCACCGAGGAACACGCTCTTAAAAAAGCGGCTGAGGCAGATGCTGAGATCAGGGCCGGGCATTACCGGGGCGTGCTGCACGGCATTCCTTTCGGGGCAAAAGACCTGCTGGCGCAAAAAGACTATAAAACCACTTTCGGCGCACCCCCTTATAAAGACCAGCAATTGGGCATTGATGCCACAGTAATAACCCGCCTCGAAGATGCCGGCGCCGTATTGGTTGCAAAAACATCCTTAGGCGAGTTGGCGCAGGGTGATATGTGGTTTGGTGGCAGGACGAAAAATCCGTGGGATATTACGCGCGGCTCAAGCGGTTCATCGGCAGGATCGGCTTCGGCGGTTAGTGCGGGTTGTTTGCCCTTTGCCATTGGGTCCGAAACGCTTGGCTCAATCGTATCGCCGTCGACCGAATGCGGCGACAGCGGATTGCGCCCTTCATTTGGCCGGGTAAGCAAATATGGCGCTATGGCGTTAAGCTGGAGCATGGATAAGCTCGGCCCAATCACGCGCAGCGTGGAGGATGCCGCAATTGTTTTTAACACGATCCTGGGAACTGACCCCAAAGACCTGAGCACCATTGCCGCCCCGTTTAATTATGATGGCAGCGGAAAGACGTTGAAAGGCTATAAAATAGGCTATGTAAAAGCCGATTTTGACCGTAAGTACGCCAACCACGCCAATGACTCGCTCACGCTGATCAAGCTGAAAGAGTTGGGCGCCGAGCTAGTCCCTATCGAATATCCGAAAATGCCGATAGGTTCCATGGTGTTCCTGCTGGATGCCGAAGCCGGCGCCGCATTCCAGGAATTGGTTTTATCACATAAGGACGACCAGCTGGTGCAGCAGGGTAAAGGCGCATGGCCCAATATCTTCCGTTCGTCGCAGTTTATACCGGCCACCGAATATATCCAGGCCAACCGCGCACGCACGTTGCTGATACAGGATTGGTACGAAAAACTTAAGGGGCTCGACCTCTACATCACACCGTCATTCAGCATTAACCTGTCCATGACCAATTTAACCGGTAACCCGTGTGTAGTATTGCCAAACGGATTTAACGTAAAAGGCCGGCCAACCAGCATTACGTTTATGGGGCAACTCTTTGGTGAAGGCAAGTTACTGCAGGCTGCCAAATTATACCAGGATGCCACCGGTTTTAATAAAAAGCATCCGTCTTTGAATTTTTAGAGAAATCCTTACAGAAATCAAATAAGTCAATTATGAAACCTGAAAACGTTACCCGCAGAAAGTTTATTTACAATGTTTCCACAGCTGTGGGAGCGGGTGCGGTGCTGTCTGTGCCGATGGTAAGCAATGCGGCAACTTTTATAAAGCCGGCGGAGAATTATACCGTAAAACAGATCATGGACATGTTTATTAAAGATGTTCCCGGCGGCGTTTTAACCAATACGGTAGACACGTTAAAGTCGGGCAGCCCGGACATGGTTGTGACCGGCATCGTTACTTCCATGTTCGCTACGATTGCAGTTATTCATAAGGCAGTTGATTTAGGCGCTAATTTTATTATCGCGCACGAGCCAACGTTTTATAATCACGCTGATGATACTTCGTGGCTTAAAAATGATGATGTGTATCAATACAAAGCCGACCTTTTGAAGCAGCATAACATCGCCGTATGGCGCAATCACGACTATATTCACCGCCACGTCCCCGATCTGGTGACCGTAGGGGTACTGGCACAACTGGACTGGCAAAAATACGCCGACCATATTGCTCCTCATATCGTCCTTACCATGCCTGCCACGACTTTAAAGGACCTGGTCGGTCACACTAAAACAAAATTGAATATTGACAAAGTAAGATATATAGGCAACCCGGAGCAGTCCTGCAGCCGCATATTGTTAATGTTAGGCGCCCCTGGTGGCCGGCGCCAGATTGAGGCCATTGTAAAAGTTAAACCCGATGTGGTGATATGTGGAGAGGTACAGGAATGGGAAACCCCGGAATATATCCGCGACGCGCAGGCCAAAGGGGATAAAACATCGCTGGTTGTTTTAGGCCATATCGCCAGTGAAGAAGCAGGTTCACAATCTCTGTTGAAATGGCTCAATGAGAAAGTGCCCGGTGTTAAAGTTACGCGTGTATATTGCGGGAATTCATTGTCGTTTATGTAGCTATAGAAAAATTTACGAAGTTTTAAAACTTCGTAAGTCTGATAATCACTATAAACCTAAAATCATGAAACTGAAACTTATTACCTTACTCTTTGCCACGGTAATCATATCGTCGTGCAAAACAAAAACGGAGCAATCTTTAACCCTTAACGGGACATGGCAGTTGGTTTCCGGCACCACCATAACCAAAGGCGTTAGCTCGGTTACAGATTATACCAAAAACCAACGGATGATCAAGATCATTAACGACACACACTTCGCTTTTTTAAAACATGACCTCCACACCAGCAAAGATTCTGCTAACCACTTCGACGCCGGGGGAGGCCAGTACACCTTAGCGGGAGATAAATACACCGAGCACCTGGATTATTACAGTGATAAGAACTGGGAAGGCAAGCCGTTTACGTTTACCGTTTCTATTAGGGGCGATACGCTGGTTCAGCAAGGGCTTGAAAGGGTTGAAAAGGAAGGGATCGACAGGGTGATCATCGAGAAATATATCAGGCTGAAATAACGCTGTATTATCTGACGCCGGATTCGTTTGCCGCCTAATCTTTTAAACAGCCTTAGGCCATTACACTATCCAACTGATAGGAATAGCCTACCCAATGATCATGATGGGCAAGCGAAACGCATGCGTCAATTTTCTCAGCTCCGTTTACCAGGACAGGGCAGCCATGCGCATTCTTATGAACCTGCAGCTGATGCAACGGGAGTTCTTTTTTTAGTTTTTCCAGTAAAAACGTTCTTACTTCTGCAGACTGGTTATCAGAACCGGCATCATCGATCCGCTTTATACCCCAGCCGGTGCTCTCAAAGTCATTATCACGGCTAACCACCGAAAAAATAAAACCGCGGGTTATTATTGAACTGGAATAAAGTGTTTCAGAACCAACTGTTACAATACTTTTGCAAGCCGGGTGGCCATCAAAACCCATTCCCTCTAAAATCGAGATGGACGGGTTCAGTATCTGATATTCAACAGGTATTTCAAGTTGAGTTACAAAGCACCTTGTCGGTGAAAAAACCAGGTTGGGATTAGTTCTTTGCAGGAATTTATAGGCAGATTCCTTTACCGACCACAATATCCATACAAAGGTTTCAAAAGCGAGGTCGTCCTGGTATTGGTTGTAAAGGATGCTTTCGGAACCAGCAAGGATCTTTGAATAAAACCGTTGCTGCCTTGTGCGGGTGATATCGATAGCATTTAACGATACAATGTCGTTACCCGTGCTGTTCATTTTTTTCTTTCATTTTCTCGCTGATCACAGCAATGCAGTTGCCCACATTCACCATTTTATCAGCGGAATCGTAATCTATTTCAATATCGTATTTGGCTTCGGCGTCGATAATGATATCCACCAGGTTAGCCGAATTGATCTTTAAATCTTTTATCAAATCGGTGTTATCGTCAATGCCGGCCAGCATTTCTTTATTCGTAGTATAGGGGGCAATTACCTTTTTAAGTTCGTTTAAAATCTCTTCTTTAGTCATTTTACTTAGTAAATTTTGAAAAAATAAGGCATGAGTTAACATCGCCGAAGCCAAAATTCGCTTTTGCTACAACGTTAACAGGCCTGTTTATGTTTGATGTAGGTAGTGAATTTAAACTCACCAAATTTGTTATTTCGGGATTCGGGTCTTCAAGATTGATATTCGGATGCACAAACTGGTGCACGATCTGCAACACCGACGCAACCGATTCTATCGACCCGGCTGCGCTCAGGCAATGCCCGATCATCGACTTTAAAGAGTTGGTTAAGGGAAAATTATCGCCGCTGCGCCCGATGGCATTTATCCAGTTTTGGATTTCCTGCCTGTCGGCGATGGTCGCCGTTAAATGGCCGCTGATCAGATCAATATCATTACCTGTAACGTTTGAATTGCTCATGGCCTCCTGTATACACCGTACCACCCCGGCAGAATTTGCCGCCGTCATCGACCCGCCGCCGCGTTGTCCGCCGGAGTTGGATGACCCGCCCAGGACCTCGGCGTAAATTTTAGCGCCCCGCTGCAACGCGAAATCAAGGTCCTCTAAAACCAATGCTGCCGCACCTGAACCCGGAACAAACCCGCCGGCAGATGAGCTCATTGGCCGCGAGGCCTGTTCGGGCCTGTCGTTAAATTTTCGGGATAGCACACGCATCGAGTCAAAAGTGCCGTACACATAGGGGTCTACGTGTTCACAGCTGCCCGTAACCATCCGTTTGGCATAACCGTCTTTAATATATTCGTATCCCATTAAAATAGCCTGGGTACCCGTTGCGCAGGCTGATGAATTGGTAACCACCTTGTTCCCCAGACCCAAACGCCCGGTTATATAAGAAGTTACACCGCTGTTCATGGTTTGTTCAATTACCCGCGAGCCCAGTTTTTTGGCTTCTTTATTATCCACCCTGGCTATGACGTTTTTCATGGCTTCGGTATCCGGAGCACTGTTGCCGAAAACGCAGCCGGTCTCCCAGCGCGGCTCATCACAATCATACTCATTGCCGGCATCGGCCCAGGCATCCATGGCGGCCACCAGGCCATAGCCTATATTTGTTCCCTTTAACCCATAAAAAGTTACATCCGAAATGTAGTCTTTCAGTTTTTCCCATTCAAATGGAGGTATCCCGGCAACCTGGCAGCTTAAATTCAGCTCCTGGTAAAGCGGTATGAATTTTATTCCGGATAGCCCTTTTTGTATAGCGTTTAAAAAAGCCGGTACACCTACACCATTAGGCGATACAACACCTAAACCTGTAACAACAACACGATTACTCATTTTTTATATCAACTTTTTTAATTACACCGGCAAAAAAGCCTTTGGCTATCAATTCACCCGCGCTGTCGAGCATCTCGACATAGCATTTTAACTTACCGAAGCGAAAATATTGTTTTTTTGATATAACAGTAACTTTTTCGCCGGGCAGCACCATTTTATAAAACGAAACTTCGGTTGAGGTCAATAGCGGAAAATTATCTCCGGACGCGATGCTGTTTTCATCCTCGTTTTTCATTAAAAACAGGCCTAAAACTACCAGGCCTATTTGCGCCATAATTTCGGTTACAATTACACCTGGCGTTACCGGGTTGCCAACAAAGTGGTCCTGGTAAAAAAAAGCGTCTTTTCTCAGGGTATAATCGCCTGTAACCTCGTTTTCGCTTAATAGTGAAATATGATCGACAAAGCGGAAAGATGATTTATATGGCAAATAATTGAGAATGTCGTTATCCATATTTGTCTAGCTGCAATGCTCTCCGCCGTCTACGTGAATGATCGAGCCGTTTATCCAATATGCCTCGTCGGTGCAAAGTAAATAAATAACCTTAGCTACATCGTCAGGCTGGGTCATGCGGCCCATGGGATTGCGTGTTTTAGCAATTTGTAACAATTGTTCGCTACCGGGTATTTTTTTTAATGACGATGTTTCGGTAATGCCCGCCTGTATTAAATTCGTTTTTATCCCGAAAGGGCTAAATTCAACCGCCATATATTTAGCCAAACTTTCGAGCGAAGCTTTAGCGATAGATACGGCGGCATAGCCCTCCCAGTGCTTATGCGCACCCTCACTGGTTAAGCCAATTACTCGCGCGTCGTAATGAAACAGGTTTTCATTCAACAATGCCCGAGCCCAATCAAGTAAACTGTTTGACATGGCATAGGTGGTATATTGGATATCGTCAACCGAGAGCAAATTGGCATCGTTCTTTTTATCCGCATCGCTGACGGCGAGCGGTTTCAAATTGCCGCGTGCGATGGAGTGCAGCAATAATTTAACAACAGGCCTTCTGTCATCGGCCGCCTCAATAAATTGTTTAATAAATGATTCCCGGCCCGAGGCATCCAGGGCATTCAGATTGTACGGAAGAATAGTGATTTCGTTTACAGCAGCTATTTTCGAAAATTTTTCGCGCAGCAACTTTTCAGCAATAGAAGTTTCACGGTAAAGAACAGCGATATTCATCCCATATGCAGCCAACTGCTCAACCGCCGCAAAGCCGAAGCCGCTTGAACCGCCCAGTATTACTGCCCATAAATCAGAGAATTGTACGTTTTTACTCACAAATTGCTTTTTAAACTTTTGTCCGCCAGGTGGGTTTAAAGCATATAATATGCATTAAAAGTTTCATTAAATAAAACTGCCCGACCTCAAAGTAAGCGAAAGTAATTTAATTTTAATGTATGTAATTAATAACAATTACCGCAATGGCCTGTTACACATGCTATGGCCGGGAAAATCCATTGTTTAATTGTTGGAGCATTATATTAAGTTTGGCACAGTTTAAAAATTTATGCGGTTTCAATCGGTTTTAATATTTTTTCTTTTAACTGTCGGCATCCCGGCTTTAGCCGGCACATCGGTTCAAAAATTCGATAAGGCCGGGTTTTATTCAGTAATGGCATCCGGCGATATTGAAGCTATAAATAAGGAGCTTGATATTGTTTCGCAGGTCAGCATCACTGACAAGCAAGGATATGAAGGCGCGCTACTGTTGAGAAAGGCAGGCCTGGTCAAAAAGCCAAAGGATAAATTGAGCTTTTTTAAAGCCGGCCGCATTAAGTTGGAAACAGCCATACTGGCTGATAACGAAAATATCGAATTTCATTTCCTTCGTTTGGCCATCGAAGAGCATGCCCCCAAAATTGTAAAATATAAAAAGGATATTCCCGGCGATAAATCGCTGGTCGTTAAGCACTTTAAAAGCCTGCCACAGCCTGTTCAGTATGCCATCCTGAATTATTGCAAAAATTCAAAAGTGTTGAGAAAGGAAGATTTAACTTTACCCGGAGAATGAATAAAAAGGTTTTAGCTATTTATTATACCCAGTCGGGGCAATTGGGAGAGATCATTGACTCATTTACAGCGCCGCTGATTGCAGCGGGTGCAAGTGTTGAAAAGGTACTGATCAAGCCAGTAGAAGATTTCGTGTTCCCATGGACCGGAAAACGTTTCTTTTCGGTAATGCCGGATTGTGTGCTGGGTGTGCCGACCGAGCTGGAGCTTGTTATTTTAAAGGAAGCAGCATACGACCTCATTATCTTCGGCTATCAGCCCTGGTTTTTGTCGCCAAGCATTCCTTCAAATTCTTTGCTTAACCTACCTGAATTTAAGGCGGTATTGAAGGATACGCCGGTTATCACAATTAGCGCGGCACGTAACATGTGGCTGAATGCCTACGACCGTATCAGAAAAGGCCTGAAAGCGGCGGGCGCAAATTTAGTTGGTAATATTGCGTTAATAGATAAGCATCCCAACCCGGTAAGCTTTGTAACTATTTTTTACTGGATGCTTTCGGGGAAAAAGGAAAGGTATCTCAATATATTCCCGAAACCGGGAGTAGATGAACAGGATATAGCGAATACGGGTGTTTTTGGGTCTATTGTAGCCCCTCACCTTGCAAGCGGCAAGTGGGATGGTATGCAGGATGAACTGCTTGATAATAACGCTGTTGAAATAAATTATAGCCTGCTGTTTATTGAGGGTAAGGCGAAATTTATATTTGCCGCGTGGGCAAAATTTATATCCAGCAGGAAAAACCGTACGCCATGGCTTTCGGCATTTAAGTATTATCTGTTTATTGCATTATTTTTGGGGGCGCCTGTACTTTTAACGCTGGATGCCATATTTTTAAAACCATTTTCGTCAAAAAGAATTAACGCTAAAAAACAACACTATTTACAAGTAAATTAACACTATGTCTGTGAACCAGGTTTATATTAATTCCACATCTGCTTTTTTTCCAAACGGCCCTGTTTCGAACGATGAAATGGAGTCGTACCTGGGTTATATTGATAACCGGCCCTCTAAATCAAAAAAGATAGTTCTGCGTAATAACGGCATCGTCAATCGCTATTATGCGCTGGATAAAAATGGGAAATCCACACACACAAACGCCCAAATGACCGCCCTGGCTGTTAAGGAATTGTTTAAGGATGACCCCCAAAAATTAAAAGAAATTGAACTGTTATCCTGCGGCACGTCATCACCCGACCAGATGATGCCGAGCCACGGTGTAATGACACATGGCTGGCTGCCGGAGGCAGAGGCTATCGAGGTTGTTTCGCCGTCCGGCGTATGCTGTGCAGGTATGCACGCTATAAAATATGCCTACCTGGCCATAAAGGCCGGCGAGGTAAAGCTGGCGGTCGCTACCGGTTCCGAAAGGTTTTCGGGCCTGCTTGTTTCGGATGTATTTGAAGAGGAAGCGCAAAAGCTAAAGGAGATGGAGGAAAATCCTTTCATCGTTTTCCAGAAGGATTTTTTGAGGTGGATGCTTTCTGACGGCGCTTCGGCTTTTTTAATGTCGGATAAACCGAATGAAAAAGGGCTTAGCCTACGCCTTGATTGGATCGAAGGTGTTTCGTACGCTAACGAGATGGATACCTGTATGTATATGGGCGGCGAGAAAATGGAAGACGGCACGCTTAAAGGCTTTATGGATTATACGCCGGAGGAAATCATGACAAAATCCATTTTCAGCGTAAAGCAGGATATTACGCTGTTAAGCGACAATATAGTAAACCTGGGCGGGAAAAAAATAAAGGAAATATTTGATAAAAAGGGGCTTACCAATGTCGATATCGATTATTTCTTACCGCATATATCCAGCGATTTTTTCAAGAGCAAGATATATGACCTGGTAGAAATATATGGCGGGGGGATACCTTACGAAAAGTGGTTTATCAATTTATATACGGTTGGTAATGTTGGCGCTGCATCGGTTTACCTGATGATAAATGAGCTGTTTAACAGCGGGCGATTAAAAAAAGGAGAGAAAATTCTTTTGCTGGTTCCCGAAAGCGCCCGTTTCTCGTATATGTATGCGATGCTGACCGTAGTATAGTAAAAACCAATTGTGATATGAAGAAGGAAAATGTGCCGCAGGATCTGAGCTCGCTCGGGAAGATCACAAAAGAAGTGTGCTATGCCACCGATAGTTCGGGCAAGTATGTAAAGGAACTGAGCACCGGCTGGGAGGTTAAAATAAACGCATTGGACGTGGCTTGGGACGATATACAAGGCCGGATAGCCAGGGCAAAGGAGCAGGTTTGGAACAAAGCTGCAAGCCCGGTGCTTTTCTTTATGGAGTATCGATTAATGGATATAGGCATATTATCCGACTATACCGGTTTTTGGAAGTGGCAAATAAAAAGGCATCTGAAACCGGATGTTTTTAATAACCTGCCGGAAAAGAAATTAAAAAAATATGCTGAAGCGTTCAATGTTACTGTTGAAGATTTAAAGAACATGACCGTACATGAAGATTGATTTTCAGCACGTCCAGTCGGCGCATTGTGAATCGGGCGTAACCAGCAGCTTATTACGGAAAAATTCAGGCAACAAAATAACCGAGCCACTCGCTTTTGGTATTGGGGCAGGGTTGTTTTTTGTATATGTTCCCATCATCAAAATAAGCAACGGCCCGGCAATTGCTTTCCGCACCTTTCCGGGGCTTATCTTTAAACGAACCTGCGAGGCGCTCGGCATCCCGGTTATCCGTAAAAAATTCAGTTCAAAAGAACAGGCAGAGGCTTTTTTAATGGAGCGACTGAATGAGGGTACGCCGGTTGGCTGCCAGGTGGGGGTTTATTATCTTTCTTATTTCCCAAAAGAATACCGTTTTCATTTTAACGCGCATAACTTAATTGTTTATGGCAAAGAGGAAGACAACTTCCTCATCAGCGACCCGGTAATGGAACATGCCACTACTTTAACCACCTATGAACTGGAACGGGTACGTTTTGCAAAAGGCGCCCTGGCACCACGGGGACAACTGTATTATCCGCAAAACGATGGTACGATCACTGACGACCAGATAAAAAAAGCCATTATTAAAGGGATAAAAAAAAATGTACACATGATGCTGCATATCCCCGGGTGGTTTGCAGGGGTAGCAGGCATAAAACATACCGGAAAAAAAATAAAAAAATGGCGCGATAAGCTGGGGCTGCACAAAGCGGGTTTGTACCTGGCCCAGCTGGTGCGGATGCAGGAAGAGATAGGAACAGGCGGCGGCGGTTTCCGGTATATTTATGCGGCTTTTTTGCAGGAGGCAGACGCATATCTCCCCAATAACGGTTTGCCGGAAATCTCGAAAATATTTACGCAATCAGGCGACCTTTGGCGGACTGCTGCCGTACAGGCTGCGGGGATTTATAAAGGGCGCATCGGCAGCCAGGAGGATTTTAATATAATGGGCGATTACCTGATCGAAATAGCCGAACTTGAAAAAAATGCGTTCAAGGCATTGAAAGGAATAAAATGGAAGTAACTGCTCCTTTGGCAATTGAGGTGAAAAATTTGGGTTTTCGTTATCCGGGGAATCCGGATGCGACTTTTTCAAACCTTAATTTGAAAATACCGAAAGGCGAACGCTTTGGTTTATTCGGCCCCAACGGGGCAGGCAAGACCACGCTGATCAGCCTCATGACAGGCCTGCTTTCCGCAGATGAGGGGCATGTCAGGTTGCTTGGGCGCGAGGTTGGCCGAAGCAGTAATAAGGTCAACAGGCTATTCGGTTTTGTTCCGCAGGAGTTTTCTTTTTACCAGGAACTCAGCCCGGTTGAAAATTTGCAGTTTTTTGGTGCCTGGTCGGGCCTAAGCGGGCGCACCATACGCAAACGGACCGAAGAGTTGCTGCATATCCTTGGCCTGGAGGAAGTGAAGGACAAACAGGTGCAAAAGTTTTCTGGCGGGATGAAACGACGGGTAAACCTGGCCATCGGGGTTATCCACAACCCGGCGATATTGTTTTTGGATGAGCCGACGGTTGGCGTTGACGTGCAAACCAGGCATGCTATTATTGATTACCTGCTGGAGCTAAATAAAAACGGCACCACGCTGGTATATACCTCGCACCAGTTAAACGAGGCTGAAGGCTTATGCCGGCAGGTGGCGCTTATCGACAATGAAAAGGTAATAGCGCGCGGTGATTTAAACCAGCTGCTTAAGCATTACCAGGAGGAGAGCCTTGAGCATTTGTTTTTAAGGTTAACGGGCAAGCAATACAGGAATGATGTTTAAACTAAAGGCCACGATAATAAAAGACATTAGGGTGCTGCTGCGCGATAAAGTGGGCATTGCACTGATGTTTATTATGCCGATAATTTTGGTTGTGGTGGTTACGAGTATCCAGAACAGCACCTTCCAGCTCATCAGTAAAAACAAGCTCCCGATTTTAATTTGTAATAAGGATACCGGACAGGCTGGAGCACAACTTGTAAAAGCGATTGATAAGATTGGCATGTTCAAAGTTCTTAAAGCTGGCGCCGACCAAAACGAAAAGCTAATGGCCGATGCCATGCATCAAAAAGACGCTATGCTCGGGGTTGTTATCCCCGCCGACTTTTCTGCGAAGGTTTCGGCCAAATCAAAAAGCATCGCCGGCAAGGCATTAAAAAGTTTTGGTCTGCAGGGCGATTCGATAAAACAAGCCGGCGACATTGACCCGCTTAACATTTACTATAACCCCGTTTTGCAGGAATCAATGCGGCTATCGGTCGAAGGGGCGGTCCGCAGCGCACTGCAACTGGTTGAAAGCCGGGAAACCCTGCGAAGCCTGTATTTTTCGATCAACGAAAAGCAGCTGCCCGAAAAGCTTGAAAACGAAATGCTGAATAATAGTGCAGGGATTAATGAGATACCTGTTTCAAAGGAGGGTGTTCATGTCGCACCTAATTCCACCCAGCACAATGTTCCGGCCTGGACCATTTTTGCCATGTTTTTTGTGGTGATATCTTTGGGTGGCAGCGTGGTTCGGGAAAAAGTGAGCGGCAGCTTTATCCGTTTAAAAACGCTGCCCACTAGCTACCTGGTCGGGCTGGTGTCAAAGCAGATCGTGTACCTGGGCGTTACATTATTGCAGGCCGCGGTCATTTTCTCGATGGGGATATGGCTGTTCCCGTTCATCGGGTTGCCCGCCCTCAACTTGCCATCGGACCTTTTCGCGCTGGTAGTCGTTACTGTAGTATGTGGGTGGTGTGCGGTAAGTTATGCCCTTTGTGTGGGCGTGTTTGCGCAAACTCACGAGCAATCAAACGGCTTTGGAGCGGTTTCTATCGTGATATTGTCGACTATCGGCGGGTTGATGGTGCCCAGCTTTGCCATGCAGGGCATGTTTAAATCGGCCGCCGATATTTCGCCCATGCACTGGGCCATACAGGCCTATTATTCTCTTTTCCTCGAGGGCGGCAAACTTGGGGATGTTTTAAACTATATTCTATCTTTACTGCTTATCACTTTGGTGCTCCAGTTTATCACATTTTTGGGGCTAAGGAGGAAAAACTTAATATAAAGCCTTTATGGAAACTACCGAGTTAAAAGAAAAACTAAAAAAACAGATCATACAATTCCTAAACCTTACCGACCTTACGCCGGCTGATATTAAAGATAATGAGCCACTTTTCGGAGACGGGCTTGGCCTGGATTCAATTGACTCGCTTGAACTGATCGTATTACTGAAAAAGGAATATGGCATAACCATAAAAGATCCCCGCGAAGGGCGAAAAGTGCTAATAGATGTAAATTCGATGGCGGCTTATATTGAGGAGCACGGGGCGAAGTAATAAGCTGTATTACTGTTGCGTCGCTACAAAAACTGTGCATGAATGGGCAGAAAATTAATATTTATCGAGAAAGAATGGGTTCCTGTCGATTATCCCAAAAAAATAAGAGGTGTATTGTAGTATCAGTAATCCGGTAAAATAAAGAAGTTTGTTTGCTGATTAATCCGACCCTGACGTTTTTATCAATTACACTTGCCTTAAAAATAAGCGGATGTTCAGCTATTAAAGCAATAATCTTTTCAGCTTTTGTTATGAATTTATCTACTGAACGGCTGCCAAATTTATTGTAAATGAAATCATATACCGACTTCAAGGTTTCTTTCGAACGTGGCGTATAGAGAACCTGCAAACTCACGCTATATTCAGCATTTCCTTAATGCCTTTGTAGGGTGTTAGTCTGCCATCTTCAGCTTGCTTCAACGATTCCTTTACACCCTCGATTATATTCTGTGGGTAAATCTGGCTTTTCTGCTCAAAAGTTATCTTCATAGCTTTCATTACTGCTTTTAAAGCGACTAATTGCTCTTTATTCTCGGGGTATACAATCAAAGCATCCATACACAAATATAACAATTATAGAAATTAAAACATTGTCATAAATTACTGTGCTATCTTCACCACTCTACAAAACTCCCCTGCAATTTAAAACAGACAACCCCATCACAAGTTAAACTAGCGGTAACGGTTATTTCTTCTTCGCTAAACTTATAAGTTAGTTCCGAATTCACTTTCTGAACAATTTCCGGGTCGATCATGCTGACGAATTTAAGATGGCCAGCTTTTTTTAGCTGAAGCCGAATGTTCAAAGCTGTTTCCAAAACATCTTTTACGATTTGCAGCATGCATGCGCCGGGTACTACCGGCTGGCCGGGAAAATGGCCTTTGAATATTTGGCTATCCTTATTAACGTCTAAAACGGCGTGCACCGAGTTGCTTTGATGCTCGATTTTTGTGATGGTGAATATGTCAGTAGTGGCGGCCATTCAAATGCTAAATTGCTGAGATCAACATTAAGGAATGATATATTTTTTGGTAATGATTATAAACCAGGATCTTTTTAGGCGGGGTTTTGATCAGGCCGCGTTCAATGGTTACCGCAGGAACGCTGCCGTTTTTGATAATATTGGAAGCCAGCCACAACGCGAATGATGAGGATGTTGGATATTCGCCGCAAAGGTGCTTGTAATTGGCCAGCGCGCTATTTTTAAACAGCGAAAGGTCTAACTCCTCGTATATCTCATCATGGCGCAGATCGCCGCTTTTACCGGTTATTACTAAACCAATATCATCAATAGTTAAGTCATTTTCAGCCAGGAAGGCCGCAACTCTTTTTTCAATATCTTTAAGGGTTATTGGCTTATAAATAGTGCGTATCCCTGTCAACTCAGCGAGGTTATCCGGCGATGGTTTATCCGTAAGCATAAAGAACGCTGCGCCTTCGCCGCCGATGCTGCCTTTTGAACGGGTTGCATACAGGTCCAGGTTTGATACCGGCCAGCGGCGGTACAGGCCCAACCGCGTTAACACGGTGAAACTGGTGTCGGTAATCTCATCCGTTCCGCCGACTAAAATGTTATCCGCCTCCTTTTCATTTAACAGCATGATGGCATCCAGCAGTGCGCTTTCGAAAGAAATTCCCTTATGAACGAAAGTGTTGTTGTATCCGTGGCATTGCAGCATTAAGGCTATTTGCGCCGCAACAGTGTTGTGGGTCGACTGGATAAATGATGTAGGGGGGAGCATTTCCTCACCCTGCTCAATAATGCGGGTTAAAAATGTAACGGTGTCTTCCAGGCATCCATAAGCGGTGCCGGTTATGATTGCCTCCGGCATTACGTTGTTTGCTTTGTTGAGGCATTCCTGGGCTGTAGCCACCCCCATTTTAATGATACGGCTCATGCGCCGCAGTAATTTAGGGTCGACAAATTCTTTATAATCCGGTTCAATTGCCGTTAAACGGGTGCTTGTGTACTCAACGGTGTCAGCTAAAAAGTCACCGTTTCTAAAAGTGTTTTGTGGCGATATACAGGCAGATGAGCGGATATATACTTTCATCAGATCTTCGAAAATATTAATGATGTACAATTGCCGCCGAAGCCAAAGGAATTCGACATGACATGACTAATGTTTTGGCCCTTTAAAAACTTGGTTTCAGGTTTGAAGGGTATTTCATTCATCCGTGTTTTAAACCTCAGGTTAGGATAAATAAGCCCATGCCTTATCGCCAGCACTGAGAATACGGCTTCAACGCCGCCGCTGGCGCCCAAAGTATGCCCGGTAAATGATTTGGTGGAGCTAACCGGTGGATACTCCGTCTCGAACACCCGTGTTATAGCTGTTCCCTCCGCACTATCATTATTAGGGGTGCCCGTGCCGTGTAAATTGATGTAATTAATATCTGAAGGCCGCAAACCGCTTCTCTCAAGCGCCCCTTTCATGGCCAGGTACGACCCCGTTCCGTCAGGTGAAGAAGCGGTTTGGTGATAGGCATCATTACTGTTGTTATAGCCGCTCAATTTGCAGCAGGGAGCTTTTCTTAATGTTTTTGCGACCTTATCGGATACGAGCACCACATAGCCAGCGCCTTCGCCGAGGTTTAGCCCCTGCCTGTGTTCGTCAAAAGGCTTGCAGAATTCCGGGTCGAGGATCATCAATGTATTAAAACCATTTAGCGTGAACTTAGTCAAAGCATCAGCACCGCCGGCGACCACCACATCCAGCACATCATTTTTTATCAGCCGCGCGCCATAAAATATCGCATTGGCCGATGATGAACAGGCCGTGCTGATGGTGGTCATGTAATCCTTTAATCCCAGCTTTTCGGCGACAATTTCGGTGATGCTGCCACATTCGTGGTCGTACACATTTTTTAATTTGCCTTTGCTGTTGTCTTTAACAAAATCAATAAAAAAATCTTCGCTTTTATCCATCCCACCAACCGTATTTGCCGACACAAAACCCGTGCGCAGTTCATCCAGGCCAGGGATTTGGGCATCGGCCAAAGCTTCCTGCGCGGCAACCAGGCTAAGCAGCGTTGTGCGGCTGATATCCGCCGGCATACCGGTCATAGCGGCCAGTTCGCTGTTTTTGAGCTTTACTTCCGCCACGGGGATTTTTCCTTGATAAATGGTATCCAGCATCGTGATCTCACCCATGCCGGGTTGCTCCCGCTCAAAAGCAGCAAGGTGCTCCGGCACATTGTTGCCTATCGCCGAAATTACGCCCACGCCTGCTATATATGCTGTTGAACTCATTTAATTGCTGATAAAAATACTATTCATGTTGTCTTTGGAAAATGGTAAAGATTGTTCACCTTTTTCTTTCTCAACCAAAAATAACACTGCTTTATAGTCTTGTTCCAAAACATCTCCCCAGCCACAAATGCAGGCCTCCAGGAGATCGTTATCCAAAAGATAATTTACTTGTGTTTCTATAAAACCAGCGTTAAATTCTTCCTGGACAAATAAAGCATGTTCCCCTTTAAAATTATTGCGGATACAAATTTCCCCGATCATGATGTTGGGCAGCGTGTAAACAAACAGGGAAGGGCTGGGAACGTCTTTTACTGATGCGTAATACTTAATATCATCATCAAGACTTGAATTGGCATTGGCTAATACGATACCGACCTGCTCGGGCTGGTAAAGATGGGGTTTAAAATCGTCTTTAAGCAATATTTCTGATGCCAGCCAGCACAGTTTGCTTAAGTTATCCATTTTATAAAATTTTGGATAGTTAAGTTTAAAATGCTGGTACAGGGAAAGTAAAAAGCCCGGCGTATCGGCATTGCTGTTTTCAAATGCTTTTATACCATTCTTATTTACGATCCCTTTACCTATCGTGCAACTGGCTGTGATGTACTTCTCTGAAAGCAAAATTTTAATATTAACCGATTTATTAATGAATATCAGACTTACGAAGTTTTAAAAACTTCGTAAGTCTGATATTCCCCAAAGTATTCTTTATCTCCCAATAATAACCGCCGCGTTACAGCCACCAAACCCCGAGGCTGTTTTAACAAAGTTATTCGCCCTAATCCTTAATTGTTTGGCAACTACATTTACCGCGGTACCATGTCCTGTTTGTTCAAACCCGGCAGTTGGTAAAACCAATCCTTCCTGTAAAGATTTTAATGAGATGATCGACTCAATCAGCCCTGCCGCGCCTAAAGTATGCCCGTAATAGCCCTTCAAACTATTTATCGGCGCCGACTTTAAACCTGCTATGGCGATTGCGTTAGCCTCCATTTCGTCATTAAAAACAGTGGCTGTGCCGTGTGCCGAAATAAAATCGATGTCCGACGTTGAGAGACCGGCGCTGCCCATCGCCTTTTTAATCGCATATGCAAGCTCATTTCCAGTACGGGAAGGGCCTGAAATATGATTGGCATCGTTACTAACGGAGCCACCTTTTACCTTTAGGTTTCCTTTATACTTTTCGTTGGTTGAAAGAACAATTGTCCCCGCTCCTTCGCCAAGGTTTAACCCATCGCGCGACTGATCGAACGGTTTGCACAACTGCGGACTAAGCGCCTGGAAGGATTGAAAACCCGACAGGATAAATTTGGAGATGAGATCCGCACCGGCGATCACGGCATTTTCATACTGGCCTGATTTCAGCAATCGCATCCCGGTAATAATAGCCAGTACACCCGAAATACAGGCATTCGATATAACCACCGGCTTGTTCACAAACCCAAAATGATCTGCAACCAGTTGAGCAGAGTGGGGGAGTGATATCCTATTTTTTAGTTCTGCACTATATGTTTCGGTTTCCAGCAAACTGATATTTCCCTTGGTTGATGAAATGATCAGGATCGTTTTTTTGTCTGCCGCATTGATGTTGCAGTTCTGCAAGGCATCTTCGATCGAGGCGATAAGCAGCTGCTCGAATCGGGTATACTTAGGGTTGGTTGGCAAAAAATCGTCGTTGTCAAACAGTGAGGCAAAAAAAGGCTGCTGCGATATTTCCGGGTTATGATGTGCTTTAACCGCCGATTGGTTTTCCTTTAACCTTGAGAAGTTTTCGGCCGTAGTTTTACCCAACGGGGACAGCACGTTATCAGCAACTATAAAAACATGAGTTATTTTATTATCCCCATTCATACCATCCCCCATTTATTCACTCCTGCTAAATACCTTCATTTCGCATTGCGCCATTAAAACGCCATTTAACCAAACCTTTCCCAAAAGTACGGTAACATCAAGGATTTGGTTTTCGATGGACACCTCGGTAATGATCTCGTCATTGATCTTCGGCAGGCTAAATACTTCAAAATCTTTTACTGCTCCTATATACCCCACAGTTACCGGTTTGTTTTCGGCTTGCGCCAGGTAGCCTGCTCTTAGCGCTGCGGTTTGCGCTATATTTTCCATTAACCCGGCTTCCTGGAATATATTGTTCTTAACGAAAACATTGCCGGGGCGGATCAAAAAGCTACTGCGTGTGATATGGTCGTCGGAATGAAGGAGCTTTCCCACCATTACAAAAGGCGGTTTCTGAGGGATCAGCGGTATAACGTTTTCCACCGGGAACATATTTATGAATATAAACCGCCGTTAATGGATAATACCTGCCCGGTAATATAAGCTGCTTCAGGCGAGGCCAGGAATGCCACGGCATGGGCCACTTCCTCCGGCGTGCCAAAGCGTTTTACAGGGATCAACGTTTTCAATTCCTTTTCATCCAGCCCTTCAGTCATGTCGGTTTTGATAAAGCCGGGAGCAATGGCATTAACGGTAATTCCCTGGCGGCCAACCTCTTGCGCCAGCGCTTTTGTGGCGCCGATAACGCCGGCCTTGGCTGCTGAGTAATTGGTTTGCCCGGCCAGCCCCTTCAATCCAGATAAGGAAACGATGTTAACAATACGGCCATATTTTTGGGCGAGCATACCGTTCAATACCAACCGTGTAACATGGAAAAAGCTGTCGAGGTTGGTTTTTAATACGTTATCCCATTGCTCGTCAGCCATCCAGGCCATCAGGCTGTCGTCGCGGATGCCGGCGTTGTTTATGAGTATATCGATATGCTTTTCCTCATTAGCCCCTATCCATTTTCCTAATATCTCTTGTATTTGGCTTTTCTCAGCGACATCAAATGGCAACAGCTCACCGTCACCGCCGGCCTGGTTGACCAATGCAAGCGTTTTCTCAGCCTCTTCGGTATTGCTTTTGTAATTGACTAGCACGTAGTATCCCTGGCCGGCCAGCTTAACGCAGATCGCCCTGCCTATTCCTCTTGAACCGCCGGTAACTAATGCACATTTCATTTTGAACTGATTAGGTTAGCTGAGCTTTCCAGGAAAACCTTAACGCGGTTAAGATCTTTGTACTTAGGCTCATCCTGTATAAATTTAGGAAATATTGCCCGCACCTGGTCATACACTCGTCGCGAAGTGGTCGATAACCTGTCCCGGCATTCGAGATAGTCGATAGCCTGTAATATCGTCATTAAATGGATCGCCAATACTTCAAATGAATTATCGATCACCCTTTTTGTCATCAGCGCGGCGTTGCAGCCCATGCTCACAATGTCCTGGTTGTCGTTGTTGTTTGGGATGCTGTGCACATACATCGGGAAAGATAATGTCTGGTTTTCGGCAACAGTAGATGTAGCTGTAAACTGCATGCCCTGCATGCCAAAATTCAAACCCAACACCCCCAAATTTACGAATGGCGGAAGCTTCTGGTTCAGCTTGTTATTGAGCAGGTAATTGAGCTGCCTTTCGGAAAGCATGGACAGTTTGGTGATCGCAATTTTGAGCTTATCCATTTCCAGCGACACATAATCGCCATGAAAATTACCGCCGTGAAAAATATTTTTGTTTTCGTGGTCGATCACCGGGTTATCGTTTACCGAATTAAGCTCATTCACCAGCACGTTTTCAGCCTGGTCAATGGTGTCGGAGATCGGCCCTAAAACCTGTGTGACGCAACGCAGCGAGTAATACTCCTGCACCTTATCTTCAAAAATTTCCTGGTCGAGGTTATCCGGATTGTATAAATGTTCCGAACGGTCGCGTATCATGCCGCTGTCCTTCAAAATATCACGCATCATAGCGGCGATGTTATTTTGGCCTTTATGATGTTTTACAATGTTTAATTCGCGTGAATAATGGTCGTCAAAGGCTTCTACGATCTCGTTGATCATTGCCGAAAACAACACCGACCAGTTCAGCAATTTTTTTGCCTGTATGATATTGATCATACCAATACCCGTCATGGCTGAAGTTCCGTTCAAAATAGCCAGCCCTTCGCGGATATGGATGGAAAGCGGCTTAATGCCGAAACGGTTAAATATCTCGATAGTAGGATGAACTTCATCTTCAAATATAACTTCGCCTTCACCAATCAGCACCAGGCCCAGGTGAGCTAACTGCACCAGGTCGCCGCTGGCGCCAACGCCGCCGTGTTCGTATATGCACGGGCTGATGTTTTTATTGATCAGGTCTCTCAGTAATTCGATCACTTCGGTATGGACGCCCGAGTAAGCCTGCATAAAACTGTTGAGCCGGGCAATCATCAGCGCTTTAGATAAAAGGGCTGGCATCAGCTTACCGCTGCCGGATGAATGGCTACGGATAAGGTTATATTGAAGCTGTAAGATATTCTCTTCGTTCACCTTGTACTGCGCCATAGGGCCGAACCCGGTGTTTATACCGTAAATAAGCTTATTTGATGAGAATTTTTTGAGAAAATTAAAATTGAGTTCAACTTTTTCAACAGCAGCCTTATCTAATTCAATTTCTTTTTGTTCGAATAAAAGGTCAGAAAAATCATCGAGTGAGAGCGTACTTTGTCCAACAAGTATCATGGGCAAAAATTATATGAAGGTAAATTTGGGTAAATGTATAAAATATCGCGGAGAATGAGAACCAGGAGCCAATAATCAAGTACCAAAATCACGATTAGGTGCTTCGCACTGTAGCGTTCGCTTTGCGATATGTACGAACACCCCGAACAGTCGCGAACAACCCCGAACACCCCTGAACACGCCAAAATGCTGACTGGTGGGAAGGATAATGATCCGCCTCTTCCCGCTTCTTACGGTCTTGCCTCTAAAAATCTAACCTCTAATCTCCAATCTCTAACCTCTTCTCCTGTCGATAAACTTAATAGCCTTTCTTCCTGCTTCATTAAATTGTTTTTTTTGTAATTCCTCGGCGGTCACATATTTAATATAAGGGCTTACACGTAACCTGGCCTGCAGGTAGGCCCGGATACGGTGGTCGCACTCTTCGCTGTCGTCAGCCGGAACCACGTACAACAAAACCTGGTCGAGGCCGATCTCATCCGAATAAACCTCTACAACAAAATCCAGTATTTCCTCTCTTTCGGTCAGCAAGTCGAACAACGCCGGCGGGTATAACGTGGTGCCTTTGAATTTGATCATTTGCTTTTTCCGGCCGATGATGGATGACAGGCGTAAGCTTGTACGGCCGCAGGCGCAGGGCTCGTCAAAATACATGCAAATATCGCCCGTTTTGTAGCGCAGCAAGGGCATGCCCTCAACGCCAAGGGTGGTAATAGTTACTTCGCCCGGCGTATGGGGAGGTACCTGCCGGTCATTCTCGTCAAGCAGCTCAACGATAAGCAGGTCCGGCTGATAATGGCCCCCGCGCCCTTCCGGACATTCGGTAAATGCAGTTTGCATTTCGGTAGAAGCGTAGGTAGAGTAAAGCTGGATATTCCAAGCTTCAGTTATCTTCTTACCCAAAATATTGAGCGAGAAATCGGTGTTCCTGATGTTCTCGCCAATGCAAATTGCTTTTTTGACCGAAGTCGCATTAATATCTATACCAGTATCCTTCGCAAACTGGATCAGCTTCAGGATAAACGACGGCACAGCAACAATAGCGGTCGGCTTTAGCCGCAATATGGTTTCCCATTGCAGCGCCGGAACGCCCGGCCCCAATCTTATAACGCCGGCACCCAGTTTGCGGATGCCCGAATAATAGGCAATGCCTGCCATGAATTGCCTGTCGAGCGTGAGCATTAGCTGGTAAGTGTCACCAGGCGTTCCTCCGGCGCATAAAAATGAATTGTACTCGTTATAGGCTAAGCGATCAAGGTCGTTACCGGTGAGCGAGATGGTTACCGGGTTGCCGAGGGTGCCTGATGTTGAGGTATATTCAGCTACCTTTCCTGCCGGCACACATAAAAAATCAAGGTTTCGCCGTTGCAGGTCCTCCTTGCTGGTAGTCGGGATCGACGAAAGGTCAGCAACGGTTTTAATTTCGAGGATATCTATTTTATTTTTTTCAAACAGATCTTTATAGAATGGGGAATGCAACGAAAGATAAGCCAGTAATTCCTGTAATTTTTGTTCCTGCATTATATTGTATATAGCTTGAAGACTTGTATTAGATAGGCCAAATTTAGTAAAAAACGGCGCAGTGGATTAAACGAGGGCAAATCAAATTGTCGCGCGCATATTTACTCACCCCGACGACGCTCCGCTCGTCGACCCTCTCTCCGTGCCGGAAAGAGGGTGAAACACACAAAAAGTTATTTTTCTTCTTCCCCCAACCCTCTTTTCGGCCTGCCGGAGAGAGGGTGATCCAGCGCAGCGCAGATCGGGTGAGTTAACTCTGCGCCATGCATTCAAAAAAGTTCCCTATATTCCCCCATGCCAAACATCATCGAGCTCTGCCGCGAACTCCGTCGTCTCGAAACCCCGGCGGAAAAAGTATTGTGGAGTTGTTTAAGAAACCGAAAGTTCACCGGCTATAAATTCCTGCGGCAGCACCCGGTTTATGTTGAGTCGCGCTTTGGTAAGAATTTATATTACATTCCCGATTTTTATTGTCACCAGGCAAAGCTGGTTATCGAAGCTGACGGCCCTATTCACCTGCTTAAAAAAGATTATGATAAAAACAGAGATGAAGTATTAATAGGATTGGGTTTAACGATTCTTAGATTTAATAATGACGAGATATTGAATAATACCGTTGCGGTTTTGGATAAGATCAAAGCGTATTTGTAAAACTTACCGTTTCTTCCTTGCCGCCGTGTTGACTCACCCCGACGACGCTTCGCTTGTCGACCCTCTCTCCGGTAAACCGGAAAGAGGGTGAAACTTAAAAAAATATTTTTCTTTCTTCCCTACCCTCTTTACCGCCTGCGGTAGAGAGGGTGGTCGAGCGTAGTGATGACCGGGTGAGTTAACTCAGCGCCTTGCATTCCCGCGTTCCTTGCCGCCGTGTTGACTCACCCCGACGACGCTTCGCTTGTCGACCCTCTTTCCGGTTTACCGGAGAGAGGGTGAAACTTAAAAAAATATTTTTCTTTCTTCCCTCCCCTCTTTATGGCCTGCCATAGAGAGGGTGGTCGAGCGTAGCGATGACCGGGTGAGTCAACTCTGCGCCATGCATTCCCGCGTTCAACAATTTGAATTGCACCCTATCAAAGCCCGCCTCATTTTAAATAAAGTGATCATCAAAACATCCCTCCGGCTAATTTGTACCGTATATTGGAATGATGAATAAACAACCCCTTGTATTTTTAAGCATGCTTTGCCTTTCGCTCGCGGCAAATGCTCAAACGCCCAAATTGTATAAAGACCTTATTTTCCACGAAGTCACTATTGATAAAGACCAAAGCTACGCGCCAAAAGATCAGAAAGACGACACGAAATTCCACCTGTTCGATCTGTATCAGCCGAAAGGCGACCGCTCAACCGCCCGGCCGCTTATTATATGGATGCATGGCGGAGGCTTTAAGTTTGGCTCGAAGGATGTACCCGAGATAGAGCTGTGGTGCAAAAACTTTGCACAGCGCGGCTATGTTTGCGCGGGCATCAATTACCACCTCGATAAAATAACCACGAGCTTTAATTACGACCAGCTGCAAAAAAGCTGTTATTACGCCGTGCAGGATGCGAAAATGGCGGTTGCATATTTTAAACAACATCATAAAGAATATGGTATTGACCCGGATAAGATCATCCTGGCGGGGAATTCAGCCGGCGGTATGATCGCGCTGCAGGCAGCTTACGTGAGCGACAGCGAGCTGGCAAAAATGGCGGGGTTAAATGAGCAAGGGCAGCCCGGCTTATTAAATGTTGTTGCCATAGTTAATTTTTGGGGTGGCATATTTGACATTAACTGGCTGAAAAATGCGCATGTACCCATTGTTAATGTACTGGGCAACAAGGATAGGGTGATGCCCCCAACCCATAAAAGCGGGCCCTTATTCGGCGGGATAGATATCCACAACGAAGCGGATAAATTGCATATCCCCAATGAATTAAAAATATTTGACGGTTACGCGCACCAGTTAGAGCGTCATTTTAACCCGGTATTCCCTGCCGGAAAGGCAACACGGCAGCGCTGGCTGGAGGCCGCTCAATTTGCAGCCGATTTTTTATACCGCACTATGTTTAGCGATTGAAAATAGGTATGTTATAACAACTCCCGTCTTGAGAGGGGGTGTGTAAGGCTGTGCTATGGCGGGGGTGTGTTAGCCGATATGTTCGTTAACACACCCCTCCACCCCTCCACCCCTCTCAGGAGGGGAATCGCACTGCCCGGGCTCTAAATTCCGCGTCCTGCATCGTTTTTCGCTAAATACGTTACAGTACAGTACCCGGCTAAATACGTTACAGTACTCGGCTCAAATGACCCGAAAGTTATCACATCCACAGATACCAAACATTACAGCAATATATATGTTATGATCGTTATATAACTTAACTTTATAAGCATGAAATACATTAAATTTTTAATAACTGCGGTTTTGCTGGTTTTCGCGTTCGGCAATTCAAAGGCGAATAACTTAAGCGTTGGTACCCGGTCAACATTTTTGCAGGTCCGGACACCGCCGCCGCCTCCGCGCCCGCGTATTTCTTTCAGGCATCACCGTTACGGTCACCGCCACCATCGCCCGTTAAACCTTCACGTACATTTACCGCCGCCGCCACCAGCGCCGCCGCGCCCGTAAATGATATTAAAATATATGTGAGCCTTTCAATTATTGAGAGGCTTTTTTGTGAAAAGTGTGTGACCTAATAAATAAGTTCAATTTTAGTAAGTTTGAACTGACTATGGCGCACTCAATAAAAGATATTTTGAAAAACCCCGGCAATGTAAAAATTAACGGCAGCCTATGGATCGAATCCAACGGGCAGCATTTTTTTGGCCCCGGCCCGGTTGAGTTGCTTGAACGTATTGAAGCCACCGGCTCCATCAGCATGGCGGCAAAAGAGATGAAAATGTCGTACAAAAAGGCGTGGGAACTGGTCAATAACCTAAACGCACAAATGATCAACCCTGTAGTTATACCGCAGGCCGGCGGCGAAAAGGGCGGCGGGTCAACTATCACTGCCGAAGCGATTAAGCTCATACAATATCACCGCCAGATGCGCGAAAGGTTCGCCGCTTTCCTCGAGGCCGAATCAGCACGGCTAAAAAAATAAATTTCTCTTTATTTTTTTAAAATCGTTATATCTTTGAAAATATAACGGTATACTTATGAAAACACATTTATATGCAAAGGGAATGGGGACTCTGCGCCTTAGCTTTGTTATCCTTATCGTGATTATTGCCGCCGGCATCTTAACCCCGCGCACCGGCTTCAGTCAAAATGCAAAATCAGCGGGCGGCGATTCAACCCGGGTAAAACAAAACGTGGATGTAAAGCCAACCACATATCCAAAAGTGGTGGGTTATTTGAGCTTCATCCTGCCTATCGTTACCATCGACGAAAATTCAACGACAACCAATTTTTCCAAAGGCACGTTTAGCATTGGTTTCCCGGTAGGGGTAAACGTGCTGTACAGCGATAAATTTGGTTTCAGCTACGAGTTTACGCCAACCATAAAATCATCAGGTGGTACCAGCAAAATGAGTAACTTATTATTTGACCCTGGCACCATGTTCCGCTTTGAGCATGGTTTTACCATTATCACGCGTTTGGCATTCGAAACGTCGGGGCGTTACGGGTTTACGCCGGTATTTAATAAAGTATATCTCCATACAAGGGATGTCAATTACTTTGTGGCCTTATCAACGCCTGCGCGGTTTGGGAATGGTTTACCCGCTTCGGTAGGTTTAAATGTTCAGTTTGGGTTTATATTTAATTAAAAGCAATAAACCGAAGGCCCGTTTATCAGCGCCCTGTTATGTTTGGTGCTATTATTGCATGTGTACTCCGGCATCAAATTGCTTATGCGATAATATATGAAGATTAAAGTACTTATAATTGAAGATGAACCGGTAATAGCAGAAATGATCAGCATGATACTCGAGGATGAAGGGTTTGAGGTGATCAGTTTAAGCGACACGGGCTGGGCCAGATATAAATTACAGGCAAAAGAAGTAAACCTTGTTATGCTCGACCTGCAGCTCAAAGGCGGCGAGGGCGGCGAATCGATCTGTAAATATATAAAGACCACGCATGACCTAAAAAATATACCCGTGATCCTGGTATCGGGCAGCGAGGATATTGAAGAAATTAAAGAAAAGTGCGGGGCCGACGACCTCATCAGGAAGCCTTTTGAACTAAATCATTTTATCAGCAAGGTGCATAAGCATACCGGTGTCATAAATTAACAAGCAATTTAGCAATGCGCAGTGGTTTCGTTTTGTGGAATTAAATCAATGTCGTTTAGTTACGAATTATTGTTGTACCAGGTGTATCTTTGTTGAGAGAGACACTTGATACAGCAGATACAGTGTACCACCCGGTACACGTGGACACACCTGGTTACACCTGAACACACTGACAAAACATTGTCATTGTTTTACTAAACTTTGTCGCCCAATTATTACTTTAACACACCAAAAGAGGAACGCGCGTTATAATATTCGGACGCTTTTCCTTAATGTGGTTACTTTCCGTTTGATAGTTTATCACGTGTATTTTATTAACTTTAAAGTCTAATTAACAAATATGCCTAAAGGAACTGTCGCCATTTTAAATCATAACCGTGGCATGTACACGGTGGAGCTTTCTGACGGAAGCTATTCAATATTTGAGTTGCTTGGCGCAAACGAAATCAATCTAAAAGATGTTATTTCTGGCCCATTAGATGAAGAAGGTAGCTGTATGCTCAAAAATTTGAATGAAGATGAAGAGTTTGAAGCCGTGGTACAGAATACCGGATTAAATCTTGGCATGGCTAAAATCAGGACCATGCTTACATAGTCCCCGAGGCTCCTGCATACGTCCCGCTTGTGAGGGTCATGTGCTGGGCTTGTTTTGTTCATCAATACTTAAGTTTAAAGAAGTATTTATTATTTCATTGGAAACCGCTTTCGTAACATTGGTTTCATTGCTCATGTATTTTCAATTTTGATTATATGTGTTTAATGTAAAAACTTATCAATGGGAATTTCTTTAATGATTTTCATAATATCGGGCTTAATCAAATCATAGAAAGCGTCTGCGCCTTTATGGCCGAAATAGCTTACCACCACCCCAGAAAATCTTTGATACCAACGTTTTTTCCCTAATGGAAATTCGTCTTTCATTTCGTTTAAATCTTCTTTAAACTCTCCTATGAAGTTGAAGATAACCTCCTGTCCAACTGCTAATTCATCAATTTTTATAAGTAGGGCATTGATTTTTCTTGTCAAGTCATGAACTTGAGCATTGGAAAAAGCATTTTTATCTAAATTTTTTAAACCTAATTTTTCAAGTTCTCTTACTGCATAAAATATTTGCGCTTGAAGCTTTGGTTTCTTTTCCTTTAACTCTTGGTGATCTTGATAGCGTTCAAGTTCATAGATGTAAGAGTTTGAACCAAAGGAAGGTTCAACAACATCATTACCAATCTTCTTGTCAACTTCTACTAAATTTTCATTTAGATAATTAATTGCCTCCAGTAAGAAGATTGTCTTATCATCTTTAGTTATAAAACGCTTCATACCGTTAGTAATAAATTTTTTATCGTCATCTTTATCATGGTAAGACACAGACCTGTAGCCCTTGGTCAAATATTCTTTTGATTCCCTTTTAATTACATCATTAAAGTCAAGACTTTCAATTGATTTAATAAATTCTTCTAACTCCATAATTATTCTTGGTAACAAAAAGCATCTAAAAATGCGGCTCTCGCCTCACTGATTCTTGACTCCTGCAAAGAATTGGGATTAGGATGAAGCCACCATTCTGAATTAATAATTTTCATTACTATCAATTCCCAATAGGTATTATAGTTTACATGAGAATAAATCACATCAAACCCCTTGCAAAATGCCTTCTTATTAGCTGAAGTAATACAATAAAATATATCTGGTCTTTTCATAGCTAATAATCTGCTAAATGTTGCGATGCTGTTACCAGTAAAAATTTTAGAAAAACTATTCTTATACTTACTGAAATGCTCTTCTGTGACTTCACCATATAAAGGAATTTCATCCAATGCCTTCGAGATATTTTTATCATTTCTATTGATCTTATTTTTAAATGTACCTGCTCCCTTCATGCTTCCGAAGCATCCCCAATCTTCAAAGCCTGGGGTTTTATAATCATAGGGTATTCCAGCAATGAAGCTTCTTTCCTCATGCGTAAAATCAGACAAATGAATTTTGTCAATAAAAAGCTGCCTTGCCAATGCAAGCATATTCAACCTATTTTTTAGAGTATGATTATGTTCTCTTTTAATCTTATCAACAAACTGGTTCCAACTCATGACCATAAATGGTATTTGATGAAAAGGCATTATAGAACCATTCTCAAATTTCCCGGATAAACTTTTAATTTTTGGTCTCTGGATTGCCCACATGATTCGATAATTATCAAGTTCAGTCCAATCAAAGTATTTTGCATTTCTCCAACATGTATCAATTATAGCTTTAGATTGCCTTAAAATTGCTCTTGAATCAGGCTCTTTTGAGGTTAGTAAAATAGAAGCTTCAGTGTTTTTTGAGAAAGCTTGTTTGGTAAAATTGGCACTCCCAATTATTAATTCCCAATCAGAATCAGAATTATAGAACAAATAGAGTTTTGGATGAAACGTACCTTCAGGCTGCTTTATGTATTTAACCTTTTTATTAAGTAAAAATTTTTTGATAAAATCTGGATGGGTCTGGTAAAAGTGAATACCTATAACTATTTGGTCAATTTTAGCCTCTTGGCTGCATAATTCTTTATAGACAAGCGTATCTACTCCAGCCCAAGCAGCAGCCCACTTGAAGGCTTTATAATACTTTTAAAGTCGTATAAATTCTTTTTCAAGTTCAACACAGGAGGTTAATAATCTCACGGTTCTATTTTAAGATTTGAATGTAGTGAACAGAGATTTTAAATTCTTCTCGCAGAAATGAAAGATATCTTTTGGAATCTTTATCAAGTTGATGTTCACCGGCTGCAAACAATTGATGAGCATTAATTTTACCGTCCCCTCAACCTCGCGCGAGAATCCGCGTAAAGACTAATAGCCTTGGGCTTCTCGTGTGCCGCTTGCTCAGCGACTGTTAAGAGTGCTGCTGTTTCTTCACTTTTGAACCGCTGCTGTTTTTCACTTGCGAAGCTTGTTTCCGCATCTGATCTAAGGAAACGTTGGATTTTTTTGAGTTGGCTTGCCTGGCCAGCTGGCTCATGTCCGAGAATGATATGTTGTAATTCATCTTTGATGTTTTTCATTCATGATCAATAATCAAAAATATGGTTTTTTACTCAATTTTAAAAACGGGACGAATGATAAGCACCTATGGTTGCTATTAAAGAAATCCCAACCTCGCGCGAGAATCCGCGTAAAGGCTAGTAGACTTGGGCTTCTCGTGTGCCGTTGAGTCTATTCAATAATTGCCAAAACTAACAGCCATCTTCTCCGGTCATTTTTATATCATTTTTTTTACGTTTTATTGCGATAATAAGGCGGTTCAGGTTAAGCCTGGTTTCAACAAGCGCAGTGTCTCTGCAATATTACAAGCGGATTACCAAGAAAATTTTTGCGCCGCTTATTTTAGTCGCGATTATTAACTACCGGGCTCCACAGCGTCATGCGGCGCATGTTTCTGCCAAACGGTGATGATCGAAAGGCTTGAAATGAAGAAAAAAGTTTTACTTATTACAGGTTCTATGAACCAAACGCTGCAAATGCAGCAAATTGCCGAACAACTACCCGAATACGACTGCTGGTTTAGCCAACTATTTACCGATAACCCCCTCGTTAACTTTTTGCTTGAACGGACGCCGTTGTTTGACGCAACGATCCTCGGCAAAAAGCACCGGAATACTGCCGAATCGTACCTGCGCAGCCATCATTTAAAAATCGACTACCGCGGCCTGCGCAATGATTACGACCTGGTTATTTATTGTGCCGACATGCTGATACCGAAAAGGATGCATAAAACGAAGATGGTTTTTGTACAGGAGGGAATGACCGATCGTGTTACGTGGAAAAGCCACCTGGTGAAAGCATTGGGCTTACCGGCCTGGTTTACCGGTGATACATCCCTAAATGGTTCTTCCAATACCTGCGACATTTATTGTGTTGCCTCGCCGGGGTATAAAGCGCATTTTACCGGGAACGGAATTGACCCGCATAAGATATTGGTTACCGGGATACCAAATTACGACAATGTACGAAGCAGCCTGGCAAACGATTTTCCGCATAAAGATTATGTAATGGTTGCTACGAGCGACATCCGCGAAACTTTCCGCTGGGAAAACCGGAAGGCATTTATAAAAGAGGCGGTGCGGATCGCTGCCGGTCGCCGGTTGCTGTTCAAACTGCACCCGAACGAAAAGATGGAGCGCGCGGTAGGTGAGATAAAGAAGTATGCTCCTGCCGGTACGTTGGTTTATCAGCGCGGAAATACATTAGAGATGATCGCCAATTGCATTGAGCTGATCACCCAATACTCAACTGTTGTATATGCCGGTATCATCCTGAAAAAAAAGGTGCATTCCTATTTTGACCGCGATCAGCTTCAGCGGTTAAAACCCTGGCAAAACGACGGCGCCTCCGCAGCTAACATCGCACAAGCCTGCCGCAATTACATCGAACGGGGTACGATCAGTAAACGCGACCATTCATTGCAGGAGAGCCCTGCGGATACTGCGGTGCTGGACGTTTTGAATGAGCGATAAAGGCATTACCCGCCCGGTCAGGCGTCTTTCGCTTGACCGCAAACCAATTGAGCGTCCGCGCTCAATAAAAAAAGCCCTCAGAAATTGATCTGAGGGCTTTTTGTTTTAACTTAAGACTTGGAAGTGGTATCAGCTGTACTCGAACCAGCGACACAAGGATTTTCAGTCCTTTGCTCTACCAAATAGGGTGTTTTCGCGGTGTTTTAAGGGTGTTTTTACGTCTCAGTTTATAGAGTTCACTAGCGATCTTTAACTAAACCATTAAAAAAAACATCATGAAACAAATCGCATTTCTACTGTTCGTTTTACTCGTTGGAGCCTATGATAAATCCAATGCACAGGAAAAACCGTATTCACGTATACTCCATCATCTTGATGATTCGTTCGATATCAAGTCAACATATATCAAAGCGGAGCCGGGCCAAACAATCGTCATTAATCACATTACATGGACCCCAGCTGGTAACGGTCATGATGGTGATCAAAGTGTTCTCGAGGAGATACGCGGTCCCTTTGGGAATGCAGTATTAGAATCTGATGGACCCATCGGCCTGGAACAATTTTTTAACGCTCGTAAAAAAGGTACCTACCGGGATTTACCAATATTATTTGTATTCCCTTTAAAAGACAATGATAACGATGTCAATATCGTAGTTAAGCCGGGGGAGGTATTACAATTAGTACCAAATGGCAATAAATACCCTTACCAGGCTTACATAACCGGTAAAGAATACAAATAGATTAATATTCGTTAGCCACCATCAACCAACCTCGCGTGAGAATCCGCGTAAAGGCCGATAGATTCGGGCTTCTCGTGCGCCATTAACAAGTAAACCCCGGCCGGTCAAGCGTCTTTCGCTTGACCGCAAACCAATTGAGTGTCCGCGCTCAATAAAAAAAGCCCTCAGAAATTGATCTGAGGGCTTTTACGATGCAAACTTTAATTATAACACAACATTTCTTCCCTGATTGGTAGATTTAGACCTGAATTAAAAATCGTTCAAATTGTTTATCTTTACTAACGGATTAAGGCCTTAACAAAAATGAATATTCTTAAGAACCGCAAACCCACAGAACATGCGGATTTCATTAACATCGGACGATTATTCTGTAGTCTGTTTCTCGATTTGCATTCTGAAAGCTATATTAATATGTCGAAATCTTTTAACATTTAACAATGACCTGTTTAAGATTTGTCTTCGCAGTTTTAATCGTTTGCCTATCAGGCTGTAAAGAAAATAGTAAAACAAAAGCGACTGAAACGCAAGTTAATGCGATTTTAAAAGCTAAGGCTCCTGCAACTTCGGACACTACAAAGGATAAACAGCAGATTCAAACACTCATCCGTAACTTGCTTATATGGGCGGAAAATCATAAAGGGGTTCCGGACTTACTTCCAGTTGTGATAAATCGACAGGATAGTATGGTTACAAGCTTTGACCTGAGTAAACTCAATGGAGTTGACGATAGTTTAAAAACTACAGGATTTTTCTCTAAAGAGTTTATCAATAACTACAACGAAATCATTCAAGTACTTGCTAAGAAGATGAAAGAAAAGAAGATTGCGCCTTTCTCAACAGGAGAAATACCGCCTTTTGGTTTCGATACTGAGGCTGACCCCTGGTGCGATTGTCAGGATGTACCTTATGACAGCCCTAATGCTTATAGTTTAGTTGATGTGCATATTATTGAATTAAACAACGAAAGCGGTAAAATGTACTGGACGTGGGGTAGCCTTCCTAAAGCTGTATCACCCGATTGGAGAACCGTCACCTATAAATTCAACGTGACAAAGGAGGATGGTAAATGGAAAATATCTTATTTACAGGGTTTTGATATCAAAAGAGCTTAACGACTGCCGAAAATGAAATTGAACGATAAGGTTTCTTTCGGACGACTATATCCGTAGTTTGTAAGTACAAAACAAAAAGCCCTCAGAAATTGATCTGAGGGCTTTTTGTTTTAACTTAAGACTGAGGACCCAGAACTTAAGACTTGGAAGTGGTATCAGCTGGAATCGAACCAGCGACACAAGGATTTTCAGTCCTTTGCTCTACCAACTGAGCTATGATACCGCCCGTTTTGGGATTGCAAATGTAGCGTTTTTTTTATTTCAGACTAACTTTTTTTCGAAAAAAGCTTAATAGGGTTAGAATGTTGTAAAGTTGAAAGGTTGAAATGTTAACTTTTTCGGGCCTCATTATTAATAACCAATTAGTTAACCTAACATTCCAACTTTAAAACATTTCAACATTTTAATAATTGCCCGAAAGCCAACGTTCCAACTTTAAAAAATTTCAACTTTTCAACAATTCATATAACTTTGGAAAAATTACTATGCACGCATAATGATTGCACAGATCCTGTTTATCATCATCCTTGCCGTGGCTGTTTACCTGTTTACCCGGAACGCGGGCAAAGTAAGGCGCAATATATTATTGGGCAGGGACACCGACCGCTCCGACAACCCGGCCCTGCGGTGGAAAACCATGGCTAAAATTGCGCTGGGACAAACCAAGATGGTGAAGCGCCCGCTTGCCGCGGTGATGCACTTTTTTATTTATGTCGGTTTTATTATTATCAATCTTGAGGTGCTGGAGATCATGATCGACGGTATCTTCGGCTCGCACCGCATCTTTTCAAAACCATTGGGGAGTTTATATGGCCTGCTGATAGGTGGGTTTGAGATCCTGGCGATATTGGTACTGACGGCCTGCGTGGTATTCCTGGCCAGGCGTAATATCCTTAAATTAAAACGTTTCAGGGGTGTGGAGATGACCGAATGGCCGCGGTCGGACGCGAATTACATTCTCATCATCGAAATTTTGCTGATGACGGCCTTTTTAACCATGAATGCCGCGGATCACAAACTACAGCTGTTAAATTATGGCCATTATATCAAAGCGGGTAGTTTCCCGGTGAGTACGTTCATCGAGCCGCTGTTGCCTGGTAATGCTCATGGTTTAGCTATTACCGAGCGCGTTTGCTGGTGGTTCCATATCATCGGGATACTGGCATTTTTGAATTATCTGCCATACTCTAAACATTTTCATATCCTGCTGGCGTTTCCAAATACCTATTACTCCAACCTCAAACCCAAAGGCGAGTTTACCGATATGGCTTCCGTCACCAACGAGGTCAAGGCCATGCTCGACCCTTCGTTTGTGCCCGAAAGTTCGGGCGAACCCGGGCGCTTCGGCGCGAAGGACGTGACCGACCTGACCTGGAAAAACCTGATGGAAGCCTATACCTGTACCGAATGCGGGAGGTGCACCTCGGTTTGCCCGGCCAATATCACCGGCAAACTATTGTCGCCGCGCAAGATCATGATGGACACCCGCGACCGCATTACCGAAGTGGGCAATAATATGGATAAGCATGGAAAAGATTACCAGGATGGCAAAACGCTGCTGGATAACTACATTACCCGCGAGGAGCTTTGGGCCTGCACAACCTGCAACGCCTGCGTAGAGGCCTGCCCGGTAAACATAAACCCGCTTGAAATTATAACCGAAATGCGCCGTTACATTGTGATGGAAGAATCGCAAGCCCCGGCCAGCCTGAACAATATGTTCGGCAATATGGAAAACAACGGCGCGCCCTGGAAGTACAGTAATGCCGACAGGTTTAATTGGGGGAAGTAAGTCCATAGTCCATGGTCGATAGTCCATGGCAGGAGTGATATAAAAATATTGAAAATTAGCCATGGTCTATGGACTATCGACTATGGACAAACAATGAACTATGAACAATGAACCATTAACCGTCCCCACCATGGCCGAAATGGCCGCGCAAGGCAAACAGCCCGAGATATTGTTTTGGGTGGGATGTGCAGGCAGCTTTGACGAACGGGCGCAAAAGATAACCCGCGATATCTGCAAAATACTGCAGCACGTGGGTATCAATTATGCCGTACTTGGCACCGAAGAAAGCTGCACCGGCGATCCAGCTAAACGGGCGGGCAATGAGTTTTTGTTCCAGATGCAGGCCATCGCCAATATACAGGTGCTGGATGCCTACCAGGTAAAAAAGATCGTAACCGGCTGCCCGCACTGTTTTAATACGATAAAGAACGAATACCCCGGTTTGGGCGGCAATTACGAAGTGATACACCATTCGCAATTGATACAGCAGTTGATCGATGAAGGCAAATTAACCGCAGAAGGCGGGGAGAGCTTTCGGGGCAAACGCATCACATACCACGACCCCTGTTATTTGGGCCGTGGCAACAATGTTTACGAAGCGCCGCGCAAAGCCTTGGAAGTTTTGGACACCGAACTGGTGGAGATGAAACGCTGCAGATCAAACGGGCTATGCTGTGGCGCCGGCGGCGCCCAAATGTTCAAAGAGCCCGAAAAAGGAACGAAAGATATTAATATAGAACGGATGTCCGACATCCTGGAATCAAAAGCACAGGTAGTGGCCGCTGCATGCCCGTTTTGTATGACCATGCTGCGCGATGGCGTAAAGCACGAAAATAAAGAGCAGGAAATACAGGTGCTTGATATTGCAGAGATCACCGTAAGGGCGAATGGGTTGTAATTCCACTAAAAAACCAGGTCATGCCGAACTTGTTTCGGCACCTAACCTGAAAGGTATGCGATAGAAAGGTCTGCGACATGCAAACGGAAGCTTAGTAAGCGTGAATGTCCTGTGGGGTGCCGAAATAAATTCGGCATGACATACTAACTATAACCCCTTCGCTTTAAAATAATTTAACGCATCGCGCAGGCTATCCAAACGCTCGGGCTCCATATTTTTTACGGGGATATTGAGCACAGTAGTCATCGAATCCACATCGCCGGCGCGGTCGTTATAGGTTTGTACAATGATATCGTCGGCAATGGTCTTTAACGCCAGCGTGCCCGAAGCCGTGTTGCCCAGGTAATTCATATCATCCAGGTGGTGCAGGTTGAAGGAATAATATTCCTGTTTGCCCTTCGCGTACGTTTTGCGCAGCCGCAAAAAGTAGTCGCCGGTAACCGCCAGCTCAAATTTCTTCAATTTAGCATCCCCGGAAGGGTCGTACGATTGGGTAAGGCACCTGTTGGCCCAACTCAGCCAGTCCTGGTCGTTCATGCCGGTTTTAAAGCTGCAGCAAAGGGATATTGCTGTGATAAAGAATACGATTATACCTGTTTTTTTAACCGGAGAAACTGATGCTGGCATGACAACAAATTTAAACCCGAAGTTAATAAAATGCATAGCTTTGCACATGCAATTTTCAGAAAATTCACGGGTTTGGGTTTACCAGTCGGACAGGAAGCTGACTGATGACGAAGTACAGCAAATAAAAACTGAACTGAACAGCTTTACCACCGGCTGGACTGCACACAACAACCAGCTAAAAGCCGCTGGCGAAATCAGGTACAACCGCTTTTTGATCCTGCTGGTTGATGAAAGCCAGGCCGGGGCCAGTGGATGCTCTATTGACAAATCGGTTAATTTTATTAAAAGGTTGGAGCAGCAGTTCAATATCAGCCTGCTCGACAGGTTTAACCTGGCTTACCGCGAAGGAAGCGAGGTACTCTCGGCGCCGCGACACGATTTTGAGAACATGTTAAAACAAGGCAGCATCAATACCGAAACTATTGTATTTAACAACATGGTACAAAACCTGAACGAGCTGCAAACCAAATGGGAAGTACCGTTTAAAGATAGCTGGCATATACAATTGTTCAGGGATTTGGTTGGTTAGGCATTGGTCATTGATTGTGCGGATATCAGGAACTGCGAAATCGCTACAAAAAAACATCAAAATTTCATACACATTACACATTTTCGGGATAAGTGCTAACTTTATCGTATGGAACAATACGATCCCCGCGTTGATGCATACATAGCTAAATCGGCTGATTTCGCAAAACCCATTTTAGAATATCTCAGGCAGGTGGTTCACGAAGCCGCGCCCATGATAACCGAAACCATTAAATGGGGTTTCCCATTTTTTGATTATAAGGGGCCGGTATGCCAAATGGCCGCTTTTAAACAACACCTCGCTTTCGGGTTCTGGAAGGCGTCGTTATTAAATGACCCTGCAAAAGTTATAAAACAAGGCGATGCTTCGGCCGGTAGTCTTGGACGGATAACTTCGCTTGCTGACCTGCCCTCAAAGGAAATACTCATAGATCTTATACAGCAGGCCATTGCAATAAATGAAAAAGGCGAGAAGGTCGCCAAAAAACCTGTTCCCGCTGAAAGGGCAAAGCTGGAACCACCGCAATATTTTATTGATTTTTTGTCGAAGGATTCCAACGCTATAGCCGCATTTGAGCGGTTTAGCCCTTCACAAAAACGTGAATATGCGGAATGGATAATCGAAGCCAAAACCGATGCCACAAGGGAGAAGCGCATGGAAACCGCTTTGGAATGGATCGCCGAGGGGAAAACAAGGAACTGGAAGTACAAGCAGGACCGCTGATCTAATTGATTTAAGGATTACGCTGATTATTTGCGCCCTGTCAAATTGTGTTTTTCGGCTAACTAATCTCTGGCCTCTAATCTCCAATCACTAAATAAAATCTTACTTTTGCCCAAATTTTAGCGGGATGAGCACAGTAAAAGTCGGCCTGGTACAAATGGCGTGTACGGCCAATAAGCAGGAAAATTTAGATAAAGCGATAAGCAAAATACGTGAAGCGGCCAAAAAAGGCGCGCGGATAATTTGTTTGCAGGAACTTTTTACGTCGCTATATTTTTGTGATGTGGAGAATTACGACAATTTTAAGCTGGCCGAGGCTATACCCGGGCCATCAACTGATGCGCTTTCAGCAGTCGCGAAGGAATTGAACGTTGTTATCATTGCGTCGCTTTTTGAAAAGCGCGCGCAGGGCGTTTATCACAATACCACTGCTGTTTTAGATGCCGATGGCGCTTACCTCGGCAAATACCGCAAAATGCACATCCCGGACGATCCCGGGTTTTACGAAAAATTTTACTTTACACCCGGCGACCTCGGCTATAAAGTATTCAAAACCAAATATGCCACGATCGGCGTGCTCATCTGCTGGGACCAATGGTATCCTGAAGCAGCACGTATCACCGCTTTAATGGGCGCCGAAATATTGTTTTATCCCACCGCCATAGGCTGGGCCACAACCCAGGACGAAGCGACCAATACCGAACAATACAACGCCTGGCAAACTATCCAGCGCTCGCATGCTATAGCCAATGGCGTACACGTGGTTAGCGTGAACCGGGTAGGAGAGGAAGAAGGGTTAAAATTCTGGGGCGGATCGTTTGTTTCAAATCCTTTCGGAAGTGTTATTTACCAGGCATCGCATGGTAATGAGGAGGTTATTGTACAGGAGCTGGATTTAGAAAAATCGGACTATTACCGCAGCCACTGGCCTTTTTTACGGGACAGAAGGATTGATACGTATGAACCGATTACGAAACGATTTTTAGACGAAGAATAACGCACACGTCATTGCGAGGAGGAACGACGAAGCAATCCCGAACTTTGCAGGGCGGTCTTGCATAGTTCGCGATTGCTTCGTTCCTCGCAATGACGTGGCGGATAACATACACTATGGATTACAGAGACACCCTCAAACCCAACAGCTTTCACTTCCCCGCTGAATGGCACCCGCACACCGCTACATGGCTAAGCTGGCCGCATAAGGAGGAATCGTGGCCCGGTAAATTGGACCTGATCTATCCGCAGTATTGCGAATTTATAAAAGTACTTACCGAAGGTGAATTGGTACGGATAAACGTAACTGATGAACAATTGGCGGCCTTTGCCAAACAACAGCTGTCGTTGGTTGGTGTCGACCTTAAACGTGTTGAGTTTTTTGAATTCCCGACAAACGATGCCTGGTGCCGCGATCACGGCCCCGCCTTTTTGATCGATCCGCAAGCAAAACAAAAGGTTATAGTTGATTGGGGATATAATGCATGGGGGAATAAATATCCGCCGTTCGACCTGGACGATGTGATCCCGACTAAGATTGCCGAGCGATTTGGTTTACCCGTCTATCATCCCGGCATCGTAATGGAAGGCGGCTCCGTTGACTTTAACGGGCAGGGCACTGTTTTAACGACAACAGCCTGCCTGCTCAACAAAAACCGCAATCCCCATTTAAACCAGCAACAAATAGAAGAATACCTGCAAAATTATTACGGCGTAACGCAAATTTTATGGCTCGGCGACGGGGTAGTTGGCGACGACACCGATGGCCATATTGACGACATCACCCGTTTTGTAAATGAAGATACCGTGGTGACAGTAATTGAGGAAAGCCGACAGGATGAGAACTACGATATCCTGCAGGAAAATCTTCAAACTTTAAAAACCATGCGCCTGCTTAATGGCAAACAATTAAATATTATTGAACTGCCCATGCCTGACCCGGTATACTATGACGGCCAGCGCCTGCCGGCCTCATACGCCAATTTTTACATTGCCAATTCATCTGTAGTTGTGCCTACCTACCGCTCAAAAAATGACGACAGGGCGCTGGATATTTTGCAAAGCTGTTTTCCCGATAGGAAGATAGTTGGCATCGATTCAACACATATTATTTGGGGCTTAGGCAGTTTCCATTGCCTTAGCCAGCAGGAACCGGCGGTGTAACCGGCGAAAACTTACGAAGTTTTTAAAACTTCGTAAGTTTAAGGGATTGTTTTTCACCGACAATTAATCCACACCCGCCGACTTCTCTCATCCGCCTGCCAGTTTTTGATTGCCGGAGGTGTTACGTTACCATACTTTTGGGTAAGATTTAAAACGCAAAACAATGGAAACTCAAATAAAAGATACCAACTACAAACACAATGGGCGTACAATGGCCGGTATTATCATACTGATCATTGGCGGTATGCTGCTGATTGACCAACTCGACCTGTTTTTTATTCCGCACTGGCTTTTTAGCTGGCCGATGTGGCTGATAGGTTACGGCCTTTATATGGGCGGCAAATACAATTTCAGGAAACCGGTTTGGGGGTGCTGATCTTTATAGGAACGATGTTTTTATTTACCGAAAATGTGCATAACGCCGATAGGATAGTTTGGCCGGTGGGCATTATAGCAACCGGGCTGTACCTGGTAATGAGGCATAACCGCAAGGCGGACGCTGCCTATCATGATAGCAATTTAAAAGTTTCAGATATTGATTAAGGGTTAATTGGATTATTTGGTTTTTTTCAAAACTCCGGTGGGTTTCCACCGGAGTTCTTTTTTGTCATTGCGAGCGTAGCGCGGCAATCGCGAACTTTGCAAGTCGGCGATGCACAACGAAGAGGTTGCCGCACTGCCCCGCAACGACAAAGTACATTATAACGTTTCACATTTCAATTTCACCGACATATTATCCACCCTCACCGACTTGTTTATTTAAACCGCCAATTTTTGTTTGGCATACATATAATGTTACCTTAGTTTTGGCTAAGATTAAAATTAGCAAAATAATGATTAACGATAATATAGGACAACCGCACAATCCCCGCAATGGCAAAGCCCTGGCTGGGATCATCTTACTCGCCGTTGGCGCCATGCTGCTTATCCGGCAGTTTGATTTCTTTTTCTTTCCGCACTGGCTGTTTAGCTGGCCCATGTGGCTGATTGCCTGGGGGCTGTTTGTCGGCGCCAGGACCAATTTCCACAAGCCGTCTTCCTTTATCCTGATAACGCTTGGCATTGTTTTTCTCCTGAACGAAAATTTTAACGGTGCCGGGCATATTGTGTGGCCCATGGCTATCATCGGTTTTGGTTTATGGATGATCCTGAAGCGTAACAGCCGCTTTGATAACGATTACTGGAAGAACAGGTACGGCAATAAGTGGGACTGGAAAAATAACACCGGCTTCAGTCCGAACGACCCGGCGCCGGATGCAGCCTCATCAGCAGTACCGCCATACGAATCGCGCACTTACGGCCCAACCGGGGATGATTATCTGGATGCCACTTCTGTTTTCGGCGGCGTCAAAAAAACCATCCTTTCAAAGGACTTTAAGGGCGGCGAGATCGTCAATGTATTCGGCGGTGCCGAGCTTGACTTTACCCAGGCCGATATCACCGGCAGGGTAATTATCGATATCACCCAGATATTTGGTGGCACAAAAATTATTGTGCCCTCGCATTGGCAGGTAGTATCCGACCTGGCAGCCGTTTTTGCCAGTGTTGATGATAAACGAATGAAAATGACCGCCCCGCCAAACAGTGATAAAATACTGGTACTTAAGGGGGTGTCTATTTTTGCAGGGGTGGATATTAGGAGCTATTATTAGTCAGTAGCTGAGTTTCAAACTCAATCAACCTAATCAACCCAGTCAACGTTCCAACCAACAAAATGGCTTCATCATCACTAACATCTTCAAAGTTATTCGCCGCATTCATCGTATGCGGATTGTTATGGGCCGGGGTGCAAACCTATCTCATACACAGCTTTGGATTTATTTGGTATATAGCCGCCGCGGACGGGATCGTAAGTTCGTTGCTGCTCGCTGCAGCCTGTTGGTTGATCAATAATACGCTGCGGTATTATCAGCCGTCGCAGGGCAGTTACATCAATATCCTGATCTGGTACGTGGCCCTGGCCGCTATGTGTGCTTTTGGGTGCAGGTGGATATTGCCTTTGATCACCTCTGATTCAGCCTATACCCAGTTTTTGATCCGGTCGGTCTTTATCAGGATGTTTATTGATTTTTTGGCGATAGGATGGATGGCGATGATCAGCATCATCTATTACTCGATGATCGACCAAAAAGAAAATGATAAACGGAAATCGGAAGCCGAGCAGCTGGCGCGTGATGCCGAATTGTATAACCTGCGGCAGCAGCTGCAGCCGCATTTCCTGTTTAACAGCCTTAACTCCATTAACGCACTGATCGGCTTTAAGCCCGATGAGGCCCGTAAGATGATACACCAGCTTTCGGACTTTTTACGTGGTACCTTAAAAAAGGACGACCAGCAAAGGGTAACCTTGAACGAAGAGCTGCAACACCTTAACCTATACCTCGAAATTGAAAAAGTACGCTTCGGCCACCGGCTGCAAACCGAAATAAGCTGCGACAAAACATGCGGCGAAGCCGTGCTGCCATCCATGCTGCTGCAGCCCATTGTCGAAAATGCGATAAAATTCGGATTATATGATACCACGGGTGATGTGGTGGTGAGTATAAGAGGCGAGGTCGAAGATAACTACCTGGTAATTATGATACAAAATCCTTACGATCCCCAAACATCCCGGCCAAAAAAAGGAACCGGATTTGGGCTAAGGGGGGTGCAGCGCCGTTTATATTTATTGTTTGCCCGAAATGATTTGATTGAAACTCATGCAAATGATAATATATTTACAACAATTATTAAAGTACCGCAGCTATAAACGATGATACGCGTCTTAATTATTGATGATGAGCCTTTAGCCCGAATGGTGGTAAAGGAGTATTTGCAGGGGTTTGAACAGTTTGAAGTTATCCAGGAATGCAACGACGGCTTCGAAGGTCTTAAAGCTATCCAGCAGCACCAGCCCGACCTGGTTTTTTTGGATGTGCAAATGCCAAAGATAAACGGGTTCGAGATGCTGGAGCTAGTCGAGCAGCAGCCGGCGGTAATATTTACCACTGCTTTTGATGAATACGCCATAAAAGCTTTTGAAACACATGCGGTTGACTACCTGCTGAAGCCGTTCAGCAAAGACCGGTTTAATAAGGCTATCGAAAAATATCTGGAGAAAGCGCAAACCACGCCAAAACCAAAACAAACCGAAGAGTTGCTCGAAACGGCCGCGCAGTCGCCGGCACAGCATGAGCGGATCGTGGTAAAAACGGGCACCAAGGTAAAGATCATCCCGGTGCAGGATGTTGAATATTTAGCCGCCGACGATGATTATGTAAGCGTATACACCGCCGAAGGGTCATTCCTGAAAAATAAAACGATGAACTTTTTCGAACAAACGCTTGATCCGCGGCAGTTTGTGCGGGTACACCGTTCATACATGATAGCTATACAGCAGATAACCCGCATTGACCCTTACGAAAAGGATGCCCACCTGGCTATCCTAAAATCCGGCGCGAAGATCCCCGTGAGCAAAACAGGGTATGGGAAGTTGAAACAAGTGCTGGGAATATGACAATTTTCGAATATTCTATTTTGCTCTTTTGTCATTCTGAACGTAATGAAGAATCTTCTTCACATGGTATGTAGTCGGCATTTATAGCGGTTAGTATTCGCACATGGCAATATTCCGACGTTCTGGCGTAGAAGATTCTTCGCTATGCTCAGAATGACAAAATATTAGTCGTTATCGATCTAACCAACGGGTTAATTGTTAAATGATCGCTACATTACGCTCACTTCTCCAGCTCCCAAACCTTCTCTTTGACCGGTGCCTTTCTAAACTCGTCTTTAAACTCATCGCAATCTTTAAACTGCAGTTTAGCAATCACACGGTATTCAACCCGGAGGTTGAATGATTTTGATTCAAATGGCCAGGGTTTCACGCTAAGGGAGCCGTTTTTCTTTTCGAGTAGTTCATAACGCTTTTTGTCCGGTCCCCGGCTTACTTCAATGTTGCGGTTTTCGGGCTGTATCTCTTGCTGGCAAAGCAGCAGCGAAAACGCATCGCACCATTCCATCAGGCCGTAAACGCGGTTCGTTTCTTTTTTACTAAGTTTCAATTCCCTGCGCCACGCGTTTTGCAGCTTTGCCTGTTCTTTTAAAAATTGCCTGGCTTCGGGATTGGTCTCCGCCTCTTTATGATGCAGAAATTCCATGTGCATGGAGCAGAGGAGCGCTATATACCGGCTTTTCGATAATGAGAAATCCTGCAGGCGGCGGCAATGCTCAGCCTCGAATGTTTTCATCCTGAAATTTACAGGTCCGCCCTTCGCGGTCAGCAGGTCGCTTTCTTCCAGTTCTGTTTGTGCATCATCATGTTCGGCAATGGCAGCAACTGTTTCGGCCCAGCGCTGGGGACGGTCTTTTATGCGCCATTCCATAGCCGTCTGGGCGGCTAATAAGCCATGTGCCCGCTGCGTGATGATCTCCCAGCCTGGTTCGGTATAATTAACGATCATATCAATCCAGAGAACAAATATTTAAGTGGTTAGTTTACATCAATGCCCGTATCATTGTTCCGTCAAAATAAAATCAGCAGGCAATTGCTAAACGGTTAGTTCACATCTTTACAGAAAAAACTTATGCCGCATTTATTCTCTCCCATAAAAATAAAAAATATCGAATTGAAGAACCGCTTGATGGTATCGCCGATGTGCGAATACTCCAGCGAGGACGGTTTTGCCAATGACTGGCACCTGGTGCATTTGGGCAGCCGGGCAGTCGGCGGCGCTGCATTGGTAATGACGGAAGCTACCGCGGTATCCCCGGAGGGGAGAATAACCGCGGACGACCTGGGTATTTACAAGGATGAGCACATCGCCAAACTAAAACAGATAACCGATTTTATTCACCAGCATGGAGCGGTGTCGGGGATACAGTTAGCACACGCAGGGCGAAAGGGGAGCACCACGGCACCCTGGAAAGGCGGAGTACAGGTGCCGCCGGGTAGTCCGGGCGGGTGGAAGGCAGTGGCGCCAGGCGCGATACCGTTCGCTGAAGGGAATGAGCCGCCTTTGACACTTGATAAGGCGGGCATTGAAAAAGTAAAGGCCGATTTTAAAGCAGCGGCCATACGCGCAATTGCCGCCGGGTTTAAAGTAATTGAACTGCACGGGGCACATGGTTATTTGATCCACGAATTCTTTTCGCCATTAAGCAATAATAGGACCGATGAATATGGCGGCTCGTTTGAAAACCGGGTAAGGTTGTTGCTCGAGGTAATTGAAACAGTCCATGAAGTTTGGCCTAAAGAGAACCCGCTTTTTGTTCGGATATCCGCGACCGACTGGACCGAAGGCGGCTGGACCGCCGACGACTCTGTAGCACTATCGAAAATATTAATAGATAAAGGTGTCGATTTGGTTGATTGTTCATCGGGCGGAAATGTTTTGGCAAGTATCCCATTAAAACCCGGCTACCAGGTTGAATTTGCCGAGAGAATTAAAAAGGAAACCGGTATGCTAACCGGCGCGGTGGGCCTGATAACGGAGAGCGGCCAGGCCAATGCCATTATTGAAGAAGGCAAGGCCGACTTGGTTATTATGGCGCGGGAACTATTGCGCGACCCCTATTTCCCGTTAAGGGCAGCACATGAACTGGGGCATGATGTTAAATGGCCGGTTCAGTATGAAAGAGCCAAATGGTAATAAAAATCACTAATTTTGGATGCTGGCAGGGTCGCAATGCGTTGCGATTCTACGATTTCTTTTTAGTATAATACATGAAAAAATACCTGTCATTAGTTACCTTTTCGCATACCATTTTTGCCATGCCGTTTGCCATTATCGGCTTTTTTTTGGCGGTGACCACCACCAGCTTCCGGTTTGATTGGGTTAAACTGGTATTGATGGTTTTATGCATGGTATTTGCCCGCAATTCGGCCATGGCATTTAACCGCTACCTCGACAGGGATGTGGATGCGAAGAATCCGAGAACCAAACAGCGGGATATTCCGGCAGGGCGCATTAGCCCCACATCGGCGCTAACATTTACCATTATTAACTGTGTGTTGTTTATAGCTGCAACGTGGTTTATTAATTCACTGTGCTTTTACCTTTCGCCGGTAGCGTTGCTTGTTGTGCTGGGATATAGCGCTACCAAGCGGTTTACAGCCTTGTGCCACATGGTGTTAGGATTAGGGTTATCGCTTGCGCCGATCGGGGCCTACCTGGCCGTAACAGGTGTGTTCAATATCGTCCCTTTATTTTTTTCATTTGCCGTTTTATGCTGGGTAAGCGGCTTTGATATTATTTATGCCCTGCAGGATGAAGATTTCGATCGCGACCAGCACCTGCATTCTATCCCGGCTTACCTCGGTAAGGTGCGCGCCCTGCAATTGTCGACTTTGCTGCATGTGCTTTCGGCAGCATTCGTAATTATGCCTGTATTTTTTATCCACCCGGGCATATTGTATTACATCGGCATTGTATTTTTCTGTTCCATGCTCATCTACCAGCATCTGCTGGTGAAGCCGAACGACCTGAGCCGGGTAAACTTCGCATTTATGACCACCAACGGCATTGCCAGTGTGGTATTTGCTGTTTTCTTTTTGCTGGACAGGTTGTTTATTTGAGGAATTGACACATTATTATTGACGATCGTTTCATTTCCTATTCTCCTCGCTTTTTCACAACTTTACCACCCTCATAAATCATCATCATGAAGTATTGGCTTGTCAAATCGGAACCCGAAAAATATAGCTGGGAAAAATTCAATAAAGAAGGGCGCACCTTTTGGGACGGCGTGCGCAACTACCAGGCGCGCAATAATTTACGCGCCATGCAGGAGGGCGACCTGGTGCTTTTTTACCATAGCAACGAAGGCAAGGAAATAGTTGGTATTGCTAAAGTGGCCAAAGAGGCCTACCAGGATCCCACCACCAGCGACCCGAACTGGGTTGTGGTTGACCTTGTACCGGTTGAGCCCCTCAAAAAACCGGTTAGCCTGGCACAGATAAAAGCGGAGGAACGGTTAAAAGATATCCACCTTGTGCGCCAGGGCCGCTTATCGGTTATATCGCTAAGGCCAGAGGAGTTTGACCTTATTTTGGAAATGGGAAGCTGATAAGTTTTTAGCTTTTTACGGAATCTTCCCCAAAAAATAATGCTTTTAATTCCGTAGCGTCGTGCGGCTTCATTTTGCCGGCGAGTATCAGGCGCAGCTGGCGGCGGCGCAGGGCGCCATCAAATAAAGCAATTTCTTCAATAGTTTCGGGAATCAACTCAGGTACAGGTATGGTGCGACCGTTTTGGTCGAGCGCCACAAAAGTATAATAAGCCTCGTTGCTTTTAACCCTGGTGCCCGACGGGATATTTTGCGCCCAAACATCCAGCCTAACCTCAACCGAGGTGGTGAACGCCCGCGATACCTTAGCTTCGATGGTAATTACATCGCCCAGTTTAATGGAATGCTGAAAGGAAACGTTGTCTACAGATGCCGTCACCACGATGCGGTTGCAATGTTTTTGGGCCGATATAGCCGCGGCAATATCCATCCAGTGCAGCAGGCGCCCCCCCATTAAATTGTTCATCGTATTGGTATCGTTGGGCAATACCAGCTCATTCATTATCGTATGTGATTCTTTTGGGAACTTTCCTTTCATGCGGCAAAGATACAAATAAGGTTAAAGGTTAAAGGCGAAAGGTTAGGTGTAGTTTAATGCAACAAAAGCGCCGCCTTTCGCCTTTAACCTTTCGCCTTTAACTTGCTTTCAATATCCGGTAAAAATCCGGTCACTATCCCGATGAGGGGAAGAAAAGCACAAACTTTAAAAACGTAGGTGATACTGGTATGATCGGCCAGCACGCCAAGCAGCGCGGAGCCGAGACCGCCCATGCCGAAAGCTAGCCCGAAAAATAACCCGGATACCGTGCCTACCTTACCGGGAACCAGTTCCTGGGCATATACTACAATGGCAGAGAAAGCAGACGAAAGAATGACGCCGATAATAACGGATAGCGTTACCGTCCAGAACAGGTCGGCAAAAGGCAGCAGCAGCGTAAAGGGCGCCACCCCCAATATTGAAAACCAGATGACGTATTTGCGTCCGAATTTATCGCCAAGATAACCGCCGATGAGCGTACCCGCGGCAATAGAAGCCAGGAATACGAACAGGTACAACTGCGATCGCTGTATGGACAGATGAAACTTCCCGATAAGAAAAAAGGTAAAGTAATTGTTCATACAGGCCAGGTAAAAGAACTTGGAGAATATGAGCAGCAGCAATACTACCAGCGACCACACTATTTTTGTTTTGGACAGGTTGAGATGTGGTTCGTCCCTGGCGGGATTTTTTGCCTTGCTGTTCAAATGTTCTTTATACCATAAGCCAACTTTGGACAGGATGATCATGCCCAGCAGTGCCGCCAAAATAAACCACATGATGTACCGCAGTCCGTTAGGCACCACGATAAGCGCTACCAATAAAGGTCCCACCGCGCTCCCGGTATTGCCGCCAAGCTGAAAGATTGACTGTGCGAGTCCTTTTTTCCCCCCCGAAGCAAGGCGCGCGAGCCGGGATGATTCGGGATGAAAAATAGACGAGCCGATTCCCATTATGGCAACTGCTCCCAGCACACTGATAAAACTGGGGGCCAGCGATAACAGCAGTACACCCACCAGCGACAAGCCCATACCCGCCACAAGAGAATATGGCCTCGGTTTACGATCGGTAAACAAACCTACAAACGGCTGCAGCAGCGATGAGGTGACCTGGAAAGTAAAAGTGATCAGCCCGATTTGTGTAAAGTTTAAATGAAAATTCCTTTTCAGCAGCGGGTATACCGACGGAATGATAGACTGCAGCATATCATTCAGGAAATGCCCCACGCTAATGGCCATGAGCACGCCAAAAACGGTTTTTTGAACGATTTGCTTTGGGGTTTGTAAGGTAGTTGAGTCCATTGAAAAAGATAAGGATATTGCAAAAATGCAATTTTCGGGTTAATGGCGAAATTTATCTGTTCGCAGGGGCCAATTATTTTAACAAGGCAGCGTAAATTTTACAGGCGATTAGCTAACTTGGTAAGCAACAAATAACAATTCCCCAATGGCAAACAGCAAATACAGCAACAGCCCTGACAATCCCAGAAGAAGCTTTTTAAAGACCGCCGCGAAGGGCGGCATCGCATTATCATTAAGCGGTATCGCGGCAAGCGCATTCGCGCTTCAAAAAATAACAGATGATTCAAGTCCTGTTAATAGGGATAATCTCATTAAACCGGACCACCTGATCCGGTCAACGCCCGAAAATACAGTTTGGGGATATTACGGGGCCGATGTGCCGCCTGTGGCCAGGATCAAAAACGGCGATATTGCCGAGATACAAACTGTTAATACCACCGGCATTAGCCGTAAAGACCCCGAAGCTTTTTATAAAAGCAATAACCTGCCTATTGACGAACAGGCGCAGGATATTATCAATATCTATAAAAATGTAAAACCCGAACCTTCCGGGTTAAGCGGGCACCTGCTTACCGGGCCAATCTACATTGAAGGCGCGGAGCCCGGTGATACACTTGAAGTGCGCATATTGGACATTGTATTGCGCAGTAATTATGGTGTAAACGCCGTTTGGCCAAAAGGCGGCGACCTGGGCGATGCCGTAACTACCCGCGAAAACTTTGTATATAAGTATGACAAGAAGAAAAAAGTGGCTTCGTTTAAAGAAGGCCTGGAAATACCTGTTAGACCTTTCTTTGGGGTAATGGCCGTATCGCCCGCGCCGGAAACGGGCAGAGTAAGCTCCATTCCGCCGGGTTATTACGGCGGCAATATGGATCTGAAACACCTGGTTAAAGGCAGTACGCTTTTTCTCCCGGTATCGGTTAAAGGAGCGCTGTTTACTACCGGCGACTGCCACGCGGCACAAGGCACCGGCGAAATAAGCGGCGTGGCGATTGAAGCCTCGCTTACGCTGATAGCAAAGTTTATTGTACGCAAGGATAAGCCCATTAAGCAGGTATGTGCCGAAACGCCTACCCATTTTATTGCTATCGGGCTCGATCCGGATTTGAATAAGGCCATGAAAAATGCCGCGTCGGAAGCCGTGAATTTTATCAAGGATAACATGGGCTATACGTTTAACGAAGCATTGTCAATTGCCAGTACCGGGGTTGATTTTGAGGTTACACAGGTAGTCGATAAAACACTCGGCGTAAATGCGATGATCCCGAAATCGATATTCACCAATAAGAAATTTCCGTATTGGGAAGGATGATAGATCATCATTTCTGATTAACCGCCCTCATTGCCGCCGCATTGACTCACCCCGACGACGCTACACTGGTCGACTCTCTCTGCGGTAAACCGCGAAGAGGGTTAAACCTCAAAAAAATATTATTTTTCTTTCCCAACCCTCTTTTTGGCCTGCCAAAGAGAGGGTGGTCGAGCAAAGCGATGACCGGGTGAGTTAACTCTGCGCCTTGCATTTCTATGTATTGATAATTTATTAATAATCGGTAAGTTAGCTTCCTGTAACCGCTTATAATTTATGAAATTAAAACGCTCCGGCCCCGGCCGCTTTATTTTTGGCCTTTTACTATTCATGCCCGTATGTTTATCGGCGCAGGACAGGCCTTTCGGCAAAACTTTTGCAACACGCAGCGAAGTAATGGCGCAGCATGGTATGGCCTGTACCAGCCAGCCGCTTGCCACGCAGGCCGCCATTGATGTATTGAAACACGGTGGCTCAGCCGTTGACGCGGCCATAGCTGCCAACGCCGTACTGGGCGTGGTTGAGCCGCATGTAAACGGCATAGGCGGTGATATTTTCGCTATCGTTTATGAAGCAAAAACGGGTAAGCTGATCGGCCTGAACGGTTCCGGCCGCTCGCCGTATAGCCTGACCCTGGAAGAATTTAAAAAACGGGGAATAAAATATATCCCTGCGCTTGGCCCGCTGCCGGTAAATGTGCCTGGCTGCGTTGATGGCTGGTTTACGCTGCATGGCCGCTTCGGCAAAATGCCGATGGACCAGGTACTATCGTACGCGATCGGCTACGCACGCAATGGCTTCCCGGTGGCTGACGAAGCCGCAGGTTCGTTGAAAAACATCAAAACCATTTATGGCAAGTACCCTAATATCGTTGAACTGTATAACCCGGGAGGCAAAATACCCGGCAGGGGTGATATCCGCACCAATCCGGACCTCGCCAATACACTGGAAAAAATTGCCAAAGGGGGTCGCGATGCCTTTTATAAAGGCGATATAGCTCGTACCATTGACGCGTTTATGAAAAAGAACGGCGGCTTTTTATCGTACAGGGACATGGCCAACCATACCTCGAGCTGGGTTGAGCCGGTGAGCACCAGCTATCGCGGTTACGATGTTTGGGAGCTGCCGCCAAACGGGCAGGGTATATGTACCCTGCAAATGCTGAACATACTGGAAGGTTTTGATTTTAGTAAGATAACGTGGGGCAGTCCCGAGCATGTTCATTTATTTGTGGAAGCGAAGAAACTGGCCTTTGAAGATCGCGCCAAATACTACGCGGACCCGGAATTTGCCAAAATTCCTGTTAAGGAACTGATCTCCAAATCATACGCCGCCGGACGGCGCAAACTGATCAACCCGCACAAGGCTGCGGCGAGTTATGAGGCAGGCAACCCCGCATTAAAGGACGGCGATACCATTTATCTAACCGTGGCCGATAGCGACGGCAATATGGTTTCGCTTATCCAGAGCAATTATCGTGGTTATGGCTCGGGCATGGTGCCTGATGGTTTGGGTTTTACTTTGCAGGACCGTGGCCAGTTGTATACGTTGGAGGAAGGACAAAACAACACATATGCGCCGCACAAGCGGCCTTTTCATACGATCATTCCGGCTTTTGTAACTAAGGATGGCAAGCCGTTTATGAGTTTTGGTGTGATGGGCGGCAGCTTTCAGCCGCTCGGGCATGTGGAGATACTGATGAATATGATCGACTTCGGCATGAACGCGCAGGAGGCCGGGGACGCGCCGCGGATAGACCACCAGGGCTCATCGGAACCTACTGGCGAAAAAATGCAGGGCGTAGGTATGGTCTACCTGGAGTCGGGTTTTCCGTACGAAACGATACGCAGCCTGATGTACATGGGGCATAAGATCGGGTTTCAAATTCCCGGCAGCTATGGGGGTTACCAGGCTATCCGTTTTGACCCCATTCAAAAGGTTTACTTCGGTGCGTCCGAAAGCAGGAAGGATGGGGAAGCGGCAGGATGGTGACACGAGAAAACTTACAAAGTTTAACTCTTTTATATGGCAACATACCCCCTCGGCAGTGCAAAAGGAAAATGGATAATGGTTTCGGCCATCCTGGCTTCGGCTATGGCTTTTATCGATGCTACCGCGCTTAATGTGGTGCTGCCGGCTTTACAAAAAAGCCTTAACGCAAGCGGTACCGACCTATTCTGGCTATTGAACGCTTACCTGCTGATGCTGGCGTCGCTTATTCTTATCGGGGGCTCTTTGGGTGATAAACTGGGCCGGAAAAAGATATTCATGGCCGGCATTGTTATTTTCATCGCAGGCTCTGCAGCCTGCGGGATGGCGCCGGGCGTACTGTTTTTGATCGCTTTCAGGATTGTACAGGGTATCGGCGGGGCCTTAATGATACCGGGGAGTTTATCGCTCATCTCGTCGTCGATCAATGAAAAGGAACGGGGCAGGGCGATAGGCACGTGGTCGGCGGTTACCACAATAGTAACTATGGGCGGGCCAATTTTGGGCGGCGCTTTGGCCGATGCTGGCTTATGGCGCTTTATCTTTTTTATCAATGTGCCCATCGGCCTGGCAGCGTTAATTATTCTTTGGCTGCAGGTACCCGAAAGCCGCGACACAGACAGTGACAAGGCTGTTGATATACCCGGCGCTGTCACCATTGCCCTTGGACTGGCGTTGCTCACCTTTGGCTTTCTTCGTGTACCGGCAATTGGCTGGGGCACTGTACAGGTTCTTTGTTCGCTCGGGGCCGGCGTCTTGTTCTTTATTGCTTTTATTATTATCCAACGCAAAAGCAAACACCCCATGATGCCGCTGCAACTGTTTAACAACCTAACCTTTAGCGGCGCCAACCTGCTCACCTTTTTCCTGTATGCCGGGCTGGGCTCGGGCATGCTGTTCCTCTCATTGAACCTGGTACAGGTGCAGGGTTACAGCCAGTTGCAATCAGGACTAACGTTTTTACCCTTTACCATTTTAATGGTCACCATTGCGCGGTTTGCCGGTGGGTTAGCCGACAAATATGGCCCACGGCGGCTACTGATATTAGGCCCCGCCCTGGCCGGAGTCGGGCTGCTTATACTATCATTTGTAAAACAAACTAACGGTCCTGCGGATTACTGGACCACTTTTTTTCCGGGTATTATTGTATTTGGCTTAGGTATGTCGTTTACCGTAGCACCGCTTACAGCAACGGTAATGGGATCGGTAAGCGATCATTTTTCGGGTACGGCTTCGGGCATCAATAACGCCTTAACACGCATTGCAAATGTATTTGCCAATGCTATATTCGGGGCATTGGCGGTCTTATTCTTTTCGGGCGCATTGCAGGCTGAAATAAAAAATGTTCCTATCACAGTAAAGGAAAAACAGGCAGTGGTTGCCGAAGCGGCTAACCTCGGTAATGCGAAGGTACCTGCTATCGTCAATTTTTCTCAAAAGCAACGAATTGAAAAATCGTATCATGCCGGTTTTATCAGCGCTTATCAAAAGATATTAAAACTGTCAGCTGTGCTTGGCTTTTTAGGGGCGCTGATGGCTGTTCTTTTTATAAAGGACAGTGTGGTAAAGAAGGAATAAGGTTAGAAAAGATTAAACTCATAACGGTATTATTCACAGCGCGAGAATAAGCGGTGGAGTACAAAGTATCGGATTGCATTATTGAGCGTTTCCCATCGCCTCAAACTCGTGCCAGGTTTGCGGTTATTAACCTTGGAATATAAAAATCAATGCCTGTTTCAGCCGTCTGTATTCACATCCGAGTTAGTATATTCGTGCGCCATTTGCAATATGAAGCACACGCTAACCAAGCTTATATACAATAAACCTTTTGCATATACCCTATGGTTTGGTGTTGGTTTTTTTATTGTATTGAAAGGGCTTTTAACACATCATTCGCCTAATAATTACCTGGTATTTAAACATGTTTTTTTAAACGTCATACACGAGCACGCCCTCTATATTCCGCAGCCAGAATATTATTTTGACCGCAATCACTACGGGCCGGTATTTTCAATGATCATCGCCCCATTCGCTTTGTTGCCGGATGGTGCCGGTGCGTTGCTTTGGGTAATGTTTAACGCCTTTGTATTGTTTAAGGCAATACAATTGTTGCCGATTGGAAAAAATAAGCACATTATTATTTTGCTGCTATGTGCGAACGATTTGACGGGGTCCTCAATTTATTTCCAATTCAACCCAACGATAACAGCACTCATTATACTCAGCTTATATTTTATTAAAAAGGAGCAGGAGTTTTGGGCTGCACTCTTAATAGCGCTTGGAACATTCACCAAGCTTTATGGCATTGTCGGACTGGCCTTTTTTTTCGTTTCAGATAATAAGCTAAGGTTTTTGGCCAGTTTTGTGTTCTGGTCGATCGTATTGTTTGTACTCCCTATGGCGATATCCTCGCCGGGATTTATTATACGAACCTATCAAGACTGGTATAATGACCTGTTAGCTAAAAATGTGGAAAATGTAAATTCGAATTTGCAGGATATTAGTGTGATGGGTATGATCCGCAGGATTTTTAACTGCAAAGAATTTAAAAATATATTTGTAATTGCCCCTGCACTAATTCTGTTCGGGTTATCATATTTAAGAGTAACACATTTCAAGTCCACCCAATACCAATTGCTTATCCTGGCCTCAGTGTTAATTTTCACTGTAATATTCAGCAGTTCAGCCGAGTCACCTACATATGTTATTGCCTTTACCGGCATATCCATCTGGTTCATGAATTTGAACCGGCCGGTTACGGGACTGGAAATATCGCTATTGATTTTTGCAATTGTCATCACGAGTTTTTCCTCGTCAAGTCTTTTCCCAAAATCGATCAATCTAGCTTATATGCAACCCTACAGGTTAAAAGCGTTGCCATGCCTTTTAATATGGCTTAAAATTATATATGAAACGCTAACCCGAAATTTCACAACTGAAAGACAACTTGAGAAATCAATACATATCGGCCCTTCGTTATCAAAGCGTCAATAAATAATTATAGCCAAATCAATGATAAAATAGTATATTTGTAACGCGAAAGTTACAATGTATCTCCTTCCATACTGCCGGGAATAACTGAGCGCTGGAGCACGAATATTATTACGTTTCAGATCATAATATCCTGACGAAACCAGGAATTCTTGTGGAAATCGCCTTTTAAATTAAAACTGTTTGTTTATAATATGATACTTGACACAAAAAAGAAAATTTCTATAGTCATTCCTTGCTTCAATGAAGAGAAAAACATCAGTTTTTTGATTGATCAGATCGGCAAAACAATGATGTCTACGGGCTATGATTATGAATTGATTTTTGTAGACGACGGTAGTGTGGATAACACCCTTAACGAAATAAAGGTTAACGCCGAATTACGGGACAACGTATTTTATATTGAGTTATCCAGAAATTTTGGTAAAGACTACGCACTTAAGGCCGGTATCGGAAAGGCTAATGGCAATGCCGTGATTACAATGGATGCCGACATGCAGCACCCGCCGCATTTAATATTAAAAATGTTAACGTTCTGGGTAAACGGATACGACATTGTATACACCTACCGGGAAAATGCAAACCCACATGGCAAAGGTTATCAAAAAGCGACCTCGAGGCTTTTTTATAAAGGCATTAATATGCTTTCGGATATTAAATTGGAAAATGGTACCTCGGACTTCCGGTTGATGGACGAAAAGGTTGTTAAGAAATTAGAACTGATCGATGAATACCAGATATTTTATAGGGGCATCATCAGGTGGACCGGCTACAGGCAGGTAGGAATTCCTTACATGCCGGCTAAAAGGCATACAGGCAAGGCAAGCTATTCGTTCTTCAAATTGGCTAAACTGGCCATACGCACTATTATGACGTTTAGTGCGCGCCCGCTTTATATAGTTTCAGGTATCGGTTTATTTTTCTCTGCATTAGCCATTTTGTATATCCCGTACGTACTCATTAGCTACATCTCCGGATACGCAGTTTCCGGCTGGGCTTCCCTGATCGCCACCATCGCCTTTTTTGGCGGCTTGCAATTACTGGTGCTCGGTATTATAGGAATGTATGTTGGTAAAATATTTATGCAATCAAAACACCGCCCCAATTATATAATTCGTTCAACGAATCTTATCCGAGTAAATAATGATCTTATTGGGGTTTGATGTGGAAGAGTTTGACATGCCCCTTGAATACGGCAGGTCAATAAGTTTTGAGGAGCAGCTTTCTATTTCTACCAGCGGAACTTCAACAATACTCGAAATATTGCGTGCTGCTGGTGTCAAAGCTACCTTTTATTGTACCGCCAATTACGCCGCCCACCAACCTGAGAGTATTCGTCAGATTGTGCAAGAAGGTCATGAGATCGCATCACACGGATATTACCATTCCCATTTCGAACCAGAGCACTTAAAAAGCTCCAAACTTGTGCTAACGGATATTTCAAATACACCTGTCACCGGCTTCCGTATGCCAGGAATGATGCCTGTGGATGAACTTGAAGTAGAAAAAGCCGGGTATGTCTACAACTCATCTATCAATCCCACCTGGTTGCCGGGGCGCTATAATAACTTCGATAAATCCCGAACCTGGTTTTATGACGGAAATGTTTTGCAGATTCCGGCATCGGTATCACCATTTGTCAGGGTGCCTCTTTTTTGGCTTAGTTTTCATAACTTTCCATTATTATTCATTAAGTGGATGAGTTCGGCGGCCTATAAAAAAGATGGATACCTGAACCTTTATTTCCATCCCTGGGAATTTACCGATCTGCGCGATAAGGAAAAATTTGGTTTGCCGGCTTATGTAGCCAGAAATTCAGGCGCTCTCTTTGTAAACCGGCTGAAATATTTTATCAGCTGGGCACAATCTAAAGGGTATGATTTTGCAAAGACCGGAGATTTCGCTAATTCTATAAACAAAAGACAACCTGTACACAGAGATCGTTAGGTAAACGATCGGGCTTAAATAGAACCTGCCTATCTTTTAAAAATAAAAAACCCGGCCAAAATGGACCGGGTGTTAAAAGTGCTCCCGACGAGATTCGAACTCATATCGATGGTACCGGAAACCATAATTCTATCCGTTGAACTACGGGAGCGATAATTTCGTGCAAATATAACTTATTTCTGCGTTTGTGTAAGCTCAAGTTAATTAAACCAGATCAACGGGTGGCGGATCGGTAAATTCCGGATCACTTCCTCCACCTGCGGGTTATGGTCGAGCTTTTTCCATGTCGAAAACCAGGCTTTTTCCTGGTAAGCATTTGCGCCGAACAACAGGAATGGCTGTGCTACGGGCCAGTTGTCCCAATACATCACATCCGGCTTTAATGTCCATTTACTTTTATCCTCCACAAAAGGATAAAGAAAATTTATGCCTTTTTTTATTGATTTACCATCCGGCGTTTCAAAATTCCACAAATCATCTTTGGGCATAGATAATATCTGGCAAAGCATTGCCATAGCATCTAAATTAAAAATGGAGTAACCGTAAGGCTTTGTCCGCGACATTTCTAAAGGAAGGCTGCCGTCCGTGGCCATTTGACTTGGCAGCAAAACCGTTTTGTATCTTATTCTCAGGGAATCAAGCAGCACCTGGTTATTGCAAAGCTTAGCAAACGAGGCCACTTGCATGGCCCAGCATGTTGAATGATTGTTTTTAGTCAGCTTTTCCTGTATGCCCTGTTTGCTGGTTGTGAGCCAGGTAATGTATTCGGCGAACCAATCCTTTAAACCCGCTAATGTTTTCGCGTCAAGCGCGGACGCATCTTCCATTGCGATGATGCCCTGGGCGACTTCCATCAAATGAATAGTATCTATTATACCATAATTACGGCCGGTAAATTGCCCTTTTACAGCTTGTGCATACCACAGGTTGGGGTTCATCAGCGTTTCCGGATTGATGAACCATGCCTTCAAATGGACTACTGCTTGCCTAACGTATTTTTCGTCACCGGTTATTTTGTATGCTGAAGCTAATGCGCCGATGATCTTGCTCAGGCGGATCATTGCCTTTCTATGTTCAACAAAGTTGGCCGGGTTGGTCATTCCGTCCCTGTTTATATAAGGGCCGTCCGGGTTTTTAGGGTCAGGCCAGAAATAATCGGCTTCCGAAAAGAAATCATGCCTACCGCCTGCGCTTCTGGTACTAAAGGAAGCGGTTACGGTAACCGGCCCCTGTTTCATAGCCCAGGCAGCTTCTGCTAAAATTTGTTTTTTCAGGACTTTTTCAGCAGCTTTTTCTATTTCAGATTTTTTTGATAGCGGTTTTTTATATGAAAAAGCAGACAGGCTTACGCAGACAATAGCCGTTAATATTACTGAAATGAATTTTTTCATTATCGCTAAACGTTGAACCTGAAATGCATCACATCACCGTCCTGCACAATGTAAGTTTTGCCTTCAATACCCAGTTTGCCGTTTTCTTTTATAACAGCTTCTGAACCGTTGAATTTTACGAAATCGTCGTACTTGATCACCTCGGCGCGGATGAAGCCTTTTTCAAAATCGGTATGGATAACACCGGCCGCCTGCGGGGCAGTAAAGCCTTTTGTGATGGTCCATGCGCGCACTTCCTGTACGCCCGCGGTGAAGTAGGTGGCCAGGTTAAGTAGTTTGTAGGCTGCCTTTATCAGTTTGTTTACGCCTGATTCGGTCAAACCGAGATCGTCAAGAAACATCTGGCGTTCTTCGTAGGTTTCAAGTTGGGCTATCTCAGATTCTATTTGCGCCGAGATAACCAATACCTCAGCATTTTCCTCTTTTACAGCTGCCTTTACTTTGTCGACATAAGCGTTACCGGTATTAACCGACGCCTCATCAACGTTGCAAACATACATTACCGGTTTTGCGGTAAGCAGCCAGATGTCGGCAATATGTTCCTTATCTTCTTCAGCAACTGGCGCGGTGCGGGCAGATTTACCCGAAAGTAGATGATTTTTGTAAACGGTTAAAGTATCGTGAGCTTTTTTTGCTTCCTTATCTCCTGTTTTGGCTGCCTTCTCAACTTTTTGCAATTTTTTCTCGACAGAGTCAAGATCTTTCAGCTGAAGCTCGGTATCGATGATCTCTTTATCGCGGATCGGGTCGACGGAACCGTCGACGTGGATCACATTGTCGTTATCAAAACAGCGTAAAACGTGGATAATGGCATTGGTAGCGCGAATATTGGCTAAAAACTGGTTGCCCAAACCCTCGCCTTTGCTTGCGCCCTTTACCAGGCCTGCGATGTCGACAATTTCAATAACATTCGGCACCACATTTTTCGGATTGACTATTTCGGTCAGCTTGGTTAAACGCTCATCCGGAACAGTGATCACACCCACATTTGGTTCTATCGTGCAAAACGGAAAATTGGCCGCCTGCGCCTTTGCGTTTGATAAGCAATTAAAAAGTGTTGATTTGCCCACATTCGGCAAACCCACTATACCACATTGTAAACCCATTTATATCAGTATGTTAAGTTGATTAAGTGAATGATTGACCAGTTAACCGATAAAAGAATTAACTTAATTGAACGCTTTTAAATCAACCGGGCCATACACAAAAATCCCGCAAAGATAACAGAAAAAATGGCGCATGATTATAGAACCGCTACTTTGATAAGTATTTGTTTGGATAGCAATAGTTTATACCTTTAGTGTAAAATTACTAACTAATCCTTCACAATGGACACAAATGATGCAATTGAACAAACGGTACCCGAGCCGGGTATCGTATTAACTTTAGAAGCTCAAAGCTATTTGCTCGAAGCCGGGAAATGGGCTTATTTTTTAGGGATAGTAGGATTTATCATGACCGGTTTTATATTATTGTGCGCTTTTTTTGTAGGCGCCATTTTTTCGCTAATGACAAAGTATCAGCCTGCTACCACACCATATCCGGCCGGAGTAGGCGGGGTAATGAGCTTTTTATACATACTGATAGCTATTTTTTATTTTTTCTTCTCCTTTTACCTTTATAAGTTTGGAAACCGGATTAAAAAAGGTATCGGTTATAACGATGCGCTTGAAGTAGGCAGTGCGCTTGAAAAGTTAAAATCATTCTTCAAACTTTGGGGTATAACAACCATTGTGATTTTAGCTTTTTATGCCTTGATGATCGTTATAGTTGTTGTGGTTGGAATAGGTACCGCAACGCTTTTGCATAAATAACAACAATACCAGCAAACAAAAAAACCTGCATCACGCAGGTTTTTTTGTTTGTAGTTTAGTTTTAGTTTAAATTATATTTCAAAAGAAAAATCTTCGTCTGCTGTTTTAGCCACTTCGGGAGCTTCAGTGTATTCGTACCGTTTTTCAACAACTTCCTGGTTTGCTTTGATATAGTCGATGGTATCTTTTAAACCTTCGGCAAATTTTTCAAAATCCTCCTTGTACAAAAATATTTTGTGTTTGATAAAAACACCATCTTCCAGACGTTTCTTGCTTTCGGTGATCGTAACATAATAATCGTTCGACCGCGTTGCCTTTACGTCGAAAAAATAAGTTCTCTTCCCGGCTCTCACCTTCTTAGAAAAAACCTCTTCCCGCTCTCTGTTTTCAAAATCTCCCATAATAAATTTTAATTGTAACTAGTTTTGGTTGCATAAATATAGATAAATTTTGAAAGTACAAGTATTAAATTGAATATTATTGAACTTTTTATAAGTTTTTTAAACGTTTTATTGTGATTTTATAAAATTCTCAGGCATTTTCTTCTTCCTCAAGCAGTTGTTTCTCGTACAATTCAAAATACGTTTCCCTTCGTTCCATTAGATCCTGGTGGGTGCCCTGCTCAACGATCCGGCCGTTATCTATCACTAAAATCTTGTCGGCGTTTTTAATGGTAGATATGCGGTGCGAGATAATAATACTTGTTTTTCCGTGCATATTGCGGCCAAGGTTATTTAATATCTCCTCCTCGGTGCGGGTGTCAACTGCCGAAAGGCAATCATCAAAAATAAGTACCCGCGGATGTTTAACCACAGCGCGCGCAATGGAAACACGCTGCTTTTGCCCGCCCGATAGGGTGATGCCGCGTTCGCCGATAAGTGTTTCAAATCCGTTTTCAAGCTCCTTAATGTTGCTGTAAACTGCCGCATCCTTAGCCGCCTGTTCTACTACAGGCATATTAAGGACATCGGCACTGAATGCGATATTATTGGCAATTGTATCCGAAAACAGGAAAACTTCCTGTGGCACAAAGCCAATTTGGGAACGGAAACTTTCGAGGTTAAGTTGTTTGATGGATTGTCCGTCAATTAAAATTTCGCCGCCTGTCGTGTCGTACATCCGCATAATTAAATTGGCAATGGTTGACTTGCCCGAGCCTGTACGCCCGATAATGGCCACCATTTCGCCCGGGTTAGCCACAAATGAAACATTATCTAACGCCTGTATACCTGTGTCGGGATAAATAAAGGACACATTATTAAATTCTATCCGGCCTTTCATGGTTTGTCCGGGAACATTCGGCGAAATAATTTCAGGCCGCTGGTGCAAAAACTCGTTGATCCTTTTTTGAGATGCCGCCGCACGCTGAATAAGCGAAGTTACCCAGCCTAATGCGATAACCGGGAAGGTAAGCAGGTTAAGATAAACAATAAACTCCGCTATATTACCCGATGTTATATTGCCTTTCATCACTTCAATGCCGCCTATGTAAATGGTTATCACATTGCTCAAACCAACCAACAGCAGCATCAGCGGGTAAAACAACGCCTGTACTTTTACAAGTTCCATGGAGTGGCTTTTATAATTTTCGCTCTCGGCTGCAAAACTTTTCCGCACGTGGCCCTCACGCACGTAAGATTTGATTACCCTGATGCCCGAGAAATTCTCCTGTACAAAGCTCGAAAGTGCCGAAAGCCGCTGCTGTATCTTCTCGCTGCGGAAATGGATAATGTTATTGACATAATAAATGATCACAGCTAAAACGGGCAAAGGCAGCACCGAAAATATGGTGAGCCTTATATTTACCGTTAGCATGGCATATATCACCATAATAAACAGTACCACGGTGTTAATGGTGTACATAATGCCGGGGCCAAGGTACATGCGCACCCGGCTTACATCCTCGGTTACGCGGTTCATCAGGTCGCCGGTATTGTGGCGGCGGTAAAAGGCAAGGGATAATTCCTGGTAGTGGTTGTAGATCTCGTTTTTAAGATCGTACTCGATATGGCGCGACATCAAAATAATGGTTTGCCGCATAAAAAACAGGAACAGCCCGCGCAGTAGTGCCAGTATCAATACCAGCACGCCAAACAGCAGCAAGCTGGAGCCGAATATGTCATAAATAACCGGTTGCCTGTCGAATCCCGAAAATAGCTGGAACATTCCTATGTTTTCGGTCACCAGGTCAAACGCGACGCGGATAACCTGCGCGGGCAATACGCCAAATATATTTGAGATAATGACGAACAGCACACCCGGTATAAGCCGCCAGCGATATTTATAAAAGAATTTATTGAGGTACGCGAGGTCTTTCATATTTTAAGTCGGGAGAGTCAGAAAAGTCAGTAAAGTCTGAAAGTCGAAAAATCAAAAGTACAAAGAAGTGCGAAAGCCAGCAAGTGGAACTGATAAACAACCTTTTTTAAAGTCCAAATGTTGTTCGCTTTTCGGAGGCTTTTTAATATTGTGGAATGTTTGGTATATTTGAATAAGCTTAGAGTTTGTATTATGGAAAGAATTGTACTGGAAGTTGATGATAATGTGGCAAAGGCCTGGCGTACTGCTTCGGTTAAATTGAGACAGGAAATAGGTGGCCTCATGAATAAACAGATCGCCACGATCATTGACAAAAAAGAGGAGACAGATATTATACAGTTCCTGAACGAGCTCCGCCGGGAAATGGCTGAAAAAGGGCTTACCCAAGAAATACTGGATGATATCCTCAAAGATGAGCGATAAATTATTTGTTTTTGACACCAACGTATTTGTAAGCGCCGCGCTTTTAGCGGGTTCAGTGAATGACCGGGCGCTTGACAAAGCCTTTAAAACAGGAAAAGTTGTAGTTTCCGCAGCCACTTTCGAAGAATTCACAGAACTGCTTTTTCGTAAGAAATTTGATAAATACTTTACAGACGAAAGAAGACTGCAGGTGGTACAAAAGCTGGAACGGGATACCCTGGCCATCGAAGTTGATATTTCCATTAGCGCCTGCCGCGACCATAAAGACAATAAGTTCCTGGAACTGGCCGTAACAGCCGGGGCTTCCTGCATCATTACAGGCGACCAGGATTTACTCGTATTGCATCCTTTCAACAATATCCCCATCTTGTCGGCAGCTGATTTTTTAACTTTGGCTATATAATTTCCTGTATCGGCAATGTCAAACAAACCAATGACCTAAAGACATGCACCAATGTAGGGAAAATCAAAAGTAAAAGAAGCGCTAAAGCCAGCAAGCGTTGCTTTCATCTTTCCGGACTATTAAACTTTGTCGCAATAAAAAAAACAGCTACTTTTGTCCCAGCCAAAAACACTTCACTTTTACTGTTGATGCCTGTCGAAAACCCTAACCCAACCATATTTAACCAGCTTGAGGCATACGGGCACAAGAAAGTTGTATTCTGCAGCGATCCCGATACCGGGCTAAAAGCAATCATCGCCATTCACGACACTACCCTTGGCCCTGCACTGGGCGGTACACGCATGTGGGCCTATAAAACCGAAAGCGAAGCTTTACAAGACGTTTTAAGATTGTCGAAAAGCATGACCTATAAGGCGGCTATAACCGGCTTGAACCTGGGTGGGGGGAAAGCAGTTATTATCGGCGACTCGCGCAAGGATAAAAGCGAGGCCATGCTGCGCAAATTCGGCCGTTATATTAAAAACCTGAATGGCGAATTCATTACCGCTATGGATGTGGGCACCAATCCGAAAGATATGGAATATATCAGGATGGAAACCCAGTATGTAACCGGCGTACCCGAAACCATAGGCGGTAGCGGCGATCCATCGCCGATTACGGCGCTGGGTGTTTTTATGGGGATAAAGGCTTGTGTTAAACAGCTGTATGGCAATGATAGCCTAACCGGCAAATCAATTATTGTGCAGGGTATTGGTCATGTCGGTGAAAATTTGGTAAAACTGCTGCGCGACGAAAATGCAAAGGTGTATGCCAGTGATATCAACGAAGAACTGGTATCGAAGTTAGCCAAAAAGTACGGCGCCGAAGTCGTTTCCACCAATAGCATTTTTGATATTGGTGCCGATATTTATTCGCCATGTGCATTGGGCGCAACGATCAATACGGAAACGATCAAGAAGCTCAAATGCGCCATTATAGCGGGGTCGGCAAACAATCAATTGGAAAATGAAAGTGTTCACGGGCAGATGCTGCTGGATAAAGGCATCTTATATGCACCGGATTACGTGATCAATGCCGGCGGCCTCATTAATTGCTATTCGGAACTGTTGGGCTTTAGTAAGAAGCGTACATTGCAGTTAACCGAAAATATTTATGAGGCTACGCGAAATGTTTTAAAACTTTCTGCCGCCGAAAGCATTTCTACAATTGACGCGGCGAACAGAATAGCAGAAAAGCGAATTACAGATATTAGAAAAGTTAAGTCAACCTATTAAATTAAATAACCAGGACGTGCCAGCAAATGGGCTGCCGTCTAAAAATCGTTCTTACCAATGTTAAACCGCAGGCACCTCAGGGTAAAAGTTCTACAGTCGCTATACGCTTATCATCAATCGAACAGCGGCGACATTAAGCAGCATGAAAAGAATCTGCTGCAAAGTATTGATAAGGTGTACGAAATGTACATTTGGATGCTTTCATTAATTTCGGAAGTTGCCGGTTACGCCTCAACGGATGCCGAGGAACGTGCCAACAAGCATTTACCGACAGCCGAAGACTTGCATGCCGACGTCAAAATACTAAGCAACCGCTTTATAATATCCCTTCAGCAAAATAAAGAATTCCAGGCTGCGGTAAAAAAGTATAAAGTTGCCTGGGACTTTGAGCCAGAACTGGCCAAATCATTATTCATTATCCTGAAAAACTCGGAAGAGTATAAGGAATATCTTCTTAAAACTGGCGACACCATACAAACTGATAAAGACATTATTAAATTTATCTTTAAAAAAGTAATTTTAAAATCGTCGTTGGCCGAGCAGGTTTTTGAGGATAAATTTATCTACTGGCCGGTTGACAAGGATGTTTTACAGGCGCTGATAGCAAAAACATTTAAAAATTTTGCTTACGACGATCCTGAACAAAACAAACTTGCTGAGGTTACCGGCAACTGGGAGGAGGACAGGCAGTTTATTGTTGACCTGTTTGAACAAACCATAAGGCATAACAATGAGTACCAGGAAATGATCGGCCAAAAAACTCAGAACTGGGAGCCCGAGCGCATTGCCATGATGGATACCTTATTAATGAAAATGGCTATTGCGGAATTTATTAATTTTGCTTCGGTACCTGTAAAGGTTACCATAAATGAGTACCTCGAAATATCCAAGGAGTTTAGTACGCCTAAAAGTAATTCATTTATAAACGGTATCTTAGACAAAATTTTATACGAGTTAAAAGCACAAAATAAAATAAATAAAATAGGCAGAGGATTAATAGAATAACAAATGAAAACACTGTTTATAGGTTTAATAGCTGCAGGAATGTTAATGAGTGCCTGCAATCAATCAGGCAAAGGCTCAACTACGGTTAATACGGCCAATGCTGAAAATGCGCCGGTAATTAAATTTGAAAAAGAGACCTACGATTTTGGTAAGATAAAGACCGGTGATTTGGTTTCGTACGATTTTAAATTTAAGAACAACGGGAAATCACCGCTTATCATTATTGATGCTATTGCAACATGCGGCTGCACCAAGCCTGTATGGCCTACAACGCCGGTTAAACCGGGAGAAAGCGGAGCCATACATGTGACCTTTAACAGTGCGGCCAAAATGGGCCTGCAGGACAAAATGATAACGGTTACCGCCAATACCATTCCCTCGCAGCACATGGTACATTTAATTGGCGAGGTAACCATAAAATAATAAACAATTTATATATAAAATGATAGCAACTATTTTATTACAAGCTTCTACAGGTTTTGGCACCCAGCAATTGATCATGTTTGGATTGATCGCGGTGGTTTTTTACTTTTTTATGATCCGCCCGCAGGTAAAAAAACAAAAGGACCAGAAGAAATATGTTAACGAGCTGAAAAAAGGCGATAAAGTGATAACAACCGCAGGCATTCACGGCAGGATATCAGAGGTTGCTGAAACTACCTTTTTGATCGAAACCGAAGGTGGCGGTAAGATCAGGTTTGATAAGTCGGCTATATCTTTAGAAGCCTCAAAGGCGCTGAATACGCCGCCGGCGGTTACGAAATCTTAATTGAGCCTAAAGCGAAAAGCTGAAAGCATAAAGCTGTAATCATTTTGCAGTTTTTTCGCTTTCAGCTTTTACCTTTATGCTTTCAGCTTAAAATGGCAATAATAAAATTATCTGCAACTGAACGCAGACGTGTATCGGCGTTTTTTACCTGCCTGATGCTGGCCATTTTCGCATGGATATTTACTGTATTATCCAATCCATACAAATATTCGGTTAAGGCAATCCTGGTGTTCAAAAATGCGCCGCAAAAGCGCGCATTTCATTCGTTGCAGCCCGATACGGTAGGTGTTAATTTAACCGGCAGCGGCTGGGACATGTTATTTTCTAAAATGAATGCCGGGAACAGATCTATTCCGGTTGATCTCCGAACACTTGAAAATAAAAGTTACGTGGTGCTTAGCTCGCAGCTCGACCAGATCAACAGCAGGAAGGAGTTTGACCAGCAAATAACCGGCTTTAATCCCGATACACTTTATTTTGATTTCTCGAACCGAAAAGTTAAAAGGGTACCTGTAAAGGTAATCACTGCCATACGATATCAGCACCAGTTTTCGCAGGCGGGAAATATTACCATAAACCCCGCTTATGTTATTATCACCGGCCCCGAAAAGGTTATCGATAAAATAACCGAATGGAGTTCGGACACATTAAAACTGGATAGTGTTAGCGAAACTGTTAAAACGCGGGTAAGCTTGCGCCCGGTAAATGAAGGGAACATGAGTGTTTACCCCAAAAATGTACAAGTATTGATACCCGTAGACGAGTTTACCGAGAAATCATTACTTGTAACGGTTAAACTGATCAATAACCGCGGCTATGATAATGTAAAGATATTCCCTCAGAAGGTTAAAGTAACTTTTACCACGCCGTTAACCAGCTATGCCGAAATTGATGAGGATTTTTTTGAGGCTACTGCCGATCTCGATCTATGGCGGCTGCGCAATTATAAAGTGCTGCCGGTAGCCATAACAAAGGTTCCGCAATATTGTAAGATCGTAAGGGTTGAACCCACTAATGTTGACTTTATTGTAAAAAAGTAATGCTAAAAATAGGCTTAACCGGCAATATGGGCAGCGGTAAAACAACCGTCAGCAAAGTGTTTGAAATATTGGGCGTGCCTGTTTTTTATGCGGACGATGAAGCAAAGAATATAATGGTAACCGACCCGCTGCTTATGGCAGGCATTAAATCAGCTTTCGGAGATGAGGCTTATTTTGATGATGGGGCACTAAACCGGAAATATATTTCGGGTATTGTTTTCAATAACGAGACTAAGCTAAAAGAGTTAAACGCCCTCGTACACCCGGCCGTTTTCAGGGCGTTTGATGCCTGGACGGCAAATATTAAAGATGTGCCTTATATTGTAAAGGAGGCTGCTTTATTGTTTGAAAGCGATTCGTATAAATTGTGCGACTATACGGTGATGATACAAGCCCCCCTTGAAGACCGCATAAAGCGGGTAATGCAAAGGGATGGGTTAACCCGCACCGAAGTAGAAAGCCGGAACGCCCGGCAATTTTCGGAAGAGCAGAAAACCGCCCTGGCCGACTATATTATAAAAAACGACAACGTGCAATTGGTGATACCCCAGGTATTGGAACTTCATAAGATAATTAGTTCACTGGTTCATTAGTTCATTTGGACACAATAATGAGAGCTTTGCCGCGAACCTTCAGTGGAAACCAGCGAACCAATGAGCCATCAAACCAACACCAATAAACCAATGACCGTCAAAGATGATTTTGTTGCGATAACCCCCAACGGCATTTATTGTAAACACGGCGATTTTTATATCGATCCGGTACAACCTGCATCGGTTGCTGTTATCTCACATGCCCATGCCGATCATGCTGTGAGCGGTAACGGTATGGTATATTGTACTGCAGGCACAGCGGCGTTTATGCAGCTGCGCTATGCTAAAAACGCGGCTAAAACGTTTTATAAGCCTCAATATAACGAACCTTTTTTGATAGGTGGTGTAAAAATTACCTTTATCCCTGCCGGGCATATGCTGGGTTCTGCACAAGTGTTAATGGAATATGAGGGGGTAAGGTATCTGTACACCGGCGATTATAAACTGCAGGCCGACATCACATGCGAACCAATTGAATGGGTTACCGCCGACGTACTGATCACCGAAAGCACTTTCGCCGATCCTGCCATATCCCACCCTGATCCTGTTGCCGAAATACAAAAGCTTAATGCCATTAAGACAAATATACTGCTTGGCGCCTATGGCCTTGGCAAAAGCCAGCGGCTTATCAATCTCATCAACACCTATGCCCCGCAGAAGAAGGTACTGGTACACCACCGCATTATGCCCATAAATGCCATTTACGAGAAAATGGGTTTCCCGCCGGGCAAATACCGGGTTTACGGGCGTAAACTGATGAAAACGCAGGAAGAGTTTGTATATATCGTTCCGCCGTTTACTTTTGATAGCTATATACGGGCAACAGGTGTTACACGTTTATTTGCATCGGGATGGAAAAATTTACAGGCAAACGAGCGGGATACACTGTTCATTTCGGACCATGTGGATTGGAATGATATTTTGCAGGCCGTAAAACATGTTCAACCCAAACAGATCTGGACACTGCACGGCAACGGGGCCCATTTAAAAAAATATTTTGGCAACGATATTATCGTAAAACTGCTTAATTGATGCTGAAGGAACACATCGACTATTACATCAACCAGGACGGCAACTTTGTTTTCACAAAGGAATATCATTTAAAACGGGGTTACTGCTGTAAAAACAAATGCCTGCATTGCCCCTGGAATTATGGAAAATCTTCCGATAAGGACATTAATAGTTTAAACAAGCCTGATATATCCGGTACTGAAGTATGATTTGTAATTGAACAGTCTAAATCCGAAGTCGAAAATCCGAAATCCGAAATAAATAAGGATATTTGTATCTAAGTCAATCATATAGCTATGCGGATAGAGGAAGAAATACAGAGTAATAAATTTGAGGACAATTATCACAAAACGGTTGTAAATATCTCGTATACCTATGGCTGGCTTAATAATGTTTTGCGCTGCCAGTTTGAAAAATATAATCTTACCCACCAGCAATTTAATATCCTAAGAATACTAAGGGGCCAGTTTCCAAAACCTGCTACCATCAACTTGTTAAAAGAGCGAATGATCGATAAAATGTCGGATGCTTCGCGCATTGTCGATAGACTGGTTCAAAAGGGCCTGGTTTCCCGCTGCACAAATTCAAAGGATCGTCGCGCGGTAGATATTCGCATCAGCGATGCAGGTATCGACGTGCTCAATAAAATGGATGCAGAATTTAAAACCAAGGATTTTCTTAAAAACAATCTCAGCGAGGAAGATGCGGGGAAATTAAGTGATCTGCTGGATAAATTGCGGGGATAATAAATTAAGTGCCCTTTGTCATTCTGAGCGTAGCGAAGAATCCTCTGCAGGAGAAAACACGTGGATACCTATTGGACGAAGAAGATTCTTCGCTATCGCTCAGAATGACAAAACTGACTGGCTCAACTTTTTGTAGATCACGCTAAAAAGCCATCCCACAAACACCCCGTAAATAGCCCCGCAAAACACATCAACCGGGAAATGCACGCCTACGTACACCTGTGCAAAAGAAATTGTTCCCGCCCAAAGTATTCCCCAAAGCCATATCCAGGGCCATTTTTTGTAAAATAACATGATCATAAAAAACGCCATCGCAAAATGATCCGTTGCGTGGATTGAGGGGAAACTATACCCGGTTCCGCAGGGTATACGTTGTATATCCGTTCGTGAAACAACCAGGTCGCGACATGGGCGGGCTCTTTTAACCAGTGGCTTGATAATCCGCTCACTCGTAGAATCCGCAAAACCAAACGATAATGCTAAAAGCACAATAATGACTATCCCGTGTTTTTTGAATTTCCATATACAAAATCCAACAATAAACACATAAAGTGGTATCCAGAATTTCGCATTGCGCAAATAGGGCATTACCAGGTCGAAAAACGGGTTGGCCAGGTCGTGGTTAATGAAATAAAATAGATGCCGGTCGAGCTGCAGTAGTTGGTCAGGCATTGTTTTGTAAGTCGTTTTGCACCGTGTCAAATATAACCAATAAAATGACCCTTAAAACAGGGCGTTTAATACACCGCTTCGGCGAAATATTTTTATTTTTGCGGGTAAATAAATACACTTTGACATTAATAAAATCAATTTCGGGCATCAGGGGAACTATCGGCGGTACAGTAGGTGAGGGCCTTACCCCGGTAGATATCGTTAAATTCGCCTCTGCCTATGGTACATGGGCGGTTAATAAAACGGGAATAAAAAGAATTATTGTAGGCCGTGATGCGAGAATATCAGGCGTTATGGTGAATAACCTGGTTGTCGGCGCCCTGCAGGGTTTGGGTATAGATGTAATAGACCTTGGCCTCTCTACCACGCCCACGGTTGAAATGGCGGTTAGCGCTAAACAGGCGGCAGGCGGCATTGTATTAACAGCCAGCCATAACCCAAAACAATGGAACGCGCTTAAATTGTTAAATGCCGATGGTGAATTTATCAGTGATGCTGATGGTAAAGAAGTGCTGGAAATTGCCGAAAACAGCGATTTTAAATACGCGGATGTGAACGACCTGGGAACCGTTAGTACCGACGACAATTTTTTGCAGGCGCATATCGATAAGATACTGGCCCTGCCCCTGGTTGATACCAAAGCAATTACTGCTGCAAATTTTAAGATCGTAATCGATTGTGTCAACTCGACCGGGGGCATATTCGTTCCCGCGTTGCTGAAAGCCCTGGGGGTGAAGACAGTGCATGAGTTATATTGTGAGCCCGATGGTAACTTCCCGCATAACCCTGAACCGTTACCGGAAAACTTGACCGAACTATCAAAAGAAGTTATAAAAAAACAAGCCGACCTGGGTATTGCCGTTGACCCGGATGTTGACCGCCTGTGCTTTGTATCCGAAGATGGCAGTATGTTTGGCGAGGAGTATACGCTGGTTGCAGTTTCCGACTATGTTTTGCAGCATACGAAAGGCAATACGGTTTCAAACTTGTCGTCGACCCGTGCTTTACGCGACGTTACCGAGAAGGCGGGAGGCCAATACCACGCGGCAGCAGTAGGCGAGGTGAATGTGGTAAACAAGATGAAAGAAGTTAAAGCAGTTATAGGTGGCGAGGGCAACGGCGGTGTAATATATCCCGACCTGCATTACGGAAGGGATGCCTTAGTTGGGATTGCCTTATTTTTAACGCATTTGGCCAAATTTGGTAAATCAGTTTCGAATTTAAGAAGTATTTACCCCGGTTATTTTATCTCGAAAAATAAGATCACGTTAACCCCCGAAATGGATATTGACGCGCTTTTGTTAAAAGTGGAGGATAGGTACAAAAAGCAGCCGCATACCACCATCGATGGCCTCAAAATAGAGTTTGACAAAGAATGGGTACATTTGCGCAAGTCAAATACCGAACCCATTATCCGGATTTATTCAGAAGGAAACTCGGAAACGGTAGCCAATAACCTGGCAAATAAAATTATTGCCGATATTAAGGAGATTTTAAAATTAAAGTAGTCGGAGAAGCCGGGAAAGTCCGACAATCAATTCACTAATTCACCAAATCAACAATTCACTAATTAATCCATGCGTGTTTATCTTGATAATGCTGCTACTACCCAGCTTGACCCCGAAGTTTTAAAACAAATGTATACGGTGATGGAAAACCACTACGGCAATCCATCGTCAATACACGGGCATGGCCGGGAAGCAAGGACGTTGCTGGAAAGATGCCGGAAAACGGTAGCCGGTTTGCTCCATACCTCGCCAGCTGAAATATTTTTTACCAGTGGTGGTACCGAGGCCGATAATATGGCTATCCGGTGTGGCATAGTGGATAATAATATCAAACATGCCATAACCAGCCGCATCGAACATCACGCGGTTATTCACACGCTGGAAGCCATGCAAAAGGCAGGCAGTATTAAATTGAGTTTTGTTGATGTGGACAGCAAAGGCAATATCGACTATCAGCAGCTCGAAAGTTTACTAAAGGATAATGACCGTAGCTTCGTATCGCTGATGCATGCCAATAATGAGATAGGCACACTAAACGATATAGCCCGGATAGGCGACCTTTGCGAACAATATAACGCGCTTTTTCATTGCGACACAGTGCAAACGCTGGGGCATTATAAACACGACCTGCAGCAGCTTAAGGTGCATTTTATGGTTTGCGCCGCCCATAAGCTTCACGGCCCTAAGGGCGTGGGTTTTTTGCATATCAATCACCGTGTAAAAATCAAACCGTTGATTTACGGTGGTGCGCAGGAACGCAACATGCGCGGCGGTACCGAGAATATCTACGGTATAGCCGGCCTGGCAAAGGCGATGGACATTGCCTATGCAGAAATGGAGCAGCATCAACAGCACATACAGGGTTTAAAAACCTATATGATCAATGAGTTGCAGGCAAAAATTCCCGGTATTGACTTTAATGGCGAAATTGACCCTGATAAAAGCCTGTATACGGTACTTAACGTTTCTTTTCCCGAAATGGAATCAGCCGATATGTTATTATTTAACCTGGACATTGCGGGGATATCCGCATCGGGCGGCAGCGCCTGCAGCTCGGGAACAGATATCGGTTCGCATGTGCTTACTGCTATCGGCGCAAACCCTTCAAGGCCATCTGTACGGTTTTCCTTTTCGAAATATAATACCCGCGAAGAGGTGGACTATGCTGTGTCGAAGGTTTGCGAGCTGTGCACTGTCAACGCTGGTTGACAAATCGGTTAAGGAGTTTTAGAAATTTCACAAAAAAACAAACAAAATTCATAAGTCAAAGGTTATTTATTTAATTATAAATTAAAACTTATGAATTCCAAGAATCAAAATCCCGGAAAAAAACAGGAACGGCCAGGACAGGGACGTCCCAACGAAATTCCTGAAAAGAGAGAATCGGAGCAAGAGCAGTCGGGCTATCCGCACGAGAGAGAACAGGAGCAGCAGCAAGGCGGCAACGATGCTTCATACAGCGAACAAATTGATGTTACGCCACCCCGGCCGCATGAGTTTCCTTCAGTCGGTAATGCAAAAGGTGATTTTGCTGCCCGCAAACAAGGCCGTACTACCGGCCGGATGGTCGGCCACGAGCCAGGTACCGAAGGCGGTATATAATTAACAATTCTGATAAAATCATGAGGCAGGGACCAAATTTCCTTTGATCCCTGCCTTTTTTCTCAATTCCAAATAAATTAAATCATGAAAAATATGAATGACGGCCCTGGTCAAAATAAAAACAATACAACAGAAGAAAAGGCCAATAAATCGGCCAATAAAGACAAATCAAAATACTATAAAGAAGGCGACGAAACCGCCACCGGCCCAAATTGGGATAAAAAAAGCAAAGGCGCTGAAGGAGATACCGGCCAAAATGCAGGCGTTTTTAAATAATGCCGGTAAACAGCTTAGTTTGCCATCATCTTTAAAAACGAAGACAGTTTTTCCTTCATTTCCCTTCGGTCGACAATAAAGTCGAGAAAGCCATGTTCCTGTACGAATTCGGCAGTCTGGAAGCCTTTCGGAAGGTCCTTTTTAATGGTTTCCTTAATAACCCGCGGGCCGGCAAAGCCGATCAGCGCGCAAGGTTCCGAAATATTTATGTCGCCAAGCATGGCATAGGAGGCTGTTACACCGCCTGTAGTAGGGTCGGTAAGCAACGAGATATAAGGCACTTTTGCCTGGGATAACAGAGCGAGCTTAGCTGATGTTTTAGCCATTTGCATCAACGAAAAGGCCGCTTCCATCATCCGTGCCCCGCCTGATTTTGAGATCATTAAAAAGGGGACTTTATGTTCGATACAATAATCAATAGAGCGGGCGATCTTTTCACCTACTACCGATCCCATTGAACCGCCGATAAAATTAAAATCCATACAGGCAATAACCAGGTCATGGCCGTCCATTTTACCGGCGCCGGCCCGTATAGCATCCTTCAGGCCGGTTTTGCTCATGGTTTCTTTTAGCCTGTCGGTATATTTTTTTGTATCCTGGAAATGCAGCGGGTCTCCTGACTTGAGGTTGTCAAATAGTTCCGTGAATTCATTGTTGTCAAATAATATCGAAAAATACTCCTTGGAGCCTATGCGGAGATGATAGCCGCAATAATGACAAACGTATTGATTTTCAACCTGCTCCGAGTAGTGCAGTGGTTTTTTGCATTCAGGGCATTTGTTCCATATCCCGTCGGGTGTTTCCTTCTTTTCCTCAGTAGTCGTAATTATCCCTTTTAGTTCCCTTTTAAACCAGGCCATATCGATATCTAAATCTTTCAATTGATTACAAAGAAACGAAATATTTGTTAGATATGAGATTTGAGATATTAGATATGAGACATGAGATTGGAATTTTAATAACCAATTTCGTGAGATATTATCTTTCGCTTATGCTTTTTAACTTAGCGGACTAAAAATCTCACATCTCACATCTAAATACTTTTAACTTAGGGGGCTAAAAATCTCAAATCTCATATCTCAAATCTCACATCTAAATGATAACTTCGGGCCTCAAATAAATTTGAATGGATTTAAAAAATTATAAAGGCGTACTGCACGGTGATCAGGTGCAGGAGCTGTTTGAAATCGCTAAAAAGCACCAGTTTGCTTTACCAGCGGTAAATGTAATAGGTACCAACACCATAAATGCCGTTATGGAAACCGCAAAGGCGGTTAATTCGCCGGTTATTATACAGTTATCAAATGGCGGCGCGCAGTTTTATGCGGGCAAATCATTGGATAATTCAAAATTGCAGGCTTGCATTTTAGGCGGCGTTTCGGCTGCTAAACACGTTCACTTACTGGCTGAGCACTACGGCATTGCGGTTATATTACACACCGACCACGCCGCAATGAAGTTTTTACCATGGATAGACGGCTTGCTTGAGCACGGTGAGAAATTCTTTGCCGAAACAGGAAAACCTTTGTTTTCATCGCATATGCTCGACCTTTCGGAAGAGCCGCTGCATGAGAATATTGAAATATCGGCCAAATACCTTGCCCGTATGGCCAAAATGGGTATGACGCTTGAAATTGAACTGGGTGTTACCGGTGGTGAAGAAGACGGCGTTGACAACTCGGACGTCGACAGCTCGCGTTTATATACACAGCCCGAAGATGTAGCTTATTCTTACAAAGAGCTTTCTAAAGTAAGCCCGCGCTTTACTGTTGCGGCAGCATTTGGTAACGTGCATGGCGTTTATAAACCTGGCAACGTTAAGCTGCAGCCGGTTATATTGCACAACTCGCAGGAGTATGTAAGGAAAGAGTTTAATCTTTCAGCCGAAAAACCGATCAATTTTGTATTTCACGGCGGATCCGGCTCAAGCCAGGAAGAGATCAGGGAAGCGATATCTTATGGTGCCATAAAAATGAATATCGATACCGATATGCAATGGGCATACTGGGAAGGTATCAAGGATTACTATAAATCAAAAGAAGGCTACCTGCAAAGCCAGATCGGCAACCCGGAAGGCGAAGATTCGCCCAACAAAAAATATTATGACCCGCGTGTATGGCTGCGTAAAGGCGAAGAAAGTTTTGTGAAGCGGTTAACCGTTGCCTTCGGCGATCTGAACTGCATTGACGTGAACAGTAAACTTTAGGCGAAAGGTGAAAGGCGAAAGGTAAAAGGTTTTAAGTGGGGTCAAATCCACGCTTCTCAAACTTGTTTACCTTTCACCTTTTACCTTTATCCTTTCACCTCAAAAATATGAATCCCTCAATACAGGTAACCAAAGTAACCGACCCTGCTGAACTGGAAAAGGTATTTGCCATCCGGCGGGAGGTATTTGTTGGCGAACAAAACTGTCCGCCCGAACTGGAATGGGAATTTGAGGACGAATCCAATCATTTCCTGGCTACGGTTAACGGTGAGCCCGCCGGGGCCTCCCGCTGGCGGAAAACCGATAAGGGCTACAAGCTGGAACGCTTTGCAGTATTGAAAAAATTCCGTGGAATGGGCGTTGGGCAGCAACTGGTAAAAACAGTTTTAGCTGACCTGCCTGCCGATGCCTCTTACGTATACATGCACGCGCAACTGCTTGCGATACCCTTATACGAAAAATTTAATTTCGAAAAGGTCGGGCCCGAATTTGAGGAAGCGGGGATTAGGCATTATAAGATGGTGCGGAAGTAATTTCGGAAGTCGGATTTTCGATTCGGATTTATCTATTATTTGACGCTACCGGCAAGTTTGCAATTCCTGTCATCGAATTCCGTGCTTTATTGATTGAATATCTTACCCGAATATTCCATAGCCTCCCCCAGTTTATCCAAATTCAGCCCCAGGTGCTCGTTTTTAGATTGCAGGTATCCAACCAGGTTTTCCGTAGCGATATTGCCTGTTAGCTCGTCTGCAGCCATCGGGCAGCCGCCATAGCCTTTTAGTGCGGTGTCGAAACGTTTGCAGCCGCATTGATAAGCCGCTTCTATTTTCTCATGCCATGCATCAGGCGTCGCATGCAAATGAATGCCAAATTCTGTCGAGGGGGATTGCGCGCAAAGCTTTGGGTAAATATCTATTATCTGTTGTGGAGTTGCTACGCCAACGGTATCGGCTAAAGCAATGATATTAATACCTTCATTAACCAGTTTTTCTACCCATTGCGCTACAATTTCGGTGTTCCAGTCATCGCCGTAAGGGTTTCCAAATCCCATGGATAAGTAAACCAGCAATTCATGGTTGGTACGGCCGCATAATTCCTTTACCCTTTTAACTGTATCAAAAGCTTCCGTTATTCCCGAATTGGCATTACGCCGCTGAAAGGTTTCGGATATGGAAAACGGGAACCCGAGGTAGGTGATTTCCTTGTGCTGAACAGCATCTTCGGCACCGCGGTAATTGGCAACTATTGTGAGTAATTTCGATTTGGAGTTGCTGAGATCAAGCTTTTGCAAAACCTCCGCAGTATCCTTCATTTGGGGGATGGCTTTGGGCGAAACAAAGCTGCCAAAATCAATGGTATCAAATCCAACCTGTAGCAACAGGTTAATATAAGCTGCTTTTAGTTCGGTGGGAATAAATTGATGCAGGCCCTGCATGGCATCGCGGGGGCATTCGGTCAGTTTTATCGTTGAAAATGGCATCGTTTATTGGTAAGCATCACAAATCTCTGTAAATTAAAGCTTAATAAACAGCTGTGGCGGTATTTTTACTTTCAATTAAGTTAATGGTCAGTTTTTGGCAGGTGCGTTTTTTGGGTGAGGCTGGGTTTAACAAACCGCCTGATGATAAGCCGGGCTCCTCCGTTATAGGATAAATAGCTCGCCGACCAGTTGATAAATACAATGATCTTATTCCGAAAACCTAAAAGGGAAACCAGGTGAACAAACATCCATATCAGCCACGCGAAAAATCCCTGGAATTTCAATTTCCCCAGGTCGGCAACGGCTTTGTTTCGGCCGATCGTTGCCAGCGATCCCTTGTCAAAATATTTGAACGGTTCGGTAGGTTCGCCGTTTATCAACTGAATGACGGTTTTGGCGACAAAATTTCCCTGCTGTATGGCTACCTGTGCTACGCCCGGATGTCCTTTCGGCGTCTCTTCAGTGATCATAGCTGCAACATCGCCAATGGCGAAAATATTTGAATACCCGTCAACACGGCAAATGCTGTCGGTACGCAGTTTATTGCCGCGCTCAATAATTTTTTTCGGTATACCATCCGGCACTACGCCCATTACACCGGCCGACCATATCACGTTTTTTGTGCGGATGCGTTTACCATCCTCAAATTTTATCTCGTCGCCATCATAACTTTCAACTTTTACATTCAGCAGCACTTCAACGCCCAGGCTCGTTAAAAATTTCTTAGCTTTTTTTGATGCTTCTTCCGAAAAGGCTCCCAATACCCGTGGCATAAAATCGACCAGGTAAACTTTCATGTGGTCTTTACTAAGCTCAGGATAATCCTGGGTGAGGATGTGGTTGCGCAATTCAGCTAACGCACCTGATAACTCAACACCGGTAGGCCCGGCGCCAACCAATACAAAGTTGAGATAAGGCTCTCTTTCTTCTTTTGTGCTGAACAGTACGGCCTCTTCTATGTTTTGCAATATCATCGACCGTAGGTCAAGTGCCTCCGGGATCGATTTCATCGACATAGCAAACCGCTCTATTTCCTTATTGCCAAAAAAATTAGTGGTTGACCCTGTGGCTAGTACCAAATAATCAAAAGAGATTTCCCCGATGGTCGTTTCAATGGTGTTGTTGTCGGGATTAACTCTCGTCACCTCTGCATTCCGGAAACTAAAGTTCTGTTGCCCGGCAAAGTTTTTTCTAAGCGAAAACGCAATTGAATCAGCCTCAAGGCTACCGATAGCTACCTGGTAAAGCAGCGGCTGGAAAGTGTGATAATTGTGTTTGTCGATCATTAATACTTCAACAGGCTTGTCGGCAAGCTTTTTTGCGACCTGTAAACCGCCAAAACCCCCGCCCACTATCACCACCCTCGGAAACGTTGATTTGTCCTTTAAATTCATACCACTGAGTTTTCGTATGTAAAACAAAAAAGGCCCCAAATGTTCTTCGGGGCCTTCTAATAATTATCGGTATGTTACTACCGTAAGTCTTTCTTCCCGAAGTCGATGATTACAGGTGTCGCCACGCAGATGGACGAGTATGTTCCGAAACATACCCCAATCAGCAACGCGAATGAGAACCCGCGGATAACATCGCCGCCGAAAATAAATAACACCAGCAATATCAGTAATACCGTTAATGCGGTAATAATGGTACGGCTCAATGTATTGTTGATCGCATTGTTGATCACTTCTTTAGGGTCATCCGTTTTAGCATGGTGAAGGCTCAGGAACTCGCGGATACGGTCGAATACGACCACGGTATCATTGATCGAATAACCGATTACCGTCAATATGGCTGCTATAAACGATTGGTCGATATCCAGCGAAAAGGGAAGCACATCTTTAAAAATTGAGAAAAATGCAAGTACCATTAATGCATCGTGAGCGGTGGCCACCATCGCACCCAAACTGAACTGCCATTTACGGAAGCGAATAAGGATGTATGCAGAGATAATGATGATCGCAAATATTACTGTTAAGGCTGCGGATTTTTTAAGGCCGTATGCAATAGTAGGCGCAACTTTTTGTGATATAACAATGTTTTTTGCTGTTATATGCGTTTGCGGGTTGCCATCAAGCGCTTTTATCAGCGCGCCTTGTACTTTAGCGTCAGCATTACGGGCCGTATCATCAATCAGGTACTTGGTTGTAACACTTATGTCGTTACCAAACGTTTTTACCTCGTTATTACCCTTGCCTAAATTCTTTTCAGCAATCAGCCGCACATCCTCGGTGCTTACGTTTTTGTTATCGAACCGAATAACATACGTACGCCCGCCAACAAAGTCAACGCCATAGTTAAACCCTTGCGTAGCCATGGATATGATACCGGCCAGTATAAATGTGCCCGAGAAAATATAAAATTTGAAACGGTTTTTTACGAAGGCGTAATTCGCGTTTTTAAAAGTATGCGAACTCCATGGATTGGAAAACTTGATATCCCAGCCTTTTTCAAGCATGTATTCAAATATCAGCCTTGATATAAGCAGTGCGCAAAACAACGATGTTATTATACCGATCATTAAAGTAATGGCGAAACCCTGTATAGGGCCTGTGCCGAAAACATACAGGATCAAACCGGTTAAGAATGTACTGATGTTTGAGTCGAGTATAGATGATAAAGCGTGTTTAAAACCGTCGTTGATCGATATGCGGATAGATTTACCGAGTGCCAGTTCTTCCCGTACACGTTCATAGATCAGTACGTTGGCATCAACAGAAATACCGAGGATAAGCACGATACCCGCAACGCCCGGCATCGTTAGCACCGCATGTAAGCCGGCCAATACGCCCATCAGGAAGAATATATTTACGATAACAGCTACTACTGCCACCGTGCCTGCCCGGTTATAATAGGCGATCATAAATACCAGTACAACCAGTAAGCCGATAAGGCTTGATAATAAACCGGCATGGATAGCTTCCTGGCCTAACGATGGGCCTACTACCGCCTCGGCAACGATATGAGCGGGCGCCGGTAAACGGCCGGCTTTTAATACGTTTGCCAAATCTTTTGTTTCATCAACCGTAAAGTTGCCCGAGATAGAGGAAACGCCGCCTGAAATGGTATTTTGTACCACAGGAGCAGAATACACATTATCATCCAAAACAATAGCTACTGATTGTTTGTTATTTGGATCGGCTGCTGCAGCCGCGGTAACAGCGCTCCACTTTTGCGCACCGTCGGTGTTCATCACCATTATCACTTCCGGACTGCCGCGCTGATCAAAATCATTACGGGCATCAGTGATCACATCTCCAGCCAGTGCAGGCCCGTTGTCGGCCCCGGTCAGTTTAATGGCATACAACTCAAAAGTTTTGGTTTTATCAATTGGTTTTACCGACCAAAGGAATTTCATCGTTTGAGGAATAAGCGATTTAATATCCGGGCTGTGCAGGTATTGATTAACCTTCGCTGTGTCTTTTACATCAGCATGGCCTACAATGGGGCCCTGACCATATTGTAGCTGCCCGTTCTGTCCCTGGAATATCATCGGCTTCAGCACATTAAATAATGGGGTCTGATCCGCCTGGGATTTGTTTGTTAAGGCTGAAGTATCCTTCGATGCATTTTTTTGTACCTTATTTAATAAGGCGAGGGCACCCTTTGAGGTATCTTTAGCGGCCGCCCCTTTGTTAGCGCCGGCTAATTGACTTTTAGCAGCTGTTTTTGCCGTGTCCTTTTTTGCCGCTTTGATCTTCGCAGCGATCAGCTTGTTTATATTGTCAAACAACTGAAAAACCTGCCTGTTATCATAAGTTTGATAAAACTCCAGTTTTGCTGTACCTGATAATAGTTTACGAACACGGTCAGGTTCCTTAACGCCGGGTAATTCAATTAAAATACGATCAGTACCTGGCTGAAGCTGAATGTTGGCATTGGCAACGCCAAACTGGTCGATACGCGTGTTTAGAATTGTATATGATTGCGTTACCGCAGTTTTGGCCTGGTCTTTCAAATAAGCTTCAACTTCTGCGTTTGTCGCATTGAACTTTATATGGTCCTGGTTATCCTTGGTCGAAAAGATAGCGGCCAGTTTTCCGTTGGGATTGAGTCTTTCATACTCATTAACAAACAGGGTAATATAATCCTTCTGGCTGGTGTTTACGTCAGCCTGGGCAGCACTTAGTGCCTGGTTAAAGGTAGGGTCGGTATTGTTATTTGAAAGTTTCTTAACCAGCTCATTTAACGAAATCTGCATGGTCACGCTCATTCCGCCTTCCAGGTCTAAGCCGAGGGCGAGCGCTTGCTGGCTAACGTACTGGTAATCGTGCTTTAATATAGGGTATACCGGCTGTGTTGCCATCGAATCAAGGTAAACTTTTTCCTTAGCGGTATCACCCTTGGCATACACTTTCGCATCACTTTTAACCTTGTGGGCCACCCACGTAAATGAAAGCTGGTATAAGCATACAATAGCCAGCAGTATGGCAAAAAATTTAACAACCCCTTTTCCTTGCATCTTGAAATAAATATGTAATCAATTAGTTTATAAGCGATTTAATTAAGACGGCAAATCTAATAAAATTTCCCAAGCCAGAAATTTTTAATTTAATTATAATCTGACGGTCAAAAAAGCCCGAAAACCCCCAAAAGAGCGTTTGTAAAAATGACCAATGACACAATGACTAAGGACTTATTTTGGCCACCGCTCCAAAGTTATAAACGAATACGGAATTGCGTTTTTACTGTCCCTCTCATGATCTTCATGCGAAACTTCTTTCCATTCTGTCATGTCTATTTCCGGGAAAAAGGTATCCGCATCAAAATGCTGGTGTACAATGGTCAAATAGATGCGGTCGGTAAGGTGCATGGCCAGCTTATATATCTCCGCGCCGCCGCCGATAAATACTTCATCTTCATCCTTGCATAAAGCCAGAGCGGCTTCAACAGAATTTACCACTTCGCACCCTTCAATTGTGATTGGTTGCCGTGTAATCACAATATTGCGCCGGTTTGGAAGCGGCTTACCAACGGAATCAAACGTTTTGCGGCCCATGATAATGGTATGGCCTGTTGTGGTATCCTTAAAATGCTTCAAATCGCCCGGCAGGTGCCATAGCAACTGGTTGTTTTTGCCGATGGCGTGATTTTCAGAAATAGCTACGATGATGGAAACGATCATTTATTTGTATTTGTTTTAGAATAAAGCCAAAGTTTAATTCCGTCAAATCTTAGTTCGCCTTTGCTCGCTGCAATAACCATTTTATATTTTTCTTTTTCACTTGTCGTGATATAAATTCCTTCTTTAAATAAAATAAACTTCATTAACACGTATGCTGTGCGTTTATTTCCATCAATAAAAGGATGATTTATTATTAAACTCTCGAATAAAGCAGCGGCTTTGTCAATAACGGTGGGATATAAGTCGATTTTGTCGAAAGTTGCATAAGGGCGATTTAAGGACGCTTCCAATGCACCTTTGTCCCTTATACCTGTACTTCCGCCAATTTTATCAATTAATACTTCGTGGATATAGATTGCAGTATTGATATCTATCATTGAGCAAGTTTTTCAAGCAGCCCTTTGTCTTCTTTTAAAGTTTGCTTTAAAAAATTTGCTAACCGGATTTTGTCAGACGGGTGTGATTGCAATTCTTTTAGAAAATCGAGTACATCAGTCAACACGTCGTCTGGGACCTGGTCTAGTACCTTTTGTATTTCCGTTTTAATTTGCACAGTTGTCATATACAAATTTAGTAAATTTCTTTTTTTAATATTATACCGCCACCGCTCCCTTAATATGCGGCCACGGATCATAATTCTCCAGCGTAAAATCTTCAAACTTAAACTCAAAAATATCTTTCACATCAGGATTGATCTTCATGGTTGGTAACGGCCGTGGTTCGCGGCTTAATTGTAATGCGGCTTGTTCAAGATGATTGTTATACAAATGTGCATCCCCGAAAGTATGTACAAAATCCCCATACTCCAGGTCGCACACCCGTGCCATCATCATGGTCAGTAATGCATACGAAGCTATGTTAAAAGGCACACCTAAAAAAATATCGGCGCTGCGCTGGTAAAGCTGGCAGGATAGTTTTCCTTTTGTTTCGCCTTTCTCACTGTTAGCCGGCTGTACATAAAATTGAAACAGGCTATGACAGGGCGGGAGGGCCATCTGGTTAACATCGGCAACATTCCATGCCGATACCATCATCCGGCGCGAGTCGGGGTTATTTTTGATCTGGTTTACTACCTGTGTTATCTGGTCGATGTGGCCGCCGTTCGGCGTTGGCCACGAACGCCATTGGTAACCATATACCGGCCCCAGGTTGCCGTCGGCATCCGCCCATTCATCCCAAATACGCACGCCGTTATCTTTTAAGTACTTGATGTTTGTATCGCCGGTTAAAAACCATATCAGCTCATGGATGATCGATTTAAGATGCAGTTTTTTGGTGGTGATCAATGGGAAACCGTCCTGCAGGTTGAAACGCATCTGGTAGCCAAAAACACTAAGCGTGCCTGTTCCGGTGCGGTCGTGTTTCTGGGCGCCGGTTTCCATTACGTGACGCATCAGGTCGAGATACTGTTTCATCTTGCCGGTTATTAGTAGAATGCAAATAAAAATAATCTATTTTTGGTATCCTAAGGATGTGCAAAAATACATGCTTTGTTAATCGTTTCTATGATCATATTCCCAAATGCTAAAATCAATATTGGTTTAAATGTAATTGAACGGCGCGCGGATGGCTACCATAACCTTGAAACTGTTTTTTACCCCATCGCAATTAAAGACGCATTGGAGATCGTTGTTTCGGATAAATTGAGCTTCCAGTCTACAGGGCTCGAGATACCGGGCAGGGTAGAAGATAATCTTTGCATTAAGGGGTATCACCTGGTAAAGAAAGACTTTGACCTCCCACCCGTAAAAATCCATCTGCATAAACACATTCCCATAGGCGCCGGGCTGGGAGGAGGGTCGGCAGATGCGGCGTTCATTATAAAGCTGCTGAATCAAAACTTTGAATTAGGTTTATCTGCCGATCAAATGATGGGTTATTCTCGACAATTGGGTGCAGACTGTGCCTTTTTCATTCAAAACAAGCCCGTATTCGCGTTTGACAAGGGCGATGAGTTTGAACCTATCCGGCTCGACCTTTCGGATTATAAGATCGTTTTGGTGATGCCACCCGCGCACGTTTCCACCTCCGAAGCTTACGGTGGTGTAAAGCCCGCCCCGGTAAAAGATTCATTAATGGAGCTTATTTACAGGCCGGTTGCTGAATGGAAAAACTTTATCAAAAATGATTTTGAGGTGTCCGTATTTAAAAATCATCCGGTTATCCGTGGCATAAAGGCCGCGCTCTACGAAGCCGGCGCCATATACGCAAGCATGAGTGGGAGCGGAGCCTCCGTTTTTGGAATATTTAAAGAAACGCCCGACCTGAACGAGTTGGAGAAAGCCAACCAGGTGTTTTATTAATTACGATTTTAGATTTCAGATTTACGATTGCTATGATAAATCTGAACTCGTAACTCATAAATCATCATGCTTCCGAGCCCAATAAATCCGATCTTCTTTTTCATTTTCCATTAATTAATATACTCCTTATCCTCGTCGCTTAGTGTATCCGTTTTGTCGTCGATTTGATCAGGGGTGTTAAAGTCTCCACCTAAACGTGTAACCCTTTTCGGCCGGCCTGCGAGGAAGCCCAGAATGAATGCAAATACTGATACCAGTGTTAACATCACAAGTTTGGAAATATAAACGTCTTTAAAGAGAATAGTAAATTTTACAGTGCCTGTATTTTGCATCAATAAAATGGTGATAAAGAAAGTGACGAGAATAATAATGATTGTTTTTATACGCATGATAATTTTAGTTTAACATTTAATACAATATCGGGTTTTTTAAGATGTGTTAAAAGTCTTTAATTTTTTAGTGCATTATTTAAAGGGAAGAGGAGTGAGGCTGTCTTTATCCTCAAAAACAGATTCGGTGCCGGATATTTGATTTAATTATTAATTAAATATGGTACAATGTTTGATTGGATGTTAATGGATAGTTTTGAGCTTTACAATAGAAGGGCCGTTCATGTTGTTAAATTACTGCTAACAAAAGTTGGTTCAAAATTTCGCTCCCGGGCTGCCACCTTTTCAACCCGGGTTCAAACTCCTTACAATAGCCGGAATTTCCTAAAACCTGGGGTTGAGTTCCGATACACTTTGTTACTAATCCGGTAATATATCTCGCAAAAAATAAAAACTTTATATAATCATCATTATTTTATTGATTATAAGTTTATTATGTCGTAAAATGTAATAATTTCCATCTAAATGCCAAAAAAATTAGTATTTTGAATTTTGAAATGATTTTCTTTCCTAAAGTATAACTGTCATAAACTTTTATATTATCTTGATTTATAAATGATTATATGTAGCAATTATTGACAATACATAATAGTGATAAACGAGATTTGCCTGCCTGAATACAAGTTTAAGATGTGATTTTTACAACTTTTATCAGCGTGTCGAATACACTTAGTGAAATTACGTTTTTGCCATAGGGCCGTTAAAAGTGCGTCGGTGAGGGTAGCGGTAGGCGGGGGAAAATAATCCCCTGTAGATGCTTTATCGAGGTGCAGGAAATACCAAAAACTTATCCCCCACCCTCCATTTGGAAATGGAATTTGATATTTTTCGATGCTAACCGACGCTTTTTCACCACGCTGCAGCATGGTGTAAAGTGCAAATTTATTTAATTTTAAGTAAAATGTAAGTTCTGTTTATTGACGGCTTTTGCGTCGTGTAATTTGTTTCTGGGCAACTGGAAAAAGGAAGATGGTCGACAAAATAATAACGGCTCCCACCCAAAAACCGATAGTCATTTTGTTCATATCACCAAAGAAAACGAATGACATTAATATCCCATAAACCGGCTCCAGGTTAGTAATGAGCGCCACCCGGAATGCAGAAAGTTCTCGCATCACAGAAACACCTGCCACGTATGCCAGGGAAGTACAGATGGTCCCCAGTATCAGTAAATAACCGATGTCGGCATTTTTCAGCAGCATTGACTGGTTAAAGCCATGGGTAACGAGCAGGTATATTGATATCCAAACAAAGGCCCCGGCTAATTCATAAAACGCTATAACGGGTGCTTCATATTTTTTTACCTGGCGCGAGTTTATAATGGCAAACAAGCTTGCAAATAAGGCGCTCGTAAGTCCGGCGATGATGCCCTTAGTGTATTGGGTTTCGAATTTAAATATCAAAACAATACCGGTTATGATCAGTGAACCCGCCAATATTTCCAGTTTTGAGATGCGCTTTTTATTGATCAGCGGCTCAAATATAGCTGTGAACAATGTGATTGATGACAGGCAAACGAGGGTGACAGCGACAGTAGATAGTTTAATGGACGCAAAGAATAATATCCAGTGGCCGCCCACCAGCGCCCCGGTAAATACCAGTTTTAAAAAGGTATTGCCGCTTACTTTTATAGCTGTTTTATTAAACTTGAAGTATAGAAACAGCGATGACGATGCGATAAGCACCCTGTACCATACCAGGCTTACTGCCGATATGGATATTAATGCCCCCAATATCCCGGTAAACCCCCAGATAAAAACCGTGAAATGAAGAATGATGAGATTTTTATTCAACCCGCCAGGCTGCGGGGTATCGCTACCGTTCATTATTTAGGCGCCTTTAAAAGTAAGTAATAGCCCACAAGGCCAAATATAACATTGGGTATACACACAGCCACAAAGGGCGGCATATTGCCTTTTGTAGCGAATACCAGGGCAAATTTATCGACAACCACGTAGGTAAAGCAAAGGAATATGCCTATTCCAAGCGGCAAACCGATACCCCCCCGTACCTTTCGGGACGATATGGAAACGCCTATAAGTGTAAGCACAAACGACGACAACGGATAAATAAAGCGCCGGTCTCTTTCATACAGCATCTCCTGCAATTGTCCCGTTCCCCGTATTTCTTCACGGGTTATATTCCTGTTCAATTCTTTAGTCGACATGGCTGAATAGGCATTATCGTACACAATAAAATCGGTAGGGTGCATATCTAAAACCGTATCCTTTCGCTTGCCTGTGCTATCCACATATTTTTCCTTTAACCCGTTAATGTATTTGATCGTGAAGCTATTCATGGTCCAAACCTTTTTCAGCGAATCGTAGGATATGCTGTTCGATACTAATTTTTCTTTCAACTTATCGCCGTCAAATTTCTCCAATACAAACTGGTAGCCGGTATGCACAGTGGGGTCATAGGATTGAACATACACAAAGGTGTTTTTATCCAACTGTATATGCACCTCGCTTTTTGTGGGGTCGTCGGCATTAAACTGGTGCGAGTTTTCGAACGTTATCTTCAGCCTGTTGGTAAAAGGGATCAGGTAAATATTTGCAAACAGCGATACAATAAAAATTAAAGTCGCGCAAACAAAATAAGGCCTTAAAAAACGGTTGAAACTGGTTTTCCCGCTTAAAATCGGGACAATCTCCGTTTGGTTGGCCATCTTTGCCGTGAAGTAAATAACAGCCAGGAAATTGATCAGCGGTGATAATAAATTGATATAAAAAGGTATAAAACCAGCGTAGTATTTAAATGCGATTTCCTGGAAAGTGGAGTGGTTTTTTAAAAAATTATCCAGGTGTTCGGATACATCAAAAACTACAGTAACCACTACAAATATGCCGAGCGTAAATACAAAGGTGCCCAGGTACTTTCTGATGATATACCTGTCAATAATTTTTAAATACTTTTTTAAAAACTCCTTCATTTACAATCTTTGGCCTAAGCGGTTAACCATCATTTTTTTCCAGTTATAAAACTCTCCTGATATTATTTTTTCCCGGGCCTCTTTCACCAGCCACAGGTAAAAATGCAGGTTGTGCAAGGTGGCAATTTGTGCCCCCAACATCTCACCCGAATGTATTAAATGGCGCAAATAAGCCTTGGTATAGGCGGTATCTGCAAACAAATCGCTATCAGCCTCAATGGCCGAAAAGTCGTTTTTCCATTTTTCATTTTTAATGTTGATGATGCCCTCTTTTGTAAACAACATCCCGTTGCGGGCATTGCGCGTTGGCATCACACAGTCAAACATATCAATTCCTAACGCAATATTTTCCAATATATTGATCGGCGTGCCAACGCCCATTAAATAACGCGGTTTTTGCTCCGGTAATATGTTGCACACAACTTCGGTCATAGCGTACATCTCTTCGGCCGGCTCGCCAACTGAAAGTCCGCCTATGGCATTGCCTTCCCGCTCATAACCGGCTATCACTTCGGCCGACCTCATACGCAAATCCTTATAAACCGATCCCTGTACGATAGGGAACAGCGTTTGCCCATATCCGTATTTAGGCGTAGTACTGTCAAATCGCTCACAACAACGCTTTAGCCAGCGGTGGGTCATCTCGATTGATTTTTTTGCGTACTGATATTCGCATGGATAGGGGGTGCACTCATCAAAGGCCATAATAATATCGGCGCCAATGGTGCGCTGTATGTCCATCACATTTTCGGGCGTAAACAAATGTTTCGAACCGTCAATATGCGAGCGAAACGTAACACCTTCCTCCTTTATTTTTCTTACTTCGGTTAGCGAGTAAACCTGGTAGCCGCCGCTATCTGTTAAAATAGGCCCGTCCCAGCCGTTAAAGCGGTGAAGGCCGCCGGCCTGTTCTATAGTGTCTAACCCCGGCCTTAAATATAAATGGTAGGTGTTGCCCAGTATGATCTGTGCCTTTATATCATCTTTAAGTTCACGCTGATGCACTGCTTTTACCGTGCCGGCTGTGCCCACAGGCATAAAAATGGGTGTTTGTATAACCCCGTGGTCAGTAGTGATTTCTCCCGCCCTGGCTTTTGAAAGCGGATCGTGTGCTGCTAAGTTAAATTTCATTGCAAGGGTGCAAAATTAGCATAATAGTTGTAAGTGCTGTATCGGGCTGGCATTACGCCTGTATTGCCATTATTAAACCCTTTAAAATTACCATTCCTGGTAACCTATAACAGCCTTTTAAACGTATAACAACCTGATAAACTATTACTACACTTTCAACTAAATTCCGCAAATTTGCGGAACTATTTTATACCCGGGTTTGGAAACATACATAAAAGAGGCGTTATTCATTTTATTCCAGGTTTGTTTTTTTATTCAGTTGTACTTTCTGGTGAGTAACCAAAGCGTTCTGGCGTTGTTTAAACCGCAGGAGAAATTAAAAAAACCACATATTCCCATATCCGTAATTATCAGCGCCCGCAACGAAGCAAATAATTTAAGAGAAAATCTGCCGGCCATACTGGACCAAAAGTATCCCGACTTTGAAGTAGTTGTTGTAAACGACTGTTCGTTTGACTCGTCTGACCAGGTACTTGAAGAGTTGGCACAAACCTGGCCGCATTTAAAAATTGTTACGATAACCGAACATGCCCGTTTTAAAACCGGGAAGAAATTTGCGTTAACGCTGGGCATAAAGGCCGCAAAAAATGAACATCTTTTATTTACTGACGCAGATTGTAAGCCCTCGTCAGTAAACTGGATAACGCGCATGGCGGCAAATTTTAAGGGAAAAGTGCAAATCGTGCTTGGTTATTCTCCATATACACGTACCGCAAATTTTTTAAATCCGTTCATCCGTTTCGAAACAATTAAGACAGCTGTAAATTATTTATCGGCTGCTTTAAATGGTGATGCTTACATGGGTATAGGCCGTAACCTGGCTTATACCAAAACCTTGTTTTTTGGAGCAAAGGGGTTTGCGGCACACATGCATGTTTTATCCGGTGACGACGACCTGTTTGTGAACCAAAACGCTACACCTGCCAATACAGCCATTGAAATGCACCCCGAAGCTTTCGTGTATACCGAGGCAAAAACAACCATAGCTGATTGGTTCCGCCAAAAACGGCGTCATTTTGGCGTGGGTAATCTATACAAAAGCCGGCACCGGAAAATGCTCTCGCTGGATGCCTTGTCGGGGTTTTTGTTTTACGTTTTATTTATACTATGCCTGGTATTCAATTTTGAACCTTTACTGGCGATAGGTATATTTATATTCAGATTAATTTTCCAGGTTATCATTTATCGTAAAACATTTAGTAAGTTAGATGGTAAACAATTTATATGGTACCTGCCACTGTTTGACATGGTGTATTATATTTACCTAAATGTTTTTGGATTGATCGGCTCTTTTATTAAAACTATCAAATGGAGATAAATTCTAATTTTACTGAAAACGCAAAAAATGATTTTCACCTGGTGGTAAAAGCCCGGAAAGGCGATCAAAAGGCGTACGCTGATCTGATGCAGCGGTATAAGGATTCTATCTACTTCATGGTATTAAAAATGGTTAATAACAGGGAAGATGCAATGGACCTTACAGTGGAAACTTTCGCCAAAGCATTCGAAAAATTGGATAAATACCAGCCCGATTATGCTTTCAGCACCTGGTTGTTCAGGGTAGCTACAAACAATTGTATCGACTTTATCCGAAAAAAAAAATTGAATACGATGTCGATCCACGGTATGACGGATGAGGATGGGGAAGAAAAGCAACTCCAGATCAAATCGGATGTATTGAACCCCGAAGAAACGTCCATCAAAAAACAGCAAACCCAGGAGTTGAGGCTATTGATCGAAAGTTTGCCTTCCCGTTACCGCAACCTCATCACCCTGCGTTATTTTGATGAATTATCCTACGAAGAAATAGCCATGCAACTGGATCTGCCGTTAGGTACGGTAAAAGCCCAGCTTTTCAGGGCACGGTACCTGCTCGGAAACATTATCAATCGTGTGAACCGGGATGACCTCTGATATCTTAATAAAATATTTTCCTTCGCTTACTGCAAACCAGCTTCAGCAATTTAATCAGCTGCCCGGTTTGTACACCTTCTGGAACAACCAGATCAACGTAATTTCACGAAAAGATATTGAACAATTATATGAACGGCATGTTTTGCATTCGCTTGGCATTGCAAAGGTGATGACATTTTTGCCCGGCGAAAAAGTATTGGATGTAGGTACTGGCGGAGGATTCCCGGGTATTCCGTTAGCCATATTGTTTCCGGATACGCAATTTCATTTAGTTGATTCTATCGGCAAAAAAATAAAAGTTGTACAGGAAGTGGCGAAAGCCATCGGGCTGAAAAATGTTTCGGCAAGCCACCAGCGCGCCGAACAGGTGGATGAAAAGTTTGATTTTGTGGTATCACGGGCTGTAACCCGGTTAAAGGAGTTTTATCCCTGGGTAAAAGGCAAGTTTAACAAGCAATCAAAAAATAAATTGCCACACGGGATATTGTATTTAAAAGGGGGAGACCTTACACAAGAAATTGCCGAATCGGAGTTAACCGTTCAGCAATATCATCTCAAAGATTACTTTGAGGAAGAGTTTTTTGAAACCAAGCAGGTAGTTTATGTAAGGGGATAAAAAGGAACATTACCAAAGTTGTTCCTATTTATATGCCGTTACTACTATTTCGTCGAGCATTTTAGATGCACCAGTTACCTGTTTGTTGGGCTTGAAATTATTGGTATAGGATTGATCCTGGATATTGCCAACCCATTTATCATCCTTGTCCATCAAAGCAAATGCTATTGGCAAAGCATATATCATACCTGGTTTTAGGTTAGAGGCGTCGCAACTTTGAAGCGTTTTCACTATTTCTTCATCTAAGCTTTTAGCTGCCCCCCTGGCGATGCTAATGTTTTCTACTTTATTTTCAGAAGAAACGGTAAACAAAGCGATCACACGTCCAGCATAATTGTTTTCACGGGCATCCTTTGGATACCTTATTGTTTTTGCCAGTTGGGTATTGAAACTTCTGGCACCATCAATGAGCCTGCCTTCACGAGTCTTATTGATATAGGCAGTTGTATCCTCAACCTTAACCACCGGCGGCGGCAACCTATGCAGTTTTTTAGGCCGGGTGGGTGGCGCAGGCGGCGGTGGCGGAAGCCGTTTATCAATTAAAGTTATTTTGCCGGGTCCGGGCGGTGGTGGCGGCAGCTTAGGATAAATTGCCATAGAGGGGAAAGTATAACCGTATTTTTGCCTGAGTAATGCAAGTTCGGCCGGCGTAGCCGAGTTTTTATAATACTCCTTTTGGCTGCCATTTTTTTCGGTAATAATTACCCGGAAGTTAGACTTGTTTTTAATCAAATATCCTGCTTCCTCGTATTTGTAGCCTTTTGAGGTAACAGATACTTTCCGTTTTAATGTATCAGCGTTAGTAAAACCGGGTGATAGCGATTTATTCGTTAATTCATGACGTGGCGCCAGGTCAACCCAGCCGTACGTTTTACTAATTCCGGCCGTTGACACACATAGCAGTAGCCCGCATACCGGCAGGGCAAGGAGAAGTTTTAGCCTGGCTAAGCTCCCCGATCGTTTTTGATGTAACATAATGATTCGTTGTTTTAATAAGCTCTTATTGAAAAAAGTATTCACGAGAGAGTTGTCATTTACTCCATAGGCATTTTTTACCAGGAAGTCAGTATATTCACTAGTGTTTTGCTCGAGTTTTACTGTTTCACTGTCGGCAATAAATTCATGCAGCTCCTTTATGCTGTATTGAAGCATATACACTACCGGGTTAAACCAGTTAATGATTTTCAGCAATTCAAAAAACAAAATATCCCAACTGTGCCGCTGCCTTAAGTGGATCAGCTCGTGGCTGATGATGGTATTTTTAAGGGAAAGCTGCGGATTGATGAAAATGTAGTTAAAAAACGAAAATGCACCTTGTTTGCCATCGGTTTCCACCAGTTGAAATGAATCAATGCTCGTTTTTCTTTTGCTTCTTGATAAACGTACAAGCCGGTAAATTTTCCATGCGAGATGGGTTAACAGGATGCTTACCACCAGGAGATAAAAAGGCAGGTAGTAGTCGGCAATATGCCAGATATGAATGGGGTTAACTGCATGCGCCGTTATCATCGTTACCGGATACGTTGGAGTAGGTATTACAGGCGTAATCTGCGAGTAACTTTGTACCGGTTTTAAAAAACCCAGTTGCACAATCGGAATAAAAAATGCCAATGCGCTGCTAACAAGCAGATAGGCCCGGTTCACCTGGTAATAAGTTTCCTTCCTGAAAACCAGGTAGTACAGCAGGAAAAAAATGGCCAGGTAGAAATTAGCTTCCAGTAAATAATAGATCCAGCTCATGCTTTTTTATTTTTAAGATTTTCGGCCAATTGGGTTAATTCTTCCAGTTCTTCGATGCTCAGGTTTTTTTCCTTTACCAGGAACGATACCAGGGTTTGATACGAGTTGCTGAAATAATTCTTCATCATTTTATCAAACGTGAATTTCTTATAATCAGCCTCCTTAACAGTCGCGAAGTAAACGTGCGAGTTGCCATATGCCCGGTGGTTAATAAATCCTTTGCCTTCCAGCACCCTTACTACCGTTGATACGGTGTTATAGGCCGGTTTTGGGTCGGGCATCTGTTCGATAATGTCCTTTACAATGGCTTCTTTCAATTGCCATAATATTTGCATTACCTGTTCTTCGGCTCTTGTTAATTCTTTGATGTGCATAGCAAACTATTTTTATAGTTGAGTAAAGATAAAACTATTTTTATAGTTTGCAAACTATTTTTGTAGTTTTTTAAAAAAAAAACGTCAAATTGGCGGTGCAAATGTGCGAATGCTAAAATTATTTGCATTTATACATTGCACATTCATCCGCACATCTGCATATTTGTACATCTGCACATCACAATATGTCTATAGTTCACCAGCTTGCTTTAACTTTCATCAAAAACATCGGACCCACTTTAGCTAAATCGCTGGTAAGCTACTTTGGCGATGCCGAAGAGGTTTTTAAAGTTTCGAGGCACAGCTGGATGGGCGTACCGGGAATAGGCGAGAAGCGTATAGAACTGGCAGATGTTGACGCCGCCCTGGCCCGGGCCGAACAGGAAATAAAATTTATAGAAAAGAATAACATTGATGTCCTTTTTTACACCGATAGCCGTTTCCCCAAAAGGTTAAAAAACTGTTACGATTCCCCGGTACTGTTATATGCAAAGGGCAATGCAAATCTGAATCAACAACGGATCATAAGTATTGTCGGGACCAGGAATGCAACTGAATACGGTAAAGAGTTGTGCCGTCAGCTCATCGAGGAACTGCAACCTTATAACGCTTTAATCGTAAGTGGCCTTGCGCTAGGTATCGACGTTACTGCTCACAAGGAATGTGTTAAACATCATGTGCCTACGGTTGGCGTGCTCGGGCATGGGCTCGACCGGATGTATCCAAGCCAAAACCGTGTAACTGCCGAAAAAATGCTGGAAAATGGCGGGTTGCTTACAGAGTATCCGTCGGAAACTATTCCCGACAGGGAAAACTTTCCGCAGCGCAACCGGATTGTAGCCGGTATGGCCGACGCAACAATTGTAATTGAGGCCAGCATCAAGGGCGGCGCGCTGATAACAGCCGAAATCGCCAACACATATAACCGCGACGTATTTGCCTACCCGGGAAGAATTGGCGATGAATACTCGGAAGGGTGTAATTTTTTAATACGGAATAATAAAGCCAGCCTGCTTACCGGGGCCGCCGACCTGGCTTATATTTTGGGTTGGGAAAGGGCGGATGCCATAAAGCCGATGACAGAACAGCTGATTCTACCAATCGATCTTTCTAATGATGAGCAATTGATATTTGAAATTTTGCAACAGCACAGCGCCCCCCTGGCTATCGATGATCTCACCATAAAAGCTAATATGGCAACCAGTCAATTGGCCATGAACCTGTTGAATATGGAAATGCAGGGCCATATCCGCTCGCTGCCGGGGAAGATGTATAGGTTAGTTAATTAGCGATTGGAGGTTAGAGATTAGTTGTCGGTATTTCGACTTTAGCAATCTCTAACCTCTAATCTCCAATTTCTACTCTTTCGGTGAGCTATAATAGGAAAGCTTGCCTGTACCACTACTAACTTCCGCCCAATCATCGGTGTCAAACTCGATCATCGCTACGGTGCTGGTATGTACATCCTTTACCTGTCCGGTTAAATTATAAAGAATATAAGCTATACCGGGATTATGGCCAACAAGCGCAATAAAATTGTGCTCGTTCGGCAGCTTGTTGATAATACGAAGCAATGTCTTCTCGCTGGCTTCGTATATACTCTTATCGAGGGTTGGTTCGGGTAGTGAAAACTGGTCTGCAAATATTTCGGCGGTTGTTTTTGCACGCAGTGCGGGGCTGGAAACAATATATTCCGGGATAATTTTGTTGTCCTTTAACCGTTCGGCCATAAAAGCCGCGTCCTGGATGCCGATATATTTTAACGGCCTGTCGAAGTCCTTCCCCGAAGTTTCCTTTTCTGCCTTCGCATGCCGTATCAGCAATAACTTTTTCATAGGGACGCTTTTTTCTTGCTATTTGCTTGTTTTTAAGATAGTTACCTAACGCTGCTCTTCAGGGTAATTCAGTCACAAAGTACGACTAATTGCCATTTAAAATGAAGCTAAATTTCGCTTAATTGTTTTATAAAAAACTCAGCCCACTTCAGATTCAGGTATAAATTTATTCATGCTGTTAATGATCGTTGCCGGGGTTATATTATATAAACAGGCGTAATCCTTACGGAAACAGGGTTTGTCGCCATATACCGAGCAGGGCCTGCATTCAATATCATCAGCCACGATATTGCTTTCCGATTGGCCATATCCTAAAAATCCGGCATAATGGTGTGTTGCCCCCCAAACAGAAACCACGGGCACGCCTTCAAGCGACGCCAGGTGCATGCCGGCTGAATCCATGCTCAGCATAACATCGAGTTGACTGATAAGCATTAACTCCTGCTGCATTGTTAAGCGATTGACCAGGGAAATAACTTTGCTATACTTTTCTTCCCATTGCCGGCAAATTTCTTCTTCAAGCAAACTCCCGCCAAACAAAAAAATAGTTATATCCCTGTTATTAAGCATGCCGACCACTTCTTCCATCCGCTCCAGCGGATAAATTTTGCCTTTATGCTTCGCAAAGGGAGCTATGCCTATCCATTGTTTGTTTTTTTCGCCGGTAATGTCTGTTAGCTCGTCAGTTAAATGCACCGGCTGTTTAATCAGGCGATGTTCCAGAACCAGCTGGAAGCCTAGTTTGCGAAACACGTCGGCATACCGCTCAGTAATTAACTTTAAGGGTTTTAGCACCTTTCCGGGGAAACGGGTCAGTAATTTTTTTTCGCTGCGGCCCTTATCGATGTAGACATAAGTTAAACCCGACAGCCGGAAGAGCCTTCTTAATATTTTGGACCGGAGGTTATTGTGAAGATCGGCAAGGACGTCGTATCGCCCGGTTTTAAGTTCCCTGAACAATGTTAATATCCCGCCAGGGCCATTGTATTCCTTGTCCAGGTCGGCTGCAATATAGTTTAGCCGGTGGATATTGACGAAAAAAGCAGCAAATGCCGGACGTGACACATACGTGACTTGTACTTCCGGGTTTTGCGCCAGCAGCGCTTTTATCACAGGGACGGTCATAGCCACATCGCCCATAGCCGAAAAACGGATAACAAGTATATGTTTTATACCTGTCATTTACTTTTTGCTATTGTACAAAACGGGATTCAGAGCTGGGTCGTTATACATTTTCATCTGGCGGTAAACCTTCATGTACCTGTCGCCGTTTTGGATATCTTCAATTAATTCATCGATAGCCAGCGAAAGATCGGTGCGCTGCTGCAGCAGGATAGATAGCTTTTGCCTGCATTGCTGCAGGTGCTGCTCGTCTGCATCGGTGCGCAGGGTTTCTTCCTGCATGTGATATATCTTCAGCGCCAGTATTGATAGCCTGTCAATTGCCCAGGCCGGGCTTTCGGTATTTATCCTGGCTGCTTCACCAGCTTTTACATCTTTAAATCTTTCAAAAAAGTAACTGTCTATCACTTCTACAATATCGGTGCGTGCCTGGTTGGAAGCATCGATGCGTTTTTTCCACTTTAAAGCCTCAACGGGCTCTATTGATGGATTACGCACCTCATCCTCCATATGCCACTGTGCCGTATCTATCCAGCATTTTGCAAATAACAAATAGTCAAACGAACCCGCAGGGTAGGGGTTTTCACCAACCTTGTTTATGTCATTATATTGATGATAATGGTTTATCACCTCCGCAAATACCTGGTTGCAGCGCTCACTGATCATTTATAGAAGATTATCTTTCTTTAATTTTATTAATTATTGAAGTGGACGAATGTCCGGCTACAAAGTTAATGGTTTTAACTGCTCCGCCGTTTGCCAATACCTCTTTAGCGCCAACAATGTTTTCGACGGCGTAATCGGCGCCTTTTACCAGTATATCCGGCATAAGGGCTGTAATTAAATTAAGCGGATCATCCTCCCCGAAAATAACCACGGCGTCTACAAAAAACAAAGCCGCCAGTAGCGCGGCACGGTTGTCCTGGTTATTGATTGGCCGGGTTTCGCCTTTTATTCTTTTTACCGAGCTATCGGAGTTTAAACCTATAATGAGCTTATCGCCCAGTTCGGCCGCTTTTGCGAGATAAGTGATATGGCCAATATGCAGCAAATCGAAAACACCGTTGGTAAAAACTACTTTTTTACCCCCGCCTTGCCAGGCAGTTACTATTTTTTTAAGCGATGCCAGCTCAGAGATTTTACTTGTCAGCGTTTGTTCTATATTGTTTCTCATTTGAGAAATTTTTAGACTTACGAAGTTTTTAAAACTTCGTAAGTCTGTTTCGTCTATTTAAAATAAATCATCCACCGCTTTGCAAAGGATATGGCCTACCAGGATATGCATTTCCTGTATGCGTGCGGTTATAGTCGAAGGTATTACGATATTCAGTTCGCATAAACCGTTCATTTTACCACCATCCCTGCCCGATAAACCCAACGTTTTGCAGCCAGCTTTTTTTGCAGCCCCGAATGCGTTCAATATACCCTGGCTGTTGCCGGAGGTTGAGATCCCTATAAACAGATCACCTGGCCGGGCCAATGCTTCAACCTGGCGCGAGAAAACATGCTCATAACCATAGTCATTGGCGATAGAAGTTAAGGCGGAAGTGTCTGTCGTCAATGCTATTCCCGGTAGCCCCTTGCGGTTTTTTACGAAACGCCCGGTCAGCTCCGCAGCAATATGCTGGGCATCAGCCGCGCTGCCGCCGTTGCCCGCGATAAGCACTTTATTGCCGCTTTTTATAACAGAAGTGATCATTTTGCAGGCTGCTTCAATATCCGCGGTAAGCGTGTCCATTACTTTTTGCAACAGTTGCTGATGATCTTTTAGTTCTTCAATTATCATGTATTTTTGATGTCGAATTTCGGATTTGTTTAACTAATGCCCAATGACTAACGCCTAATCCCCTTCTATGTCTTTTATAATTTCATCAATCGTAGTTGAAACACTACCCACATGCCTGATCACAATAGCTGCCGCATGATTGGCCAGTTCAACGGTTTCCTCAACGGCCATGCCCAAAGCCATAAAATAAGCGAGAGCAGCTATTACCGTATCACCGGCGCCGGTAACGTCAAACACCTCGGTAGCCTTTACCGGCACTAATTTGCTGGTTTTTTCGGTAATTATTGCCATGCCCTCCTCAGATAGAGTAACTACCAGGTAAGTGGCGCCGGTCCGCGAAAAAATAGTTTTTGCAGCGGATTGCATATCGGCAAGCCCGCCTATTTTTTCGATGTTGGCGGCTTCGGCTAGTTCTTTGCGATTAGGCTTGATCAAATAAGCGCCTTTATATTTATCGTAATTAAGGCCTTTCGGGTCAACAAGCACTTTCTTTTGGTGATCGTTGGCGATCTGTATAAGGCGGTTAGCAAGCCCGGGCGAAAATAACCCTTTGTTATAATCGGAAAGAACAACAATATCTGCGTCCGCGATACAGCTTTTTATTTTGCCGGCTAATTCGTTTTCAAGCTCGGGCGATAAGGCGTCAGTTACTTCGCGGTCAACTCTCACCAATTGATGGCTGCCAACCAGTACGCGGGTTTTAACGGTTGTTTGCCGGGCGTTATCGTAGATGATGGTGTTGGTTTTAACGCCTTCATCTTTCAGTATTCCTACCAATTGCTTGCCCGATGCATCATTGCCAATAACGCCGGCAATAGTAACATTTGCACCGAGGGTAATCAGGTTTTGGACAACGTTGCCAGCGCCCCCCAGTGTTGTCGATTCAGTTTTTACGTTTACGATGGGGACCGGAGCCTCGGGTGATAGCCGTGTGGCATTACCCCAGATATAATGGTCGATCATCAGGTCGCCGATAACCAGTATCGACGGCTTTTTTTTCTGTAACTGTATAGAACGTACTTTATCTATGAGGGTCATTTGTCATTGTGTCATTTGTCATTAGGCGCTTGCCCTGGTGGATTTCTTCTTTTCAAAAACGACCTTAATTTCCTGCAATGATAAGGCATTCAAACATCTTTCTTTGTATAACCCGCCTTTACGCGCAACCAATACACCGTAATGCATATCCAAAAAGCCTTCCTTACGGTGCGCATCCGGGTTAATGGAGAGCCAAACGCCTTTGTCGAGTGCGTATTGGTGCCAGCGCCAGTCCATGTCCAGCCTGAATGGGTTGGCATTGATCTCTATTACCACGTTATTTGCCGCGCATGCGTCTATCACTTTTTTATGATCTATCGGGTAACCATCCCGGCTTAACAGCAACCTGCCCGTTGGATGCCCCAAAATGGTGGTGTATGGGTTTTCGATAGCTTTGATCAGGCGTGAAGTGGCCTTCTCTTTGTCCATTTTAAGTATGGAGTGTACCGAGGCAACAATGAAATCAAAGCGCTGCAGTATTTCCTCGGGGTAATCAAGCGAACCATCAAACAAAATATCCGATTCAATACCCTTAAAAATATGAAAGCCGTTTAGCTTTTTATTGAGATGATCTATTTCTTCCTGCTGCTGTAATACCCGTTCAATACTAAGCCCCTTTGCGTAAAATGCGCTTTTACTATGGTCGCACATGCCCAGGTATTCCAACTTTAGCTCATCGCGGCAGTATAAAGCCATTTCTTCAACCGTATTTATGCCGTCGCTCCACGTGCTGTGGTTGTGCAGGGTGCCCTTTAAATCGTGGAAATGGATGAGGCGCGGCAGGTTATTTATTTCAGCCTTTTTAATGAATATGGTCCCTTCCCGCAGTTCGGGCAGTATAAAATCAAGCCCGGCTTTTGTGTAGATCAATTCCTCGTTTTCAGGCTGGTCGGGTACATTATCGGTCCTCTCCAAAATAGCCTGAACATGTTCGTCATCGCCGGTTTGCAAAAATAATTCTTTATAGAAATATCGTTTTTCTACGCATATGATATCAACCAGTAACCCGTTTTTAAACTCGCCGGTAATGTGATTGGCTGCAGAATTGATATTCTGGATAATTTCGGAATGGAGCAATGTATTAAAGGCAATTTCCTGGTCGCGGCTGCCCAAAACAATGGTAAGCTCGCTGATGATCTCGCAATACCTGCGGAAACTGCCCGCGAATTCGATAAGCGCACCCGGAAAAACAGTTTTGATCTCTTCTAGCAGCTCTTTCGCTTCAGCTTCCACCTGCGCGTACAAAAATTTGCCGTTGCTGGCCATCCTGAATTCGATAGCCTTGCGAATATCTTCCTGTGTTTTCAGGCCAAAGCCTTTGGCTTCAACCAGGCGGTTCTCGTTGCAGGCATAAAATAGCTCACCGGTATTTTCAATACCCAGTTCGTGCCAAATAATCGCGACCTTTTTTGGGCCGATGCCTTTTATGCCCATCATCTCGACCACGCCTTCCGGCGTTTTGGCAAGCAGTTCGTCCAGCTCGGCCATCGTACCGGTTTCAAGCAGCTCGGTTATTTTGGCCGCAATGCTTTTGCCTATGCCGTCAACCTTCTCCAGTTGTTCAAAAGATTTTTCGGCAGCGGGATAGGGCAGCTTATCCACTTTAAAAGCCGCATTGGCAATCGACCGTATCTTAAACGGGTTTACCTCGTGCAGTTCCATCAGTTGTGACAGCAGGCGAAGTTTGCGCGCTATGGGTTTGTTTTCCATAATTGAAGATGTAAAAATACAAAAGCCCAATGTAATGGGGGAATTTGTTGAATGTTATTTTACATCCGGCCGGAGCGCGGGTGAGTATGAAGGAAATAAAATTAGCTGACCATTACTCGTGCGATTCAAAATACTTCTTCATCGGCTCAAAGTACTGGGTTTTCCAGCCTTGTTCATATTGCCTTCCATGAGGCGGCAAATTTGTGTGGGTGAGCGTGATCAATGTGCCGTCGCCTTTATCTTTGAACGTTACTTCAATAAGTGAATCCTCTTCCTCATCGGTAAATTCCGTCGTTCTCCAGGTTTGAATGATCTTTGTAAAGGGAACCAGGTCGACATTTTTCCCCGTTATATAACCATCGTGCGCCATAAACGAATCGCCGACCAATGTGCTTGCCAGGGCAGCGCCGGTGTTGGTCATTTTTGCATGTTTTTCGCCATCGAGCCAGGCGTTGTAAACGGCCTCTTTGCTGGTTGGAATGATATCCGAAACGGTGAATGAAATAGCCATAATGTTAATTCTATTGCGATGAAGATTTGTTGGATGCCTGCAGGTTAAATTTACTGTCGTTTATTGAAGCATAACAACAATACAGTCATAAGGTTTATGCCGGATCAAATAACCGGTATTGCCAATTGAACCGGATTAACTACTTTTAACCAAACAATAATTTTGAATGGAGAATCTTCCTTTTAATACAGTCGGGCTTTGCAGCGAAGAAATAGACAGGTTTCACGATACCTATAAAGCGCTTAAAGCAAAATTCAATATTGACTCTACCGGTGATATCGATTTTCATTTAGACCAATTTGAAGTATTTAAAGGCTATCTTGATATTAACCTGCGCGATTCGTATGTGATCAGGCATTTGGGTAAAGACAGTTATATGCTTTTTGTGGAAACGCATTTCAAAAATGTAAGCGCTAAATCGACTATAATTACAGACTGCTATGAAAACCATACCTGGGCGCTGGCTTATTTAAAGCGTGATTTTGGCCGTGTGCTGATACGCCGCGAAACGCTGACGGATAAAATCGTCGAACTGGTACACCCGGTTGAACTCGATTTTGCAGAGGACAAACCCTTCAGCGATACTTTTTATGTATTGGTCAACGACCGTCAAAAGGCCGCAGCTGCAATTGATCGTAATTTTCGAAACGCGGTTATGGATATAAGGGAAGATGATTTTGTAATAGAGATCGTTGAACACACGCTCATCATCGGCAGCCAGCAACCTATTTCGCCCGAAAGGGCTGTTTACCTGGCTGAGTTTGTGGCGAGGTTATCGTCGATTTGTTAAGTGTTAACTAACCGCTCAGTTAATCAACCATTCACCCAATCAGCTACACCGCTACCGTATGCCTCTCAACCTTATGGATATTGGTATTGGCAAAATCATTTTCGATCAGTCCATCGCGCATGCGTACAATGCGGTGGGCGTGGAGGGCAATATCTTCTTCGTGGGTTACCAGGATAATGGTGTTGCCTTTGGCGTGGATGTCTTCGATAAGCCCCATAATTTCAATGGATGTTTTGGTATCCAGGTTCCCGGTAGGCTCATCGGCCAGGATGATGGAAGGATTATTGATCAGGGCGCGGGCTACGGCTACACGCTGGCGCTGCCCGCCCGATAATTCATTTGGCTTGTGGTCGATCCGGTTGCCTAAGCCCACATTTTCAAGCGTTTTTTTCGCACGCTCGTTCCTGTTCACTTTGTTAACACCGGCATAAACCAGCGGAAGCGCTACATTATCAAGCGCCGAGTTACGGGGCAGCAGGTTAAACGTTTGGAATACAAACCCGATCTCGCTATTTCTAACCTCGGCAAGCTCGTTATCGCTCATGTGGCTAACGTTTATGCCGTTGAGAATATATTCACCCTTAGTAGGTGTGTCCAGGCATCCCAAAATGTTCATCAGGGTTGACTTTCCCGATCCCGAAGGGCCCATGAGCGCCACAAATTCACCCTTATTGATGGTTAACGAAACAGATTTAATGGCGTGAATAATCTCAGTACCAATTACATATTTACGTCCGATATCTTTAATGGTTATTAATGGCTCCATGCTTTATTTCTTGTTTGGACTGTGGTGTGCTGGGTTTTGTTACAGAGAGTTATTTTTTTAGTCAGTTGCCAACTCAATCATGTCATTTCGAACGATAGTGAGAAAACTATACATTGAATAGCCACCATGCCGTCGCGAATCAATATGTATAGTTTTCTCCTCGTTCCTCGTCGAAATGACAGATTTAAGATTTGAAAGTCTCCTTATCAATCACCTTCGCCACCAAAAAATACTTATCATCATGCTTAGGTGCATTCAACAACGCCTCTTCATGTGTGATTTCCTGTTTAACAACGTCTTCCCTGAAAACATTAACCTCGTTGGTCATGTATATCAGCGGCTCAATGCCCGTGGTATCTACTTCGTTCAGTTTGTCCATAAATCCCAGGATACGGTTCATGTCATTGATCATGGTATCCGTCTCTTCGGGATTAAGTTTAAGCCGGGCCAGGTGAGCTACTTTATCAACCGTATCTTTATCAATGTTCATGCTGTTTCCAGTTTATGTTTTATAAGGGTGTGAACCTCATCGCGCAGGGCATCGGCATCGTCAATTGTCAGGTGCGCCGTTTCAATGGGCTTATGTACAAATATATTACAAAAACCCGGACGGCTGCCACGGTCGAGGCCGGTATCCCATAATACTTTCCAGGTATCAATAGATATTATAGGCAGGATAGGTATTTTCAGTTCGATCGCCAGCCTGAAGGCGCCATTTTTAAAGGGGTGCAGTTTCGGCGGGTATTCGTCCGGTATAGTAGCTTCGGGGAATATAATCACCGACACGCCGCTCTTTAACTTTTCGGCGGCTAATTTAAAGGCTTTGAATGACGATATCTTGCTATCCCGGTTAACCGTGATATCTATCGTCCTGAAAAAGAAACCCAGCACCAGGTTACTTAGCAGCTCTTCCTTGCCGATGAAGCAAAAGTTATTTTTTGCCACCATGCTGATGGCCGAAACATCCAGGTTTGAGGTATGGTTGCCGCAGATGATATAAGTACGGCTCCAGTCGACAGGCTCCTCGTATTTTATCCTGAACCATATCCCCGAAATAGTAGTGCTTAAAAAAATAATGAGCCGCCTGAACTGGTTAATATATTTATACCTCGATTTTTTGCGCGATAGAAAATACAGTACCGGCCAAACAAGGATGAAGAAAAAAGCTACACTATACCTGTAAATGTGGGTGTGTATTCTTTTAAGCATTAATTTCATCGGCGGTAAAAATAGAAAAAGTTTAATAGGATGGTTAAAATTGATTTAAGAGATCGGTTTCAGTTTCGGCGGTGTAAGTTTCTGATCGGTGGGTAACATTTTTCTTTTCAAATATTTCATTGCCGGTATTTCGATGAATTTGTTTATTAAAGTAGCTGCAATGAATACGATCGGCGCCACAAAAAATAAAATCGCAACCCAATAGTTAATATGAAAAATGCTTGAATGCGTAAGTATGGGTATTAACAAATAAACCGAAATATAGCCGTGTATAAGATACAGGCTATAAGAGATCTTTCCGGCAAACAGGGTGACTTTGTTTATAATAAAATGTAAACGGTCAAAACAATACAAAAGAAAAAGTGCAAAAAATATGAAGATGGCTGAAGCATATTGAATTTTTGAAACAGACACAATTTTGCCCGTGCCCTCAAACAAAAATACTTGCGTTATTAAGCATAATAACACTAAGAAAAATCTGTAAAGTGTTGCTTTGTAGAATTTAATCTTATAAAAAACTATCCCTGCTGCAAACAATGGAAAATAAACTATTATGGGGAAATATTCAGCAAGCTTACCATAAACATCAGGTGCAAATGCTCTTATCATCGTTCCGTAAATCAAACAAGCTAAAACTAAAAAGAAACATATAATTTCTATTTTAAGAATCGCTTTTGACAGATAAACGATTAAAATGAACAGGTAAAACAGAAGCTCGATTATAAGGGTCCAGTATACACCGTCAATATCTTTTACCTTAAAATAATATTGAAACATGGTCAAATTAATCAGGTAGTCTTTTAGATCAGGAAAAATTACAGGCACCTTAGCCATTAATGACCAGGAGATAATAGATAACGTTGTTAAGGTAACACAAGCCCAATATGCGGGATACAATCTTGCGAACCTGGATAGAAGAAAGCTTTTATAGTTGTTTGTCTTTTCTATGGTCAGAAATATAACAAATCCGCTGATCATAAAAAAAAGCTCCACGCCCATACATCCCCAATTGAAAATATGCAGGTTTGGCCGGCCCGTCGTAAAATGGAAAATAACGACAAGAATTGCAGCAATTCCCCGTAAACAATCTAATTCTAATAACCTGCCTTTTGCTTTCATTAAAAGTTTGAAGATAATATTATTATCGAATTGTTCTGCTATAACTGAATTCATCGGTTAAGGAGACAGATTACAATATGCTAAACGCGGATTTTCTTAAAGATCAATTTCATCGGTACCTGAAATATAAAAAATCGTTACTTTCGCCCCAATGGAAACTGTTGTTAGTGGCATACGTTCAACCGGCAAACTGCATCTGGGAAATTACTACGGAGCAATACAAAACTTCGTGAAAATGCAGCATGAATATAACTGCTATTTTTTTATTGCCGACCTGCATTCCCTAACCACGCATCCAACCCCTGCCGACCTGCATGGCAATGTAAAACAAGTGCTGGTTGAATACCTGGCCGCCGGTATCGACCCGGAACGTGCAACTATATATATACAGTCGGATGTGCCCGAGGTAGCCGAACTATACCTTTACCTGAACATGAACGCCTACCTGGGCGAGCTTGAACGCAGCACCTCGTTTAAAGACAAGGTACGGTCGCAGCCGGATAATGTGAACGCCGGGTTATTGACCTATCCCGTTTTAATGGCTGCAGATATCATTATCCATAAAGCCACCAAAGTACCTGTGGGTAAAGACCAGGAGCAGCACCTTGAAATGGCGCGTACTTTTGGCAATCGCTTTAACCGGTTATATGATAAAGAAGTTTTCCCAGAGCCTTATGCCTTTAATTTCAGCGAAAAGCTGGTAAAAATACCGGGGCTCGATGGTAAAGGCAAAATGGGCAAATCAGAAGGGGAGGGCAATGCGGTTTATTTGTCCGACTCACCCGAAGTTATCCGCAAAAAAGTAATGCGCGCGGTTACCGACAGCGGCCCGACAACCGAAAATCAAAAGAAGCCCGAAGAGATACAAAACCTGTTCGATATTATAAAAGTTGTTTCGTCGCCGGATACTTATACGCATTTCGATGATCTGTACAACACCTGCCAGATCCGTTACGGCGACCTGAAAAAACAGCTTGCCGAAGATATTATTATTGCCACGGCACCCATACGCGAGCGTATCAACGATATTGCCAGGGATGACCTTTATTTGCGCCAGGTAGCCCGTCACGGGGCTATTAAGGCCCGCGAAAGCGCCTCAAAAACCATGCGCGAAGTGCGGGAAATTATCGGTTTCAAAAGTTTTTAAGTGGTTCTTGGTTGATAGTTCGTGGTTCATCGCGTATATTAGGCGGAGTTTATCCGGTACGCAACTGCTATGAACGATCACCCACGAACTATGAACTGACATCAACCACGAACTAAATGCACATTGCTATTGTAGGAAACATAGGCGCCGGTAAAACCACCCTTACCGAATTGCTGGCCAAAAATTATGGATGGGATCCGCTATTTGAAGCTGTTGATAATAATCCATACCTCGAGGACTTTTATAGCGACATGAAACGATGGAGCTTTAACCTCCAGATATACTTTCTGAACAGCCGCTACCGCCAGATAGTTGAAATACAGAAAAGAGGATTAAACATCATCCAGGACCGCACCATTTACGAAGACGCCTACATTTTTGCCGAGAACCTGCACGATATGGGCTTGATGACCACCCGTGACTATGAGAACTATCAATCCATATTTGACAATGTGATCGAGTTCATTAAACCGCCCGACCTGCTGGTTTATTTAAAAGCATCCGTACCTACACTGGTCAACAATATCCAGCGTCGCGGGCGTGAATACGAATCAGGCATCCGGCTTGATTATTTATCCAAACTGAATGAGAAGTATGATAAATGGATAAAAGCCTATAAACTGGGTAAATTATTGGTGCTGGATAAAGATAATCTTGACTTTGCAAATAACACAGAAGATATGGCTACCATCGTACAGTTGGTGGAGAGAGATATTAATGGCTTATTTTAAATTTGGATGCATCTTATATAAAAAAACTATGTCATTGCGAGCGTAGCGTGGCAACCTCGTAGCTATGCATGGCCGCCGTGCATAGTTCGCGATTGCTTCGTCGTTCCTCCTCGCAATGACAATTCCTTTATTACGTAAACCATGAACATCCTCGGTATCATCCCCGCCCGTTATGCCTCCACCCGTTTCCCAGGCAAGCCATTGGTTGATATTGCCGGCAAGAGCATGATACGCAGGGTATATGAGCAGGCAAAAAAGTGCGGCGGCCTTTCGAAAGTTATTGTGGCGACGGACGACCAACGTATTTTTGACCATGTAACCGACTTCGGTGGCATGGCCGCCATGACATCAACCGCTCATCAAAGCGGCACCGACCGCTGTGCCGAAGTTGCGTTAGAATATCCGCAATATGATGTCATTATCAATATTCAGGGCGATGAGCCGTTTATTGACCCGGAGCAGATCAGCAAACTTATTTCCTGCTTTAAATCGCCGGATACGCAGATCGCAACATTGATCAAAAAAGTACAAAACGAACAAGAGCTATTTAACGCCAATTCGCCGAAGGTACTGGTCAACAAGCATTCGGAAGCCATTTATTTTTCGCGTTCGCCGCTGCCGCATATTCGAGGGCAGGAACAACAAAACTGGCTGCAGCATTTTGGCTATTTTAAGCATATCGGTATTTATGGTTATCGGGCCGATATTTTGCAACAGATTACCAAACTACCGGTTTCGCCGCTTGAAAAAGCCGAAAGCCTGGAGCAGCTGCGATGGATAGAAAATGGCTACAGAATAAAAGTTGCAGAAACTGAATTGGAAACCTATGCAGTGGATATGCCTGAAGATTTGAAAAACTTGAAAATGTGACAATTTGAAAATTTAATTACTTTTTAATTCAGTAAATTTGTTTAATTGTTGATATAAAAAGATGGCAACCTCACACAAGTTACATACCGAACTTAATCCCATACAGATCAGTTTGCTCAGGTTATTTAACAGGCCCATGTCTGAAAAGGAAACCATAACATTGAAAAAATTGCTCGTCGATCACTATTCTGAATTGCTGGAAAAAGAAGTTAAAAAGACTGTCGCCGAAAAAGGATATACACAAAAGGATTTTGATGATATGCTTAATAGTGAAGATTAATGATCGCGGTTATTGATACCAACTGTCTTTTAGCTTCTATACCTTGCTTTTAAAGACCTGCGTTTTGAATGGTTGATCAGTAACGAAATTCTGACTGAATACGAAGAAAAACTGGCAAATAAATACTCGACAGAAACCGCAAATTTAGTGCTGTCTATTTTAAACGTTGCGCCAAATGTTATTTTTGATGAACCATATTTTAAATGGAATCTGATTGGGGATGACCCCGATGATAACAAATTTGCCGATTTAACTATTTCGGGAAATGCGGATTACCTTGTCACTAATGACAAACATTTTAACATATTGAAAAAACTTGAGTTTCCTAAAGTGAATATAGTAACTATAGATGAATTCAAAAATATAGTGTTTTAATCCAGGCTCTTTACATATACACACTATATTTAAGCAAATCCGACAGCTTGGAACCACGTTGGATAATAGTTACCAGGTAAAAATTGCGGAACAGAATTGAAAGGTTTCTTTAGATACGCTGAAGATTTAAAAGCTTATATTTGATTTAACAAAAGCTTGCTTATCATGAAAACGTTATTCGTCAAAGCGCCTGTTGTTATTGCAGCAATTCTCTTAACGTTTAAGGCAAATGGGCAAACAGATTATGTGATCACCGTAAAGGGCGACACTATCACTTGCGCGATCACTACTTCGCTGAGCGGAAAAGAGAAATATAAAATTGATGCTACCGGCGAATCAAAAAAAATTAAGCCGGATGCAATTCGTGAATATTATATAGCCCGGAAAAACATTCGTGAACGGTCTGTATATACAGCCAACAATCCCAATCCAGTGTTTATGATTATTGTCGAGAAGGGGCCTGTCAGTCTTTATAGAACGGTTCCTTTCAATAGGTACTCTACTACTAAATGGTACATAGCAAAAGGTTCGGATCATGTGAGTGACTTAAAAACAAGTGGTCTTTTTTTGTCGAAGTCGCGGGAAACACGTAAGGACATTTTGGGAGAAATGCTAAGGGATAATAAGCCTGTTTATGATAAATATGTAGCAGAAGATAAATTCAGCTTTAAACAGATACGAAACCTGGTCCATTTATATGATACCGGGCAGCTGAAGGATTGATTTAAGCCCAGATCAATGAATAGGCCGGATCGGATCGTTGGCGATCGGAGTTCTTATTTTCAAATCGTCAAATAATTAAATTAAAACCATTTCCAACAACTATAACCTTTTCAACATTTACAACCTTTACCAAAATTTTTCCTACTTTTGTATCCCGTACAGAAACATTTGATTCAGGTATAAAACCCGGTCAAATTCAAAAAAAATCATGACTAAATATATTTTTGTTACGGGCGGCGTTACCTCGTCGTTAGGAAAAGGTATTATCTCTGCTTCCTTAGCCAGGCTGCTTCAATCGCGCGGCTATCGTGTAACCATTCAAAAATTCGATCCTTACATTAACATCGACCCCGGTACGCTTAACCCTTATGAACATGGCGAATGCTATGTGACAGAGGACGGCGCCGAAACCGATCTTGACCTTGGTCATTACGAACGTTTTTTAAATACCCCGACTTCGAAAGCGAATAATATCACTACCGGCCGCATTTACCAGAATGTGATCAATCGCGAACGCGAAGGCGCGTTTTTAGGTAAAACGGTGCAGGTTGTTCCCCATATTACGGATGAGATCAAGCGTAACATTCGCTTACTGGGCGAAAGCGGCGACTTTGATATCGTGATAACTGAACTGGGCGGTACCGTGGGCGATATTGAGTCGCTGCCATATATTGAAGCGGTACGACAGTTTCGGTGGGAGGTAGGCTCCGGCAATTCGCTGGTTATTCATTTGACTTTGATACCCTTCCTTGCAGCTGCCGGTGAATTGAAAACCAAGCCTACCCAGCACTCGGTTAAAATGCTGCTTGAGTATGGTATACAGCCGGATATATTGGTTTGCCGGACCGAACACCATCTGAACACCGAGATCCGTAAAAAGATAGCTTTGTTTTGTAACGTGAATGTGAATGCGGTGGTTGAATCTATCGATGCATCCACCATTTACGACGTGCCGCTGCTGATGCTGAAAGAACAGTTGGATAAAACAGTACTGGCAAAACTAAAACTGCCCCATAAAAGTGAGCCTGATCTTGAAAACTGGAGAGATTTCCTTGGACGTTTAAAATACCCGAAATCTGAAGTCAGAATAGGCCTGGTAGGCAAATATGTTGAACTTCCCGATGCCTATAAATCAATAGTTGAATCTTTTATCCATGCCGGCGCCAAAAATGAGTGCAAGGTACGTGTTGAATATATTCCGTCGGAACAGCTTACGCCTGAGAACGCTATTGACCAGCTGAAAGGCTTACACGGTGTATTGGTTGCCCCCGGTTTTGGCGAACGTGGCTTTGAGGGCAAAATTGAAGCGATACGTTATGTGCGCGAAAATAATATCCCGTTTTTTGGCATTTGCCTGGGCATGCAATGCGCGGTTGTTGAATTTGCCCGTAATGTATTGGGATTAAAAGACGCCAGCAGCGAAGAGATGAACGCAAATACACCGTTCCCTGTAATAGGGATGATGGAAGCGCAAAAGAAAATTGTTAATAAAGGCGGTACCATGCGTTTGGGAGCCTATGCCTGCGATTTGAAAAAAGGCAGCAAGGCAGCCGGCTATTATGGTAAAACTCATATTTCCGAACGCCACAGGCACCGGTACGAATTTAATAACGACTATTTAAAGCAGTACGAAACCGCCGGTTTAACCCCCTCGGGCATCAACCCCGACAGCAAACTGGTTGAAATAGTTGAACTTAAAAATCACCCGTTTTTTATCGGTACGCAGTTTCATCCCGAATTAAAATCAACGGTTGCAAATCCGCACCCTCTTTTTATTAACTTTGTCGCCGCTTCAATGGCTTATGCCGCTAAGAAGTAAATGTTTCCGATAGATACAAATGGATAAAAATACGTTTACAGGATTATTCCTGATCATGATTATAATGGGCGCCTCCATATTTTTAATGAGGCCCTCAGAGACCGAACTGAAAAAAGAAAGGCTTAGGGCGCATGCCGACTCGGTACAGAAAGCAGGGTTAGCTAAATCTGCAGCCCCAACTGCAAAATACACCGACACGGCTAAAGCACAGGCAAACAAGCCGGTTGATTCGGCTATTCTAAAAAGCCCTTTTGGCGCCGCTACTGTAGGTGCCGAAAAATTCATCACCATTGAAAACAAAGACATCCGCGTAAAGCTGACAAACCATGGTGGTAAAGTTTATTCGGTTGAACTAAAAAATTATAAAACCTACAATAAAAAGCCGCTCATTATTTTCGAAGGCGAAAAGAATCATTTTGGTTTAAATTTTACTGCGGGAAATAACAGCATTAACACCGATAAACTGTTTTTCACGCAGGTTGGAAATGAATTGAATGTTGCTGAAAAAGACTCGGGCAGTGTTACCATGCGGCTCAGTTATAGCCCTACGCAATATATCGACTATATATACTCGTTAAAAGGCACCGGGTTTAAAGTTGGCTTAACTATAAAACCAACCGGGCTCGACCAGGTGATCGCCAATAGTAATTCGATCAATATCGACTGGTCGGCCAGCATGCGCAAGCAGGAAAAGGATCTGGAGCAGGAAAGGCGCTACTCGGCTATATATTACAATTATATAGATAACGACGTTAAGTATTTTGGCGACAGCAAAGACGAACAAAAAGAAGTTAGTGATAAAAAGTTGCTCTGGGTTTCATTCGAGGCGCATTTTTTTGCGGGAGCATTACTTACTGAACAAGGCTTTAATAAGGCCAACCTGACTGTAAATACCGATGTAACCGACACCACGCACGACAAGCAAATGGAAGCGAATTTAACGCTAAACCGGAATGCCCAGGGCGTTTACCCGTTGGCGTTTTACTACAGCCCGCTAAAATATGGCATCCTGAAAACACAGGGCTACCACCTGGAGCGCCAGGTTTACATGGGCTGGGGGCCGCTGGCTGTTATTAACCGCGTGGCGGTATTGCCGGTGTTTAACTTTCTGAACCTGTTTACCAACAACTATGGCCTGATCATATTAGGACTCACCATTATACTCAAATTGGTTTTATCGCCATTAACTTACAAGTCGTACCTGTCAATGGCTAAGATGAGGGTGCTTAAGCCTGAGATGGATGAGATCAAAGCGAAGGTTGGCGACGACAATCCAACGCTGCTGCAGCAGGAGTATTTAAAGCTGTACAAAAAAGCAGGTGTAAACCCATTGGGCGGATGTTTGCCGTTGCTGATACAAATGCCGATCGTTATCGCGTTCTTCCGCTTTTTCCCAAGCTTGTTCGAACTGCGGGGACAAAGCTTTTTATGGATGCATGACTTGTCGACTTATGATTCCATAATGAGTTTGCCGAATATCCCATTTATCGGAAATCACTTAAGTTTAATGTGTTTGCTAATGACGCTGTCGACGCTGATCATGACCTATTTCAATAACCAGGTATCAGGCGCAACAGGCCAGATGAAGTATATAGGTTATATCACCCCGGTGATATTCCTGGGTGCGCTGAACAGCTATCCATCAGGTTTGAATTACTATTACTTCCTGGCTAACTTATTCACTTTTGCCCAGCAGTACCTGATCCGTTATATGGTGGACGATAAAAAGATCCATGCGCAGATACAGGAAAACAAAAAGAAACCTGAGGCTAAAAAGAAAACCAGCGGTTTCCAAGCACGTATGGAAGAAATGATGCGCCAGAAACAACAGTTGCCTGCGGCAAAGAAGAAATAAATTATTGTTATAAGGTTGAAAGGTTGTAAAGTTGGAATGTTAGTTTTTTTTATCTGACAGCCGATGAAATGATAACAGCTTCAACTTTACAACTTTGTAACATTTCAACTTTCCAACGATCCTCACTAAAAATATTAGTACAAAATTACATACATTTACATCATGTATGCAATTGTTGATATTGAGACCACCGGGGGGCATGCCAGCGCGAATGGGATAACCGAAATAGCCATTTGCATACACAATGGTAAAAAAGTGGTTGAGCGCTACTCAACATTAGTTAACCCGCATAGGCACATCCCTATTTACATCAGCGCATTAACCGGTATCAGCAACGAAATGGTGCAGAATGCCCCGTCGTTTGAAGAGGTGGCCCATGATGTTTATCACTTGCTGAACGGGAAAATATTTGTTGCCCACAACGTTAATTTCGATCATTCCTTTGTACGTTATCATCTGGCTTCCGCCGGATACGATCTGCAATGCAATAAACTATGCACCGTTCGTCTTGGCCGTAAAATACTGCCGGGTTTACCCAGCTACAGTTTAGGGAAACTGTGCCGGCACCTGGGCATAGATAATGAAAGCCGCCACCGCGCCGCCGGCGATGCGGAAGCTACAGCAAAACTATTTTCGCTCTTACTGCAAAGCGATACCCAAAATCATATTCCGCTGGCTTTAAAGCAAAACTCAAAAGAGCAACTGCTGCCGCCCAATTTGTCGAAACAAAATGTGGAGGCCCTGCCGCCTTCACCCGGGGTATATTACTTTCACGACCAAAAAGGAAAGGTAATTTATGTGGGCAAGGCTAAAAACTTAAAGAAACGGGTATGCAGCCATTTTACCGGCAATAACCCCGGTCCGCAACGGCAGGAGTTTTTGAGGAATATCTTCCAGGTAACCTACCAGCTTTGCGGCACCGAACTGATCGCCTTTGTCCTGGAAGCCGTGGAGATAAAGCGCCTATGGCCAAAATATAACCGCTCGTTAAAACGATTTGAACACGCCTACAGCTTATATGCCTTTGAAGATCAGCGCGGATACCTGCGCCTGGCCCTGGATAAACACCGCAAAATGACGGGCGCTATTTACAGCTGCAACTCGCTGCTGGAAGGCAGGGATGTATTGATGCATTTGATTGAAAGCTTTGGTTTATGCCCTAAGCTGTGCTTCATTCAAAACAATACAGAACCCTGCACGGGGGTAAATAAAGAACTGTGTGCCTGCGAAGGCGTTGAAAGCCCGGAGGAGTATAACATAAAAGTAACTGCGGCCATTAATGAACTAAACGAAGCCCTGCCAACATTTGCCATCCGCGATGCCGGCCGCACCGATGATGAGCATAGCTGCCTGTTAATTGAAAAAGGAAAGTTTTACGGTATGGGCTATATTTCCCATTATTTCGATGCCAATAACCTTGATCAGCTAAAAAATTATCTTACGCCGTACCCGGGAAACGATTATATCAAAAACATGGTGGCCAATTACGTCGTAAAGTATCCGGAGCGGAAGATGGTGTTTGCGTGAACACGATAAAACTTACCAAGTTTTCAAAACTTCGTAAGTTTGAATTCATCAAATCACTCCCGCTTTTTCCAGTTCTACCCGCATCTGTTGCTGAATATTTAGCGCCTCTGCCCGCGCTGCATCTGCAAAGTCCTCACCGTTTGATGCATAGATGATAGAGCGCGAAGCATTCACGATCAAGCCGCAATCCTTATTCATCCCATACTTGCAAACTTCGGAAAGACTGCCGCCCTGAGCACCTACACCGGGTACCAGTAAAAAATTATCGGGCGCTAATTTTCGGATATTGGTAAACTCGGTGCTTTTAGTGGCGCCAACTACATACATGATACGATCGGCGCCGGTCCAGGTATTGGCTTTTTTTATCACGGCTTCATATAAAAAGCCTTGTTCAGTAGTCAGGTATTGAAAATCCTTGCTTCCTGCCGATGATGTTAACGCCAGCAATATAACCCATTTACCCGGATGCGCCAGATAGGAGGTAACGGTATCGTGCCCCATGTAAGGCGATACGGTTATCGCATCAAAGCTCATCCCGGAGGCATCTTCGTCAAAAAAAGCTTGCGCGTACATGTCGGAGGTGTTGCCGATGTCGCCGCGCTTGGCATCAATAATGTTTAAGCAATCCTTGGGCAGATATTGCCAGGTGTCGATCAAACTTTGCAGGCCCTTTACACCCCGGCTCTCATAAAACGCTGCGTTGGGTTTATACGATATGCACAGGTCGCGCGTAGCATCGATGATCCGCTTGTTAAATTCAAATACCGGGTCGGGATGATCCTTTAAAAATGCGGGTATCTTTTCAATATCCGTATCAAGGCCCACACATAAAAACGATTTTTTTTGTTTGATCTGGTCAATAAGCTGGCTGCGCGAAAGCATGAAAAAAGGTTAAATTTTTTGAATGACCAAAAAAACTAAAAATTAAGCCAAGTGTTGGTTTATAGAGGATATTTTTTTTAATAATTTGAATTTTTAAATTAAATGCTTAGAATTGCAATGTTTTCCGTTGAATTTTTCTTGCACTAAAGAAACAATTTAAAACTCCACGTTATTTTGGTATCATTACATGGGTTTAGATGTTGCATTAACAAGTTGCAAAACAAATCTTTCAATATAAATATCTCCATGTATAACCTTGTATAATTTTTGTTAACTGCGAAAACCTTCTCCTGTCATCAAAACAGGAACATTGCCCTTAAAACGGCTTAGCCCTTAAAGTACTATTGAAAACAGATACGCTACACTACAAAGAAAGATATTCTAATTAAAAATCCCCTTGAATTATAATTCATAATATGTTTGATACAATCGAATTGAACGACAAACTCGTATCAGAGTTGCGCGAAATTGCCAGGAATTTAGGAATAGCTGAAGCCGACGACCTTAGGAAGACGCAGCTCATCCATAAGATCGTAGAGCAGCAGCAGTTAATTGAAGCTGCCAGGGCGCAACAAAGCACCGTTGACAGCAACTATACAGCAAATGCGCCGGTACCTGCCGAAAACACCGAAAAAGTAAGAAAAAGGATCCGCACGATAAAAAATTCAAACGCCCCGCGTATTGAGGTGCCTTTAGATGACACCAACCTGTTTGATATACAAGACGATGAAGTTGCCGCCGAGGAAAGTGAAGAGATGCCGGCAGCTGCTGTAAGCCAGGAAGATGGACAAACAGTGCAACCCGGAGAAGGCGATGTGAGGCCGGAGGAATTTGTACCCGAAGTACGCCCGCAAAAATTTGAGCGCCGCGTTAACAACCAGAATAGCCAGCCAAAAAGCCAGGACCCAGCCATAAACCTTGATTTCGATAATGTTATCGTAAACGAGGGCGTGCTTGAGATCATGCCGGATGGCTACGGCTTTTTGCGTTCATCTGACTATAACTATTTGACTTCTCCTGATGATATTTACGTATCGCAATCCCAGATAAAACTATTCGGCCTTAAAACCGGCGATACTGTTCGTGGCAGCATCCGCCCGCCAAAAGAAGGGGAGAAGTATTTCCCATTGGTGCGCGTAGAGGCTATAAACAGCCGCATACCTGCCGAAGTGCGCGACCGTGTCCCGTTCGATCACCTGACGCCGCTTTTCCCGTCCGAAAAATTGAGCCTGTTCACCGATGCGGGTAATTATTCGACCCGTATTATGGACCTGTTTTCGCCTATCGGCAAGGGCCAGCGTGGTTTAATTGTGGCGCAGCCTAAAACAGGTAAAACCATGCTGTTAAAAGATGTGGCAAATGCGATCGCTAAAAACCACCCGGAAGTTTACCTGATTATATTGCTGATCGACGAGCGTCCTGAAGAGGTAACCGATATGGCCCGCAGTGTACGCGCTGAAGTGGTTTCATCAACGTTTGATGAACCGGCGGAGCGTCACGTAAAAATAGCCAACATTGTGCTCGAAAAAGCAAAACGTATGGTTGAATGCGGTCATGATGTAGTGATTCTTTTAGACTCCATTACCCGCCTGGCACGTGCTTATAACACGGTAGCCCCTGCATCGGGCAAAATATTATCGGGTGGTGTGGATGCTAACGCATTGCACAAACCAAAACGCTTTTTTGGTGCGGCAAGAAATATTGAAGACGGCGGATCATTGACCATTATTGCCACTGCATTAACAGAGACTGGTTCGAAAATGGATGAGGTTATCTTTGAAGAATTTAAAGGTACCGGTAACATGGAACTGCAGTTGGATCGTAAGTTGTCCAATAAACGCATATTCCCTGCCATCGATATAACCGCTTCAAGTACCCGCCGCGATGACTTATTGCTTGAGCGCGATACTTTACAGCGCGTTTGGATACTGCGTAACCACCTGGCCGATATGAACTCCCAGGAGGCCATGGAATTTTTACAATCACAAATTCGCGGTACCAAGACAAACGAGGAGTTCCTGATCTCGATGAATTCATAATAATTTGGTATTAATAAGGTTATATTAGCACAAACTAATATAGCTTTATTGACCTTTATAACCATGAAGACGCGCATTAAAAGACACGTGCCCAATGCAATAACCTGTGCAAACCTATTCAGCGGCTGTGTTGGTATCGTTTTCGCATTTAGGGGTGAGCTAATAATTGCCGCCTATGCGATTTTTCTGTCGGCTATTTTTGATTTTTTTGACGGTCTGGCATCCCGGGTGCTTAAATCCTTTTCCGGAATAGGGAAAGACCTTGATTCGCTGGCGGATATAGTCAGCTTTGGCGTACTGCCCGCGGTGATTATGTACCAGTTATTTGTGGAGGCTCGTCAAATTCACGAAGTAAGCCCCTGGCTGAACTTTATCGCATTTTTGATAGCCGTGTTCTCGGCGCTAAGGCTCGCGAAGTTTAATGTGGATACCCGGCAAACGGAGAATTTTATCGGGTTGCCAACTCCGGCAAATGCCATCCTCATCGCTTCGTTCCCTATTATCATCAGCCAGCATAACCAGTATTACACACCGTATTTATTAAATCCGTATATACTTTCGGTCTTTACGCTTGTTATGTGCTCATTGCTGGTTGTTGAGATACCAATGATGTCGCTCAAGTTTAAAAACAAGGATTTTAATGAAAATATTTACCGGTATTTATTGCTGCTCTTTTCGGCAATACTGATACTATTTTTTAAATTTGCCGCAATTCCGGTGGTTATACTAATCTATATCGCCTTATCAGTCATCCAATTTAAAATTGCAAACGATTCGGTTATAGGTACTCAGAAAAAAATAAATAAGCACTCATAATAGTTCCGTTGCGTAAACATCCCAAACAATGAAAAAATTCCAGGCCGAAATAGATGTAATGCCAAAAAAAGAAATACTTGACCCGCAGGGAAAGGCGGTAACCGGCAGCATGAAAAATCTTGGTTTATCCGAAATACAAAACATCCGCATCGGCAAACATATTACGCTCGAAATTGAAGCCGACAGCGCCGAAACCGCCCATAATAAAGTTGACCAGGCCTGTAAAAACCTGCTGGCAAACCTGATCATGGAAAGCTATAGCTTTAGGATTGAAAGTTTAGAGGTTTGAGTTTAGTGATTAGAGATCAGTTAATTCCCGAAAGTAAAAATTTGCAATTCGCAATCGGCATTCCGGCTTCCTGCTAATCTCTGATAGCTAATCTCCAGTCTCTATCCCAACCCCGCTTCCTTCTCCGCTTTAATTTTGGCGAGGGCAGTTAAATTGGTTGAGATAAGACCTTTGACTTCATTGAATTTTGATAAAATGACTTCCGGGTCGGGGGCGCCGGATTTGGCCATCAGCTCAACTTCCAGTATTATAGCCATGCTTATGGGCATGCCAAAAAATCCGAGATTCGATTTTAATTTATGCGCAGCGGAACCAACTAAAACCCAATTGCTGTCAGCTATAGCTCCATCAATTGTTTCTATGAGTTCGGGTGTGTGAGTCAGGAACATGTCTATCGACTCAATGATGAATTCGTCACTGCCATCGGCAATTTCGTGTAAAAATGAAAGGTCAAGGTCGGGGTTCGGCATATAAGTAATTACAATTACCCAAAATTATAATTTTTTTACGATCAGTGTATCAACCAATTCGTTTTTGATGGTTGCGATGCTTTTATTCAGCACAGGGTGTTTAAGATCCGGAGCGATTTCGGCAAGCGGCTCCAGGGTAAACCTGCGGTTATGCAGCTCGGGATGTGGGACATGAAGCCCCTGTTCATTTATTACTAACTCCCCGTAAAATAAAATATCGATATCGATCGTACGTGACCCCCATTTTTCTTCGCGCTGCCTGCCCAGCGCCTGTTCAATATTTAATATTTTCTGCAAAACAGCCTGCGCAGGTAAGTTTGTTTTTAATAAAATCACCTGGTTAAGGTAATCGGGAGCATCCGTTTTTCCCCACGATTGTGTTTCGTAAATTGATGACGCTTTTGATAGGGGCGCGATATCATTCTCAATTAAATCTATTGCTTTTTTTAAAAACAATTGCCGGTCGCCGAGGTTGCTGCCTAACAGCAGGAAAACATTAATCATGTTGTAACAATTATTATAGTCAAAGCTCTTATTATTAAACCGCAATGAATTAGTAAATTTGTGCAAATAAAAGATTAATAACCCTTAATGAAACAATTCTTCAAGTTTGTCCTGGCCAGCATGGTAGGATTTATTATTACCAGCGCTGTATTATTTATAATCTTTATCTTCCTGGTAGCGGGTTTGATCTCGGCAGGCAGCGACAAAACGGTAGAAGTTGAACCCAATTCGGTGTTGCAAATGTCATTTTCTCATCCAATACCCGAACGCACGCCGAACAACCCTTTATCGGGATTAAGTTTTTTGGGTATTGACGGCGAAAAAACGCTTGGGTTAAACGATATACTCACCAATATAAAGAAGGCAAAAACCGACAGCAATATCAAAGGCATTTTCCTCGATGAAAGCTATATGGCGTCGGGCGAAGCAACTACCGAAGAAATCCGGAATGCCCTGGTGGACTTTAAAAGATCAGGCAAATTTATAATAGCTTATGCTGAAATTTATACACAGGGATTTTATTACCTGGCATCGGTTGCTGATAAAGTTTACGTTAACCCTAAGGGGATATTCTTATTCAAAGGCTTTAATTCGGAAGTTACGTTTTTAAAGGGTGCGTTGGATAAACTGGGTATCGAGGCGCAGATCATTAAGGTGGGTACTTATAAGAGCGCTGTCGAGCCCTATTTCCTGACCAAAATGAGCCCGGCTAACCGCTTGCAAGTAAACTCGTACCTGGGATCGCTGTACGACCATTTTCTAAGCGGCATCAGCGCAAGCCGGCATATCAGTAAAGATTCCTTATTCGATATTGCGAATGAATTGAAAATCCGTCTTCCCGAGGATGCACTCAAATATAAGCTTGTTGACGGCCTGAAGTATAAGGATGAAGTGCTGAGCGAGCTTAAACAAAGTGTAGGGATTGGGCAAAAAGACGATCTTAAAAATGTGGCATTGGCCGAATACAATAATAACATTCCCAAAACGGAGGTTAACGACAAGAAGAAAGCGCCTAAAAACAGCATTGCCATTGTATACGCTTCCGGCGAAATTAACGGCGGCGACGGGGATGAAAACTCCATAGGTTCTGAAAGAATATCAAAAGCGCTGCGCCAGGCCAGGCTTGACGATAAGGTAAAGGCCGTTGTGCTGCGTGTCAACTCACCGGGCGGCAGCTCGCTGGCTTCGGATGTGATATGGCGCGAGGTAATGCTCACCAAAAAGGTAAAACCCATTGTCGTTTCCATGGGCGACCTGGCTGCATCCGGTGGATACTATATATCCTGCGCGGCTGACTCGATCATCGCCGAGCCCAATACCATTACAGGTTCTATTGGTATTTTTGCGATCCTGCCTAACATGCAAAAGTTTTTTAACAATAAGCTGGGCATCACCTTTGACGGCGTAAAAACCGGTAAATATGCCGATCTGGGTAATATCAGCAGGCCGCTTACACCCGAAGAAAAAGCCATATTGCAGAGCCAGGTGAATCACGGGTATGATGATTTTACAAAAGCAGTGGCCGACGGGCGTCATAAAACACAAGCCTATATCAATAGCATAGGCCAGGGCCGGGTGTGGACGGGTGCGCAAGCCGTTAAACTCGGGCTGGTTGACCGCCTGGGGAACATCAGCGATGCCGTACAATCAGCCGCAAAAATGGCCAAAATCAAACATTATAACCTGGTAAGCTATCCTGAGCAAAAGAGCTTTTTGAATAAATTCGGTTTAGGATTGAACGCCGAAATAAAAGCCCACTTTTTAAAATCGGAACTGGGCGACAATTTTAAATATTACGAACAGATAAAAGGCGTAACCCAAATGATGCGCACCCCGCAAGCCCGCATGCCTTATGATATTGTGATCAATTAAAATGTACTGACGCCGGTTAGGCAATAGCGGTCAAATCCATTACATTTGTTGCTATGCAAAAAATACTGGTCGCCAACCGGGGCGAGATCGCACTAAGGGTAATGCGTTCAGCGCGCGAGATGGGTATTAAAACGGTAGCCGTGTATTCGGCTGCCGACCGCGATGCGCTGCACGTTCGTTATGCTGATGAAGCCGTATATATTGGCGAATCCCAGGCCAGTCAATCATATCTTTCCGGCGACAAGATCATTGCCGTCTGCCGTGCAACCGGCGCCGAAGCTATTCATCCCGGCTATGGATTTTTAAGCGAGAACCCCGAATTTGCCCGCCAGGTAAGGGAAGCGGGACTGATCCTGATCGGCCCTTCGCCCGAAGCGATGGAAGTAATGGGCAACAAGCTTTCAGCCAAAGCTGCGGCGCTGAAATATAACATCCCTATGGTACCCGGTACGGAAGAGGCCATTACCGACATCAATGAGGCTAAAAAACGCGCTGTGGAAGTCGGCTTTCCCATATTGATCAAAGCTGCAGCAGGTGGCGGGGGAAAGGGGATGCGCATAGTTGAAAGCGAAGCGGATTTCGAAGAGCAGATGCACCTCGCGGTATCCGAAGCCACTTCGGCGTTTGGCGACGGCTCCGTTTTTATCGAGCGGTATGTATCTTCACCAAAACATATCGAGATACAGGTGCTGGGCGATACGCATGGCAATATCGTACATCTTTTTGAGCGCGACTGCTCGGTTCAGCGCCGGCACCAAAAGGTGATAGAAGAGGCCCCATCCTCCGTTTTAACGCCGGAGATCAGGAAGCAAATGGGCAAATGCGCTGTTGACGTGGCGCGGTCGGTTAATTATACCGGGGCCGGTACAGTAGAGTTTATCATGGATGAGCAACTCAATTTTTATTTTCTTGAAATGAACACCCGTTTGCAGGTAGAACACCCGGTAACCGAACTGATAACCGGGATCGACCTGGTAAAGGAGCAAATACGCATTGCACGGGGCGAAGCCATCAGCTTTAAACAGGAAGACCTCGAAATTAACGGGCACGCCGTTGAACTCCGCGTTTATGCCGAAGACCCGGACAATAATTTTTTACCGGACATCGGCACCCTGCAAACATACGTTACCCCAAAGGGGCCGGGCGTAAGGGTGGATGATGGTTTTGAGCAGGGCATGGAAATACCGATCTATTACGACCCGATGATAGCCAAGCTGATCACCTATGGGAAAGACAGAACGGAAGCGATCGAACGCATGGTCCGCGCTATTGACGAGTACCAGGTTACGGGTATTACAACAACATTGGGCTTTGGAAAATTTGTGATGCAGCACGAGGCGTTTACCTCCGGTAATTTTGACACGCATTTTGTAAAAAAATATTTTACCCCCGGCGTGCTGCAAAATGATGATGAAAATGAAGCGCTGATAGCGGCCATTGTTATGGAAAAATTATTGAGTAATAACCATACTGCCACCAACTTGGACGCCGGTACCGCGCAACAGTCTAAATGGGTGCAAAACCGCAGGTAGTTAGTTAATATCCGCCGGCTTTTGCCAAAAGTAATTAGGATCGTTTACTGCATATTCAACAGCTCCCGGCCTTGCTTTTTTGGGCTGATGAATCGTACTGAAGTTACCGGGATATAAGTTGATGTATACCACATCGGGTTTGCCTGCCTTCAACGTTTCAATATCCCATTCGCTCTTTATCGAACATTTTAGCCAGTAAAGATTTTTAGACATATAATAGCCCAGGTATTGTTCCTTCGTTTCCTTAACCTTGTTATTCCAGTTAGCGTCATCGTTAAGCACCAATGGGCCGCCGTTAATGAGGCGCTCCCTAACCTCCTGGATATTGAGCAGATTTCCTTGCTCATCGCTTACATACGCATTAAATGTTGGGTCCATCCAAATCCATTTGTTTAGGGTTTTTGACCAAACTACTGTGATCACATGGCAGTCAAAATCAGCGGTATCTTTAGGCATGCAGGTTACTATGCGGGTGGGAAAACCTTCCGCCTGGTAGGCATCTCTTAAAATGGTTGCCATCATCCTGCAATTAACGCCGCGGTTTTCCTTTTTACAAACCGCTATCAGGTCAACCGCATTTCGCGAAGGCGGATTATTTGAATTTCCATCGTGCAAAACGATATTGTGCGCCCAATACAGCAAATTTTTAAACTTGCTTATCTCGTCGCCATTGCCACTTATAGAGTCCAGATTGAACTGGTTTTTTAAAGCGATAAGCTCAGCGCTGGAAGCTGATTGATAGGTGAACACAGGCATTTTTTTGGTGCCGGGGGAATAAGGGCCGGATTTTTTTAGTATATAGCTGTAGTCGCCGTTCTCTCTCATTTTCTCCAGCGCTGCTTTGAATTTGGTGTCGCTGCGCAGGCTTTCCAAATCGCTGTCAGTAAGCGTATTTTTATAATCTTTATATCCCGAACCAACAGCTTTTTCAAAATTATCAAGTGCTTCGGTTTTTTGGCCCGCCATTGCCTGGTAGCAAGCAAGGTTATAGTAAGTGCCAGGTATGTAGGCATGAAAGGCCCCTTGCAAGTCCGGCGACAGTTGGTAATAGCGGGCAAACCACTCCTTTAAACCATTAACAGATTTCGAATAGTCTTTCTTCTCATAGTCGTCATGCGCTTTTTTCTCTGTGGCCTGCGAATATTCCGCGAATTCTTTCTTCATGTTGCCTGGCTGGGCAGAAGCAACAAAAGCGATTAAACAAAAAAAGTAGATAAGTGCCGGTCTTTTCATTCGATTAGGTTGTTTTTTATCTAAAAGATATATATGAACGTTAATACGTTGCATATCATATATCAAAAACTTCAATTTTTTTATACAAGTTTGCTAGCCAGGCTTTCTATCAGTCCAACCTGCCCGGCGTTTATCTTTTCTTTAGCCTCGTCAACAGTAAACCATGCGGCCCTGTCTATTTCCGGGAACGATTGCATTTTCCCCGACTTAGTTGGCCATTCCATCTCAAATAAATTACTCACGATGACTTCATGATCGATATCGCCTTCTACGGCCCAGGCGTATACCTTTTTACCGCTTTTAAGATAAACCGGCTCCAGCGGAATAAACTCACCTTCGACCGCCTGGCCTGTTTCTTCCATAAACTCCCGTTTAGCGGCCGTGAGCGCGTCTTCACCTGGCAAAAATTCGCCTTTGGGTATCGACCACGCGCCAATATCTTTGTTCTTGAAAAACGGGCCGCCGGGATGAACCAGGAAAACCTGCAATTGATCATTGTTTTTCCGGTAAAGTAAAATGCCGGCGCTTTGTTTAACCATGGGTGACGATTTAAATACAAATTAACAAAACCACAATCTATTATCCCTAAATTTGATCATTGATTTAATAACCGACAAATGACCGATAACAAATGGACCAGCTTTAAAGTCGCCGGCGATTATAATACGGATATACGCAGTCTTTACGAAGCCTGGGCAACTACGGCCGGCCTCGAAAAGTGGTTTCTGCGTAAAGCTAATTTTTACACAATACCGCGGCGTACCAGGGATCCTGAAGAGTTTGTTATGAAAGAAGATACCTACGAATGGTACTGGCACGGCTATGATGACGAAACCGTTGAAACCGGGCAAATACTGGAAGCAAACGGTACTGACTTTTTAAAATTCACATTTTCGGGCGGCAGTGTTGTGAGTGTGAGTATCACCAGCCGGAATGGGTTGTCGATAGTTGAGCTTACGCAGGAAAACATACCGCCGGAGGATGACCCCTCAAAAAACCTGTTCGTCCAATGTCAAATAGGGTGGACGTTTTATATGGCTAACCTTAAATCGGTTATTGAAGGCGGGATTGATTTAAGGAATAAGCGTTTGGAAATTAGCAGTAATTTTAAGTAAGAAAAATTGATAAATTAATATAACGTTTGTCATCCTGAACGGAGTGAAGGATCTTCTTAAAGTGACAGGTCTGCAGATTATGGTGCAGAAGATGCTTTATTGCGTTCAGCATGACAAAGACAGCAAGCAAGCATGTTTACAGGTATAATAGAAACATTGGGTACCGTTATCGCACTTAATCATGATAAGGGCAACCTGCACATCACGGTTGAATCTTCCATTTCATCTGAATTAAAAATTGACCAGTCGGTGGCGCATAATGGGGTTTGTTTGACCGTGATAGCTTTGGCCGATGGCAGGCACACGGTTACTGCCATCGAAGAAACCTTGAATAAAACCAGCCTCGGCCACCTGAAAACCGGCGACCTGGTGAACCTGGAGCGTTGTATGCAAATGAATGCCCGGCTTGATGGCCATATCGTACAGGGCCACGTTGACCAAACCGCCGTTTGCACCGATTTTAAGGAAACGGACGGAAGCTGGGAATATACCTTTGAATATGACGCTTCATCTGGCAATGTAACAGTTGAAAAAGGTTCTATCTGTGTAAACGGTATCAGCCTGACGGTGGTCAATTCAAAAGCCAATAGTTTTTCGGTAGCCATAATCCCTTATACTTTTGAGCACACCAATCTTAAAAATGTGCGCGAAGGTTCAACTGTAAACCTCGAGTTTGATATTATTGGGAAATACGTTGCAAGGTTGATGCAGCGTTAACGGCCCAACTCGCGTACCCGCCGCTCGGCGTAAGCTACATAGGGCTTTTGGCCTTCGACTGGCCGGCTTTTCAAATATTTTTTATAGTACTTCAGCGCGAGGTTTTTATTTTCCATTTCATTATCGTACAAATTAGCCAGTGCATAATAGGTAAGGGGCATAACGCCGTATAACAAGCTTTTCTGATACGCATTTGCCGCACTTTTTAATTGATGCATTTTATCAAACGAGTCGGCCATTTCACTATAGTATGAGTTTGCATTTGCTGATATAGCCTCTTTTATAGCTTTGTCAAAATAGTTAACTGCCTCTGCTTGCTTTCCCAGCGCTTTATAGCTCATCGCTGTGTAATAGTATGACGTTTCGCTGGATGTTTTGCTTTCTTCAAGCAGCTTAAATGTGCTGATGCAGTTGTTGTAGCTTTTTAACTTATAATAACACGTTCCCAGCATGTTTATGATCACGCTGTTCTGGTCGCCGGCTTGCATCAGTTTATTGCAAACAGTTACCGTTTCCGGAAATTTGTCTAAACGATAGTCTATTTCAGCTTTTACATATAGCAGCAATAGGTTGGCGGTATCGGCTTGCAGTGCCGTTGTAACGATCGTATCCGCCTTTTTATAAAGTTTCAGGTTAATATAAAACGTGCCCAGGTCATAAGCCACATCCGGTTCAACTGGATTAAGCTTGTTCGCCTTTTGAAAATACATTATCGCCCCGCCGAAATTGCCGCTGCTGCGCGATAGCGTAGCCATTTGCTTATAAACGTTGAAATTAGTGCTGTCCCTCAATAGTATTTTTTTATAAAATGACAGCGCCTTTAAATTATCGCCTCTTCGCGCATTGATGCTCCCCAGGCTAAAAAGAATGGCGGTATTGGTGGTATCTTTTGCATACAGGCGCTGATAATAATCGTCTGCTTCGGGCAGGCGACCCGCCATCGCCGATGCATAGGCCAGGCTTGATAGCGCTTTTACTTCTGTAATGGGTTCTGGATATGTTTTTTTGAGATAATCAGCCGCTTCGGCAAATCGCTGGCTTTGATAATAATCAAGCAATAAAGCGTCATCCGGTTTTGTCGTTTGCTGCGCAAGTACCGAGGTATGAAACGAAATAATAACCAGGAAGAAAAGGATGGATTTCATTAAACTAAGTTATTAGTTACAAATGAAGTATCCAAATTTCCAAACAATTTTACCCAAAATAGCGTTATAACATCTCAATAAACAAAGAATGTTATGGATAAGTTAAAGAAGTTTGGGCTGATGGAGAAAATCGTCCATGAGTTGGAAGACCTGAAAAATAGCCAGCAGGCCATCATTCAAAAACTGGCAAAAATAGAAGTGGATAATATGGAATTGGGTGATAAAAGGCTGGAAAAAGATTTGCCGGATATGCACCAGCGGGTTTCAGATAACCTGGATGCTATAGCAGGGTTACTTGAAGACTTTGCTTCGCAAACCGATACTTATAGCGACAAGAATAATATTGCCGCCCTGAAAGAGCAGGATGCAATAGATAAGCTTTAAAAAGATAAGCTTTAAAAAAAGACCTGTTAAGTTTCGAAACTTAACAGGTCTTATCGTTAAGAAATTAGCCAATGACCTTCTTGTAACACTACTTATGATCAGTAGCATTCGTCACTGGTGTTGCAGGAACATCAGCGGGTGGGTTGGGTTTGTAAATTGCACAAGTCGCGAAATCCACGATCAAACCGGGCCAAAATAAAACCAGGTCGGCGATAAAAGCACCCACGCGTAACGGACGCTGTTGCTGTCCCGGTGCTGGCTTTGTGCGTTGATAGGTATTTACACTACCGCCAAATACAGTGGCGCAGCTTTGCAGCATACATAATGCAAGAAAAGCAGGAATAAAACTTTTGTAGATTTTTTTCATATTGAATGATATATTAGGTTTTGCAATATAATAACCGGGATTATATAAATCAAAAAATAATATATATTAACTATCCTGAAAAAAAATCTAATAACCTTTTATACTATAAATTTACTGTTAAATGCTTTTCCCCTTCATAGCCACGCTTATTGCCTGGTCCATTAGCCGCTCAGCGAAGGGGCGGGTGTATTCATTAAGTTCATCAATGGCCTTATGAACCCGGTCTTTATCCCCTGTTGACAAGTTGTCTTTTAGTTTTTTGATCAGTTCGTTTGTTTCGCCGATCTCAGCTTCGGATAAGAAACTACCATTGTTTTGTAAAAACCGTTCAACAACATACACCATTTGCTCGCCTTCGGTGCGGGCCTCTATTAGCATGCGCTGGCTTACATCGTCCTTTGCATGCGTAATGCTGTCCATAAGCATTTGTTCCACCTGGTCGTCAGTAATGCCGTAGGTCGGTTTTACCTCTACCTCTTGTTTTACACCCGAGCGCAGCTCGACCGCCTGTATCTTTAAAATACCGTCGGCGTTAAGCAAAAAATTGATATCTACTTTGGGGAATCCGGCAGGCATAGAAGGTATGCCTTTTAATTCAAATTCAGCCAGCTTCCTATTCTCCTTAATAAGGTCACGCTCGCCCTGGTAAACGGCTATTTTCATATTCACCTGGCCATCTTTCGAGGTCGTATACTGCCTGCCGGCCTTAGTAGGCACTTTGGAATTACGGGGAATGATCACATCCATTAAGCCGCCCATGGTTTCGATACCAAGTGATAGCGGCGTAACATCCAGTAATAAAATATCCTTGCGGTTACCGGCTAAAATATCGGCCTGAATAGCCGCGCCAAGGGCAACCACTTCATCCGGGTTAACCTCGTCGTGCACCGGGCGGCCAAAAAATTCAGCAACCATTTTTTTGACAAGGCCGGTGCGCGTTGAACCGCCTACCATGATAACTTCGTCGATCTGGCTGATGTCCATATTTGCGTCTTTCAAAGCGTTCCGGCAGCAGTCGATGGTTTCCTGCACTTTAGGCAGTATTAGGTCTTCAAAAGCTTGCCGGGTTATGGTGCACCAGATATCGCCGACCTTATCATTCACCATACTTTGGTGGGCAAATGCCTTCTTTGCTTCTTCGGCCTTCAGGCGTAATTGCTGGGCCAGTTTGTGGTCGGCAAGCACTTCGGCTTTATTGAGTTCGTTTTTTTCGATCCAGTAATCAACAATGGCACGGTCAAAATCATCCCCACCTAAAAAAGTATTGCCATTGGTTGCCAGAACTTCGAAAATGCCGTTTTGTATTTGCAGAATAGATACATCAAAGGTACCGCCCCCCAGGTCGTAAACAGCAATGGTTTTTGTTTCATCGGGATTTAGCCCGATACCATAAGCCAAACTGGCCGCGGTTGGCTCATTTACTATGCGCAATACATCCAGCCCGGCCAGTTTGCCGGCATCCCGCGTAGCCTGTCGCTGAGAATCATTAAAATAAGCCGGAACTGTTATAACCGCGCGGTTTACCGGGGTTTTCAACGCGTGCTCGGCCCTTGCTTTCAATTCTTTTAATATCAGGGCTGATAGCTCGATAGGGGTATAAAACTTATCGCCAACCTTTATTTTTACCAGGCTTTCGGTATCGTCGTCGATAACTTTATATGAGAAAAAGTCTTTATAATTTTCAATGTCGTGATACGAACGGCCCAGCAAACGCTTTACCGAGAAAACGGTGTTTTGCGGGTCGGTTATCAAATACTCCTTTGCTTCGTTGCCAACAGTAACCTCACCGGCATCACCAAAATGAACAACCGACGGCACCAAAACACCCTTGCCGGTATCGTTGATCACCTGCGGATCCTTATCGGGATTGATAAAGGCCACCAGCGAATTGGTGGTCCCCAGATCGATACCTACAATTAATTCTTCCTTTTGTATAGAGCCCGTTGCCAGGTTGATAGAAACTTTAGCCATGATTTGTATAACAACCGGCAAATGTAGGGAGTTTTAGGGGATGATGTGTCATGGGAGTGTTTTTGATTTCGGATTTCGGAATTTCGATTTCGGAATTTTTATTTAACGTTATCGAACCTGATTCAGACTATTTGTACTTATTTTCACGCCGATGAACTTTTTTCTGCGACGATTATTTATACTGCTACTTTTCGCTGCCACCGCCACTATAACCAAAGCCCAGGAATTTGGCGGCAACCCGCCATCGATAAAATGGAAGCAGGTGAATACGCCCGCTGCTAAGGTGATTTTCCCGGCAGGACTTGATTCGGCGGCTTTGCGGGTAGCCAATATCGTTGAGCAAATGAACAAGGCCATACAGCCAACCATCGGGTTTAAGCAAAAGCAGATCAGCATTGTATTGCAGAATCAAACCACGGTATCAAATGCCTATGTTGGATTGGCGCCGTTCAGAAGTGAATTTTTTTTAACGCCAGAACAAAATAGTTTTGATATAGGCAGCCTGCCCTGGCCGGAGCAGCTGGCCATCCACGAATTCAGGCATGTGCAGCAGTATAATAATTTCAATGTGGGTGTTTCGCATGTGCTGAAAGTGCTTTTCGGCGAGGGCGGGCAGGCACTGGGCAACGAGCTTACCGTACCAAACTGGTTTTTTGAAGGCGATGCCGTTTTTAACGAAACCTATGTAAGCGGGCAGGGCAGAGGCAGGCTTCCCTATTTTTTTGACGGCTATCGTGGCCTTTGGGCAGCCGGTAAAAACTATAGCTACGTGAAATTGCGTAACGGGTCGTTCGTGGATTTTATCCCTGACTGGTACCCGCTGGGTTATATGCTGGTTTCTTACGGACGCGAAAAGTATGGTGACGATTTCTGGAAGAAAGTAACGCACGATGCAGCCGCTTTCAAAGGCGGTTTTTATCCCCTTCAAAGGGCAATAAAAAAATATTCGGGAGAAAATTTTACTCAGTTCAGGAATGATGGGTTGAATTTTTACAAACAGCAATTCAGTTCGGACAAAGAATATAAGGCTGCCAAAAATTTGTCAAAGTCGTCCCTGCATTTTGATGCTAACCGTGAATACCCGGCTTACATAAACGACAATACGTTGCTGTATATGAGAAGCACGTACAACCATATACCGGTATTTATCATGAAAACCGGGGATACCGAAAAGAAAATAGCTGTCAGGAGCGTTTCGCTGGATAATTACTTTGCTTACCGCGATGGCAAAATAGTATATGCTGCCTACCGGCCCGACCTGCGGTGGAACTACCGCGATTACAGCGAACTCATGCTGCTGGATGTCAATACCGGTGAAGAGCATCGCATCACAAAAAACACCAAATACTTTTCGCCCGATTTTAGCCCGGATGGTAAAACCATTGTAGCTGTACAGGAAGACACAAACGGAAAGAGCGATCTTCATTTGCTAAAAGCGACAGATGGCAAATTAATCGCCGTTATCCCCAATAAGGGTAACCTGTTTTACACCTATCCTAAATTTTACGGGAACAAGCTGGTCTCCGCCGTGCGGAATACCGCAGGCAAAATGTCGCTGGCGCTGATCGATATAAAGACAGGCGATCCGGAATACCTGCTTCCTTTCTCAAACCAGCCGATCGTTTTCCCGGTTGTAAAGGGCGATACGGTGTACTTTTCGGCCACATCGGGCATGAGTGACCGGTTGTTTGCTATGAATTTAAAAAACGGTAAGCTTTATGAGTTGTCTGATTACAATCCGAACGGCACCATCGGCAATTACCAGCCGGCCATTGGCGATAATAAGCTTGCCTGGGTTGGTTTTACCGCTTTCGGCTATAAAATTACGGAGGCTGACAGAAGGCAATTGAAGTGGGATGAACTGCCCGCCGCTATCCCCGGCGGCCTGCCGGATATGGGCATAACAGCTTTAAAACGGGATAAGGCCGCCGATTTACTGGCAACCGTTAAAAACGATTCGCTGCCGGTTACCAAATACCGTAAATCATATCATTTGTTGAATTTTCATAGCCTTATCCCAAACTTCAACGACCCGAATTACGAGATTGCCCTTGCCGGGGAGAACGTGCTGAATACCTTGCAATCCCAACTTTCATTTACTTATAACCGTGACGAAGGATATAAAAAATTTGGTTTCGATGCTATCTACGGCGCATTATTCCCCTACATATCCGGCGGAGCGGATTATACGGTTAGCCGGCGCGGATACAGTAAAGGGAGAAACGTTTACTGGAATGAGACCGACCTGCACAGCGGCCTGCAACTTCCGTTAAATTTTTCGTCAGGGAAGCACTTAACCGCGTTGCAGGTTGGCAGCGATCTGTATTATACGCAAATTGCCTTTCAACCGGCGTTCCGGTCGTTATTTAACGATCGGTCAAGCGCATACAGCAATAATTACCTGGCTTTTAGCAACCAGGTACAGCAGGTAAAGCAAAATATCTATCCACGCCTGGCGCAAAGCATTAGTTTAAATTATAAATCGTCCATAAGCGGCCCGGCATCTGAACAGTTCCTGGCATCGGGGTCATTTTATTTTCCGGGATTGATGGCTAATCATAACCTGGTGATCGGCGTGGCACATCAGCAAAAAAATAAGAACAGCGTGGCCGGCTATTCAAATGATTTTCCCTTTTCAAGAGGATATACAGCCGAAAACTTATACGATATGAACAAAGCAGGCGTAAATTATCACTTCCCAATAGCCTACCCCGATGCGGGCTTAGCCAACACGGTGTATTTATTGCGGTTAAGGGGAAATGTGTTTTACGATTATACCTACGCGACCGATTTTAATACCAATGGGGACCAGTTTAAAGGAACTTTCCGCTCAACCGGCGCTGAATTTTATTTTGATACGAAGTTTTTTAACCAGGCAGCGATCTCGTTTGGTTTCAGGTATAGTTATTTGATCGATAACGACACTTTTGGCGGCAGCGGGCGTAACAGGTTTGAGATCATTGTGCCGGTTGCAATATTTTAGTGAAGTGTTAGCTGTTTGCCAGTTTAATTATCTGTATAACCCGCTTTGTATCGGTAACATCCACGCTAAATTCATCGCCGTAATTTTCGCCCATAACAATATGCTCATTTTTAAATAGCATCTGGCTTTCCAAGCGTGTCCGGGCGGAGGCGTGTATTTCTTTGGCCCCGGTATAGTGAACGAGGTCGGCAACGTTGGTTTCGCTAATGCCGCACCCCGGCATAATAACGATGCGCCCGGCAGCTTTTTTAATCAGCCGCGAAATGATCCCTGATCCTTCCATAGCCGTGCTTCGGCCACCGGAAGTTAATATCCGCTCGCAGCCAATTTCAATAATGTCTTCAAGGGATTGAAACAAATCGGCCGACATATCAAATGCCCGGTGAAAGGTTACGCCTACACCGTGTGGTTTCGCCAGCTCAACCAGTTTCCTGCAGCGGTCCTTATCTATCGTGCCATCCGGGTGCAGGATACCGATAACGATGCCGTCGCAGCCCGATTCAACGCAATAGCGCACGTCTTCGGCCATTATTTCAAACTCTAAGTCCGAGTATAAAAAATCTCCGCCGCGCGGCCTTATCAATACATATAATTTAATGTGGAGCAGTTTGCGGGCTACAAGTATCTCGCCATACGATGGTGTAGTGCCGCCTTCGTACAAGTTTTCACAAAGTTCTACCCGTACGGCGCCGCCATCTTGTGCTGCGAGTGCAGAGGTAACGGAATTGGCACAAACTTCAAGGGAAACCAGACCGTTCATTTTTTTTAATTAATTAGCAGGTGATTTACTGTTTATACGGTTTAGCGTAAAAAAGGAACGGAAAAAGGAAATTTTTTAATTCGCGTAGGTAAATATACCATTAGCCATTGAGCATTCCATGAAATTAACCTTGGTAAATGCTTTTCCCTTTAATTAACAGATCTTGTTTTTCGGAATTACATACTGCAAATGAAAAACCCGGCTGGATGGCATAAGCACCATACTGACCTTTTTTATTGATCGCTAAAAAGCCAACCTGGATGTCTTTGGCAGTATTGGGTTTCTTTTTTATAATACGGTTCACGGCTTCCTTGCAGGCATCTTCGGGGCTGTAGCCTTGCCTCATCAGTTCAACCACCAGAAAACTGCCGACGTTGCGGATCACCTCTTCGCCGACACCGGTTGAGGTTGCGCCGCCAACTTCGTTATCGACATATAAGCCGGCGCCGATAATGGGGCTGTCGCCAACCCGGCCATGCAGCTTAAAGGCCATGCCGCTGGTTGTGCAGGCACCCGAAATATTTCCTTTGGCATCAATGGCCAGCATGCCGATGGTGTCATGATTATATTTGTTGCCGGGCGCATGCTGTTTATTCTCAATGTTTATTACGGGCGAGTATTTCGCGGTTTTAAGCCACTCTTTCCAGGCCTTTTCCGACTCTGGTGTGAGTAATTTTTCTTTTTTGAAGCCCTGCTCAACGGCAAACTGCGTGGCTCCGTCGCCAACCAGCATTACATGCGGGGTTTTTTCCATTACCAGGCGGGCAACAGATATAGGGTGGGCAATACCCTCCATAGCCGCTACAGACCCGCAATTGCCAAACTCATCCATGATGCAGGCATCTAAAGTTACATGGCCGTCGCGATCCGGGTAACCGGCCCGGCCAACGGTGTGGTTTGTCATATCCGCCTCCGGAATTTTAACGCCGGCTTCAACAGCATCTAATGCCCGGCCGCCTTTTTCAAGCGTTTTCCAGGCTTCTTTATTCGCAGCAATACCGAAGTCCCAGGTTGAAATAACTATCGGAAAACGATCAGCAGAATTTGAAACTGCTGAGGCAAATGAGGGGCCTGATAATGCTGCAAGCGAGGCGCCGGCAGCCGATACTTTTATAAATTTACGGCGGCTATACATGACGGCTAATATAAAGATTAGGTACGTACAATCTAATGTAACTTAATTGATACAAAAAAACCTGTAAATTATAAGATCAAAAATTAAACCGTTGGGTTACTCAAAATCGTGCTTGCAATTATAACAATACCAGTTTTTGTCGGAGTGGAAAGGATTTATTAAGGTCGAAAGGGAGTCAAGGAAGGTGGGCCACTCATCTTCAGCTGTTTTTGTGGCAATATTCACAACATTTGTGGAAGCGCAATAGGGACATATCACATAAGTATTGCTTTCTTCGTCGACTTCAAAATGATCCCTTTCATGTAAGTCCCCTTCGCTTGCCAATATTTCGCGGCACCTTTCTAGATCCTTTTCAAAAATCTTAAGTTTTACACCGCCTACAGCCTGGTTATAAAGCGGGTTGGCGCCGATGGTATTTTCATCGGCCACAAAACAGGCTACCCCATTAGCTTCCAGCCGGGTGCGGATGATGTGCGCCAGCATCGGGTCGTAGTAGGATTCAAATGTTATGATCTTGTCATCCGTTTTCATGGGCAGCTACTTAATTTTTTTATACTAATATAACAGCTTTTTATGTAATTTGCTTTTATGAACCGTATCGACAGAGTTTCGGCTATTTTAATTCAACTGCAGTCGCGCAGGGTGGTGAAGGCGGCGGACATTGCCGAACGGTTTAACATCAGCCTCCGTACCGTTTACCGGGATGTAAAAACCCTGGAGGAAGCCGGAATTCCGATAATAGGTGAAGCAGGTATAGGTTATTCCATTATGGATGGCTACCGCCTGCCGCCGGTAATGTTTACCCGCGAAGAAGCCACTGCTTTTTTAACCGCCGAAAAGTTTGTTGAGAAGCTTACCGATAACTCAACTACTGAGCATCACAAATCGGCCATGTACAAGATAAGGGCTATATTAAGGACCGCCGAAAAGAACTTGCTCGAAGATATTGACAACAGCATCGAAGTGTTTAAAAGTCATAGCCAGTTACGGGTCGACAACAAAGACCACCTGCAAAAGCTGTTGCTGGGCATCGCGCAGAAAAATGTTTTACGCATTGATTATTTTGCCCACCACAGCCAGGAACAAACCAAAAGAGATGTTGAACCTATAGGTGTTTTTTATAAAGACAGCTATTGGCACCTGATAGCGTTTTGTCGTATGCGGGACGACTACCGCGATTTCCGGCTCGACCGCATCAGCCGGCTTGAAGTAACCGGCCTGGTCTTTAAAAACAAACATCCCTCGTTAAAAGACTACATAGCCCAAACTGCTAAGGAACAGGAGTTGGATCTCGTTATTATGCGTGCTGACAAATCAATTTACCGGCATCTGGAGTATCAAAAATATTATAGCGGTTTTGTGTCAGAGAAAACTATTGACGACCAGGTTGAGATGACTTTCCTGACAGCATCGTTAGAAGGTTTTGCACGCTGGTTTATGATGTTTGGCGACCAGGCCGAAATTATTAGCCCGGATAGCTTGCGGGAACGGATCGCAGTTATTGCTGCTTCGATCGCGCAAAAAAATCTTCAGTTAACAAACACCTACTGACATAGGGTTGTCAACGGGAAATCCTTAATTTGTAAAAAAAGACCATGGAAAACTTAACGCTAAAGACAACTGTCACTTTCGAAGCACCCATCGCAAAAGTGTGGCGAGGACTTACCGACCCTGCTATTGTAAAACAATATTTTTTTGGGACTAACTTAAAATCCGACTGGAAAGTTGGCAGTCCGATAACTTTCAGTGGCGAGTGGGAGGGTAAGACCTATACAGACGGGGGGATTATCCTTGACATCGACCCGCCGCGATTATTAAAATATACCTACTGGAGCAGCATGTCGGGCACCGAAGATAAGCCGGAGAATTATAATAACATTACTTATGAGTTGACTGAAAATAATGGCGTAACAACCTTAGTTATTATTCAGGATGGTGTTAAAAGCCGGGAAGCCATGGAACATTCAGAAAATAACTGGCAATCGGTATTTAACGGCTTGAAAGATATTCTGCGAAAACAATCCTGATGATAGCACATACGGAAATAATTGAATATCCCCAGTTTAATGTTGTCGGGATTTCGGTAAGGACGATCAACCAGAATGGACGATCGCAAAAAGATATTGGGGAGCTTTGGACGCGGTTTACCACAGCTGATTTGATTCATCAGATCGACGACAGGGTGACTGATGATATTTATTGCATTTACACGGATTACGAATCAGATCACACCGGTTATTATACTGCTGTATTGGGGTGTAAAGTGAATGCGCTGACCCGGATAGGCGAGGGGTTTACCGGGATCTCCGTTCCAAAAGGGAAATATGAAGTGTACACATTGTCGGGTAAATTTCCGGACAATGTAGGCGATGCGTGGCGGCACATATGGAATAGTGGTGCGGATAGAACATACAGTGCCGATTTTGACCTGTACAGCGCAGGCTCAAACAGTTTTGAAGAAACAGCAGCTAAAATTTACCTTGCAATAAATTGATTTGCTTATCGTGTAAAACTCAGCCGTTTACCTGATTCTTTTTCGATCAGGTTCCCGTTCTCATATACAATATTGCCCGAAACGAGTGTGGCCGCTATTTTTGATTGAAACGTCGTTCCTTCAAACGGGCTCCATTTGCACTGGTAAAGAATGTTGCCTGCCGTAACCTTCCACGGGTCATTTAAATTAACCAGCACCAGGTCGGCCCAGTAACCCTCGCGGATAAAACCGCGGTTTTCAATTTGGAAGCAATCAGCCACGTTATGCGCCATTTTTTCGGCGATCTGTTCAAGGCTTATTTTGCCCTGATGGTGCAATTCCAGCATAGCTGGTAAAGCATGCTGTACCAACGGTCCGCCCGACGGCGCCTGCAAATAAGGTTTTGATTTTTCTTCTAAAGTATGCGGGGCGTGGTCGGTAGCGATCACGTCAATTCGCCCGTTTAATACCGCCTTTAATATCGCATCCCTGTCCCGTTCGGTTTTTACGGCCGGGTTCCATTTGATCAGGTTGCCTTTGGCTTCGTAATCTTTATCGCTGAACCAAAGGTGATGGATACAGGCTTCGGCGGTGATCTTTTTATCCTTTAACGGGATGGTATTATCAAATAAATAAGTCTCCTTTTCGGTAGATATATGCAGGATATGTAAGCGTGTGCCATGCTTTTTCGCCAGCTCAACCGCCATCGACGAGGAAAGATAACAAGCTTCCTCGCTGCGGATCTTAGGGTGCAGCTTTACCGGGATATTCTCGCCCAGTAATTGTTTGTAATGTTCCAGGTTGGCCCGGATGGTCGCTTCATCCTCGCAATGGGTGGCGATCAGCATGGGCGACTGCGCAAATAGGTTTTCAAGCGTAGCCGGGTTGTCCACCAGCATGTTGCCGGTTGACGATCCCATAAAAACTTTTACCCCGCAAACGTTTTTTGCATCCGTGCGCAATACCTCGTCGAGGTTGTCATTTGATGCGCCCATAAAAAAGGAATAGTTTGCCAGCGAGGTTCTGGCCCCAATCCGGTATTTATCTTCCAGTAGTTGCTGCGTCAGCGTATTGGGTACCGTATTGGGCATTTCCATAAAGGATGTAATGCCGCCGGCAACTGCCGCCCTTGATTCCGAAAAAATGGTCCCCTTATGCGTTAGCCCGGGTTCACGAAAATGCACCTGGTCGTCAATACAGCCCGGGAAAAGGCATAAACCTTCAGCGTTTATCTCCTTGTCGGCAGTGGTGTCAATATGTTTATCGATGCGTTCGATCAGGCCGTCCTTCACTAAAACGTCGGCTGCAAATTGCTTGTTCTCGTTAATTATTGTGGCTGATTTTATAAGTATGACGGGCATGGTACAAATATAACTTTATAGTCGGAAAGACCGAACTTCAGCGTAAGATATACCAATAAGCTAAATGTCTTTTTACCTGTAAATATTTGAAAATGTGTTATTTATGTTCATTGTTGAAAAACAATTCGCTGCTTTGATCGTATTAATAATGTATTAATTACGATGCACTTTGAAAGCCTGAATGAAAACCAGTATTCTTCAAAAACTCGTCCTGCTTTCATTGATCGTTCTGGCAGGCAACGGCATATTAGGGTATGCCGTTTATGAAAGCAACCAAAGACTCCTTCGCTCCGAACGCTTGATACAGCATACCGAGCAGGTAATTTATCAAACAGGCAATATACTTTCCGTGACAAAGGATATAGAAACCGCTTCAAGGGGTTTTGTGATCACCAACGACAGCGCTTTTCTCGAACCACTATACACAGCACAAAAAACGGCCTTTAATGACGTCGGCCAACTCCGGCAGCTTACGCTTGATAACCGGTCACAACAAATAAGGATTGATTCGCTCGACTTGTACATGCACAAGTTATTTAGGTTCTCGTTTAAAATTATTGATTTAAGAAGTAAACAGGGAATAGCGCCGGCCATTGCTTATACCTCGGGTAGGCAGGGTAAATACTTTACCGATCATATCCGCCAGACTTCACATGCTATGCAACAGGAGGAAAGCCGGTTGCTCAAATTGCGCAAACTGGCTAACCAGCGCAATACCGGATTAGTTAATGCTTCGTCGGGCGCTATGTTTATTTCCATGGCGGTGTCAACCATTTTGTTGTTAATAGTCATCGGCAAATATTTACTTCAAAAGGGAAAACGCGCCGCTGAATTGGTTATAGCTAACAAAGAACTTTTATATCAAAATAAAGAAAAAGAAAGGCGTGCGGACGAATTGACCATTGCCAACGAAGAACTTTGGTTTCAAAACAAAGAAAAGGAAAAGCGTGCCGCGGAGTTGACCATTGCCAACAAAGAACTGCTGTTTCAAAATAACGAGAAGGGAAAGCGGGCGGCGGAGTTAACGATCGCCAACAGCGAGCGGTCAAAGATGGTTAGCGACCTGATGACCAGGAATAGTGAATTGGAACAATTTGCGTATATCATCTCTCATAATCTTCGCGCACCGGTTGCAAATATTATCGGAGCTACGAATGCCATGAACGAATTGGATTTAAGTACGGAAGATAAAGAGACACTTTACCGGGGTATAAACTTGTCGGTATTGCGGCTTGATGATGTGGTAAAAGATCTGAACACTATTTTGCAAGTTAAACGGGATGTTAACGAAGTAAGGGAGATGGTTAGTTTTTCTGGCCTTGTCGACGGCATAAAATTTAGTATCAGGAATATTATTGAGAAGTACAATATTCAAATTGAATGCGATTTTTCTAAGATCAATGAATTTAAAACGCTTAAGCCTTACTTGTACAGCATTTTTTATAACCTGATAACCAACAGTATTAAATACCGGAGCCAGGAAGTTGATTGCCTCATAAAAATTAAAAGCAATTTGCGTAAAAACAAACTTGAACTAATTTTTAAAGACAATGGTATGGGCATCGACCTTAAAAAAAGCGGCGACCAGGTATTTGGTTTGTACAAAAGGTTTCACAACCATATCGAAGGAAAGGGGATGGGGTTATTTATGGTCAAAACCCAGATCGAAACACTTGGCGGAAAAATAAGCCTGAAAAGCAGGGAAAATGCCGGCACGGAATTTAAAATTGAATTTGAAATCGGAAAACATCAACGGGCCAAAAGAACCCCGGAATACAACCTGTATGCAGTGTAGCAGCGCAGCACTGCTGCAATTCAACATCATCAGGCGTTGCAATCAATAAATCCGAAATCGGACATTCGAAATTCGAAATAAGATCCCTCCGCATTCAAACTCCTTCCGCACTCCGCATTAATCTTTCGGACTTTCCGGACTTTACTGACTTTCCCGACTTCCCCCAACAAAAAACCTATCTTTGCCCCATGGCTGTATCTTTCGAGGAGTTTAAATTTAACCGGCAAATTTTGAATGCCATTGCCGACGCTGGTTATACCGAAGCTACGCCTATCCAGCAAAAAGCTATCCCGCCGATCCTGAACGGACAGGATGTAATGGGCATAGCGCAAACAGGCACCGGCAAAACGGCCGCCTATGTTTTGCCTATCCTGATGAAGCTTAAATACGCGCAGGGCGATCACGCCCGGGCGCTTATCATTTCCCCGACAAGGGAACTGGCCATGCAGATCGAGGAAAATATAAAAACCTTTGCCGCAAATACCGATTTGCGGGTGGTAGTATTATATGGCGGGCTCGGCCCCAAAACGCAGATCGAGCAGATTAATAAAGGGGTGGATATTATCGTAGCCACGCCCGGCCGGTTTATGGATATTTACCTTGCCGGCCATATCGTTACCAAAACCTTCCAGGTTTTGGTTTTGGACGAGGCGGATAAAATGATGGATATGGGCTTTATGCCCCAGGTAAACCGGATCCTGGAAGTGGTGCCGGTAAAAAGGCAGAACCTGCTTTTCTCCGCTACAATGTCGGATAAGATACACGAGCTTTCCAATAACTTTCTAGAGTTCCCGATGGTTATCGAGGTAACGCCGCAGGCTACCCCGGCCCAAACGGTTAACCAGCATTTGTACTACGTGCCGAATGTTAAAACCAAGATAAACTTGCTTAAAAAGCTGCTCGACAAAGAAGACGATATCAAAAAGCTGATGATATTTTGCAAGACCCGGGTTGCTGCCGAAGACGTTTATAAATTTTTGCTGCGCAAATTCGGTGAAAAGGAAGTGAAGGTTTTGCATGCCAATAAAGGCCAGAATACGCGTATCAACGCTATAAATGCTTTTAAGAACGACGAGGTTAAAATATTAGTGGCTACTGACGTCGCTTCGCGCGGTATTGATGTGAGTGATGTGAGCCATGTGATTAATTTTGATGTGCCGGTAGTGATCGAGGATTATGTTCACCGTATCGGGCGTACAGGCCGGGCATACCAGTCGGGCGAAGCGATCACGTTTTGCAGCCCTTCGGAGGAGTATTATCTCAGGAAGATCGAGAAGCTCATCAGGCAGCAGGTACCGGTGATGGCGATCCCCGATGATGTATTTATAGAGGCCACGCCTTACGAAGAAAAGCAGGACCAGGCCAAAGAGATCGACATGCAAAAACGGCGCGACGATCCTGATTTTAAGGGCGCGTTCCACGAAAAGAAAACATTAAACCAAAGAAAAAAATTTGATGCCGCTAAGGCGAAGACAACCCATGACCCAAAGCAGGGAAAGAGAGGCGCGTCAAGATCAAACAGGAAGAAACGTTAAATTTATAGAGAGACTTACGAAGTTTTCGAAACTTCGTAAGTCTGCTGATAAGCAATATCACACATGAAGCTACGCATTACCCCACTCAACTTCGCCAGCGCGTTTTTCCTGGTAGCAGCCGTTTACTGCTGGATATATGGCGTTAAAATTTCGGGCTACCAGTTTAAGCACATGAGCGGTACTATTGCAGGAATATTTATACTATTTGCAGTCGTAGTGTCATTTATGGATATTTTATTCCGTAATTTTTTCTACGAGATCAAAAAGTTATGGATTGTAGAGCTAAGCTTTATAACTTTGGCGGCTATTATATTTTTACTTGTTAAATAAATTAAATGAAGAAAGCTGAAATTAAGCTCACGATAGAACTTGACGATAATAACGTTCCCGAAAGCATAATATGGGAATCAACCGATGCCGAAAATAAAGAGGCTATGCCGGTAAAATCAATGATGCTTGCCCTTTGGGATCAAAGCTATAAAAACACGCTGCGCATTGACCTCTGGACCAAGGATATGCCCGTTGACGAAATGAAACGCTTTTTTTATGAGACCCTGCAAACCATGGGCGACAGCTTTTTGCGCGCCACTGGCGAAACCAACATTGTTGAAGACCTGCGCGATTACTGCGCCCATTTTGCCGATAAAATGGAAATAACCCAGAAATAATGCGCCTCAATAACTTCGTATCATTTACCGGTTTTGTTATGCTGCTGGTGGCAACCTATTGTCCCATCCTGCGCCCGTTTCATTTAGTCAATTGGAATGTGTATGACGCCAATAAACCTTATGGCATTCTTATTTTACTGGTTGCGGTAGTGGGTGTCATCGGCACGGTGTTTAACCAGGTAAAAATTACCCGGTTTGCTGCCTGGCTCTCGCTGGCCCTGGTTATCGTATTGTACCTGCTGGCGCTATTAAAAATACATACTTCATTTAGTTTTATACCCTTCCATTCTGTTGAAAATTTTCTCGCGCGGCAAATCAAATTCAAATGGGGCTGGTACCTTTTGTTTGCCGGCCCGGTGCTGGCATTATTGGGCGTCTTCGCTTCGCGAAAAACTACAGGTAAATAGAGTCAAAGGCCAGAATAAAGAGCCAAGAACCAAGACGTAAGAAGTACCCACAAGCAGGGACGAAAGGATTATCATAAAGCAATATGTCCTGGTTCTTGCTTTTTGGCTCTTGATTCTTTCTTCCGTTTTATAAAACAAAACCGGGAATTTTCCTGTTGAGCTTTTAATTACCTGTTAATAAACAGGCAGTTGGGGTTATTTTTATTAAGGGACTTATACTAACGTACTTGCCGCATGTTAAAACTTTCCTTTCAGCGACAAATCTTAGCCGGGTTTATTTTCTCCTTACTGCTCGTGTTTGGGGTCTTCTATTTCTCATATACCGACATAAACAACCTGCAAAAAAAAGCCAGCATTATTGACCACTCGGAGTCGGTCGTTAAGTCGGCAAATACAGTACAGTTATTATTGCTGAACGGGGAAACCGGGGAAATGGGATATGTCGCTACCGGGAAGGATACATTTCTTGAACCCTATAACAGTTCAGTTTTCCGGGTTAGCGCTATTTTAACCGAATTACAGGTACTGGCTGCAGACAATCCCATACAGGTGCGGAACGTGGATTCGCTTTCCCATTTTGCCAGGATAAAAATCAGTGACCTTAACGATGTTGTTTATGTATCCCGCCTATACGGCCTCGATTCCGCTCGTAAAGAACTGGCTGGTGCAACCGGTAAATATGATATGGATAAAGTACGCCTCTATGTAAAGCGTATTGTTAATGAAGAGAACAACCAGTTAAAGATAAAAAAGGTATCCTCCGATAATGCGTCGAATGTAACAACCGACGCCATTATTATAAGCGCGATAATTATAGTTTGTGTCGTCCTGTTGTTGTTCTATTATATTCAAACATCTTTCCTGAAGCTGCAAAAAAGTGAGGAAAATTTCCGGCAGACAAATATTGAGCTCACAAAGGTATCGGCGGAAGATAAAGCCAAAAACTGGCTCCTAACCGGAACGAGCTTACTCAACGAAAAAATCCAGGGCCAGCAAAGCGAAACCGAGCTGGCCGGCAACATCCTGACCGAAATTTGCGGCTACACCGGGGCGATAAGAGGTGCATTTTATTTATATAGCGAGGAAACGGGCACGCTCGGGTTATCATCATCTTATGCTGTTGATAACCCCGATCTGCTTAACAGGATCATAAAATTTGATGAAACGATCCTCGGCCAGGCGGCAAATGATAAAAAAACAGCGATCGTTAGGGGTGAATTAAATAGTATACCTAATAGGACTTCATCTTCCCGGCAGAATCCGACAGAAAGCTTTATTGTGCCGTTCTTTTTTGATAAAAAACTGGCCGGCATTATGGAAGTGGCTTTTTACAGCGAACCGGATAGAAGCAAGAAACAATATATTTTAATGGTAGCCGATGCCGTAGGGATAGCCATAAATACCGCCAGGGCCCGCACCATTATGCACGACCTGTTAACCCGCGTTCAGCAACAAGCTGAAGAACTGGAGGCCCAGCACGAAGAGATGCGGCATACCAACCAGGAATTGCTCAGCAAAACAAAAATGCTCCAGGCATCGCAGGAAGAGTTGAAGTCGCGGCAGGATGAGTTGAAGCATACCAATGCCGAACTGGAAGAAAAAGCCGAATTGCTCAGTCAAAAGAACCGGGCAATTGAAGAAGCCCGCCAGGCTATTGCCACCAAGGTGCAGGAACTGGAAACCACGAGCAAATACAAATCGGAGTTTTTGGCCAATATGAGCCATGAGCTGAGGACGCCGTTAAACAGCATCATGGTACTGGCGCAGGTGTTACGGGATAATAAACCGGCAAACCTTACAGCCGACCAGATCAAATACGCCAGTGTGATATTGAACGCCGGTAATGATCTGCTCACACTGATCAATGACATTCTCGACCTTTCAAAAGTTGAATCAGGCAAGCTGGTGATACAAAATGAAACTGTTAAGCTCCGCGAGATATTATTCGATATGGAGATGCTGTTTGCGGAAATTGCTGCAAAGAAAAAGATAAGGTATACCCTCAGCATCGATCAAATGCTTCCTGCCGAACTATATACAGATAAACTGCGTGTCGAACAGGTTTTGAAAAACCTGTTGAGTAACGCTTTTAAATTTACCCCGGATAATGGGCTGGTGGCGGTCAATGTCGTCAACGATTCCAGGAACCAGACCATACGATTTTGCATAAAGGATACCGGCATCGGTATTCCCCATGATAAACAAAAAGCAATATTCGAAGTTTTTCAGCAGGCCGACGGCTCAACCAGCCGCAAATACGGAGGTACAGGTTTAGGCCTGCCGATCAGCCGCGACCTGACTGCTTTACTGGGCGGAGAGATTTCATTAACCAGCGAACCGGGCAAAGGCAGCGAGTTTGTGATGACATTGCCTTTGAAAACCAACCCATTGGCGGCAGGCGGTGAAAAAGACGCCCCGCTGCCTGAAACATTGGAGCCTGTCCCGGCAGTAGTGCCGGGAAAAGAAACAGTTAAAAAGATCAGGACCGAGCCGTTGGTCATTATAGTCGAGGACGATGAAAATTTCGCAGGTATTTTGGACGGTTATGCCCGCGATCATGGCTGCCGCTCTTTGATTTTAAACGACGGAACAACTGCAGTTGAGGCGATCAAAGAGAACCAGCCCGATGCCGTGGTGCTTGATATAAAGCTGCCCGGTAAAAATGGCTGGCAGATATTAAATGAGCTAAAGCGGTCGGAAGAGACTTTGCACATACCTGTACATCTCATGTCGGCAGGCGAGGCTGCCAATAACCGTATAGTTAACGAGGGTGCCATAAGTTTCATAAAAAAACCCGCCAGCACCAATGACCTGGATAAACTATTTACAGATATGTCCGTGCGGAGCGGAACCACATTTAAACAGGTATTGTTGATCGAAGCCAATACAACGCAAAGCCGCGCCGTATATGAGTTAATGAAAGACAGGGGTATCAGCGTCGACCAGGCATTTGATGGCGAATCAGCTTACCGGATGCTTCACCGGAACGAATACCAGTGTATTATTCTTGATTTTGATCTTCCTGATATTTCGGGACTCGACCTTTTGGACCGGATAAAAGAAAATGAACGTTTTAAAAATGTGCCGGTAATTATAAATACCGCCATGGGCCTGGATAAAACTTCGCTAAAAAGACTAATGCATTATGCCAACGCAATGGTGGTAAAATCCAGCAAATCGGCAAACAAGCTGACCGATGAAGTGACGCTGTTTTTAAACCGGATCAATGAAACAAGCGAACTGAAAAGGCGGGTCACTTCTTCCGCGAAAGATGCCCTGGACAAAAAGGCCAGAAATGCGATAAAAGGGAAAAAGATACTGATAGTTGATGATGACATGCGCAATATTTTTGCCTTGAGTGGCGCACTGAAAAATCACGGCATGCACATCGAAGTAGCGAATGACGGGCTGGAAGCCGTAAACAAGCTGGAACAAATACCGGGTATTGATATCGTGCTGATGGATATTATGATGCCAAAAATGGATGGTTATGAAGCAACCCGGCATATCCGTAGCCGGGATAAATGGATAAAATTACCGGTAATAGCCTTAACTGCCAAAGCGATGATCGATGACCGCGAAAAATGTATAGTTGCCGGAGCCAACGATTATATCACCAAACCCGTTGACGTTGACAAGTTAGTATCGCTAATGAAATTGTGGATGGAGGACTAGTTAAGTCTGGAGTTTTATTAGTCAAGAATTATAAAGTGGGCTGCGACGTCTCACGATATAACCCAATGAACTAATGAACAAATGAACTACATTTGTCAAATGCAGCTCGTTAACCAAACCTGGGATCTTTTTAAAAAGGAAATTATACTGGAATGGCGTTCAAAATATGCCTTTAACGGCGTGCTGCTGTATGTCGTTTCCACAGTGTTTATTTGTTATATCGCGTTTAACCTAAACCCAGGTTTTACAGGGACTAATGGTTATCCCATTGTGTGGAATGTTTTGTTCTGGATCATCATGCTGTTTGCTTCGGTTAATGCTATCGCAAAAAGCTTTATGCAGGAGAGCAAAAGCCGCCTGTTATATTACTATTCCATTGCCGGTCCGCAGGCTATTATCCTCTCCAAAACCATTTATAACATCCTGCTGATGTCGTTGCTTAGCCTGCTGGCATTATTGGCTTACAAGGTGTTTTTTGTAAACACCATTGGCGACCCGCTTTTTTATTTTTTCACGGTATTGCTGGGGAGCCTTAGTTTTTCAACCATCTTCACGATGATATCGGCCATAGCTTCAAAAGCGGGGAATAATGGCACGCTCATGGCTATTTTGAGTTTCCCGGTAATTATCCCAGTTATTTTGTTGCTGATCCGCCTGAGCAAAAACGCCATGGATGGCATTGACCGCAGTTTCAGTTACGGCAATTTTGGTGTGCTGCTGGCTATCAATGTCATTGTAATCGCTACCTCGCTGCTGCTATTTCCATACCTATGGAGAGATTAATATCCTGATAAATAGTGGGTTAATGTTTATTTGCATTCTTATTTGTAATTAGTCTAAATAAATACTTGTTTTGCAATGTTAAATAGCACATATGCAAAAAAAGACTTTTACGCTATCAATCGCTTTCGTTTTTATCGCCCTAATAGTATCCGCACAAAAAAGAACGGCGACATCAGAGGATTCATTAAATAACAACTTATCTCAAAGCTCAACGACAATAGGCGGGTATGGCAACGCATTTTATCAGCGCAATGCTAACCAGCAAACAGCCAATATCAACCTGGAGCGGTTCGTACTTTTTACCGGACATAAATTCAATAATAAAATTTCAGTTTTTTCTGAACTTGAGGTAGAGGATGCGAAGGTTGCCGGAAATACGCCGGGCGGCGAAGTAGCGATCGAACAAGCCTATCTTAAATTTAACCTGAGCGCCAATCAATATATTGTTGCCGGCCTGTTTCTGCCGCGAATTGGTATCCTTAATGAAAATCATCTGCCCAATACCTTTAACGGCAATGAGCGTAATTACGTCGAAACGTATATCCTGCCCTCAACATGGCGCGAACTGGGCGTTGGGTTATACGGCAGTTTGAACAATCTGCCTGTAAATTATTACATAGGACTTGTAAATGGGTTAAATTCCGGCGCTTTTGAGCATGGCAGCGGTATACGCGAGGGCAGGTTTGAAGGACGCAACGCCACAGCAAATAACCTGGCGCTGACAGCTGCGCTGCAGTTTTACCAGGGCGATTTCAAAGCGCAGGTATCGGGTTATTATGGTGGTACAGTAGGTATAAGTAAATTAAAGGCCGACAGCTTAGGATTGAATGGTGGCCTGTTCGGAACGCCTGTAGCTATTGGCGAAGCGGATATACAATATGTGCATGGTGGTTTTTCAGCAAAGATATTGGGAACAATGGTTTCTATACCCGATGCAGCAAACATTAACCGGGCATACGCCAATAACACTCCTAAAACAGAATACGGCGTTTATGCCGAGGTTGCGTATGATATTTTGCATACGATACGGACGCCTCACGAACAGCAATTTGTTATATTTGTACGTGATGAAAAGCTGAATATAAACGCAAGCGTTCCATCAAATGGCATAATAGACGGTACCCTCAATCAAAACCATTTGGTGGCAGGTTTTACTTATTTGCCAATGGGCAATGTCGCTATAAAAGCAGATATAAGGGTGATACATACCGGGAGCCCAAATGTAAATACCGTTCAAAACACGGCTGCTGCCCCATATTTAACAAATAATACACTCGTAAATGTCGGGTTAGCATTTTCTTTCTGATATATGGACAGGCGAAAATTTATAGAACGATCATGTACGCTGTGCGTGCTGGCAGGCTCGGGGATGCTTGCCGGCTCCCTGAGCTCATGTGCAGCCGGACTGCAGGTTTATAAAACGAAGATAACGGGTAAAAAAATGACCGTGCCGGTTGAGCAATTCGCAAACAGCGATTTCCGCCTGGTACAGCCCGAAAATTTATTTTATAATATCGGGCTGAAGAAGGAAAAGGACGGAAGTTATACCGCCTTGCTGCTCCGCTGCACCCATGCCGACAACCAATTAACACAAACAGGCAATGGTTTTAAATGCACTTTGCATGGTAGCGCCTTTGACCAGGAAGGCAGGGTACTAACCGGCCCCGCGCAGCGCCCGTTAACAAGATATTCAACCGAGGTCGTATCCGGTGATATCATTATTCATATTGCAGATTAAATTGAAACTACTTGATTCCGCATTTTACTGACTTTTCCGACTTTCCACTTATCTTAGCATCGAAAAATTTATAGAATTTATTCGATGCGATTCCCCTGCCTCATCATTTTTGTTTTATTATTTCCAGTTGTTGCACTTGCGCAAAACGGTGTGATAACGGGTACGGTAACACAGGAGGGGACAGTTAAACCCCTATCGCGTGCCAGCGTATTTTTAAGTAATTCTTCAGTAGGAACAGCGACATCTGAAAACGGAACCTTTGCTTTGCGCGACATTAGACCCGGTCAGTATACGCTGGTGGTGACCATCTTGGGGTATGAAAATTATACCAAAACGGTGCTGGTAGGCCGTGAGCCAATAAAAATGAATATTGAACTGGCGGCCAAACCCTTAATGCTGCGTGAAGTTGTTATTTCCTCGGCCGCCGATTGGAAGAAAAATTACGACGCGTTCAAAAAGGAATTTATCGGGACCGACGAAAATGCTAAATATTGTACGGTTGTTAATCCGCATATCCTCAATTTAACCTACAATCCCACTAAGCAGATATTACATGCCGATGCCGATGAGTTTTTAGTTGTTGAAAATAAGGCGCTTGGCTACCGCGTAAAATACCTGCTTAACGATTTCAAAATAGATAAGATATCCGGCATAATTTCAAGGCAGGGCCAGCAGGTTTTTGAAGAACTGCCCGGTACTGAGGCGCAAAAGAAAAAATGGCATTTAAAGCGGGAAGAAGCCTATTATGGGTCGGCGATGCATTTTTATAGGTCGTTATATAAAGGTAGGTTAAAAGAAGAAGGTTTTGAGGTTTATCATTTAAACCGCCATTTAAATCGCGAAAAGCCGGCTGATGAAGTAATACGGCGTAAAATTCAATTTTTTAGAGAGCACGGAATGAGCGACTCGCTAAAAAGGTGGATAACCTTGTCGGGCTTGTCAAAATATGCGAATGAAAGCCTGGTCAGGCCTCCTTACCAGGACTTTGAAATAGTCAGCAATTCAGGTCAGGCGGGTATATATGCTGTACACTTTTCGAATTATTTATACGTCGTTTATACCAAAAGAAATGAAATGATCGATTACAGAGACCTGTTCCGGGATCTAAAAATGCCGAACTATGAAGTTTCAGTTGTCACAATGCAGGAACACACTTCTTTTTTTGATATTGATTCAAATGGAACGGTGTTAGACGACGCTCCTTTATATGAAGGCGCATGGTCACGATCCAGGATTTCTGACCTGTTGCCGGTTGATTTTGCGCCGGATGTGAAGTGAGTTTTCTGAAAAATAATTACCCACAACCTAAATAACAGCGCAGTTTTTTATTTCCTGATCCAACTTAATCAACCATTCACTTAATCAACTTAATCCCCTATCTTTACCCGCATATATCTTATGAAGTTTATATATCAAATCTGGTGGAAAATATTGGCGGTGGCCATCATCTTTTACACACTCATAGCAGGATTTTTATTGGGCGTGCCGAGGTTGCCCATTCTGCATGAAACGATCAGGAATACGTATTTCCATGTGCCGATGTGGATAGCTATGTTCTCGGTCTTCACCATATCCGTTATTTACAGTATAAAATATTTAAGTACTGGTAAGGAGGAATACGATCTGGTTGCTGTTGAATGTGTAAACACCGGGACTTTTTTTTACGTTTTGGGGTTGGTAACCGGCATGATCTGGGCCAAATATACCTGGGGTGAGTTCTGGAGTAATGACCCCAAACAAAACAGCGCTGCGATAGCTTTTTTATTGTATTGTGCGTACGCTGTGTTGCGTAACTCGATCGACGAGGAACAAAAGCGCGCCAAAATATCGGCTATCTATAACATTTTCGCTTTCCCGATCATGATCGTACTGATCATGGTGCTGCCCCGGATGACCGATTCGCTGCATCCCGGTAATGGCGGCAACCCCGCCTTTGGCAAGCTGGATATGGACAACCGGATGCGTATTGTTTTGTACCCCGCTTTTATAGCCTGGAGCTTTATTGCGATATGGATAGCTTCGCTGCGCTACCGTATCCGTTTAATTGAATATAAAAGGAACGAAATAAATTAATATGAAGAAGTTAGCTTTTTTAACGTTTTTGCTTTTAGGATATATCACTGTTTTCGCGCAGCCAACGCAATCGGTTGAAATGGCCGATACCATGCGCAGTTCAGGTAAGATTTATGTGGTAATTGTTACGATCGTCATCATTTTTGCCGGCCTCGCAATCTACTTATTTACTATCGACAGGCGGTTGAAAAAGATCGAGAAAAATAAATAACTTCAAAATGATATGCTGCTTAAACTTTGGTACCGCATCATGCGTTAACAGTATGTGGAAACACAAGCAATAATATATTTGCGATATTGATAAAAAATATGCCAAATTTGGGCACTTTTTTAACATTTTAATAATTATTGAAGAAATTTATGATTAGTGATACGCTGATTGCCGAAAACGATACTCACTTTTTTGGTGATGTATGTAAGAATTTTGATTACGCCGCTCAATTTACCAAACATGATGCCGGGTTACTCGACCAAATAAAATCGTGTAACAGCGTTTACCGGTTCCGCTTCCCCATACGGAGGGGCAATGGTTTTGAAGTGATCGACGCCTGGCGCGTGGAACATTCACAGCACCAGTCGCCAACCAAAGGGGGGATACGGTACAGCGAAATGGTTAATGAGGACGAAGTAATGGCCCTGGCCGCGCTTATGACCTATAAATGCGCGATCGTAAACGTGCCGTTCGGCGGAGCTAAAGGCGGGATCAAGATCAATCCTAAAAATTATACGCTTACAGAGCTTGAGAATATCACCCGCCGCTATACAGTTGAGCTGATCAAGAAAAATTTTATCGGCCCCAGCATTGACGTTCCTGCCCCTGACTACGGGTCGGGCGAACGCGAGATGAGCTGGATTGCCGATACATACGCTACCATGAACCCGGGCCAGTTAGATGCCATGGGTGCAGTAACCGGCAAGCCAATTGCCTTGCACGGCATTGCCGGCCGTCGCGAAGCAACGGGAAGGGGAGTGGCAATTGCCATCCGCGAATGTGTGAATGTGGGTGAGGATATGAAAAAGATTGGCCTGCTGCCAGGTATTTCCGGCAAAAAGGTCATTGTACAGGGATTGGGTAACGTTGGTTTTTATTCGGCTAAGTTCCTGTCCGAATTCGGCGCTATAATAGTAGGCTTATGCGAATTTGAAGGCGCTATTTACAATGCCGACGGATTAGATGTTGAAGCCGTTTTCCAGCATCGCAAAGCAACGGGCTCTATCCTGGGCTATCCCGGCGCTAAACAAGAGTTTAGAAATTCGGGGGAAGGATTAGAACAGCCTTGTGATATTTTAGTTCCCGCTGCGCTCGAAAACCAGATAACCGAAGCCAATGTAGGGCGGATTAAAGCTAAAATTATTGCTGAAGGTGCTAATGGGCCTACTTCGCCCGAGGCAGAAACGATATTTTATCAAAATGGCGGCCTTATTATACCCGATATGTATGTGAATGCCGGGGGGGTTACGGTATCTTATTTTGAGTGGCTCAAAAACCTTTCACACGTGGCATTCGGACGTATGAACAGGCGTTTTGAAGAAACAGCAAATACCAATCTGGTAAACATGGTCGAAGGCATTACAGGTGTGGCATTAACGCCGCTCCAGCGGTCAACTATCGTTAAAGGCGCTTCTGAGCTTGAATTGGTGAACTCAGGCCTCGAAGACACCATGATCCGATCGTACCACGAGATAAGGGAAACATTTAAAACAACTGACAAAATTGACACATTGCGTACCGCTGCTTTTGTGGGCGCTATCAATAAGATCGCGGTATCCTATCAAAATCTCGGTGTTTGGCCATAATTGAAACACGGTTTTAATTAAAACACATAGGCGTGGCTGATTAGAGATAATCAGCCATTCTCTTTTTTAATCAATAGGTTTAAAATACTCATTATAACTTTTTTAACTGTAAACATATAAAGTTAAGTCATTACCTTTATGCTGATTAATTAGATGAGGGGATTAAAGCTTTTATTTTTCCTATTTCTATTTGCCGGTTTCAAATGCCTGGGGCAGGCCCCCAATATAGGCTTTGAAGACGGTACATTTAATCATTGGGATTGTTATATCGGAAACATAGACCAGTTGGGCAATATCAATGATACACTTTCCGGCCCCACAGATAACAGGCATACAATATATGGCAAGTCATATGCCAATGAACTTGATTCAGTCTGTAAAATTCATGTTTTGTGCCCCAACGGAAGCAACTATTCCGTCAAGTTAGGAAATGCTGGCACTCACCATCAATCGGAGCGGCTCGCTTATACATTGACAGTTCCCAAAGGTATCCCGTACAGTATCATTTTAAACTATGCTGTCGTACTTCAAAATCCCGGCCACGCACCATACGAGCAACCCAAGTTTACAGCAAAGATATATAACGTAACGAACAATGAATATCTTGATTGCCCTGCGTTCGATTTCATAGCAGCATCTAATTTACCAGGCTTTAAACAAGGCCCCCAGCAGACAACCTATAAGGATTGGACATCGGCAACGATCGATCTAAGCGGATACGCGGGCAAAACGGTACGCCTGGAGTTTACCACCAATGATTGTACCCGCGGGGGGCACTTTGGTTATGCCTATCTTGATTTGAGCGATAATATCGGTTCGGCAATTACCGGGAATGCCTACTGCATTGGGCAAACCTCGGCAACATTAACTGCGCCTTATGGTTTTGCAGGTTATAGCTGGTACAATGCCGATATGTCGCAACTGGTTGCCGAAGGCCGGGTTTTTAAGATTTCGCCCCCGCCGCCTGATATGACCAAATATGCTGTCGTTGTTTTCCCGTTCAATGGATTAGGTTGTGTAGATACGCTTTACACTGTCGTCAATAAAATAGATGAAGGCTTTAAATTAAAAGTTGCTGATACTTTATTTGGCTGCCCGGGAACGGGGGCTAACCTTACTGCGGCTAGCGTAACTATCGGAACCAGCACGGGTACTACTTTTAGTTACTATAATGATTCGCTGGCAGTCAGTTATTTATCCAATCCCGACAAAGTAATGGTTTCAGGCACATATTATATCGAGGGATTAAATACCGAAGGATGTACTAATATACTCCCTGTAACGGTAAACCTGGACATGCCGAATATTAATGTTACCGATCCGAAAGTTAATTTTCCGGCGACGGTAGATCTTTCAACCACTTATGTAGCTCATCCGGGTTTAAAATATAGTTACTATGGCGATGCGCAGGCTACCAAACCCATCAGTAATTTTACCAGAATAACAACCAGTGGAACATATTTTATTAAAGCAGTGAATAAAACAGGCTGCGATACCATTGTTAAAGTAAATGTGGTTGTCGACCCGCCTCCATATACCATAACCGCTCCCAACACCTTTACACCAAATAATGATGGCGTAAACGACTATTTTAATGTTTCAATTGTCGGCTATATCAGGTTTGATTATTTAAAGATATATAACCGTTACGGGCAAATTATATTTTCAACTACATCGCCAAACGGAAATTGGGATGGTAAAGCAGACGGAAAACCGGTCGACGTGGGAACTTACTACTGGGTATTTGAAGCAACCAACGATTATTATCATAGTAAAATTATCAAATCGGGATCGATCACCTTGTTAAGGTAAGACAAGGGTAAACGATAAAATAGTACTTTAGTAAAAAAGTAACAAGCAGATATGAAGATTTTAGGGGTGGCTATACTCTTTTTGTTTTTTGGCCAGGAGCTTTTTGCGCAAACATCTGCTGAAAACTTCCGGTCGATTTTTTTTAAGAAGAGGAATGGCGGGCAGATTGTTTTTTCCGGTAATATCCATTCGTTCACAATAGATATTGACTCAACAGAGATCAAGTCGACCGATAGGCCGGGCTCAATTATCGTTGGTAATAAAATGCTGCAATATGAGCTGGTTGCCGATACTGTGTTACATAAGAGCACAGACCCCAAAGAGCATTTAACGGCTTTTTTAAAAGGCCGCTTAAGCTACGCTAAACATCAGTTAAAACAACATTACACCAATTCCGGTCATGATTGGCTGGTTATCAATAATAAAACCTGGCTGGTGTGGTATTACGACCTGCCCGGCGAATACGGTTCGCTCATAAAGCAAATAAATCTTAGTACGGTATGTTTCTCGCATATTTTAAACTTAAGCCTTTTTTCAAATACGGATGATAAGGCATCGCTAACCGAAATTGCCCAAACTTTAAAACAAAACGATTTTACTATAAATTTTGATAAGCAGTTTAAAGCACTATCAGACTTACGAAGTTTTTAAAACTTCGTAAGTCTTTCACCTTTTCAGAATGTTTCTAAATAACATATATCCCTTGTAATAAACATTATATGCTTTTCGTTTCGTATTTTTGAAGCCGGATAATAAAGGGACAGATCACTGATGAAAAAAAGTTCGATAATGGGTTTGATAGTCATCGCGATAGCGATAGCGGTTATTATTTCAGTTACTTCAAAATCAAGCAGTTACAGTACATTTAACGAGGCCAGAAAAATATCGGGTGAGTTGAGCGTTGTAGGTCATCTTGATAAACAGAAGGAGCTATATTACGATGCGGCAAAGGATGCCAATTACTTTTCTTTTTTCGCAAAAGATAACAAGGGACAGGAGTGCAAAGTTGTTATTAACAGCACAAAGCCGCAGGATTTTGAAAAATCGGAACAGATCGTATTAACCGGGCAAATGGTGGGCAACGAATTTCATGCGTCAAAGATCCTGATGAAATGCCCTTCGAAATATACCCAGGATAAAATAGAAGTTTCGGCCCCAAAACCCAAAACCGCCGATATATAATATCATTTAATGGATACAGTTTTTAAAGGTGAACACCTTTTGCCGGGTCATATCGGGCAGATTTTTGTAATTCTTTCGTTCGGCGCGGCCCTTCTCTCAGCTATCAGCTATTATTTTGCTACAACGGCAACCGATAAACTGGATAATTCATGGTTGCGCATAGGCCGCCTGGCTTTTTACGCCAATAGCTTGTCAATTCTGGGCGTCGGCGTTTGTTTGTTTTACCTTATTTACAATCACTATTTCGAATATCATTACGCATGGTCTTACACCTCGCGGTCGTTACCGGTTTATTATATTGTTTCCGGGTTCTGGAACGGGCAGGAGGGCGGTTTTTTACTGTGGACCTTCTGGCAGGCCGTTTTAGGTAATATATTGATATGGAAGGCCAAATCGTGGGAGAAGCCGGTAATGACAGTAGTTGCTCTTTCGCAGGTGGTGCTGGCGTCAATGATATTGGGCATTCAGCTATTCGGGCAAAGGATCGGCAGTTCGCCCTTTCTGTTGTTACGTAACGCCATTGAGGCGCCCATATTTTCAAGACCCGATTATCTGACTTTTATCAAAGACGGCCAGGGCATGAACCCGCTGCTTCAAAATTACTGGATGGTTATACATCCGCCGACATTATTCCTGGGATTGGCCTCTGTAGTGGTGCCGTTTGCTTACGCGATAGCCGGACTATGGCAAAGGCGTTATAAGGATTGGGTAAAGCCTGCTATTTCATACGGCTTGTTCGCCGCAATGATATTAGGTACGGGCGTAATTATGGGGTCGCTTTGGGCTTACGAGTCGCTTAATTTTGGCGGCTTCTGGGCATGGGATCCGGTGGAGAACGCATCCATTTTCCCTTGGCTCACCATGGTGGCCGGGATACATGTTTTGATCGTTTTTAAAAATACGGGCCATTCATATTTCACCGCCGTATTTTTAATATTAACCAGCTTTATCATGGTGCTTTATTCGTCTTTCCTTGCCCGCAGCGGCATATTGGGCGAAACGTCGGTGCATGCATTCGTCGACCTTGGGATGTTTTGGCAGCTTGTTGCCTACATTGGTATATTCCTGGTGATCTCGGCGTATTTCTTGATTACGAGGTGGAAAGAACTGCCTATTACGAAGAAAGATGAAGAAACCTACTCGCGGGAATTCTGGATGTTCGTGGGCGCTATTTTTCTCGGGTTGTCATGCTTCCATTTGCTGCTGGTAACTTCAATACCGGTGTGGAACGCTATTTTTGGAACAAAAGTGGCCCCTCCAAACAACCTGGTGGCCCATTATAATATCATACAGGCATCGTTCGTCATGGTTATCACCCTGTTAACGGGATTCAGCCAGTTTATGAAATATAAAAAAACGGATGTAACCCGGTTTTTTATTACCACGGTATTGTACCTGGTTTTTGCCGCGGCAATAACCGCGTTTGTTGTATATTTTACCGGCTTGTATAAGCTGCAGTTTGTTTTTATGCTGGTGATGCTTGGCGCGATATATTCGCTTTTAGCAAATGCAAAGGTGCTGGCAGATGCATTTAAAGGCAAGCTTAAGCTGGCTGGTTCGGCGGTGGCGCACATAGGTTTCGCGCTGATGCTGGTTGGCGCGCTGATATCCGCCGGCACAAGGGCGGTGATTTCGAAAAATGACAAAGGCTCGCTTAATATCGGTGGCTTTGATAAGGCAGCCGGCGACGTGCGTGAAAATATTATGATCTACAAAAATGAGCCGGTTAAAATGGGCGATTTTTTGGTGACCTATGTTGGCGACTCGACATCCGAGCCTAATCATTATTTCAAAGTTGATTATAAACGGCTTGACGCGACCGGTAAGGTTACAGAAGAATTTATGCTAAAGCCGAACGTGCAAATTAACAAGCAAATGGGGTTAACACCTTCTCCGGCCACCAAACATTATTTACTTCATGATATGTACACCCATATAACCGCGCTGCCGCCATCGGCTGCCTCGGCCAGCGATAGTGGTGCCGCGCACGGCGAAGAAAACGACGATAAGAACTATGATGCGCCTGTCGTGCATGAAGTTGCCGTAGGGGATACCATCCGCTACAGGGATGGCTATATGGTATTAAGGTCATTGAACCAGGAAGCGCAGGTGCAAAATATACCGCTTACTGGCAGCGATGTTGCCATCGGCGCGAAATTGCAGGTAGTTACCCAGGGCAAAAGCTACGATGCCGAGCCGGTTTATATGATAAAAAACAAAAGTGTATTTGACTTTGCCCGCAAGGTTGATGATGCCGGTTTAAAACTGCGCCTTACAAAGATACTTCCGGATAAAAACAAGGTTGAAATAACCGTTTACCAGCAGCCCGAAAACAAAAAGCCCTGGATAGTAATGCGGGTGCTTGATTTCCCTTATATCAACTTCCTTTGGTCGGGTACCATTATTATGGTGATCGGGTTTTTGTTATCGATATTCCGGCGGAACAAGGAGTTAAAAACGGTTTAGTTTATACTTCTTTCCTCAGCCTTGCTACCGGGATATTCATCTGCTCACGGTATTTGGCAACGGTACGGCGGGCTATGTTATAACCGGCCTCTTTTAAGATGTCTGTTAACTTTTCGTCAGCCAGCGGGTGCTGTTTATCCTCTTTGCCAATATGCTCCTCGAGTATCTTTTTAACCTCCTTGTTGGATACTTCCTCGCCGCTTTCAGTTTGTATCGCTTCGGAGAAGAACGATTTCAGTAAAAAGGTACCAAACTCCGTTTGAACATATTTTGAATTGGCAACCCGCGATACGGTTGAAATATCCATATTGATCCTGTCGGCAATATCTTTCAGGATCATTGGTTTCAGGTTTTTATCGTCACCTGTTAAAAAGAAATCATACTGGTACTGCATAATGGCATTCATTGTTTTCAACAGCGTTTGCTGGCGCTGTTTAATGGCATCAATAAACCATTTGGCCGAATCGAGCTTTTGCTTTACAAATTGTACCGCCTCTTTTAGTTTTTTGTCTTTTTGTGCAGCCTTATCGTAATGGTCAAACATCTCCATGTACGAGCGGCTAACGCGCAGCTCGGGCGCATTTTTCGAGTTCAGGGTTAAAATGAGTATCCCGTCGTTATTGGTGATATGAAAATCGGGTATCACCTGCATTTGCTTGGTGTTTACCTCGTTTGAATCGCCAGGCTTGGGGTTAAGCTTTAAAATCTCGTTCACTACGCCACGCAGCTCGGTTGACGACATGTTCAGCGATTTTTCAAGCTTGTCATAGTGCTTGCGCGTGAATTCATCCAGGTAATGCTCCACAACCCTAATCGCTTTTTTTATGATGGGGTCGTTCGGATCTTTTTTGCGCAGCTGTATCAGCAGGCATTCCTGCAGGCTGCGCGCGCCAACGCCGGGCGGATCAAATCCCTGGATAACCTTCAGCATGTCCTCCACTTCTTCATCCTCAGCCATTACGTTTTGCGAAAAGGCCAGGTCGTCGGTAAGCGACATGATCGGGCGGCGCAGGTAACCATCGTCATCAAGGCTGCCTATTATTTGCTGGCCTATTTTAAAATCCTTGTCTGATATAGGGAGCAGGTCGAGCTGCTGCTGCAGGCTTTCAAAAAAAGAACTTTGTACGGCAATAGGGATTTCTTTTCGTTCGCTCTCATCATCGCCATTCTGGTCGTACCGCGACCCGTAATCATTTATATTATCTTCCTGCAGGTAATCATCAATATTAAACTCATCTGTCTCTCCGCGTTCTTCATCCGCATTAAAATTATCATCCTCCGGGTCGCGGTCCGGGTACTGCTCTTCGGGTTCGTTCAAATTGGTTAAACTCAGGTCTTCAAGCGCCGGGTTTTCTTCCAATTCCTCCTTGATACGGGTATCCAGTGAAACAGTAGGTACCTGTAACAATTTGATAAATTGTATTTGCTGGGGTGAAAGTTTTTGTAAGAGTTTTTGTTGAAGATTTTGTTTCAGCATAATCAGATAGCACCAAAAGTACATCAATTACCCCTAACATTAAAATAAGTTAGGACAAGAGATTAATGTAGATAAATGCAAAAACAAATAATATGTTTGTTAAGTTTATTATTTATTTGAAAAAAGTATCAAGTAGTGAGTATCGAGTAGTGTGTATCGACTATTAAGTAATGATTATATATGGGTTTTGTAAAGGAGTTTAAAGAATTTGCCATGCGGGGCAACGTGGTTGACCTTGCAGTAGGTGTTGTTATCGGGGCCGCCTTTGGTAAAATAGTTACCTCGCTGGTAACTGATGTTATCATGCCGCCAATCGGGTATATTACCGGGGGTATAGATTTTGCCGAGAAGAAAATCGTGCTCAAACCCGGCGACCCTGCGCACAAAATAGCGGAAGTAGCTGTACACTACGGCAATTTTATAAACTCGATCATTCAATTCTTTATTATCGCTTTTTGTATTTTTTTGGTGGTGAAAGCGATCAATTCCTTAAAACGAGAAGAGCCGGCACCGACGCCTGATCCTATCCCTACCAAAGAGGAAGTATTGCTTACCGAGATACGGGATTTGCTTGCAAAAGCACAAAAGTAACTACAGGATTAAATAACATTTCAAGACTGCATTCCACTATGAACGATGATCCACTAACTACGAACTAAAACGTCTTAGCCAATTTCGGATCTGTTAAAATAATATAGTCGCCATTTTTACTGAATTTGCTCCAGTCGGGATTGTCAAATCCTTCATCGGAATAAGCTGCGATATTCAGTATTCGGACATTGGGCGCATACTTTTTCAACTGGCCGGCTGCGCCCAGCTTCTCTTCACTATGAAAGCCGCCGTTTAGCTGAAGAATTTTATATCCCTTATGCGTTTTATAAAACTGCGCGACCGACCAGCCCATTGTTGCATCCCACAAGTTTTGCGCCTGGTACATCTGCATGCCGGGCATTGCGCCGTGGCCACCCATTATCTGTACAAATTTTTGGTAATAAACTCCGGTAGCTGTGTCAATAGGCAAAGGCGGCAGGTATGATCTTCCTGTCGCATTTAATTGCTCCAAACCCGGCAATCCAAGCCTGTTGGCCATATTGGTATAACGTGCCGGGGCGTTTGCCGCGATAACCGGTAGGTGTTGTTCTTTTGCCAGTTCCACCAAAGGCCTGTAATCTTTATAATTATGCCAGGCGCGGGCATCGGTAATAAAGTTTTTTTCGCGTATCAGCCCACCCAGGTATTCGTTTAAAACATTCTGGCAATCGGTTTCAAACATTTCCATCGATAAAGCAGCTTTCGCCGGGTATTTATCTGCCAGCTTTTTAAAAAGGGTGTATTCCAGGTAATGGCCGGTTGAATCGTTATGCTCTTCGCCAAAAAATAGTACATCGGCGTTGTTTAAATCGTTCACCACATCATCCAGATCAACCTGCTTTTGTTTTACGGTGCTGTATATTTTATAATGCCGCGACATAGCGTCCTGAGACAGGGCGAAAAATGGCGAAATAATTAACAGGATAAATAATATCTTCATATTTGATTAAGCTATGAGTACAAAATGAATTATCTAAACTAAACAAACTTAATCAACTCAATCCAACTCAATCAACTTTCAACTTATATTTGAAAAGAAAAAAAATAACACTACATTTGCGCTCTTGTTTTTAAAACGACGAATAGAATAAAATAGCCATGAAAAGAACGTTTCAGCCCTCACAAAGGAAAAGAAGAAATAAGCACGGTTTCCGTGAGCGCATGTCAACTGCTAATGGCAGAAGGATATTAGCGGCACGAAGAGCAAAAGGCAGAAAGAGATTGTCAGTATCTGACGAGCGCAGTCACAAAGCATAATACTGGTTGCTTTCTCCATCGGGGGCCTGGCCGTTTACATCCTGAAATTTCGGTTCAGCATTAGCAACTATGTACACTTTTAAGAAAGAAGAACGGTTATGTAATAAAAAGCTTATCGATAGGCTTTTTCATAACGGCTCTTCTTTTTTATGTTATCCCTTTAAAGCATCGTGGCTCATCTCAGACGAGCCGCAGCCGTTCCCGGCACAAATATTATTTGCGGTATCTAAAAGGCGCTTTAAGCGCGCTATAGACCGCAACCTGATCAAGCGTCGCATGCGCGAGGCTTATCGCCTGCACAAGCAGCAAAATTTGTATGAGATTTTAAAGAGCAGCGATAAAAGAATTGTTCTTTCGTTAGGCTACATCGGGAAAGAGATCGTCGCTTACGAATTTGCTGAAAAAAAAATGCTGAAGCTATTATCACAGCTTTGCGCAGAAATTGCAAAAAATGAAAGCGGCAATTGATATATTAAAAACCATAGCCGGCTATTTTTTTATTATCCTGATAAGGATATACCAATATTTTATTTCGCCACTTACCGGCGCTTCGTGTCGCTATACGCCCACCTGCTCGCAATACGGAGTGGAAGCGATAAGGAAACATGGCGCCTTTAAAGGCGGATGGCTAACGTTAAAACGCATAGCCAGCTGCAATCCATGGGGAGGGCATGGGCATGACCCGGTACCCTGATTTAAGTTAGAAGTCAAAATTATTTGATAGATGGCGGTTGGAATTTTTTTGACTTAGGACTTATGGAATATTTTAAATGATACGATAATAAACATGAGCCTGATATTACAAATTGAAACCGCTACCTCTTCCTGTTCCGTTGCCCTGGCAAATGAGGGTAAGTTGCTGGCTGTTAAAGAAATAAATGCGCGTAATGTACATGCAGAGGTTATTACCCTTTTTATCAACGAACTGATACAACAGGCTAATATAGCTTATTACGACCTGGATGCTATAGCGGTAAGCTGTGGGCCTGGTTCGTATACAGGTTTGCGTATTGGCGTATCGACTGCTAAAGGATTGTGTTTTGCACTGGATAAGCCGCTTATAGCTATTGATACGCTTGAAGCAATGGCGACGGGTGTAATGGACAGCGAGGAGTTTGAGCCGGATGCCGGGATGCTTTTATGTCCGATGATCGACGCGCGGCGGATGGAAGTTTTTACAGCTATTTTCAATCAGCACGGAGATAAAATAAAATCCACCGCGGCAGAAATAATTGACGAAAACAGCTTTGCCGGCTTATTGGAAACGAACAGGGTCTTGTTTTTTGGAGATGGCGCCGAAAAATGCAGGTCAGTTTTAGGTAAAACCCCAAACGCTCTTATCTTGCAGGGATTTACTAATTCCGCAGCGCATCTTACCAAAAAAGCCTTTGAAAAGTTCAGTGTTAAAAGTTTCGAAGATGTTGGATACTTTGAACCATATTATCTGAAGGATTTTGTTGCCGGCAAAAAAGCGGTATGAATAATTTCGAATTTTCAATTTCGGATTTGTTTTTCTTTCGCAGATACGGCATTATAAGGAGAGATGTATCTTAAATTCGAAATTGAAAATCCGAAACCTGAAATAGAATTAATCTTTTGTCTTAAATATCCGGCCTATCAGACGGCCCATGAATCCTTTTTCACCCAGGGGAACTGTACTTGCATTCATCGGGTGCTCTATTACCGGCCCGAACTTTAAGGCAAAGCCCATAAAAAAATTGGCTCCTGTATAGGGGCTGTTTGTATCAACGGTTAAAGGGTTTGTGGCCCTGGCCTGGCTTGCCAGGCTGCGCGTTTGAGCTATCCTGTCGCTGCCGATAAAAAATTCAACTTTCGGCGTTTTATACATAAATTGTAAGCCCAGGTTGAACAGCTTCAAATCGTCGTACGTAGTTGTAAGCGTGGCTGTGTATTGCTGATAAGATACAGGGTTTACCAATGCCCCCGTAAAGCCGGGATAAAATAACTCCTTTGATGCTATAAGGGTAGGTGAATACTTAAATAAATGGTCATTATCTATCCAGTAGCTTTTGTTTGCGCTTACTTCGGCCCTGCCGTTAATAGGCGTAGTAAAAGACTGCATAATGCCACCACTATGAATTATCCTGTCCAATCCATTGGTAATACTGTCTTCGCGCGCGGCTCCGGATAAGCCATAAAACCCTGCCCGGTTGTTGAAAGTGTAAACCCGGGAGAGCTTGCTCCAATGAATGAAGCCAAGGTCTTTGATATTGGCCTGCAAATGAAAATTATCGTCGGTATTATAAGAGGTACCAATGGATATTGCGGCGCCGGGGTTGCGGAATACAGGTAAAAGGTCGTGTGCGTTAAAAGATCCGGGAACATAATTGGCCATATATTTCCCTTGAAGTATCACGCTGGCAGTATCAGAAACTTTATTAAAAGCAATATAAGAATGATCGATAGTTAAGTTCTTATACTGAATTCCAAGTAATGCGCTTACTTTTATTCCAAAAGCAAACTGTTTATTGAATTTTTCGCGATATGAAAAACTAACCTGGTGATACATTTGGTAATAATAACGATCATTGAAAATATCACTGTAGTTATCATTGACGAATGCAGAGGTGCCGTTTAAAAGCGCAATTGACTCATCCGAAACTGCTCCTCTTCCTTCCGCTTTTAATTGCCAGGAAAAACCGATCTCGGTATCACCGTCAAAGCTTTGAAAAGCTTTAAACATTAAAAGGTAAGCATTGGCGCTGGCGCCGAACTGGTTGAACTTACCCTGGCCGATCTTTAAAGCGCGGGTGTCGTATATATTAAAAAAGGCCCGGGTTTTTAAAGTCGCCTGCGCATTGCCGGTCAAAAAGAAATCTGCATTAAAACTCGGTATAAAAAAATTGAAGGCATAACGCTTGCTTGTGTCTGTTATGAAAGATTTTTGTGCAGGGTTTTCAAAAGAATCATACAGCGTGCCGGTATTGTATTGTGAAAATTGCTGGGCAAAAATTTTAAGGGAAAATACCAGTAAGCATAAAACAAGTAGAATCTTCTTCATATATCGCGCTGTGCCGGAGCCTTTTAAGTGGGTTTAAAAAATAAATTAACTAACTGATCAATATCAATTAACAGCTTAAACGGAAATGTAAAATTACTGTTGCGTTATATTGATTATTTAATTTTAACAATTGTTGTGCCTGTATTTAATTTGATGCAAAAATTGGTGTAAAAATTTTTATCGGCCGCGGTAAATTGCCAGGATGCCCCATAAAAATTTCCCCAGCCGGGCGCAACACTTTCAAAAGTATCATAAATATCCGGATACATATCCCTTTTAAAAATTTGCATGCAGTTTTTAAAATTAAAGAAGAATGATACATTGCTTCTTCCTGCCAGCAGGTTATCAAACTGGTTGTATTGCTCGTTCTTACTTAAAAATTTCCGGTTCGTATAAGTGTCATAATAGCTGGCTAATTCACCCGTACTATTGGCGAGTACCAGGTAATTGTCAATCACCAGGTACCAGGGATGCCTGAAAATACTGAAGGCATCGCCTAATAAAAAAAATGGCAACTTGTCATAGTTCAACTGCCCGGAATTTTCGGTAAAATAAATGGCTTTGTCGTTGGTAACAACAGGGATGCGTGTTTTGATTTTATTTTCCGCTGCATTATGAGAAGTATTTTGATCGGTGATACGGCTGATATTGGCCATCAATGCCGCGAGTTTCGAGCCATCCTTAGTCGAAATAATAGCAAATTTTTCGAGATACCTTGTGGTGACAACGGCAAACTCGTTGCCAAGTAAATTATTAAAATCGGTTTTTAAGTTGATGCCGGTTTCCGACCTTATCTTATTAAACAGCAGATCCTTTTCGTTTTTAAGCCCGGCTTTAATATGCCATTGGGATAGGGCTGCGCTAAACCTTAATGCGTCCGAAAATGCGAAATTCACACTGTAAGCCGTTGTAGCGGGGAATATATCTTTTAAATGATTTTCGCCCGGCTGCTGATAGGTGAAGAGATTTAAATAACTTGCCGGTTGATTGGCCTGAATGGTTGTTGTGCCGTTAAACATTAAAGCATCGCTGCGATAATTCAAACTCAATGCGGCCAACCCGGGCAGCAATTTTAAGCTTTGTAAAATGTCGGTGTTTTTGTTTTTAAACAGCTGATCTAACAACGGCGATAGCTGTCCGTAATTTACATAAGTATTGGCCAGCGAATTTGCATTTTGCTGTTCTGAAAGAAGAACAAATGCAGGCTTGTCCCTTTTTATCTTATAAAGCGTGCTCTGGTCGATCAGTTCCTTTGAAAAACTTGCCGAGTAAATATTGTTCTCCTTATTGATCACATAAAAACGTCTTTTTATCGCGGTGATATAGATGTCATAACCTGGTTTATTGCCAGATTGGAGGGGCGTAATCACCATACCGCTGCCCGTTTGCTTGCTAAGCTGGTCGAATATGGAAGGTTCAAGCCCCTTGGCTGCGGGTATGGTCAGTAACAGATCTAAATGGTCGGCTTTTGAGGGGTGTACCGAAATGAAAATGTTTTGTCCTGTAAAATATTTTTCGAGTAATGGGTTTTGAAGCAGCTTATCGCGTAAAGCGTTTAAGTTATCCATTTGCTGTTTGCCGGTAATGGATGCGAACAGTTGGTTATCATTAAATATGTCGTAAAAGCTCCTGTCGTTGTTAAATTCAAATATCAGCGCGGCGTTGTCGGGTATGGTGTGCATTACTTCGCTGGTGCGCATCCCTGGCGTGTTTAAATTTTTAAAATAAACCACCGTAACAAATACGCATGCTATTAACAGGATAATTGTGATAATGATATGTTTCTTCATTGCCTTTACAAAGGTAGTTGATTAGGTTGATTAAGCGAGTAGTTGATTAGGTTGATTAAGTGAGCAGTTAATTGAGTTGGCTTAATGATGGTTAAAATTAACCGGACTCCCCTTTGATAACATTTCGGCTTTGGCGCATTAGAAAACTATTAACCCAATTAACTTAATCAACTCATTCAACCCAATCAACCTCGCACTAAAATTCTTAACTTAGCGCTTTGTAGCTTTATGACTAAACAAATAATTATCACGGCTTCGCTACTTGGCATACTGGCTGTTATCGCCGGTGCTTTCGGCGCGCACAGTTTACAGGGAAGCCTTTCTGCCCGAAACCTTGAAGTATGGCATACCGCCGTACAATACCAGTTTTATCATGTTTTTGCTTTATTGTTCCTGTCAACAGTTGAACGTGTTAAAAGCAGTAACCTGGTTGCTGCAAGTTATTGCTTGTTTACGTTTGGCATCGTCCTGTTTTCGGGCTCATTATACCTGCTTGCCTGCCGCGACCTGCTGGGATGGAACTGGTTGCCAATGATAGGGCCCGTTACACCAATTGGCGGCCTGTTGTTTATTATCGGCTGGATATTGCTTGGACTTGCTGCCTTCAGAACTAAATAGCTCATGTTAGAATTTGCCGAAGCAACACATGCCGATCGCGAGACACTTTTTGTAGAAGTGATCCTGCCTTTGGCTATAGCTAAAAACTACACCTACCGCGTGCCGTTTGAAATGAACAGTGCGGTGATGGTGGGAAAAAGGGTGGTTGTTCAATTTGGTAAAAGCAAGCTGTACACGGCTATTATCGCTGCAATTTCAAACCGTGCCCCCGAAAAATACCAGGCGAAATATGTGATAGAGCTGCTGGACGATACCCCCGTTGTATCCGAATGGCAATTGCAGTTTTGGCAATGGCTGGCAGAATACTACATGTGCAATATGGGCGAGGTAATGAATGCCGTCCTGCCATCGGCACTAAAGCTGGCCAGCGAAACGCGCATCATGCTGAATAAGGACTTTGCGCCCGACCGGGCAGCATTGCATGATAAAGAGTTTTTAATTGTCGAGGCACTGGATATACAGCCGGAATTAACTGTTAGTGATATTGCTAAGCTGCTCGGGCAGAAAACAGTAATGCCGATCCTGAAATTACTTTTCGAAAAAAACATCATCCATATTTCGGAAGACATCAGCGACCGCTACAAACCCCGCACCCGGACATTTTTAACGCTAAATCCCGTTTATCACGACCAGGAAAATTTAAAGGAGTTATTCGGCATCCTCGAAAAACGCGCGCCCAAACAGGCCGACGCTGTGCTGGCCTACATAAAATTGTCCCGTCACCAAAAAACGGTTTCAAGGAACGAGTTGATCGAAGAAAGCGGCGCCGGCGCGGCAAGTATTAAATCGCTGGTGGAAAAGGAAGTATTTATTGCCGAGGAAAAAAACGTGAGCCGTTTGTTTTACGACGAGGATGATACCTACAGTAATTTTAAGTTGAGTGAGCAGCAACAGCAAATGCTGTTGCACATAGGTGAGGAGTTCATCCAAAAAGATGTTGTGCTGCTGCATGGCGTAACCTCGTCGGGTAAAACACAGATATATATCCGCCTGATCGAAGAAATGATAGCTTCAGGCCGGCAGGTATTATACCTGTTGCCCGAGATCGCGCTGACTACGCATATCATCGAGCGTTTGCGCATGTATTTCGGTGCTAACATTGGCGTGTATCATTCACGGTTTAACGACAATGAGCGGGTGGAAGTTTGGCAAAAAGTACTGAATAATGAATACAAAGTGGTGTTAGGTGCAAGATCGTCTGTCTTCCTGCCGTTTCACGACCTGGGTTTGATCATTGTAGATGAGGAGCACGAAACATCCTACAAGCAATTTGATCCCGCACCCCGTTATAATGCCCGCGACGCGGCCATATTTTTAGCCAACATGCACAAGGCAAAGGTGTTGTTGGGTTCGGCGACACCTTCGTTCGAGAGTTATTACAACGCACGTATGCAAAAGTACGGCCTGGCCGAATTGACCGAGCGCTTCGGCGGGGTAAAACTTCCTGAAGTTGAAGTGGTGAGCATCATCGAGGAGACCAGGCGGAAAACCATACAGTCGCATTTTACAAGTGTGCTGATGAATGATATAAAGCAGGCGCTATCAAATGAGGAGCAGGTTATTTTATTTCAAAATCGGCGCGGCTACGCCCCTGTGTTGATGTGTAAAATATGTGCTTATACGCCGAAATGTATTAACTGCGACGTAAGCTTGACCTATCACAAAAGCAGCGGCAAACTGCATTGCCATTATTGCGGTTACAAAGAAGACGCGCCGCAAATATGCCCGGCCTGCGGCTCAACGCACCTGGAATATAAAGGATTCGGTACTGAAAAAGTGGAAGATGAATTAGCGCTATTATTACCAGATGCCCGGATAGCGCGCATGGACCTTGATACCACCCGGTCGCGCAACTCATTGCAAACGATATTGAATGACCTGGAGGAGAAAAAGATCGACATCCTGGTGGGGACACAAATGGTTGCCAAAGGGCTGGATTTTTCGGATGTCACCGTAATTGGCATCATCAATGCCGACAGCCTGCTCAAATTCCCGGATTACCGGGCCAACGAGCGCAGCTACCAGATGCTGGCGCAGGTGAGCGGCAGGGCAGGGCGGCGCGGCAAACAGGGGAAGGTGGTAATACAAACCTACGACCCGGGCCATAGGGTGATCAAACAGGTAATTGAAAATAATTACAATGATCTGTATTTCACCGAAATGGAAGAGCGCCGCAGCTTTAAATATCCGCCGTTTTATCGTATCATCAATCTCGATATCAAGCACAAGGATGCCGAAATGGTATTTAACCAGGCGGCTTACCTGGCTGCTGAACTGCGCAAACATTTTGGCGATCGGGTAATTGGCCCGGAGTTCCCGCTGATCGGCCGGATACGAAACTACTATATCAAAAGCATCATGCTGAAGTTTGAAAAGGATAATATTTCTATCAACAAGGCCAAAGTCATTATCCGGGATGTGATAACACAGTTTCAAACTACTAAGTTAAGCAAAGGCAGCGTGGTACAGCCTGATGTGGATCCCTACTGATTTATTGTTTTGTTATAGCATCCAATTGAATTTGAGGAAAGGTGTTGGTTGCAACCATGCCACATTGAAATCTCGTTGACAATATTTTGTAGCTGATATGTACCTTCAAATTCGCCGTTTTATAAATATCAGGCAAATTTGTTGGACTGTAGCTGTTGTTTGTACCATCTATTTCTATTAGCCATCCGCACCCATCAGCTGCCGGGCTGCCTGCATCTATAACAGTCGCATTTTCCGTTATATCGCCCAAATTTATCGGCTGCTTTTTGCAGGACAGCGTCGTTAAAACGGGCAATACGAATACAAAAATGATAATAGAGGTGAATTGCTTTGTGAGTTTCATGGTTTGTTTAACGGCTATACGCTAACTGTTGCTTAAACGCTACACGTAATTTAATCCGATTACCAATGTTAATAAATAATAGAGGTAAATAATCAATATAATCCCGGAAATCCGCCTTATCAGTGATTAACTTTGCCCACGAATGGCTTATAAATATATCGATAATTATCGCGAACAAGGCGCACGGAAAAAGCTGGTTGAAGATCTGCGGAAAAAGGGGATTGACGATGAAAATGTGCTTAAAGCCATTGGAAAAGTGCCCCGCCATTTTTTTTTCGACGAAACTTTCTGGAACCAGGCTTATAAGGATATCGCTTTCCCGATAGGCGAGGGCCAAACCATTTCGCAGCCCTATACAGTAGCTTATCAAACGCAGCTTTTACATATCCGGAAAGGCGACAAGGTGCTTGAGATCGGTACAGGTTCCGGTTACCAGGCCTGTATCTTAGTTGAGCTTGGCGCGAAAGTGTTCACTATTGAGCGCCAGGAAAAACTGTACGAGCGTACAAAGCAAATCTTGCCGTATATGGGTTACAAGCCTAAATTTTTTCTTGGTGACGGCTCACGAGGTATCGCAAAGCATGCACCTTATGATAAAATTATTGTGACAGCCGGTGCGCCTACCGTTCCGGAAGAACTGCTAAAACAATTGAATGTTGGCGGTATATTGGTGATACCTGTTGGCGACCAGGAGCTGCAAAAGATGATAACCGTACTTAAAACCAGTAAGAATGATTATGAAAGGATAACGCTGGATACCTTTAGGTTTGTGCCGTTGGTGGGGGATAAAGCATGGTAGTTTGATTTCGGATTCCGAAATAAAATCACCTTTTCATAGCCCTATCCATTTCAACTTTTGTATCACGTTCTTTAAGTGATTCGCGTTTATCAAAAGTCTTTTTACCCTGTGCCAGGCCGATCTCGAGTTTGGCAAATCCGCGTTCGCTGATGAAAAGCGCGAGAGGGACAATGGTCAACCCTTTTTCTTCGCCGCGGGTTTGCAGCTTTTTTAGTTCTTTTTTATTGAGGAGTAAAATACGGTCGCGCTTGGCTTCGTGGTTGTAAAAGGAGCCGTAACTGTACTCGGCAATGTGCAGGTTGCGAACATATAACTGGTCGTCTATAAATGTGCAAAAGGCATCGTTGATATTGGCTTTTCCTTCACGGATGGATTTTATTTCGGTACCCAGCAGCTTTATCCCCGCGACATATTTATCCAGTATATGGTATTCAAAATAAGCTTTTTTATTCTTTATATAGATATCCTGGTTCATCACGGGCTCGTTTGCTGCAAATATGCGAATTATTGCGGTTTAACCACAAGTACCGGCACGTTTACCTTATGGCGGACTGAATTGACCGTGGTGCCGAAAATAAGGTCCTTAATTGCCTTATGGCCATGCGAACCCATAATAACGAATTCGATCTTTTCCTCTTTCACGATAGCGGCGATCGATGGCGCTGCCCTGCCGAAACCTATTTTTGCTTTGGCATGATAACCCTGCTCGCGTAACGCCGAAACGTATATATCCAGGTTATCGGCATCGCTCTGCGTTTCGTGGTCCATTACCTCGGTGCCGTAGTACCGTGCGCCTGCTGTTTCAACCACGTGTATCAGTATGTATGTGGCTTTTTTGCCGCCCTGCATAATGGCGTGGCTAATGCAATCCCTGTCGTTCTTTGAAAAGTCGATGGTGATGCCAATACGCTTATAGGAAACGGGCTCAAGGTCGCTTATCGTAGTAGCCAGCCCATGTGGAACCCGTGCAGGCTGATCCTGGTGTTTAAACAGGATAGGCCTGAAAAATATATAAACCAACAATAAGGCAATGGCGATTATTACCGGTATCGCCATTGTGTATATCCAAATAGCTGCCGATGGGTATTGTGTTAACCAGCCGCTAACCTGGTCTACCACTAACTTGGCATTTAGTGCAAGGATGAGCACAGCGCTGGCCCATGCCAGTACCTTAACTTTCAAACTTATGGCAAATTTTCCCATCCGCTTGCGGTTTGATGTAAAGTGAATAAGCGGAATCACTGCGAAACCCAACTGAAGGCTCAAAACCACCTGGCTTAATATAATGAGTTTCCCGAGCCCGTTATCACCGAAATAAATAATGGTAAATATAGCAGGAACGATGGCCAATAACCGCGTTAATAAACGGCGCAGCCAGGGTTCAATACGCAGGTTGATATGGCCCTCCATAACAATTTGCCCGGCGAGGGTGCCCGTAATGGTTGAGCTTTGGCCCGACGCGATCAAAGCGATCGCGAACAGGGTAGGCGCAACCGATCCGAAAAGATGCTGCAGCAGCTTATAGGCATCTTTTATTTCAGCAACCTGGAAATACCCGTTCTTAAAGAACGCACCGGCGGCCAGTATCAATATAGCGGCATTTACCACGAATGCCAGGTTGAGCGCAATAACGGTATCAAAAAGATTAAACCGGATGGCTGATTTTAAACCATTATGCGTGCGTGTGATCTGCCGGGTTTGTACCAGGGAGGAGTGGAGATACAGGTTATGGGGCATTACCGTAGCCCCGATAATACCGATAGCGATATACAGCATATTTTGGCTTACCGGATCCTTTTTGAATAAATTATTTGGAACAAAACCTTTTGCTATTTCCAGCACATCCGGGCTTACAATAAACATCTCTATCAAAAAAGACATGCCCATAATAAATATCATCGACATGATAAACATTTCAAGTTTGCGCATGCCCTTATTCATCAAAAACAGCATCAACACGGTATCGGTCAGCGTAAGCGATACGCCCCATATCAACGGAAGGTGAAACAATAATTGTAAACCAATGGCCATCCCTATCACTTCGGCAAGGTCACAGGCGATGATGGCTATTTGCGCCAATATATACAGACAGAAATTGATGAAGCGCGGGTATGCGTTTTTCGATGCCTGTGCCAGGTCGAGGCCGCGCACAATGCCTAATCGCGCGCTTAATGATTGCAGCAGCAGCGCGATCAGGTTCGAAACAAACAATATCCATATCAGCCGGTAGCCAAAAGCGCTGCCGCCGGCAATATCGGTAGCCCAGTTGCCCGGATCCATGTAGCCCACGCTTACCAGGTAAGCAGGCCCTACAAAGGCAAGAAGCCGCCGCCAGCCGATCTTGCTTTCCGTATTTATAGAACTGTGAACATTGCTTAATGAGTGGTTATGTTGTTCGTTCATAAGGCAACCAGTAAATTATTCGCCACTTCGCGGCTTATCTGTATTTTTTTTCCGTCTATCTGCAGGATCATTGACTGATCAAATGCAATAACTTCTGCAACTTTGATTGTCTTGCCGATAGTAAGCGATTGCTTTTCGAGATATTGCAGGAACAGGGCCGAGTGGTCGCGCACCCCGCATATCGTTCCGCTTTGATCCGGCGCGAATGCCGACACCGGTTTAAGGTCATGTGTTTTAACCAGTCCGTTGCAATCGGGTATGGGATCGCCATGCGGGTCATATTTTGGGAAGCCCATAAATTTATCCAGCCGGTCTATCAGTTCGTTCGATGATATGTGTTCCATTTCTTCGGCCATGTCGTGCACCTGGTCCCACTTAAAGTCTAATTTCTCAACCAAAAAATATTCCCATAACCGGTGTTTGCGGATAATGTTTACAGCAACTTTTTCGCCGGCTGCGGTAAGGCTAACGCCCTGGTAAGGTGTATAGTTGATCAATACCTTATCTGCAAGTTTTTTTAGCATATCCGTCACCGAAGATGCCTTTGTTTTTAACAAGGCAGCCAACTGGTTGGTGCTTACGTTTTCGTTGCTTAACGCGAGGTGATAAATGGATTTTAAATAATTCTCTTCGGCTAAAGTGTTCATTTCAGCAAATCTAATAAAAAATTTAGACTTGTCTAAAAAACCAAAATGAAAAATTTATTATTGTTAAAGCGGTTTTTTAAAAAATTATATTTGGCGGGATGTGGAATATTCTATCTTTGCATGTATTATGGCTGCTGAATTAGATAAAATTGACCTTCAAATATTAAAGATATTACAAGAGAACGGCAGGATAACCAACCTGCAGTTATCTAACGAGATAGGGCTTTCACCGGCCCCCACCCTGGAACGTGTGCGCAAGCTGGAAAACGCTGAATATATCAAGAGCTACCATGCCCTTGTTGACGAGGAAAAGCTTGGTTTGGGCATTAAAACCTTTATCCAGATATCGCTCGATTTTCACCAGAAAGATACCATTCAAAAATTCCTGGAGGAAATTCAAAACATCAAAGAGGTTACCGAATGTCACCACGTAACGGGCCAGTGCGATTTTTTACTGAAGGTTTATGTGCGCGACATCAAATCATACGAGCAGCTGATCATGGAAAAGATCAGCCGTATTACCGTGGTTAAAACCTTTCAAACCATGATGATCATGTCAACCAGTAAAAAGGAACCTATTGTTCCTTTAGAATATTGATTATGTGCATATTACAGACACGCAGATATGCAAATTAGAGGTGTATACCGCACCTTTGAAATTTGCACATGTCAATGTATCTGCCAATCGATTGGCTGCTGTCCCTGTTTTTTCAAAATTTCATTCGTTTTTGAAAAAGGTTTTGAGCCAAAGAAACCCCGGTCGGCTGAAAAGGGAGAAGGATGCGGAGACTTAATGACATGATGTTTTGATTCGTCGATCAGCTCCGCTTTTGCCTGCGCAAAGGCTCCCCATAAAATAAAAACCAAGCCCTTTTTTTTATCCGACAAGGTTTTGATTACCATATCAGTGAATGTTTCCCACCCCTTTTTTTGGTGCGAGCCGGGCATTCCGGCCCGTACGGTGAGGCTGGCATTCAGTAACAGCACGCCCTGTTCGGCCCATTCGGTCAGGTCGCCATGGTTTGGTGTGAAAAAACCGGGTATATCTGTTGTTAGTTCTTTATAAATATTTCGTAACGATGGCGGTATAGTAATACCCTTCTGAACGGAAAATGAAAGGCCATGCGCCTGGTTTTCACCATGATAGGGGTCCTGTCCCAGTATGACCACTTTTACCTTTGTAAACGGCGTTTTCCAGAAAGCGTTGAAAATATCGCCTCCCTTTGGATATATTTTGTTACCGGCTTGTTTCTCTTCTTTTAAAAATGCCCGCAGCTGCACCATGTAATCTTTGTTAAATTCGTCATTCAATACCGCAAGCCACGATGGTTCTAAATCTATTGCCATAAATCTTTATTCAATTTGTTGATTTAGCGTACAAATAAACGGATATTTGCATGCGAATTCAGATATAAAAAGATGACAAATATAATAAGGTTAATTATAGCTTGTGTGGTTATGGGCGCTGCGGTGGCGCTTTGCGCATTTGGCTTTTGGGGCTGGGGGATACTGGTGTTATTTATCGGCGGTGTGTTTTTGCTCAGTTTCTTTTTTAACGAAAATATGATATTGGCGCAATGGTTTTTACGCAGGGAAAAAACCGATAAGGCAGAAGCCTGGTTATTAAAGATAAACGATTACGAAAAACAAATACATAAAGGACAGCACGGTTACTACAATTTATTGATCGGGATGATCGAATCGCGCAAGCAGCCTTTAAAGTCGGAAAAATATTTTAAGAAATCACTCGCACTGGGTATGAAGATGTCGCATAATATTGCATTGGCAAAGTTAAGTCTTGCCGGTATAGCAATGGCTAAGCGGAATAAACGTGAAGCTCAAATGTACTTGCAGGAAGCGGCTAAGGATGATAAAAATAAGCTACTTACGGACCAGATTAAAATGATGAAGCAACAGCTGGGGCAGATGGATAAGCAGGTAGTAAGAGGCGGATACCGCCAGTTTTAATTATTCAGATAACAAAACCGGCTATTTCTCATCAATTGAACCATAATAACCAGGTTCGGCAGATTGATTTTGGCTATGCGCAACGTACATGTTGTGATTTGAATGCAGGTCTTCAGTAGGATTAGCTACTTCCACCATTTTCAGCAGGCTTCTGATCAGCGATAAATTAAAGGTGTTCCTGTTCAGTTTTATCAGGTATTCGTGTTCCGTGATTTCCAGTATTGAATTAGTCATAACAAATGGGTTTAATTCTTGTTGTAAAAATCAACAACATAATTAATACCAAAGTGCAATCTGTTTTATTATTTCGTTAACAAATTGTTATTAAATGGCAGATTTTCAACCGGATAATATTTTTCCCCAAATTTTGACATTGTTTTAGACTGTATCCTAAAACTCACAAAATTTTACAATTTGTAAAAACAGGTGTATTAAAAAGCAATCACTCAAACCAGGCCATCACCGCTTCTTTAACAGGCATAACGATATCCAGCTTTAACTTTTTACGCATCCCGCCAAGGTCGTTAAATACCTTGTTCGGATTAGCGGCTTTTAGCTCTTCAACGGTGTTAAACCCCATCTTATTGAGTACCGGAACCCATTCGGCAGGTACGCCGATATGGATGAAATCGTCTGCCGTCGCAACCTTCGCCTTTTTTTCGGGCCGCATTTGCGGGAAGAATAATACTTCCTGTATGGTAACCTGGTTGGTCATCAGCATAACCAGGCGGTCGATCCCGATCCCCAGTCCCGACGTTGGCGGCATGCCATACTCAAGCGCACGCAGAAAATCCTCATCCATTGCCATCGCTTCATGGTCGCCACGGCCGGCAAGTACCAACTGCTCCTCAAGCCGTTCACGCTGATCGATCGGGTCGTTTAACTCGGAGTAAGCATTTGCTATTTCCTTGCCATTTACAAACAGTTCAAAACGCTCAACCAAACCGTTTTTTGTACGGTGTTTTTTGGCAAGCGGCGTCATCTCAATCGGATAATCCGTAATATAAGTGGGCTGGATCAGGTTAGCTTCAACCTTCGCGCTGAAAATCTCGTCTATTAATTTTCCTTTGCCCATGGTATCGTCAACCTCGATACCCAGTTCGCTGCATGTGCGTCGCAAAGCAGCCTCGTCCATCTCAGACACGTCAATGCCGGTATATTTCTGAATAGAATCATACATCGACAGTTTTTCGTACGGCCCGGCAAAGTTGATCTCGTTTGCGCCTACCTGTACTACCGGGATGCCGTGTACGGCTCGGGCAACAATCTCCAGGCACTGTTCCACCATGGCCATCATCCATATATAGTCCTTGTAGGCTATGTAGATCTCCATCGCGCTGAATTCCGGGTTATGCGTACGGTCCATGCCCTCGTTACGGAACATTTTTCCAAACTCATATACGCCGTCAAAACCGGCAACGATCAGTCGTTTCAAATAAAGTTCGTTGGCTATGCGCAAATACAGCGGCATATCCAGCGTATTGTGGTGCGTTACAAACGGACGCGCAGCAGCCCCACCATGTACAGGCTGCAAAATCGGGGTTTCCACTTCGAACCAGCCCTGCTTGTTAAAATAATCGCGCATGCTGCTGATCACCTTTGAACGGTTGACGAAAATTTGTTTGTATTCGGGGTTAACGGTCAGGTCGACATAACGCTGACGGTAACGCATTTCAGGGTCGGTAAAACCATCGTGAATGTTGCCATCCTCATCGCGTTTTACAACCGGAAGAGGTTTCAGCGCTTTTGAAAGCAGCACCAACTCCTGAACATGCACAGATATCTCGCCCGTTTGCGTTAAGAAAACAAAGCCCTTTACGCCCACATAATCGCCGATGTCCATCAGCTTTTTGAATACGGTATTATACAGGGTTTTGTCCTCGCCGGGGCAAATATCATCCCGTTTAAGGTAAATTTGTATGCGGCCTGTTGAATCCTGCAGTTCGGCAAACGAAGCGTTGCCCATAATACGGCGCGTCATGATGCGGCCGGCCAGGGTAACTTTTTTATAGTTGTCGGGAAAGCGTCCAAAATTATCTGCTATATCCTGTGCAAAAGCAGTGACCTTATATTCTTCGGCGGGATAAGGGTTTATACCCAGTTCCCGTAATTGCTTTAGCGATTCGCGGCGTAAAATTTCCTGTTCGGATAGTGCAGTGCTCATGGCCGCAAAAATAGTAATTAGCGGTTAGAGATTGGAGATTAGTTTGAAAAAGTAGGAAGTAGGGTTGAAGTTCAGGATTGACTCTTTGAAAAGTTATATTTGACCGATGGATTTAAAAGTGATTGCGTTTGACGCCGATGATACGCTTTGGGTGAATGAGCCTTATTTCAGGCAAACCGAAGAACAGTTTTTTGAGCTGCTTGGCGAGTTTTCATCTAAACACTCGCTGCAAACTGAGCTGTTAAAAACCGAGATCGAAAACCTGCCGCTGTATGGCTATGGCATAAAAGGCTTTATGCTTTCAATGATCGAAACGGCGATGAAGATCACGAACAATACGTTAAGCGCCGATATCGTTAAAAGGATACTGGAACTGGGGAAACAAATGCTTGATCAGCCGATCGAATTGCTTGACGGGATCGAGGATGTGCTCATCGATTTAAAGGATAAGTACCGCCTGGTTGTTGCTACAAAAGGCGACCTGCTCGACCAGGAACGAAAACTGAAAAAGTCGGGCATAAGCCATTATTTTCATCATATCGAGATCATGTCCGAAAAAGATACGGCCAATTATCTTAAACTGATCCGCCACCTGGATATACAGCCACATGAATTTATGATGGTAGGCAACTCCGTCAAAAGCGACGTTCTCCCGGTTTTAGATGCTGGCGGTTACGCCATACATGTGCCTTACCATATCACATGGGCGCATGAACACATTGAGGAAAGCGTTGAGCACACACAGTTTAGAAGCGTTGAGCGTATTAAGGATATAATCGCATTGCTATAGATTGCCTGGCTTTGAGTCAAATATATATAATCGCAAATGGTTCGATAAGAGTACGAGATTTGAGATGCGCAATTAATTATAAATGACGTTCAATTCTTATATTTGTATTATGGAAGCCAAAGAACTAACACCAGGTTCATTAAATGAACAGCAGTTACTTATGTTGCGGTTGCTAAAAAAGCCGTTGCCCGAGGCTTCCTTCGTACAAATAAGGCAATTGGCTGTTAAACTTTTGGCGGGGCAAATGGATGAAACCATTGAAGAATGGGAGATTCAGAACGGCATTACGGAGAAGGATTACGAAAAGTTAAGTAAACAACATTTGCGAAGCAGCCTTAAAAAGCCCTGATGAAGGTTGTATTGGATTCAAATATTCTATTGGTTGCCATTGGAAAAAGAAGCCTGTTTAAATCTATTTGGACTGCTTTCGTCGATGGTAAATATCAGCTGATCGTTTCTGATGAAGTTATATATGAATACGAAGAAGTTCTTCAACGATATTCTGCTCCCGGCGTTGCAGAGATAATGATGGAGATATTCATTGAATCACCCAACGTTATATACCAACAAATTTTTTATTCATGGAACGTTATTAGGCAAGATCCTGACGATAATAAGTTTTTTGATATCGCGATAGCCGCTAATGCTGACTATTTAGTTACTAATGATACTCATTTTAACATAGTTAAGAAGCTATCATTTCCTAAAATGAAAGTGGTAACAACAGAGGAGTTTTTGGATATTCTTAACAAATTGTAATAAGAATCAATCCGCATCCGCCTCCTGCATATACAACTCATCGATCGCGTTCGCATATTTCTTTTCGATCAGTTTGCGTTTAGCCTTCATGGTAGGGGTGATCTCGCCGTCGTCGATGCTGAAAGGTTTGCGTTTTACCTTGAAGTTTTTTATCCGCTCAAATTTGGCCAGTTCGTTTGATAGCCTTTTAATATCCTGGCCTATCCATTCAACGATTTCTTTGTCTTCGATAAACAGCTCCGGCTGTTCAAAAAACTCATTGCTTAAGTTAAACGTCTGCTGCAGGTTATCCCGCGAAGGAACGACGATTGCCGTTATGTATTCGCGTTTATCGCCAACCAAAAAAACCTGCTCTATCCTGGGGCTTTTTAGATAAGTGTTTTCCACGGGCGTGGGATAGATGTTTTTCCCGTAAGCATTTACCAGCATATTTTTTAACCTGTCGGTTATCTGCAGGTTGCCCCTGTAAAAGCGGCCGATATCACCCGTATGGAACCAGCCTTCGGCATCAATTACCGAAGCGGTCTCTTCGGGTTTATTCCAGTAGCCCTTCATCACACAATGGCCACGGACGATGATCTCGCCTTCTTCAGATTGGAAATCTTCTTTAAAGGTATCATGCGTTTGGATGGTATAAATATGCCTGGTATCCACATTTTGTATAGCTACCTCGATACCAGGTATAATGCGGCCAACTGTTCCGTAAATAACCCGGTGGTCTTCGGTTACCGACATTACCGGCGATGTTTCTGTTAAGCCAAACCCCTCCAAAACCTTTATGCCCAGGTCGCCAAAGAACTCGCCGATATTTTTCGGTAAAGCGCCCCCGCCCGAAAGCATGACCTTTAAGCGGCCGCCGGTTTTTTCCTTTATTTTGCTGAATACCAGTTTTTCGGCCAGTTTGTGCTCATTACGCAATAGCAACCCCGGTTTTTTACCGGCTTCTTTTAGCAGGCGGACTTCGCGGCCGATTTTTAGCGCCCACAAGAATATTTTTGATTTTATGCCCCCTGCATCAGTTCCGTTTTTCATGGCCCGGTCATGGATGCGCTCCAGTAGCCTGGGGACGCAATTCATTACGGTGGGCTTTACCTCGGCCATGTTTTTGGCCAGCAGGTCCAGGCTTTGGGCAAAGGCTATCCGGCTGCCTGCAAACAGGCAGATATGGTAGGTGGCAGTACGTTCAAATACGTGAGATAAGGGCAGGAATGATAAAAAGACATCTGTACTTTCAATGATAGGCAATTGTATCAGGCTTACCCTTGCATTTTCGGTGAGGTTAAAATGCGTAAGCATTACGCCTTTAGGCGTACCGGTGGTGCCGGATGTATATATAAGGCACGAAAGATCAGATGGTAAAATAGCTTCGCGGGCAATATTAATAGCCGACCGGTGTTTTTCAACAAAGGTCAAACCCTCCTGTATCACTTGTTTAAGACAGACCACCCCTGCATTGAGGCTTTGCTTCTGGTTTATTCTTTCCGTGTCGTCAAACGCCGGGATAATGCGTATCAAAGCCGGGCAGTTATTGGCAACCTTTATTACCTTTCGCAATAAAAAGGGGTTACCGACTAATATGGTCTTTGAGCCGGAATCATTTAAAATATATTCGATCTCTGCCTCGGTAAGGGTAGGATAGATAGAGGTATTTATAGCGCCTATCTGCTGCAGCGCCTGGTCGTAGTAAATATAATCGGGGCCGTTCTCAATGATTAAGGCTAAACGGTCACCTTTTTTAATACCGATTTCCAGGAACCAAGCTGAAATGGCGTCGATTTTTTCCAGCGCCTGCGTGTAGCTGATATCTACCCAGCTTTCATTCACCTTATGGCTCATAAAAGTTTGGGTATCCGGGTGAATGTGTTTTACGATATGCCGTATCAGGCTCGGGATGGTCGACCGCTCAGCTGCAGTGTTCATTAATTTAAATCAGGTTTATACTATCACAAATCTAATTTATTTTTTAGAAATTGATAAAGCCAACCCGATTAAAATCAGCGAATAAATTAAATGGTAAAGGTTTTTGTATTGCTTAAATGGAAATCAGCGACTCTAAATTCCAGCTTTTCACTTCTTCGATAGTGATATGGCCTTCATAGATCGCTTTGCCCACTACACAGGCTTCCACTTTAATATTGCTCAGTTGTTCAATATCGTCCATTGAACTTACACCGCCCGATGCGATCAATTTGATGAAAGGAGAGTGGTCGAGCAGTTTTTCATACAATTCGATCCCCGCTCCGCCAAGTTTGCCATCTTTATTAATATCTGTACACAAAAAGCGGAAAAAGCCTAATGACAGGCATTTATCAACATAATCCATTAGTTTAATCGGCGAGCTTTCCATCCAGCCGGAATACTTGATCACTTCGTCCAGTACGTCGATAGCTATTACCACCTGGTCCGAACATTTGTCCCTGCCGCAAATCTCCTTGCTCAATTCTTCCAGGAAAGTAGGGTTGGTTATGGCTTGCGTACCTACAATAACGCGGTGAACGCCGGAGTCTATTAATTCTTTTACTTTGTCGATACTGCGGATACCGCCACCGTATTGCACCTGCATGTCCGTTTTACGGATCACATTAAACAGGTATTGTTGGTTTGAGAAATCGTTCTTTGCGCCGTTTAAATCGATAATGTGGATCAGGTTGGTACCGTAAGAGTGGTACCTTTCTATCATCTCTTCAAGCGTAACGTCGTATTCAGTTACCTGATGATAGTCGCCCTCGCGTAAACGGACAACTTTTTTATCTAAAATATCTATTGCCGGAATAATGTACATGGCTGTCAGAGTTTTGAAAAATTTGTGAGTAAGACTTCACCATACACGCCGGATTTTTCGGGATGGAACTGTACCCCGTAAAAATTACCCCGCATAATTGATGCCGAAAATTTAGTGTTATAAGTTGCTGACGATAAAGTATATGCAATATTATATTCAATAAAGTATGAATGTACAAAGTAAAAGTGTGATCCGGCGGGAATATCTTTAAAAAGTTTATTTTCTTTTTCAGGATAAACCTGGTTCCAACCGGTATGCGGCACTTTGTATTCAGTGCCGTTTGCAAATCTAAGTGTATTTATTGGAAAGATTTCCAATAATTTAGCATCACCTTCTTCCGAATGTGATGTGAGTAACTGCATGCCTACGCAAATGCCAAGGGTGGGTTTATTTAGCGCCTTTATCTTCGGCACCAGGCCGGTTTGCTCCAGTTTATGCATAGCTGCACCCGCGTGCCCTACGCCGGGTATAATATAGCGGTCAAACTTTTCAAAATCCTGCTCATCATTGATCATGCCATAGGCAATACCCAGCCGGTTTAATGCTGCAGTCAATGAGAAAATATTCCCTGCCCCGTAGTTTATTATGCCTACCATATTTTTGAGTTTGCAGTTTTTAGTGTCCAGTTTGCAGTTAGAAGGTCGTCAGTTAGCTGTTTGCAATGAGTACTAATTCGAAACTAAAAAACGCAAACTGCCTACAGCAAACTGCCAACTATAAAACGCCCTTAGTTGACGGTAATACCATCTTATTTACATCACGCTTAACGGCCATTTTTATTGCCTTGGCAAAGGCTTTAAATATCGCCTCAATTTTATGATGTTCGTTTTCGCCTTCGGCTTTAATATTCAGGTTGCATTTCGCCGCGTCGGAAAATGATTTGAAGAAATGGAAAAACATCTCTGTCGGCATTTCACCTATTTTTTCACGCTTAAATTCCGCATCCCAAACTATCCAGTTTCGTCCACCGAAGTCAAGAGCTACCTGCGCCAGGCAATCATCCATAGGCAGGCAAAAACCATAGCGTTCAATGCCTTTTTTATCACCTAAAGCCGCGCCGAAAACCTCACCCAGCGCTATACCGGTATCCTCGATGGTATGGTGTTCATCGATATGCAGGTCGCCATTTGCGATTATCTCCAGGTCGATATTTCCATGCCTGGCGATCTGGTCGAGCATGTGGTCGAAAAAGTGCAAGCCTGTTGATACTTTGGCATCACCCTTACCGTCGAGGTTTATTTTGATATAAATATCAGTTTCCTTAGTAGCCCGGCGGTGTTCGATCACCCGTTCCCCTAATTTTAAAAACTCGTATATCTTTTCCCATTCGGACGTCTCCAGTGCTATCGTGCTTTTTACAGCTTCTTCTTCAGCCTTTCCGCTGAATTCGTGGCTACCCAGGTTAGTGTGGTTATTCAACCAAATGGCTTTAGCGCCTAAATTATGGCCAAGTAAAATGTCGTTTTTGCGATCACCGATTGTGTATGAGCCTTTGAGGTCGTATTTTTTTGTATCGAAATATTGTTTGAGCATGCTCGTTCCCGGTTTGCGGTTAGGCGAGTTTTCGGCCGGGAAAGAACGGTCGATGCAGATGTTCGAAAATTTAACCCCTTCGTTTTCAAATGTCTTGAGGATGAAATTTTGCACCGGCCAAAAAGTGTCTTCGGGGTACGATGCCGTACCCAGGCCATCCTGGTTGGTAACCATCACCAACTCGTAATCCAGTTCCGCGGCAATTTTTGGCAGGTATTGCAATGCGCCCGGGTAAAACTCCAGTTTGGCAAACGAATCTATCTGCTCGTCTGCGGGTTCAGTTATCATGGTACCGTCGCGGTCAACAAAAAGTATTTTTTGCGGCTTGCTCATTTGAAATCTTGTAAAGTTTGGATTAATTTTTTGTTTTCATCGGGTGTGCCTACGGTAATGCGCAAACATCCTACGCATAATTTCACTTTTGAACGGTCGCGTACAATGATACCCTTTTCAACCAGGAAATTATAGATACCCCGCGGGTCGCTTGTTTTCACCAGGATAAAATTGGCGTCCGATGGATAGATATCCAGTACAAAATCGAAATCTTTCAGTTGTAAAACCAAATTATCCCTTTGTATCAGCGTTTCTTTGATCCAGGCATTTACCTGGTCGATATTTGCAAGCGCCTGTAATGCCAATTGCTGCGAAGCTTCGTTAATATTATACGGCGGCTTAACCTTGTTCATCACCTCGATGATCTCTTCGCTGGCAAAGGCCATACCAATGCGAAGACCGGCCAGGCCCCACGCCTTTGATAAGGTTTGCAAAACCACCAGGTTGGCGTATTCGGTTAGTTCCTGTATAAAGGTTTTCTGCCGGCTGAAGTTGATATACGCCTCGTCGACAACCACCAGCCCGTCGAAATTGGCCAGCAAGGTTTCCACATCAGCACGATTTATTGAGTTGCCGGTAGGATTGTTGGGCGAACAGACGAATATCAGTTTAGTATGCTTGTCGACCGCTTCAGCAATGCCCTCCAGGTTAAGCTGGAAATCGCCGGTAAGCGGCACATTCCGTACCTCAACATCATTGATGTTTGCCGAAACCTGGTACATGCCATACGTAGGGGGTACCAGTATTACGTTATCCACCCCGGGGTTGCAAAAGCTGCGAAACAGGATATCAATAGCTTCATCGCTGCCGTTGCCCAAAAATATATTTCGGGGCGGTACGCCTTTGATCTCACTCAAGCGTTTTTTAACTTCGTATTGCAGCGGGTCGGGGTAGCGGTTAAATTGCTGCGCCAGTGGCGAGCCGTATGCGTTTTCATTCGCATCCAAAAATACGCTGGCCTCTCCCTGGTACTCATCCCGTGCGGATGAATAGGGGACAAGATTTTTGATGTTTTCGCGTAGTATGTTATTTATAGTGAACATTTGTATCAAACTTATTTGTTATTCCCGTCATTGCGAGGAACGAAGCAATCTCTATACTGTGCAGAGCGGCTCTGCAGGTCGGGGATTGCTTCGTTCCTCGCAATGACGCGTGTTATTTATTCTTCTCCATTCTTACACTTACCGCATTCTTATGCGCATGTAATCCTTCCAATTCCGCCAGTATCTCTACCGAAGGCCCTATGTTTTGTATGCCTTCCGGCGTGATATACTGGAAGGTTATTTTCTTCACAAATGAATCAACCGATACACCCGAATAAGCCCTTGAATAAGAACTTGTCGGCAAAGTATGATTGGTGCCCGATGCGTAGTCACCCGCGCTTTCGGGTGTTAAATTTCCTAAAAATACAGATCCGGCATTGAGAATGTTTGCAGTGAGCAGTTGCCAGTTGGTAGTCGCCAGTATCAAATGCTCCGGCGCATATTGGTTGCTGAAAGCCATGGCTTCATCCAGCGTGTTTGCAATTATGATATAAGAATTTTCCAATGCTTTGGTCACGATCTCTGCACGTGGCAAAACAGGAATTTGTTTTTCAATCTCGGCCAGAACTGCTTCGGCAATTTTTGCAGATGTACAAACTAAAATCGACTGGCTATCCATGCCGTGTTCAGCCTGTGCTAATAAATCAGCAGCAACATAAACAGGGTTGGCAGTTTCATCGGCAATAACCAATACTTCCGAAGGCCCTGCAGGCATATCAATAGCCGTTGTGGTGGTGGATTGTATAATGGTTTTGGCTTTGGTAACAAACTGGTTCCCCGGGCCGAATATTTTATCCACTTTGGTTATGGTTTCGGTACCATAGGCCATTGCCGCTATTGCCTGTGCACCGCCTGCAAGATATATTTTCTCAATTCCAAGCAGTAAAGCCACATACGCGATAAAGGCATTTACTTTCCCGTTCTTTTGCGGCGGTGAGCAAACCACAATTTCGTGACAGCCTGCAATAAGCGCGGGTATGCCCAGCATTAAAAATGTGCTTGGCAGTACCGCTGTGCCGCCCGGTATATATAAACCTACTTTTTCAATCGGCCTTATTTCGCGCCAGCAGGTTACGCCGGGCATGGTCTCTATCTTATCTTCCGGCTTTAATTGTGCGAGGTGAAATTGGTAAATGTTGTTATAGGCTATCTGAAGCGCTTCTTTTTGGGCATTTGAAACGGTCGAAGCAATATCTTCAAATTCTGTTTTATCCAGGTAGAGTTTGTCCAACTCCACCTTGTCAAACTTCAGGGCGTAGTCAAGCAAGGCGCTGTCGCCATGTTCTTTTACATTGGCGATAACTTCTCCCACAATATCGCGTATCTCATTCGCCGGATCAACATTGCGCTGTACCAGTGTTTGGATATCCTGCTTGGTTAGATCTGAATAATTATATTGCTTCATGTCGGTTAGCACTGGGCGGTTTGCAGTTTGCAGTTGCAGAAAAAATACTGCCCACTGAAAACTGCCAACTCTTATAAAATTATCTTCTCAATCGGCATTACCACAATGCCCTGCGCGCCTGCCTGTTTAAGCTGGCTTATCCTGTCCCAAAAATCACGTTCAGGGATCACGGTGTGAACGGCTACCCAATTCTCTTCGGCCAACGAAACCACCGACGGACTTTTTACCCCCGGCAATAGGGCAATAATCGCCGGCAGGCTATCCCGGTGAACATTCAAAACTACGTATTTGGTTTCCTTCGCGCGCAAAACGGATTGCACCCGCTGGATAAGCTCCTGTACCAGGTCGGAATTTTCGGAACCCTTGCTGCCGATCAGCACTGCTTCGGACGACATGACATCGGCGAAAGCGGTCAAACCGTTGCTTTTCAATGTGCCGCCGGTTGACACCAGGTCGCATATCGCGTCACTTAACCCCAGGCCGGGCGATATTTCAACCGAACCGGATATAGTCCGGATTTCGGCCTGTATAGCATTCTTTTTCAGGAATTTATCCAGGATAACCGGGTAGGTTGTAGCAATCGATTTGCCGTTTAACTGGCTAAGCTGCTGTATCTGGTTGTTGTTCGGCACCGCAATTTTTAAAGAGCATTTGCCGAAACCAAGCTTTTGCAGATATGATACTTCAACTTCGGTTTCCTGTATCACGTTTTCGCCCACAATGCCCAGGTCGGCAATGCCATCCTGCACGTATTCCGGAATGTCGTCATCGCGCAAAAAAAGAATTTCGAGCGGGAAATTGGATACCGGAGAGATAAGCGAGCTTTTATAATTTTCGAAATTAAGGCCGCAATTTTTTAATAATTCAACGGATTTTTCGTTGAGGCGACCAGATTTCTGTATCGCTATTTTAAGTGTTTTCACTGATTGATTTTAAGGGACTATAATAAAAAGTATAAACGGGGGTTGTTATTTCGCGTAGAAACATACATTATCTGATCACCACATGGTGGTGATGGTGCAGATGGGGATGATATAATGTATAACCGTTCATTTTTTATATTGCAGAGACGCAATGCATTGCGTCTCTACCGTTGGGTGCTGCAAATATAGGCAGTTGTTTTTGAAATCAAAATTTATTTGGTGAGTAGTGAATGGTGAGTTGTCAAAGACTTACGAAGTTTTTTAAACTTCGTAAGTCTGGAATCCATATTGACCACTACTCATTATATTCGTAGATCTCCCCATCTGCAAACTTCTTCAGCAGCGTTAACTTTTTAACTTTTTCAATATCCTTCAAACTAATGAGTTCGGGGTTATCCATGGATGGGAACCACACCAGGTAGTAATGCTTAATACTATAAAATTTTTGTATATCACCCTTAAAATACCGGTGCGGCAATAATTTGGCATAAGTGCCCGATAGAAAATAAAGCGCTTCGTTGGCATCAGAATAAACGGGGATGCCCGGTTTAAAGATAGGCGGCTTGCTTTTAAGATAAGCCGCGAAGGGGGATTTGTTCCACGAGTCGTCAGCATAGCCAGGTACGCCGTAGTCGCCCTCATCGTCGTAGCGCTGCATATCGGCGGTTAGCTCCTGGTATGAAAAGCCGAGCATCAGCAAAACAAAAACCGGCGTAATTATCCATTTCCAGCGAAAGCTGACATTTCTTATAACCCCGATAGCCCAATACGTACAGCTCAATAATAAAGGAATAAATATAGGAGCCAGCAAACGTGTGTTGATACGTTCGTACCGCGATATGGATGATGAAACGACAATAAAAAGCCCGTAAATAAGCGCAAACGTGGAAACAAGGTTTTCGTAGGTGCGGATGCTGCGGTGGAAATAATTAAACGCTACTACTGCGATGAGCGCGATGAACAGAACTATCGCAATTGCTGTTGCAAATGGATATAGTTTTGTTGAAAACCCGGCCCAATCGCACATAACGGTCCCGAAATAGTGCAGGTTTTCCATAAATGGCGTTATCGAAGCCTCGCGCGGGCCGGTCAGACGGCTGGTTGTCATAGAATTGCGTAACAGGTTTAGCGCCAGCATGGATGATGCGACCAAACCATATATAATGATGTGGCCAATTTTCTTTTTCAAAGGAAGGTATATGTCAAGCAATATTAACAAACCGCCCGTACCGATGAGTGTAATGCCTGCATATCGGGTTATGCTGCTTAGGGCAGCCACGCCGGCAAATACTATAAGGGTGGGCAAAGTATGCTCAACCAGGTACTGCCTGCAGGCGATAATAAAAAACAGGAAGATGAGAATAAACAGCGTCTCGGACCACAGGTAGGTATATATATTCAGCAGGGCAGGGCTTAATACAATCGCCGGCAGCATCAGCCATTTATACAGCCAGGGGCCGGAGCGAAATCGCTGGATGATCCATCCGCTTAAAAATATAAGCGTCGCGAACATTAGTCCGTTTAACACCGGCCCTGCGGCAATCGGGTCCACCCCCGTAACAACCAGCACCAGCCATAAAAAGAACGGGTAAAAAACCGGGAAATCGGTTATGTAAGTATTATTGAAAGTGATGAGCGAGCCGTGCGCATGTAAATTACGTGCAGCGCTGGTGTACATGATGGAGTCGGGTGAAATGCCGATACCGCTGTAACTGGTATATAGATATATCAAATAAAAACCTAAGGCTGAGGCAATGAGTGTATCGTAGGTTTTTAAGAAGCGGTTTAGGGTCATTCTTGGTTGTAAAAGTTATTAAAAGTTGTAAAGGTTATTAAAGGTAGTATAACTACCAATTTTAAGACCAAATATTTTAGCTTCTACAACTCTTACAACCCTTATAACATATTCAAATTCACGCAATTAAATCCAATATTTCGCTTAATGGCTGATCACTATCAATTAAAATGCCTTTAACATCTGCTGCGGTTGCAGCTTCAATGTCGCGCTCACGATCGCCGATAAAATAGGATAAGGCGGGGTCGAGGTTGTATTTTTCTATCCCCTGCAGCAGTAAGCCTGGTTTGGGTTTACGGCAATCACAATCGCCGGTAAAGTCGGGATGATGCGGGCAGTAAAAGATGTCCTTTATTTCAATACCGTGGCTGCGGTAAGTTTCTTTTAAGTGACTGTGCATTTTAGCCAGTTCGTCCTCATTGTACCACCCTTTTGCCAGGCCCCCCTGGTTGGTTGCCACTAAAAGTAAATAACCCCGGTCCTGCAATGTTTTTAATGTTTCAAAATTGTCGAGGATATGAAAATCCTCGAACCGGCGCACGTAATCGCCCATTTCCTGGTTCAATACTCCGTCACGATCTAAAAAAATAGCTTTATTCTTTGCAGTCATTCCTTAAAATTTCGGCAAATGTAGTAAAGAAAGTCTGTAGTCTTAAGTCCCGAGTCTTAAGTGAAAAGTAAATTCGGGCAAAACTATCAGTTACTCCCTTTTTCGACTTAAGACTCCAGACTTAGAACTTTACTAGTTGCTCTTAAAGGTATAAGGCATCTTATTAAAGGCGCCGGCGGTAATATGGGTGCGGGTAACGGCCGTAATATTTCCCTGGCCATCGTACGTGTTTTTTAATGTGGTAAAATCAAACGTTCCTGTTATCTGCCGTTTAACCGAGTCAATAGCCGAGATTATAACCGTTCCTGAACCAGGATCAACATTACCCTGCGGCGCCAGCACATAAACGCCCGATGCGTTTTTCTGCTCGGTATAATAGGATAAAAGTACATTTGAGGTATTGTCAACAACGAATGTAGCCAACGGAAAACCGCTGGTATTAATCGCATTGTTTTGTGTTAAGGCCATATTTATTTCTTTGCCTAAACCCACGCCTGTACAGCTGAATACCTTGGTTTTTGTGGCCGCGTTGTACGTAATGGACGCGGTTACAGTGTCTGCAGTCCAGGTGCTATCGTCTACAACCGCAAATAAGGTTGTGTTTGAAACAGCTGTAGCGGTCACTGTGTCTTTTTTGCAGTTTTGCAATAAAAGCAACGCGAATAATAAGCAGATAATAAGCGAAAATCTCTTCATATAAATAGTTTCCCAAAACAACGGCTTTTGGGGAGAATTCATACATACGTATTGCTTTTTTTACATAATTTAACAGAACCGGCGCAGCAAAGCCCCGTTTTTAGTTAAAAATGCGCAGAGCTGACGGCCCGCTTACTTAAAGTACGACATTGGTATGACCTTCCACATGCCATGCGACAGGTGACCAATGAGCAGTTCGTAGATCAGGTAAATTGGCCAGAAAATATAGGTGATCAAAAGGATGATCAGGTTATGATTATAATACCAGCTTATCATTAACGCGTATATCCCCAATACAAGATATACGATACTTGTGTCTCTGTTTCTCATGATATGATAAATTTTAGTCGTGAATTTTACGGGGTTAAGCTAACATTTAAACCTAAAAATTCCAAACGAAACAGCCTGACTCCGCATATTAGGCGCAACAAAATCTTAAATACAAGGCGTGCCCTACTAGTTAGCGTATCTTTTTAAGGTAAAAGAATATCTTTTGAAGCTTAAATTGAGCTATAGACGGGATGAATTTTGAACTTTTCAGCTGATTTATCCACAATCCGCGCTAACACATCAGGTGATTTCTTTTCAGTATTGTCAACTTTTTTTATTTTTCGATCAACGGTGGCGTTATTCAGTTTTTAGCCGCCCGGGATTACCTATAATAAACACTGCTTTAATCAAGAGCGTGTATATTCCCTATGGCACGATGCTCAACAGCGTTGACGGTTGATTTTCGCTGCGGATAACCGTTTATAGTCAAAAAGTGCCCTCATGGACGTAAAACAGCGTTTTTATTGGCGACCCAAGCATAACTGAGTATGAAAGGACTGCGTGCCAAACGAGCTTATCAAGCACTCTTTGCGTATGTTTATAGCGTGATCGAAGTCTCTATTTACCTCCGGCACTTGTTTCTGAAGTAAAGACGAAAGGGATAAACCGTTCGAAAAAATGAAGCAGTTATTAATGAAAATAGCTATAACTACAGGTTGTTTACCCACATAGCGGCTTGCCTATTGTTAACAACTTAATTATAATAAAGCTTTAGTCTTTGTTAAGTTTGTTCGCAATGCATATTTATTTACCTTGCCGGCTGTGACAGCTAGCTAAAAGCATTGAATAAATTATTGCAGGGCAACCAATTTAATAAACAATTTCCCCGAAAGGGGGTAACTTAAAAACAACAACTTATCATGGCAACATCAGGAATTACTGCGTATTCAGTAAAAACAAAAACCAAAAACGTTCCAATGCTTAACCCTGTTATCGATATCAAATCGGGCAGATACATTGCAACAGGAAACGACGCTGCAGGCAACAAAATGGCAGCAATTATGGGAAAAGCAACCGCCGAAGAGCACATCAAAAACGGTAACGCCAAAAAAGGTTCCGGCTGGTAGTCAAAAAAGGTTAAAGCTGAAAGACAAAAGGAATTTCTTCCCGAACCCGGATGCACCGATAATAAACCCATCCAACTTCCAAAGTTGGATGGGTTTATAATTTAACGGAAAACGCCTATGAGCCTGCTCTGTCCAGGAGCAATATTTGCTGTTTATAAGCAGGAGGCAGCAATATATTCTTAAAAAGCCCTTCCAGGTTGATCTTTCTCAGGAGTTTATACAGTCCTAACAATGGTCGCACCCATTGTATGCCGCGAAGATTTAATTGCTTTTTTACCTTTTCGGGAATTAAACGCATCTGCACCTTCTTTAATACCGGGTATCGTATTGGCCCGAGCCGTTTTTTATACTGTTTATACAGATCTTTTGTAAATGTGCTGTATACCAGGTCCTCAGCCAGGTGTGTTTCTCTCATGATTTCCCATTTGTCATACCCGTTTGGCAATCCCGTAAGGTTCATCCGCAGGCCAACACGATAAAACACGTTAAAAACCTCATCTTTTTCGGATAGGGTTAACTTTCTATCCAATAATTCAAATGAGCGAATGGAATAATCAATGAGCATAAATAATACATCCCGGTAGGCCCAGTCCGGAATATTCGCACCCCGTGCAGCTTCAACGTTGTTATGGATAGCCGTAATTTTATCAATAGCCCGCATGGCATCGTCTCGTTCCGAAAAAATGATTTGCCGGGCGTAGGCAACGGTCGAGAATAGCCGGCCAATCGGGTCGGCAGGCAGGCGGCCTGTAAAATATAGCCAGTCGACCGCCTTGTTCAACGCGAACTCGGCCGCCGCCCCGGCAAATATAAACAATACGGTATCCGCCCGACCCCATATTTTCCTGACTATCGAATTATCCGATACAAAATTCTCTTTCATCTGCTTATTAAACTCCTTACGGTTCTTTTTCTTATATCTTCAACAACAATAACCAGTAAAATTCCCAGTGTATAAGCCAGCAAGTCCGTAACCGAAAAGGAGGTGCCCAAAAGAATTTTAGCCACCTTGCTATTCTGCAGGTGCAGTATGTTTACCAGGTGGAAATATTGCGATATCTCCACCAAATAAGCAAACACTAATACATAACAGGCCGTTTGCAGCACCGGTAAATTAAAAAAGGTCTTCACTGCACAATAGATCAAAATCACGACGAGGAAATCTCCGCCGTAGGGCCTGATAACCGTATCGTGCATATAAACGCCGATCAATATCTCGGTTATAAACAAGGTTAGTACAAGAAGGAAATAAGCTTTATTGAATGACATAAAATGATATTGTTAAAAGTACTTTGTTTTGCAAAGTTAAATTAATTAAATTAAATGACCCTGCAAATGAATAGTTTAATTAATAAAGCATGGGCTCATTGGGGGATTGTACGCCAAATCCGGTCTATTTTGCTATCTTTGCGTAAATAGCTTTTACTAATCGATCAACTAGCCGGCTTGAAGATCACAGCCCGGACCAGGCTATTTTTCACTAAATAAATACATTATGGCGAAATCCCAGGCAACCTTCATGAAGAAGCAACTCGAAAAGAACAGGCAAAAAAAGAAGGAAGATAAAGAGCAGCGCAAGCTGGAGCGTCAGCAAAATTCAACCGGCGGCGGCATGGATAATATGATGGCTTATGTAAACGAGTTTGGCGAGATCACTTCGACCCCGCCTGAAAATAAAAACATTAAAGCAGATTAGGCCGATTTCAAGGTCAGCGCCGGCTCCTCGGGGGCAATGGCTTTTTGTTTTTCGGGGCGTTTGAATGTAAACAACCACCATATATTAAAGTGCATACACAGGTTATAGAACACCACCGGTATTATCACACCTGATATCCAAACGAGTATAACAACAGCAGGCACGTACGTGAGTTTCAGCACGCTTACCAATACCACCCTTGCGATGGTTACCACGATGATCTGCATGCAATAAACAAAAAGGGAGTTAAAGCCTATCACCCGCAAAAACCTCAGCACATTATACTTCTGCAGCAGAAAGGAGAAGTTAATGGATATGGTACAGCCCAGCAGTGCTTCGAACAGGAAAAAGAACGGCATTTTGTGCTCCACATAGTTAATGCCTTCGGCCCCGCCGTTCAGGTTTATTTTAGCGAACTGGTATTGCACCAGTAAAAACACCACCAGCAACGGAAAAAATATCTTAAGTGATGAAAATCGTTTAACGTTTTCATCTGCCAGCAGGCCGCTCGATATCAGGTCGCCAATTGAGAAAAACAGGTAGAATTCACAAATGTCAGTTAAGGCGCCTGCATGAAGGTCGTTCAGGTGAAGATAGGCCGAAAAGCAATATAATATCAGGCCGAGCCCTACCTGGGCCAGAGGTTTCATTTTGAGCACGGATTTTAACACGGCATAAATTACACCGATAAAGAAAAGCGCGTTCAGGTACCAAAAATGACCGTCCTGCCGCGGATCGATCAGCAGGTCGAGATAATTAACAGGCGTGATCGAATTGTTTGTAAACCTTGCCGTTAACAGCTGCAACGTGACCTGTATAGCACCCCAAACCAACAGGGGATATAAGATGGTATCAGCGCGGTTGCGGATATAGGTGTTCATGCCTTTTCTTTTCAATCCCGAAGCGATAAATATGCCCGAAATGATAAAAAACAAAGGCATCCGGAAACCATACAAAAAGGTACCGATGTAATTAAAGAAAGGATAGGCGCTTAAGTCGACGTGGCCCTGAAGTACCGATAAGGTATGACCAAATCCAACCAGTAGAATGCTTATTCCTTTATCATAGTCAATCCATTTCCAGCGTTTTTCCCGTAAAATGTTTTGCGTATTAAAAATATCCATAGATATATTTTGGTGTAGTAATTTCTATTCAATTAAATCTTAATATTCTGCTGCTAATCTTTTTATATCAAAGTTAAAACCGGAAGAAAATGTTTTAATCTCCTCCATTTTTCATAACAAAGCAATAAGCAGACCAATTGATCTGAAAGCCGGAAATTTGTTGCATTTTAAGAATAGACGGGAGGAAGATTCCAAAGATCAATCAAGGATAATAAACCACCTGCTGTCATCATCTTTAGCATAGGTTAAGCCGTCGCTCATTTCGTAAACGTCGCGCCCGTGTTTCTGGCTGTACCAGGATTTTGTTTCATAAACCCGCACACCGCCATTTTCCCTCCGGAGATACATCTTCAAAGCATCCAATGAAGGTGCTACTTCATTTAACCGCTGTTCCTCATTCTCTCTTACAAACGCTGAGCTCATCATCTTCTTTTTTATAATAACATATACCGTTTGGAAATGTTTAAACGGAGCTGTGAGTAATTTCCCCGACTGTTTTTATGTACATTTACCTTACTTAATAAGATAGCCATGTGGACAGAAACCGACAATAAACTTTACAGATCTTTTACGTTTAAAGATTTTTCCGAGGCTTTTTCATTTATGGCAAGGGTGGCCCTTGCTGCTGAAAAAATGAATCACCATCCTACCTGGACCAACACCTGGAACAAAGTGGAAATATGGCTTAGCACCCATGATGCCGGCGATATTGTTACCGATAAGGATAAGGCTTTAGCTAATGCGATCGATAAGATTATTCTTAAGTCTTGAGCCCGGGAAAAAATATTTCATAATTCTCCTGACTTAACCCACAAACAGCAATCCACATCCCCTTAACTTTTCCACAATCCGGTTAAACGCCGTTCAATCCATTAACTTTACCGACCTGATAAAAAGGATTAAACCGCTTGGCCAAAGACACAACTAAAGAGACACCGTTAATGCAGCAGTACAATGCCATAAAGGTGAAGTACCCGGGGGCGTTGCTGCTGTTTCGCGTAGGTGATTTTTACGAGACCTTTGGCGAAGATGCCATTAAAGCCGCAGGTATTTTGGGCATTGTGCTTACCCGCCGCGCAAATGGCGCTGCTACGCATATCGAGCTGGCGGGTTTCCCATACCACTCCTTAGATACTTATTTGCCCAAACTTGTGCGGGCAGGACAGCGGGTGGCCATTTGCGATCAGCTGGAAGATCCCAAAGCCACCAAAACCATTGTTAAGCGTGGCGTTACAGAGCTGGTTACGCCCGGCGTTGCCACGAATGATAATATCCTGCATCAAAAAAGCAATAACTACCTGGCGTCGCTTTATTTTGAAAAGAGCAGCATCGGCATTGCACTGATCGATATCAGTACGGGAGAGTTTTTAACCGCGCAGGGCAGCAGCGAGTATATTGATAAGCTGCTGCAAAGCTTTTCGCCCAGCGAGGTGATCTATCCAAAAAGCCGTCAGCACGATTTTAAGAACAGCTACGGCGACCGGTTTTATACTTATACGCTTGACGAATGGCCCTACAGCGGCGATTATGCTAACGAAGTATTATTGAAACATTTCGGCGTAAAATCGTTAAAAGGTTTTGGTATCGACAGGTTGAACCTCGGTATCGTAGCGGCAGGTGTTGCATTGCATTACCTGAACGAGACGGAACACCGCAACCTGCAGCATATATCGTCGATCAGCCGGATCGAGGAGGACAGATACCTGTGGCTCGACCGTTACAGCGTACGCAACCTTGAACTGGTTGGCTCTGCTAATGAAAATGCGCATACGCTGGTTGAAGTGCTTGATCATACATGTTCGCCAATGGGTGCACGGCTGCTGCGCCGGTGGATCGTGATGCCGTTAAAGGAAATTAAACCGATCAACGACCGCCTTGGCGTGGTGGGGTACCTGATAGCGCAGGAAGAACTGCGCGAAACGCTAAAGCAAAATATCCGCCTTATCGGCGACCTGGAAAGGCTGATCTCGAAGATCGGGCTGCAAAAAGCCAATCCGCGCGAGGTCTGCCAGATGAAGAAGGCTTTGATAGCCATTGATAGCATTAAGAAATTAGGAGAGGGCACCCCAAGCCTGCCCCTGCAATCGATCGCATCCCAGCTTAACCCCTGCACGATCCTTTGTGAAAAAATTGAAAAGGAGTTAAGTCCCGAGCCACCTGTTATGCTGGTGAAAGGGGGCGTTATCAATGAGGGTATTAACGAGGAACTCGACCGCCTGCGCAAGATCGCGTTCGGCGGAAAGGGCTATTTGCTGGAGATTCAGAAACGGGAAGCGGAAATTACCGGCATACCGTCCCTAAAAGTTTCATTCAATAACGTATTTGGTTATTACCTGGAGGTTACCCACAGTCACCGTGATAAAGTGCCCGCCGACTGGATACGCAAGCAAACCCTGGTTAATGCTGAACGGTATATTACCCCGGAGCTGAAAGAATACGAAGAGCAGATATTAGGCGCAGAGGAAAAAATATTAGCGCTTGAAACAAAGCTTTATACCGACCTGATGTATTCGCTTTCGGAATATATCAAGCCAATACAGCTAAACGCTCAATTAATCGCCCGGTTGGATGTGTTGCTTAATTTCGCGACGATCTCTATAAAAAATTATTACGTAAAGCCGGAGATCAATGAGAGCCGGGTGATCGACATCAAAGGCGGAAGGCACCCGGTGATCGAAAAAAACCTGCCCCTGGGCGAAGAGTACATCACCAACGACGTTTATCTCGATTCGGAAACACAACAGATTATCATTATCACCGGGCCGAATATGGCCGGTAAATCAGCGTTGCTGAGGCAAACCGGGCTGATCGTGCTGATGGCCCAGATGGGCTGTTTCGTTCCCGCTAAAGCGGCCTCAATAGGCTTGGTGGATAAAATATTTACCAGGGTAGGCGCATCGGATAATCTTTCATCCGGCGAATCGACCTTTATGGTGGAGATGAATGAAACGGCAAGCATCCTCAATAACCTGTCGGCCCGCAGCCTGATCCTGCTGGATGAGATCGGTCGCGGCACATCAACCTATGACGGTATCTCGATCGCCTGGTCGATAGCCGAGTTCCTGCACAACCAGCCGCAGGCCCGGGCAAAAACCCTGTTCGCTACGCATTACCACGAGTTGAATGAACTGAGCAACACTTTTAACCGCATTAAGAATTACAATGTATCGGTAAAAGAAGTGGGGCAGCAGATCATCTTCCTTCGTAAGCTGGTACCGGGCGGCAGCGAGCACAGTTTCGGGATACACGTAGCCAAGCTGGCGGGTATGCCGCAAAAGGTATTGAGCCGGGCCAATGAAATATTAAAGAAACTGGAAGCCGAACGCACGGGAGGGGAGCATATCAAGGAAAGTATCCGCAAGGTGCAGAAGCAAGCTGTACAAATGCAGATGTTCTCGATCGACGACCCGGTTCTGGTAAAAATAAGGGATACGCTGAATAACCTCGACGTAAATACCCTAACCCCGGTTGAGGCATTGATGAAGCTGGATGAGATACAGCGGGTGATAAAAGGGTAGGAGAATTTCGAATTTCGGATGTTCGATTTCGGATTTATTTATTGCGGAATTCGGAATGTCGAATTCGGAATGTTTTTATTTTCGAATTTAAAATATCATGGAAATCTTTAAATCCTATAAATCATAGTTCTGACAACTTTACTGACTTTCGGACTCCCTCGATGTTAATATGTTAAAAATCTTCGCGTAACCATAATGCCTGTTTGCACGTACATTTACGGTATGAATAGAAGACTTCACCTGCATTGCGTTTTGTTGGGGCTGGTTATCGTTGTTGCATCGTGCCATAGTAAAAAAGCGATACTAAGAGGTTCGCCGGGCGAGGTGGTAAAACCTGCCGGGAGTGTTGCGGACAAATATTCGGCAATAATGGGGATTGATAAGAACGATATTCATAACGGCAGGCTTTATGCTTTTATTGATCAATGGTGGGGAACGCCCTACAAGTATGGCGGACAGGACAAGACTGGGGTAGATTGCTCGGCGCTTGCGCAACTGCTTGAGCAGGAAGTTTACGGGATTAATATACCACGCACCACGAGCCAGCAGGTAACTGTTATTAAACGAAAATACGAAGAAGAACTGCAGGAGGGTGACCTTGTTTTTTTTGATTACGACGGCGGTAAATTCAATCATGTGGGTATTTACCTTCAAAATGGCTACCTGGTACATGCCAGCTCAACAAAAGGTGTAATGATCATCAGGCTGCACGACTCGTCCATGTATCCTCATTTTTCGCGGGCGGGATCGATCATAACAGATCCACAATCCGTACCTCCAAGTAAATAATGCAATTTATTGGTATTTTTGCGAAAGCATGCAAAAACCAAATTCTAAACAAGATTACTCTTTCTGGACCAAGTACAAGCGATATGCTGGTAATGAGCTTCTGCTCTATATCATCATGATAGTCGGGATTATACTAGGAATAATAATCTTTAGCTAGCCGCAATTATTTGATCAGCGATACGTCATATCCGTCAGCATCAGAAACTGTCTGGTAAAAATCAACCAGGTCCTGGTAAACATCCTTGCTATATGTCCCGTCTATAATCTTTAATTTACGTTTATAGATCATTTTATTGCCATTAATTACCGTACTAATAGTAAAGGAGCCGAACGGCTTATCGACTGAATAGTTAAGCGGCGCTTTTTCCAGGCTGTAACCCGGCGGCAGTATATATGTGATATCATCCTGCTGAGTGTAACCACGGGTTATATACACATCATTTACCCGCTTTGGTACTTGAGGCGGTGGGCTTCCATAACGGTCGAAAGAATTCAGCATGAAAAATAATTTGCCATTAGCCCGGGCAGCATAATCGCGAGCTCTAACCTGGATGTTTTCGGTAAAGACAGGTTTTGCACTTTTATACCGCTCAAGCATTAGCTGTTCTATAGCCATATTATTTATAGGATATATTTTTTTCAACCTATTTTCTTGTTCTTCACGTGTTTCACCTGCAAGAAAACTGCGTTCTTCGTATTCGGTTCCTTTGAAGGTGGTTGACATATTTCCTGATAATTCGCCATTTTCGTTAATAACAAACTCAGCTTTCCGGCTTTCAAGATTATCGTCGGCTGTATATTTTGGCGTGTGCAGCAGCTTTCCGCCTTCGGGCGTACAAGCCAGCACAGTGCGGTCGTCAGTAAAGTCGCCCAGGTATCCAAAAGGGATGGTTTGGCTGGTGCAGTCTGCCCAGGTTGTATCATTTTTAAAGGGAAGGCATAAAATAATGTGATTGCCCTGGTCCATGCTCGCAAAATCCTCCAGCATACTCACCTTATAATCGCGGCCCGATTCCACCACGCAATAGTATGATTCAATATCAACGGCTTTGAGCAGGGCCTGTGTATAATTTACAAGGGCTTTGCAATCGCCATAATTTTGTTTATCAACGTCAGATGCTAAAAATGGCAAGATACCACCTATACCCAGTGTTACGCTTATATAATGCGTTTTACCTTGCATATATTCATATATTTTTTTTGCTTTTAATTTAGGATCAGTAATGTTTTTTGTTAGCTCCTTTATATAGGCAATTGTTTCCTGTGATAAATCTTGCCTGGTTGCAATTAGTTTATCATAATTCCACTTCCCCAATTCCTTCCAGTTTGTAAACGATCCCGGTATCCCGCCGTACATGAACTTTTCAGGTGCAATTTTTACGCTGCTCAAATAATTTTCACGGTACGGGCTAAGTGCCTCGTACTTAATTGCCTTGAGATTGTTTGCCTGCCATAAATAAGTTTTAAATCCTTTCGGATTGGTGCTGACCGCGACCTTTTCCGTTAAATTATTCTCTTTATAATGAATATTTAAATCGGATTTACAATTAAAGGTGAATGTGCTTTTTTCGATAGCTACGCCGTAATAAGGGTTCGGTTTCCACTCGGGAATATCCAGTGATTGTTTTGATCGCACTTCATACTCATACGAAATAGTATAAGGATAGTTTACTGCCGCCGGTGTATAATATTTTACCCTTTCATCAGAAAACAATTCGAAATCGCGAATTGCGGAAACATCTTCAAAATCACCTTGCGAAAATTTTCCGATCTGTGTTCCAAACTCATTGTAAATAACCCCTTTTACATTTTTGATGGCCTCGTATTTATTGTAGGGCAAAACGATGTGTGCCATATTGTCACCATTTTTATTTAAAACAGTAACAATCATTTTTTCGTGAACCACCGTATTGTCAATATCCTCAACAACTACATTTAACTCGTTCAATCGCACTACCGCGCTGGCGTATGGCAGCAAACGTTCGGGTATTAAGGTCGAGTCGTAATTAGTTTGCGCATTGACAAATAGTACGCATGTTAAAAGCCAACAAAATACCAGGAATGATCTCATTTTTTTTTCCTAAAAACCATTTCAGACTTTTCAGACTGAATGATCTTGTTATAAAATTCTTTTAAATAAGGGTATTCTTCCGAACTATATACGGGCTTATTAAGTTGTATCACATTTGAGAATGTAAACGCATTGTTGTCCGCCTGGTAGTTTGTCAAAAATTTTCCTCCGTCGTTCGGTAATGCCATTGCAAAATTTGGGGGCGGGGCTTCAACAGTATACTGGTCAGGTAAATGAATAGTGAGTGTTAACCGGTCGTCCAATGGCATGCCGCGGTCAACCGGAAAGGTCCTTGCGTCTAATTTGAAGGGGTTTATTGTTATCCTTCCCCAAAAGAAGGGGTTGAACGACAGGTTATTCGCCAGTTTATTGTAAGCATCAAACTGTATTTCGTATTTTTCGACTAACGGCTGGTCTAAGCTGTCCAAGCCTGAAATATCAGATTTAAGTATCTTTAATTTTGGCGATTCGGCATTTAATTTCTCCAGGTATTCGTCTGTCGAATTGTTTTTTTTTATCTCAACCCGTTTTTTGTAGGCTTCGTAGCCAAAAGAATATTTGGTGAGCGTTCCTTTTAATTTACCATTTTCGTCTAGCGTAAGATCAATCGTTTGCAGGCTTTTCTCTTTTTGAGGTAAATTCAGGTCTATCCAGTAAGACGGTTTATCGAGGTTGAACACACGGCCCTTATCATTCAGACATTTTAAGGGCAGCATGCCAAAAGGCAGCATCGGGTCGGACGCGTCCAGCAAATAACTTTTATCCGCAATATTAACTTTCGCTACCACATAATCAAAATCGCCGATAACAGGGTATAAGGTGTTGATCATACCATGATCGCGCTGCGATAACAAAACTGCTTCGGCATTTAACCCGCCTGCATTTAAAGCGGTAACCAGCGACAGGTTAATGTCAGCTATATTGCCAGTATGATCATCAAGTGATTTGCTAATTCCATCGCTGGAAATTCCGTAAAAATTATTCCACTTGAACGCTTTCTGTATGTAAGCATAAATAGCCTTGGCCTTCGCCACGTCATCAGGCTGGCCAGCAATTACCGGCACAAGCTTATCTTTAAACAGCCCCTTTCTTTTTAGTTGAGAGCCGAAATAGGGGCTGCTCTTAAGTTGATAATCAACATCTTTCCACTCTTTTGTCACCCTGTGTTTTATGCCGTTGTATGGGTTTACGTACTCCATTAATTCGAAATTCACAGCAGAAAGAAAGTTTTTTGGCGAAGTCATAAAATCTTCTTCCTTAAAAGCCGGGATATCACTCATTCCATAAGTCATAACCGAACAGTCGCAATGTGCGCCGTGAGATTCAAAACAAAGTTTCTCCAGGTCTGATTTGTTTTTGTCAAGTTTTAAGCCGCCCCGCAGTGAGACGTTGTAATTCCAAAACCCAGGAATATGAACCTCGTATTCTGAATATATTTTAGGTATGTCTTCCTGGAAGTGCCAGGAATGAAAATTTTCAAAATAGGGCGATTCAATCTGAAATTTATATTCGATTACGCAGCCGTTCCGCAGGCCGGGCAGTGCAAATTTATAATTGGCCCAATACTTATTCTCTTTTATGGGATATATCTTTTGGTGTTCGAGTTCAGTTTTTTGGGTTACCCCGTTTTCGTCCTTATAAAAGGTTACGCCGGCAATTTCATCTATGTTCTCGTATGAATCAGCTTCGCCATTGTTATAAACAGGAATTTGAACAGTTCCATGATCGAACCCGTTATTATCAAATATTTTTATTTTAACATGATATTCAAACATCAGCTTGATGTTATCATCACTGGTTATAACTATCCTCGACTTGCCAAACTCCTGGAGTACAACCGCGTGCGCCGAAGTGTCCTTAGCATATTTTTTCATTTCCATTTCTCCGGGGGTAACTTGCCCGAAAGGAAAATCCTGCGCTACTGCTATGTGCGTTACTCCGGATAAAATAAACAGAATAAGTAAGGTTTTTCTCATGATTTTCTTTTAAGTTAGGTGAGGACAAATTAATATTTTTAACCGAATATTTAAATTGATTAAAAATTTATTGTGCTGATTCTTTTTTAGACATTTGCGACCTTTACTGATCGGCATGCGTTTATCAAGTAAGATAAATATGAACCCAGGCGGTGCAGGAAGAGAGAATTTTAAGTAACATTAACAGATGAAATTAAATTTAAAACGGCCACTGGCTTTTTTTGACCTTGAAGCCACCGGAACCAATATCGGGGCCGACCGTATTGTTGAGATATCTGTTATAAAGCTTCATCCGGATGGAAGTGAAACGGTGAAAACCTTTCGCGTAAACCCTGGTATGCCGATACCGCTGGAAGCATCGCTGATACATGGCATTTACGATGAACATATAAAAGATGAGCCTGAGTTTAAGGCGATTGCGCAAGCGTTGGCTGAATTTATCGATGACAGCGACCTGGCAGGTTACAATTCCAATAAGTTTGATATCCCCATGCTGATGGAAGAGTTTTTGCGCGCAGGGGTTTCTTTTAGCCTGGATAACCGTCATTTTGTCGACGTGCAAAATATCTTCCACCAGATGGAGCAGCGTACGCTGAAAGCCGCCTACCAATTTTATTGCGATAAACAAATTATAAACGCCCACTCCGCCGAAGCTGATACCCGTGCCACTATGGAAGTATTGCTGGCGCAAATTGAACGGTATGAGAAAACAGAATGGGAAGATAAAAAAGGCAACCGTTCGTTCCCGGTTGTGAACGACGTTGAAGGGCTGCATAAGTTCACTAATCTGAGCCGGCCGGTTGACTTTGCCGGGCGTATGGTCTTCAACGAGCAGGGCCAGGAAACATTTAATTTTGGCAAACATAAGGGCAAGAGTGTTGAGGAAGTGTTCAGGATCGAGCCGAGTTATTATTCGTGGATGATGCAGGGTGATTTCCCGCTGTATACCAAGCGCAAACTGGAAGAAATTTATACCCGCTGGAACGCAAAGAAAGTAGCTGAACGCCAGCCAAAACCTATAGTCCAAAAAGAAAAGGAACCGGCCCCCGCTGAACAAAAATCACCGGCAGAGCCAGCCAGGAATGATTTTCGCAAACCGGACGGTGCCAATAACCGTCACCACCAGCCCGATAATAAGCCCTTTAAAAAGAAAGATGAAGGGCCTGCAATGCCGGTAAACGACGACATGTTAAAACAGCTGGCCGATAAGTTTAAGAAGGGCTTGTAAAGTAAACCAGGCTCTCTCGCTTATTTTAAAAATTCAATATTTCGCTTCAATCCCTTGAATTTGGTCCGTTTTACGGCTGAGTTTTTAAATACGGCCGTAAAAATATCTTCTGTAATATCTTCCCAATCCCGGCGGGTAAAGTTTAGCAGTTCGGGATGCGGCTCAAAGGCAGGTTCCCGGTGCAATACCGAGAATTTATTCCAAGGGCACACATCCTGGCAAATATCGCAGCCAAACATCCAGTTATCCATTTTGCCTTTAAACTCCTGGGGTATTTCGTTTTTCAGTTCAATTGTCAGGTAAGATATACAGCGGCTGCCGTCGACTATATAAGGGGCAACGATCGCTTCGGTAGGGCAGGCGTCGATACAGCGCGTACAGGTACCGCAATGGTCGGCAGCAGCGGGGACATCATATTCGAGTTCAATATCGACTATCAGCTCGGCCAAAAAAAAGAACGAGCCGTAGTTTTTATTGATCAGGTTGGTGTTTTTGGCTATCCAGCCCATACCCGATCTTTTTGCCCAGGCTTTATCCAGCACCGGCGCCGAGTCAACAAAGGCGCGGCCACATATCTCACCGATCCGTTCGTTTAATATTTCAAGTAATTTTTTTAGCTTTTCCTTTATAACCGAATGGTAGTCATCACCATAGGCGTACTTCGAAATTTTTGGGGCAAATGGGTCGACGGGCTGTTTTTCGGGATAATAGTTTAAACCAAGGGATATAACCGATCTTGCCCCGTCAACCAGCAAGCGCGGGTCGAGCCGCTTATCGAAATGGTTTTCCATGTACTGCATTTCGCCGTGCATGCCCTTTTTTAACCACGCTTCCAGCCGGGGCGCTTCTTCTTCCAAAAACTCCGCTTTTGAAATACCGCAAAACATAAAGCCCAGTTCCTTAGCCTCCTTTTTGATTAATGAACTGTATGCCGCCCTGTTTTGTGCCATTGCATGCAAAGATACTACAAATCACAAAAATTGAATTTTAACTCAAATTAAATAAATTTATTTTATAGTAAAAATGGTTTGGTTTTTGCTTATGATATTGTAAAATATACAATATGGTTAGGGTTATAAACAATTTGCCGGGTCACGTAGCAGGCGTACACGCTTATGCTGATGTGGATGAAGAAGAGTACGAAAGTACACTCGACAGGTTGTTTAATAACTTCCTGACGCGGCACAATAAGATCAATTTTTTATTGGTACTGGAAACCGAGATCAAAAATTTTTCACCCGGTAAGTGGTGTGGCAATATTAAGCTTGGACTGAAATACTTTTTTAAATGGAACAAGGTGGTGCTGGTTACCGATAAAAAATACCTGCACGGGGTTAGTGATCTGTTTAAGTATATATTACCTGGAAAATTCAGGAGCTTTTCGCTGGATGAACTGGATACGGCTATCAGGTGGGTAACCGAACCAGAATAGATTTTTAGGTATTATTAATAACCAAATAATAAACTACTATGCAAAATTCAAATAAACAACAAGGCACCGGCAATTTAGAAAAAGGCAGCCAGCCAACTGTTCAAAATAAACCCGATGATAAGCGAATACCAACGATCGTCCCGGATAACGATAGCGGTAAGCCCGGGCCTTCCGATCAGAAAAACTCTTCAAACAAAGGACAGGGACCCGCGGGCGAAAACCTTTAACTATTTTTGATCGAAAAAACCGACCTGTTTTAAAAAGGCAACCTGGTCAAAATAATTAGCTTCGCGGAATATTTTTCCATTTTTAAGGGCGAATACTGTACAGTAGCTCAGCGTATATTTTTTATCTTTCATATAGGCGGGCGTATTGCCCTCCGGATTGGATAAGATCCCACCCGAGGTAAATTCAACCACGATGGTCTGGCCTGCATCAATAACGCGCGTTACTTTATAAGACAGATCGGGCGTAGATTTGAAATACCTCGAATATACCTCCGTTACACCGGCCGGCCCGGTTTTAGCGCCTTCCCAGTTCGGCGAATACACTTCTGCGTCATCGGCATAGCCTGATGCGATGGCTTTTATATCATGATCAGTTAAAGCTTTAAAGTGATCGTCAATCAATTTTGATGATTGACCGCAAACGTTTTGGGCAAACGCGAACAGCCAAAATGCCAGGCAGACATTTTTAAGGTAAGGTTGTGATTTCATAAATAAATGTACGCAACATCTTACAAAAACAAAACCCGCTTCAGTTTACAAAGCGGGTTTTGTTTTTTGTTTTAACCGGATCGGGTTAAAAGCTATGCCTTACATTATTGCTGAATGTTTTTGTGGTCCAATAACCGCTGTCGAGTATGCGTCGAACCGTCATTAACGGGTCTTGCGGGTAGCGTTTATCGGCCAGCTGAAATGCGAGCTTAAAGCCACGCTGATGTAACTGGGGCAGGTTCTGCGCATTCCATACACCAAACGGGAAAGCAAAATATTTTACCGGTTTGCCGGTAATGTCTTCGAGCAATTTCGTAGGCTTATCCAATTGTATCTGCCAGTCTTTACCGGTTATTTTTTTAAAGTTGCTATGGTTCCAGGTATGGCAGGCAATAACATTTCCTTCGTCCGAAAGTTGTTTTACCTGCGCCTTGCTCATATAATGTTTTTTATTGAGCGATACCGTCATGATAAAAAACACACCCTTAAAGCCGTATTTTTTCATTTCGGGACGGGCTATTTCAAACTGGTCCAAATCGGTATCATCAAAGGTCAGCATGATAGGCTTGCTGGGCAGCGCAGTACCTTTGGTAAGATAATCATATAACTGGTCGGGCAATATGGTATGGTACCCACTGTCGGCCAGCATTTTCATGTGTTGTTTAAAGGCAGCTATTGGTATGATATAGTCTTTTGAAGTCTTGGAATCGGTCGGCCTCCAATCGCGTATCTGGTGATAACAAACAATAGGCACCTGTTTCCGGGCCATAACAGCAGCATTGTTTACAGGCTGCGCGAAAGTAATTAAACTTAAAAGGCAGAAAATTGAGAGAAAAAAAAGTTGTTTGAACATAGCGATAGGTGTGTTTTAATTCCGGCTAAAATAAGATTAATTTTCTTTCGGCTAAAGATAAACGGTTCAATTTTATTGGTTTTAGAGTACGATCCGCCTGCCTTCTTTTATCGAGCGCTTCGCCGCGTCCAATATCTCCATCACGATCATATTGTATTTTAACGACGAGCGGTCGTCGCCCTCGCCGGTGATACTTTTTTGCAATACGGCGGTAAAATACGGGATAGGGCTGTTGTAGGGCGGTTGTATCGGCTCAACCTTCCTTACGCTTTTAATATTCTCGCGCATGCGCATCGTTAAATTGTTGCCGTCAAGCGCGTGTAAATAGCCGGTTTCTCCAAAAACCTCCATGTCCTTAATGCTAAAGGGCCAGTTCCATGAAGCTTCGATTTGACCGGTTGCCCCGGGATATTCTACCAGTATGGTTGCGTCGTCTTCAACTTTTGGATAAATATTGGGTTTATAATGACGGGCTATGGCGGTTACGGCTATCGGCCGTTTACCGTGCATCAGCCAGGTCATTAAATCGGCGCCGTAACAGCCAAAGTCGTTCAATGCACCTGCGCCGTTTAAAACCGGATCAGTAAGCCAACTTAAAAACTCTTCGCTGCAGCCAATTTCAACCGGTCCCTGGTGCCCGTCGTGCACTACCATTTTGCGGATAGCGCCAATGCTGTCTTTGTTAATAATATCATAGGCCGCAACGACCGAAGGGTACCAGGTCGTTTCATAATTGGTTAAAAGTTTAATATGGTATTGATCGGCAAGGGCCTCCATTCGTTTTGCCTGGCTTAAAGTTGCTGCCAACGGTTTTTCAACCATTACCGCGATGTGTAGTGGTGCACATACCTCAACGATATCAACGTGGTAAGCAATCGCGTTATAGCCCAATACAATAGCCGGCTTCCGTTTAGCGACCATCGTTTTTAGGTCGGTAAAAAACAAGGAATCGGGCAAATGGAACTGCTTGCGGTACTTTTCCTGCAAAGCCTTGCTTGGCTCGGCTATGCCGACAATATTTACCCGGCCATGCGCGTACTCGTTTAAAATACCATAAATATGGTTGTGGGTTAAGCCGGCGATGCCTACAGGCGGTGTACTTTGGGCATTCGCCAGGATAGCTGAACTAAAAATTAAAGCGGCTAAAATGAGTGCTCGTTTGAAGCTGATAAGAATGTTAGTTTTCATTTTTATAAAGAATATAGGGGTTTAATTCCTTTTTGTCATTCTGAACGCAGTGAAGAATCTTCCGCAACAGGCATCTGTACATTCTTTTCGCACGAAGAAGATCCTTCGCTATCGCTCAGGATGACAAATTTTTATTGCGGATATCTTTCCACAGTTAAAATAGGGACGGATTGCCGCCCAGTTTTATTTTGCCTAAATGCTTGTAGGCGCTTTCGGTCGCTTCGCGGCCGCGCGCGGTGCGCATTAAAAAACCTTCCTGTATCAAAAAAGGCTCGTACACTTCTTCAATGGTGCCTTCTTCTTCGCCAACGGCGGTAGCAATGGTTTTTAACCCAACAGGGCCGCCTTTGAATTTATCAATAATGGTGGTTAAAATCTTATTATCCATTTCATCTAAACCGTGCTCATCGACGTTCAGGGCATTCAACGCATATTTAGCAATTACCGTATCGATATTTCCGTCGCCCTTTATCTGGGCGAAATCACGTGTGCGGCGCAATAAGGCATTGGCTATGCGGGGTGTACCACGGCTGCGGCGGGCAATTTCATAGGCGCCTTCGTCGCTTATCGGGGTTTTTAATATGGATGCTGATCGCAACACGATAGTGGTCAATAACTTTGCATCATAATACTCGAGCCGCGAATTGATGCCGAACCGGGCGCGCAGCGGCGCTGTCAGCAAGCCCGAGCGTGTAGTGGCGCCAACCAGCGTAAATGGATTTAACGATATTTGTACCGACCGCGCGTTAGGGCCACTCTCGAGCATAATATCTATCTTAAAATCCTCCATTGCCGAGTATAAGTATTCTTCAACCAGGGGACTTAAACGATGGATCTCATCAATAAACAAAATATCACCGGTTTCCAGGTTGGTCAGTAAGCCGGCGAGGTCGCCGGGTTTATCTAAAACAGGGCCGGATGTTATTTTTATACCCACATTCATCTCGTTGGCGATGATGTAGGAGAGGGTAGTTTTACCCAACCCCGGGGGGCCGTGCAGCAGCACATGATCAAGCGCCTCGCCACGTTGACGGGCAGCCTGCACAAATACTTTTAAATTCGCTAATATTTTATGCTGACCGGTAAAATCCTCAAAAACCTGCGGGCGTAAAACTTTCTCAATATCACGTTCAGCAGGGGAGAGGCGTTCGCCGTCGGGATCAAGATGCTCGTTCATTGCCATTAGCAGAGGTTAGAGATAGGAGGTTAGAGATTAGTTGCTTAATGTGACGAATTTATCTATTTACAAATTGAAGACCAAAGCTATTAATTAAGCGCGACAATTAACTAACCGCTAATCTCCAAACGCTAACCTCTATCCTTCAGGATACTTCCTGAATATACTATTGATCTTCATGTGGATAACGCCAATAAAGGCTTCCCTGAATATGCTGGTCGACATTTTTGAGGTGCCGAGGGTGCGGTCGGTAAAGATGATCGGGATCTCGACTACTTTAAAACCGTGTTTTACAGCGGTGTATTTCATTTCGATCTGGAAAGCATATCCCACAAATTTTATCTTGTGTAAACGTACCGTTTCCAAAACCTTTCGTTTATAACACATAAAGCCGGCTGTTGAATCCTGTATTTTTAGCCCGGTTATAAAACGTACATACACTGATGCAAAATAGCTCATCAATACCCTGCTCATCGGCCAGTTGACCACGTTCACACCGTTTATATAACGCGACCCAATAGCTGCATCAGCACCCTCAACGCAAGCTTGCCTTAGTTTTAACAGATCATCGGGATTATGCGAAAAATCCGCATCCATTTCGAAAATATAATCGTAATGCCTGTAAATAGCCCAGGCAAAACCGTGAAGGTAAGCTGTACCCAGCCCCTGTTTCCCCGCCCGTTCTTCAATAAAAAGACGCCCGGGATACTCAGGTATTAATTGCTTTACGATATTTTGCGTACCGTCGGGCGAGCCGTCATCGATAATGAGCAGATGAAAATCATGCGGCAGGGAGAATACCTTACGGATCATCCGTTCAATATTTTCCTTTTCATTATAGGTAGGTATAATAACTATGCTATCCGGCACTAAACAGAAATTGAAATGAGGGGGCTAAAATAAACGATTTCGGCATCATTAAAAATAAAAAAAGCAGATAGGGATTGTAACTATCTGCTTACTAATGCTATTTGATTTATTACAGGTTATGGGTATCTGCAATTACCTGGTTTTCAACATACGGGTCGGTTATATAATTGCGTTCCTTCAGTCGCGGCGAAACAAACAAGAATGCTACTACAAACACCCCAATAAATATTACGAAGAACCACTCGTAGTTTGCGCCCTTAAGGTTACGCGCCCACCAACCGCCATTTTCGATAAAGCCGTTAACAACTGCGGTAATAAGATTGCCAAACGATACTACCAGGAACCAGATGCCGGTCATGGTGCTTTTCATTGATTTTGGCGAGTGGGTATAAGCATACTCCAAACCGGTTATAGATACAAGTACTTCGGCTGCTGAAAGTACCATAAATGCCAGTACCTCCCACCACATAGAGGGTGTGCCACCATGTTCAATATTGTTGTGTGCAAGGCCGATTACCACGAATGACAAAGCCGTTAAAACTAAGCCTGCACCAAGCCTTCGCAACGGCGTAGTCTTGAGCCCTCGTTTGTCCAACCATGGATATATCGAATAATTAAATAGAGGGATGAAAAGCAGAAGGAACACAGTATTAATGGTTGACAATTGGCCGGGGAATACTGTAAATGAGATAAAGCCAAGATTAATGGAACGATCCATTTTATCGGCATACAGCGTCCATTCGGATAGGCATTGATCCCAAACAGCCCAAAATGCCAGGGCAAAAAAGAATACCGCCATAACACGGTAAACAGCCTTAACGCCTTCAACGCGTTCAGGATCATAAGGTCCTTTGGCTACATCAAGCATGGATTGTCTTGGTTGTTTTTGGCCTAAGTGAGTTAGTGCATACCAACTTATAAACACCAGGTTGTTTCTGTTAACGCCTTGCGGGGGAACTTTTACATATCTTTTACGCCCCGAAAAGAATATTAAGGTAGCCAGCGCCATCAGAATTCCGGGAATACCGAAGGCCCATTTTGGGCCAAAATGATCGTAAGTCCACGGAATAGCGATAGTTGAAATCATAGAACCTGCATTGATACTGAAATAGAACCAGCCATATACTTTTGAAAGAAGATCTTGATTTGTAGCGTCAAATTGATCGCCAACGTTGGCTGATACGCAGGACTTGATACCACCGGCGCCTATGGCAACAACAAGCAGGCCTATTTTAAAGCCGTCGAGGCCACCGTCAAACGTCGCCAATAAAAAATGACCCAGGCAGTAAATCATGGATACGTATAAGATAAGCTTGTATTTACCGGTAAACCAGTCGGCTATCATGCCGCCTACAAATGGTAGGGAGTATGCCACCATAACAAACAAATGGTGTAACTTATTGGCATGCGCGTTCGCCTGTTCGGTTAAGGCAGCATTGCCGGTAGGATTAAAGAATTGGTTTACTAAAAATAGCGTCAATATTGATCGCATACCGTAGAAGCTAAAGCGTTCCGCCGCTTCATTTCCAATAATAAACGGTACACTTTTGGGAAATCTTGACTTGGAAGGTGCCGGTGCAGTTACAGTTTCTTGCATTATTTATAGCGTAAAAATTTTACTAAAGTAATATAATTCCGGCAAATCAAAATTTAATGTGGATTACCCGATGAAATGTTATAGAATGTTGTAAAGATTGTATAAGTTTCAAAATGTTATACCAGCAGATTGCATTCAACAACTAATTTTGCTTTGTCGATTTGGCCGCTGCCTTATCTATCGCTGCCTGTTTTTTTGGATCAACCAGTTCATCATCATGGCCGTTGGGTACGTTTCGCATATCCAAATTCTCCACGTATGTCCATTTGCCGTTTTTTAGCCGGTAACCGTCATAGCTCATATCCGGACCATAGGCCTCGTAATGGTTTTTTAATTTAGGATCGGGCGGTGAGATATGATCAAATACGATCAGATTTTGCTCGGGAATATATTTCAATAACAGCGATACCTGGCGGGCGTATTCAAACACAACCCTGTCGCGGGTTTTGCCATTGCCTGCGAATACCGGCATGCCTAAAACAGGCGAGCCGTTTTTAAACGACAGCACTTCGATCACCTTTTTGGTTGTTTTTACATTGTTACCTTTCCAGCCCAGTAAAACATAATAAAGCTGGGGCGTATAAACAGGGATGATCTTATAGTATTCGGCGCCAAGCCATTTGCGGTTATCGGTTATCGTATCTTCCGGGGTTTTTATTAACGGGGTATAGTCGTCAAGCGGGAACATTTTCAGGTCGGCGCCGGTGTTCATCTGTATGGTGCCATAAAAGCGGTAGCTGCCGTCCTGGTTAACAACGGGCCAGCTGATGATGCGGAAACGATTATCGGGTGAGTTAGTGATGAGTACGCTTTTTACCGAATCGAAAGGATAAACAAAGGAGTTGTGGATCTTTAAAGCGCTCACCAGCGTTTTTATGAATAGGTAATTGGCGTTTTTACGATTTAGCTCCTCATCGTCATTTACCATTTTTTTGCCTAACGATGTCAGGCTGTCTTCGTACGATCTTAATTGCTTGATACGGGCCGTTTCGTCAGAGTGCTGAGCGAATAGGAGATGCGGTAGGATAGCCAGCAGGAAACAAGTGATTATTAACTTTTTCATTAACCTAATTAACGTAAATTTTCGATAACCATTGCGCTTGCCCCGCCGCCGCCGTTGCAAATTCCTGCGGCTCCGTATTTCCCGTTATTTTGCTGCAGCACATGCAGTAAGGTTACGATAATGCGCGCACCCGATGCACCCAGTGGATGCCCCATAGCTACCGCGCCGCCATTTACATTTACTTTTGCCGGATCAAGCTTTAAAAGCTGGTTATTGGCAATGGCTACCACCGAAAAAGCTTCGTTAATCTCAAAATAGTCCATTTGCTCAGCCGACAAATTTGCGCGGTGCAAGGCTAAGGGGATGGCTTTTGACGGAGCCGTAGTAAACCATTCAGGCGCTTGCTGCGCATCGGCATAGGATATTATGCGGGCTAACGGCTTTATTCCCAACTCAGCCGCTTTGTCTTTGCTCATTAAAACTAACGCCGCCGCCCCGTCATTTAAAGTAGATGCGTTGGCGGCTGTTACCGTGCCTTCCTTTTTAAATACGGGCTTTAAAGAAGGGATTTTATCAAATTTTACCGTATTGGGTTCTTCATCATCGGCAAACAGGGTGATCTCACCTTTTTTATCTTTTAATTCAACCGGGGTTATTTCGGCTTTGAATTTACCACCTGTTTGCGCTGCCTGCGCCCGCTTGTACGATTCAATGGCAAAGGCATCCTGCTCTTCGCGGCTCACATTACATTCAACAGCACATAATTCGGCTGCCGAACCCATGTGATAATCATTATAAACATCCCAAAGGCCGTCTTTTATCAGGCCGTCGGTTATTTGGCCGTTACCGAGACGGTAGCCATTCCGGGCTTTATCAAGATAGTAAGGCACATTGCTCATGCTCTCCATCCCGCCGGCAACAACAATATCGTTCTGACCCAGCGCGATGCTCTGGGCTGCCAGCATAATGGCTTTCATGCCGGAAGCGCACACTTTGTTTATCGTGGTAGCCGGGAGCGAAGGCAATCCCGCAAATATTGCCGCTTGAGTAGCCGGCGCCTGGCCTAAATTGGCCGATAAAACGTTACCCATGTACACTTCCTGTATTTGCCCGGGTTGCAACCCTGCTTTTTGCACCGCTGATTTAATAACGATACTGCCCAGCTCTGTTGCTGATAAACCGGCCAGGCTGCCGCCAAAACTGCCGATTGGGGTGCGGGTGGCCGAAACGATAACTACTTCTCTCATAAGATATATTAATGGAAGGGCAAATTTAGCCTTTTTATGTTATGCATGCATAGTTTTGAGCTAAAAGTCTTGAGTCGAAAGTCTGTAGTCTTAAGTCGAAAGCTTCAAACCGGATGCGTATGGCCAGAGACTTAAGACTATAGACTTTCCCGGCGCGTTCACGAAAAAAAGCATATAACCGAAACTTATATTAATTTTGAACCGACAAATAGATTAATGGCAAAATTATCTACATCGCGCCAAAAGGCATTACTGCGCAAATATTCCCGTAATGTTAAGTTTTTAATGATGCTGATAAGCATCGGCCTTATTGTTTTTACGCTCCCCAAACAGGCAAAATTCAGCTACGATGTTGAAAAGGGCAGGATATGGAACCAGAAAGACCTGGTATCGCCGTATAACTTTGCTATATTAAAAACCCCGCAGGAAATCGAAGGCGACCGTAAAACGGCACTGGCCACCATTAAGCCGATATACCAGGTTGACGAAGAGTTAGGCGACCATCAATTAGATGGGTTTAAAACCGACCTGGAGATCAAATGGCACAACGCCGGGATAAACGACCGGCAGAAAACGAAATATATAACCGAAGGAGATAATTTATTAAAGGCAATATATGACGCCGGCATTTTAAAGCTTGACCCTAAATATCAGCAAAATGCCGAAAACTACCCGGTAACCCTATTAAACAAAAATGTAGCGACGGAAAAAAACACCGCAGATCTGTTCACGAAAGAGAAGGCCATCGCTTATTGCGACAAAGTTTTAAATGAACGGAGGGATTTGAATAAACCATTTTTGCTTGACCTGATCGCCAACCGGCTTCAACCTAATTTAAATTATGATAGCAAACTAACTTCGCGCCTTGAAAAGGAGGTGATCGATGGCCTTTCGACAACCCGGGGCATGGTACAAAAAGGCGAGGTTATTATTGCAAAAGGTTCGGTGGTGAGTGATGAAGTTTACCAAAAGCTGCAGTCGTATAAAAAAGCTTTTGAAGATAATGCCCGCATAAACGGCGACCCACGGCTGGTTTTACTGGGGCAATGCCTGCTGGTTAGTATAGCGATTGCCTTGCTGATGATATTTTTATATCTCTTTCGCCGGGATATTTACGAAGATAACCGCCTGGTAAGCCTGATCTTACTGGTGGTCACAGCTATGCTGTTTACCCTATCCATGGCCATACGTTTTCAGCTGCCGAATTTATATTTTATCCCATATTGCATCGTACCTATTATTATTCGTATCCTGTTTGATACCCGCCTTGCCTTAAATATACACTTACTGGTAGTGCTGATAGCCGGCTTCTTTGTTCCTAATAGTTTTGAGTTTGCCTATTTTGAGCTTACGGCCGGTATGGTTTCAATCTACAGCATTAAAAATCTTATCCGACGCGAGCAGTTCCTGATATCCGCATTGATCATCACATTCACCTATTGTGTTTCCTTTTTGGGGATATCGTTCATCCGCGAGGGCAGTTTTACGAATATCGACTGGATGGATTTCCTGCCATTCGTGGTAAGCGTGTTATTAACGCTGCTCGCTTACCCGCTGATTTATATTTTTGAAAAAGTGTTTGCCATCACATCAGATATTACGCTGATCGAACTTACCAACACCAACGCGCCTTTGCTGCGCGAAATGGCTTTTACTGCGCCGGGAACCTTCCAGCATTCGCTGCAGGTGGCCAACCTTGCCGAAAATGCTATTTACGCCATCGGCGGTAACGCTTTGCTGGTTAGGGCAGGGGCGTTGTACCACGATATCGGCAAAATGGAGAACCCTTTGTTTTTTATAGAGAACCAAAGCTCCGGGTTTAACCCGCACGATAAGCTGCCTTACCAGGAAAGTGCGCAGATCATCATCCGCCACGTGAGCAAGGGTATTGAAATGGCTCATAAGGCAAACCTGCCCGAAATTGTGATCGACTTTATCAGGACCCACCACGGCGATACACGGGTGGATTATTTTTACCAGTCGTTCCTCAAAAACTTCCCCGAAAAGCTGGTTGACGAAAACACGTTCAGGTATCCCGGCCCTATACCTTTTTCAAAAGAAGGCGGCGTGCTTATGCTGGCCGACTCGGTTGAAGCGGCCTCGCGCTCATTAAAAGAACCTGACGAACTTTCAATAAGCAACCTGGTTGATCGTATCGTAAAATACAAACTCGACCAAAACCAGCTAAAAGACAGTAATATAACACTGAAAGATATCGAAACCATCAAGAGCATATTCAAGCGCATGCTGATGAGCATTTACCATGTGCGAATAGATTATTAACCAAACTCAAAATATTTTTTGACCGCTTAACCGAATTGCTATATTTGCAGTCCCGAAAAAAACGGGTTTTATTAAAATACTGGTGAGGTGCCTGAGAGGCCGAAAGGATCAGTTTGCTAAACTGACGTACGGGAAACTGTACCGAGGGTTCGAATCCCTCCCTCACCGCCACTTATGTTATCAAAAATGAACAAAATCCTGTAAATCAATGATTTACGGGATTTTTTTTTCACCAACTGCACAAAAAACACCAAAAATACCCATTATTTCGTGGCAAAATCGTGGCAATTCACTATTTGAAAAAAATTGCCACGAATGATGGCCTAACCAACTGATTATCAAGTTGCACACGAGGTGAACATCTTGATTCCCAATAACTGCATTTCGACATTTATTCACCTTTTAAATTTTGTCGTTATGTTGGAAAAAAGCTTTGCATTGCTTTTCTTTTTAAAGCAATCGAAAACTGAGGGGGCTAAAAAGTACATTTACTTACGTATTACGGTGGACGGGCACCCTGTCGAATGGTCCACCAAAAGACAGTGGCAGGAAAACCGCTGGGACAAACAAAAATGCCGGGCCACCGGCAACAAGGAAGATACGCTGTCGGTAAATTTCTTCCTGGACACACTGGAAAACAAAGTCTTCCAGGCGCGTCAGAAACTGATAGAGGCCGATGAGGTCATTACCGCCGAACTTTTAAGGGATACCATAACAGGTAGCGGTAACCGGAAAATGCTGCTGGAAATCTTTGCGCGGCACAACAGCGATATGGAGGCGCTGATCGGCAAGGACTATGCCGATGGCACCCATGATTGCTTTTCAACCACCAAGTGGTAAATTAACTGTTACTTATCCGCGCAACGTTGGGCAGTTGCCGGCATATTATAACACGTTAACACCCGGCAGACCGCGCGAACTATGGCACTCCTCACCCGAACCTGTTTATCCATTTGGATATGGCCTAAGCTATACAAAATTTGATTACACCGCCCTGCATTTATCAAAACCGGCTATGAAAGATGATGAGACCGTATATGCCGAAGTAATTTGAATTATTCTTTTCTAAACGACAATATTGTAGCCTCATAAGGTTTAATGATTATTTTTTGTTGCCCATACAAGACATTTTCGGGTAAGTTTAATTGTGCAGCGTGGCTATTTTCGCTTAAAACAGTTAAATGTGTTTCAAACTTAGTAGGGTTTGTAACCTTTAACACTAGCTTTTCTCTGTTGTTGCTAAGCATTTTAACCAACACGTTATCAAACGGAATAAAAAAACCTTTATCAGGCTGGATATATAAGCCCGGTATTTCGACAGTGGTAAGCATCAGCGTGGTTTCGGCCCAGGTACTTAAAGGCAGCATATAACCAATAGTATTAGGTCCTTCCCAATCGCTCAAATTAATGCGCTCACTAACACAACCCAAGGGCTCATTGGCCAGGAGTTTTGTTGGATAAGCAAGGTATTGCGGAATGCTATGGGCAATATCATGCAAAAGGTTAATGTACAAAGTATCGCCGGTGTAACGATATAATTTAAGCAGAGCTAAACCTGACGCCGTGCAAATTCCCGGCGCGGCGTGTTTGTTTTGAACATTGGCATAGACAGCTCCGATCGTATGTATTTTTGCCTTTCCAAAGGCTGTCGTATCCACAAATAGATAATTATAAGATACAACCCAGCTTGCAAATTGTTTCGCTGCATTTTGAGCCCGCGTCAGCCAAAGTGTATCACGCGTAGCTTCGTACAATTCGGTGTAACTCTCAACCAACGCATAGGCCGACTCTGAATCAAACGCCTGAAGCGCGTCGCCCGGGCCTCCGCAAGTAATACCCTTCTCGGTAAAATTAGTATTCAAATAATTACCTATTTGAAGGGCGGTTTGTAAATAAACCGGCTGATGATAATATTGTGCAGCCAATACCAATGCAGCCGGAACTATCGCCCCGCTTGCCGAACCCCCAACGATTATATCGCCTGTTTGCGAATCAACAAACTGCCCGAGCTGATGGTAGCGTTGCCATAATTTAACAAAAGTATCACAAACCCGTTTATTACCTTGTTTCCAATTCTCATGTACAGAAATCCCCATCTTTTGCATCAGCATAAATTGTTTGAGGATATACCAAACAGCATCACCACTTTTGCGTATTAAATGCCAATTCTTTGTATGAATATTACGAATATCACCGCCGATCCAATTGGTACCGTTGCTGCAGGCATCCCAATAAAAACCTGAAGGACTGATACCTCCGGAAAATAACCAATTAAAATTATTGATAACGTTTTGCCTGGTTTGGGCATTACCCGCAAATAGCAAGGGATAGGTACTGATCATTCCGCCCGTCCACCCAATTTGCCAGTCCTGCAAATAGTTTTCGCGCATGCCTACCGAATAATAGCCGTATTGAGGCACATAATTTTTCTGATTGAATTTTTGTTCGAGCAACTGCATACATGCCCAGTAACTGAGAGATTCTGATGATTGCCTGTCGAGATCAAAGCTTTTGCGAATAGCGGCAAAATTATCAAATAGCGACTGTATATGCGGGGCAGCAAAAGCGTACACTCTAAAATTTATTTTGATTTCATCACCTGTTTTATAGTTAGCCGGTATATCAAAACTAGGATATTCAGAATCGCAAAGATTATAGGTATACTGTTCGCGCACTACTGGCGAACTAATGGTAAATAGGGCACAATCACGATTGCGGCTTTCATCCACTCCTAAACCATAATCGCCCCAATCATTGCCCTGACCAGTCAATATCATCCAGCCCGTACTATCAACTGCGCTTCTAAAGCCCATTGCAGGTGTTGATGTCGCACCGCTTCTATCCTGAATTCTCGATACGGCGCCTCCGGCTGTCAGCTTTGGCACATCATTGATGATGATCGGTTTATTGGGCCCTATATCTTTAATATCGTGCAATTTAGGGGAGTAACGCAATCTGCGCCAACTATAACGATTGCCGTTGTAAGCAACAGAAGGTATAAGCACATAATTCTCTTCGGCCCAGTTATTAAATCCGAAATTGATTGATACGCTGCCTCCATGTAAACTGCCGGTGGTGCATTTAAATACGAGCTCATAATCTACCGCATCAGGTTTACCTGCAACCTTGTTGGCTTTTAATTGTATTTTCCAGTTTGAATTTAAAAAATGAGATTCCTGGACGGTATTGGATTTAATGGGTATGCGCACCTGGTTTATAAGCAGATTGTAATGGCTTGTATCATATTGACTAATACGTGCCTCAATTTCACCGTTAAAAGCAATCCCGTGCTTAGCGACCCTATCAATTTGTTGTGCGGTTAGGCCTTCGATTTGCTGGCAAAATAAGAAGACTAGAAATAATAAACGCTTAAGCATAATAATTCTTAATCAATTGGCGTCAATAAAGCCACCCAGCCACCCCCCGGTGCCATTTTTATAATGAGGCTGTCCCCGGCATTAATCTGATTATCAATAAAACGATAATCTGCAGCATGTTTATCTGCATTTGTTCCATCCTGCAGTATTTGCATTTGATATTTCCGCTTATCAAGGAATGTGGTGGAAATTTTAATCTCGCGGCCATCCCAATTGGTCATGGCGCCGATGTACCATTTATTGCCGCTTTTACGGGCCGTGACGACGTATTTGGCAACCTCGCCCGCAAGGCCTATAGTTTTATCCCACACAGTTGGGATTTGCGATATAAAACGGGTGTATTCCGGTTCTTTTCTATAGTTTGATGGATTATCGGCCAGCATCTGCAAAGGACCATCGTACACTACATACATAGCGGCCTGCTGAACCCTTGTACCCATACTCATCGGTTCAGAAAACACCACCCTGAAATCTGTTTTATTCGTATTGAGCATTGCCCCCGGCGTATAATCCATCGGCCCGGCAGCCATGCGGGTAAACGGAATCGTAACGTTATGTTCCGGCGTAATGGTAGCATCAAACTTGTTCATTTCCAGCCCTCTCACACCTTCAAAATTAATCACATTAGGATACTTGCGGTTCAACCCCGATGGTTTATATGCGCCATGAAAATCAACCAGTAGATGTCGCCTGGCAGTAGCTGCTGCAGTTCTTTCGAAAAAATTTACGATATATTGATCGGCACGTCCCATAAAATCCACCTTAACCCCTGCCGCACCCCATTTTACAAACAAGTCAAGCGCCTTATCCATCTGCCGGTCAAAAGGTTGCCATAGTACCCATAATATTACACCGACGTTTTTGCTTTTGGCATAATTTATTATTTCCTCCATGTCCATCCCTTGTGCCGGTACTAATGTATTCACATCGGTTACAGACCAACCCTCATCCACAATAATATAAGGCAACTTGTATTCGGCGGCAAAATCAATGTAGTACTTATACGTTTCGGTATTTATACCGGCTTTAAAATTAACGCCGTAAATATTGTTTGCGTTCCACCAGTCCCAGGCTACTTTGCCCGGCTCTATCCACGCGGTATTTTCAAGACTGTTTGGCGTTGATAGCTTGTAAACCAGATCGGTCTCCAGTAGGCCCTTATCATCGGGACTGATAATCAACACACGCCATGGAAACGTTCGGCTGCCTTTTGTTTTAGCAATATAATTTGCTTTTTTAGTGATGATTTCTAGTCGGTCTGAGCCGGCTGCCAATTTATTTTCAAGCACTACTTTGGGCGAAACGGCAGTAAGACTATTTTTGTTTGTCCCATAAAAGAAAAGATTAGGATAGTCGTAGAGGTCGGCTTCGGTAAGCACCATTTTAGTACCTGCGCTGGTGGCTATGTGCAGGGGCAAAAATCCGTACTGCTCCTTAGGAATAGCAGAGAGTTTTTGATCTTTAAATATGGCTTCATAGGCCCCCTGCATATCAGGGTCATTATCCTGCGGCATAATAACATGGCAATCTTCATTAAAATTAAAATCTGCAATCTCGTCTGTTACTTCAATCTTTTGATCCGGAAGAGTAGATTCAAAACGATAAGCCGCACCGTCATTGTAAGCCCTGAAAGAAATGATAAAACCATCCTTTAAAATTAATTTCAGTTCATTATACTGCTCCGGGATTAGCTTGTTACGTACAGGAATTACAGCCGAAATGATTTGGTCGACCATTTTTGTTTCTGCCCTTATAATTATGGGCATTTCACCCGGCGTTAACCCATTACTTACATGTAAAGCCACCCTGCTAAGCTTTAAAAGGGTTTCCCCATTCCGGGATATGGACCAACTGATGTAATTATCTGCAACTACCATAATCCTGATCTGTTTATCCGGCGAGGTCAGGGTATAGGTTTTGGCATAACCAACCGTACCGGCAAACACGGCCATGTAAACCATAAAAATTTTAACACGGATGAATTTAGTATGTTGCATTATTTTGTTATTTTTAAATTAAAGGTAACCACCCGCCAATCTCTGCCCTCGCTGGATGACAACAGATTATGAAATATTTCATTGATTTATAATTGGCACAGCAAATTTAGCCAACCTCTTTGTTTAGCCTGTGCACCTGAATTGCAATGTCGTATACTATAGTTGCACCGTATTTTGTCAATATGTAGCTGCATAACGACCCTGCACATAAAATAATCAAGTTTGCATCTGTGTTATTGTTAAATAAAAATGAGAGTTAAGGTGGGCCGATATTAAATCCGCGTGATTATTGTAGAGTAAAATGCAATCAGGCTACAGCTTTACAATGCCGCCTATGACTAAATTTGAACACTAATCAAAATTTACCAATAGTGAATAAAGGCAACGCATAAATTATGAGTAACAGACGAGAATTTATTAAAACCACCGTGGCAGCAACCGCAGCGTCAGCGTTGCTTCCCTGGATGGCAGAAGCAGAAACTATCCGGAACAAAAAAAAAATAAAGTTAGCCGATAACGCAGTTGTGCTTTTCCAGGGAGATTCCATTACCGATGCAGGCAGGGATAAAAATAACATGGACTATAACACCCTTTCGACATTTGGGAATGGCTATGCGTCACTGGTTGCCGCACAATTGTTATATGATAACCCGGCAAAAAAATTAAAAATCTATAATAAGGGCATCAGTGGCAATAAAGTTTTTCAACTGGCAAACCGTTGGGATAAGGATTGCCTGGAAATAAAGCCGGACGTATTGAGCATTATGGTAGGGGTGAATGATTTTTGGCATACCCTAACCGCTAATTATAAAGGCACTATACAAACCTACAAAGATGATTATGTTAAGTTATTAAACCTGACAAAAGACAAACTGCCTGATGTTCAGTTAATCATAGGCGAACCCTATGGCGTTAAAGGAATTAGGGCAGTTGATGATAAATGGTATCCGGCATTTGACGAATACCGCAACACTGCCCGCGAAATTGCCGACCGGTTTAGTGCTATATTTATTCCGCTGCAAACGATTTTTGATCATGCCCAGGAGGCCATGCCCGGTAATTACTGGACTGCGGATGGTGTACATCCATCTTTTGCCGGTATACAAATTATGGCCACTGCCTGGTTAGCCACTTTTAATGGATAACAATACCTATCAAAATACAATAAATACTACGGTATTTACATGGTAAAATATGTCCTGATCTTTAGTGATTTCAATAAATCTATCATATTTATTGCATCGTAATTTCTGTATTCACCGATTATCGTAGTAAACAGGAAGTGATTACATCATTGAGGATCACCAATCGCATAAATAATTGATAAACAATTAAGTAGTAAAAAAACGACTCGTAAAATATGAAGTTTTCCCAATTCGCCATTTGTGGCCTCTTATTAGTCATTTTATGCAGCGGTGCCACTATCCCGTCGGCAAAAACCAGCAAATTATACACCTCCGATTACGAAAATGTGTTAGGTACTTCTTTCGAGTTAAAGCTTGTGGCTCAATCGCCCGGACAGGCCACAATTGCCGAAAATGCTACGCTGAATGAGATTGACCGCATGAATAAAATATTAAGCGGGTATGATGCAACAAGCGAGTTTAGCAAATGGTTGCATGGGGATAAAAAGCCTGTCAAAATTTCACCCGAACTGTTTGAGGTGTTAGATTTGTTTGATAAATGGCGTGTTCAAAGCGAGGGAGCGTTAGATGCCTCGGCGGAGGTCGTTGGCAGGGTATGGAAGGCTGCCGCAAAACGAAATAAGCAACCTACAACTTCTGAGCTTGCTTTGGCAGTAGCTACCGTAAAACAAAGCCACTGGGTTCTTAACCATAACAACCATACTGCTTTGCGTTTAGACGATGCGCCCCTGATGCTAAACTCATTTGCAAAGAGCTACGTGATGAATAAAGCTTGTGACGCAGCTTTCGCTGCGGGCGGTGTAACAGGGGTGGTGATAAATATAGGTGGCGACATCATAGTGCGCGGCAATCATACAGAGCAGATAATAGTTAGCGACCCCAAAGCGGATGCTGAAAATGATGAGCCAATTTCAAGGCTGGTTATAACCAATAAAGCTGTAGCAACTAGCGGAAATTACCGCCGCGGCGAATTAGTAAACGGACAATGGCACTCACATATTGTTGACCCGCGTACAGGCTTGCCTGCCGACAAAATTATTAGTGCTACTGTTGTGTCCAACAATGCTACCAACGCCGGGGCTTTAGCCACAGTGTTTAACATATTAACCCCTGATGAAAGCAAAACCCTTGCTGCTTCAATACCCCACACTGAATTTATGCTAATAACCAGTGAAGGTAAACGGGTTGAAAGCGCCGGATGGAAATCTCTGGAAGATCGTTTTGTTAAACCAGCAATTATTACGACAAACAAATACATTGCAGATGATAAAGCCTGGGACACTAATTATGAATTAAAGATCATCCTGGAACTCAAAGAAATTGAGGGCTACCGTATACGCAGGCCTTATGTGGCTATATGGGTGGTTGATAAAGATAAAAAGCCGGTACGCAGCATTGCGGTATGGTTTAATAAACCAAAATACCTGTGGGGTATGCGGGAATGGCATGTTGCTTATTATAACGCACTTACGGATGTTGGCAGCAGTGTAAGCTCAACTACCAGCGCAACCAGGCCACCAGGAAAATACACTTTAAAATGGAATGGAAAAAATGATAAAGGCGAATTAGTTAATAAGGGAATATATACCATTATGATTGAAGTCCTCCGTGAGCATGGCACCCATCAACTAATGACCCAGGAACTGGATTTTACAAAAAAAATAACACCGGTAAGCCTGCGTCCCAATGCCGAAGTTGCATCCGCATCCCTTGATTATATAAAAGAAACTAATGGACAATAATCTAATAATGGTACGTAACAGGCCATTACAGCACAGAAGAACCAAAAAACCACCTAAACCGGCATGGGAAAAGAATACCGCTTCAGTTTCGCGCTGGCTGCATATTTATCTGTCAATGGTCAGCTTTATTATCGTATTATTTTTTGCTGTTAGCGGTTTAACGCTTAACCATGCTAATTGGTTTGAAGGTAAAGAGATTGTAACCAGGCTATCCGGCAAGGTGCTATTAAAATGGGTTAAAGTAAAAGACACTACTGCCATTGCAAAACTGGAGATAGTTCAGTTGATAAAACATGCACACAATATTAGAGGGGATGTCAGTGATTTTTTTATTGATGACAACCAATGCACGGTATCGTTTAAAGGACCGGGCTACAGTGCCGAGGCGTTCGTCGACCGCCAAAACGGCGGGTACAAACTAACCGAAACCCGCCGCGGCCTTGTAGCTACCATCAACGATTTGCATACAGGTCGGGATACCGGAAAAAAATGGAGCTTCCTGATTGATGCTGCAGGTATCTTCATGACCTTGCTTTCAATCACAGGCATCATCATGATCTGTTTCATAAAAAAGAAACGTTTGAAGGGATTTATATTAATAGGAGTGGGGGCATTGCTTTGTTACCTGGCTTATTATTTTTTGGTGGGGAGATGATGTGCTGAATCGGTTAAAATACCCAGATAAATTAATCCATAAGCTGATAAAAAATGTTGTTTTTCAATTAGCGTCATTTAATAGAAAATAACAGTTCTTTTATGCGCCTTATTTTATAAAATGATAAAGGATATTGTGCTATAATTTTAAAGGTGGCAACAACCTGGTTCCCCAGTCGGATGGTTGCGCATCCATTTCAAATATCAATTCTCCACCGTTCACAATATCCTTATGTTCTATCCAGGCCTGCTTAAATGGCTTTCCATTCAACGTGACCGATTTTACATAGGTATTTTTTGAGGATAAGTTTTTGGCGATGATCTTAAAATCTCTCCCATTTTCCTGATGAATTGTGGCTCCGGTTAACAGGGGTGCATGCAGCAAATAATACGGTTGCCCAGCATTAGGATAAAAACCCATTAGGTGGAATGCCAGCCATGACGACATGGCGCCAGAATCATCATTACCTGGTATACCTCTTGCCGAGCTGTTATAATTTTTGCTGATGATCTGGCGCACCTGCTGCCCGCTCAAATCAGGCCGGCCTGCCCAATGATAAAGACAAGGTGTTAAAAAAGAAGGCTCATTACCCACGTGATAATAATTATTCTTAAACAAAGTATCCAGACGCGCGATAAAGGCGGCGTTGCCACCTGATCTTTTAATCACCTCGGGTATATCATGTGGTATGCTTAAGGAGTATTCCCACGATGTTCCTTCATACATAAAGCAGCACCACCAACAGGCGTATTTGGGGTATTCGTGAGTAAGTGGCGTGTACGTAAAATAATTCACCTTATTCCCGGTAACCGAATAAGGAATGCTGTCAAGCCAATGGCCTGCCGCATCTTTAGGTAAAATAAAGCCCTGCGCACCATGATGTTTATAGCTGGATCGCCATAAGTTTTGCCAATTATCTGCCTGTTTTATAAACCTTTTATATTCCGGCATTCGGTTTAGGCCTTTCGCAAGTTCAGCGATGCAGTAGTCATCGTAAGCATAATCAACCGTGCGGTTTCCGGCCCGCGCAAAATTGGAAGACAAGTAACCCAGGGAGTTATAATCACTTAAGCCGCCACGTCCTTCTTTCTCCTCGTTCCCACCCGGTGGCACATTGGCATCCTTCAGCATAGCTTCCAGAGCCAGTTTGTAATCAATGCCGGGGAGGCCTTTCACATAGGCATCGGCTAAAACTACTTCAGCGTGCGAGCCACCTTGCGTGCGTCCATTATAATTTCCGCTGCGTGCATCGGGGAGGTAGCCGTCGTGCTGGTAAATATTAAGCAACGCATTTGCGATAGCTGTTTGGCGCGAGGGCGCAATCAGCATAATTAAAGGGCTTGATGAACGGAAAGTATCCCAGATAGCCGAAAAATCATCGTAATAAGGTTGATCTGTAGTCCACAGAGGGTTCTCTCCGGTGCGATCAACCGGCATCAGCATTGTATGGTATAATGCCGTATAAAACATGACTTTTTGATCGACTGTAGATTTCGGATCGATATCGATCCTGTTTAGCATTGTTTCCCAGGTTTCGCGGTTCTGGCTTAAAGTCTGTTCAAAATTCCAATCAGGTATTTCTTTTGCAATATTTTGTTTTGCTCTTAATGTGCTAATATAGGATATTCCTATTTTTACATTTATAGTATTTGATCCGGTAATTCCAAAGTACAAAAGAGCCCCCGTTTTTTCACCGTAATCCGCCTGGTTTGAAATATTCGGGAACAATTTATCATTCTTCCATGTAGTAAAACTATTTAATGGCCTGTCAAATTCAGCATAAAAATAAATTGTGTAGGCTGCGCCGTTATTCCATCCACCGCGCACGCGGCTATATCCTTTCACTTCAGTTTCTGATACTACTTCAATCTCAGACCCTACCAATTGCTGTGCTTCTGGATAAGCAGTCACCTGGTGTTCACCAAGGAGAAAGCCGGGATCAATTTTAAGATCCTTTTTACTTCCAGGCTGATAGGTAAAGCGAAAAAAAGACACCTTATGAGTGGTCGTAATTTCTACTTTAACTTGATGTTTGGTAAGCGTTACACTGTAATATCCTAATTTCGCTACTTCATTCAGCCTAAACGAACGCTGATCAATAACGTCCATATCATCAGTAAATGGCATCACCTGAATATTACCATATTTGGCGCCACCGCCTTACCGCTTACATGAACCTGGCTAAAACCTATTACCGGCTCATTCATATCTGGCAGGTAACCACTGTTGGATTGCCCTTTGCCACAATCAGGGCCAGGTTTTATCATTCCAAAAGGAAGGCAAGGCCCAACGAAAACATTACCTTCCCCCTTGGAGCCGATCATCGGGTCAACATAATTGTAATACTTTGACTGTGCCGAAATGCGTACTGAGAAAAGTATAAAGAAGGCCAATATTGTTTCAAATCTAAACTTCATTGAAATATAAATATATAAGTAAACAACATTGATTTGGATTGCCAATCCGATAAGATGTTTTAGCTGTAATCATATAGTGCAGGTTTAGCTGGATTAACACTTTTTCTTATCCTGTTTAAATTTGGGGTACTAAATCAACCTCCGGTATAGCCACTGTTTCTGGTATTTGTTTTAAAACATGTTTGGCCACAAAAATTGATAACACTTGTAATACGCCAACTATCGGGAGGGCATATTTTAATGCCACCACGTCCGAAATGTATAAAGCCAGAAAAATAAATAAACCGCAGCCTAACAATCGCCCTATATATAAACCAAATTCGTGGTTGAAAAAATAAGCATATTGGTTTCTATTCTCTAAAACCGAGAGATAATCTATCACTTTCATTTGTATTGGGAAATATGCAATATCCAGCAATGGCTTAGCCAGCAGCAAACAAAGCATAAACACAAATACAGATATTGCATTAAACACAAGCGAATTAAATAAAGTGCCTAAAGCAAAAAGTATTAACCCGAAAGAGAAGGTAATTAACCGGTGCCTTGGTTTAGTGTTACGGCCTATCAAATACATAATAAATGCCGATAGGATTGCCCCGCCGCTTTGTATTGTGCCCAAAGCGCCCTCGTGCCCAACAAGTTTCATCACAAGCATAGCGGGGGCAGTAACTATAAAGCCCTGTACCAATCCTTTTAAAGTTGCCAAACCCAACATTTCGTACCATAGTTTATGAAATTTAAAATATAGAAATTTTGGCTGAACGGGTTTTGGAAAATTACCTTTTGAAATGATATACGACGAATACAGCGTTAACGCGATCATGAAAACAGTAACCAGCTGATAGGCAATATTTATATTTGAAAACCATTTTAAATTGCCCGATACTTCGATAAACCATCCAATGCAAACCGGCACCAATACATAGGTGAGGGTGTAAAAAAAGGTTTCCAGGCCATAATAATAATTCCGGTTTGCATCATTTGTGGTCACTAAAACCAAAAAGTCGCGGTTGGCCCAAAAAAATCCAAATGAGCAGCCCATAATCAAACCGGCAAAGGCTATCCCGGTATTATCAAGCGTTTTAAGGGAAGTCATGATCATCATAGATACACCGCTCAGGAGCATGCCAAAAGCATATAATCTGGATATTTTTACCCGGTTGAGTAAATACCCGTTAAGTAAAAATGTTATCGGTATGCCCGAATACACGGTAAGCTGGTAAATCACCACTTTTGCCAAAGATGCTGAATTACGCATAATGTAGGCCGCGACAAAAACTTCAATTACTGGCAGCACAAATGCATACACTAAGTTGGTAATCAGCAATATACGCATACTACGCGGATGACTTTTAAATAGATTAAACTCGTTGATTATACTTTTCATTTTCCCGGTTAGTGTATTAAATATTTTATTTTAAGGATGCTAAAATCTCGTAGATAGAAAATTGCGCGGCGCAAATCACTTCGTCCGCAGCACCGTAATAAACAGTTAGCCGGTCGCCGTTAACAATGTGCCCATTTGTAAATATTACTTCACCAAAAAATCCTTGCGTTTCATACAATTCCTGCGGCTGCATAATAGGTGTTTGTGATCTGGCAATAACTTTGGAGGGATTTTTCAGATCGAGGAGGAGCGCTCCCAAACAATAACGATGATTGGCGGTAGCGCCGTGATAAATTTCCAGCCAGCCTTTTTCAGTTTTAATGGGCGAACAACCCGCACCAACACGGGCGCTATCCCACATACCCGGGCGGGTATGTGCTATACAGCTATGGTTGCCCCAGTTTACCATATCGGGCGACGATGCCAACCATATAAAATTGCCTCCCAAACCTATTCCGCTGGGGCGATGCAGACAATAATATAGGCCGTTTATTTTCTCCTCAAATAAGGCGCAATCCTTATTGTGGGGAGGAATGATCATCCCGTGCGATTGCATCGTCACCCAGTCATCCGTGCTCATCATTCCAACGCCAACGCCATTTTCTGATACTTGCGTGTAAGTTAAATAATAACGCCCGTCAATAAAGGCCACCCTGCAATCTTCAATGCCAAAAGTTTCCAGTTTGCCTTTACCCACAAGGATCATCGGTGTTTCAGGCTCATAAAAATGAACGCCATCATCAGACCATACCAGGCGTAAATGTGATATAGTAGATAAATAAGTAATACCCTGATGTGCTATCAGCCTGGCATCAGAAAGATCCAGAGCGGGGTCGTTATCGTTAAATGACAGTATTTTAAGGCTTCCGGCTTCATCAAAAATTGGGCAGGCAATTGTTCCGGCCACCTGTACGGGGCGTTCTGCCACCCTAAGCAGCATACCAGTTTTATTTTGAAATGTAAATACGCCCGGGTTTAGCAAACACTCAACCACCATATCGGTACACGATGGCTGAATATCTTTTGATGTAAGTAAGGGGTTTTTCACAAACCTGTGCGCCAGGCTTTCATTTAAATCAATAGAGGTTATCGGCCCGGGAATAGTATTCATAAATTTTAGTGACTTGTAAGTCAAAAGTATCTACAAGTATTCCGACTGCATTGTACTGTAATTACATTGTATTGCACTATAATATCAAAGGATGTTAATTGCGGAAAAGTGTTATCTTAATTGATCGGTAACGCTTGTATTTTATCCAGGATAAAAAAACCGCTGTACATAAAATTGAAAACATAGTGCATACACGTTTATGGAAAAAATGGCAATATTGCATATCAATATGATACACGGGATAAATTATGTTGAAAAAAATAGCTTGTTTTATCCGTAACGGCACATTTTTTTACATAAATACTGGAATTGTCAGCACAAAAATTATCCTTTTTATATTTATACATGATGTCATAAACACCTTAAAAACCTCTACAGAATGAAAAAAACATTTTTTGAATTATTTGCATTTGCAATATTCCTTTCGGGCCCATTTTTAGCGGCAGCAGACGTAGTGCCAAATAGTTTGTTTAGTGATCACGCTGTGCTGCAACGCAACACGCCCATACCTGTTTGGGGTACTGCCAGTGATGGCGAAAAAATAAAAATTGAATTTGCCGGCCAAAAAGTGAAAACCATTGCGTACGATGGGAAATGGATGATAAAATTAAAACCCCTAAAAGCCAGCGGGCCATTTGTAATGACTATTACCGGCAACAATACGATAACCATCAGCGATATTCTGGTAGGCGAAGTTTGGGTATGCAGCGGTCAGTCAAATATGGAGCTTAAACTTTCGCAGGGGATTGTTAACGGCGAACAGGAAATTGCCGGGGCGCAATATTCCCAAATACGACAATTTTATGTGCCCAATAAGCCGTCGCATACACATGATGCTGTTATAAACGGCACCTGGTTGGTTTGCTCGCCCGAAACGGTAAAAGGCTTTACTGCCGTCGGCTATTTTTTTGCCCGCGATCTGTATAAAAAGCTGAATATCCCTTTCGGCATCATCTCTTCATCAGTAGGCGGCACGCCCGCCGAGTCGTGGACTAGTCGGGAAGCTATGCAAAGTAATCCCTTATTAAAAAGTGTGGTTGATGATTATGACAATTCCGTCAAAACTTTCTCGGACAGGCTTGCAAAATTTAAGCTCGATGAGCCTTCACTGCTGGAAAAATACAACGCGTTGGTTGATTCGGCTAAAAAACTAAACAAGCGATTGCCACCCAGGCCAAACGCCCCACAGGATCCGGTATTATCGGGTAGTGCGGGTGGTTTATATTTTGGTATGATCTTGCCCTTGCAGCCTTACGCAATAAAAGGCGTTATATGGTACCAGGGCGAGGCCAATAGTCCCAGGGGCGAACATTACAAAATATTATTCCCCGCTTTAATTGCAGACTGGCGCAAAGCGTGGGGGCAAGGCGATTTTCCTTTTCTGTTTGTACAGATTGCGCCCTATAAAGGCATGAGTCCCGAAATTCGTGAAGCGCAGTTATATTCGTGGAAAAATACGCCTAATACAGCTATGGCGGTTACCACTGATTGCGGCAATGCCGAGGACATCCACCCCAAATTAAAACAACCCGTAGGTGACCGGCTTGCCCGGGCTGCAATGGCGCTGGCCTATCACAAAAAAGGAGAATATTCAGGCCCTGTTTATGATACCATCAAGATTGATGGCTCAAAAGCAATACTGTCTTTTACACATGCTAAACAATTAGTGACTAAAGGCGATACTCTAAAAGGATTTTTTATAGCCGGGTCCGATAAAAAGTTTGTACAGGCAAAGGCCGAGATAAACGGCAATAAGATAGTTGTTTACAGCGATGAAGTTACCAGTCCCATAGCAGTAAGATATGGCTGGGCAAATGTGCCTGATGTAAACCTGTACAACGAGGAAGACTTACCTGCATCGCCATTCCGTACGGATAATTTTAAAGAGTTGCCTAAAGCTAAATAACTTAGGCCGAATTTATTGGATTTTTCTATATCATTCACTAATGCATCCGGCGGGATATGGTTGATCATTTCAACCATATCCCTTATCTCATTATCAGAATATTTCCGATAGCGCGACAACCAATGTCAAGTCTAAAGTCGGAAGTCGAGTTTCAGGCTTTTACTTAATAAGACTCAAGACTTTCGACTTAAGACAAGGGCAACTTGCCGGTACAGGCTACTGCTGAAATACAAATTTCCCCCACAAGGCGGGCGTTAACTCCGCTTCGGCAGGTACGTCGGATACAATTCCGGTGGCTTTGTTACACCAATAATTGCGAGAGAAGGTTTGCGTACCATCGCCACGCAAAATACCCACGTCACCTTTAATGGCCAAACCTGGTGTTGGTTTCAGGCCAAAAACAGCAATTGGTAATGATATTTCATAATCGCCGTTGTTACTGCCAAACTGGAGCTGCGAACTTACATCTTCTACTTTATCAAAAGTGATGGTACGCCAGGGCGATGAGAATGGCACTTTGTCACTTTGCTTAGTGCCGGATACCACAGCCTCAAATAGCAAGGCTCTTGGTTTTCCATTAACCAGGGTTACCAGGAGGCGTGAGTCGCCTGCAACAGGTTTTAAACGATCAGGATTAGCGTTGCCATCAGCACCGATCATCAAATCGAGCGCCCCGCCGGTTTTAAAGAGGGCAATTGACATTTCGCCGGTATTATTTAATAATTTGGGGTCGCCGGTACGGTACGCTACATACAATCTGTCGCCCGTAACAGCTACAGATGCTGTAACGTTATAAGGTTTTGTATTAGCATTAAAATTAGCTTTTACGCCGCTTTTATCGATATCGACCCAGTCAGTACCCGCCCAATCGTTTAATTTACCATCTACCGTTATTTGCATCGTGTTTAAAGCTACGTTCAACACACCGCTACCCTGGCTCTGCTGGCGCATGAATTCTGTTTTTACCAAATATTGCTGGCTTTTATCTAAATCATCTTTAGTCACTTTTAAATCAATGCCGGGCAAGCGATGGATATTTTTCAGACCATCTATCTTTATAATGCTATTACGCCCGCCATCACCCATATAAACTGATCCGTCGTCAGTCTGGCAAATGGTTGGCCAAAAGTTTTCCTCGCTCAAAGTAATTCCTTTTAAACTCATTCCACGCTTTGCAATTGGCATGCTCCAGCGTTTTCCAACGCGCATGGCATCAAATAAAGTAGCCACAAACAAGCCATCGCTCGTAAAAATGTAAACCATGCCATGGTTGCTGTTAATAGCCCACAGCGGGCCAGATTCTGATCCTTTATTGTCCATCAACCCGCCTAACAAGCGGGTTGGCCCTATTAATTCGCCCAACCTGTCTGGAATTGGGGCTTCATGCGATGCATGCAAACCTGGCCATACGTTAGGGTAGCTCCATTTTGCTACGCCATTTTGAGCCCCGCTAATTGAATACCTGTCAAATGGCTTCATACCCAGGCTAATCACTGCCCAACCGTTGGGAGCAGCCAAAACCTGGTCGCCACCTGAGGATCCCGAAGGCATAACATCGTTAGCTAATACCTGATTTTTGTTCATGTCGTATTCCGGGTAACCGTCAGAACTAATATTTACCGGGGCAAAACGTACAGCCCTATCGCCTAAACGGGCTATGCAAAAGGAAAGATCGGGCATTATGGTTACGCCGTTTCCAGCACCTTTTTGCATAACCACTTCTTCTGGCTGTACTTGTCCATCTTTATTTTTGTCTGTCCATATAAAAAATGCATCGGCCTTATTTCCTTTGTCATTAAGGTCTACACCTTCGGGCCAGCGGCTTTTAAAGGCATCTGTTTTTAAAATATCCCAAAGATTTGCCCTGCCCATAGCGGCTACAGGCTCGGCTATCCCATTTCGGTCAACAAACAGAAATGCCGATGGATGCCCAGTGGTGGGGCTGCTGTTATAACAATTTGTCCAATAACGTTTTCCATTATAATAATAAAGCGCAGTTTCGGGTGCTGCACAGCGGAATGACATTTTAAATGCACCTGGCTGATTGCGATAATAAACATCAGTTAGTTTATAGGTGCCTGTTTGCCAGTCTATCTTAAATTCCATAGCCCCGCGATCTTCGTCGGCATAATAATACTTCGTTTTATCATGACCGTCCACCTCGCCACCGCCACCGTATTTACCCGGACCGTAAAAAGCCTTAATAAATTGGCCGTCAAGTGTCCAGACACTGACCCGTTTGGGCACAAAATCATTTTCGGACACCCAAAGATGTTGCCTGGAATCAATCGTAATGCCGGCTGGGTTATTCATGTGCAATTGATCGTAGGGTCCGGCTTTTGGCGCGCCGGGGTTACCTATTTTTTTAACTAATTTGCCATCCGCAGTAAAAACTTTTACCTGATGACTTTGCCCGCCATCGCTGATGTAAATGTTACCCTGCGTATCTAAAGTAATACCAACCGGAGCTTCCAGGTTTGTGCTGATGAGTGTTTGCGGTACAGGTAAATTGTCGATATTTTTCAGGGAAGAGTACTTCAGAAGCTTTTTACCGGATAACACCAGTAATTCGCCTTTGGCATTAAAAGCCGAGCCCATCGGTTCATCCAACACTGTGCTTCCTAATAGTTTACCTGCTTTAACATCAACAAATATCAGTTTGTTCTTTTTGGTAAGACTGGCAACACCTATTCCGTTATAAACAGATAGTCCATGCATTTCAGCCTCCCTGATACCGTTTTTTGAATCAAATGCCCCTAAGTTGTAGGTTAATATATTTCGGTCGACGCCTGCGGTAAGCCCGGTAATGCGTAATTCACCCTCGCCGGATAATTTGCCTGTATCCCAAAATGAACCTACGTAGGCATAAACACCCGGGTCGGCATATTCGCCTGCATCCCTGGCTAAGTAGGGGGCGGCTGTCCAATTACCGCCAACCCATCTTTTACCGCCTAATTTATTGCCGTCCAAATCAACCCAAGCTAACCCTTCGGGCCCTTCGGTTACAAAACAACCCAAATATACAGCCGGTTGCTCTGTTGGCGATTGTTTGGCAGGTACAAAAACAGCAGCCTGCGGTGGCGAATGGTTGGCAAGCCAACCGCCGGTATGGTCGTCGGTGGTCCACGGGGGCGAACCGGTGGTGTATACCGAAAATTCATAGGAGGTTGAAATTTCGCCGCGTACCAATCCGTTAACGTGATAATCGCCGGGCGCTACAAACCTAGCGGGTATTTTATATACACCATGGTGCGTGGCGTCAATATCCCGGCCTAAATCATCCAGACCGTCCCAGTAAGCCACATTATCGCCGGCTTTAAACCAGGTCTCGGAAATAAGGTTGCGTACGCGTACTCCGTCTTTATTTTCAATTACCAGGGTTACATACCCAGCTTCTTTTAGTTTAAAAGGGATAGCAATTGGTGCGTTAGTTACTGTTTCGTGCCCCGATGTTGTATTTAAAACAGGCTGCAAAGGCGTTATGCCCAGGGATTGCAAAACCATAATTTCGCCCAACCACGCACGTGTGCCTCCGTTCGACCGCGGTATATTATTGCTGTTATCATTTAACGGCGCAGTAATTTTTAACCGGATAGCCCGGGTCGTAACTACACTGTGCAGGTCAAGCATATTAGGCCAAAACCTGGGGTAGCCTGAATATATACCGGTAAAATCTGCTATGGTTTGCCATTGGTTTTCGCGGGCGTTCCTGGGGTGCTGATTTGCCGGGCCAGTATAAGTTTGGACGGAGGCCGCGCTAAAACCCGCCCATAGCAAAGCTAAACTGCTTACCCTAACCGGTTGTGCCCAGGTTAGCAGTATCCACTCCGGGTTTTGCATCGAAATTACAGGCTGTCCGGCAACCGGGAGTTGTTTAGCATCCGCGGTTTCCCAGGTAGCAAAACGGTCACTTGTATTATTATTAAGTTTTTGCGCCTGCTCACTATTTGTTTTAGTTGATACCTGCGCAACATCGGCCAGGTTGACTAATCGGTCCCCGGCAAGGAGCACTCCGCCCAACCAGCCTTCGTATTTAATATCACTCGCTTCGGGCCAGTGTGAAAAACGGATAGCCCGGGTATTGGTGCCCGGTGGCAATACCCAAAGGCCGTATTCTTCAAAACCAACTTCTTTGTTTGTTGGCTGTCCGTTAAGCAATCGCTTTGCAGGAATCCACTGACTATCATCATTCAAATTTCCAGGGTATTGTGCACCGGGTTTAAGCACACTGAGTGTACCGCCCCCCTCCACCAATACCGTGCCTATTGCAATGGGCTGCAAAAACCCAATGCGCAGATGCCGCCAGCCCAATTTTTTTGAAATTCCATAATTAACTCCGGTATAACCGGGGATGCTTTTATCTGCCCAGAGCACCCATTGCGGTTGTACCGATTTTTCATCGCGGCCAGTTACTTTTTGCTCTTTTCCGTCTAAACTTTCTTTGTAGCTGTCCAGGTCGACATTTTCCAGTTTTACACTGGTTTTAAATGCTGCGTCCGGCTTGGGCACCAATTGGCCCAGGGTTAGGGTAGGATAAAGGAATACTGCTATAGCTAATAGCAAGTTTAGGTACACGTGGGGTATTATGGATTGTTTTTTCATAGAAAGAAATGTTTCATTAGCTGATCTTATTACAGTTAAAATTTCTATCGCACATAAATTTCAATTTAATGCATTGGCCATTAACTTATCCATTTCAATACCTGCAAAAATGAGCCCGATCATCCCGTGAGAGTCATCGTCAACTTTGGGCCTGTTTAAATAATAGTTCACGTCTTCACTGGTCATCGTACCCACACAAATATTATGAACAGTTCCGTCAGCGTCAACAGACGATACGACGGCTTTCCATCCTAATAATGCGGTCTTCGTATATTTCGAGCGCTCGAGCCAACCGTTATTAATCCCCCGCGCAATTGCCATTGTAAAAATCGCAGTACCTGATAGTTCCTGATACGAATCCGGACGGTTTAACACATTATACCAAAAGCCGGTTTGCAGATTTTGAAGCTTAACCAACGCGTCTACATGCTTACGGTAATAGCTCATGATTTCTTTGCGTTTAGGATGATTCTCAGGCAGGTTCATCAACACTTCGGTTGTTGCCCAAATGCCCCATCCGTTAGCCCTGGACCAATAGGGAAACTTTTCCTTATGTTGCGTATATTGTGCATGCTGGTACAAATTTACAGCGGGGTCAAACAACTGTTTATCAAAAGTGAGTATTTGGTTTGCAGCATCGTTTAAAAGCCTTTCTTTTTCCCTGGGATCCCTCGTTTCGAGCGCCGCTTGCACCAAAAAGGGAATGCCCATAAACATATCATCAACCCATGTGGTATATTTTTCGGGCGTTTCCCGCGCAAAATTGCCTTCCGGCAGCCTGATCTGCTGATGGATCACATAATCTTTTATGGTTTTTATGAGTGCCTCGTACTTCTTACGATTTTTAAATTGTTTATGCTCAACCAGGCGGTAAATAAAAGGTAATGCCGGGGCTGCAGTGAAATCAAGTAAAGGGGTATTAAATAGTTGATGATCAATAGATTGAAACCCATTTAAGGTATTTACCTGGTATCCTACAAACGCTTTTTTATTTAGCATAAAATCCGTCCAGTTATTGGAAAAGTCATCATATTTCTGATCGCCGGTAGCTTCGGATAGATGAGCCATAGCCCAGGCTACCCCTCCCGCATGATAGTTCCAATTATAATAAGTTCCCCAATAAGGTTTGGAATCAATTACGTCGCCAAAAACTTCTATTTTGGGGATAGTCCAGGTAATTGCCTTTGTACCGCCGTCATAAAGCCTGCCCACTTCCAAGCCGGCTTCCGGGCCGTAGTCCCGGTTTAAACCTTTATAACTACCACCACTTTCCGGGTCATCAAACGGACCCACAACCAGCCAGTTTGTTAATTTGGCAATATCCGGCGAAACCTGCGACATACCTTCCAGGGTAAGGGCCGGGCCTTCGGGTTTGCGGTCTTCCAGAAGGGCGCCTTTGGGCTGAAGGTAAAAAATCCATTCGCCGCCGCGGGTTTCTGACTTTACCAGTATACTATTTATTCCCTTTTTTAGTTTTACGATAAACTCATCGTCCATGGCGATATCTCTTTCCCTTGGGGTGATATTTACCTTCCTGGCACCGTCTTTTGTATAAACAACCTGACCGTTTATCCATATTTTAAGACCGTCGTTGTGGCTCACCTGTATAATAAAAGCAGTATCAACTTTGCTCTCCATCTGGCTTATAGCATAAGCTACGCCAGGTTTGCCTAAACCAAATGTGCGGCCAAAATCAACAAATTTTATAAAATCAAATTGGGTAGTGCTTGGCGCCAATACCAGCTGAAACTTAAAAGGTGTTTCCCGTAAAATTTTATCAGCCACGGTTTTAACTACCGTCAAGGGCTTTTCATGCGATAATGGCAAATTTTGTGCGGAAATACGGGTGAAAAATAATGAAAGCGTGAATGTATATATGATATATTTTATCATGTTTTGTTTTATCATGGTAGTATTTAAATCTATTTAGAGCCTGGCGATGTTGCATTATTAGGGTAGGTAAGCACCGGCAGCATATCCTCCACAAACGGGTTATATTCTGAAAACTCGTTTTCATGGCTTCTGGTATCGCGTCTGAAACCCTCCCCTGGTATCGGTTCCCAATTCAGGAAACTGGATGGATCGCTATCGCTCATTACACTTTTTAGGCTCTCGCCGTTACCGTTTATGGCGGTCACCACGTATTCAAATATTTTGGAGGTTTGCTTGTTATCCATAAAGCTGTGGTTGCCACCGCTGTATATCATTATGTATGACTGCGGCTTTGCATTCCTTTCGCGCCTGTACAATTTATATTCAGCAGCACCCAGGATTTGACCCCAGGTAATTTTTACCCGCGGCCCGTTAGGGTTGACCAATATACCTTCAGGTGCATGCGGAACTTTATCTGTTACATAAACCGGATAATCATTTGATGGCTCGCCTTGTCCCCCTAAACCTTTTGCTATTACGCGCACATGTACTTTACTATCATTGGTTAGGTTTGTAATTGTGGCATTAGTAACGGCCAGGTTTGCAGATGCATCGGCCCAGTTAGAACCACCATCTTTACTAATTTGCACCAGGTAAGCAGTTGCCCCGGCTACAGGCTGCCATTTTACATTAACACCATGGCTTATAACTACCGTATTTTCAATTTGGGCAGGTTGTGGTACAACGCCAATGCTGCTATACTGCCAGTTATGTTTACCTGCGGTAAATGTTATTTCAAAGCTGCCATCTGCCGCAAGTTCTTTTTCTGTCGGTTGGCCGTCTATATAAAACACATCTTTTGTTTTTGGTTTTTGTGAAAAAAATAGTTTTAATGTTGATGCCCTGGCCCCCTGGAATTTTCCTTTAAAACCGATAGTCGTTGTTTCTATACTAACACCAGCCTTATTATCGCTATTAATCTGAATAGTTAATGCCGGGATACCAATGGCGGTACCCTCAAACAGCGCTGCCGCATAAGTTTTATCAGCGAATTGTTTGATGATGCCTGCCGTGCCGGTGAATGTAAGCCCATTGTTTTTATAATTTACAGTGCTTGGATTACGAAAAACCCGGTCTGTTTGCCCGTCTTCCAATTGTACATCGCAGCCATAATCTGTAGCTTTGGCTTTAATTGACTGTTTGTGGGTAACTAAAGTTAAAAAATCGCCTTTGCCATCGTAATATCTCCCCTTGGTCGGCATAACAACCGGGTCTTTGTGGTAACTGGTTTGGCTTGGTGTAATATCTGCATCTGTAAATGCCACACCTGGTTTTAACTGGTTGATTTCTGGGAAATCACCATTAGAATCTGTAAACCATGAAAAGCGTCCTTCGGTATTTTTATTAGCCACCTTGTCCAGCACTACAATATAATCAGCACCCGATTGCAGCACACTGCGTGAAATATAATCGGGTGCGGCTTTTGCACTGGCCATAATAGTCGCCATTTGGGCTATTCCAAAATCATATAACGGCTCTGTCAGATCATTTCGGCCTACACTTCTGTATGGGCCAATCTGCCGGTATCCTGGAGCTTTTTTTACGCCGAAATTTGTTATTCTTTCCACATCTCCAAAGGCCCCATCGCCTACATCTTCCTGGCCGTTATGGCTATATCTTTTGCCCTGGGCGTAATAATAAATAACGCCGTTGCCACCGTCTGCCGCCCTTCCCCAACGATAGTTCGGACCTTCGTCTATTTGTTGTAAGTTAACATACATCTCATCTTTGGTACCAAACCTACTGCGCAGAACAAAGCCATAACCGGTATATTTTGATGATGTTAAATGCGGATTTGTACCCCCATTATTCATCCATTCCGTTTTCAGCACATCGGCCCAGGGGGTTAATCTTCCTGGTGCAATTTCAAAAGGATTGTCCTTGCCTGTGGTTACCCAAAACAAGTAATCGGCTAAAAGCGGGTCGTAATACACTAAACCCTGGGCAAATTGGCGCAATAAATCAGATGGGATATTGTTATTAGTACTGGCATGCGCACCCTGTGGCGGAATAAGGCGCCTGTTACCTAGCGCCAATATAGGCGAAGTTGTGGCATTTAATATATAATCGCCTAACATTGATACGCCCGGTTGTACCAGGCGGTTACGCCCGTCGTAATAATCGTGCAGTAAAGCACTGGTTCGTACCGTAGGCTTTATAGCGGCCCATACGTAGGTAGATAAATTTTCGGTCCACCGGCCGCCTTTAGCATCCCATTGGTCAACATTGGGCCTGATGTGGTAGTTAAAATTAAGGTTAACAAATTTTTCAAAATGATCTGCCGATTGTTTTGCCATCGGCCAATTAGGCAGTAAAAAGGCGGTTAGCCCGGTTACTCCTTTAATATCCGCTAAAAAGTTAGGATGACCGGACAACATGCTGTGTATAGGCATCAGCGACTCGTCCATAAATACATAATTCATGAACAGGTACCATGCCCTCACGCGGGTTAGCTGATCATTGTCCATCTGGTTCATAACTAAATCAAATGCCGGGATCAGGTGGTCGTAATAGGAACGTGTACCAACAGGCGTCGGGCCGGCGCCGCGCTCGCCTGAGTACGCAAGGCTCCGTATTTCAGTGCTCATGCTTTGCTCAAACGATGCTGCAGTTTGCTTACTGATATTTTCGGCTTTAAAATACTTGTTACGCGTATCTTCGGGCTTATTATAGGTAAGCACCCAGCTTTTTACTTTATCATAAGATAGCCATCCATACCATCTGCGTAAATAATCAATATATACCAATCCCCTTCCGGTGGTGTTAACTGTGTTGATATCTTTTTCATGCCGATACAGGGCAATACCGGTGGACCGTGTGCCCGGCGCGAGTGGGAAACTATAATCTAATACCTTATTTTTCCAATGGAAGTTGATGCACAGGGTTGACTTGGATACCCAAAGATCGTATTGCCCATCATCCCATTTTTCAGTATCCTTTATAAATAAACCAATAGTTGTATTTTCTTTTTCGCTCCAAAATGCTGCAGTCGGTAATTGCCACCAGCTTATCCAGTTATCATACGGTGCCAGTCGGAATGGTAGTTTACCATCTTTTTGGTTTTGTTGATCGTAGTCCATATCCGGATGCTTCAATCCATTAGGGCTTCCGCCAGACCCTTCCATCGGCTCCCAATCAATATTGTTATAGCCGCCTTTAAAACTAAGCTTCGGGTCTTTCATTCTATCGCCACGATTTGGAATATAACGATATTCGGGATTAACGCCGTCCCAAACTATACGCCAGGCTAAGGAATCATTGGCATTAAAGCCTTTCATATTTTCTTCCATTTCTACAAATTCCATCCCCTTCACTAACCTGATGTTTACATCGTATTGCCTGTTGCCATCAAAATCATATAACAATTTGTACTCTGCAAACAGCGATCCGTTTGCTATTTCCTGCACCGTCAGTTTAATCAATTTAAGTGATGCGGGCATCTCCCCGTGCCCCAACCAGGTTTGGCTGTTGCCATAGTTTAATATAGGCGCTATTAATTGACCGCCGCCCGATGCGGGAAGCTGTACCCTGACCAGGCCGTTGTTCAATATTATTCCAAGCGGCGTTTTTTGAACGCTTACAGCGTTTTTTTCATCACCGGCTTTTACATTGCCGCCGGCTGAAGTTAAACGGATGCTTTTATCACCTCCGGAAGGCATATCTGTAACAATATTTAAGATGGCCTTTTGAAGCAAGCCGCTTTTTTCCACCACATCTGTTAATTGAAAAACAACCGGATTGCCCGAATTGGCATCAACTACATGTAATTGCTCACGGCTAACCGGTTCTGTGCCAAAATCAATCAAGTACTTTAACCTGGTTTGTGGCCACGAAAACAGCGGATGATTGAGCTGATCTTTAATTTTCACCACAAAACCTTTTTCTTTCCAGCCTACAGGTACGGCTATACTGGGGAGTATAGTTTGGGCATGTAAAAGACTTTCCGAAGCGAGCAATAAAATTATAAGGGCTATATGCTGCAAAAATGTTTTCATATAAATAGGTAAGTTTTAATTGAATGTTTTATAATGTAAATTCCGGCAACAATATGCTTGGGTTGGAACTTTAGCATTTACATCAATAATATTCTGTTAAATCACTTGATACCGTTACAGGCCTTGCATCAGAAACGCTGGCAAAACACATCGTACCTTTTCCAACTACGCTAACCGGTATAGGGGCTTCATACCATCCGTTTTTTAAAACCACCGCTCTTACTTTTATCCAGTGGCGCTTTGGCCATAATGGGTTAGCTATGCTGTAATAAATATCAGCATCGGTTATAGGCGTTTTGCTGTCAACAAAAAATTTCACCATGTAATTATTATCATCATGTTCTGGTGCACCCAGTATTTTATTGATGGATACTTTTGGAAGCGGCAAACCCTTGTCTTTAAGATAATACTCAAAATAGGGCAATTCCATCTGCATCCAACTTACCCTGTCGTTGGTCAAATTACCTCCGGGAACGGGGGCTGCATGGCTTACGTTTGGAGCGAAAAAATGATTAACCGGGCTGTTTATAGCATGCAGTGTTGCCAATACAGCAGGCGGGTAAAAATAAATATCGTTGGTAGCTGATGCTACAAAATAAGGAGCGGAGACATTTTTAGACCGCCTACCTGCGTCGAGATATTTAAGCCATGCATCCCTTTCTGTCAACGGTATTTTATTCAACTCCTTTAAGAAAGCCGAACCTTCATCATAAAACCCCGACCCGTAAGTTGAAAATGCTGCTTGTATATCATCGCACAGCAAGCCTGATACCATAGTTGTCATGTATCCACCCCATGAAACACCGGTTATGCCTAAACGCTCTTTTATCACATCGGGTTGTGATTGCAGCAGGTAAAATGCCTGTAAGCTGGCCAAAGCCGCATCAAATATGGTGCTCCCTGTTATGCCGGGCGATATCGGAAAGCGGCGCTCGCCATATTTGTAGGTTTTAAAAACGCCTGAAGAATTGGGCACTTTATCAGGCGGCACAATGCCTGGGATATCAATAGCAACAGCTATGTAGCCTTTGGCAGCCCATCTCCTGGCCTTATCGATTTCTGCAGTTCCGCCACCGCCGTGCAGCACCAAAATACCGGGATAGTTGCCGGGCTGCAACGGCCTGGCTATCACTGCAAAAATATTGGTAGCTATGTTTTGACCGTTAAATTTAACATCCCTGGAGTAAAATACCACTTTTCTTACTTTTATGCTGTCAATATCTTCACCAAGGTCCTTCACTATTTTGGGGGCTACGCCAGTCAAATAGGGACAAAAGGGATCGTTGGCGATGTTATTGCATGCCCTAAGCAGTACACTGCTCTCGCTCTTCCCGTATTGGTATAGAGAATCGGTGTTTTGGATTTTTACATTTCGATATACCGGATCTTTAATAATAGTTTGGCTTACATGGGAACTTAAATGGTAGCCGATTTCACTGTTTACTACCTTATTGCTTTCAAAAATAGTCCCCAGGATGCCTACCTGGCTGTTGATTGCACCGCGCCTGGTTTCAACAGAATTCCAGTAACCTTCGCCAGGATTAAGACTGTTTGAATAGGGCAGGCGCCCCTCCACATAATTATGCCTGATCTCCAGTCCTATAGTACCTATGCCATGCAGGTCATAAGGCATACCTAAAGCCAATATAGAGTAGATGTAAGCCGGACGTAATCCGTTATTATTAATTACCTGGTTACCCTCAACTACAGTGTTCCAGCCTAAATTAAACCGGCCATGCTCTGGCCCTGTAATACGCTGATCTGATCTTAGATAAATACCATCGGAGTTTGTCAGCAGGTTGTCGACTATAACAACATCATTATTGCCGCAATAAAACTCAATCCCATGATTATTACCTTCCAGGATATTGTCTTTTACCAGCCAGCCCTTTGCCGACCAACGCATTACTACGTAATAACTTCCCTTGTCAGGGATAACATCCCAGGGGCGATCAATTTTAATCGTATTTGTGGTATTGCTTACAATAGAACGCCATTGCCCTGCTCCTCTGCCTGCTACGATAGCAACCGCATCAGAAGAAGATAAAGAGGCAGTACGCAGGGCTACGTGCCACTTATTGGAATTATCAACAATAGTTGTAGACGATGCAGAACTCACATGCCCTGCATCCTGATTGTCCGGGTTGCAACCTTGTGACAGGATAGTTTCACCCTGATTGCTGTTGATGATTGATTTGCCGATAACCCCCATGTAGTTTTTGAGAACCATAATTTCGGATGCATAATCAATATTAAAGCCACCCGTTTCGCCTGGGGGCCTTTGTTCATCGCCGAACCTAATGATATGGTTGTTTTCTATTATTCCGTTATGGCTATCGTTAAATCCAAAACGGCCGGCGGAGTACCGCATAGTATTATTGCGTACAATAAAATTGGTTGCCCCGTTACAATGCCATTGCCATGGCCAGGTATTTACCGCATGCGATTCAAACTCGCAATCTGTTATTATAAACCTATCGACATGTCCCCAGCTTAAACCCCAGGCGACTGCAAAGTCAAAACGGCAGTTTGATACAAAGAACTTCGACCCTCCGGCTCCCGGTTTCTTTTCGGGAGACGGCATATTTTTTATGCTATGTTTCCAAATTCCACTTGTATTTACGTTTTGCAACCGGAGGCCATACAAACCGGATAGGGTGGTGCCTAAAGGCCACAACATAACTACGCCATTTGTGGTGGTATCAGGCCAGCCACTCTTGCCAATAGGGTGATCGTAAGGCGGCGGTGTGCCAAAACCGTATTGAATATTGGTATTAGTATATCCATCGCCGGATATTACCACCTTCGATCTCATTACCAATCCACATCCCGATGTAAATTCGAGCTTATAGATCCCGGCAGGCAGATATACAACGCCCCCGCCATCCTTACTGGCCATATCTATCGCCTTTTGAATAGCATTTCTGTCATTCGCACGTCCGTCCCCTATAGCTTTTATCGTAAGCCGTGCATCCGTTTTAACGTTGTAAATGTTTTTATAAAAGGTAAAATCGGTACCCCAGGCAACCCTTAGTCCAAATGGGTCAACTGCCGAAGGCCTTGCAAGCATGGTTGCCTCGGCGGTGCTTTCACCCCATTTTAAACCGTTGCCATTACTTATCGTAATTTTATAGTGCAGGCCTGGTTTAATATCTTTAGGTGCAATTACATGGATAATATAGGGTTCGCCGGTAACATAGGTGGCCAATAATGGCTTTTGGTTTGGCGCCTCAAACCGGATTACCGGTTCAGCACCGTCCACCTTCAAATTACGGCCAAATATGCGGAAAGGCTGACCTGGCATTATTTCGTCAAACTCCAGGCTTATGGCCCTGGCCTTATTTAAAAAAACAGGCTTACTTAAAGTTGAACCATTTTTAACCCAAACTGCTATTAAGTTGCCCGCCCTGATATTGGTATCGGCTGGTATCAATGCCGAAATATTTATGTCGGATTTGCTCAAAATATCAAGCTTCCTTTCGGGTTTTAATGTCGTTTCGGTACCGTTAACTAAGGCCATCCATAGTTCAGGGTTTTCTCCAAAATGATGCCCTTGCAGGCCGAATGCTTCACCAGCTACAACTGTTTCGTTGCAGTTAAATATTATAGGCGCTTCTTTCTGAATGTCCCTATGCGCCATTGGCGCGTTATTACAAATCCCGGTAAGCGGAATAAGCGCAACGAAAAAAAATATACAGGCTTTAAGCACGTTTTTTATTCGATAGAATTTAGAGTTCATATATATTCTTACTTAATTACAGTACAGTTATTTTATTCTTTGTATTAAACTGGAAACAGAAGTACTATCCTGTCCCAACTCGGGGTGAATGTCTGTTATAATGGCAAACATATCGGTAGTTTCTTTTGCTGCTGATGCCGGAATGATTGCTGTGTACCCTTTTGAATTTGGTGTGGCTTCAACCGCTTTCCAAATCCGCTCCGTCCAAATTGGCTGATCATCCGGGTTGGTATAATATAGCCGGGGATTTACAGGTTTTACGGCATGCGCCACGCTATACTGCACCTCAAGGTCGCCGTTATCTAATTTTCGGGATTTGATTATGCTAATTTTGGGCATCGGCGGGCCGCCCTTCAAATATTGGTTAAAGAAAGGGATCATTTCGCTCCCTCCAGCGTACGTGATGATATGGTTGGTATTAGGCGAATACAACTGGTTAACCGGGCCCTTCATAGATGCCAGTGTGGCCTGAACCGCCATCCACGACCAGTGCCTGTCGTTTGAGGCTGTTGCAATAAAAAACGGCTTGGTTATATTGCCTGCCCGGCTGCCAGGATCAAGGTATTTTAAAAATAGTGCCCGTTCGCCTTCGGGTAATTTGTCAATATTGGATTTCTCATTTGCACCTTCCATAAAACCTCCCGATCCAAAGACAGACCAACCGGCAGCCAGGTCCTTATTTAATATGCAAGCCACCATGGTTGATGTATAGCCCCCCCATGAGGCGCCCGCGACACCTATTTTAGATGCATCCACATCTGCCTCTGCCTTTAACAAGTAAACAGCTTGTATAGAAGCTAACACCGCATCAAACAAACCGCTGTGGGTGGCATCGGGTTTGGCCGTTATTTTGGGCTCTTTATCCCATGGGCCAACTGATTTAGGGCTTTTTACTGCTCCCCCTGCAACACCCGGGATATCAAGCACCAGGCAAACATATCCTAACTTTGCTGAACTTACTGCTGATGGTATATCGGCAGAGCCGCCGCCGCCATGCAGTCGCAAAATTGCCGGATGCTCGCCTGTAGTTGCAGGATGGGCAATAGCTGCAAACACCAATGATGGCTCCGGCCCGCCCGGGGTTTCAATAACCCGCGACCTGAATACAAAACGATGGATTTTAATCCCATCAGCCCTGGTTTCGATACCCAGGTCTTCTTCTATAACCGGCGGTTTACCCGTTAAATAAGGCAAAAACGGATCATCCGGATGGGCCAGGCTAACCGAAGTTTGGTTTTGCCCGAATGTTAAATTGAAATTGAGGACGGCAAGAGCTAATATAAGTACTTTATTCATTGATGGTTTATTATATGTTGTCAGGGCCGCTAACGTTATATGTTAATGATAGTTTATTAGTCAATTTTATTATTGAACAGGATTTTGAACAATGGCAGGATCTGCTTTTATTTCCGCATCCGGAAATTGAAACAATAGCCCGTTGCTGTTCCATTGCAAGGGGGCAACACCGATACGATCGCCAGGACCTACTATGGCTTGTGTACGGCGCAAATCATGCAGGCGGTCGCCCTCAAAGCATAATTCGCGTAAACGTTCCCTGCGCACCTCAGATAAAATATTAGCTACAGGGATAACAGTGTTGATATTATAACCCGGGATAGCCCTGTCACGTACCAAATTCAGGTCACTTGTCGCGTCTTGCAGCGCCTGAGCGCTGGTGCCGGCTTTAAGGGCGTTAATTTCTGCCCGGTCCAAAAGCAACTCTGCCGAGCGTATTACCGGCACATTCATAGCCGACTTATCAAACTTACGCGAATATGTTTTTGTACCCACAGTAAACATCAGGTTTACCTTGCGGGCATCGTTAGCCGCAAATGCCGCATTGGCCAATAAGGTACTGCTTACCGCTAAATGCGGTTGTATAGCAGCTGTTTCGATGTACTTGCGGCTAATTACACCATTGACCAAATCGCCGGTAACACTTACTAAGTCAAATATATTTTCGCTAACTGCCGGACCTACGCCCGCCGAGTTAAATGCCGCCAAAACATTTGCAGACGCATTAGCGGCAGTAAGCGGTCCGGTGGCAGGGCTGCGCACCAGGATAAATGGCGTGGTGATAACTCCCGGTGTACTGCCCAATACTTTATTAATTTCAGTTAAGGCGTCCGCATAATCGTTTTGCTGGAAATATACTTTAGCGAGATAAGCCGCAGCAGCATAGGAAGTGCCGCGCCCCCGGCGTATAGGCACCGCAGGCATCAATACTTCGGCCTGGCTAAGGTCGCTGATGATCTGCTTATAAACATCAGCTACTGTTGCGCGGGCTTGTGTTGTAAAACCTGTCGTGCTGGTTACATTCATAGTGGGTGTTGTGCTTAAAATTATACCACTGTTGGCGTTTGTTGAATTGTAGCCGTATTGCTGACCATATAGCCTAACCAGTTCGAAATAGCATAAGCCGCGTATAAACAGGGCTTCTCCTTTAATTCTATCATGTGTTATCTGATTAAATGAAGGATCCTTAGCATTAGTTATCAGTCCGTTATTTATAGCATACAGTACTGAATTGGCATTCTGTATTGCCACATAAGCTATACCGTAGCTATTGGGGTATTGTGCTATGGTCATACTCCGGTTATACAAGTCAGGGTAAGGATCGGCAGGCAATACCTCGATAGCATTCACAACCACCTCGTCTGCTAAAATTTCAGGAAACACCTTCCAGTTACCAGCCAGGGCAGAGCCGCTGGCTATGGCCCCAAAAGCGCCGAATAATACATTATCCAAATCGTTTGATGTGCTGTATAACGAGCTGGTAGTTATTGCCGTAGTATCCGGACTGGTGATATATTTTTTACACCCGGTTATTGAAACTAAGGAGAATGCTATCAATAAGAGTTTCTTTTTCATTTTGTTACTGTTAATTAGAATTTTAAATTAAACCCCGCTGCAAACGTGCGTATTTGCGGTACATCTAAATAAGTTATGCCCTGGTTAAGGCTTCTGTCTGCATTGCTATAGTAGTTTCCTGCAACCTCAGGATCCCATCCCGTGAATTTGGTTACAGTAAAGAAGTTCTCGGCGGTAATATAAACCCTGGCGTCCCGTAAAAATTTATAATTCTTTATAAGCCTTTTAAAGTCGTAGCCAAGTGTTAAATATTTGCCCCTTAAGTAAGATGCATCATGTAAAAACCTTGTGGTATTGCTGTTCGATATTGGGTCGTTATACAGCAGTCGCGGATAAATAGTATTAGGTAGCTGCGGTGTCCAGGCATTTACGGCTGTCTGCCTTAAATTATTGTCCCCGCTTAAGTAACTTAGCCTGCGTTCGCCCTCATCGAGCACATAATTACCGTACGAAAATGATAATAAAACACTCAAATCAAATCCTTTGTACTTAAATGTGTTTGTTAAGCCCCCAAATATTTTAGGCGCCGAAGGCTTATCAAACTGCGCTACCCGCGCAGCGTCGATCTGGGCAGCGCTGGTGGCTGCAACCTTGTTATGATTGATATCGTATATCAACTCTTGCCCGGTATTTGGGTCAACGCCGGCATAGCTTGCCAGGTAAAAGGTACTTAGCGGGTGCCCCACAAAAGTTGCAATATTTTTGTTGGCGCCTATTTGCGTGGGTTGCAGGCCGCCAAGGTTTAATACCTCGTTGGCATTATGTGCCAGGGATAAACTGCTGTTCCACGTAAAACGACCGGTTAAATTTTTTGATGAAAGGCTAAGTTCAACGCCACGGTTGCGCATTGAACCAGCATTTAGCAAAAGTCCGGGATTTACAACGCCTGCCGATAAGGGCACTTTGTATTGCAATAGCATATCATTGGTAACCTTGTTATAAAAATCGGCAGTACCGCTCAGGCGGCCTTTCAATATGGTAAAGTCAAGGCCGATATCTAATTGATCAACTCTTTCAGGCTTTAAAGCCGGACTGCCAAGACTTTGCATCTGTAGGCCGGGCTCAAGCAAATAGCGCGAATTGGCGGTGAGGTTCCACATCTCAAGCGATGAATAATTCCCGATGCCTAAATTGCCTGACGTCCCGTAACTTACCCTTAACTTTAAGAATTCAATACCTGATTTTTCTTTGTTAAAAAATCTTTCGTTAGAAATTATCCAGCCCAATGATCCGGCAGGGTAGGTGAAATATTTATTATAAGCGCCAAAACGCGATGATCCATCATCCCGAACAGTAGCACTAGCCATGTATCGGCCTTTCCAAACTAAATTTGCATTGGCAAAGTAGCTTACAAACGACGAAATATTGGTTGTTGTAGCCTGGTCGGTAATAACGTTCCGGTAAGCTGCCGAAGCCGGCTGTCTGGCAAAATCGTTAGCGAAACCTTCTCCTTCGGCAAAAAAGTATGGATTGGAATTATGATTAAATTCAAACCCGCCGAGCGCCGTAAAATTGTAATTCCCCTTTGATTTTTGGTAGGTTAAAGTGCTGCGTAAATTATAATCATTCTCTGTATATTTTTCGTAACCGGCATAGGCTGTTGGGAAACCTTCAACGCCATTGCCCGATCCGATCGATCCATTACGGGTTCGTTTTGATAAATAATCCGTGCGCGTTTGAAAGTACTGGTCCCAGGCCCCCTCTGTCTTAAAATCAAGTCCCGGGAAAAACTGGTAATTTAAAAATGAGGAAAGAAACAACCGTTTTGTATGCTCAGAATTATCAAACTCATTTTTATCCTGAAAAGCAGCTACGTTATTGCCGGGGACATTATATTTGGTTGGATCGGCTTCATAGAAATATAAACCGCTTGGTTGATAAAAAGGATATACAGGCAAGTTGGTTTGGGCGGCGTTAAAGCCGCCACCCGGCGCATAGCCGACCGGCATATTAAAATAATCGCTGAAATTCATCCGCACATTTGCCCCAAACATTAGTTGTTTTGAAAGCTGGTTAGTAACGTTCATATTACCTGTATAGCGGGTAATATTATTCCCCGAAAGTATGCCGGCCTCGTTATGATAGGAGCCCGAAAAATAGAAGGAAGTAACATCACTGCCATAGCTTGACGCGAAAGACATTTGTTGAACGTTTCCAGTCCTCAGTATTTTGCCCATTTGGTCGGTATTGGTTAAATTGGCCACCCCCCGGGTTAAGCCTGATCCTACCGGGAAAGGTCCTTGTCCGGTTTGGCCGCTGTTAACCCACGATTGGTCAAGCGCAGATAAATATTGGATGCCGTTGAGCGTATTAACCTGATTAGTAGCGCTGGTTACACCCTGGCTGTAATCAATATCAATAGACGACTGGCCTTTTATGCCTTTTTTGGTATTGATTAAAATTACGCCGTTTGCACCCCTCGCGCCATAAATTGCAGTGGCTGCAACATCTTTTAAAACGGTTATAGATTCAATGTCATTGGGGTTAAAATCACTTAACGGACTAAATACCGAACCCCAGCCTGCGCCCGGGCCAATATTAGGAAGTTCTCTGGGGCCCGCATAAATTGGTACGCCGTTAACAAGGTATAATGGCTCTGTTTCGGCAAATATAGAAGATGTCCCCCTAACCCTTACCGTGGTTTCGCCGGCTGGCATACCATTGGCCCGGGTAACCTGTACCCCGGCAATCTGCCCTTGCATGGCATCCTTAAAACTTTGAAGCTGCTGTTCTTTGATAGATGGTGCAAATAGCGTTCCTACAGACGCCGAGATGTATCTTTTTGGCAGCGCGTAATACCCAGTTATAATTTCTGATTTTAAGATAGCCAGGCTATCTTTTTTTGCAGCATTTGCCGGGATCTGTTTTACATGTATACTGGATTGCTCTTGTGCCCACCCCGTATTACCAATAAACAGCGGTATAAAAAGGCTGAGTAATAATTTTTTTATCATGAGTGATATTTTTTGAATATTGTTAAATCTGCTTCCCACGCCTGCCATTATTGTGATTGACGTCTTCTGCAATTATTTATTTTTTATTTCCATTTCTATGTACTCTTGCGTGGGGTCAACCGCAATTGTTGCACCCAGGTTAGCCGCAGTAACCGTAGGGCCCTTTTTTATCAATATTCCAACGTAGCTAAAAACATTATTTCTGTTCACTTTGGCGATATAATATTGAGCTGCTGCTAAAAGCGTGGTGCCTGTTATTGAGTTTACTGCAGTTAATTCATTAGCCACAGGTATAGCTGCATAAACAGCAGCATATTGGGTTGCGGCAAGGTTATAATTAGCGGCAGTTGTCAATTTGTACGTCGTTCCGTTACCGCTGGTAAACCCGGTTATCGCATTCACACTAGCGCCGGTTATTGTATTCAGCACCGGATTGGTGACCGGAATTAAATCCTGTGCCAATGGGGTTGATAACGTTAAAGGTACAGCTACGGTCCTTAACAGGTCAATGGTGCTGAACCTGAAATTAGTTGATGCCGCCACACTCCACAGCCTTGCCCTTTGTAAGCCAAGGCTTAACATTCTAACCGTATAAATACGTGTATAAGACGAACTGGCTGTTGTAGCTGTAAATTTGAATAATATGGTATCGTTAACAGCCGTGGCCGATCCCGGGAGCGCATACTCAAATGTTTGCAACTGTGAAATGAGCGCCGCCGGCGGTGATGTTAAATCAGGATATTCAGGCAAAGCCACGTAGGCTGTTGTTCCCGGTAACAAAAAACGGATCCCAAAATTAGTAACAGGGCTGGCAGTTACCGTTTTAAATTTAAAGGCAACCACGTTGCCTGGCAACATTTCCTGGTAGGGAGTGATTGGGCTAAATATAACGCCCGATACTGACGGGGTAATATGCTGCGGGTACTTTTTGCAGCCCGTTAAGCAACCCAAGCCGCTGCAAATTAGTATCAGTATTAAACAATATCTCATAATCAATAAATTAAATCAGGTTAAATATTTTTTGTTGAAAAACTAATAATTGTTAACCAGGGATGGGTTTAACGACATCTCCAGGGCCGCATACTTGAGCACCAGGTCAACACCGTCCCATGGCAGCACGGCTGAACCGGGGCGGTCACCCGGAGGTATAGGCAATCGTTGCCTTTTTAAATTCCACAATCTATCGCCTTCAAAACACAACTCGCGTATGCGCTCTGTTTTAATAGAGTCAATAAGGCTGCTCTGGGTGATTGTAGGCGGCAACAGCGGAATTTGCGCCCGGGCGCGTGTTACGTTACAATCCAGTATTGCGTTGGGCAAGTCGTTTGCCAGGGCGTAGATCTCGGCCCGGTCCAATACCATTTCAGCCGAGCGTACAAGCGGTATATTTATTTGCAATGCCAGGCTATATTTTTGCGGTAAAAGCTGACCGGTGGGATAGGTTTTAAACCAGTTAATTCTTCTTTGATCAGTTCCGCGAAATTTTGAATTTTGTATAAATGCATTGCTTGCATAACCTTGCAATGAACTGGCAGCCAACGTCGAGTTATATATAGCAGCACTTGCGCTATACCAGAAAGGCGACAGGCCGTTTACATTAAGCGAACAAGTATTCTGAACAATATTTTCAGGATCCTGGTTAGATGGGCCCCTTGTTGTAAAGGGCGCTGTTACGCTGGAGTTTAAGGGGTGTTTGGCGAGTGTGCCTGCACTTGAGCCAATTAACTGGTCAATTAATGGCTTTGCCTTGGCATAGTTTTGTTGTTGAAAATAAACCTTTACAAGGTATGCAATTGCCGCGTCTTTATAAGCTCGTCCGTTATAGGAAGCGGGGTGAATTGTCGGGTCATACGCATCTGGCAACAAGTTGATTGCCTGGGTTAAATCATCTATTATAAAGGCGTAAACTTCGGCTAACGAGGCACGTGGTTTAATCTGGCTTACACGATCGTCCACCGGTACTGTATTGATAACAATTCCGGGATGGGAGTTATCGGCTGTTGCATTCCATGCCCTGGCCCAAAACCTTGCCATTTCAAAATAGCCAACTGCTCTTATAAAATGACACTCGCCCTGTATGCGGGTTTTGTTGGCGGCAAACGAAACATCTTTATTAGCATACCCCCGATCAACGGCACGCAGGATCAGAGATGCTGAATTTACACCGTCATACATCTGCCGTAACACAATATCGTTAACAATCCTGGGATCGATGGGAGATACTTGTTCTGCTATTACCGAGTTAAGGTCGCGATTATAAAAATTGGCATAATTGGTTGATGTGCCCTGGAAATAAAGATGGTCGGCCATCAGTTCTGACCATAGCGTAAACGTAAGGCCCAATTCACCATAAATATAGCCATAAGCCGTACTAAGGCCTGCATCCATACCACTGGTTGAACTTAATGCAAGTTCTTCCGGTGAAAAAAAGGTTGGAACGATATTCAATTTTTTTTCGCACCCCTCAAAAGTTATGAGGGAAAGTAAAAGTGCCATTATTGCTATTTTTCTCATATTCTTATTATAATTGATCAAATAATTAAATCCCGCATCGGTACGGTTATGTTAAAAACCTACGTTTACGCCGGCTGTTAATGTTATGGGCAATGGTAAAGCATTACTGACTATACCATATCCTATATTTCGGTTTGTGTAATTAGTAACAATGGTTTGGGCCTCCGGGTCGTCGCCTTTAAACTTGGTAAACAACAATAGATTTTGTCCGGTAACATTGATAACTGCCGAACGTAAGCCAAAATGCCTGATAAAACGTTGCGGAATGGTATAAGAAAGATCCAGCATTTTTAACCGGATGAATGATGCATCAGATAAAAACCTGGATGTGTTGAGCTGCCTTAATACATCATTTTTAGGGTCATTATAATAAAGTTTCGGAATATTGGTAATTTGTCCCGGGGTGGTCCAGCGGTTCAATATGACTGGAGAGAGGTTCCCTATTACAATGGTATTTCCGGAGTTTGCGAAGCTATAGTCGCCAACATATTCCTTTTGTCGTTCGCCGGCGTCTAATAAATAATTGCCATAACGGTATGCAAAGAAAACGTTCAGGCTAAAACCCAGATAAGAAAAGGTATTACCAAACCCTCCATAATATTTTGGTGCCGGTGATTTATCATATTGCGGCTTGCGATCATCCGATAATTGCTGCGTGGTTTGCGTAGATGCCAGCACTTTGTTGCCATTTTTATCAATGATCAATTCGCCACCCGTAGCAGGATCAACCCCGGCCCATTGAATAACGTTATATACCGGCCCATTGTGCCCTGCAAAAACCTGGGCATTAGGGCTAGCTGCTGATACCTGGTCGGGCGTTAGGCCATCCAGACTGATAATATATGTGGTATTATGCGAAATATTAAAGGTTGTAAGCCATTGAAATTTACCGGTTATGTTAACAGAACTGATGGTAAGATCAAGCCCCCTGTTAAGTAATGCCCCCCGGTTTTCGAGATAGGTTAAACTGCTGGACGGCGCCCCATACCCGAAAGTGACCGGTGCAGGGATAGAAAGCAACAGTCCCGTTGTGGTGTAGTGATACCAATCAAGGGTAAGGTTAACGCGGTCATTAAAAAACCCCATATCTACACCGGCATCGTATTTTACCTCTTTTTCCCAACGTAAGTTGGCATCAGCAGGTTGATTTGGCGTATTGCCCGGGTCATTTTTATAGGCTGAAGCGGTGTTTCCCCAGGTTGATTTAGCTGCGGTGTTACTTATACCCTGCGCGCTGCCTGTTAAGCCGGCGCTAACCCTAAACTTTAAAAAGCTTAAAACCTTGTTATTTTTCAAAAAGCTTTCGTCGGATGCAATCCAACCTCCTGATACGGCAGGGAAAGTACCGTAACGTTGGGCTGTACCAAAACGTGAGCTTCCATCCCGGTTAATAACCACGCCGAGCAGGTATCTCTGCTTATAACTGTAGTTGGTACGAAAAAAATAACCCAAATTGGCTGACGGATCGCCCTGCGCGCCTGTTTGGAAGCCATTTTCGGTATAAGCAGCCTGTGATGGATACTGCTGGTTATTGTTGGCAAAGTTATCACCATATATGGCTTCGTATGCAAAATCAGCCTTTGAATAACGCATGCCCAGTGTGGCGCTAACCTGGTGTACAGAATTAAAAACCTTGTTGTAACTAAAATATGAGTCCATTGAATTGGTGTATCCAAAAGAGTTTTGTTGTGTTATTCGTGTTATCGGGTCGTTAGCAAACGGGCTTGCAGATGCGCCCAAATTATTTAATCTAAGCGATCCATCGGTATAACCATTCGCAACTTGATTAAAATCCTGCCGCTGCAGCGTTGTCCTGAAATTAAGGCCGGTTAATAAAGTAACATCCAAATAGGCGCTTCCGATAACATTTAACCTTTTCTGATTATTATAGTAAAGGTTTCTGTTTAAAAACGCCAGGTCATTGTTCCATGGATTAAAGTATGAGCCATCTGCATTGTAGTTAGGATATATGGGCAAATTAGCGGTAACCGCAGCGCCGTACCCGCCAACATTGAAGGCGGCACCAGAGCCTAATGCCCAATTGTTACTAAATGATGGCGCAAAGCTTCCGCCAAACCTAACATTCGAATTAAAATCATGGTCGACATTTAACCTCGCGCTAACCTGGTTCAGGTCATTTCCCTTAAAGGTTGCCGCAGTAGTTCGATACAGCCCACTTAGAAAAAACCTGGTATTACCTACACCATTTGATGCGGTTAGGTTCACATCATGGTAAATGCCGTTTCGCAATATGTCATTCAAATGGTTAATATTAGTTGTATCAGCCATACCCCTGTCAAATCCGATGAGGCCTGTAGAAAGAGGGGTTGCAGGGACAGGAAGGCCGGCATTGGCGACTACACTGTGAAACGAATTGGCATACGCTTCGTCCAATACGGATAAAAGCTGCGGCCCGTTTAAAAGTGGGTGTACATGCGATATTTGTGAAAAACCTATTGTTGAACGAAGGCTAAACAACGATTTGCCTTTTTGGGCCCTTTTGGTCGTAATTAATATTACACCACCACCGCCTCGGGCGCCATAAATAGCCGTAGCTGCAGCGTCCTTTAATACTTCAACGGTGGCGATATCATTAGGGTTAATATCTGTTAAGGGATTTGATTCAACACCGGCTACATCATTATTTGTCATTGGTTGATCGCCGTCACCACCTGCACCTGATATAATTGGTATACCATCCACAATGTATAACGGGCCCGCGCTTCCATTAATGGTATTTAAACCACGTATCCGGATATTTACAGCCGCCCCGGGAACACCGCTGGATTCGTTCATTTCAACACCTGCCATGCGGCCCTCTAATGATGTTTGAAATGTTGCGCTGTGATATTTTTCAATATCAATCCCTTTTTCTGTGGAAATAGAACTGGTTAAATTACGGGCACGCTGTGTACCGTAGCCAATTACAACAACTTCATCTAATGCTGATGCTGAGGAGGTCATTTTTACGTCAATAGTATTTTGAGATGCTACTGTAATTTCCTGGGCTTTATAACCAGTAGAAGTAAAAACTAATATTGCCGTATTATCAGGGACCCTAATAGTGTAACTACCGTTTCTGTCAGTAATGGCACGCACCTTTGTACCTTTAAGGGTAACGGTAACGCCGAGCATTGGCAAACCATCATCGCCAATTACGATACCTTTAATAACTATAGGGGCTACTTTACGGCTTAAAGAAGCGTCTTTAGTTTTATTAAATAAGTTGGTTTTGGTATTGAGTGGTAGAAATGGTTTCGCAAAAACCCCCTGTTGATAGCAAAAGATACCGATTGCAAGCAAAGTTGAAAAGTAAAATTTTTTTTTCATACAAAATTTAAATTTGATTAGGGAGAAAAGTAAAATTTGGATCAAATGAGAGGGGTTATTTTAATGATATATAAGAATTGCTTCTTCGTTTTAATTCTCAGGTTTAAAACGTTAACAACAGAATAGACAGGAAGGATCTTCCGTTCATAATGGTTGGTGCTCATAAGGTTATAAATTGGTTTACAGGTCAAAAGTATATATTCACTAATTATTATAATTGTACAATGGTTGCATTTCATTGTACAATGATTTCAACGCTGTAAACGGCAGTTTTTAAGCAAAAGCTGCGTTTTATGCTTAAAAACCCACGTAAGTTATATATGTGTAATGTATTGTAACTATAGTACATTGATTGCCTAACGGAAAGGTATACTTTTGCTATGCTTTAATTAGAAGGCCTGCTTTTTGATTGAAGTTGTAAGCTGGGATATCTTAATAATTCAGAGCAGATTTAAACCGACAGAATAAACCAAACTATCCTATAAATATTTACCCCGTACTACAATAAAAAATGCGACGATCAATTATTGGAATCATTTTCTTTTTACAGGCACTGGCATGTTGTGCACAGGATAATTTAAACCAGGCTAAACCTTTTATTTTAAATTATAGTGAAACGGTAAATCCGGGCGAAATATTAGCATTGCAGGGCAGCGCCTTTGGTACCGAACCTAAAGTTTGGCTAACCGTATTAAACAGCGCCGGCAAAAAACAAGTGGCACAAGTTGAACTTGCTCCGCTAACCAAAAGCGATGTTTATATCGGAACGCGAATTCCACCCGGTATTGCAGCCGGTTTATATGCTATTCGGGTCGAAAACAATAAACAGCTAAGCGAACCAGTATTTATCAACCGTGCCCGGGTAATGTTGTCGGAGTTTGATGAGATTATGCCTGGTACCACCTTTCGCTTATTTGGCCGCAATTTAGGTATGGCGGGATTTGAAAGCGAGGTAAAATTTGTTGATCCCGCAGGCGGACATTCGCTTAAAGCTAAAATAGTTAAAGCCGATGCTTATCAGCTTATGTTAAAAGCGCCGGATAGCTTAACACCCGGCATAACTTATAAAGTATATGTAAGCAATGGAGCAGGAGGGGCTTATGGCGATGCGATGTTTGAAGAAATCATCAAAATAAGAAAACAGGGCACAGATGCCTTAATTACAGGAGTGCCCTGGGGCGCTGATTTTAGTTTCACAAACAATGTTTTTAATGTTAAAACCGATAACCGTCTTACGCAAAAAGCAAAAGGCGATGGCGTAAATAACGACCGCGCCGCAATTCAACAAGCGATTGATCTGGCCAGCCGCGATGGGGGTGGGGTGGTATATTTGCCAGCAGGTAACTATAAACTTGCATTCGCCAGCGGCAGTGGCATAACAATGAAGTCGCATGTAGTGCTTAAAGGCGATGGTATGGATAAAACAACCATTAAATACGGCTATGGTGAGCCTTTTTCAACAGAACGCGCTAAGGCATCATATGGATGGACACTTGGCTGGCCTGATAGCCGGAGCGAAGGGGTAGGCATGGTTTGGCCGGGTAACATTACAACAAGCGGCTTATTTAATCTTAGCCTTCAAAATGTTAATGAAAGTGGCGCCTTTGTTCACAATATCAAGGATATGCCCGAAGGCGGATCGAAGATAATATTGCAAAACTGCAGTTTTGATTTAAATACCGGCTGGGGACTGGCCATGGCTAATATTGACCATTTACTGGTATCTGGCTGCATATTTAAAAGTACTACTGTTGACGTTCGGGGTATAAATGCACCTATGCGCAGCTGGCCATGGGATTTTAAAAACTCGTGGAATATGATAGTGCGTAATAACAAACAATACTATAATGCCGGCCGATTTGGCGCTAATGGCTGCCATCATGCATTACTTGAACATAATGATTTTATTCGCAACGGCAACGTACAGGCAAAAGGTGAAACTGGCGGACTTAGCCTTGATTATGTGTTGAAACTTGTAGTAATGAGCAATACATTTACAGTAAGCGGCAATAGTATACCGAACCGCAACCAGGGCGAAACTATTTTAACCCAGGGCAGCAACCCTAATCAACAAACCGTAGGTACAGTAACGTTGGCCACCCTTACTACGATTATGGACAGGAAGCAGGAATACCAGGATTTTACCGACCGTGCAAGTACCGACTGGGAATTGGCATACCATCCTACAAATTACAGTATTGCTATAGTAAGTGGCACAGGTACCGGGCAATGGCGTTACATTATCCACAATAATGATACATCACTTACGGTTGACAAGCCCTGGGATGTTGTACCAATGCCTGGTAGCAAATACGTCATAATGCAGTGGTCGGCTAATCAAATGATGGTGATTGATAATTTGTTAAAAGATAATGCCAAGGGAATTTACGCATACTCGGGCTGTCATGATTTGGTTATTGTGGGCAATAAGCTAATAAACTCCGAGGGGATATATTTAAGGTCAGATCAGCGCTTGTTGAACAATCGGTTTAACCTAACCTGGGGTGCGCAGGTTTTTGATAACCAGGTAATTAATACCGAGGGCAAGCGTCCGGCATATATCGCGGTGTTTTTAGCGCAGGTAAAAAGTGACAAGCTGTTTGGTACGGGTACTTTAGGTGTTGAAGTACGCCGGAATACCGTGCAGGCGTATTTGCCGAATTTAAAAAAAGGAACTGTGGCTAATGGCGAGGGATACTTTAATTATGTTTATGATGAAAATTACAGAGGTTCTACACGTGAGTATACCACCGCAGGGATTTTAGGCACTGTTTTTGAAAACAACAAGGCCATTAATACAGATCACGCCTACAAAATAAGTTCTGGCGTGCATCATACCATTATTGTTAATGGTGAAAATGAAAAGGTCCTTTATTTTTTAGATGATGTCGTTAATCAACAAATAAAAAAAGGGGCCGCCTTTACTTATGTCGACTCTACATTAGCCAAACCAGTAATACTTACCCCTAAATTAAAATTAAAATGAAGAAGTTTTTTTGTTCCGCATTTTTGATAGCAATGCTTTGTTACGGCGCAAATAATGTTTATTGCCAGGTGAATCCATCATCGCAAGAGCATTTTGAGATGGATGCCTTAAAAAAATACAATGCTTTGCATCCTGCATTATCGCCTATTCCGCCTCCCGCCCCGGCGGAAAACGAGGCCTTGTTGGGTGCACACTTAACACGTTCGGCCATGTTGCTGGAAATGAGTACGCGCGAGCGCAGATTTCCGGTAAGAATTATTATCTATGGGCAATCCATTACCGGGAGCAAGGCCTTTACAGATGATGTGGCGGATTATTTAAAAAATAAATTCCCCTATGCTGATATTACACTGGAAAACAAGTGCATTGGCGGTTTTGGGGGCGAAGCTATTATCCGTACTGCCACGCACGATTTGTATAATTCACGCGCAGACCTCATCATATTCCATGTTTACGGTGGCGAAAAAGGCGGGGAATTGGAACAACTGTTTCGCAATATACGGAAGTATACTACAGCTGATATCCTCTTAATGAACCATCATTTAACCGGTACCCAAAAAGCGCCCATTGAGTCTACTGCCCGGTACCTGCGTTACATTGCCAATAAATACGATTGCGAATTAGCAGATATTTCGTACGAATGGCCCAAGTATTTAGCCGATAATAAAATGGTACTAACAGATCTGCTGCGCGATGGCACACATCCTAACGCCAATGGCAACTGGCTTTTAACACAATTGGTTTGCAGGCATATAAAATACAATCCATTGTTTCCTTCGGGGTCATACAATACTGTCCAAACCTTAAACGTAGCCACAGTTTTTGAAGATTCGCCAGCCGGGCCAATTACGTTTGCCGGGAAGCCCTGGGATCATAAAAATGGCATGGCCATAGGCCAATCGCCAGATAGCAAACTTAAACTTACTTTTTATGGTAGCCGTGTGGATGTAATAGCCGGCCAGATACCAAAAATGTTGAAAACAGGCAGTGTGCGAATATTATTGGATGCTAGAAACATCGAGGAAAACCACTCTCTTTTAGCTATAACCAGGCCAAGCCCGGGTCCGGGTACATGGTTTCCTTTGGTTAGGAGAGTAAGCTTTGTGAAACCGCTCATATTAGAAGACTGGACATTACGGGTAGACAAAGTCAGCGCTGACTCGACTGAATATACCTTTAGCGTAAAAGGATCAAAAACCGGGTTTGATGGCTCGGGCAGCAATAAAAAGAATTTTGTTTCTAATTCGGGCCGGGTGGTAATTGATTCGATAGATTTCATGTTTATACCCGTCAGAAAAACGTTTAAAGTTGTTATACCCGTAGGTTTTGAATCGCATTGGTCTGTAATTCCATTGTATGAACAAACATATCATCCCGAAGTTGGCAGCGATAGAAGTAAGGTATATAAAACCACTTTAGTACAGGGTTTGAATAATAATACGCTTCATACACTTGAACTTGTGCCTGTAGGCGACGGGCCGGTACCTATTGAAGCTTTTGAAATTCATCGGCCTCCCCTGAGATAATTATACATATTGACATCGACAATTAAATATTATAAATAATTAACATGTTTTTGAAATTAAAACACATCGGAGTTTGGCTATGTCTACTAACACATTGTTCCATCTTCACATATGGGCAACAAACTAAATTAAAGTACTTAAATCCAAAGCTAAGCATCGAGGTAAGAGTAAAAGACTTGGTGTCACGTTTAACATTATCTCAAAAAATTAAATTATTACGCTATACTGGTACTCCAATTGATAGCGCCGGGATAAAGGTACCGGCATATAATTGGTGGAATGAATGCCTGCACGGCGTAGCCAGGGCCGGTAAGGCAACAGTTTTCCCGCAAACCATTGGTTTGGCGGCAACATGGGATAAAGACCTGATCTACCAGGTATCATCGGCCATATCAGACGAAGCGAGGGCGAAGTTTGATAGTTTCTCTAAGAATGATAAGCGCGGTATCTACCAGGGCTTGAACTTCTGGACACCTAACATCAATATCTTCCGTGACCCAAGGTGGGGGCGCGGGATGGAAACATATGGTGAAGACCCTTATTTAACGGGCACCATGGCATCATCATTTATTCGAGGTATACAGGGAAATAATCCTAAATATTATAAGGCAATAGCCACCGTTAAGCATTTTGTAGTGCATAGCGGGCCAGAATCCACCCGGCATAGCTTTGATGCCGAGGTAAGCGATAATGATTTTTACCAAACCTATACGCCCGCTTTTAAAATGTGCATACAGGATGCCAACGTGTATTCGGTAATGTGCGCTTATAACAGCTTCAGAGGCCAGCCATGCTGCGGTAACAGCTTTTTATTAAGCGATCTGTTGCGCAAGCAATGGGGATTTAAAGGTTTTATTGTTACAGATTGCGGGGCCGTAGGAGATTTTTATAGACCAGGAACGCACGAAACGGTATCAACACCCGAAGAAGCTTCGGCTATGGCAATTAAAGCCGGTGTAGATCTGGAATGTGGTGGCTCTTTTGACGCCCTGCCCATAGCTATACAAAAAAAACTAATCACCCCTGCCGAACTGGATGTCGCGGTTGAACGGCTGTTTACAGCTCGCTTTAAATTAGGTTTTTTTGACGATCCTAAGAGTGCACCATACTTACAACTACCATATAGCGTTGTGGAGTCTGCCGGGCATAAAAAACTGGCCTTACAGGCGGCCCACAAAAGTATTGTACTGTTAAAAAACCAGGACAATTTGCTTCCACTATCCAAAAAAGTTAAAACATTGGCCATTATTGGCCCTAATGCCGATAATGCAGAAGTAATGTTGGCCAACTATCACGGCTTCCCTACTCATGTGGTTACACCTCTGGAGGGCCTGCAACGCAAATTACCCAATACCAGCATTCTTTATGCCAAAGGCTGTCGCTATGCCGACGAAGTGCCCTCGCTTGATGTGATTCCGGAGAAGTATTTTTATACCTCTGCAGGTTCTCATGAGCATGGTATTAATGCCCGCTATTATAATAACAGCAACTTTGAGGGTAAACCTACACTAACCCGAATCGATAAAAAAGTTGATTTTTATTGGATTAATGAATTGCCTGGCAATAGTTTTGATCGCGATGATTTTAGCGCCATATGGACGGGGTATATTAAGCCACCCATTAGCGGAAAATACAATTTAGGGGTATCCGGTTATGACCAGTGTCAGTTGTTTGTGAATGACAGCCTGCTCACCAGTTTTAAAAGTGAGCACGAGCCTGATTTGAAATATAAAGCCATCGAATTAAAAGCTGGTGTAGCCTATAAGATCGAAGTGAAATTTGCCAGTACCAAAAGTGCCCCGTTGATTAAGTTAAAATGGGAGTTGCCGAACCAGGATTTGCAGGCCGAAGCGCTGGGAAAATGCAAAAACGCAGATGCTGTAATAATGTGTATGGGTTTGTCGCCCCAAATAGAGGGCGAAGAAATGGATTTAGTTGTGGATGGCTTTTACAAAGGCGACCGTACCAAATTAAAGCTGCCCGATAGCCAATTGCAATTGATGAAAGCTGTAAAAGCCTTGGGCAAACCAATTATATTGGTGTTAATTAATGGGAGTGCCTTAGCCGTAAACTGGGAGAGCGAAAACATACCTGCCATTGTAGAAGCCTGGTACAGTGGCCAGGAAGGCGGTAATGCTATTGCAGATATTTTAACAGGTGATTACATTCCGGCCGGAAGGCTGCCAATTACCTTTTATAAATCAGAAGATCAACTGCCTAAGTTTGATAATTACGACATGAAAGAGCGCACTTATCGCTATTTTAAAGGCAAGCCGCTATATGAATTTGGTTATGGTTTAAGCTATACTACTTTTAAGTACAGCAATATTAAAACCAAGGCCGTCAATAAAGTAAATACGCCGGTAGTTGTTACAGCTGAAATACAAAATACTGGCAAATACAGTGGCGCGGAGGTGGCGCAACTTTATGTAAAAAATAATAGCAATCCAGATGAAGTTTGGTCATTAAAGGGTTTTAAAAAGCTAATGCTAAAAAAAGGGGAAAAGAAAGTCGTTCAGTTTATATTAAAACCGGGAGACTTCTCAATTATTAACCCGCATGGCGAGCGGGTTATCAACCCAGGCGATTTTACGATTTACATTGGCGGTAAGCAGCCTGCCCGTTTGGCAACAAATGACGAAACCATTAGCAAAAAAATAACATTGACAGGTGTGCGTTCATTGTTAAAATTGTAAACTTCTAAAGGTTTTAATTAGAATAAATAAAAAAATATACAATGAGTGCTTATCAACTTCAGGTGTAAAAGTTGTAGGCAGTATTGGCTTCCTAACTTGAATCCGGTTTTAAAGGTTGCTTTAGCTATCCGGACCAGGCGTCAGTAAAAAGGGGAATTAAATATTTAGCTTACTGGTATTAAATTCTTCAATTTCTTTAAACGGGTGCCAAGCCTTATTAACCTTATAGCACTTGAGCGTGTTTTGAGGGAATTGGGGATATGTTTGAATATTATGCATGAATCCTATTTCGCCCCCTGAACTCGTTCGGTGAACATTCGTAACGTTTTTTAAATTCCCTAAAAAAATATGATTGATTGTTAAAACCCGTGCGGTAAAATATTTCGGAAACAGTTAGGTTTGTAGATTGCAGCAGGTGGGTAGCTTTTTTAAGCCTGATGTATTTGATAAATTCTGCAGGGGCCATGTTTGATAATGCCTTTAACTTCCTGTAAAGTTGCATCTTGCTCATAATTAGCTTTTGCTCCAAAGTGGATGCATCCAGTTCAGTATCTTCTAAATTATCCTCAATTATCTTAACCAGGCTGTTTAAAAACTTTTTATCAGCACTCACCAATTCTTCTTGCTCTATTCTGAAGGTAAAATCATCCCTTTTAAACATATTATGCAACCGCTCCCGGTATTCCAGCAACTTGCGAACGCGCACCAACAAATGCATGGTATCAAACGGCTTCGGAATGTATGCATCAGCTCCGGCATCATAGCCTTCTGTTTTATGATCTACCGAACTGCGGGCCGAAAGCAGAATGAAAGGAATATGGCAGGTATCCGATGAGTTTTTAACTTTATTACATAATTCCAGCCCATTAATATCCGGCATCATAATATCACTAATAATGAGGTCGGGCTGGGTTGTTTTAAGCAGATCCAGGGCATCCCGGCCATTTTCCGCTTCATATATAATGTAATTTTCTCCAAGCAGATCCTTTAACAAATAACGGATGGCAGGTTCGTCCTCAACGATCAATATCGTTTTTTTATCATGCTGCTCAAGTTCGGCAATTAACGCGTATTTATTATTTTCCCTGGCCGCCAATTGGGTTACCTTATCATTTGGGACCGCTATAGAGCGTAGCAAATAGGAGGGCTTTAGGGTTTGCGGTTTATCTTCATGGGCTTGGTTTTCGTCGGCTATTTTGTCTAATATTGGCAGGTGGGTTTTAAATACAATCCAGTCGTTTTGAGTATTAACGCTAATTTTGCCCTTTAGCAGTGTTACCAATTGTTTGGTAAATGCCAGGCCTATGCCATTACTATACTTATCATTCGAAGAAGCATTCACCACAAAAAACTTCTGAAAGATCTGGTTGAGCTGATCGGAAGTTAATTCGCAGCCCGAATTGGTGACAATGATTTCCAATAAGTCATTTGTGCTATTTTGATTAACTGAAAATATAATTTTCTGATCATGAATGGAATGTTTAAAGGCGTTAGATAAAAGGTTGAAAATAATTTTTTCCAGTTTGTCTTTATCGGTATAGCCCACGATGTTCTCTTTAATATCGATCACATAATCCAGGTTCTTTTGCTCGCATAAGGGAATAAAGAGATCGGCAATGTTTGATAGCAGACCCGAAATATCTAAATAATCAAAATGATTTTGCAGATAACCTGCTTCGGCTTTCCTAAAATCAAGCAATTGATTAACCAGATAGGTTAATCGTGATGATTGCTGATGGATCAGTGATAAATAATAAGGTCTTTCAGCTTGTTTAGACTGTGGTTCCTTTTTATAAAATACCCGCTCAATGGATCCGTTAATCAGGGTAAGCGGTGTTTGAAGTTCGTGGGTAATATTGGTAAAAAAGCTAAGCTGTTCCTGGTGCAGTTCTTCTTCTTTTAATCGCATTTTATGCGCTATCTCCAGTTCGTGTTTTTGTTTGGAATGGATCAATATATAACGTGCTACCGCGTAAATAACAGTTGAAAATAAGGCCAGATAAATAGTGTAAGCCCACCATGTTTTCCATGGCGGTGGAAATATATGGATAGTTAGTATAACCGGTTTTTCATTCCACTTGCCGAAGCTATTAGAAGCCTTTACTTTAAAATAATAAGTCCCAGGATCTAAATTTGTATAAGTGGCCGTTCGGTTTGATGCTTTAGTATATATCCAGTCCTTATCAAAACCAACCATTTTATAGGCGTATAAATTATTCTCGGGGTTTGAAAAATGCAGTCCGGCAAAACCCAGTGTAAATACATTATTGCGATACCCTAATGATATTTCTTTTGTTTCTGCTAAGGATTCCCTAAGTGGGATATCGTCGTTAAACTTACTGTTGATCTCAACCTCTTTATTAAACAATTTTAAATCTGATATGACTACTGTTGGCAAAAAATCGTTCCTTGACACTTTAGATGGGTCGAAAATTAAAAAACCATCGGATGTGCCAAACAACAGTTTGTTATTATTGAATTTATAGGAACAGCTAAAGCTGAAGTTTAAGGTGGGAACGTAGTTACGGAACTGCTCTTTTTTAATATCAAAGTCTAAAAGGCCTTTAATGGTGCTTATCCATAAAAAACCTTTATTATCTGCCAAAATTCCATTTACAGATTTATCTGATAATCCATCGGACTCATTATAATTCTTTATGATAAAGCTATATTTGTTGCCGCTTTCCTCTTTAAAGTTTATTTTATTTAAACCCGACTCGGAGCCGGCCCAGATCACATTGTTTGGATATTCTAAAATGGAAAAAATAATATTTCCAAAAACCTCTTCTCCATACTTGTTTTTATTAACCCTGGTAAAAACGCCGGTTTGGGGATTCAAATAGCTTAATCCGCTGGTCTCAAACCCTACCCAAATATTGCCATTATGATCTTCGTACAGCGATCGTACAAATTCAGAGCTTAAGCTGCCGGGATCATTATCATGATGTGAGTATCTTATTTTTGTACCATCATTTTTAATTTGATACAAGCCGTAATTGGTGCCGATCCATAAATTACCCTTTGAATCTTTTAAAAACGCGAACACTGCGTTTCCATCAATTTCTTTCTGTGACGCCAGTGGATTATTCTGGTTTAATTTAATTGCCCCTCCCAGGGTGCCCATCCATATATTGTTTTGATCGATTAATACTGATCGATGTGAGTTATCGGGCGATTGTCCGGATTTTAAATTATATGCTTGTGTAACATTGTTTTTGATATTGTATTTATAAAAACCATATTTTGAAGTGCCTAACCAAATATTTTCACCATCAATTGTAGCTATACTACGCACCTGGTCTTCAGATTGCGGATCTTTGAATGTAAAATACTGAAAAGGCAATAAATGCAGATCAAACTTATTAAGTCCGAGTTCTGTTCCGCACCAAAGTATATCCGTTTTATCGATAAAAATCTTATAAACCGTGTTATTGCTAAGGCTTTGGTTGCTTAGGGGGTTGTTTCTATAAAAAATAAGGGAGGCTCCGGGGGCGCCTAACTTTTCAATTTTGGCTACCCCGCGATTAGTTGCCAGCCAAAAAGTGCCGGAGTTTGACTTAGAAATATCAAATATGGCAGTATTATTTAGGTTTTCATCTCCGGTAGCAAAGGTATTGAGGTATTCAAATGCGCCGTAGTTGTCAGCCTGGGCATTATATTTCATCCTGATTAGTCCATCGCTGGCGGTACCAATATAAAGATCCTTGTTATTCTCAAATATTGACCAGAAAAAATCGCCATAAGGGTCTGGCTTTACCTTAATTTTATAAAAGGAATATTTATTGGTCGCAATGTTATAATGTACAACGCCTTCCTTGGTAGCTATCCAAATGAAATCGCCGGCAGATTGAATGATATTACAAATATTGGTATTGAACGGATAGTTATTGAATGTATAAAAATTATGTGTTACCGGACTAAAAGTAACCAAACCTTGCTCGGTGCCTATCCATAGTTTGCCGGTTTTATCAATCTTTAAAGTGGTTAAGCGATTACACAGTAACGAATTTTGATTATTTGGGATGTTTTTATAGCTAATAAACTTTTCTTCCTTAACATTAAACATGTTAAGCCCGTTTCGTGTACCTATCCAAATATTTCCGTTATCATCTTCGCAAATGGTGTGCGCCCAACTATCGGATATGCTATTGGCATCCTTTGTATTGTAGTACTTTTTAAAGCTATAGCCATCGTACTTACTAATCCCATTCATTGTGCCTATCCACATAAATCCTTTTTTATCCTGGAAGATAGACCGGATTCGGTTATCTGGCAATCCATTATTACTAGTGAACCGTGTAAATAACAGGTCAGAAGTTAGCTTATTACGAGCCTGGGTATGGATATCCTGGCTATTTGCACATTGCCAGCTTGTAATTACTGTGAACAGGGTAATTAGGGGGAGGAAGCATTTCATAATAATTCAGCTAACAACAGTAGTTATTCAGTCTTTAAATTTCCAATCAGTATTTAATAACATGATAAGCTAAATATTACTGAAATACATTTCTTATAAACCGTGAGCTTTTGATAAGCGTAATGACTGGTTTGTTTTTATAATTGATTAAACCAAATATAAAGACTTTAAACCGCTTTAATAAATTTAGTACTTACTTTAAAAAAAATATTGTATATGCGCGAACCCGTAGCATATGGCGCTCAGTTCGCGGCGGTCACTAATAGGTCTGTTGTTGTATTGTATTAATTACACAGTTTGCCCCGTACATCTACATTTTTTATTTAACTTTAAAATCTGACAATTCTTTGCAGGCAAGTTAAATCGATTCTGAAGTTATTTATTCGAAGTGTAAATGAATTTTGATGCCCTGACTATAAAAGATATTGCCCGTGAACTGGGTCTCTCTATTTCAACCGTGTCGAAAGCACTTAGTGATAGCTATGAAATAAGTGAAAAAACTAAAAAACGGGTTAAGGATTATGCATTAAAAAACAACTACAGGCCTAACCCGATGGCTAAAAGCCTGAAACATGGTCAAAGCAAATCCATCGGCATCGTTGTTTCAACTATCGAAAATAATTTTTTTTCGCAGGTTATAAATGGCATTGAATCCGTAGCTTATAACAAAGGTTATAATATAATTATCACCCAAACGCACGAGTCGTACGACATGGAGGTGCGAAATGTAAATCACCTGACCTTTAGATCGATAGACGGCATATTAATTTCACTTTCAGCCGAAACGCAAGATATTGAACATTTGCGGGCATTACAGGCTAAGGGTTTGCCGATTGTTTTTTTTGACCGGGTAAGTGACGATATTGAAACACACAAGGTTATAGCCGACAACTTTAAAGGCGCCTACAAAGGCACCGTGCATTTAATAAATTCGGGGTATAAAAAAATAGCGCATATTACCAGTTCGCCAAATTTGTCGATAACAATTGAGCGTTTGGCGGGATATAAAAAAGCATTGAAAGAAAATGGGATACCTGTAAATGATAATTACATTAAATATTGCCTGCATGGCGGCCGGGACCTGAACGAAACAGAAGCGGCTTTAAATAACCTGCTGGAAATAGATAACCCCCCTGATGCAATTTTTACCGCATCCGACAGGATAACCACCACCATCTTCACTTTACTGCATTACTTAAAAATAAAAATACCCGAAGAAATGGCTTTGCTGGGTTTTACAAATAACCAGCTCGCTGAAGTATTGAACCCGGGTCTTAGTGCGATCATTCAGCCTGGCGCCGAAATGGGTAAAACCGCAATGGAATTGCTGATCGGCCTTATCGAGAGCAAACGGCCGGTTACCGATTTCGAAACCAGGGTTTTGCCAACGCAATTATTTATCAGGGAATCGTCGATGCCGTCGCCGATATATAGAACATAACATAACATAAACGTTCTTCCGGCCTTACCACCCGAAAACGATTTCGCAAATAATAGCTGGTGTATGTTTGTTAATACTTGCCAGCTGCTATACATTTGAGCAAACCATTATGTTACCAGTTAGTTTTCTGAAACTGCGAATGCCTATGAAAAATATACTTTCAACATGTGCTTTATTAATTTTAACCGGCCTGTTTTTTACAGCTTCGGCGCAGGTCGTCACGCTCGACTATTATTTTAACCACGAAACCCACAAAAATAAACCCGGGCAGGAAGTGCGTTTTCACTATATGTGGGAAGACACTGAAATGTCCGGCTTTTCTATTTTAGGGGAAACGTTTAAAAGGCAGGGCGCCAAATTGCAATCGCTTGAGGATGGGCCCACCAGGGCCAATTTAAAAGGCGCCAATATCTATATCATCGTTGACCCGGATACAGAAAAAGAAACCGCACACCCTAACTATATAGAAGAAAAAGATATTAAAGAAATTGAAAAATGGGTTAAAGCCGGCGGGGTGCTGGTGATGCTGGCCAACGACAGCGCAAATGTGGAACTGCCCCATTTTAATAACCTCGCCGCTAAATTTGGCATGCATTTTAATGATGACCTGCAAAATCACGTTGTAGACGATCATTTCTCGGATGGAACGGTGTTTATCACTAACAACCCGATCTTTAAAACGGCACAAAAAATATATATGAAGGATGTATGCTCCATAGATATAAAATCGCCCGCGTATGTAGGTTTACGAAACAGTAACAATGCGGTTATTATTGCCATAGCAAAATATGGAAAGGGTACAGTTTTCGCGGTTGGGGATCCATGGCTGTATAATGAATATACCAACGGAAAGCTGCCTGCCGGTTACGAAAATGATAAAGCAGCCGAAGACATCACCAGATGGCTGATCAAACAAATTCCTTAACTGAACAAGTATCAACGCCAAAAGGACATTTTATCAGGCGGAAATAGTGAGTTGCCGGAATAATCTACGGTTTAAAAGTGTTATATAAAAACTTCATGAAAAAAAACGGACTTATTCTTAAACTGGCTATCCTGTTCAATTTTGTTGCCCTGTTAGCTATTGCGCAAGTCCCTGCCGGTAATATTAACCAGCTTATATCGAAAATAGACGCACATAATGGCGCAATGCCTGTAGAAAAGGTTTTTTTGCAATTTGATAAACCATATTACTCAACCGGCGATACGATATGGTTTAAAGGGTACCTGATGGATGAGGCGATTAAATACTCAATGCTGAGCAGCCGTTTGTATATCGAGCTGCTTAACGACAGTAACGCGGTGGTAAAACGCTTTGTATTTCCGGCGTCGCTCGGCCTTACCTGGGGCAGCATCCCTTTAAGCCAAGCCTACGTTCACGACGGAACTTACACCATTCGTGCATATACCAACTGGATGCGTAATTTTGGAGACGACTATTTTTTTAAACAAAGTTTTTATTTCAGTAACCCGGATGATCATACCTGGCTGGTAAACGTGCAGTCTTCGTTAGCCAACGACGGCAATAATGTTAAACTGGCCATGAAGTTTACAGGGACCGATGGGAAAACGGGTTCAAATGATCTGCAATTAAAAGTCGTAAACAACAAAAAAGTGCTCTTACGAAACGAGGAGCAAACCGGGCCGGACGGTATTTTGGATGCGGATTTCACATTACCCGCTCAAACCAAATTAAAAAATTTGAATATTGTTGTCCGGGATAAAAATGATAAAACGCGCAGCGCTTTAATACCAATAAAGGCCAACCGGCCACAGGACGTGGATATACAGCTTATGCCCGAAGGCGGCACATTAGTGGCAGGCATACCATCGCGCATAGGCTTTAAAGCAATCGGCGAGGATGGCAAAAGCATTGATATACAAGGTACAGTTTATGATAATGACCATAATGAAGTTGCCCAAATAAACACGTCTCATTATGGCATGGGTACATTTGATATTGCCTCGCTGCCGGATAAAACCTATACAGCCGATATCACTTTACCCGATGGAGGAAAGAAAACGGTGCCATTCCCATTGCCGCTTAAATCAGGAAGCGTATTGAACGTTCGGAACGCGATGGATGGCGATACCATTGCCGTGTCCGTTTTTAACACTGCCGACCAGGCAGCCGGCAATAAATACTATTTGGTTGCCCTTTCAAGGGGCGTAGTATGTTATGGGGCATCTTTTACTTTCAGCAATAGTCATTTTTCAACAAAGGTGCCAAAAAGCTTGTTCCCAACAGGGATAGCTCATTTTATCCTGTTGAATGCCGCATGGCAGCCGTTAAATGAGCGGGTTACGTTTATTGACCATTTGGATAATTTACAAATAGAACTTAAAACCGGCGCCGATGCATTTGCCGCCAGGGACAGTATTCCGGTCCACATAACAGTTAAGGACGGGGCGGGCCAACCCATGGTGGGCAGCTTCTCGATGGCCATAACCGACGATAGCCAGGTTAAAACAGCGGGCGCGATTTCGGAAAACATCGTGTCAAATTTATTGCTGACCTCCGATTTAAAAGGATACATAGAGGATCCTGCTTTTTATTTACAACATACAGCACAATCATGGAATGCTTTGGATGCCCTGTTGCTGACACAAGGCTGGGTTGGATATGACCTTGGAAAGATTGGTATTCCGGTAAAACCGCTTTATGAACCCGAAATGGAATTTACCGTAAAGGGTACCATTACTAATTTGTTTAATCAGCCGGTAAACAATTCGAAAGTGATGCTAATTTCAATGGGCGATCAAAAGTTTGAAAAGGATACCGTTACAAACAAATCCGGAAGATTTGAATTTAACGGCTTTCCCCGCATAGGCAAATCCACATTTGTAATTTCGGCGACAAACGCCCGCGGGAAAGTGATTAACGGCGGTATAAGCATTGATGAAAAAAATAAACTGCCGGTGAGTTCCGGAAGTATGCTGCTGATAGATCCCTGGAACGTGAACGCAGATGGGGTGGTTTTAAACTATGTTAAATTGAATAAGGATTACCATGCCGCCCTTGATAAAGCGCAGAGTTATGGTAGCGGTCAAATGCTTAAAACAGTTGTTATAAAGGATAGGGCCATGGTTAAAAACTCCCGGAATTTAAATGGGTCGGGCGTAGCTGATCAGGTTATTGGCGAAGATGAGCTGGTAAATGCCGGAAAGGCAAGCCTGCTTGATGTGATTAACAGTAAGGTGAAGAATTTTCATGCGGGCATCCATAATAGCAAGGGCGAAAATATGAACATGGAATACTATATAAGAGAAAAACGTGTACATTTTGTATTTGACGGGATTGATGTTGACCGGTTTTATCAGCCCATGGGCGGCCAGCAAAATGAACATTATCTTTATCAGAAACAATACCTCGACTATGTATCGGCAGAGGACGTGTTAGGTATAGAGGTGATATTCAATCAGAATGGCAGTTATAATGCTGCAAGTCTAACCGATGTAGGCGACCTGTTAGCTGCTAACGCTACCGGTCCAATTGGAACTGACATTGCATACCTGGAGATCACAACGCGTTCCGGTGCCGGACCTTTTATCCAACGGGCAAACGGCATATACATTTATAAACCTTTGGAACTTGCGGATTACAAGCAGTTTTATCGTCCGCGGTACCCGGTAAAAGGGAATGTAAACAATACCGATCTGCGCTCAACTATTCATTGGTCGCCCAATATTATTACCGATAAAAAGGGGACTGCAACCATTTCATTTTACGCAGCTGATAAACCAACCAATTATACCATAATATGCGAGGGTAGCGATATGAATGGAAAGGTGGGGGTTCAAACCGCGCGGATCACCATTAACGGCACAAAAAAATAGCCTTTATTAATTTTACAGCGCCTTGTTATAAATTAAATAGACAAACCATTTAGTGAACGGTAGATCGCTTATCATCGTTTCAAAATGTCCGGCGGAAAGCGCCTATTCCCGGGAGACCTGCATTTCGCCAATGCTATTTCTGTAAAAAAAAATATCTTTTTATACAGGTATACCGCTGCTTTTTTCGGGACTGATATTTATTTTTATATCAAACAGGCAGGCGCATTATTTTAACGATCATCACGGCGATCATCTTTAGTGGTTCTGTTAATGTAAAGAGCAGGTCGGGCGACCGACGGGTACGTTATTTGTATTACGTGATGGCACCAAAGTAAATATTTTGGATAATAACAACGGCTGGACAAAAATACAGCTCGCTAATGGCAACGAGGGCTAGATGCAGCATGGTGATATTAGGGAAATATAATATCCGGAGTTATCACTCTTGTTTGCGTTTTTTTAACACAGGTCCGTGTCTTGAGTGCTTGCCAAATCTGTAGGCAGCAACCAGGGCTTGTTCATTAACTGTAAGGTTTTCGTACTTAAAAATCTTTGATAATTTGTTGAATTTCGTATCTTTGGAGTGTAAGATTTGCAAAAATAATCCGTGAAAAAGGTGGTGAGTATTTCGGTGAGTAAGAAATCAACTACTTATAACGTATTGAAATTCAAGTCGGTATAAGGGGTGTAAAAGTTCCTCCCTCACCGCCTTCGGTCGCTAACATGATATACAGACTTAAAGTCCGGTGAAATACTTCATCGGACTTTTTTATCTTAGTGCAACATAAGTCATAAAGTAAAAATGACCAGTTGGGCGATAGCGAACAGCCACTTAATTGATTTTAGGCCTCCCTCAAAAAGGATCAATGAAATTAATCCCTTCCTCACCGCTATTTTAAATCGATATTACGATTGCTTCGGCGAAACCTGCAGACCTTGGAGTATAATTAAATTCGTTTGGGAATTCTTTTGTTGTTCCGATTTTTTTCACTTATTTTTAATATACTTATCTCAGAGGGTTCAATAATCCAAATATGTGTGAGTTATTAGACCTTTTACTGCATAAAGTGTATTATAATTTTAGTCAGAATCGATCTTTTAATAATACAATCATGGGAAAATTCAGTGAAATAAAATGTCCCGGTTGCGGAAAATGGTGCAACTGGACAAGCAGGATAGATGAAAAGTGCCCGAATTGCGATGCACAACTTGATCCGGTGCGGTTTCAATATGAGGAAGAAAAAAGAATAACCGCAGAAATACTTCAAAAAAACAATTATTTCCTTATAAAGGATACCGAAGATCCTGTCGTACAAATGTTCAAGCAATTTACTAACTGGCTTAGGTGGACCACATTATATGGAATATCAATAATCTATTTTGTTATAGTTATTATGATAATATTGTTTGGTTTGGCCATGATTTAAACCCGTTTTTTTTTGCTAACACGCGAGATTGACAATCTGTCCCCCCCCCGGCTAATGAAGGTTAGCTTGCATATACCGCCCTTTTTTATCCGCAAGCTGTTAACTATTAAACAATATATGGTTTGCTTTAAACAATATATTGTTTTTATTAGTTATATTTGAATACCAATTAAAAACCAAATTCATGAAAACAAACAAAACTACCTTCTACAGAGGGCTGGGGCTTTTATTAGCTGCCGGAATCCTGACCGGGCTAAGCGCCTGCACCAACAAAGGAAGCAACATGGTGCTTCCAAAAAATTCTGTTGCATTTGTATCGAAAACCCGGACGCTGACCTACCAGCTGGTTTGGTCGGACGAATTTAACGGAACAAGTGTGAACACAAGTAACTGGAAGTTTGAGACCGGTGGCGGCGGATGGGGGAACAACGAGCTGGAGTATTACCAGGCGGCAAACGCAACCGTTGCAAATGGTTACCTGTCCATCACTGCAAAAAAACAGCAGGTAGGTTCAAACCAGTACACTTCGGCACGCATGAAAACGCAGGGTCTGCAGCAGTTTACCTATGGCAGGGTTGAGGCGCGCATAAAAATGCCGGTAGTAAAAGGCTTATGGCCCGCCTTCTGGATGCTGGGGACGAATATTACAACCGTCGGCTGGCCCAAATGCGGCGAAATTGATATTATGGAACACATCAATACCGATAGCTTAAATCACGGAACCATCCATTGGTATAACAACGGCAACGCCTCCTACGGCGGCCAGGTAACAACCTCGCCAAGCCAGTTCCATGTATATGATGTTACATGGACCCCGACAGCTATAAACTGGGATATAGATGGCGTTCAGTATTTTACCGCGAATATTGCCAACGGTATTAACGGAACGGGATGTTTTCAAAACCCTTTCTTTATCATCCTGAACCTGGCGGTTGGCGGCAACTGGCCGGGCAACACGATAGATACCTCGAAACTCCCTGCGAGTATGGTGGTCGATTATGTTAGGGTGTACCAGTTAAGGTAACGTCGCAGGAATATTTTACTATATCAAAGCCTCCGGAATATATTCCGGAGGCTTTTTGCTTTAAAAGCAGCTGTCCGAGTCTGTGTATAATATTTATTCGCCGGAATATTTTATGTTTGGGCTCGTTTGTTAACGTGAACCTTATGCGCCAAAAAAACAATCCCGGTAACTCCGCACGACGTATTCTAACAGCCAGTCTTATAGGTACCACCATCGAGTTTTTTGATTTTTATATATACGCCACCGCGGCGGTGCTGGTTTTTCCAAAACTCTTCTTCCCGGCTGGCGACCCGGCTTCGGCCACCCTGCAATCACTGGCAACTTTTGCGCTGGCGTTTTTTGCCCGGCCATTAGGCGCTGCATTGTTTGGCCATTTCGGCGATCGTATGGGACGTAAAGCAACCCTTGTTGCGGCATTAATGACGATGGGCCCGTCTACAGTTGCCATCGGCCTGCTGCCGTCATATCAGTCGATCGGCATTGCAGCGCCCATTTTATTGGCCTTGTTCCGGTTCGGGCAAGGCTTGGGGCTTGGCGGGGAATGGGGAGGGGCGGTGCTGCTGGCTACCGAGAATGCACCCGAAAACAAAAAGGCTTGGTATGGCATGTTCCCGCAGTTGGGGGCTCCGATCGGGTTTTTAATATCGAGCACTACCTTCCTGCTGCTCAGCAAAACCATGACCGACCAGCAATTTTTAAACTATGGCTGGCGCATCCCGTTCATCGCAAGTGCCGCGCTGGTGTGGGTTGGCCTGTATGTGCGTTTAAAGCTCACGGAAACGCCCGACTTTTTAAAGATCGTTGAAAAGAATGAACGGGTAAAGATGCCCGTTATCGTGGTGTTTACCAAACACACAAAATCTATCATATTAGGTACCATTGCAACCATTACAACATTCCTGCTTTTCTATCTTATGACCGTGTTTACATTAAGCTGGGGCACCTCGGCGCTGCATTACCAGCGTTCAGGCTTTCTTATCGGGCAAATGATCTCCGTTTTGTTTTTCGGCCTTGGTATCCCGTTGTCGGCAATGTTAGCTGACCGCTATGGACGGGGCAAAGTATTGATGCTCGCTACAGCCGGCATTTTCCTGTTTGGGTTATTCTTTTCGCCGTTATTCAGTGCGGGCAGCTGGGCCACAACTGTTCTGTTTCTGGTGCTTGGTATGTTTTTAATGGGATTAACCTATGGCCCTTTAGGAACTGCGCTTGCCGAAATATTTCCGTCGGCAGTTCGCTATACAGGTGCATCGCTGGCATTTACATTGGCGGGCATATTGGGTGCTTCATTAACTCCTTACATCGCCACCACATTAGCAACCCGGTACGGACTTCAGTATGTTGGCTATTACCTGTCTTTTGCTGCCGCGATAACTTTTATTGCGTTGGTTGCCGCCAGGTCATCGATGAAGGAGTTTGGACAGAAATAATAGCGACGGTTTCGCTCACAGGCAAGTCAGCCTTATTTACTGTATCTTTGCCAGCACCACATCCATGCTAAAACAAGCCCTTACCAACCTCAAGATCGCCGAACTGAACGAAATGCAGCATGCTGCGCTCAATGCCGCCAAAAAGGGCGACATGATCCTTCTTGCGCCGACCGGATCGGGCAAAACGCTGGGTTTTTTATTACCGCTTTTAAGTTTGCTTGATACGAACGCGCCAACTGTACAGGCGCTTATCCTGGTGCCATCGCGCGAGCTGGCGCTGCAGATCGAGCAGGTGTTTAAAACCATCGCGAGTGGGTTTAAAGTTAATTGCTGCTATGGCGGCCACCCGGTAAAAATTGAGCGCAACAACCTGTCGCAGCCGCCGGCGGTATTGATCGGTACGCCCGGCCGCATGGGCCACCATCTGCGCCGCGAAAGTTTCAGCACGGATACCATCCATACGCTGATACTGGACGAATTTGATAAATCGCTTGAGTTTGGTTTCCAGGAGGACATGGCCTATATCATCAGGCAACTGCCTAATTTAAAAAAACGGATGCTTACTTCGGCCACCAAAATGCAGGAAATACCGGGCTTTACCGGCATAAGGAACCCGGCAGAAGTGGATTTTTTAGAGAACGCAACCAACGCGCCAGATATTAAATTAAAAGCTGTTATCTCGCCGGCCGCCGACAAACTGGATACGCTTTTTTCGCTCATTTGTACCATAGGAGACAGGGCCACACTGGTTTTCTGCAACCACCGCGAAGCAGTTGACCGCATCAGCGACCTTTTATGGAACCGCGGCATTGTGCATGATGTTTTTCACGGCGGCATGGAGCAGGAGGACAGGGAACGGGCTTTGATAAAGTTCAGGAACGGTAGTCACCGCTTGCTTATTACGACCGACCTGGCCTCGCGGGGGCTGGATATCCCCGAGATCGAATTCGTGGTGCATTACCAATTGCCGCATACGCGGGAGGCCTTTTTGCACCGCAACGGCCGTACAGCGCGCATGCATGCGAAAGGAACGTCGTACCTCATCCTCACGGAAGATGAAAAGCTAAATTACCCCGATCAGCAGCTTGAAATGGAAGCGTTGCCTGAAAAAGCCGTGCTGCCAAAGCCTTCACCCTGGGCTACGCTGTATGTGGCAGCCGGTAAAAAAGATAAAATAAATAAAGTGGATATCGTAGGCCTGCTGCTTCAAAAAGGCGAACTGGCAAAAGACGATCTCGGCCTCATCGAAGTACTCGACCATTCATCCTACGCGGCCGTAAAACGCAACCGCATCGAACGGCTGGTGCAGATCATCAGCAAAGAAAAGATAAAGAATAAGAAAGTGAAGATCGAGGTTTCGAGATAATTTGTCATCCCTGGCTACCGTTTAGGATGACAAAGAAAAGCCTTGTCATTCTGAGTGATAACGAAGAATCTTCTGTGGCAGGACATACGGGATTCTTGTCAGGTGAAGAAGATCCTTCACTACGTTCAGGATGACAAAGGCACTTTTTATTTCTTTGTCATTCTGAGTGATAACGAAGAACTATCTCTTGAGCGTAGCGAAGGATCTTCTGCGGCAGGACATACGGGATTCTTGTTAGGTGAAGAAGATTCTTCGCGATGCTCAGAATGACAAAGGCTTAGGATAACCCCTTTTTTCTCAAAATTTAACTAATTTTACACCTTACATCAGCCATAAAACATGAGCAATAACGATATCATGAAAAAGCTAAGGGTAGCTTTACACTTCACCGACGACGATATTATAAAAGTTTTAGACCTGGCTAACTTCAGGATCACCAAAACCGAACTTGGCGCTATATTCCGTAAAGACGATCACCCCAACTTTAAGCCCTGCGGCGACCAGATACTCCGTAATTTTTTAAACGGGCTGATCATCTACAAACGCGGGCCAAAAGAAGGTAGCCCGGATACCTCAAAAAAACCAACGGCTACTGACTAAATAACCACCGACTCTTTACAAATCGCTTAGCAGGTCGAGTTTTTTGTGATTGTATTCTTCCTGCGAGATCAGGCCGTTATCAAATAACATTCTTAGTTTTTTCAATTTCTCGGTAAGTTCATCGGCCTTTGGCGCCTCCGGGGCGGACGGCTGTGCCGGCTGGATATGTATTTGTTCAGGCTCAGCTTCAAACGCAGCCGGTTGCTGAGCTGCTACGCGGGCCGCATTTTCAAACTGGATAGCGCCTGATTCAGCACGTTTTTCTTCCAGGTCGCGCAAGCGGCGGGCCTTACGCTCGGCCTCTTTGCGTTCCTGTGCGTACTGGTACAGCTTGCGGGCCTGTATTTTAGGCAGATAATCAACACCCATTTCGGCGCCGTTGGTGGTTTTTACGCTAAAAATAGCGCCTATGATCTCCTCCTTGGTATACACATCGATAATGTCCTTCCACACAAAATCAACAAACTTTATGGTTAAGCCCAAATTGGCAGGGGTGAAGAACAGGATGCGTTTATTGGTAAGCGCTATGCAATCCGGAAAAAGATTTACGATCGGCTTTTTTTGAACCGCTATATAAAGGATATCTTCACCAGTGGTAAGCAGGTCGGCCAGGCGCAGATAAATTTTTTCAACTGCTTTAGGATCCTGATCCTCATTTAAAAATTTTTCGATCATGGTATTGCTTTTATGCTTTATGCAAAAATAGTAAATAAGAACCAAGAGCCAAGAATCAAGAGCCAAGATTTTGAGCGGCAAGATATTGAGAAACAAAAGTCGAGAACTGAGAGCCGGGATGAACTGCCTGTCGTATAATTTGATCGCAATGGTCAATAAGTCTTGGTTCCTGGCTCTTACAATCTCAACTCTTGGCTCTATCCTACCAGTAAATTACACCCCCTGATGTCGGAGTTGTCGAAGCGACCTAATACTTCAAACGAGTTATCCGCATAAACTTTCCCCAGGTCGTGGGTGGCGATGAACGAGCAGGAGTTGAAATTCGCCAGGTCGATCACGTTTATGCCGCCTGCCTTACCGGTTGAAAGCGTGCTTATCGGATCGTTCGTATCGCGGGTTATTATTTTCATCCAGGGCGGGCAGTTGAAAATGCCTTCCCCCTTCGAGTAACCCTGCGACAATAGCTCCGTCATGCCATATTCAGAATGAATCGCATCAACGCCAAATCCTTTGCGCAATTGACCGTGCAATTCTTCCCGGATCATCTCTTTGCGCCGTCCCTTCATGCCGCCGGTTTCCATCACGATAAGTTGCGGAAAGTTTATGGTGTACTGCTCAATAAAATCGAGCAAGGCAAAGGTTACGCCGATCAGCAGGGTAGGTTTTTGAGCTTGCTGCTGCTTTTTAAGCTGCAGGTACAGCTCATCATGATTGTATAAAAAGAAGCCGCTATCGGGATCGCCCGACTGTTTGATCAGGTCGTCGGCCATATATATCAGTGATGAGCCCTGGCGCTCGAGGTACGACGGCAGCAAGGCCAGTATAGTATAGCTTTTAATACCCCCATAAAATAATTCGAACGACTTGCGGAAACTTTCGGTATACCAGCTTACATCGGTTATGTAATGACTGCTGGTTGTTATGCCGGTTGTTCCCGAACTTGTAAAGATAACTTCCGCGGGCCGGGCTGAACTAAGTACTTCGTGCGTTTTAAAGAATTCTATCGGCAAAAAAGGTATCTGATTGATGGTCTGAACGGTTGCCGGGTTAATTTTTAAGGCAGCAATAAAATCCCGGTAAACGGTGCAATTTTTGGCCTGGTATTGAAAAATCTGCAGCGCCGTTTCATTAAACTGCTGTTCGCTTTCTATCGAAAATACCTGCGCTTTATTCATTCGCGCAAAGATAGGCAATTTGAAAATTGGATAAATTCGAAGATTTGAGCATAACAGCAAGTTCCGGGTTGGGACGGCCGTTTGGTATGCTGAATTTTGGATCATCAAAATTAAAAACATGAACAAATTCAAAATTGTACCGCTTTCAAAATCGTATGCACAAAACATCAGGGCAACCATGAAAGATGATTTTGGCCACCAGGTGGTCGAACAAATTGCCACGGGATCGGGCCCCTGCAGGGTTTCGTTAAAACCATTTACAAAAGGAGTTGATAAACGCCTGTTGTTTACACATAGTCCTTTTGAGATAGACAATGCCTATAATCAGCCCGGCCCGGTTTTTATCAATAGTAATGAAGTGGAGGAGTATCAGGATATTCACCGCTTTCCGCCGGAAATAAAGGCGGATAAAAACAGCTTTCCGTTAACGCTTATTGGGTATAACGAAGATCAGCAAATGGCTTTGACGAAAATGGTCGGAGATGCTGATGTAGACGAAATGATTACCCATATTTTTGAAACCCGTCCTGACGTGCAATACCTGCACGCCCGTAATGCGCTGCCTTGCTGCTATATATGCAAAATTGAAAGATTAAACTGAAGCGCGCCAATAAAATGAAACAACTGGTGATGTTTCGGGTTGTGCGTATGATACTTTATTTTTGAAGTACTTTTTTAAAACAATTCCCATGAAATCATTGAAATTTTTAGCTGTTCCATTTTTATTAAGCATTTTTCTTACCCTTCTGTCGGCAAAATCCCCGGATGTTAGCAAGGAAACCGAACGAATACACAAAGCGGCCAACGTGTTAAAGGAGTTTGGTAAAATGAAGGAAAAGATCCCGCACGATCTGTTGGAAAACTGCGAAGGGATTGTTATTATGCCCAGGCTGTTCAATGCCGGTTTTGCGATAGGCGGCAAATATGGCAAAGGTTTAGCCATGGTGAAACTCGAGAACGGAAAATGGAGCGATCCCGTTTTTGTAACTTTAACAGGCGGGAGTTTTGGCTTCCAGTTTGGTATTCAATCTGTCGACCTGGTATTGATTTTCAAGCATAAAGGTGTGCTGACGAAGGTCAAAAAAGGCGACTTTACTATCGGCGGCGACGCGTCGGCTGCGGCCGGCCCGGTTGGCAGAAATACCACTGCCAGCACCGATTATAAAATGTCGGCGGAAGTGTACTCTTATTCACGAAGCAGGGGCTTGTTTGCAGGTATTAGCATAAATGGCTCGAACCTGGGTATCGATAAAAAATCAAATGCGGCCTATTATGGCCCGGATGCCACTTCGCAGGATATATTTGAAATGTCGAAAAGCAATACCGAAGCGGTTAAGTTATTGAAAGAAAGTTTGGGAGCATTAAAATAAAATTATTAAAAGCCTGGAAATACCTCACGGGGAATTTCCGGCTTTATTATGTTTTCTGTTCAAACTTTTCGATCTCGTTTAAAAACTGTTCAACATCGTTGGCTTGATGCCAGCCTGTTCCGCTCAATAAATTCTTTACCAACCCTGTCTTAATTTCCCCCTTGCTTAGCTGGTTATATATCCAGATAAATACAGGCAGCAAGCAAAGGCCAACTACAACATTTACGAAAAAGTAGGTGCTAAGCTGCGGACTAAAAAAATCTACTTTCAGAAATATTTTCCCAATCAGGATCATTAACAGCGGATAAAAGGGAATAATAAATAATGAATATTTTACATAGGTAATCACCAGCAATTTAAGTCTCGCCGCTCTTTTTTGTAAGGGAGCAATAGGCTCGTCATTATTTTTTAGCTGCAATTTACCAACGATCGACAATATCTTTAAATCCAATATAAAAAACCAAAGCAATGCCAGCTCAATAATAATGGCGGGGATGCTAAACCGCAATGCGTTTGAATTATGAACGATAAAGCCGATGAGATAATTAAAAGTATAATTCATGATCAGCATTTCTACGATTTTCAAGACAAAGAAAGATTTAATTTTAAACCGGGCCTTGTCGAAATTCATTTTGCGGAGCAATAGCATATTTAGCTGCAGGTTTTTGTCTAACTTTTTATCGTAATCGCTCCAAAGTGTTTTTAATTCTTCCAGTTCCATTATCATGATCTTTAAACTTTAGCAAATTGTTGTTTCAGTTGTTGTTTTAACCGGCCAATTTTAGTGGCTACATTGGTTTCGGTAATTCCCAGTACTTCGGCTATATCCTTATAGCTGTTGTTATCCAGGTAAAGTATGATCAATGCCTTGTTGAGCTCGTCGAATTTGTTTATAAAATCGTAAAGGAGCTTTACATTGGTATCAACTTCCTGGTTTTCGTTTTCGTCGGCAAAATCGATCAGGCTGTCGTGAATAGAAACCGTTGTGTTTTGCCTGTTGCTGTCGGCCCGGTAATGTGATATGGCCGTATTCAACGCAATGCGATACATCCACGTGGAGAGTTTATACCGGTTGTTATATTTATCAAACGACCGCCACAATTGAATGATCACATCCTGTACCAAGTCTTTCCGGTCTTCCGGGTCCCGGCAATAGGCGTTACAAACTTTAAAAATGAGCTTTTTATTTTGCTGGATAAGGTATATAAACTGATCTTCCTGAGCCTGCTGCTGCATTGTTGTTGCTATTTATTCTATTATTCGCAGGAATGGTTGAAAAATCACAAACAAATTGAAAATATTATTCCCGTGGATACAGCCTGGCTACTTTCTGAATGCCTTTTTAAGCAGCGTACCGGATAAAGCGGCCATGCCGCCAACCAATCCGCCAACCAGCGCCGTAACGATCAGCAGCCATATCCAGTTATTTGGCAACGGAAACAATTGCACCACGCGGCCGGCCAGGATGTTTTCGTTCGGAAGGCTTTTAAGCAAGGCCAATGTTGCCCATACAACAAATATGGCCGCGAAGCCCGACCAAAAAGACCGCATTGATGTTTTACCGATAAAAAATGCCGCTAAAAATGCAACAATGGCAGCAACCCACCACGGTAAAAAATAGCCGCAGATAAAGGATAAAATAAGTATGATTAAAAATAACATATCGTCAAAGCCCTTCTAAATCTCCCCTTGGCAGGGGGATTTTTTGTATATCAATGTGTGCGTTGTCTCAGCTGTCTCAGCTGTATCAGCTGTATCACCTGTATCAGGTGTATCACCTGTATCAGGTGTATCACCTGTATCTCTCTCAAAAATTGATACACTAAATATTTGTATCTTCAATTTAAGATCAATGTTGATTTAATTCTTCCCGAACTTTCGGTCGGTGAATTTAAAAAGAGCAATTCATTTAGCTTGCCATCCCGCCAGGTTTTAAACATATCATTATAATAAAAACTGCCCGGGTTGCCCGATTCTCCGCCCGGAAAAACACCATAACCTTTAACAACCGGCCCCATTTGCACCACCATTCGCCACGACGGGCCGTTGTTATTTTTCAGGGCATTTATAACGCCCCCGGTGCCGCCTGCAAAAAAATCCCCCGTTCCAAAACCCTGCAAACCTGCCATGTGATTGATAAAAGTTTTCTTTACCGATCCCCACTGCCACTTTATGCCCGGCTTTCCATATTTGCGCACCATCTCGTTAACAGTTGCGTTAAACGCGATGTTGATGATGTCGGCGGCGGTTTCTTTAACCGGCGTATGTACGTTATCAAACCAGGCGGAGTTGGGTTCGGTTAAAAGCAGTTTTTCGGTACGGTCGTACGAGGGCGCCTTCAGGATCATGCCTTTTACCACAAAATGATCGCGCCAGGTGGTGTCGTAAAACTTTGCCCACCATTTATTAAAAATACTGCCGCCGGCTGAATTGGCATCATAATGTTTGTCCCACTTTTTTATGATAGCTAATGCTGTTAAATGGTCGGCGTTCATTTTTGAAGAATCCAAATATTTCAACATAGTTGGCAGCACATCCTGCGCAAGGATGCTGTAATTATCCGTTTGCATTATCCGGATACTGTCGGCGGTAGCATTCTTCATCGCGCCAAGCTTGTCGTTTATTCTTTTGCCGCGGTAATATTGTTCAAACTTCCAGTTGATATAGTAAGGATATGTCGAGTCGGTTGATGACTGATTGGCCGAGCTTACAAATCCACGCAGCGGGTTTTTAACCGTTGGATTTTGCTCCGCGGGTATCCAGCCATGCCAATCGTTTGCGGGGTCGCTTCCGTCAAGAATAAATTTACCCTGGTCCTTGAATTTTAATGGGAACTTACCATTGGGTGTGATGGCAATGTCCTTATCCGAGCTGGCGAAAACGAAGTTTTGCGCCGGGCAGCTATAATATTTAAGCGCTTCGCGGTAATCGTTATAATTTTTGCCGCGGTTAAGCAGGTGAAAGGTCATAATATCATCCGACTCATCATGTGCCAGCCAGCGCATGGCATTACCAACCGGGATATTGCCGTGATGGCCTGCAGGCTTTTTGGCGTCGGTTTCATACACCACCGGCCCATGGTGTGTGTAAAGTACGGTGTCAATAACAGGCTGCTGCCCCCTTACTTTAATGATCTCAATACGTTTTTTTACTTTGTTCCATTGGTTGTTGTACCAGTATTCGGATTTTGTATTGTCTTTAAATTTTACCTGGTACCAGTCGAGCACATCGGCATCAACATTGGTTACGCCCCAGCTGATCTTTTGATTGTAACCGATAATTATGCACGGAGAGCCCGGCAGCGAAACGCCGTAAACATTTACAGTCGGCGACGACATTTGCAGCTGGTACCAAATGGACGGGAAACTTAGATCAAGGTGCGGGTCGTTGGCGAGGATGGGATAGCCATTGGCTGTTTTGCTGCCGCTGATGGCCCAGTTGTTACTGCCTACGCCCTCCGCAATTTCGTGAGATTTAATACTCTCCGTCATCTGCGCCAGGAAGCCCGCCGAAGGCTTTGGAACAGGCAATGGCTTAAAATTCCATTGGGTGCCAGCAGGAATGATCGGGTCTTCATGAAAAGGATAATCGGGAAACAGATCGTTCACCGCCTGTGCGCCGAAGCGCTTCAGGTTATTGGTCATGCCGGATTGATCCGAACCGCCTGCCAGCGTCTCGGACATCAGCTTAAGCAGGAAGGCGCAGTTAATAGGCTTCCATTCCTCGGGTGCATAATTCAATAGTTTAAACTCGATAGGATAGTTTTTAGAATCAAGCTGGCGGATATAGTTGTTAACCCCGTCGGTATAGGCATTGACCATCAAACGCGAAACCGGATTTTTGAGCATCCCTTTTAAAGCATTCTCAGCAGCATACACCATCCCTGTACGCCGATGGTACTGATCGATTTCCAGCGCCTTTGGCCCTACTATTTCTGATAGCCTTCCGGATGCGCTGCGCGTTTGAATATCCATTTGCCAGAGGCGGTCGCGGGCGGTTACGTATCCCTGGGCGAAATAAAGGTCGTGGTCGTTATTTGCAAAAATGTGCGGTATCCTGTGCTCGTCGTATCTGATGATCACTTTATCGTACAATCCTTTAAGTTGCAGATTTTCGGTGGGGATAATGTTCTTGCTTTCGGCATTTTGCCAAAATCCGGTAACCGGGTTTAAGAATTCGCCAATAGGCGGGATATCGCCAAATTTGGTCTTTAATACCCAAATTAACAGCAATGTCACCCCTGCAGAGAAGAAAGCTTTTACGAACTTCATGACGTTGGTTTACGAAACCAAGATAAGGAAAAAGGATGAATGGTCATCCGGGGATAATGCTATAGAATTAAATATCGTGACAGACTAATCGTCTTTATCCTCTTTGTCTTCTTTGGACGAAACCACCTTTGACGTGATGACAACTCCGTCCTGGCTAATTACCTTTAAGCGGTACACGGCTTCACCATAAGCATGGATTTTATCAAAAAAGTAGTACGTGCTTGTGCCGGAGGAGGTAATACGTGTTAATTGCGTGAATGGCTCTCCTTTTTCCCTGGCTTTTTCAAGGACGAAGGTGGTATTATTTCCTTCATTCTCGGTCTTCCAGGTGAATTGGATACCACCTTTTGCTTTGTTTGCTTTAAAGTCCAATAAATGAACTTTAAGGGTATTAATCTGATTCTCCCGGATAACTAAACTGAACCTGTTACTGCCGAATGAATTGGTATCAGCCAGGTTCAGACCAAAAGAATAGGTTGGATTATGACGAAAATCAACGGAGTCTTTTTTATAGACATCCTTGAGCCATATGTCATAATTTGCCGGTATCGAATTTATCTCGGTAAGATTCAGCGTGTAAATATCACTTGCGGTCGCAGTTACATTTAGGGGGATAGCAGTACTCACAGCCGGAAAAGGACGCTTATCGATGGTCAATTCTACACCGTCGCTGGATAAACTGGACAAACTCACAAGACCATACCCCGGAAAATAACTTGCATCTTCATTGAACACATATGCCGGGCTGGTGGTGGGGTCAAACATAATCAGGATATCATCCTTATTAATAGTATCCTTTTCTAACACTACCCGCAGGGAGCCGGTTACGGCCGTATTGATAGTGTATTGATTTAACGCTTTGAAAGATGTTGCTATTTTCTGGTTGCTCTGTGTTTGTTGATTTGCCGGTGCCACAGCATCTTTCTGGCATGATGTTAAACTGGCAATTGCGACTACGAATAGCGTAAAGGTTAATCGTTTCATAACGGTAATTTGTTAAAGGAAAATACCGCAACCAGGGAATCGGGACTGTTTAACAGCCTTTATACGAAGGGTACAGCGATAAGGTTCAAAAAATTAAATAACATATGATTGCTTAATAATATAAATCTAAAAATTGTTTTCTTATTACGTGCTTTATTTCAAAAAATATTAATTAACAGCCCTAACCAGATTTGAAATGACTTTTTTAGAAAACATGATCCAATCAATTAATCATATATAACTGAGCGGATTAAGGAAGACGAAGTAATCGGAGATGGTTAACCAATTGGAAATGGCCTTATTTAACCAATCATTTAAACCTGATTGCTTTAAGCGGGGTTATGCGGGTAACCAGCATGGAAGGCCCTGTCATTACCAACAGGCAGATAAATAGCGTCCCGATATTTAGCAATACAATATCCACCCAGTTAAACTGTATCGGGACAAAATTCATATAATAAGATGCCTGGTCGAGCTTTAAAAAGCGGGTTTGGTACTGGATCATTCCAAGTCCTATCCCGAATATGTTGCCCAGAAACAACCCGAAACTGATGAGGTAGAACGCGTTATACAAAAATACTTTTTGAAGCAGCCAGTTTGTTGAGCCCATTGCTTTTAGCATGCCTATCATAGAGGTGCGCTCCAATATCATGATCAGCAAGGCCGATATCATATTAATTACCGCAACGATTATCATCAGCACCAAAACAACCCCGGTATTCCCATCGAGCAAGGCAAGCCATGTAAATATGGTTGGGAAATTGTCGACTACCGTATAAGATTTAAGCTTTCCAGGTAATAAGTCGTCGACAGCTTTGCTGGATTCGTTCAATCGGTCAAAATCAGCAACTTTAACCTCGTATCCGCCAATTTCATCAGCATTCCAATTGTTAAGCCGGCTTATTAACGACATGTTGCCAATTACATAGGTCTTATCTACATCGTCTATGCCTGTACTGTAAATTCCCCGGATAGTAAACGACCTTGCCCGTAACGGCTCCTGCACAAAATACATCACGATTTTATCGCCGATATGGAGCTTTAAGCGGTTAGCTGTTAGTTGTGAGATGAGCAGTTGTTTTTTTGATTCGACCGTATCAGTAAAGTCTATCACGTTGCCTTTAACGAGGTTTTTTTTAATGAATGACCAGTCGTAACTTTTATCAACGCCCTTTAGCTCAACCCCTTCAATTTCATTATTGGCCTTAATTATTCCCGGTTTGGTTGCGTAGGGCATAACCTTTGTCACCAGCGGATTGGCGAGTACTTTTTTTACAAAACCAGGTGCGGCTTGAATGGCAGAGTTTTCAAATGAATTATTCAGGTCGAATTTCACGATCTGCATATCGCCCGAAAAACCTCTTACCTTTTCCCTGATCTCCTGCTTGAACCCTTTTACGATGGCAACCGACAATATCATTACGCCAAGGCCAAGCATAATACCGATAATAGCAATACGTACAATTAATTTTGAAAATGTACGCTTTGACTTAAAGGTTATGCGGTTAGCTACGAAATAAGCGAAATTCAATGCAGCAGGTTTTTTTGTATATTCGCAAATATGCGGTTTTGCCATTGAAACTGGCGCTTTAAATCGTATTAAGATTTGATTTTTATAGCAATGAAGCTTTTTTTACCCTTTGCCTTAATTGTTTCTTTTTTGTTTAGCAATGCAATTGCGCAAACAAGCTTTTACCGGTCATACAAGGCTGATATTGCACACCATATTAAAGGCAGGTTGATCACCGGGGCCGACCAGACCAAACTTTATTTTGATTACCTCAAAGGAAAAAATATCGGCATGGTGATCAATCAAACCTCGGTAGTCGGTAAAAATCTTATGCTAAGCGCCGATACATTTTTAAAAGCGGGCATTACAATAAAAAAAATATTCGGGCCCGAGCATGGTTTCAGGGGAGACGCCAGCAATGGGGCAGAGGTCAACAACAGCGTAGACGCGAAAAGTGGAATTCCTGTTGTCTCGCTATACGGGAATAAACATTACAAACCAACGTCCGATGACCTGAAAGGAATTGACCTGATGGTATTTGATATCCAGGATGTTGGCGCACGGTTTTATACTTATCTCTCAACACTGCAATACGTGATGGAGGCTTGCGCCGAAAATCATATTGAATTACTGATATTAGACAGGCCCAACCCAAACGGGTTTTATGTTGACGGACCGGTACTTGATACGGCCTTTCGTTCTTTCGTGGGTTTAAACCCCATCCCCGTTGTATTCGGATTAACGGTAGCGGAATATGCGCAAATGATAAACGGCGAAGGCTGGCTTAAAAACCACGTTCAATGCAAACTTAAGATCATTAAGGTTGCGAACTATACCCACAATACAGGCTATAAGCTGCCTGTTAATCCCTCCCCGAATCTGAATACCGAAAAATCGATACTGCTTTACCCGTCGGTATGTTTATTTGAGGGCACCATGCTGAGCCTGGGCCGGGGCACCATGTACCCGTTTTTGCAAATAGGGCATCCTGATCTGAAGGAAAAATACCCTTATGCTTTTAAACCGGTAAGCATTGCCGGGATGAGCGAAGATCCGCCGCAAAAGGACAAATTGTGTTATGGTATAGATCTTAAAAACTATAATACCAATGCTATCCGGGCCACCGGCAAAATTAATTTAACCTGGCTTATAGAATTATACAAGGCATTCCCTGATAAAGCACATTTTTTTAATGACTACTTTTCAAAGCTGGCCGGAACGGATAAATTGCGCAAACAAATTGAAGCCGGTAAAAGCGAGCAGGAAATACGGGCAAGCTGGGAACCGGAATTGAGTAAATATAAAACTATGCGTAAAAAATATTTGTTATACCCCTAATTTTGGGGCATAACAGGTATGTAATATAAATTTTAATACCTAAGGGGCTATTTTATGAGAATTGTATTTATGGGTACGCCCCAGTTTGCAGTTGCTTCGCTCGACGCTTTGATAACAGCAGGATGCGACATCGTTGGCGTGGTGACAGCTCCCGATAAACCGGCTGGTCGCGGGCAAAAGATCAACGAATCGGCTGTAAAACAGTACGCAGTTGCAAATGGCCTAAAGGTTTTACAGCCCGAAAAGTTGAAAAGCCCTGATTTCCTGGAACAATTAAAAGCTTTGGAAGCCGATCTGCAGGTTGTTGTAGCATTCAGGATGCTGCCCGAGGTTGTATGGAGCATGCCGCCGAAAGGTACTATAAATTTGCATGCCTCGTTATTGCCGCAGTATCGTGGTGCCGCGCCGATCAACTGGGCTATAATTAACGGCGAAAGTGAAAGCGGCGTTACTACATTCTTTTTGAAACACGAGATCGATACAGGTGATATTTTATTTACCGAAAAGGTAACGCTTTCAGGTCGTGAAACCGCTGGTGAACTGCACGACTGGCTGATGAACAAGGGAGCAGGCTTGCTGGTAAAAACCGTGAAAGGTGTCGAAAGCGGAAGATATAGCGAACACCTTCAGTCGCAATTAGCAGAGGGAGTAGAATTAAAGCATGCACCGAAAATTCATAAAGAAGATTGCCTGGTCGACTGGAATCAGCCTGCTCAATCCATATTTAATAAAATCCGTGGCCTTAGCCCTTCGCCAACAGCTTATACGCTGTTCAATGATAAAATTTTAAAGATATTTTATGCTGAATGCGAATTAACTGAACCGGGCATACAGCCGGGCGGATATCTATGCGACAATAAGAACCATTTAAAATTTGCCGCAAAGGATGGGTTTATCAGTGTGACTGATATCCAACTCGAAGGCAAAAAGAGAATGGAGATCAGGGAGTTTTTACGGGGCGCTAAACTGTAGCTGTACAAATGCTCCACTTCATCAGAGGTGCGCTCAGCCCGTTGTAACTAATATTACCCGCAACGCTCTAATAGCTACAATATAAAATTCTTATCTATATTTAAAGCAGTGTATTATGGCTACTAAAGAATCATTCTCCATTAATGGAGAGGCCTTGCTTAAAAAAGTAAAGGAATTAATTGCTGAGGGGAACGTAAGAAAGATCACGATAACTGATAAGTCGGGAAAGGAAGTGATGAGCTTTCCGTTAACGGTAGGGGTGGTGGGCGCTTTCCTCGCACCTGTTTTCGCCGCAGTCGGCGCGCTGGCCGCGTTGATCGGCGAATGCACGATAACCGTTGAAAGAGAAGAAGCTAAAAAAGAAGGAGGCGAACCAATATCACATGTCACGAATAATGAATGATCAGCAGCAAAATATTTTAACAGTTAACGGTTTGAACGTTAGTTACGGGAAATTCCAGGCTGTGCAAAATGTGTCCTTCAGCGTATTGAAGGGTGAAATATTTGGTTTGCTTGGCCCAAACGGCGCCGGGAAAACCAGCACGTTAAGCGCGCTGGAAGGATTACTTAAACCCGAATCGGGCTCTATTATAATTGACGGGTACGATGCAGGCGAAAAGCCATTATATGCGCGCGCCTCATTGGGCGTACAGTTGCAGTCAACCAGCTTTCAGCCCGAATTGTTTGTTATTGAGGTGCTGCAGCTATACGCGGGTATTTACGGGCTTGTTTTATCAAAAGACCAGATACTGGCGATTTTAAGAGAGATCAGTCTTGAGGACCAGGCTTTCAAAAAGTTCGGACAGCTTTCGGGCGGACAGCAGCAGCGGGTTTCGCTGGTAATTGCTACTATTCACAATCCTAAATTAGTGCTTCTGGACGAGCCCACTACCGGCCTTGACCCGCAGTCGCGCAGGCAGCTTTGGGAACGTATTGAAGCTATCCGCGAGAAAGGACATGCGGTTTTACTAACCACCCATTCAATGGAAGAAGCTGAATCTGTTTGCGACCGTATTGCCATCATCGACCACGGTAGGGTGATCGCTGTTGATACCCCACAAGCCCTTATCGATAAGCACCGGAGCGACCCCGAAGTGATCAATGTGTCGCGCCGCGGAAGGATAACGCTCGAAGATGTATTTATCGCATTGACAGGAAAAACGGTGCGGGCTTAGGTGGTAAGCAGTTGATTAGGTTGATTGTGTTGTGCAGGTGAATCGTTTACTGCTAATCAATATGTTAAAAATGCAACAAAAACTTTGGTCAATCACTAATTCACTAAATCACTAATTCAATAATTAATCCATGGAGACAGTTATACCCAAAACATCCACCGTTCTAACCTCACTTTTACGGGCTGACTTTACTACCCAGTGGCGCAACCGCCGGTCGGTGATACTTACATTGGTCGTTCCTGTTATTATATTAATCTCGTGGAAGGACCTGGTTGCTTTGCGTGGGGGGGCTTTTGCACTTTCAAACAGTATTACTATTGGTTTGATAGCGACAGGATTAATGGGCTATACCAATGCTATTGCCCGCGACCGCGATAAAGGGATATTTCAACGATTGCGCGTGGCTCCCGTACCCACCTGGACGATCATGGCAAGCCGGATATTTGTACAACTGGTGATGATAATTTTGGTGACCACCGCTGTATTCATCGCGGGTAATGAATATGATAAAATAGTATTGACACCGTCGGGATATGCTTTTACCTATTTTACGGCAATAATCGGCGGTTTGGTGTACCTCAGTTTAGGCCAAATGGTAGCCGGACTGATCACCAACCCGGAAACGGTAAATTCAACCACCCGGCTTGTTTACTTCGTTTTTATTATGGTGGGTATGTTCGGCGAACTGGGTATTCTTGGTGTACAAGTTCACGACCTGGAGCACTGGTCGCCTTATGGTACGGTAAAAACAATCCTGGCCGGGAGCATGGAGCCGGCTAAATGGAACAACGACACTTCAATAGCGCTTTTGATGACTGTGTTATATGCGGCAGTATTTGCTACGATAGGTATTCAGCGGTTTAAGTGGAACACGAATAAATAAGTCAAAAGTTAAAATTCAAAGGTAAAAAGGGCCCGGGAAAGTCTTACAGGCCGGTATCATCCAGTGCAAAAGTGTTTTTCCGATGTGCCCATTTGCCTTTTGTAAAATCGGGGAACTGTTGCGGACTGTTACCTGTCGCTATTGATTTTTCAGATAAGGGTAGGATCACGCTCATAGTTACCGAATCATAAACATCTATCGGCGTCTGCCTGCCTTGTTTTACGGCCTGTATAAAACCGTTGAACACAAACCAGTCCATACCGCCATGGCCGGCGCCTTCGGCTTTGTCTGCATATTTTTTCCATAGCGGGTGGTCATATTTTTTAAACCAGTCATCAACCGGATCCCAAACATCGTCTTTTTTCGACTGGTGCTCGATGTACACGCTCTTAGCCACATCCATCCAGAGACCTTTCGTGCCCTGTACTCTGAAACCCAGCGAATATGGGCGCGGCAGGTGCGTATCGTGCGAAAGCAAGACAGTTTCGCCATTGGCGCAATTGATCATTGTGGTAATAACGTCGCCGTTTTTATAATTGATCTTCGCGTTTTTATTGCCCGGCGACATTTCTTCAACATAAGCAGCCAAGCCGCGGGCCTTTGAACTGAACGACACCAGGTTTGTAAATCGGTTGCCCCGGTTGATGTCGGCGTATTGTATGAGGGGGCCCACACCATGAGTCGGGTAAATATCTGCGTTCCGGTCGATATTAAATTGTGTGCGCCATTGCGCTTCGCTCAATGCATCTGGCCCGAACTCAACGCCATGGCCATAAAAATGCTTTCCGTCATTAAACAGTACGTTGCGCAGGTTATGCTGGTAACCGCCCTCATAATGTATCATTTCGCCAAATAAGCCCTGGCGCACCATATTCAGTACCGCCATTACATCGCGGCGGTAACAAACGTTTTCGAGCGTCATGTAGGGCATTTTTGTTTTTTCGGAAGTATTCACCAAGTCCCAGTGATCCTCAACACTTAAACCCGCTATCACTTCGCAGCCCACATATTTGCCGGCTTTCATGGCGTCAATAGCCTGCGGGTGATGAAACTGCCAGGGTGTCGCGATGATCACGGCATCTATGTCTTTGCGGTCGAGCAGCCTTTTATAAGCATCAAGGCCGCCGGTATATTCTTTGGGCAAAGGTTTCCCGGCCTTTATAAATTGTTCCCTGCAATATTTCAACGAGCTTTCCTGCGTATCGCAAATAGCAACAATTTCCACGTCGTCGCGCAGTAAACCCTCATTGACATGGTCGCGGCCACGCAAACCTACGCCAATGTATCCCAGGCGCACCTTGTCTTTATTTGATGCAAATAAACTGCCCGCCGGCAATATAGCCAGCCCCGCAGCAGCTACTGAGCCTTGCTTAATAAATTCTCTTCTTTCCATAACGTTTTTGATTTGAAGATTTGATAATTTGAAGATTTGAAAATGAGGAAGTATTTCAAATCGCCGCATTCTCAAATTAACATCTCAAATTAGCACATAAAATTTTACAGAATTTGAAGATTGGAAATTAATTTTCAAAAAAATTATACCTTTACGCCGAAACTGGTCGACAGTTTTTTTGTTAGCAATAAAGCCATGAAAAGAACAAGCGTTATTATTTTTTTAGCAGGAGTAATTATCACCATATACTGCATTATTTATTTCAGGCCGGTACTGGACGTTGTAGATTCGGATACGATGACCGTTAACCCCAGCGGCGATAAGGTGGCCCCCTGGCCGTTATTTATTGGTCTTTATACCGCTTTCGTAGGCGCTGTTTTCTATTATGTTAGCCACAGCCGCAGGAAGCCAGATCCCACAGATTACTAGAAACTGTATTAGATTAGCTTTCTTCCACTTCGGCGTTAATTGCGGGTGGTTCTTCCCCTGGCTTCGCGCTTGATGTTGTGCTTAACACTTTGTATGCCAGCCCGGCAAATACCGCGAACACGATATGGGCAGGTACCAGCTGTAAATAATATTTATCGAAACTGAGCCGCGGCGGCAGCGGGTGCATTTTAAAAGTAGTCTTCCATATAGCTACTGCGGCCAGGCCGCTGATGCCGCCAAGTATAAGGTTGTTTTTAAAAGAAGGTTTCACCTTTTTATTGGCCCAAAGCCAGTCATAAGCAGTCGAGAATAACAGGCCCATCCCGTAGTGCGCCGACCAGCCGATCAATTGGTTCTCCTTTTTACTTATAGCTGGCAAAAGCCGGTGTGCAAACTGTCCCAATCGTTCGGGTTCGCTAAAGTTTTCCTTTTCTACCGTCGAAACTGCGTAGCTAAAGGCTGTCATAAAGGTGGTGCCGCTAATGCCTGCAAATAAAATCTCTTTCACTTTCATAATTGTTCAGTTATCAGGGCAGTTCAATATGCTGCAGATCAACAATTGCCGGCCCCGTTAATACTCTTCCGTTTATATCATACCTCGCACCGTGGCAGGGGCAGTCCCAGCTTTTTTCTTCCTGGTTCCAGTTAACGATGCATTTGGCATGGGTGCAAACCGGGTTAAGCGTATGAAAATTCCCTTCGTCGTCACGGTATGCGGCTACTTTTTTGCCGCCTACTTCAACCACCTTTCCGCTTCCGGGCGCTATTCTTTTCAGCGAATCAGTATCTTTTATCGATAGCCTGTCCGCAACAAAATGATAAGCCGCATCCGCGTTCTCTTTTACAAACTCGCTAAAACCGGTAACCGGCTTCAGGCGCAACGGGCTGAAAATCTTTTCGTATTTACTGCCATTGTTTAAAACCAGGTCGCTTAAAATTTTCCCTGAAATGGTACCAAGCATCATGCCATTCCCGCTAAAGCCGGTAGCGCAGTATACACCGTGGCTGGCATCAGGCATTTGGCCGATGTACGGAAAGCCGTCAACGGGAATATAATATTGCGAGGACCACCTGTATTTTACCGACGATACCTGGTAGTGCTTCCTGATATATTTTTCAAGGCCCTCAAATGCTTTTTCCGGATCGTCATTCCCTGTTTTATGGTCGTTCCCGCCCGCTATCAATAAGTCCCGCCCGTCAATAGTGTGGGTGCGGTAATAGTGATAGGGTTCCTGCATGTCATAGATCAGCGCATCGGGATAATTATCCCCTTTTAGTTTTACGCCCAGCACATAGCTGCGGTACGGAGCGCATCTAAAATTAAGAGAGGTTATCCCCGGCGGAATATGTGTGGCATAAATCACCTTGTGCGTACGTATAGTGAGTGGCCCGGCCTTAGCTATGTGCACTTCTTCCACATGCTCCAAAGTCTCGATCCTGGTATTTTCAAGTATAACACCTTTGGCTTTTATAAATTCCTTAGCCAGGGCGGCAATATATTTCACCGGGTGAAACTGGGCTTGCCCCTCTAACACAACGGCTTTTTTATAGGTCAGCGGGGTAGGAACATCTTCGGTGTAGCTAATATCCACGCCTGTCTTTTTTGTTCCTTCGTATAGTTCATCCAGTTCTTTTACTTCATCGTCATTTTCCGCAAAAACATAACCTCTTTTTGGTTCAAAATCACAATCTATCTTGTAAGTTCTAATATTTTCCTCAATAATGCTTTTGCCCTCATTGATCGCATCCATAAACAGCTGCGCGCCTTCTTCACCAAATGCACTTTCGGCTTCGCCGTAAGTTGTGTCGGCAAAGGTATTGATGTGTGCGCTCGTGCCGCCGGTAGTTCCGAAACCTAGCGTATGCGCTTCCACAATCAGGCATTTTCTGCCGGCTTTCTGAAGCAGCAGGGCAGTAGTAATACCTGTAATCCCGGCCCCTGCAATCAGCGCGTCATAAGTCTCGGTGGTTACATTGGCAGATTTTAATACTACCGGCGCACCGTTTAACCAGGGGCTCAGTAATTCCCCATCGCGGGGCGATAGGGCCGGCTTGCCCGACTTCGGGCTTGATTTATTACTACCGGTTGTTTTTGTACTCTTCATAGAATGGGATATAGATTCTATACAAAGATGAACTGATCCTGTTTTGAGAAAGGTGTTTAAAACGGAGTTAACAGACTGAAACTAATTGATGTTAGATGGAGGCAACCCGAAATCGCCATGGTTGCCTTTCCGGTCGTACCCAAAGCAGTACTGACATGTGCGTTAAAAGCAATCGGTTGTATTATGTAAATTGTACACTATGCAATATTAATATGAATAAATTATCTGTTAATTTATATTTTATTGATGTAAAATCCAATTTATTACCATGAAATTTTACTGTTTTTAAAATAATAAAGATAAATATAATCTATATCTAATGATTATTTGATATAATTAAAAATTTTAGTAAAAAATTATTATATGTATGATTTATTTTAGATAAAAAACTTGTTTACTGAAATTTAAACAATAAATATTGAGAATATATTGCTTCTTTGTTCGATAATCTGGATTTTCCGACATAAATACTAATGTTTTTATAATTAATTGAAATTAAATCATCATATTGGGTCAATTAATTTATTAACTGACTTAATTTTTAACGAATGAAAAAACTATTACTAACCAGTATGGTGGTTTTGTTGCTTATTGCATCTCATGCTTATGCACAAACCCGAACAATCACCGGAACTGTCACTGATAAGGATGGCAGCCCACTACCCGGTGTGAGTGTTGTTGTAAAAGGCACAAAAACAGGTACGCAAACCAGCGTGCAGGGTAAATTTGCAATTAACGCAGGCGCGGGGAAACAAACCCTGATGTTCACATTTATTGGCTATTTGCCAAAAATAGTTGACGTACCAGGCAGCACGGTAGGCGTTATTATGGAACCAGACCAAAATCAGCTGTCGGAAGTGCTGGTGGTCGGCTATGGTACGCAAAACCGCAGGGAGAATGTCGGCAGTATTGCTCAAATTAAAGGTTCCGACATTATTGAACAGCCGGTGCAGAATTTTGAGCAAGCTATTGCCGGTAAAGCGGCAGGCGTTCAGGTTACCATTACCAATGGAGTATTAAATACGCCTCCGGTTTTTCACATACGCGGAACAAACTCGATAAATTTAAGTTCGCAGCCGCTTATTGTGGTTGATGGGGTAGTAAGCCTAAGCGGCGACTATAGCGGCGGTGAATCGGGCGGTAATGCGCTATCCAATATCAATCCCGACGACATTGAAAGTATTGACGTCGCAAAAGATGCATCTGCAACTGCTATATACGGCAGCAGGGGGGCAAACGGTGTAGTATTCATAACCACAAAAAAAGGTAAAAAAGGTGATGCAATAGTGAGCTTAGATAGCTGGACGGGCGTAACTACCGTAAACAGGCTGCCTAAAGTTTTAAATGCGGCACAATATGTTGCCATTAAAACCGAGGCTATAGGCAATTTACCTGCATCTGCCACTAACCCGTCAATAGCAGATGGTACAGATGTTAATGGCAACCCAATTGATACCAAATGGGCGAATTTGATATATCAACGGGCAGTTTCGTACAATACCACAGCAAGTGTATCCGGAGGGAATGACAAAACCACCTATTATGCCTCTGCAAATTGGAGCAAGCAACAGGGCGTACTTCGTGCAAATGAATTTGATAACAAAAGCATATTGTTCAATATCGATCATAAGGCCAACAAGTACATTACGCTTGGCATGAAAATATCTTACGCTGACCAATTAAACCTGGCCGCCACGACGTCGGGTTCATTAGCCGGGGAAGCTTATAATACAGCTGGCTTAGGGCGCCTCGCTTTATTACTTCCCCCGAATTTACCGGCATACAATAACGACGGGACTTACAATTTAAACCCGGCAAACGGCGCCATTGGCGTTGGTCTGGATAAGAATGTTACCATCAGCTATACCAACCCGGTAGTGGCTTTAGCGCTTGACCGCGCCAATAACGAGATCAATCATGCCGTTGGCGACGTTTACCTGCAGGTGAAACCATTGTCGTGGATTACCCTGAAAAGTACTTACGGCATTGATTATCTGTATTCAACCAACGACCTCTTTTTCGACCCGGCAGATAATTTTTCAGGTTCAGCAGCCAATAATACGGCATCAGCGTATGCCAACTATTCGTCAAATAAAAGATGGGATTGGGCCAATACAGCTCAGTTCGATCACACTTTCGGAAAACATTCATTGTCTCTATTGTTTGGTAACGAACAGCAATATACATCGGTCAGTGGCTTTGGCCTCGAACGTACGGTGCTATCCGACCCGGCATTTAATGTAATACAAGCAGGTTATGTGAACGTTCTGACTTACGGACTTAACCTTACCAATAACTACCTGGTATCATTTTTTGGCCGTTTAAATTATAATTTTGACGAAAAATATTTCCTTTCAGCATCGCTAAGGAAAGACGGGTATTCCGCATTTGGCTTTGATAAAAAATACGGCTATTTCCCGAGTATTGGCGGTGGCTGGGAAATTACAAAGGAAGGTTTCTGGAATAATATCGGTGCCGATAAGATTTTCAGCAGTTTCAAAATAAAAGCGAGCTACGGACGGGTTGGTAATAACGCCCTGGGCGATTTTAGTTCATACGGAACATACGCCAGCGGTCTGTTCAACGGCAAACCAACATTGTTGCCGAGTACAACCGGTAACAACCAATTGGCTTGGGAAACCAGCACAAAAACCGACATAGGTTTTGACTTTGGTATTTTGAATGACCGGATAAACGGATCAATCGGCGTTTACAAAGACAATGTATCAGGCCTTATACTTCCTTACCCCGAACCGCCTTCGGCTGGCTTACCCGGCGCCGCGCCTTTAGTTAATATTGGTTCAATATATAACAGGGGGGTGGAAATTAACATCAATGCAGATATCGTCAGAACAAAGGACTTTAAATGGAGCTCAAACTTTAATATCAGCTTTAACCAGAATAAGATTACGGCGCTGCTCCCTGGCCAAAACGCCTTACCACCTTATTCAACCTCGAGCCTTGAGACAACTAGTATCGACAAGGTAGGAGGTTCTATCGGCGACTTGTATATTATCCGTTCGGCGGGTGTTGATCCAAACAACGGCGACAGAATTTTCCTTAATGCAGCCGGCCATAAAGTTGAATATAATTTTAATGGTGTAAATATTCCTGGATTAGGCTTAGCGCATTATTTTAATCTTGACGGTACACCATATCTTACGGCTGCGGGCGGTTTAAACACCATAAACCAAACGGCTGATGCTATTGATTACGGAAATGCTACTCCGAAGGAATATGGCGGGTTCAGTAACTCATTCCGTTATAAAAACTTCGACCTGAGTGTATTGTTGACTTACCAGCTTGGTTTTTATGTTTATTACGGCACGCAGGCTACTTTAACCGATCAGCGTTTCTGGAATAATTCAACTATCATTTTAAATCATTGGACAACACCCGGCCAGATAGCTGCGTACCCTAAGGTGATTTTTGGGGATAACGTTTCTAATGGCACGTCGTTCCCTACCGATTTCAATACCTACCGCGGAGATTTCGTAAAAGTTAAAACAATAAATTTCGGGTATACTATTCCAAAAACTTTTCTAAATAAGGTGGGGGTAAGAAGCGTACGGGTATATGTTACCGGACAAAATTTGTTTATTATAACCAAGTATCCTGGTCCTGACCCGGAAGTAGGTTCAAATGGTACACTTAACAACACTCCCGGTGTTGACAGGAATACGGCAGGTAACGGCAGGACAGTTACGGCGGGTTTTTCACTTAAGTTTTAATTATTAATTTGAAAAAAATGAAAACGAAATTTATATTTATAATGGGTTTAGCGTTATTAAGCAGCTATTCCTGCCAGAAAAGTAAACTTTACCCGGCGTTACCAACCTCTGTTTCCAATCAAAGCGGCGCTCCCTTCTCCACCTCGGCGCGTATTTCCAGCCAGGTTTTGGGACTGTATTCGTCGTTAAAATCCGGCAATTTATACGGCGGAAGGTACCAGATCTATAATGACGTGAAGGCTGATAACTGGATAAATGCTACAGCAAACTCTGTGACAGCTTATCAAACCTGGACCGAATCTGTATCACCAACCAGTTCGGAAGTCGCCTCATTATGGACACAATGCTATGCTACAATTAACGATTGTAATCTTTTTATTGACGGCATGAAAACTTATGGTACGCCAGTAGTTGGAACTGCTTTAGCTGCAAACTATATCGGTGAGGCGAAATTTGTACGTGCCCTTTCGTATTACGCTTTATTACAAATGTACTGCCAGGCATATTCCGTCAATGCAGGCGCTACACCAGGCGTACCATTGCGCTTAACAGGCAATTCCGCGTATGGTAATTACGCTTTGGCGCCTGCCACCGTAGCACAAGTTTACGCACAGGTTATATCGGATTTGAATGCAGCTGAAACAGCTTTACCTTTGGCTTATTATACATCAGGCACCACGCTCGACCCGGTATCAAACACTACGCGGGCGCACGTAAATTCAGCTATCGCAGTTAAAACCAGGGTTTATTTAGCCATGGGGCAATACGCCAATGTGGTTACCGAGGCCAATAAAATTGTAAGCGGTACAGCGCCGTTCACGGCCCCAACAGGCGTACCTTTTGCTTTGCAGGCTAATATTGCCAATGTTTTTAAGAGCCCTTATGCAACCACCGAATCGGTGTTTTCCGCGCCATTTTCCAACGCGTCGACCGTCGATCAGCCCGGCGGGCAAAGTGCTTTGGCTGATTATTATAATAGTACAGGTACCGGCGAGTTTTATTTGAATACCAGCAGCGCCTTGTTTACCGATCCGACGTGGAAGGCTACAGATGCCAGGCGTGGATTTATTGCTGTTGTTAGCGGTAAATCGCGCTTAACAAAATGGCCATTGGGGGCGCCATACCTGGATTGGGCAAATATTATGCGATATTCAGAAGTGCTTTTAAATTTAGCAGAGGCACGGGTTAATTTGAATGGGCCAACAGATCCGCAAGCTATCGCGCTTTTAAACGCCGTGCGGCAAAGATCTGACCCCTCAACCGTTTTTGTAACCGCTACTTTGCCTTCAATTTATGAAGAAAGGAACATTGAGTTTCTCGGCGAGGGATTACGATGGGCTGATTTGTTGCGTTTAGGGCTTCCTATCCCTGCTAAAGGCAGTGTAGCGGCTATAGCTGTTGGCGGATTTAATTCATCATACATCTGGCCGATGTCCGGTCCGGAGCAGTCAACCAATCCCCTTATTGGCCGATAGTATATTTAACGGCGACTAGTAATACAAAAGCCACCTCAAAACTGGGGTGGCTTTTGTATTTTGGCGGAGAGTTAGGGATTTATACTAATCTCAAACCACATTGTATATCAATATTTTACATGGATTTTATTTCTTACTCACTGAAATACTCACCACTTTTTTTACAGACTCATTGCAAATCTTATGAAGTAAATGTACGAATAATATATAGCAAAAGGAAGCCTCATAGTAAAATATGCAATCTGGTTCAATTAGGAATTTGTGAGCTATTCAGCGTCGGTTCAACTGTTTTAACGGAACAGATTGCCAATGTTCTCTATAACTTAAAAAAATAAAAGAAACCGACTTAAAATAATTACAACCCGATAAGATTATCATGAGGGACTGCCACGAGCTATAGTTGAGTTTATTTCGCAGGCAACAGGGTACCGATCCACTGATACCAAGCAAAATTAATATAACTTAGTGTTAATTATTGATTAAATTTGTGCTATTCACCTTATGCCTTTTATTGTGGAACGCCTATAAAGTCTTTGAAAGTAAACTGTTTTATTGTAATTTAGCTTTCCTGTCATCTAAATATGATTGATTTTTTTTTCGGCCTAAATTATAAATTATACAAAGCAGGTACTTAAGTTTTATGCTTAGTGAGTACTTAACACCATGAGATTTTTTTTATCGGGAACAATTACGGTTATTTTATTAAACATTCTATTCCTATTGCCTACTAATGCGCAATCTTATGGGCTAGGATTTTATAGCCATGAAGTAGTACAGGATAAGCGCACAACCTTAGATCTTGGCTTGAATAATGTCTCCCCAAAAGATAACCTCGAAGTTTCTTTTGATCTGTCGTTTATTCCCCACCACGAAATTTATTTTGGTTATATATTGAGGCTCATTAGTGGTAATAAACAAAATATCGACCTGGTATATGATAACCAGGCGAATACCCGTCATTTCAAAATAATTATAGGCGACCGGCTTTCAAAAATATCATTCAATATTGCTGATAAGTTACTGTTTGAACATTGGAACAAGCTGCGGCTGCTTATCGATTATAAGCACAATAAGATTACAGTTTTTTCTGGTAGTGAATCATTTTCTGAATCAGGGATTCATTTCCAGCAAAGTAAAAACTACAAACTGCTTTTTGGTGCTAATGCATATCGCCTGTATCAAACGACAGATCTTCCTCCTTTAAAAATAAGAGATGTAAATATTTCACAAAATGGTAAACTGGTATCCAACTGGCCGCTTAATGAATGTCAGGGCAATGTTGCTTATGAAACGGTGAACAGGAACAATGGAACCGTAACCAACCCGTTATGGGTAAAGGCCCGTCATCGTAACTGGCAACTGGAAAAGGAATTTACCGTGCCGGGTGATGCCAGCTTAGCCTTTGATACAGTTAACGAAGTGGTCTATATTATTTCCCAGGACTCGCTGGTTACTTTCTCAGTGAACAAAACACCGCAGCTAAAAAGCACAATTTACCGTTCGGGAAGGCAATCGTTGGTCCCAGGGGATCAGGCATTGTTCAGCAATAATATGCTCTATTATCTTTATATGGATCAGAAAGCAGTAGCTACATATAACATTAACGAGCAGCGATGGAATAAAGCGTTCAAAAATATTGCAACAGATAATGGACACCTGAATAAGTTTTTCAATAAAACAGATAGCTCGATATACACCATCGGCGGGTATGGCCAGTTGATATATAAAGACAGTGTTAAACGTTATAACGTTATTACTAATATCTGGCAGAAAATTAAAGTGAAAGGGGACACATTTACTCCCCGTTATTTGGCTGGGTTGGGCACCAATGCTACCGGCGATACCGCTTATGTGATTGGGGGCTATGGCAGCGCATCAGGCCAGCAGATAGTAAACCCGCGTAATTTGTACGATATGATGCGGTTTACGGTAAAAGACAAAACGTTTAAAAAGCTGTTTAATATCGATGTGAAAAATGGTGATTTCGTATTTGCGAACTCCTTAGTTATAAATGAAAAGGATCGATCATATTACGGTCTTATCTTCCCGCAACATAAATTTAATTCAAACCTCCAGCTTATAAAAGGTTCTTTGGATAGGGCTGACTATCATTTGGTAGGGGATACTATTCCCTTCCTGTTTCATGACGTAACTTCATTTGCCGATATGTGCTATTACCCGCATAGCAGTAAATTTTTAGCGGTTACCCTTTTTCGGGAAAATGAGCAAACGAGAATAAAAATTTATTCACTGTTAAGTCCGCCTGAACCATTAACTAATACCTTGATGGCAATTAGTAATGTCAATTATCTTTTGTGGATCGCCGCTTTTTGCATAACAGCGCTGATAATTGCTGCATATCTCATTTATCACCATAAGAAGAATACAAAAACATCACTTAGATTGGGAAAATCTGGTAGAGAATCATCCCCAATCGTTCTTGATGCAGAACGGGAAATAATAACGGCAGAAAATGATCATATTAGAGCAAGAACCGAGGATGCGATATTTTTATTTGGCAACCTGCAACTCTTCACGCCGGAGGGAGATGAGCTTACCAAATATTTTACGCCACTGCTAAAGGAACTATTCCTGGTTATTTTGTTGTATTCGGTGAAGCTGGACAGGGGGGTAAGTCCCGAAAAATTGAACGAGATGCTTTGGTTCGACAAACCAGATAAAAGCGCCCGTAATAACCGGGCGGTATATATTGCCAAACTCAAATTACTGCTTGATAAAATGGGTTACTGCCATTTATCAAGAAATACAGGCTATTGGAAAATTGAGATCGATTATAACCGTACACAAATTGATTACCACACCTATCTGAACATTGTATCCGATAAGAACAAACTGAATAAACAAAAGATAATACAACTTACTGATATTACAAGAAGGGGCAACTTTTTATCAAACATTGAATATGAATGGCTTGATCCCTTCAAATCCGAGGTTTCCAACGAAATTATTGATTCATATATTCAATTTGCGAACAGCATTCAAATCGCAGAGGATCCTGAGTTTTTAATAAAGCTGGCTAATGATATTTTTTCGTTTGACCCGGTTAACGAGGAAGCTATGATCTTGAAGTGCAAGGCCCTTGCACATATTGGCAAACATTCCCTGGCAAAAAATGCTTTCGAGAATTTTAATAAAGAGTATAAAGCCATTTATGGCGAGACCTTTGAGCGAGATTTTCATTCAATTCTCGAATGATTTTGTCACACACATCATTTTTCTTTCCAAATTAATCAAATATTAATAGTTCATTAAGCCTTACAGGCAATTTTGAGCTATAAACCGATTAAAATTTCAAAGATGATTATTTCTTTTTCCCGTTTGCTAAGGCCGGTAGTTTTCTGCGCTTTAATAAATTTTGCCATGTTAAATAAGTGTGATGCACAAAAAAGCATGGATGGTAATCTTAATTACATTGACCCACGTATTGGTAATGTTGGGCAACTATTGGAACCAACGCGGCCAACTATGCACCTGCCCAATCAGATGATCAGGATGTATCCCAAAAGGGCCGATTATATCGACGATCAGATATCCAGTTTTCCTTTGAATATGGTCTCACATAGATTGGGCGAAGTTTTCGCAATAAAACCCGACAACGGACCACTTACTCCTGGCTCATGGGATCAAAAAATGCCATATGACCATGATCTAGAAGCTACCCAGCCATGGTACTATTCAACTTACCTGATTGATAAGGATATAACTGTTGAGTTTACTCCTGGCAAAAAGGTAGGTGTGTACCGGTTTTCTTTCCCCGCTAAAAGCGCTTTTAAAAGTGTTCTGTTTAATGTCTATAACGATGGGGTCGCAAAATGGGGCTTTACCGGCGGTAACGAGCTAGCCGGAATGGAAACTTATCACGATGATATTAAAGTTTATATGTACGGCCAATTTAATGCAAAGGGAACAGCGGGTGTAATTAATAACGATGCTTTATTAAAAGAAACATCGGTAGAAGGCAAAGGCACTAAATCGTTTATCACGTTTACAGCTGATGCACCGGACATTATTGAGTTTAAATATGCGATATCCTACATAAGTCCCGAACAAGCGAAACAAAATTTTAAAGACGAATTTACCGGGGTTGATTTTGCTGCGTTAAAACAGGCGGCTAAAGGCGCCTGGGCAAAGGTGGTTAACCAGATAGCAGTAGAAGGCGGTACCGTTGCACAACGCCGCTCATTTTATACCGCCCTATACCGCTGCAATGAACGTATGGTAAACATAAACGAAGACGGGCGTTATTATAGCGGATATGATAAAAAAGTACATGAAAGTACAAGGTCATTTTATGTCGATGATTGGGTTTGGGATACCTATTTGGCCTTGCATCCGCTACGGGCCATATTAAACCCCGCCATGGAATCCGATATGTTGAATTCCTATGTAAACATGTACCAGCAAAGCCACTGGATGCCTACGTTCCCGGTTCTGTTTGGAGATAACCCATGTATGAACGGTTTTCATTCAACAGTTATGTTTTTAGATGATTACCGTAAGGGAATCCGCGGTTTTGATATAGAGAAAGCCTATGAAGGTGTTAAAAAAAATGCAACGCAGGCTACCATGCTGCCCTGGAAGAACGGCCCTAAATGTGAGCTTGATGATTTTTATTATCTCAAAGGTTATTTCCCTGCGCTGCAAAAGGACGAAAAGGAGACTGTAAGCCTGGTGCATCCGTTCGAGAAAAGGCAAGCTGTTGCTGTCACGCTCGGCGGCAGCTATGATGACTGGGCGGTTGGCCAGTTAGCCGCTGAATTGAATAAAACAGACGATCAGACCCTATTTGCAAAGCGAGCCGCCAATTACAAGAATCTTTGGAACAACGATAAAAGGATGTTTATCCCTAAGGATAAGGCCGGCAACTGGATCGATATCGATCCTAAGTTTGATGGCGGTATGGGCGGCCGTGATTATTATGATGAAAACAATGGCTGGACATACCTTTGGCAGGTTCAGCACGATATTGACGGACTCATCAACTTAATGGGTGGCAAGATTAACTTCCAAAGCAAGCTTGACCAAACATTCCGCGAGAGCCTGGATCGTAGCAAATATGAGTTTTGGGCTAAGTTCCCTGATGCTACCGGTTTGGTTGGTCAATACTCCATGGGCAACGAACCAAGCTTCCACATACCATATCTGTATAATTATGCCGGCGCGCCCTGGAAAACCCAAAAACGCATCCGCTTTTTACTTGATGTTTGGTATAAGGATACCATTTTCGGTATCCCCGGTGACGAGGACGGCGGGGGTATGTCGGCCTTTGTGGTATTCTCGTCTATGGGTTTTTACCCAATTACGCCAGGCAGGCCCGTTTATACTATTGGCAGTCCTGTTTTTAGTAAAGTCACTATCAATCTTTCTAATGGCAAGCAGTTTAAAATGGTTGCCAATAATTGTTCGGTGATCAATAAATATATCCAGAGCGCTAAGTTTAATAGCAAGGCTTTAAATAAACCATGGTTTACTCATGAGCAACTGGTATCCGGCGGAGAACTTGAGCTTGAAATGGGCCCGAAGCCCAATAAAAACTGGGGTATCTAATCAAAAAATGCTTCGGAAACAAATACCCCTGCAGGGAAATGTACCCCCACCTTATGGCAAAAAACATTAATTTAAATAAAGGCCATAATACTAATGCTTTTAATGTTTTATTAATCACTTATTAGTTATCCGATATAGTTTCGCCTGTAAACAATTATAACCATGGATGCCAGGCAAACCAATCAACCAGAATAAAATTTAATCTTATCACAGTATAAATTATATGGAGAAAAAGAATGCCTCAATTTTGGCTCTTTTAACAATAACGTTTTGTTCATTTAACAACCCGAAGCCGCCTGTAAAACTTCCTTACAAGGATGCTAAACTACCTGTAGAAATGCGGGTATCAGATCTTTTAAGCAGGATGACCACTATAGAAAAAATCAAGCAACTGGATATGTATTGGGGGCACGAGGTTGCAAATATGTCAGGGCACGAAGCGGTGTCAATGTCGGATAGCACTAGAATTAATATTGGCACGCAAGGCATTGGGTCGGTACATGACCTTTACCCTTTAACGGCGGCGGTTACCAACCAAATACAACGTTACGCTCTTGAAAAAACACGGCTAAGCATACCGGTTTTATTTATTGAAGAGGGGTTACACGGCTACGAAAGCCTGGGTAGCACAACTTTTCCAATACCCCTGGCTTTGGCGGGTGCCTGGGATACGGCCATTGTACATAAAGCCGGGCATATTATAGCAACGGAGGTACGGGCGCATGGCGTTAATATGATACTGGGGCCGGTGCTATGCCTGCCGCGTGATCCCCGGTGGGGACGTGTGGAGGAAACTTATGGTGAAGACCCTTACCTGGCTGCTGCAAATGGGGTGGCTATGGTTAAAGGGTTACAGGGTAGTAAATTGAGTGATGCTGATGCCGTAATATCCGAACCTAAACACTTTGCCGTGCATGGCGTGCCCGAGGCAGGCAGCAATACAGCTCCTGTAAATATGGGTGAAAGAGAGGCCCGTTCATCGTTTTTATATGTGTTTGAAAAAGCGGTTAAAGAAGGTGGTGCCTTGGGGATGATGGCCGCATACAGCGAGATAGATGGCATCCCCTGCGTAGATAACCGCTGGTTATTGAAAGAGGTATTACGTAAGGAATGGGGCTTTAAAGGCTTCGTGCTGTCCGATCTTGGGGCAATAAAAATGTCCTTAGACAGCCATCAGATAGCGTCAAGCCCTGCTGATGCATTGGGACAAACGTTTACTGCGGGGTTGGATATGCAGTTTTATGATTTTCCGCATGGCCAATTTTTAGATGCCATGACGGAGGCTTTAAAAAGTAAAAACCTATCATTAAATGAACTTGACAGGGCAGTATCGAATGTGCTGAGGGTTAAATTTATACTCGGCCTGTTTGATCATCCATATATTGATGAGGAATTACTTAAAAAAGTGAACCATACCGATGCAAGCCGGGCCGTAGCTTTAAGGGCCGCACAAGAGGGCATCACCTTGTTGAAAAATGAAAATGCACTTCTGCCGCTTGGGACAGGTGTACATTCAGTTGCAGTTATCGGCCCGTTAGCTCAAAGTACTTATTTGGGGGGATATGCCAATAAGCAGGGTAAAGGTGTTGCCATAGTTGACGCCCTGAAGCAAAGGGCCGGCGATAAACTGGATATAAAATATGAAGCCGGCTATTCGTCAGACACATCTGCTGAAAAACAAACTGAAATATTGCAAAGGGCGATAAACACAGTTAACAATACGGATGTAGCCATAGTTGTTTTGGGCGAGGATACGGACGAGGTAGGAGAAGGTAAGGACCGGTCTAATCTTGACCTGAATAAGCGACAAGCACGACTTATTGAAGCGGTATATAAAACAGGTAAGCCAACAGTGGTTGTGCTCTTCAACGGCAGGCCACTGTGCATAAACTGGGTGGCCAAAGAGGTGCCTGCAATTGTTGAATCATGGTTTCTGGGCGATACGGGCGGACTGGCCATTGCTGATGTATTACTTGGAAATGTTAATCCGTCCGGCAAGCTGCCAATGACGTTCCCACGCTCGATAGGCCAGCTACCCTATTATTATAACCATAAACCTACTTCACGACACGTGTACGTCGACCAGGCTACTTCGCCGTTGTTTCCGTTTGGACATGGGTTGAGCTATACAACATTCCAGTATTCAGACTTGAATATCAGCCCTGTGAGTATCCCGGTTAATGGGTCGGTAAATATCAGTATCAGCATAAAAAACACCGGTAAAGTTGAAGGCGCCGAAGTGGTGCAGCTTTATATGCGTGATGTTAGCGCCAGTGTTACAACACCGGTAAAATCATTAAAAGGGTTTCAACGCATCAGCTTGAAGCCCGGTGAAAGCGGCATAGTGGAATTTAAACTGGATAACAGGGAATTGATGCTCTGGAACAGGCAAATGAAACAGGTTGTTGAACCCGGTGAATTTAAAGTTATGGTTGGCAGTTCTTCGGAAGACATAAGGGCAAGAGGTAGTTTTTATGTGAAATGATTTGATGTGCGGATATGCAAATGCGCGGATTTAGGACCAGCAGATTAAAAAAATTAGGCATATGCCTTAAAGATTTCCTGGTGTAAATAAACTTTGACCGGGATTTAGTTGATGCTATCTTTTGATAGCTTGTGTGTCCGGGGTGAGAGCCGGGCACACTTATTTTAACGGCGTCGAGAGCAAAAGAATAAAAGAAAAGGCAACATAAAAAGACGGGCTGATCGAAGATCAGCCCGTCTTTTTATGAATAAGGTTTTGGTTTGTTTCTGATAATTTAATTAAGGCATTGGCTTCGTTGGCCGGGTTGCAGTAATGGGGATTATTCCTTTGAACATTTTGGCGCCGTCGCCGGTTAGCCTTAAATAATAATCTGCAGAGCAAGCTGTGCCATCCTCGTCAAGCGATTTGAAACCTGAACCTGCGGGTACAAATGCCTGGCTTTCGGCTGTTTTGGCTATCTGGTTGCTTTCATTATACTCGTCAAACATCGAGATGTAAAGGCCCTGGGCGCCAGCCCTTGTCATGTTATAAAATTCCCTCCACATTAAATCGCCATGCGCCCTTTGGCGGGCGCTCAGGTCGCCCGGTAATATGCATGGCTGATAGTCAATGCCATTGCCGCGGCAATATGCTTCGTCGGCGTTGTTTACGTTTGCAAAAAAGCCATCTGAATCATTTACATTGCTAATTCTTCCAACCATCCAGGGTGATAGCATATTAAAAGATTTATAGACGCTTAAAAACTCAGGGCGGGAGTCACTATTCTGGTCACGCCAGTGCGTTGGCACACCGCCAATAACATAACAGCCCTTGCTTTGAAACCACTTGATCACATTAATACAGGCATCTGCAGTAAAATTGTGGTTATTATCGTTAAACCCAAAACCCCAGATACATACCACCGGTTTACCATTTTGTTTAGCATACTGTGGAGAAGCAGTTAGCGCCGACATTTTGTTTGTCCAGTCGGCTTCCATTTCGGTAGCCATGTTTGTCCAGCCGCTTACATCGTACATAATATAGAACTTTACGCCGTTTGCCTCTGCCGCAATTTTAACCTTTGCAGCCATGGCATCGCGTATAGGGCCTTCAATACCACTGGGGTTGAACCGTTGCAGCGCAGCGCCGTCCATTCCGTACTGCTTCATCCATTTAAATTGTATATCAACCGTTTGATCGCTAAACGAAGAAAAAACGTTTGCGGGCTGGCCATTATTTAAATTGGCATATTTTGTTGGGAAGGTGCTGGTATAATCGCGCACATCGGGCCATGACGAAATAGCTGTGTTGGTGGGCGATGGTTGTTGTTCCCACGTCTGCGCCCAATGCCAGTATAAGTTAATCGGCGATCCATCACCTATTGCTGCAAACCAGCCCTGGTAACCAACTATCACCTTACCCACCACATCACCTATAGGTGACGGTGTATGAACAACTACTGTGTCCGTATTGGGAGGTGGCGCAGCATTTTTTTTCTTTGAACAGCCGCCTATTACCCCGGGTAACAGCGCAATTAGTAACAACGCATTCATATTTCCTTTTCTCATGTTTTTTAGTGTTTCAATGCTATAGTTAATAAATTTATTTAGCTTGATCTTTTTTGAGCAGCCGGTAACTGCAAGAACCAAGGTGGTAGTGACTGTGATATTAATTAGTTATTTGCTCATAAGCACGTATTTATCATTGGTTTGTAACCAGCTATTCACTTTTTACAAAGCCGCTTGGAACTACCTTTTTAATTGTGCCGTCGGCATTATAATAAAGCTTATCAAAACAAATTGATCTTAACCAATCCTGATTTGAAAGAGAGCTGTTATGATAAAATGCATACCATTGGCCTTTAAATTTTACTATTGAACCGTGGTTGGTATAGCTATCGGTAGGATCCATATAGATTCCTTTATAAATCCACGGGCCTAAAGGGCTTTTGCTGGTTGCATAGCGCATTTGGTTACGTTTGCCTTTAACATCGTGATTATCTGAGTATGAGAGATAATAAATACCATTTCTTTTATGCACCCAGGTTGCTTCATGAAAATCTTCCAGCCCTTCCATTTTTTGCATTTCGCCGTCAATCTCTACCATGTTATCTTTCAGCTTGCCGCCTTTGCAGATGCCGCCGCCACCATAATAAAAATAGGCCTGCCCGTCATCATCAACGAAAACGCATGGATCGATCATTGATTCAAGGCCTTTTATATATCCTTGTGATTTGAAGCCGCTTGCAGGACTTTTGCTGGTCGCTATGCCTATTTTCCAGGTGTTGTTCCATGCGGTTCCGCTTGGGTGGGGGAAATAGAAATAATAAGTACCGTTTTTGTAGGCACAATCTGGCGCCCACATAAAGCCGCCTTCGGGGCGACCCCATTCAACCTGGCTGGCACGCAATATTTCGCCCTCGTCTTTCCAGTGTATCATATCGTCAGTTGAATAAACGTGGTATTGATCCATCAGGTCACAGCCGCGTGCGGGGGCAATATCATGCGATGGGTACACATACAGGCGGCCGTCTTTCCAAACGTGTGCCGATGGATCGGCGGTGTAAATCTCCCTTACAAAGGGATTGCCTGCAGCGGCAGTATCAGTTTTTTTTTGAGCAAGGGCAGTGGACGCCAGTAACGTGGCTAAGCCCAAAATGGAAGAAAAGTATTTCAACCTGGTATTGCCTGTTGATGTTTTTAATAAATGAGATATAGATATCATTACAGGGTGTTGGTTAATTATAAAATGTAGAAATCAAATGACGGAGAGACATGCTCTCCGTCATTTGATAGGTTAAATTGATAGGGTTAGGGAAGAAAATTATTTTACATGAATTTCGATATCATCAAGACCATAGGTTTGAGGTGCCGTTGCCTTTGTGACGTTCCAGAATATCCTCATATAATTTAACTTTGTTAAATCGATTTGATGTGCATCGTTGTACCCGTATGCATCGGTCATTTTCAGCTTTAAGTGGTTCCAGCCATTTTTCATTGTTGGCATAATGCCATCCAGCCCCCAACCAAGGTGGTAATCATCCGGATTGTTGGCACTGCTAATTTGTATCTGACCGCCACTTACATACTGGGTAACATCCTGGATATACCACCAGAATTCTAAATAGCCGACATCTTTGTGTGCTTTTGTATCAATAAAAGCAGGGGAAGGGAGTGAATATTGAAACTGCATAAAGTTTCCCCCCGCTGTAATGGTTCCCTGAATAAAGCCCGTCCCTTCCTTTTGACCCTTTGTTAGTAATTGCCCGCCATTTACTACGTTCCAGTTATCTAATTGATCGCAATTATTAATCATAACAGGAGCTGCCACATCAACCCTAACATCATCAATACCATAAGTTTGAGGTGCCGTTGCCTTTGTGACGTTCCAGAATATTCTCATATAATTCAACTTTGTTAAATCAATTTGATTTGCATCGTTGTACCCGTATGCATCTACGAACCTTAACTCTAAGTGGTTCCAGCCATTATGTAATGTTGGCATAATGCCATCCAGCCCCCAACCAAGGTGGTAATTATCCGGATTGTTGGCACTGCTAATTTGTATCTGGCCACCACTTACATACTGGGTAACATCCTGAACATAAAACCAGAATTTTAATTCGCCGGTTTCTTTGGTTTGTTTTGTATTGACAGGGGTAGTTAGCGCCAGCTGAAACTGCATAAAGTTCCCCCCCACTGTAACGGTTCCCTGAACAAAGCCTTTCCCTTCTTTTGGGGCGACTGTTATTTCTGTCCCTCCGTTTACTATGCCCCAGCCATCTAATTGATCACAATTGCTAAGCACAGCCGAGGTATCAATTACCGCTCGTGTTGTATCCGGGGGCGGTGGTTTCAACATGGAGGTGTCTCTGGATTTATATTGCACTTTTTGACAGCTAATAACTGTAAGCGCTATCACGAAGATGGAACATGCCATCATTATTTTAATGAATTTCATTTCCTTTTGTTTTAGGTTAATTATTTAGGAATATCCACTTGTACTATTTCCGAAAAATTGGAACTGTTGTAACTATCGGCTAAACGCACCCCAACACGTACAAAAAATGTACGGCCCGGGATAAGGTTAGGCACGGTTAAAGTCCTCGATTTATCGGTCGCAGTCATATCAATGAAATTTTTATTAATAGTTACAGCATTTACGTCCGAAAAATCCCTTATAGAAGCGCCCGTACCCACCAGCCTGGTTGTATTAACATAAGGCTGCGTGTCTTTAATTGTGGGCAAGCCCGCCACTACCGGCGCATCAATATCATACGTCAGGGTTAGCGTTGTGCCGCTTAAGGTCGCCTTAAAATTTTTGATAACCAGGTAAGGCGTAACGGTAAAGTTATGTACAGTACCTTGATTAATATTCACGGTTACCGTATCATAAACCGGCCAAAAGGCCCCTCCGATAGGTACAACCTTGTAGCCCCCTTTAAACAGCCTGGTGTCCTCAAAGGTTCCATCGAATTTACTTGGGATAGTTTGCGGAGCGGTCCAGCCAATTTGTTGCATCCAAATTTGGGTACTGCCCCCTGATGTAAGTAAATTACCACCTGCGGAGGATATTATGTTACCCTGGAATGAAGCGTTTGGGCCGGGGTAATTATCTATTTTTGTGCACGCAGAACTTGCAAGTATCGTTGCGCCAACCAAGATTCTACTAATTAGTTTTTTCATATCTTAAATTTTTAAATTTTTAATAACCAGGATTATTAGGCAGCAAGTTAGCGTTCTTTCCAATTTCCCCACCCGGAATCGGTTCGTAATAAAACTGTTTCTGGAAAGTATATTCCCGGTTAAACAATTCGGGTTCGGCCAGGAAAATGTATTTATTTTCATTAAATATATAATATGGCATCAGGCCTTTAAAATGTGCACGGTCCAACACCACATCAGCAGTACGCCATCTTTTCAGGTCCCAGTAATACTGATTTTCAAAGGCAAGCTCCATGCGCCTTTCATTACGCACTTTAGTCAGATCGATAGAACCATAAAGTGTAGCGCCGGCCCTGTCCCTTATCAGGTTAATGTCGGTTAACGCATCAGCGGTATTGCCTAATTCAACAGCAGCTTCGGCGCGGTTCAATAATACTTCCGCATAACGAAGGTCTATCCAGGGCTGTACGCTCGTGTTCAGGTTAACTGTTGCCTGCTGCCTGGTGTAATCAACATATTTACGTACATAAAAACCTGTGCGCGTTAATTCATCGCCGCCTGTCCACGGGCCTGTAAAACCAATAACCTGTAAACCCTGGTACAAGGTTTTTGTATCACCTGCAAGTATGTATGAGCGTGAGTTGGGTTGTTTTGCGACCTCTGCAGCAGCTGTTCCGCTAAAAGATGGGTAAATGCCCCTTTGCATATCAAACGTAAGCCCTCTCAGTGTTGCTCCCGGGAAATAAATAGTAGCCAGCAACCTTGGCTCAAGTCCTTGCATTAAGTCTGCGCGATTATTAAAACGGGTGGGTGTACCGTCGGGGTTGGTTATCGGCAAATCTCCCCAAAGGCTTACCAAATCCAGTGTAGGGTATGAGCGCGAAAGCGCATTAGCTGTAAAGTAGCGCGGCGACATGGTGTCATCCCAGCTATGGGCTGTGTTGTTAGCCATAGAATACTGTTTTATAAATATATTCTCGGGGCTGGGCTTCAGGAACAGATCAACATAGTTCTGTACCTTATCCGCGTTTACATTATAAAGTTTGTACACACCCTCGAGTAATTTTGCGGCATCATAAGCTGCCTGGAAGTAGGCGGTAGCCGCTGAGGCGGGGATGCCTGCTATACCTGATGCACGTGCTTGTCCATCAACATAATTTACTGAACCATATTTGGCAACACACGCCGCATATAACATTGCCCGCGATTTTAATGCCGCTGCAACATACTTGTTAGCCCTTCCGGCATCGCTGGTTGCGGGCATCATTTGGTAACCCAGATCAAGCTCGGCGCCGATAAAATCCCAAACGGCTTGTTCCTTATCGCGATGTACCTGCAATGTTGCCAATGGTGCCCCCGGATTTTGAACATCTTTTATAATGGGTACGCCGCCATAACGTTTAGCCAAACCAAAATAATAGTAAGCCCTTAAAAAGTGGGCCTCGCCCAAAAGCGCATTTACACCTGCCTGGGTTAGTCCGGCAGCATGCTTAGGCAGCTCAGCTATCATTATGTTAACATTCCTGATATCGCCGTATGGCCAAAAGCCAAAGCCTGTGCCAATACTCATACCGGACCAAGGGCCAACCTCCTCGCCTATAGCCCCGGCTTCGTTATAAAACTCCGTCCAATCATTACCTCCGTGTAAAAAGCCTGCATTAGGATTACCACCACCATCATTGGTGCTGGGCGAGTATTTAAAATCCTCGATGGGTAAATCCTGGTATATAGTTGCTAAAAACGATGTAATGCCCGCCTGACTGTTAAATATAACATCAGACGTGAAGATATTTGTTGGAGCAATATTTAACTTTTGACAGGAGGTTACCAAAGCTCCTGTAGCGACGGATATCGCAATAATTAATTTTTTTATACTTTTCATATGTCAATAATTATTCGTTAATAATTTGCCTTTTAAAGGCACGTATGAGATGCTCCGCAGTTTAAAAGGAAACGCTGGCCCCCAGATTAAAAGTCCTGTTCATTGGATACGTATACCCGTGAGCGGCCGCGCCGAAATCATTATACTGGTTAGTGCCCTGATGCTCTGGATCGTAATTTTTCAACCCTGTGAATGTTAAAAGATTGTAGCTATTAACATATACCCTTAATTTTTTAATGCCTATATTTTTCAACATTAAGGGGGATAGTGAATAACCAAATTCAAGTGTTTTTACACGCAGATAGCTGGCGTCCTGTACAGCCTTTGAACCTTTTGCCGGCGCCGATCCCATTGCGGGGTAAAATCCAGGTACCCATTGCGTGTTGGGGTCAAAAACATTAGCAGTAGGGTCTGCAGTATGCCAACTGTCCAGAAAGCGGGTCAACGCGCTTCTGTCAAACAACAGGGGTTCTGCAAACTGTTCTCCGTATTGTACGTAAACCCCGGCAGCGCCTTGTAAAAGCATGGTCATGTCAAACCCTTTATAACTTAAGGCAACGGTGAGGCCATAGTTATACAATGGAATATCAGAAGTTGCAATAGGCTGACTATCCTTACCATCTATTACCCCATCATTATTCAAGTCCTTATAATAATAATCACCAGGGATCACATTATTATTGCCTCCGCCCGTATTCACACCATAATTATATATTTGCTTGTAACTGGTAAACTGCCCGGCATATTGAGGGCCCCACCACTGGTTCTGATATCTGTAGGCTTGGTTTGCCTGCCAGGCTTGAAACTGGTTGCCAAAATTACCTTGCAGAACTGTCATATTTTCCAGGCGGGTTGTGGATATGTTACCGGTAATGTTTACGCCAAGTGCGCCAAATGTGTTCCTGTATGATAAGCTAAAATCTAAACCCTGCACCCTGTCGCTGTTGTAGTTGATCATTGGCACAGCTGCACCCACTGTGCCGGGTAGGGCTGTGGCGGGTAGGGCAGGCAATCCTGTCCTGTCGTTTCTGAAAACTTCAATAGTTCCGTCAACTTTTCCATTAAACAGGCCGAAATCAAGTGCTAAATTCTTTTCGGTAGTTACCGGCCATGTTAAACCCGGGTTTCCAAGTTTTGGCGATGAGCCGTTCACCGGACTGGGGCCAAAAATATAACTGTTTACAGGGTAGGTATAGCCGGTTACATAATTGTATGCCGCACCATTCTCATCACCAACCTGGCCATACGACCCCCTGAACTTGAGGTTGGAAAGGATATTTTCAGAGATCAATTTGCGAAAAAAACTTTCTTTGGTTACAACCCAGCCTACTGATACGCCCGGGAAGAAACCCCATTGATCGGGGCCCGGCTGATACAAGCTAGTGCCATCACGGCGAAAGATGAATTCAGCAAGATACTTTCCTTTAAAATCGTAGTTAAACCGTCCTATATAACTCCTGTGCGCATTATCCTGTAAAGCACCGGCATCCTGACCGCCATACATATTTGTATTTGCCAGGCCTCCAAATAAATAGTCTATAGGTATATTGGTGTCCCGGTAAGCATTAAAATTATCAGCAGTGTTATGGCTTTGCTCATAGGTAACCATGGCGGTTACGTTATGATCCTGGAAAAAAGTATGCGCATAATTTAATGTTACCTGGCTTAACGTATTAAAATGCGTGTAATATTGACGGGTTATGCCCGAAGGTGAATTTACCGGGCTTGGTATATAAACATTATTAGCTGCATCGTAAGTATATAAATTATATGAGTTTTTTATTTGATTATAGTCATAAACCCCGTAATCAACATTAAACATAGCCTTTGCGCTAAGCCCTGGTACACCGGGTATATCATACTGTAAATTTAACTGGCTGGTAAAGCTTTTATTCTTGGCCACCTTTGAACCTACCTTACTGGCGTCAGTTATGATGGCAGGGTTCATGTTATCGGATATTACAGCAGGGTATAATGGATTGTTATTAGCATAGATCTGGTGTGTTGGAATTTGATTCCAGGTGTACTTATAAACTGTCCACTCGTCGGTGTAAGGTTGGTTTTTCTGATCCATCCAGCCCGATGTTAATATCTGCGCTTTTAACCCTTTGGCTATGTTAACGGTAACGTTTGAGCGGAAATTATACTTGTTGTAGTTTAAATCCCCGGTTTTAAAAACGCCGTCCTGACTCTGGTAGCCAAAATTGAAAAAATAGTTTATCTTATCATTTCCGCCGTCAATATTTAAATTATGGTCGATCTGGTTGGCTGTTTTCCTGAAAACAAGACTTGACCAATCGGCAGATTTGTTAGTGCCTTTAAGCCAGGGCAACATATCGGCATAAGAATATACCGGAGTTACGTTGCTGACAAAATTATTTTGGAAATCGCGTTTAGCTTTCTCATTAGTCAGCAACATATAATCTACAGCGCCTACGCCCTGGGGCATTCCCAAAAATGTTTGCACCGCATCGTTAACTGTATAATTGATGTTAACTTTTCCGTTTTTTGATCCTTTTTTGGTCGTTATCAAAATGGCGCCGCCAGCAGCCCTTACGCCGTATATAGAGGCCGCGGCATCTTTGAGCACAGATATACTTTCAATTTCATTTGGATCCATCCTGCCTAATGTTGACTGGTCTCCGCCAATTACACCATCAATTACAATTATCGGAGCTGACGTATAACCTCTGATATTCAAATTATTAGCATAAGATCCCGGTTCGGCAGTTGTTTGAACAATACGCAAACCCGGTATTTTACCGGTCAGCATGTTTACAACGCTTTCGTTCTTCGTTGTAACGATCTCTTTATTTTGAAGCGTTGCTATAGAACCGGTTACAGTTGCTCTCTTTTGTACGCCGTAACCTACAACTACGACCTCATCAAGGCCTTTATTTGTAGCTTTTAAGGCGATTGTACCGCCCTTTATGTTTTTAACGGCAATTTCCCGGGTTTCATAACCGATGTACGATACCTGTAAAATAGCATCGGGGCTGGGTACTGTAAGCTGGAACTTTCCGCCTGCATCGGTAACAACACCGGTGGTTGTGCCTTTAATCTGTACACTTACCCCCGGAAGTGCTTCCCCGTCGGTTAAGTCTATCACTTTTCCGCTGATTGGACCTTGCTGGGCTAACAAACTAAGTGGGGAAAGCAAGAAAAGTATAAGTAAGTATTTTAATTTTTTCATATTGTCTCTCTTTTGATTTTTAAGTTTAGGTGGTTCGTTTACATGTTTTTGTAACAACATATATTGCGTTACAGCAGTATACTTACGGCGGGTTAGGATCGTAATTGGCCATGATCTTATTTGGTTGGTTATAAATTCATCTGTATGCTTAATGAAGGGCAACAGATGTCATAATTGGTTTATAATAATGACACAAAAGAATAGGCTACTATTAAAAAAAAATAAAAAATCAATTAAAATTTAACTGTAATTGGGCAAAAAGTGAGTTTTTTAATTGTTTTTGCAATCGATTGCAGGTTTTAGGCGTTTTTGGTTAGAACAGATCACCCTCTGGTAAAATAATTTCGATAATCAAAGCGATATGAAGATATAGGTGACTGAACCTTCATCCGGTCAAGTGTCGTTGGTGAAAAATAAAAAAAGCCTTGTAAAATATTTCATTTACAAGACTTTTAGATTTCAGCTCTCACTTTAGTCAGTGAAGTGCACTACTGTGGGCGAAGCCCTCCTACACAGTCTACTGGCGGATTTCATCCGCCGTAGCCCGCTTCGGCGGGCGAAGGCGGAGAGTTAGGGATTCGAACCCCAGGACCCTGTTACAAGTCAACAGTTTTCAAGACTGCCGCAATCGACCACTCTGCCAACTCTCCGGGGGCAAAAGTACAAAACCGGGCCGAATTGGCAAATTTGATATTGAGTTTTTTTATTTATTTGATAAAGTGATGATTGTGAGTGTGTTGTATCATTGAGATGACCGGCAATGGTTTTAAATAACTATTGTTACTACGTTTAGTGCCGGATTGATTTAGTCGATCATGTCGCCTCTGAACTTATTAAACCGTGGCTTTGCGACCTTTACGTTACGTTTGGCAAAGTCGAGGCTCGCGTTTAATTCAAAACCGATCAGTAAGATAAAAGAGTTCAGATACAGCCACAGCATTAACACGATAAGCGTGCCTATCGAGCCATACAGCTTGTTATACGATGAAAAGTTGTTGATATAATACCCAAAGCCGATAGAGGTTAAAATGGCCAGCCCGGTAGCTAAAACTGATCCTGTATTTAAGAATTTCCATTTCTCCTTGTTGGCCGGCCCATAGCGGTACAATAACGAAATAGAGACGAAGAATATCGCGATAACAATAAGCCACCTCGAAAACGTAATAATATACAGCCAGAAATGACTGCCGCTATCCATATGTGCCTGCATAAGCGCGATGATACTTTGCCCTACGATCATCACAACTATGGCAAAAAGCATAGAAACGCTTATGCCCAGTGTTAAAAAAAGGGCAATGATCCTGCGTTTTAACCAACCACGTTTTTCAGCTACCAGGGATGATTTGTTAAAATCCTGCATCAGCTTATGAACGCCGCTCGTTGCAAAATACAGCGCGGTTAAAAAGCCCACAGACAACAAGCTGGGGTGGGGCCGTTTGATGATATCCTCAATGGTGGCCTGGAACGCCATATAAGCATTATAAGGCAGTATGGTTGAGATAAGATTAAGCAATTGTCCCTGGAAATTCTTTATCGGTATGAACGGGATAAGGGTAAACAAGAAAATAGTAGCCGGAAAAAAGGCCAGCATAAAGCTGTAAGCCAATGACGATGCCCTGTTTACCAACGAGCTTTGCTGAATTTCGGTGATAAAGAAATTAAAAACCTCGTACAACGACATCGGCCGAAACCCGGGAATAAAAATGGTTTTGGTACGGCTAACCAGCCGGTTATAGAACCTGGCATGAAGCAGCAAATTGTGTATCCATTTCATCAGCCCGAAGTTACTTAAAAAATGGCTTTAGCTTGTCCAGAAATTCAGCTGAGGGCAGGCATGGGCGGTTGGTTTTCATATTTATAAATACCAGCAGCGTTTCGCCGGTGTTTATAAGCTCCTGCTTCTCGTTATACAATTCGTATTTAAAATGTATCCGCACCCGGGGCATCTGCTCCATAATAACTTTTACGGTTATTTCTTCATCGTATAAAGCGGGTTTAAGATAATAGCAATGCAGCTCCATCACCGGCATTTTAATGCCCGACTCTTCCATGCCGCTATAGGTGAGGCCAAGGCTGCGGAGCATTTCAACCCGGCCAACCTCGTAAAATTCGGCATAGTTACCATAATACATATAGCCCATCTGGTCGGTTTCACCGTAGCGGACCCGCAATTTGGTAGAATGCTCAAACATTATTTTTTGATGTTTCTTTCGTTAAGCGCCTGCTGAAACCGGTGGGCATTGGCTAAATGGTCGGCAACATTGGTCGCAAAATTATGGTAGCCCGAAAAATCCTCCTTGGCGCACATATAAATATAGTCGCTTTTTTTGTAATCAAGCACCGAGTTAACGGCATTAACCGAAGGCATCATGATAGGCCCCGGTGGCAGCCCGGTATGCAGGTAAGTGTTATAAGGTGAGTTTATCGAAAGATATTTCTTAAGCACACGCCTGATGGTAAAATCGTTTTGGGCGAAAATAACAGTCGGATCGGCCTCCAGCTTCATGCCTTTTCTCAAGCGGTTCAAATACAGACCTGCAACCGCCGGCATTTCATCATCGTGAAGCGCTTCGGCATCAACAATGGATGCCAAAATCGACACCTGTACCGGGCTAAGGTTTATTGCGGCCGCTTTTTGCCTGCGTTCGGGCGTCCAGAACTTCTCATAATTGGCATGCATGCGCCTGAAAAACTTCTCGGGCGAAGTGTTCCAATACATCTGGTAGGAGTTAGGCAGGAACATGGTATAAACATTCTCCGGCGTGAAGCCATATTTCTGAACGAACTTTGCTGAATCCAGCAGGTGAATAATGGCAGCAGAGTCCGGCTCGATCTTTTTTGCGACAAAACCCGCAAACTGTTCTTTAAGCCGCAGGTTATGGAAGGCCACGGTTACCGGCTCCTGGTTGCCCGATGCCAGCATGTTGATCAATTTGCGGTTGCTCATACCTTCATGCAGGTGGTATCTGCCCGGTTTTACCCGGATCTTATAATTCATGTTTTCGGCCGCCCAATAAAATGAGGCGGTATCTTTGACAATGCCCTCGTCCTTGATTTTGTTGTAAACTTCGTTAAACCCGGCGCCGGTGTGGATCAACAGATATTCTTGTTTGCCGGTAACGTTCGGGCTGAAATATTTGAGATAGTAGTTAATACCGGTAATTGCCAGGGCGATGAAAAGTATCACCACCATAATCACAATGAATTTTTTGAATGTGCCGCCCGAAGCTGCTTTTTTCTTAGCCATTTTTAATAATCGTATTAATCGTAGTTATTTGAGTTTTTGCAGGGCCATTAACCCGCCGGATAAGTTCCTTACGTTCAGGTACCCGTTTTCTAATAGAATTAACCGGGCTGTTTCACTTCTTAACCCGGCTTTGCACATAACAATGATCTCATCGGTTTTGTTATATCTTATCAAGCTCAAATTTTCGGTGAATACAGACAAGGGAATATTGCTGCCGCCGATGTTAAAGGTGTGATATTCAATTTCCTCCCGAACATCAAGCAGATTTAAAACTTCTCCGTTATGTAACCGGGTCGAAAGTTCCTGTCCGTTAATTGGGTGGTGCATTTGATTTTTTGCCCTGTGCTACAGTAAGGTTGATGCGAGTGCCGATGCTCACCTTGCTTGCTGAGTCGGTTTTCATAGGTGATTGTGCCACAACCACCACGCTTGTCGAATCGGTTATCATACCCTGGTAGTTTATTGTGCCGAGTGTTAATCCCGATTGTTTGATCACAAATTTTACCTCATCGAGGTCGCGGTTAACAAAATCCGGGATATCCACTTCGCTTGCGCCGGCGCCGTTGCCGATCACCAGGTCGAGTTTCGACCCTTTTGGAAGTTTCGTGCCGGGCTTGATTAACTGTCCGCCAAACCTAACCTCAAGTACGTGGTTCGCAATATCCGGCTTAAACGTAGTATCACCAACCTTCAGCCCAAAATTCGCGATAGTTGCAACAGCCTCACGATAGGTAGATTGCTCCAGGTCGGGGAGGGCCACCGGCGGAGCGAGCTGCGTTACAACGGTGAGGTATATCGTCCTGTTTTCTTTTACGTTGGTGCCGGCATCAGGATCTTGCTCCACAACAGTTCCAGGTGGCTGGTCAAGATAAACCGAATCTATTTTATAGTCAAAACCCTGGTCTTTCAATAAACTCATGGCTTTTTCAACCTGCATACCCTTTAGCTGCGGAACGGGTATACCCTCGCCATGGCGGGTATAAAATCCCAAGCTAAAAAAAACGATCAGGATGACCAGGACGACCGATCCCAGCGCCATCAGCAAATTATTGCGGAACTGTTTTGTTTTTAAGTAAGCCCAAAATTTATTCATTTGCGTTGAAGAATGTTCATAGCCAATTAACGACCAAACATAGGGATTTTTTATTTTTCGCCGTTAATTGTTTTTTAAGGCGCCTGAAGCTCCGCATTCCCCGTTCATCAAACATTTCATCTTCCGCATTCAAAATAAATTCAAAATTGAACATCCGAAACGGCGCAGCCCTCTTGAACGCCATTGAAAAATAAAAAAACCGTGAAAAATCCGAAATCATCTATCTTTGAACCCTATGACAGCCAAAAATATTGCATTGCTGGCGGGTGGCTTCACCGGCGAATACGAGGTTTCGATAAACAGCGCCAAAAACATCGCCGAAAATTTGAATGCGGAAAAGTACCGCGTGTATACCATATTGATCAGCCGTGACAAATGGTATTATCAGTCAGAAGAAAGACAGGTTAGCATAGATAAAAATGATTTTAGCCTTACCCTTAACGGGGAGAAAATACATTTCGATTTCGCATTTATTACCGTGCACGGCACACCGGGCGAAGATGGCAAACTACAGGGATATTTCGACATGCTGGGCATTTCTTACAATACCTGCGACGCCACCACCTCGGCAATTACGATGAATAAGGCTTATACCAAAGCACTTGTTGAAGGCATCCACGGGCTGCATACGGCCAAATCATTACGCCTTTTTGAAAAGGATATGCACGACGTCGCCATCATTGCGGCATCGTTAAAATTCCCGCTGTTTATCAAGCCAAATAATGGCGGCAGCAGCGTGGGCATGAGTAAGGTGCAAAATGCCGCCGGTTTGCCCGATGCCTTAAAAAAGGCATTCAACGAGGACGACCAGATATTGGTGGAAGAATTTATTAAAGGGCGGGAGTTCAGCATCGGTGTCGCCAGGCTGAAAGGAAAAATAACCGTTTTACCGGCAACCGAGATCATAACATCAAAGGAGTTTTTCGATTACGAGGCCAAATATACAGCGGGTGTCTCTGAGGAAATAACCCCTGCCGACCTGCCCGCCGCTAAAACTGCTGAAATCGCCGAAATTGTAACCGAAATTTACCTGCGGCTCAACTGCAAAGGCATGGTGAGGATAGATTTTATTTTGCTGGATGGCACAAATGAATTTTATTTTATCGAGGTCAACACCACGCCCGGCCAATCCGCGGCAAGCTTAATACCGCAGCAGGTACGGGCCGCAGGCTTAAGCCTGCCTGATTTTTATAGCGAGTTGATAGAGGGGGCGGTATAACAAAGAATCATATTTCTTGATATTTCCTAAATCGATGATCCAACCATTGATAAAAGGAACCGCTTCATTAAAACCTTAGAAGATTGGAAGCCCAGCTTTGTTTAATAAGTAATAAATTTTCCTGATAACAATCATTTTGGTTTAAAAAAACGATTTCTTAACAATCATTGATTTATTGGTTGTTTGTTTAGTGTTTGTTAACTTTTTGTTGTTGTAACACCAATGTTACAATAACACAGCGTAGATAGTTTTACTGCGATAAATCAAATCGCATTATGAAACAAAATTTACGAAAAATTTCTCGGTTACTGTTATCACTAACATTGTTAATGACATGGGGTAGCCTGTTTGCCCAAAACATCCCGGTAAGGGGTATTGTTTTAGATAACAATAACCAGCCTTTAACCGGTGTAAGTATTACAATTAAGGGAACTGCCACCGGCACTCTGACAGGCGTTGAAGGACGCTTTACTATTTCGGTTGATAAAGGCCAGACACTGGTTTTTAGATCAATTGGCTTTATCACCCAGGAATTGGTGGTGAACGAGGCTAATATTTCGGTACAATTAGTGCCGGACACCAAGACATTGAACGAGGTAGTTGTTACTGCCCTCGGTGTTAAAAAGGAGTTTCAAAAACTAGGCTATTCACAGTCACAGATCAATGGCGACGAATTAACAACCGGGCGCGATGCCAACCCATTAAACTCGATGGCAGGTAAAGTAGCCGGCTTAACCATTGGTGCAAGTAATGAATTTTTTGGTGCGCCAACAGTAGTTCTTCGCGGGAGCAAGGACGTTTTGTACGTTATAGATGGCGAGCCGGTAGAAACAAACACTTATGATTTTAACCCCGACGACGTTGAAACATATACCATATTAAAAGGCCCTAATGCCGCGGCGCTATATGGTACACGTGGTATCAACGGTGCAATAATCATCACCACAAAAAAGGGTACTAAAGACAAAAAGGGATGGCAGATCGATTACAACATGACTACAGAACTAGAAAACGGATTTCTAACCCTTCCCAAAGATCAATATCAATACGGGCGGGGCACTAACTTCACTTATGCTTACGGCAACAGGCTGTATGATAACAACCAGCGCTTACCAGAGTGGGGCCCGCGTTATGATGGTGTGTTCCAGACAACCCAATTCGATAGCCCATATAATACTGTGACCGGGGTAAGGACCCCAACACTATGGTCGGCGCGCGGTATAAACAACTTTAATAATTTTGTGCAAACCGGCATTACCAGCACAAACTCCCTGTCTGTTGCGGCAAGCGGATCAAATTATGATTTGCGGATATCTTATGGCCACACTTTTCAGCAAGGTGATTTCCCGAATACCAAGTTGAATATCGATAATTTTAAGATGACATCGGGATATGACATCACGTCAAAGCTGCGTGTCGATGCCGACCTTAACCTTAACCTGCAATATTCGCCAAATGTACCTGACGTAAGTTATGGCCCCAATAGCTATGCATACGAGTTTTTTGTTTACGGCTCTTCGGATTATAACATCAACGATCTGAAGAATATTTATCAGGGCCCTCAGGGTGTCCCTAACCTGGTACAATATGCGCAGGAATATGGCCGCGAAAACAACCCCTGGTTCCAGGCTAAAAAATGGCTTCGCGGGCGCGATAACCAAATCATAAACGGGTCGTTATCTTTTACTTATAAATTCAGTAACGACTTTAACGCCAGGTTACGTACTGCCCTGGATAATTACAATGATAAAAATACAGAGCAGGTACCTTCTTCTACCAACTTAAACCAATACCTGCCATGGTATTATTTTGGCTGGTATGGTGATTACAGACAGGACGACCGGAACTTGTTAGAAAATAACACCGATATTCAATTCAATTACAATCATAAATTCGGTGGACTTAATATCACTGCTCTGGCGGGTGGTAATGAGCGTTCGTTCAGGTACCTCTCTGATTGGGCTACTACAAAGGATCTGTCGCTGCCGAATGTATATAATCTTACCAACTCCACTAACCCGATCCTGGCATACAATTTTAATTCAAAAATGCAGATCAATAGTGCTTACTACTCCGTGGATTTTGGTTACAAAAATTATATTAACATTAATACAACAGGGCGCGTTGATAACATCTCAACACTGCCAAGTAATTCAAATACGTTCTTTTACCCATCGGTATCAGTAAGTTCAGTAGTTAATGATTATGTTAAACTACCTGAGTTTATTTCCTTCTTCAAGTTACGCGCATCGTTTGCCGACGTTAAAGGTGCATTGACTGCGCCATACATTGGTTCTTCGTACAATGCTTTGCAATCAACAGCGTTGGGTACAGGTTGGAACTCGCAACCGGTAGGTAATTTACTAGGGTATGGTTCCGAATACTATACCCCTTATAACGGGCCTACTTATGCAAACTCAAGCCCATCTTCTTCTACTACTTATTATAACAGTTCGCCTTCGGTAAACCTGTCAAATACTATCGCGAATCCTAATATTAAACCGTATGACGTTAAGTCGTATGAGTACGGAGCTGATCTTAAATTTCTTAACAACAGGTTAGGGTTAAATGCTACATACTTTACTACCACAAACGGACCAAATATCATTTCATTAGAGGCGCCTTCTTCTACAACCTTTACTTCTCAGATCGTTAATGGTTTGACCACCCAAAAAAATGGTTTCGAAATTGAGCTGATCGGCTCTCCGCTTAGAAGCAGAGACGGTTTGAATTGGGATATTAACGTTAACTACTCAACCTATAAAGAAACTTTAAAGGAAATTGGTAATGGCCAATCTGCCGTATACCAGAATGGCCATATATACAAGGTTGGGGATAGATTAGATGCCATTTACGGTACTAAGTTCGTAAGGGACGGCAGCGGAAATATCATCAATAGCGGTGGAGCCCCATTACAAGCACCAAGCCAGCAAAATAATGCTAATTATGGCCTATTAGGCTATGCAAACCCCGACTTTGCTTTCGGCATTACGAATCATTTCAGCTACAAAAACATAACGCTAAGCTTTCAGTTTGACGGCCGTATAGGTGGTAAGACCTACGATTATACCTATTATCATGCTATGAACGGCGGTACGGCAGCGGAATCTGCTGCGGGCGCTTTTGGCGTAGCACGATTGGCAGAATGGAACAGTACGCTTGAGGGTACAGTAAAGGCAACTCCGGCTTATATAGGACCTGGCGTGGTAATAACCAGCGGCACACCTGTTTACGGGCCGGGTGGCGTCATCACAAATTTAAGCCAGTTAACCTTTGCGCCGAATACAACAGCGGTTACAACGCAAGCTTACATTTCCAGTGGCCTTGGCGGTAACTTTGATGAATATTATATGATCAGCCGTTCATACGCTAAATTGCGTGAGGCATCGATCGGCTATTCATTACCGGCAAAGATGCTGGCTAGCAGCTTCATTAAAAAAGTTACCTTCTCAATTGTTGGTCGGAACCTGTTGTATTTCGCTGCACGGAAGGATATTGACCTGGATCAATACGCCTCAGGCTATGACGCGTCATCAAGAAGTTTGACAGGTGGCAGCGGTGGCTCCGATCTTACAAGCCCTACAGCACGCCGTTATGGATTCAATCTCCACTTAACTTTCTAAAAAATTGATAATCATTTATAAGAAATATATGAAACTAAAATCATTTATCCCCTTAGCCTTATTGATAACCATAGGTTTGGTGTCAATAACCGGCTGTCAGAAAGGTAGCCTTGTTGAAAATCCGAACGTTGCGGCTTCAACAGGTACAATTCCCGCCACATTGCTTCTTAATCATCTTACTGCAAAACTGATAAGGTATGATGAGCAGCCCTTTTCTATTTCGTCAAAAAACGAGCAGTACATCTTGTCTAATTACGCCTACTATTGGGGTGTCAATAATTATGGCTTTAGTAATTCAGAGGATAGTTACGATATTTTGAAGTACGCCATTGCATTACAAACACAATCAACTGCGCAAACAGGTAATACAACAAACAAGTACTTTGCCCTGTCGCAATTTTTTAAAGCATATGCTGGTATCTGGCTGACACAACGTGTTGGCGATATACCGTTTTCGCAGGCAGGAAGCGCTTCGATACTGACGCCAAAATATGACACACAGCATGATATTTACAAAAGCGCCCTGGCTATGTTAGAGAACGCCAATAGTGTATTGGCTCCATTGGCAGCCGCATCGCCCGGCGCGACATTAGATGCCGGTGACATCTATGGCCTTACTTATCTTCAGTGGCAAAAATTGATCAATACCTATCGTTTACGCGTGTTGATTAGCTTAAGCAAACGCGCCGTTGATAATGCTGATTTAAACATCCCGCAACAATTTGCGTCGATTATCAACAATCCGGCCCAATACCCGATTATGACCAGCAATGCCGACAATCTGGTGTATAAATACAACCAGGCCTTTAACCCATCTGCAATTTTTAACCTGGGGTTACAGCCTTATGATAACTTTGGCAGCATAGGTTTACCGTATGTGAACGCTACCGCATCAGCACAGGATCCGCGTTTGCTGGTTGTGGCAACACCATCGCCGGCACAAATTGCAGCGGGTAAGCAAGTGAGCGACTTTACTGCATATGTTGGTGCTGATGATAATGTGTCTATCGCAACCCTTAACTCAAACGCAGCAGCGGGCCAGTATTCTTATGCAAACTTCAATCGTTATTTTGCCTTGCCGGCTGCTTACACCGGGGCAAATGCCGAGCCGTTTATGTTTATTGGCTATCCCGAAATGTGCTTCAACATTGCGGAAGCGATCAATAGAGGATGGGTCAGTGGAAATTCAACAACATGGTATAATAATGGTATTAATGCCTCTTTGGCCATCTACGGTATTACAAACGGACAAACTATAACTATCAGCTTTCCGATATCTATAACAAATACTGTGCTTAATCCAAGTAAGCTTGCACAAGGCGCAACATGGGGCACGGCAACTGTTAATTTACCGCAGTTTATGGCCAATGTGGCTTATGCCGGCGATACCCAGGCTGGTTTGGCCCAGATATTTACACAGCGTTATGTAGCGATGTATCTTAGCTCTGGCTGGGAGTCATACTTCCAGTGGAGAAGGTCGGTAAGTTCGGCTAATCCAAACGGCATACCTGCATGGAGCCAGGGTAACGCTGGTGCTATAGGTACGGCAAGCGGTTTAATCCCAAGGCGCTGGTTATATCCTGCAAGCGAAGCGTCAAGCAACGCAGCTAATTACAATGCTGCGCTTACAGCGCAATTTGGCAGCACTGTTGATGACGTGAGTAAAGATACCTGGCTTACAAAATAGGATTAATTATTTTTTAAGAAAGCGGGGGACTTAGCCAGGCCCCTGCTTTCTTCGTTTTATTATTTCGAATTTTTGTGATATGAAAAAGAGCATTTTTTTACTATCCGCCGTTTTAATAGCAATAAATGCGTTCGCACAGGTGGCAGATAGCGCCCGGCGCCACGTGGTTTTACAGGGCGCCAGCAATTTTCGCGATTTAGGTGGGTATGCAACTACCGACGGGCATCATGTTAAATGGCGCGAAATATACCGCAGTGCGGATATCAGTAAACTAACCGATGCCGACCTGGCAATACTGAAGGGTAGGGCAATCACTTACGACGTTGATTTGCGGGGGCATAACGAATCGGCCCAGGCACCCGACAGGACCAACCCGGGCACCGATTATATTTTATGCCCTGCGGGCAGCGATGGTTTAAACAACTGGATGAAAAGCGTGGCCCATGTTAAAGGCAACGGCGGCGATTCATTAATGATGGCCTTTTACAGCAACACGGATTCACTGACTTTAAGGTATAAGCCGTTTTTTGATAAACTGCTGGGTTTGCCGGCCGGGCAAAGCCTAGTATTCCATTGTACTGCCGGTAAGGATCGAACAGGAATAGGCGCTGCGCTATTGCTCTATAGCCTGGGTGTGCCATATGATACAATAATAAAAGATTACGAGGCTACCAATTATTACCGGGCCGCCGAAAATAAAAAAACTATAGAGGGCATGGTTAACCACATGCACGTTGATAGGGAAGTAGCAACCGATATGCTTGGTGCAAAAAAAGAATACCTTGACGCAACTTTTAAGGCGATAATCAGCCAGTATGGCTCAGTTGATAATTATTTAAGAACGCAGATAGGTTTGGATGACCGCAAAACAGCGCTACTGAAAAAGAAATTCCTGGAATAGTTATAGTGATGGCCCCCATCAGACGTGCTAACCTTAAGACCGTGCCTGATCAGGGAAAATCGGGCAGGATTTTACTATTTTTTGCGGCTTTCAACTATTTTTCAAATGCTTAGTCCTGAGTTTGCTTAAAAACTCGGGCGATATGCCGAGGTAAGATGCAATATAATGCTGGGGTACGCGCTGAGGGATGGTCGGATAACGTTTTATAAATTCGAGATATCTTTCGATACCGGAATTTGTAACGGTTTTAAACAACCTGCTTTGAACTGCTGAAAGATGGCGCTGTATCATCAGGCGGAACATCCTTTCAAGCTTGGGCACTTCTGCTAAAAGTTGCTCCTTTGACTGCCGCGAAAGCATCAAAAGCTCGCAATCTTCCAGTGTTTCAATATACATGTTACTTACTTTTTGATCCTCGAAACTGGTAATATCGCTAACCCACCAATCTTCAACAGCAAACTGCAGCGTTAGCTCTGCTCCGTGGTCGTCAATATAATATTCGCGCATACAGCCCCTGATCACATAAGCTTCAAAATGGCAAATATTGCCGGCCTGCAGCAGCATTGTTTTTTTGGGTATTACTTTATACTGCAGCATTGAATTAAAATATGCCAATTCCCCGGCAGATAAGTTAACACACTTTAAAACGTATTCGTTTATATTTTGAAACATTGTTTTAATTTCTTGTTCCAGTTCAATGGATTTTATATAACATAGATCCAATTTTACACCGTAAATTTATGCCAGGCCAGCCGGCCCGGCAATCATACATAAAATTACTTTATATTCTAATAAATGGAAGATCAAAAATTGGAGGCGATCATTAATAAAATGTTTGCCGAAATAGAAAACCTTATACCCGTTTACATGCAAAATGCTGAAGATAAAAACATTGCCAACGGGAACGTTGCAGTTTGCATCATAGCCGAGAATGGGATGGTGTTTGGAAAAATGCTTGGAACAAACAAACCCCGGTTACGACAATCCTATAAAGTTGCATGGACAAAGGCAAGCCAGGTTTGGCTAACCGGCATAAAAACCGGCGAATACGAAAAAATGGTTTTCAACGGCCTCGCCGAAGAAAATGGCAATGGTATAGAAGCCCCTGACCTGATAGGATGGCAGGGTGGCCAGCCGCTTACCCTGCCCGACGGATCAAAGCTTTCCGTTGGGTTCAGCGGTTTCCGGGGTATCATTGACCTGGAGATAATGGTAAAAGCGCTCGATAAAGCAATAATTAATCACATTTAAAATTTAACAATATGTCATACCTACCCAACCCCAACCGTTATAAAAGCATGCCTTACCGCCGTTGCGGTAAAAGCGGCTTAATGCTGCCAGCCGTATCGCTGGGCCTTTGGCATAATTTCGGGGCTATTGATAGCCTTGAAAATGCACGTACTATTTTAAGGCTGGCTTTTGACAGTGGTATAACGCATTTTGATTTAGCCAACAACTATGGCCCGCCGGCCGGTTCGGCCGAGGAAACTTTCGGCGAAATTTTTAAGAGCGACTTTAAAAGCTATCGCGATGAGTTGATCATCTCCACCAAAGCAGGGTGGGGAATGTGGGACGGGCCTTACGGCGATTGGGGCTCAAAAAAATACCTGGTGGCCAGTTTAGATCAAAGCTTAAAACGCATGGGGCTGGATTACGTGGATATATTTTATCACCACCGGCCCGATCCCGAAACCCCGTTGGAAGAAACAATGGGCGCCCTTGATTTGATTGTACGCCAGGGAAAAGCTTTGTACGTGGGCATATCGAGCTATAGCGCATCGGAAACAGAAGCCGCCATTGCGGTTTTAAACCGGCTTGGTACGCCCTGCCTGATACACCAACCGAAATATTCGATGTTCGACCGCTGGGTAGAAGGCGGCTTGCTGGATGTGCTGGGAGATAAGGGCGTAGGATGTATCCCTTTTTCGCCATTGGCGCAGGGCCTTTTAACCAACAAATATTTACAGGGGATACCGGTAGGCTCAAGAGCTGCAAGTCATCGCGGAAACGGGGCAATAGAGGAAGACGCGATTACGGATGAGAAAATTGCCAAAGTACGTAAACTGAATGAACTCGCCCTTAAACGCGGGCAAGACCTGGCACAAATGGCACTTTCGTGGATATTAAAAGATGACCGCATTACTTCTGTACTGATCGGTGTAAGTAAACCTGAACAGGTTACAGATTCTATTAAGTGTCTTGAAAATATTTCATTCTCGCCAGACGAGCTCAGTACCATAAACAGCATTTTAGGATAGATCAATTAACAGGAAACACCAGTTAGCGATAATAATATTAGCGCCTGTAAAGGCAACTCATCATGAAAAATACACTGCTCATTACAGCTGCTTTTTTCCTGGGCGTATTTTGTGCATCAGCCCAGGTAAAACACCAGAATGACATCGACCAAAAGGTAAATAGTTTATTCGCCAAAATGACTTTGGAGGAAAAAGTAGGCCAGATGACTAATCTTGCAGTGGATATTATTTCAAAAACCGATGCAAAAGGAAAGATCATTGAGCCGCATGAGATTGATGAACAAAAACTGGAAGAGAGAATACTGAAATATCATATCGGCTCTTTTCAAAATGTTGCCGGCCATGCTTACGACCGTAAACATTGGTACGAAATTATATCGGCCATGCAACGTGTGGCGATGCAGGACAGGCTTAAAATACCTGCATTATATGCCATAGATGCCATACATGGCGTTACCTATACATTGGGCAGTACGTTGTTCCCCCAGGAAGTTGCCATGGCCGCCACTTTTAATCCTGAACTTATTCATAGAGCGGGTGAGATCTCTGCCTACGAAACCCGCGCCAGCTATATCCCATGGAATTTTTCCCCGGTTTTGGATGTGGCAAAAAACCAGGCATGGCCAAGGGTATATGAAACTTTTGGCGAAGACCCTTACCTGGTAAAAACAATGGGGGCCGCTATTATTAAAGGCTACCAGGGCAATAATGTAGCTGATAAATATCATGTTACCTCAACGATGAAACACTTTTTGGGCTATGGCGATCCGCTTAGCGGTAAAGACCGTACGCCTGCCTGGATACCGGACCGTTACATGCGGGAATATTTTTTACCGCCATTTATTGAAGCGATAAAAGCAGGCTCACGTACGTTAATGGTAAACTCATCCGAAATTAACGGGGTACCTGTGCACGCCAGCAAATATTTACTCACAGATGTACTTCGCAAGGAATTAAAGTTTGACGGTATTGTAATTTCAGACTGGATGGATGTCAGTTACCTCCATACCCGCCACCATGTAGCTGCAACCGAAAAAGATGCCGTGGCGCTGGCTGTCAATGCCGGCCTTGACATGTGTATAGTGCCCTATAATTACAATTTTTACAACTATCTTATTCAATTGGTACACGAAGGCAGGGTGCCCATGTCGCGCATTAATGAATCGGCAGGGCGTATACTGCATGTTAAATATGAGTTGGGGCTATTTGACCGGCCTGTTGGCAACCCGGAAGATTATCCTGATTTCGGTTCGGATAAATTCAAAGCTGTTAACCGCCAGGCAGCAGATGAGGCAATCACCTTACTTAAAAATAATAACAATACACTGCCATTAAAAAAGAGCATGCGGGTGCTGGTAACCGGTCCGACGGCTAATACCATGCGCTCGCTTGACGGCGGCTGGAGCTATACCTGGCAGGGCGAGCAGGATGATAAATACGCTGCTGATAAAAACACGATTTTGAAAGCCATCGAACAAAAAATCGGCAAACAAAATGTTCAATATGAACCGGGTGCTGCATTTGATAGTTTGCTTAATGTAAACAGGGCTGTAGAAGCAGCTAAACAAGTCGACGCAATAGTGCTTTGCCTGGGCGAATCGTCCTACACAGAAAATTTCGGAAATATTGACGATCTTAATCTGCCTGCTGCTCAAACGGAGCTGGCACAACAACTGGCTAAAACCGGGAAGCCGGTTATCCTGATATTGGCCGAAGGCAGGCCGCGTGTAGTTACGCTGGCAAACAATGCCGCTGCAGCCACCGTAACGGCTTACCTGCCCGGAAATGAGGGAGGCAATGCCGTAGCTGATATCTTATTCGGTGATGTAAACCCATCAGGAAAATTGCCGTTCACTTATCCGAGGTTCCCCAATGCGCTGGTAAACTATTACCGTAAAAACATCGAGAATGGCAATGGTGATGACTCGCATGGCTATAAGCCGTTATATGAATTCGGTTTTGGATTGAGTTATACCACATTTCAATACCACAACTTACGTGCAGACAAACATGTTCTTAAGGATGATGAAAACTTAACCGTCAATGTCGATGTAACCAATAGTGGAGCGCGCGAGGGCAAGGAAACTGTGATGCTGTTTACCAGTGAGCTATATGCATCCATCGCGCCGGATACCAAACGTTTAAGGGCATTTGATAAGATCGATCTAAAAGCAGGGGAAACTAAAACAGTTACGTTTAAAATTAGTGCCAGAGATATCGCTTATGTAAATGATGATGGTAAAACAAGGGCTGAGCCGGGCGAATTTAAAATTCAAATCGCCAATCAAACCTTAAATTTTAATTACACTACAACAAAGCCATTTATCAGACAAACAGACGGTAAATTGTAACAGGCCCTATATCCTTTAAACTTTTCTTTTCGTATAAAGTCAGACAATTATTAACCGATCACTAACCATAGTTATATGAAAAAGACATTAATTCTGGCCGCGTTTATTTTTTTATCCTCATTTGCTTTTTCGCAGCAGCCATTTTACCGGTACTATAACGGCAAGATGAGAAAGCACTATTACACCGTCGACTTCAATGAATATGGTAACGGCCGCGCCGGATGGGCACTGGAAGGCCAGGCCTGCCTGGTTTTTAACGAGGGCGACCGTCGCGACGGCCTGGTGCCCTTGCTGAGATACAACAATCTTCGCACCGGCGACCATTATTACACCATCCACCGGCATGAAATGGGCGACGGGGCCGACGGGTACAATTTTGAGGGCAATGCCTGTTTTATTTACAAATTCCGTGTAGAGGGAACAGTCCCCTTATTTAGCTATTACAACCAAAAAACCGGCGACCACTTCTTAACCATCGACAGGCGGGAACTTGGGCGTGGTTTTAATGGCTATACGTTTGAAAATATAGCCGGGTATGTTGTGCGCGGCAGAGATTAATTTCAAAATCAGTAATGTGCAAATGCACGGTGATCCCGTCCCCGCAGGGCTCTCAACGAGGACCCTGCGGATGACAGAAACCAAACTATTTACATTCCCCCATTCCGTGGGTCAGTTTTTGTTTTTAGCACATACTCGTGCGGTGGTTCGGCGCCCATCAGGTTTTTAACAAAATAATCCCAGCGGCGGCGCATCATGTAGTACGAATAAGTGCCGTAACCATGCGCGCTGTTCGGGAATACTACCAGGTCGTAATCCTTATTGGCTTTTTCAAGGGCTTCAACCACCAGCAGCGTATTTTGCGGCGGTACGTTGTCGTCCATCAGGCCATGGGCCAGCATCAGCTTACCCTTTAGGTTTTTTGCGTAATTTTCGTTCGCCTGTGCATCGTAGTTGGAGTTGGTTACCAAACCGTCGTAGCGTTCGCCCCAGTCGTCCTCGTAATTGCGGTTGTCGTGGTTGCCTGATTCAGAGATGCCTACCTTAAAGAAATCAGGGAAACGGAACATCGCCGCCGCGGCAGCAAAACCGCCGCCAGAGTGGCCCCAGATGCCAACTTTATTAATATCGATATAGGAATATTTCTGCGCGAGCTGCTTTATGCCGGTAACCTGGTCGGGGAGGGTATTGTCGCCCATATTGCCATAGTTCATGTCATGAAAGCTTTTGGAGCGCAGCGGGTTGCTGCTGCCCTCGATCTGTACCACGATAAACCCTAACTCGGCCAGCGCCTGGTTATCGCCGCGTGAAGCCGCGAACGACCAACTCCCCACGCTGCCGCCCTGTGGCCCGGGGTAGATGTAGTCGATGATCGGGTACTTTTTATTTGGGTCAAGATTCGTAGGCGTATACATTAACCCATACAGGTCGGTCGTGCCGTCGTGTGCCTTAACGGTGATGGGTATAACCGGGTGCCAGCCCGAAGCTGTAAGCCGGGAAATATCCGTTTTTTCTATACTGGCAACCAGTTTGCCGTCAATACTTCGCAACACCGTAACCGGCGGAACGTCAGGCTTAGAATAGCTGTCGACAAAATATTTTTTTGATGGCGACAATGTAACGGTATGCGTGCCGCTTTCGGGTGTTAGCACCGCAAAGTGCTTGCCGTCAAACCCAACACTGCAAAGCTGGCCGAAGTAAGGATTTTCCGGCTCGCGGCCGTCAACCATAAAATAGATCATTCGGTGTTTTTCGTCCACGTCGACCAGTTTGGTTACCACCCAGTCGCCTTTAGTGATGATGTTTTTTACTTTGCCTGTTAAGGCATCATATAAATAAAGGTGCCCCCAGTTATCGCGTTCCGAAAACCAGATAATTTCATTTGTTTTAGCCAGGTACTTCCAGTTGGCGCTGCCCCAGCCAGATTCGTATTGTGTGGGCACTGTTTCCTCAAAAACTTCCCTAACCGCGCCTGTAGCGGCATCCGCAATGCGCACTTTTTCATTTTTATGGTCGCGTGATGTAGAAATAAACGCCAGTTGGGTTGCATCTTCGTTCCAGTTCACGTCTTCCATCGAAACATCATCGCTAAAGGTCGATCTGTGCGCATCGGCGGGTATTTGCAGTACAATTACTTTAGGCTCATCCACATTGATGATCACCCGCTGTATGCTTGCCACTTCCTTATCGCCCGGCAGGGGATATTTCCATGCTTTTAAAGTTGGTTTACCCACATTGGTGCTAACCAGGTACATGTCGCTCACATTGCGCTCGTCCTGTTTAAAGGTGGCAATTTTCTTGGAGTCGGGCGACCATAGCAGCACCGGCCTGTCACTGCTTGTCCAGCCGGCGTTATCGGTAGCATAACCGAAGTTTTTAATACCCTCGGTGGTAAGCTGTGTTTCTTTCCGCGACTTCACATCCCTTACCCACAAATTATGATCCTTTATAAAAGCGCTTTTCAGGCCATCGGGCGATAATACCTCGTTGCCGCCGCCACGCCGGCCGCTGCCCCGAACCTGGCGACCCTGGGAGCCGTTTACACTGGCGGTATCTGTCGTCAATTGGCTGGTGTTGCGCTCATATTTCCAGCGTTTGCCATCAGCCTGGAAGGTGATGTACCTGTTGTCGTCTGTAAAACCAATGTTTTGAAACGGCAGCATGGCCGCTGTATATTTTTTACCGCTTGCCGCAGATAAGGCAGAGGCCAGTTTTTCCTGGTCGAATGCAGCGGTGCGTGTTTTCTTAACGGGGTCAACCAGCACAAATTCGCTGCCGGTTGGGGTTAATGTGCGGTACCAAAACCTATCGCCGGGGAGCCAGTTGGGGCGCACATCGCCATGGTCAACAAACGGCTGTGTGTTGTAGCTCATAAAGCTTTCGGCATGCTGGTAATCTTTGTCGGTTAAAACGGGGCTCTGCTGGGCGTTTGCGGCCAATGCCAATACAAAGCACATGCCCGTGAGTAAGGGTTTATTCATGGTTGGTACGATAAATATAATGATCAGTTATAAATTCAAATTACCGCAAATAAATGGTGTTTTACAAATGAAGATTGGTAACGGGGTTGTGACAGGCGAAGCTCATTAGTTCATTTGCGCAATAATGCAATATATTATCATTGAACGTTTAAACAAAGCAATTTGAACGTTTAAACAAAACTGCGGCGATTAATGCGGGCTACCTTTGACTAAATTAAAAATTGAAAATTATGTCGAAAGTTTGGTTTATAACAGGCAGCTCCCGCGGATTGGGGCGCAGCCTTACAGAAGCAGTCCTTGCCTCCGGTGATCATGTTGCCGCGACAGCGCGCAACCCGGAACAATTAAAAGACCTGCTTGAAAAATACCCGGGGCAGGTTTATCCGTTACAACTGGATGTAACCAACAAGGAACAAATTGTTACTGCGATTGAACGCACGATTGAAAAATTTGGCCGGATTGATGTGCTGGTGAACAATGCCGGCTTTGGTATTGTTGGTGCAACCGAAGCTTACACCGATGAGCAGGTGCGCAGCCAGTTGGAAACTAATTTGTATGCACCAATAGCAATAACCCGTGCGGTGCTGCCTTATATGCGTAAACAGCGGTCGGGGCGTATTTTGCAGATCAGTTCGATAGGCGGCAGGGTTGGCAACGCAGGGCTCACCATATACCAGGCCGCTAAATTTGGCCTGGGTGGTTTCAGCGAAGCATTGGCTAAGGAAGTTGCCCCGCTGGGCATCAAAGTAACCTGCGTGGAACCCGGCGGCTTCCGTACGGATTGGGTGGCGACTTCATCTATGAATGATGTGCCCGATATTGAAGGTTACGAAACAACCGTTGGCGTACGGAAAGAACTGTTTACCGGCGGTAAATTTATGCCTATGGGCGATCCCGATAAAGCCGGCAAAGCAATTGTTGAACTGGCTGAAAGCCCGGAACCACCGGTGCACCTGGTATTGGGGAGCGAGGCGGTCGCGATGATAAAGCGGTCAAACACATTAAGAAGTGAAGAAATGGAAAAATGGCTGGCGGTAAGTTTTTCAACCAATGCCGATGATGCAGAGGATTTTACCGAAACGGAAATAGGCAAGTCATTTTTCGGTGCGAAAAAATAACCAGCCTCCCGGTAATCAATCGCTTTAAAATTTGATTTTTTCAACAAAGGTCACTAAAGGACCCACCAGCCAGGCAAAGGGTGGTACTTGTTATTCTTTGTGACCTTTGTAGTTTATTTTATTGATTTTTAATACTGAGATATAGAACCGGGGCGCAAAGAAGCATTAAATTTGAGAAATGTTGCCACAAAAAGATACAAGGCCATCAATAGCTTATTCATGCTATGTTACCCGCAGCAGGGAAGGGGAGCAGTTTGTCGCCGAACATAGGTTTACTTACCAGGTTGCGGGGACTATGACGACCAATGACGGAACGCGGGAATATTTATTTAACGAAGGCGATTTCAGGTTCAGCAGGCGTAACCACCTGATGAAATTTTTAAAACTGCCGCCTGAAGGAGGGGAGTTTAAGTCCTTGTCAGTTTCGCTCGACCAGCACACACTGCGCAATTTCAGCATGGAATTTGGCCTTAAAGCCGAAAAACCTACTAACGGTGAGGCTATCCTGCGGCTGAAACCAGACCCGCTTTACAAAAGCTACATGGATTCGCTGACTCCCTATTTGCAAATTGAGCAGGCTGGCAATGAAGATCTGATCGCCAACAAACAAAAGGAAGCTATACTGCTATTGCTAAAATTAAACCCCGAAATAAAAGACGCGCTGTTTGATTTCAGCGAGCCGGGCAAAATTGACCTTGAGGCTTTTATGAATAAAAACTTCCATTTTAACGTCGACCTGAACCGCTTTGCTTATTTAACAGGCCGCAGCCTGGCAACGTTCAAACGTGATTTTGAAAAACTGTTTCATATTACGCCGAGCCGCTGGCTGCAACAAAGAAGGCTGCAGGAAGCGCATTACCTGATAAAAGAGAAAGGCAAAGCGCCATCGGATGTTTATATGGATGTGGGGTTCGAGGATTTGTCGCACTTTTCGTTTGCGTTTAAAAAACTTTATGGCCTGGCGCCAAGCAGGATTTGATAAGCGGATCCTGATGTGCAGATGTGCGGATTTCAAATGTGCAAATGACTTTTAACTTTATTAATCTGCACATCTTTACATCCGTTCACCTTCACATTTGCACATCTGCCATTACACCAAATAATGCGCAATAATATCCTGCGGTATCTTAGCGGCGCGGCCTGTTGCCATATCGATCATGGTATAATCGAACCAGCCGTCGCAGCATATTTTTTTGGTGGCTTTATTGGTGATGCTGAATTTTACGCGGCAGCCTTTTTCATCAATGGTTTCGATGCCTGTTTTTACGATGAAATAATCGCTCATAGTTAAAGCGCGTTTATAATCGACGTAAGCCGTGCGCACCACCCAACCGTAGCCGCGTTCCATAAACTTTTCCATGGGCACACCGTAACAGCGTTCCATTTGGTCGTATCGTGCGGCAAGCACATAATCAAAGTATTTGCTGTTGTGCACATGATGAAACATATCGATATCATCGGGCCGCACACGGAATTCCGTTTCGAAGGTAGCGTAGGTGGGAGTGGTCATGGAGCAAATATACGGCGTAGTTGAATAAGTTGGTTTGGTTGGATTAAGTTGGCACCCTCATTTCGGGATTAGTTTCGGTGCAATTCTCGTAAATAGGCCGGGTGCTAAACGTGTAAGCCAAAGCGCTATCCTTTCGCCGCTGAACCTGCCAATATAGGCTTCGAAGAAGCCCCTTTTAATAGCTTTCACTATTTGTTTGGCGGCTTTGTCGGCCGGGAGACCGCCTGTTATATTTTCAGAAGGCTTTGCCAGGCCGTACGCTTTATTTGTGAGGGCATATAACGAAATATTGGTGCTGATATAACCCGGGGTAAGTATGGTCACTTTAATATTATCAGCCGCTACCTCCGCCCGCAGGCAGTCGAAAAAGCCATGCAGGGCATGTTTGGCGGCAGCATAGGCCGACCGCATGGGCGTACCTATCTTTCCCATAACACTGCTGGTAACCACAAAATGCCCGGCCTTGCGAGCTATAAAATGCGGCAGCAACGCCCGCGTGAGTTCTACATAACTAAAGTAATCTACTTCCATCATGCGGCGGTGCACCTCCAAGCCGGTTTCTATAACCAGTGACCGTTGGGTAATACCGCCATTATGTACCATAATATCAATGTGACCAAAGCAACTGGTAGCCTCTGCTACCTTAGCTTCCAGTGAAGCGGTGTCGGCCAGGTCGAGTTGTAGTAGTTGTACCCGCTCAAGGGCACTACAGGCTTGCTTAACCCGTTCAAGTTCGTCCATTCTCCGGCTTGACAATATCAAGTTGGCGCCTGCAGCCGACAGGGCATAAGCCAAGGCCTCGCCAATTCCTGATGAGGCGCCTGTTATCCAGGTAACTTTATTATTGAAGTGATTATCCAATGCTATATGTTGTTAAAAATTAACGGGTCTGAACTTTTTTGTCCTAATGTAAATAAAAATCCGGCTTGGTTGACACAGTTTGATGCGCAATGTATTGCGTATTCACGATTCCTATCTAATCTGTTTTTTCAATCCCGGCCATGAACCAAAAAACACTTGCATTTCATCAATAATAAACTTACCTTTGCACCTCAATTAATCAAATTATTTACGCTTTAATATTATTCAGGTAATGTATTTAAGTAAAGAGGCAAAATCAGAGATTTTTGCAAAACATGGTAAAAGCGCTGCCGACACCGGTACAGCCGAAGGACAGGTAGCATTATTTACCTATCGTATTGCTCACTTAACCGAGCATTTAAAGAAAAATAAACATGATTTTTCAACGCAATTGTCGCTGCAAAAATTAGTAGGTAAACGCCGCGCATTGCTTGCATACCTGTTTAAAAATGATATTGAAAGATACCGTGCCATCATCAAAGCTTTACAGCTTAGGGATATCATTAAGTAACCTTTCTGCGTTTTTCAATAAAAGCCATCTCATTTAGGGGATGGCTTTTTACATTTGAAATAATATACACAAACATACAAACCGGTGCGTTCAAAAGATGAAAAGCGCATCACAACGAAAAAAAAGATGAGTTACAAGTTAATTAAAAAAGTTATCGATTTGGGTGACGGCCGCACCATTGAGATCGAAACCGGGAAACTGGCCAAACAAGCAGACGGATCGGTAGTGATAAAAATGGGTGACACCATGTTATTGGCCACCGTAGTATCGAGCCTTGAAGCAAAAGAAGGAGTTGATTTTTTACCCCTTTCGGTTGATTACCAGGAAAAATATGCGGCAACAGGCCGTATTCCAGGTGGATTTTTACGCCGCGAGGCACGTTTATCAGATTATGAAGTTTTAATTTCACGTTTGGTTGACCGCGCATTGCGCCCGATGTTCCCCGAAGATTATCATGCGGATACGCAGGTGATGATCTCGCTGATCTCGGCCGATAAAGATATTATGCCGGATTGCCTGGCAGGTTTAGCCGCATCAGCAGCTTTAGCCGTTTCGGATATCCCGTTCAACGGGCCGATATCTGAAGTTCGCGTAGCTAAGGTTGACGGCCAGTTGATTATCAACCCGACTTTAACGCAGCTGCAAACTGCTACTTTAGAATTTATCGTAGCCGGTTCGGAGCATGACGTAAACATGGTTGAAGGCGAGTCAAAAGAGATACAGGAAGAAGAGCTGATCGAAGCGATAAAATTTGCGCACGCTGCTATTAAAGTACAGTGTTTAGCGCAAATTGAACTGGCTGAAGAAGTGGGTAAAACCGTTAAACGTGTTTACAGCCACGAAAACAGCAACGAAGAATTAAAGAAAGCCATTTATGCTGCTACTTACGAGCAGGTTTACGCGATAGCCGCTTCAGCTTCGGCTAAAGACGAGCGCGCTGTTAAATTCAAAGAGGTTCGCGATAATTATATTGAGACCCTTGGCGAAATTGACGATGTAACCAAATTCCTGGCAAAAAAATATTACCATGATGTTGAATACGACGCTATACGTAACCTGGTTTTAGACGAAGGCAAACGTTTGGACGGCCGTTCAACTACCCAGATACGCCCGATATGGAGCGAGATCGGTTACCTGCCATCGGCACACGGTTCGGCCGTATTTACCCGTGGCGAAACGCAATCATTAACCACCGTTACCTTAGGTGCTAAGGACGATGAGCAAATGATCGACGGCGCATTCATCAACGGATACCAAAAATTCCTTTTACATTATAATTTCCCTGGCTTCTCAACCGGCGAAGTTCGCCCGAACAGGGGAGCAGGCCGCCGCGAAATTGGTCACGGTAACCTGGCCATGCGTTCGTTAAAGCAGGTTTTGCCGCAGGAAGATGAGAATCCGTACACAATTCGTATTGTTTCTGATATCCTGGAATCAAACGGATCTTCGTCAATGGCAACGGTTTGTGCCGGAACATTGGCATTGATGGACGCAGGTGTTAAAATTAAGTCGCCGGTATCTGGTATCGCGATGGGTTTGATCACCAATGAAATGGGAACCAAATACGCAATATTATCTGATATTTTAGGTGATGAGGATCACTTAGGCGATATGGACTTCAAGGTAACTGGTACCGAAAATGGTATCGTAGCCTGCCAGATGGACCTAAAAATCAATGGTTTATCATACGAAGTATTAGGAAAAGCATTACACCAGGCAAAAGAAGGCCGCCTTCATATCTTAAATGAAATGAAGAAGACCATTGATAAGCCGCGTGAAGATTACAAGCCGCATGCGCCGCGTATCATCACTATCAGGATCGATAAAGAATTTATCGGCGCGGTTATCGGGCCCGGAGGAAAGATCATCCAGGAAATGCAGCGCGAAACAGGTGCAACTATCTCTATCGAGGAAGTGGGCAACCAGGGTGTTGTACAAATATTCGCTGATAACAAAGAGGCTATCGACAAAGCTGTTACAAGGATCAAAAACATTGCCGCAAGGCCCGAGGTTGGCGAGATTTACGAAGGTAAAGTAAGGTCGATCATGCCATTTGGCGCGTTCGTTGAGATCATGCCGGGTAAGGACGGATTGCTTCACATATCCGAAATTGACCACCGCAGGATCGAAACAATGGACGGCATATTTGAAGTGGGCGACGAAGTGCGCGTAAAATTGCTGGATATCGATAAGCAGGGCAAATTGAAGCTTTCGCGTAAAGCGCTATTGCCACGCCCAGAAGTGAATAAGAATTAGTGAATGGTTGAATAGTTATAAGTTGATTGAGTTAATTTATCCTTCAACTTAAGCAACTACACGCTCAATCAACATAACCAATCAAACAATAAATCCCTCTTTATGAGGGATTTATTGTTTTAAATTAGTTTTTTTGCAATAATTTAAAACAAAATCGTGTTTTCCTGCTTCAATTAACTTATTAACTGCAATTCCGGCCTTATTGAAATGACATCTGCCAAAGATCCCATAGAACTTATAAAAAATAATACGACTGATGTAAAATCGTTATCGCAGTCCGAACTGGTACAGCAGCTGTTATACCAGATAGTGCGGGTAAAGGAGTTGATAAAATACTACGATGCCATCCCAAATGGCGGCGGTCAGCTGGGCTCTGCAATACTTACCGAACTTGTTTCCGAAGCGCATGGATCTTTGATTAATTATGATACCCCCCTTATGCAGAAGTATTATGATCTGTTGCTCAATTGTGATTGATGGCGGGAAGTCCGAAAAGTCGGTAAAGTCCGAAAGTCCAAAGTTGGACAAAGCGGCAAAATAGTTAGCAAAACACCCCCGAACACCCCCGAACGCCCCCGAACAGGCCCGAACACCCCCCGAACGGATCTATGGTTGTGAACAAGCGAACACCTGCAACATCCCACTTTGCTGACTTCCCGACTAAAAATCTATATTTGTATTCATGAACCACCTGGTAGCCCCATCAATTTTAGCGGCCGACTTTGCTAACCTGCAGCGCGATATCGAATTGATCAATCAAAGCAGCGCCGATTGGGTGCATGTAGATATTATGGACGGCGTTTTTGTGCCGAATATATCTTTCGGCTTCCCGGTTGTAAAGGCTGTAAAAAAGCACGCTCAAAAACCACTGGATGTTCATCTGATGATCGTAGAGCCTGATCGTTACCTCGGAGATTTTAAAGATGCCGGCGCCGCAGGGATCACGGTTCACTATGAGGTTTGTCCGAACCTGCACCGTACAATTCAGCATATTAAAGAACTTGGTTGCCGGGCAGGTGTTGCGCTTAACCCGCATACGCCGGTCGCCTTGCTGGAAGACATCATCATTGATCTCGACATGGTGCTCATCATGTCGGTAAACCCTGGCTTTGGCGGACAGAAGTTTATCGACAACACGTATAAAAAATTAAGAGATATAAAAGCGTTGAGCCGCAGGTACAACCCTGAAATGCTGATTGAAGTGGACGGTGGTGTTGACGAGCATAACGCAGTAAAACTTATCGATGCCGGCGCCAACGTCCTTGTGGCAGGTAATTCGATATTTTCAGCAGCCGACCCTACGGGAGCTATTGCCTATTTGAAGCACCCTTCGGGCCTGTCCCGGTCATAGTATCAGCCTCGCAATAAACGATAGATTTTTTTTACAAATTTAAAATCAGGAGCTGCAATTGTCTGTTAATTGTATGAATATCCTAAAAAACCAAATAATCTCTATATACATTATCAAATTATTTAACTTCGGCCCGTCAGTATTCAGATTGGCTAATTAGTTTGATATTTGACGATCCAATTTATAAAAACATGAAACACAATTTTGGCGCCGGACCGGGCATTTTACCCCACGAAGTTTTAAAGCAGGCAGCCGCCGCCGTGGTTGATTTTGGCGGTATCGGCCTTTCTATATTAGAAATATCTCACCGTTCAACTGAATTCGAAGGCGTTTTAGATGAGGCGGTTAGCCTGGTAAAAGAGCTGCTCGGTGTGCCGAAAGGTTACTCGGTTTTATTTTTACAAGGCGGTGCAAGCACACAGTTTGCCCTGGCCCCGTATAACTTACTGCCTGAGGGCGGCAAAGCCGCTTACCTGGAAACGGGCGTATGGGCAAATAAAGCCATCAAAGAAGCAAAATTCTTTGGCGAAACCGTAGTAGTAGCCACATCGAAAGAAAGTAATTTTACCTATATACCGAAAGACTTTACCATACCGGCTGATGCGGCTTATTTCCACATCACGTCAAACAATACCATTTACGGAACACAGTCACAAAGCTTTCCAAAGTCACCGGTACCTATGGTATGTGATATGTCGTCAGATATATTCAGCCGTAAGATAAACGTAGCCGATTTTGGCTTGATCTATGCCGGTGCACAAAAAAATATGGGCCCGGCAGGGGTAACACTTGTGATCATAAAGGATGAGATTTTAGGAAAATCAGGGCGTAAAATACCCGCGATGTTTAACTATCAAACCCAAATTGAAGGCGGATCTATGTACAATACGCCGCCTGTATTTGCGATCTATGTATCTATGCTTACCCTTAACTGGTTAAAATCAAAAGGTGGCGTGGAGGCTATCGAAAGGGAAAATATTGCCAAGGCAAGGGTGTTGTACGAAGAAATTGACCGTAACCCGTTTTTCAAAGGCGTATGTAAAACCGAAGACCGTTCGCACATGAACGTTTGCTTCGTAACCGAAGACCCCGAGCATGAAAAACCATTCCTGAAAATTTGCGACGATAAAGGTATCGTAGGCATCAAAGGCCACCGCAGCGTCGGCGGTTTCAGGGCATCCATATACAATGCACTGCCTATAACCAGCGTATATGTGCTGATTGACGCCATGCAGGAATTTGCGGAGAAGAACAAACAACAGGCTCAGTAGTTCACTGGTTCATTAGTTCATTGGTGTAAACTTGTAAACCGAACTAATGAAGCAGACCAATGAACTAATGAACAAATAAACCAATGAACTCACAACGATGATAAAGATATTAGCTAACGACGGCATCGATCCGGCAGGTAAGCAACTTTTAGAAGAAGCCGGTTTTGTTATTGATACCAATAACATTCCACAGGAGGAACTCCTGGCAAAACTGCAAAACTACGACGTAATTACGGTGCGCAGCGCCACTAAAGTGCGCAAGGCTTTAATTGACGCCTGTCCCAACCTTAAAGTGATCGGGCGCGGCGGCGTAGGCATGGATAATATTGATGTGGAATACGCCCGCGAAAAAGGTATTGGCGTTTATAATACGCCCGCATCCTCATCTTTATCGGTAGCAGAGCTGGTTTTTGGTCACCTGTTTACCGGTGTTAGGTTTTTGCAGGACAGCAACCGTAAAATGCCGATTGAAGGAGCAACCAAATTCAATGACCTCAAGAAGGCTTATGCCAAGGGTATTGAACTGCGTGGCAAAACATTGGGTATTTTAGGTTTCGGGCGTATCGGTCGCGAAGTAGCTAAAATCGCGATAGGGATTGGTATGGATGTACTGGCATACGACCTTTATCCTTTTAACCCTGAGCTGGAGCTGGAATTGGGCGGCGGAACTAAAGTTAAGATCACCGTAAAAACTGCCACACAACAAGATATCATCAAACAAGCGGATTTTATCACCATCCACACACCATTTGTTGATAAACCGATCATAGGTTCAAGCGAATTTGAGCAAATGAAAAAAGGCGCCGGCGTAGTGAACTGCTCGCGTGGCGGACTGATTGATGAAGACGCCCTGATCACTGCTTTAGACAGCGGGAAGATATCGTTCGCGGCGCTTGACGTATTCGATAACGAACCCACGCCGAGGGCCGATATACTTAACCATCCAAAGATCTCATTGACCCCGCACATCGGCGCATCAACCAACGAGGCCCAGGAAAGAATAGGGGTGGAGCTGGCCAATTTGATCATCGGGCATTTCAAGAAGTGATAGACACTAATTTTTACGAATTATCTCGAATTACACGAATTAAACCATGCAAATTCGTGTAATTCGAATCAATTCGTACCATGTGTGTTAATTCAATTCGTAACTCACTCTCTTTTCAGGAATAGTTACCCCATAACCATCCTCTTCTAAAGCGCCGGCGAGCAAACTCATGCTTTCTGTTTCGCCGTGTACCAGGAAGATGTTTTTCAATTTTCCTTTATCCAGTTGCTTAACGGTATTCATCAGGTCGTCATGGTCGCCATGTGCGCTTAGTACATCGGTTTGCTTGATGGTAGCATAAACGGCCAGTTCGCGGTCTTTAATGTGAACGATCGGGTCGCCGCGCAGCAGGCGATGCCCCAGGGTGCCTTTGGCGCAATAGCCGATAAAAAGTATGGTGCAGTAATAATTCTGGATGTTATAAAACAGGTGGTCTTGTATGCGCCCGCCATCAAGCATTCCCGCCGACGAAATAATAACGCAGGGCTCATAATAATTGGATACCTGCCGACTATCTTTCATAGTCTCTACGTAGGTGAGGTTGTCAAATTCAAACTCATCGCCGCGTTTCCGGTAAAACTCCTGCGCTTCACTGTTAACCAGCGAATGGTATTTCCTGAAAACTTCGGTCGACCGTGATGCGAGGGGGCTGTCCACAAATACTTTTACAGGCGGCAATAAACCTGTACTGAAGATCTTATTCAGAGAATAAACCAACGACTGTGTACGTCCTATACTAAAGGCAGGAATAATTAACCGTCCTTGTTCCTTAATGCAGGCTTTTTCAATTACCTCAACCAGGGTTTGTTCAACCGTTTTGTCTTTGGTATGATAACGCCCCCCGTAGGTAGATTCGATAACCAGATAGTCAACCGGCGGCAATTGCTGCGGATCGTCCAGTACCGGGTAGTTCTTACGCCCAACATCTCCCGTAAAGGCTATCGTTTTTTCGATGCCTTCGTCGTTTATTTTAAATATAGCCGCTGCTGCGCCCAGCAAATGGCCGATGGGTACAAATGTAAGCTCAACGTTTTCATTAACGCGAAAAGACTTATTAAAGCCAATGGTTATAAAACGTTCTACGGTATCCATTACATGTTTTTGAAGGTATAATGGCTGTGCGCCGGTGTTAAACTTACTTTTCCGGTGTTTGTTGGCCTTACCGGCCTTCCGCATAAATAGGTTAACGGAGTCGAGCAGCAATAATTCTGTAAGGTCAGCTGTCGGGGGTGTACATAGTATCTGCCCGGCGTACCCCAATCGCACCAGGGTAGGTAGATTGCCCGTATGGTCAATATGCGCATGCGTTAATATCACCAGGTCTATCTCTGCCGGATCAAAGAGGAAATTTTCGTTGGCCTGTATGCTGCGGTCCTTTTCATAGTCTAAACCGCAATCCACTAATATTTTAAATTGGCCAACCTCCAGCAAATGCATGCTCCCGGTTACCTGTCGGGCCGCCCCGTGTATTGTTAATTTCATTTTAGTTCACTAGTTCAATCGTTCCCCGGTTCATTAGTCCATATCCAATATATTTTAAATGCCACTAATAAACTAATGAACTAGTGAGCCAATAAACCATCCGCAAACTTATTATTATTGTTGTAAGATTTTTATTTGTTAATAAGTAATTTTAACCACAACAAATGCTTAGAATCATATACTATGGATGAGATAGAAAATTATTCGGAACACATTCACGAACAAAGCAACGAACACGCGCACCATATGCTTGAGGAAGGCAAGGAAAAGTGGGTGCTGTATGTAGCCCTTACAACAGCTGTATTTGCTGTATTAGCAGCTATATGCGGACTTTTGGCCGGCGACCATGCCGATGAGTCGATGCTGGCACAAATGCGTTCATCTGATCAATGGGCCTATTACCAGGCAAAGGGAATTAAAGCCGATGTGCTAGCCTCCTCCAATAAGCTGATGGTAGCTTTAGGCAAAACCCCGGCGCCGCAGGATACCGCAAAAGTAAAAGCCAATAAAAAGGACCAGGCAAAAATAATGGAGCAGGCTAAGGAATTTCAAAAAGAATCGGACGGGCATGTCGCCCGACATAAAATACTGGCAAGGGGCGTTACCCTGTTCCAGGTGGCCATAGCTATAGGCGCTATCTCCATCATAACCAAACGGAAAAGTTTATGGATAGCCAGTATGGGCTTTGCGCTCGTTGGCGTATTCTTTCTGTTACAGGGCACCTTGTTTTAAAACCCTTTTCAGCTTTCAAATGTTCAGTTCATTATGTTATACTTAAATACGACCCCTGGCCAATTGAAAGCCGTTTTTATTTTGATCCTGATATGTGTAGCTGGTTTTACCGCTTCGGCACAAATATTTCCGCTCAAATTAAGCGCGAGCCACAAATATCTTACCGATAGCAGGAATAAACCTTTCCTGGTAAAGGAAATATCCGCGTGGGGGCTTATCCAGGCTTTGTCCGAAAAGGATGAAGCGGCTTTTATAGATAGTGTAAAGCGTAAGGGTTTTAACACGCTGATGGTGAGCATTATTTCGTTTGACACCCGATTTGCCGGCGGGCCGCCTAACTGGCAGAGTATACCGCCTTTTAAAACCATAGGCGATTTCTCAACTTATAATACGCCATATTTCGACCACGCCGATCGCTTTTTACACATCGCACAAACTAAAGGCATGGAAGTATTGCTTGTACCGTGTTATTTGGGTTTTAAAGGTGATAAAACCCAGGGCTGGTGGTCGCAATTGTTGAACTCTGCAAACAGCATAGAAAAAAGCCGCGCATACGGCCGGTTCCTCGGTCAGCGTTATAAAGGTTTTTCGAATATTATATGGGTAGCCGGTGGCGATAACAAAGCAGACAGTACATTGAGTCCGCACATGGATAACATCATACAGGGTATTAAAGAATTTGATAAACAACACTTTTGGACGGGGCACTTTGAATCAAAACAAGGTACCAACTGGCCTTCAGAGAATCCATTATACACACAATATATTAATATAGACGGCTTATACGCCTTTATAGAAAAAGACCTGGGGAAGGACGCCCCCCAATATAAAACCGAACTGGCGCATTATGGAAAAGGGAGAATGATCTTTCAGATGGATCAAAGCTATGAGCACGATATCCCGCACGTAGCCGATAACGAAAATCCCCAATGGATACGCCGGAAAAACTACGACGCGCTGCTCAGCGGATGCGCGGGCACCAGTTTTTGCCCCGGACTTAAGGACAATCCCGAATACGTATTTAAGAATTGGCAGCCGCTAATGAATACGGAGGGTATGATAGAAACGCGCAACTGTTTTAACCTGTTCGGTTCCCGAGCCTGGCAGCGACTTGTCCCGGATACAAGCAATAAAATAATTACAGAGGGTCGCGGCCAGTTTGGCGCTATTAATTATATCTGCGCCGCCCAGACTACAGATCATAACACATATATAGCCTATCTTCCTCTCGGCGGTACGTTAACGCTCAACCTTAACGCCTTAAATATTAAAATGGCAAAAGCCTGGTGGTACGACCCGCGTAACGGCCAGGCCGTGCCCATTGGTACCTTCGCCGCCGAAGGAACAAAAAACTTAACTTCCTTTACCAGCGAAGACTGGGTGTTGGTAATTGATAATGCCGATATTCAGTTGTCCAGGCCCGGTAAATAGACTTGTATTTGAAGCGGCGATGTTTTTAAAATGAATATTTTTTGAACACCCGATTGGATACTAAAATAGACACTCCCCACCGGGAGTGTTCAGCCAAATATTCGCTTACACTTTCAGGCTAAATCCAATGCACTTTATAAGGCAGTGGTTCTCAATAATGCATGTAGTTTAATTAAATTATTTTTTAGTGGTTAAAACATTTTCAATTACAAATAGATTTATGGCATAGTAATGGTTAATATTTATCCAACGATTAAATTTTAAAGTCAATTTTTACAACTAAAATCTATGAAAACTTCTACATTAACTGCTTTTCTTCTTGGAGGCCTATCAATTGTAGGTATAAGCAGCTGCAAAAAACTATCTCCTGCAAAACAGGGAACACAAACTACGGTAACCACTATTAATCCAAAAACCGCAGCCACCGTTTGTGATTATGATTTCAATGAAACTACCCTTACCAGTAGCGGGTGGACAAAAACATTCGACGATGAATTTGACGGCGATCTGTCTAAATGGTACGCTTACACAGGCGGTGTGCAAAACGAGCTACAATGTTTTGAGCCGGCTAATGTCACAATTGTGAATGGCGTTTTACAAATCGCTGCAAAAAAGGAAACTGTAACGGGGCCAACTACAGTTAACAGTTCGTCAAATAGTACTTTTAACTACACTTCCGGTTCAATTGTTAGCAATTCGACCTTTGGGCCTAGTACAGCTACGCCAAAAATACGGATAGTTGCAAGGGTGAAGATCGCATCGGGTTACGGTTTGGTTTCATTTTTCGACTCTTACGGCACTAATTGGCCAACCAACGGACAGATCAATTTGTTCCAGGTTGAAGGAAACGACGTGACAAGATACCAGACAAATTATTTTTATGGCACACAATCCGGACAGAACCTCGTGAATAACGGTATGTTAAATAACCCTACCGATACAGATCTGTCATCTTGCTGGCATGTGTTTATGACCGAATGGACCCAAAATTCTCTCAATTACTATCTTGATGGACAACTGGTTGAAACAAAAACCGCGGGCGGGTATGTTGGCGGTATGTTTGGAAAAGTACAAAATCTGTCGTTAAGCTTGCTGATAGGTGGATCATATTACCTTAATTTTGTACCTGCAAATGTTCAAACCGGAACAATGTATGTTGATTATGTGAAAGTATTCACCTCAAAATAATAATCATCCAGTAGGGCAACAACCCTAAATATTTGTTATAATTAAAATATCCGGAGCAATGGCTCCGGATATTTTTTTTGATAGTATTGACTCGGCCCGATAAATAAAAATCTTTTAAAAAATATTTGCGGCAGCAATTTTTAAATTTACCTTTGCAAACCTTTTCGGGGTGTAGCGTAGCCCGGTATCGCGCCTGGTTTGGGACCAGGAGGTCGCAGGTTCGAATCCTGCCACCCCGACAAAAGTAAATAAAGCCCTTCCTGTTAAAAACTAGAAGGGCTTACTTTTTCTGTAACATTGCAAGCGTAGTTAGCAATTAGGTGTCAGAACAAGAACCAAGGTCAGCAGGGGCTTCATAACTTTTTTACTTCCCCAGGTTACTCCACAACAAAATCAGCGACAGCTAATACTGCTACCCGAAAAATTTCTATATATCATCTCCGATTTTTCTGATCAATGTTATGCGGCTAAACTAGGAAGCTTTCTTGTCCTCGTTTGCATAATATTTTGTTACGATCGATCTAACCCATTGACTTTCTTTCAACCCTCTTTTTTTGCTATCTTTTTTTACTCTTTCTTTTAAATCTGCCGGCAGGGGCACCTGTATTCTATGGCTCATCTTTTATAACTCTGCTAATTATTACTATTGCTTAATAGATTAAATTTTGAACAATTTGCGTTATTAAGAAATCAACCGGTGAGAAGTTTATATTATTACTTTTTAAACACAAAAAAATATTTACGAGGGTAAAGTTAGATAATATGTATAAAACTATTTGTTTAGTTAAGTAAAATATAGATAATTTTTTTTAATAAATTATTAACTAATTGATAATTAAGTGGATAAATAGTAATTTGCCTTTTGATGATATAGAATGAATATAAGGGGACGGTAATTAATTTAACATCTCGCTATGGTGTAAACTTTTTAAAGTCAACAATTAATGATATTGAAAATTCTGAATTGTTTGTTGCGTGATTTTTTTTAGATTTGCTAATTAGCCATTTCTAAATTATAAAGATTAACTCTCGTTAATAAACCCATGAGTGATTTAAGTAAGCTTTCTGATGAAGAACTTGTTTCGTTATTGAAGCAGGAAAAGCTCGTTGCATTCAGGGAGATTTATAAAAGATATTGGAAAAATTTATATGGGGCAGCATATAAACGGTTAAAAAGTAAAGAACTGGCCGAAGAAATTGTCCAGGAGCTGTTTACCAATCTTTGGGTTAAAAGACAAACCATACAAATAAAAACTGCATTGGCCGGCTACCTGTTTACCGCGGTGAGTCATTATATTATCGATCACTATCGCAAAGAATTGGTAAAAACAAGATATACTGAAGCCTTGAAAATAGCATATAAAGAAACAGATCACTCAACAGAGGAAACCATTTTATTGCATGATTTAACCAATACTATTGAATCTGAGATCAACCAATTGCCCGATAGATGCCGTTCGGTATACGAACTAAGCAGAAAAGAATATAAGTCCAACAAGGAGATCGCCTTACATTTGGGCATATCAGAAAAAACGGTAGAAAATCATCTCACCAAAGCACTAAAAAAATTGCGGATAGGACTAGCGCACTATATGATGCTGGCGTTGTTCCTGTTGATGCGGTAATTCTTTTTTTATTTATTTTTTTTCGGTTAGGGGCTTCGCCTTATCTAAACGTCATATCTTTTATAAACCGATCTATTAACCGATCCTAATTTATGAATAAACCCATATCCGTTGAATTACTGGAAAAGTATATCAATGGAAAATGTACCGCGGAAGAGAACGCATTAGTTCAGGAGTGGTACTTTTCCTTTGAAAAGGAGCATGATCTTATTTCTGACATGTCTGCATCGGACCAGGAAGACTTGGAGGAGCACATTTATAATCATATCCTCCATAATATCAGCGCATTGGGCAGTAATACCCAGGATGCCCCTGCAACAAAACCTAAATACCGTATTTTAAAAACATGGTATGCCGCAGCCGGCGTAGCAGCAGCATTGTTGATTTTTATAGGCGTTCTGTATAATAATCATCCTCATGTGAAAAATCTGCAGTCGGCTACCGCAAACACCGCGGACCTTGTGGCAGTCACAAATAAAACCAGGCAAATTTACAAACTAAAACTTCCCGACAATAGCATGGTTTGGCTCAGCCCGGGCGCCAGGCTTACATGTCCTAAAACATTTGGCCCGCGGTTCAGGGCTGTCTCTATGTCTGGCGAATGTTTTTTTGAAGTGACAAAAAATCATTCAAAGCCATTCATCATCAATAGCCGTTCGATAGTAACTAAAGTTTGGGGAACAAGTTTCCTGGTGAGAGACGGCATTTTGGGTAATTCAGCTGATGTCTCGGTTGTTACCGGAAAAGTGTCGGTATGTATCAATGAAAAGAATAAAGAGAATGCTGATGTATTAAGGCCAGGCGAGGGTGAGATTATGCTTTATCCGCATCAAAAGGTTACTTATTTAGCTGATCAGCATATCCTTAAAACCGGAAATACTGTTAATGAACCATCTCTTCAGATATGGAATCGTATTAATTTAAATTTCGACAACAGGCCATTAAGAGAAATAATCCCTCAGCTCAACGTTAAATATCATGTTCATATAAAAGTCGTCAATGAAAAATTGAACCATTATGTGCTCAATGCAGATCTGGCCGGTTTTAATTTACCCGATGTGCTGCAAGCGCTAAAAAAATCTTTAAATGTAGATTATGAATTGAAAAATAATATAATAGAATTGAAATAATCAAACAACCAATAACCAATTAATTAACTTAAATGATTAACCGATATGAAGAAACCACAAACTTAAACCGAAAAGAACCCGCTATTTAAAAAAAACTTAGAAGTGTTACGAGCACTCCTAAGTTTTGGATTAGCCCTCCACGAAAGGACACCATTTGATGGTGAACGGGCTGTTATTGTCTCATTTTTACATTAGAAACACAACAAATATATGAAATTTTGTTTACGAAAATCTGTTCCCTGGTTTCAAGTCATGAAGATTACATTTAGTCAAATCCTGATTTCGATAATGTTAAGCGGTCTTGCCTATTCAAACCCATTGAAAGCACAGGATATGCTTGACAAGAAAGTAAATATGTCATTAACCAACGGTACATTGCTGGATGCAGTTACCTATTTGCAAAAAAATAATGGCATCAAATTTATATACAGTAAAAGTATAATTGATATTTCGCAAAAAATATCCGTTGATTTTGAAAACCAGCCGCTTAAAGTAGTGCTGGATCAACTTTTTAAGAACAATGGTATCGATTACGAGGTATTAAAGGATAGAATTATCCTTGGAAAACTGCCGGATGCTAACATCTCAACTGACGACATGATCAGAACACAGGGCAAAATAACGGTTGCCGGGCAATCGGCAATAAGTATCCCGGTGTCAGGTAAAATTGTTGATGAAAAAGGTCTGCCTGTTCCGGGCGTAGCTATCGTCGAAAAAGGGACGAATAATGGTGTTACGACTGGCGTCGACGGTACTTTTAAATTAAACGTAAATGGCCCGAATTCTGTTTTGGTGATCGCCTTTATCGGTTACACCAAACAGGAGATCGTTGTTGGTTCGCAATCTACTTTCAATATTACACTAAGGGAGGATTTACAAAATCTTAATGAAGTTATAGTGGTGGGTTATGGTACACAAAGAAAAAGTGTTACTACAGGCGCAATCTCCGGCGTTACAGCCCGGGATTTCGAAGACCAGCCGGTTACACGTCTTGAGCAAGCCTTGCAGGGCAGGGCGTCCGGCCTTACAGTTACCACAAATAATGGTCAGCCGGGTTCCGCCTCTCAAGTTCGGGTAAGGGGGATCACTACGTTTAACAACAACGATCCGCTATATGTAATTGACGGCGTTGTTGTTGACAGCGGCGGCATTGGCTTTCTTAACGAGTCGGATATCGAATCAATCGAAGTATTAAAGGACGCGGTCTCTGCTTCAATTTACGGTACACGTGCCGCTGCAGGTGTTATCCTGGTTACTACCAAAAAAGGCAAAGCCGGCCGCACGCAAATCAATTATTCCGGCTATTACGGGATATCAGGTCCTGCACGAAAACTTGATCTGTTAAATGCTACACAGTACGCTACGTTAATAAACGAAGCCACGGTAGCGGGCGGTGGGAGCCTTATTTATGCCAATCCAGCAGCTTTGGGTACAGGTACCGACTGGCAATCGCTCATATTTAATAACAGTGCAAAAGAGCAAAGTCATGACCTGAGTGTTAGTGGCGGAACGGATAAGTCAACTTACTATACCTCGTTTGGTTATTTAGACCAGGAAGGTATCGTAGCTACGCCGATTTCACATTATACACGGGTGAATTTCAGGGTTAACGAAACCTTTAAACCTGCCAAATGGATAAATTTCGGCGAGAATATCGGTTACTCATACGAAAAAAACATCGGTTTGGGTAACACTAATAGTGTTTTTGGCGGCCCGCTAAGTTCTGCCATTAACCTTGACCCGATTACACCTGCTGTACAAACAGATCCTACCCTTGCTTCCGGATCCCCATATTCTACCAACCCGGTGCTTAGAAATCCGCAGGGCTTTCCTTACGGCATATCAACGGTAGTTGGGCAGGAGATCACTAACCCTTTAGCTTATATACAAACCCATTTAGGGAATTATAACTGGGCGCACAATGTAGTAGGCAACGCATTTGTTGAATTGAACCCACTAAAAGGGCTAGCGTTAAGGTCAACGGTGGGTTCTAAAGTTGCGTTTTACGGTAATGAGAGTTTTACGCCTATTTATTATCTTAATTCGTCAACCAGCAACCTGGTAAATACCAATTATAACAGGGGGATGAACCGGATTTTTAACTGGAACCTTGAAAATACAGCTTCGTATACCCGTTCGTTCGGCAAACATAATTTAAATGTGCTGTTAGGCCAGGGAGCGTATGTTGACAATGATATAATTAGCGTGGGCACTACCAATTACGGTTTGCCGGTAAATAACTTTAATGATGCCTCCTTAAATTTTCCTCTGCCGGCCGTTCAGCGGATCGGTTATGGCGGTGAAAACCAGGAGCACCATGTTAGCTCATTATTCGCCCGTTTAAATTATGATTACAACGAAACATATATTTTGCAAGCGGTTGTAAGACGGGATGGGTCATCCAGGTTTGGCGCGAACAATAAATACGGTAATTTTCCGTCGTTCTCGTTAGGTTGGGTGCCTACTAAGGAGGCATTCTGGCCAACTAACAATGTCGTTGATTTCCTTAAGTTCCGCGGTGGTTACGGTGTTACCGGAAATGATAATATTAACGATAATGCATTTCTTTCAACTATTGGTGGCGGCAGAAACTATAGCTTTGGAACCGGGGATACCTTTTTGACAGGCAACAGTCCTAATGCACCATCAAACCCGAATTTAAAATGGGAACAAACCGCGCAAACAAATGTTGGTTTTGACGCGGTATTATTTCACGATTTTAATTTAACACTGGAATGGTATAAGAAAAAAACAACCGGAATTCTTCAGCAAGTTAACATACCCGGGTACGTTGGCGCTGTTGGCCTTCCTTATGCCAACGTAGGCGATATGGAAAATACCGGGCAGGAGCTTCAATTAGGCTATCATAAAAAAATAGGCGATTTTAAAATTGGTTTTGACGGCAATGTATCCCATCTTAAAAACCTGGTTACCCGTTTGTCCCCCGGGCAGGCATTCTTAGGCGGGGCAACTTTTCAAAGCATATCGGGCAACATAACCCAATCGGTTCCAGGACAGCCTTATGGTTCTTACTATGGCTACCAAACCCTTGGAATATTCCAAACTCAGGCCGATGTTGACAATTATGTATCGTCAAAAACCGGGCAAAAAATACAACCCAACGCCAAACCGGGCGACTTTAAATTTGCTGACTTAAACGGAGATGGTATTATTACGGGCAGCGACCGTACTTATTTGGGCAGCTCGTTCCCAAAATGGACGTATGGCTTAACCTTTAATGCAGCCTATAAGAATTTTGATGTTGTAGTATTTGGCCAGGGCCAGGGTGGAAATAAAATATTCCAGGGCTTGCGCCGTTTGGATATCAACTCCGCTAATTACCAGACAGCTGCATTGGGACGATGGACCGGACCCGGAACCTCAAACACCTATCCGCGTTTAACCACGAGTGATCTTAATAATAACTTTACTAACAACTCGAATTTCTACCTACAGGACGGAACATTTTTTAGAATAAGGACAATTCAATTGGGGTATACTTTTGATAAAAATATATTAAGTAAAATAGGATTACAAAGAGTACGTATTTATGTAACGGGCCAAAACCTGGTAACCTTTACAAAATACACTGGCTACGATCCGGATCTTGCCGGCAGTGTTGATCAGGGTATTTATCCACAAGCCCGTACCTTTATACTTGGTTTAAGTGCAGGATTTTAATAATTAAAAACATATGAAAAAGTATTTAAAATATTTAGCAATTTGTACGGCAGGCATCATGGTGATCCCTGCATGTAAAAAGAGTTTTTTGACTGTTACCCCAAAAGGGACCGCTCTTGAGTCGGCGTACTACCGCAACCAGGCGGAAGCATTTACAGGCCTTGTGGCCGTATATGATGTAGTTGGCTACCAGGGCAGTAACGATGTAACCAAGCTCAACACGATGGATGCCGGCAGCGACGATCAAATCACTGGTGGCGGCGGTCCTTCGGATGTAAATGAGTTGCAATTATTCAGTACCAACCGACATGATGAAAACCAGGGCCCGTCAGGTACATTATGGTCAAGTTCGTACCAGGGCGTATTCAGGGCGAATGTGCTTTTATCCAAGCTGCCTGGCGTACCTATGGATGCAAGCTTAAAAGCCAGGTATGCCGACGAGTCTGTAGCATTGCGTGCATACTTTTATTTTGACCTGGTACGTTTGTTCAAAAACATTCCATTGATATTGAAGCCGCTGGCTGCCAATGAGATAGATAATGTAACCCAGGTGGCTCCAAGTGCTGTTTATACGCAAATTGAAAACGATCTGCAATCGGTAATTACAAATAAAAACATCCCTAATACGATAAACGTAACTACCGATGGGGGTAGATTGACAATGGGCGCTGTGCATGCGTTATTGGGTAAGATTTATTTATATGATAAAAAGTACACCCAGGCTGCGGCAGAATTTGCCCAGGTAAATGGTACACCAGGCCAGCTAAATGCCACCTACGGCTACCAGTTATTACCTAGTTTCGCGAGCTTATGGAATGTGCATAATAAGTTCAATTCAGAGTCGATATTGGAAATTGCGCATTCATCCAAATCGGGCGGTAACTGGGGATGTATTGCCTGTTCGGAAGGGAATATCCTGGATATTATGACTGCGCCAAGAAATTATGTGGCCATAAAACCCAGTGCGCCAGATTATGTTTCCGGCTGGAGTTTCTTCGACTTTACCCCCGAATTTTTCAACTTTATACACTATGATCCAAGGAATGCGGCTACAGTTGCTAATCTCGACAGTCTGGTAAAAGCTGGTGTTGCCAGCTACTCCGGTTCGCCAACAGCTTATCAAAATACAGGCTTTTACCTTAATAAATTTATGGGTCACAAAGCTGATTTAAGTACCGGTGGCGGTAATTTCGAATTAAACTTCGCACAAGACGTTTACGAGATACGTTTGGCTGATACATACTTAATGGAAGCCGAAGCATTGATCATGGGCGGCGGCGATTTGGCCCGTGCAGCTGCTCTAATGACAGCGGTACACACCCGTGCATATAACGACGGTGTTACACACCCGCTTCCGGCAACAATGGCTGCCCTTAAAAACGAAAGGCGTGCAGAACTGGCCGGCGAAGGACATCGCTGGTTCGATCTGGTACGCTGGGGTGATGCGCCTACTGTACTTGCATTTAAAGGATTTAAGGCTAATCACAATGAAATATTACCCATCCCGGCTAACGATTTGAATGCAACCAAATTAAAACAAAGCAAAGAATGGGGCGGGACCTTATAATTTTAAGATGCTTATAGTTTTTTAACCAATTAAAAAAACAAGAACATGAAATTAAATTTAATCAAAGCTTTTACCCTGGCATTGGGCGTACTGGCAGTTGGTATATATGCAGGCTGTAAACCTGATACTTTTGGGGCAGGTAACCCACTGTCGCCTGCTAACCTAACAGCATCGTTTACTGTAACCCCTGTTACAGGCAGGGCTAATTATTATGTGGTCAAAGCAAATAATAACAATGTACTTGCGGTAAAGTGGAACCACGGAGACGGCTCGGGTAATAATATCGGTAAAACAACTGATACCTTATTTTACCCGGATGCAGGTACTTACACCATTACACTAACAGCCATAGGGGCGGGTGGCGTATCTCAAACAGCTACGCAATCGGTTACCGTCCCTGTATCTGACCCAACTTCAGGTAACCTGGTTGTTGGTGGGAAGATGTTGCCCGGTGATGATACTAAATGGACACATATCACAATTAGCGCTGGCGTTACTATGGTTATGGACCCAGTAAAAAATGTAATGGTAGCCTCGGGCGGCAATTATGGACATGCTGCCGTTTACCAGGCCGTAAACCTTACAGCAGGCCAAAAATATATGGTCGATATGACCATTTCGGGCAGTGGTGCTACCGATACCTGGTTTGAAACCTATGTAGGCACCGCAGTGCCAGTTAACGGCTCCGACTATTCTTCAGGCGGTATCAAAATAGCGCTCAATACGTGGAATGGGTGCGGAAAAACAGCGTTTAATGGCTTGCTTTCTACAATATCATGTAATGGAGGAGGTAAAACATTCACCCCTACTGTAACAGGAACCTACTACCTGCTTATTAAAAGCGGAGGTTCTAACTTAGGTACTACCGGTATTTCGTTCACCAACGTACAACTACGGGGAACTAAATAATTATTTTACTATAAGGCTGCCTGATTCGCTCGGGCAGCCTTTTTTGTTATTGAACTGCGCTTTATGAAAAATTTATTGTTTACGATATGCTCTATACTTATTTTAAGTATAACATCGTGCTCGAAGAAAACTCCCGTACTGCCTGTTTTTACGCCGATCGTGCAACCTCCGAAAGTATATTCTTTTGATACGAATATCGCCTGGAGCGATGAGTTTAATACAGATGGCGCTCCAGACCCTGCTAAATGGGGTTACGACACTGGTGGCGGCGGATGGGGAAATAACGAGCTGGAATATTATACCAACACAACGAATAACGCAAGTATTGCAAATGGCATACTAACCATAACTGCCAAGAAGGAAGCTATGGGCGGCATGAATTACACTTCATCGCGGATGGTATCAAAAACACCAGATATGCTTTACGGCCGTGTTGAAGTAAAAGCCAAATTGCCCGCGGGCCGGGGGACATGGCCGGCCATATGGATGCTGCCAAATGATTATGCTTATGGCGGATGGCCAAAATCGGGCGAACTGGATATTCTGGAAATGGTGGGATACAACCCCAACGTAGTTTATTTTACCATCCATACCCAGCTTTATAACGGCGCTATCGGCACCCAAAAGGGCGGCAATATGACCATTCCCACAGCCAGCACCGACTTTCATCTTTATCGTATGGATTGGACGCCGGATGCTGTTAAAGGGTATTATGATGATGTGCTTGTGTTTACCTATGCAAATGATAATACCGGCGCGCCCTCATGGCCATACGATCAAAAATTCCATTTATTAATGAATATTGCAGTAGGAGGTAACTGGGGTGGAATTAAAGGAGTTGATGATACAGCATTCCCTACCACTATGCAGGTTGATTATGTGCATTATTACAAAATGATCACCAACTAACCGTTTGTACATTAGTTAAATTTTTGCTTATACTATTCGGGACAATCCTGGGTTTATATTAACCAGACTATGACATCAATTATGAATCTGATCAGAAAATATATATTAACTATTGCGAGCTTTGTCTTACTGGTTTTTATAGCAGGTTGCAGCAAAAAGACACCTGTTCCTATAATTACAGGTACTGTACCGGTAACGCCTGTTACCCCGCTTAAAACCGATGTATCGATGTGGCTTACCGGGGCCGATCAATCGCAGTTATTAAAAAAACAAAATGTGGCCCTGCTTTTTGCTGCCGGGTCGAATCAAAATACAACCATCAACGTAGATACAACTCAAACCTATCAAACCATTGATGGCTTTGGCTTTGCGTTGACGGGCGGAAGCGCTTATTTGCTTAATACTTTAGACGCGACCAAGCAAAATGCATTGCTTCGTGAATTGTTTTCGACAGATTCAACCGCTATTGGTATCAGCTATATCAGGATAACTATCGGCGCATCGGATTTAAGTTCTTCGCCCTTTAGTTATGATGACGTACCCGGTGATGTTACACTGCAGAATTTTAGTCTCGACCGCGAAAAAACCGACCTGATACCTATACTTCAAAAAATAACCGCGATTAACCCTAATATTAAAATTTTAGCATGTCCCTGGAGCGCACCGGCCTGGATGAAGGATAATAACAGCTTTTCTGGCGGCAGCTTACTGCCGGCAAACTTTGGCCCCTATGCAAATTATTTTGTAAAATACATACAAGGCATGAAGGCAGCCGGCATAACCATTGATGCAGTTACGCCGCAAAACGAACCTTTAAATGCCTATAATAACCCGGCTATGCTGATGCTTGCAGCCGACGAGGCAAATTTTGTGAAAAATAACTTAGGGCCTGCTTTTCAATCCGCCGGTATAAAAACCAAGATCATTGTATACGATCATAACGCTGATCATCCCGAATATGCAACCAGTATATTGGCTGACCCGGCCGCCAGCGCCTTTGTTGATGGCTCGGCTTTCCATTTATATGGCGGATCAATTAATGTCTTATCGCAGGTGCACAGTGCCTATCCGAACAAAAACCTTTACTTTACCGAACAGGCAACATTTGGTGGCGGCAGTTTTGGGGGAGACTTATCCTGGCATACCAGTAACCTGATTATCGGGGCCACCCGCAACTGGTGCAAAAACGTACTGGAATGGAACCTCGCTTCAGATCCAAATTATGGGCCGCATACCAACGGTGGATGCACAACCTGTTTAGGCGCAGTAACCATTGGCTCATCAGTTTCACGTAACGTATCTTATTATATCATTGCCCATGCTTCAAAATTCGTACGTCCGGGCGCTGTAAGGATTGCGTCTGATCAGCAAAATACCTTACAGAATGTGGCTTTTAAAAACCCGGATGGTACCAAGGTACTTATTGTACTGAACACTGGTAACGGTGCTCAAACATTCAATATCCAATTTAATTCAAAAACTGTATCCAGTTCGTTAGATGCCGGAGCTGTAGCTACCTATAAATGGTAATCTATAATTGGTGTTTCCGAATGTTTTATGTAAGGATTACCTCATTTGATGAAAGTTAACCGTATTTGTTTGCTAATGGCTGTGTTTTTGGCACCGCTGATTGCCATATTTACGCAGTGCGTGAACGGGAATAATAAACCGGATGCGCGTGGCGAAGCGTACGCCGGATCGGATAAATGTATAAAATGCCATCAGAAAATTTATAATTCGTACCTTCAAACTGCACATTTCGAATCGTCACAGCCCGCATCGATCCATAGTATACACGGAAGCTTTTTTCAAAACCACAATGAGGCTAATTTTGGCGACCATTCAAAGGTGGTGATGGAAAAACGGGGGAGTACCCTTTACCAGGTGGAGTATGTGAACGGACAAAAAATAAAGGAACAGCGCTTTGATATTGCTTTTGGCGGCGTAAAGGCCGAAACGTATATGTACTGGAAAGGGAATCAACTATTTCAACTCCCTATATCTTATTTTAATGCGCTGGGTAACTGGGCAAACAGCCCCGGTTTTCCCGGCGAGCGTGCTTATTTTGACCGCCCGATTGAACAACGCTGTTTTGAATGTCATAGCAGTTATATCAACCAACTGCCGCAGCAAAATTTCACGATGGCGAGGGAAGTGATCGAATATGATAAAAATTCGCTGATTTACAGTATCGATTGCGAACGCTGTCATGGCCCGGCCGCAAACCATGTCGATTTTCAAACGGCTAACCCAACGGAAAAAAAGGCCAGGTATATTGTTACCTACAAATCGCTCACACGCGCTCAAAAACTTGACGCATGTGCGGTATGCCACGCCGGGAATAAGGACAATTTCCAGGTGTCGCCATTTAAATTTAAGGCAGGCGACACGCTTGCCAGGTTTAAAGAACCTTCTTTTTCTTCGCAAATACCCAACCCTGCTACCCTGGATGTGCATGGCAATCAAAGCGGACTGCTTGCGTCCAGCAAATGTTTTTTAAAAAGCAACATGGATTGTGGCACCTGTCACGATCCGCACAAAAACGAAGCTTCAAATCTCGCAGCTTACTCACAGCGTTGCATGAGCTGTCATAACAACACCAGCCATAATTTTTGCAAAGCGGCGCCCCGGTTGGGTGCAGCTATCACAAATAATTGCATTGACTGTCACATGCCTTTGAAACCTTCAAATGCAATTGGAATTATAATGCCGGATGGCAGGAGGGAGGTGCCTTACCTGGTGCGCACCCATTATATTGCAGTGTATCCGGCAGCTTACAAAAGAATAATGGCCTTTGCAAAAGATAAAAACAAGGTGAATTGATAAATATGTTAGGTGATTAACACACATTAAAAGCACTCAAGAAGGATAAAGTTTAAACCTGTCTTGATTTAGTTGAGGTTATCAGATTTTTTTGATGCCAACGCGTTCCGGGGTGAGATACGGAACGCTTTTTTATTATATGGAAAAGTAAATAAGGTCAGCCTATTTTAGGTTCGATGACAGATAGCGGAATTTTACCCTGTGTAATATCTGTAAAAATGTGACTCAAAGCATATTCTGGCACACTCCTGTTTTCGCGCAACGAATAGCCGCTATATTTTCAATTTTGGATTATCCGGCGCAGTCTTTTTCGCTGAGTAAAGGTAGTTATAACCTGAATTTGGGGAAAATATTACCCATTATGAGATTTAAAATGATTAGAAAATTCCACGATTTTAGTTTTTGTCTTATGAATTAATTATAAGTAATAATTAAAAAAAATAGGCTTAAAGCTAAATAAATGACAGTTTCGACAATGTTGATATTACCCTGAACAAAGGTACACAGATTGCTTTGATTAACTGAGGCTGATAATTAAAAGAACAAGTTTAATCGGCGGGAAACCTAAAAAAGCGAATATGATTAACATGTAAATATTTGATCGCTTTATAAAGTAGCAGTTAAAAGTCGGCATTCATCTACCATGAAGATTCGTGTATTTTGTTGGTTTATTTTTGGGTTTTTAACATTTGTATTCCATAGCGTCTTTAGCCAGACGGCCACGTTTGCCGGGTTAACAGGTGGCCTTGCCTCTGCTATAACCTCGGGCAACACCCATGTTGCCGTAATGGGCTTCAGTGTTCAAGTATCCGGAGGGAGTATAACATTTAATAAATTTACGTTTACATGCAGTCCCACAACCAGTGATGCCTATTTGGCCAATGGTACATTATATAGGTACAGTACAAACACCTATGGTACAGGTACAGGCGTAGCGGTTGGCAATGTAACTTTTAGCGGCGCTAATGTTACCATTGATAATATTTCGGAAACAGTAAGCGGAACTAACTATTATTTTTTACTTGCCGATGCAGTTAATTCGGCTGCCGGCTATTTTCAATTGGTAGTAACCTACGCCAATACTTTTGGAACAGATAACCACGGAACGACTTATCCCGCGAATTTTTCCTATAACCAGGGCTACAATTATGGCGCCGGTACCCCGTATGCACTTGCTGTTTCTAATCAAAATACACTTGCCTCGGTAGCTACCATCATTACACCCGGCACCAATGCTATTAAATTATTTGCATTTAGCGTTACCAACAAATCTGCCGCCAGTATTACCTTAAAAGGTTTTAATATCAACAGTAATTTAACTACTGTGGCTAACGTCTTTGGAACTTTTAAAATTTACGCCAGCGCCACTACTACATTCCCCGGTAGCGCCGCCACTGCTACCCCTTCGGCAAGCGGCAGCTATATAAGTTATACCGGCATGACGCAAGCCATAGCAGCGGGTGCAACTAAATACTTCTGGGTGGTTGCGAATTGTCTTGCTGGCGCCAGTATACCAGCCAATGCGCAGTTCAGTTTTTCGTATGGGCAAAGCTCGGCGCCTATTAGTGCCGCCACTACTACTTACAACGATTTTAGTGTATCTGGCAATACCTATAATATAAATACCGCTACGGTAACAATAACCTCGCAAACGGGAGGAACGTCCGGTACAACGATAACCGCCAATCAAACCGGCATTGTGCTATTTGGTTTCGGTATTTCGGCCAGCTCAAATATAACCGTTTCCGGGTTTAATATTAACAGTTCAAGCAGTAGCCTTTCAAGTTATTTTGGCAGCGGTACATTGATATTAAGCAGTACAGCCACATACGGCGGCGGAACGCTGACAACCGTTGGCTCGGTTGTATTTAGCGGGAGTTATGCCAATGTAACGCTTACCGCGAACCAAACGATCACAGCTGCCGCCAAATATTATTTTTTGGTGGCCAATAATATCGGTCCGGGACCTAATAGCAGTACGACCGTAACTTTTAATTTTACCAGCGGGCAAAGTTCAAGTGCTGTGATCCAAACTTCGCCGTCTTCTTCATATAATACATTCACTATAATGGGCAATACTTACACGCTCCCCGGTCCTTACTTTTCCGTAACGGGGGCAAACAGTACGGCCACCAATGGCATAACCCCAGGAAGCTTAGTTTACGGGCAAACTAATATCGTTTTATTTGGTTTTGCCGTAACCGCAGTAGGCGGATCATTTACACTTAATACGTTCAATATTAAAACTTCCGGCCAGGAGAATTCTTATTTTTCAAACGCAAGGCTCTACCGGTCAACGACATCTGTATATCCCGGCGGTACCCCGCTATACACAGCCGCAGCGGCAGCGGCCAGCCCGGGTGTGTGGATAAACGGAGGCGGTTATTTTAATTGTAACGTAACCGAAACTATCCCGGCAGGTACTACTTATTATTACTGGCTTGTTGCAGATTATACTGTATTTTTCGGTACTCCGGGGACATTTACCTGCAGTTTTGCAAGCGGGCAAAACTCTCCTGCATTTATAACAACTACGCCATACACAACTTATAATACCTACTCTATCACGGGGAATGCATTCAATGTTATCTCAAGTGAATTTTGGACCGGCGGCACCAGCGGCGATCTTACCAATCCGGCTAACTTCACAGCACTTAACGGCGGTACCGGAGTTGCTGCGGGTCCCAATACGGTTATCATTGTAGGTGGCCACTCTTATACAAATGCACCGTCCTTAACAACTGCAGGCACTACGACAGTTGCCGGATTATCATTTGGTACACATGTAACAAACCCAACGTTAACTATTGCTTCCGGAAGCACCCTGCAAATCACATCGCGTTTAACAGACACCAGCTCTAATGCCACTATATCAGGAGGTACGGTTACTTTAACAAGTACGGCTATATCCACTATGAACGCGGCGTCTGCATTGACTTTAAGCGGCACAACGTTAAATAATGCGGGCACTTATACGATGGCCTCCACTTCACAGATAAATTTTTCGGGCACATCAAACATCGCAAACACAGGTACTTTTACGTTGCAGTCGGATTCATCAGGTTCGGCTACCATCGGCGCGCTTACTTCGGGTACAATTACCGGCACCTTTGCAGTTCAGCGCTATATGACCGGCGGCGTAGGCCACCGGGGATATTACCTCATGTCGTCGCCGGTTTACGAGGCTACCGTAGCATCTAACCATGTTTACGAATTTCAGTATTTACTTAACAGTATGTACTTAACCGGTGGTAACGGCGTGTCAAGCGGCTTTAGCAAACCCGGAAACCCATCGCTTTATTTATTCCGTGAAGATACGCCGCCGAGCAATGGTTCGTTTACAAGCGGCAATTTCTGGGGTGTTACCAATATGGCTAACACAAATGCCTACGATTATAACCTGAATAATAACAACGGTACCATTTATAACGTTCCGGTAGGCAATGGATTCATGGTGTTTTTCAGGGGCAACAAGGCTGCTGCCTCGCTTACCACCGAAACATATACCACTTTTATTTTGGCGCCAACTGTAATCGCGAGCCACTCAGGCACACTTAACACAGGCCAGGTAATTGTTCATGATTGGTTCTCGCCGGCATCCGCAAATTTAAGCTGGACAAACGCTACCTCAAATAATATTATACGGGGTTTCAACCTGGTAGGTAACCCATATCCAAGTTCAATTGACTGGGAAACTTACCAAACCACAAGCACTACCACAGGTATTTATGCAAATAACGTTGGCAACACCGTGTATGAGTATAACCCCGTGACACATAATTACGACACTTATCAGAAGGGAGGCGCATCAACCGGCAATGGCTCAAGAATAATTGTAAGCGGCCAGGGTTTTTATGTGCTGGCAGCAAATAACAGTGCCCCGCAATTGATATTCAACGAGACGGCCAAGGTGGCCACACAAAATCTGCGATCAAAGCTTTTCTTGTCGACAAAGGCTGATTTGCCAAACTTAACCAGTTCAGTCACCAACCATTATATCCGTTTGCAGCTAGCGCAGGACTCTGCAACAACAAATGATACATATATCGGCTTTAATTCTTCAGCCAGTAAAAAATATGTTTTCAATGAAGATTCATTTTACAAAGATGGAATGGGGCAGATATATTTAGCCAGTCTTTCGAAAGATAACGTGGCATTGGCCATTAATAAATTGCCCTTCCCCGTAAGTAAGGCAGATACCACCTTTTTAAAATTGGGCCTGCCCGCATCCGGCATGTATAAATTAAACCGGATCGATATTCAAGCTATTCCCGATATTTATGAGATATGGCTGATGGACGCGTTCACAAAGGACTCGCTGGATATACGGCATAATCAAAGATATATTTTTAAAGTGAATGTGAGCGACACAAGTACGTATGGTTCGCGCCGTTTTAGCCTGGTAGTCCGCCAGGACCGCGCCAGGGAAGTGCACCTTCTGGATTTTACGGCATCAACGTCAGCGGCAGGCGTACAAGTTACCTGGAAAGCGGAAAATGAACAGGATTATACCACTTTCACGGTTGAAAGAAGCATGGATAACGGCAAGACTTTTACTGCGCTTGAAAGTATTGCTTCCAATGGTCAAAACAGCTACAACTTTACTGATAAAGACGCCATAACAGATGCAAAATGGTATAGATTAAAATTGACCGACCTAAATGGAACGATCAGCTACTCAAAGGTTGTATTAGTTCCCGCCCCGGAGTTGATCAGGACCAATATTAACGGGATCAGCGTTTATCCGAACCCGGTACAAAATATACTTAACCTTATCATGCCGTTAACCGAATCAAATTCCAGTCCGGCGGCTAACCAAACCGATGGGTATAGTATCACCATTACAAATAATTCGGGCGCCGTCATTAAACAAGCGGATACCAACCAGCTGACCTGGCAGGGTGATGTAAGCAATCTTGTACCGGGAACATACGTCGTGACTGTTGTCATGAAAAGCAGTAAACACCCGGTGGGGCATTGTGTAATTATTAAAATGTAAACGCATTTTACCTGCAAAATATGTTAAGAGCGCTCCATTAACCTGTATATATCCCGGGATTACACGGTTGACCACTCTTTCCTAATCGCTTTATATCAAAAAAGTCACAAAACATTTTGTAATAATTTTATATCATTACAAAATGTAGTTTTATTGGGATCGATATGAATGATTGAGACGGGATAATAAAATACATACCGGCAATATCAGGGCATTTATGAAGTTTTATTTTATTTTTTTATTATTCGTTCTATTATTCTCAACTGTACTAAAAGGTCAAAACCAGCTCTCGGGCAAAGTATACTATGCACTAAGCCACACGCCATTACGCGGCGTCAAAATCAGCATCCGGGATATTAACCTTTCGGCGATATCCGATTCCCTCGGGGCGTACAGCATACAAAACATTCCGCGGGGAACCTATGTAATTGAAGTAAGGGCCGACGGCTATGCCGGCAAAATTGAAACCATTGCTTTTAAAGGTTCAGTTCATAAAGATTATGTGCTCGAGGCTGCCGTCAACCAATTAAAGGAAGTAGTGGTTACTGGTATTATCAATGCTACAGAGAAGAAGCACACACCCTACACCATTGCCACAGTGGAATCTGCCGATTTGCTCCAAAATTCATCCACCAACGTTATTGATGCCATTTCAAAAGTGCCTGGTGTTTCCGCGATGACGGGCGGGCAAAGTATCTCGAAGCCCGTAATACGGGGGTTAGGCTATAACCGCGTTCTTACGGTAAATGACGGTGTGCAGCAGGTTGACCAGGCTTGGTTTGATGAATTTGGCATAGAAGCCGATCCCGACGCGGTAAGCAGGTTCGAAATCTTAAAAGGCCCGGCGTCGCTTGCTTTTGGCTCTGATGCCATAGCCGGCGTGGTAAATCTTATTCCCGAACAGCCGCTCCCGGAGGGGCAGGTGAAGGGAACCATACTTTTTAATTATCAAACCAATAACGGGCTGATCAACAATATGGTGCACCTGGCGGGTACCAAAAACGGCATCTCATGGAGTGCACGGATTGACAATACCATGGCGCACGCTTACCAAAACCCCAATGACGGTTACGTGCTGAATTCACAATTCAGCAATTTTAATGTCGATGGTACGATCGGCCTGCATCGTAAATGGGGATATACACAAGTGCATGCCAGTTATTTTGATATGCGTACCGGCATTGTTGACGGAACAAGGGATTCGGTAAGCGGGCAAATGGAGCGGCTGGTTTCCTACCGGGGCCTGAATGGCGGCGCGCCCACCTATGTTTTGCCCACACGTCAGGAACAAGCGGGTTATACACCATTTGTTATTGACCAGCAGATACAACATACAAAAGTTGTTTGGGATAATAGCATAGCCGTTGGCGACGGGCGTATAAAGGGGATATTTTCATGGCAAAAAAATCAAAGGCGCGAAAATAACGATGCCACCATACCAAACACGGCCGATATTTATTATCTGTCGAACGCGGCAACTTATGACGTGCGCTATGTTTCGCCGCAGGTTAATGGGTTCAATTTTTCAACCGGCGCCAATGGTGTTTACCAAAATTCAAAAAGCCTGGGCACGTTGCTGCTTATACCCAACTATGATTTTTTTGATATAGGCGGTTTTGCCATTGCCAACAAAAAATTAGGCAAGCTTAACCTGAGCGGCGGTATCAGGTACGATACCCGCACATTTAACGGCATTGACCATTGGGTTGATTCAACAAACCAGGCGCCTGCTGCCCCTTTTGCTATGAATGCCTTTCACGAGTTTAAGGGTTTTACCACCCGCTTTAGCGGGATGTCGTTCAGTTTTGGAGGAACATACGATGTTACAAAAAACATGTATGTGAAAGCCAATATAGCACGCGGATGGCGCGCGCCCAACGTAGCCGAAGCTGCTGCCAATGGCGTACACGATGGCACAGTAGTTTATGAGATCGGCGACCCCACCCTTAAACCCGAAACAAGCCTGGAAGAGGACTTTTCCTTCGGCGTAAATTCAAAGGATATTGATCTCGAAGTGAATATGTTTAATAACCGGGTAAATGATTTTATATATGCGCGCAGTTTAAAAACCGCATCAGGCGCCGATTCGATAAACAATTCACTCAACGCTGTCGGTTTAGGCGCGGCGCCAGTTTATAAATATACACAAGGGCAGGCGCAGTTATACGGCGGCGAAATTGCCTTTACCATCCACCCGGCTAACTTGCCGCATTGGGAACTAAACTCAACCCTCAGCATAGTGTACGGTGGCCTGCTGCATTCGGCCGATTCTACCAAATATTTACCGTTTGTACCGCCAACGAGAATAACAGCCGACCTCAAATATCATATTCCTGAATTAGGCAAAACCTTAAAAAACGTTTATATAAAAGCGGGCATGCTTAGTGCTTTCGAACAAAAAAATATTTATCAGCAATATGCTATCTATAACGGCTTGAACACGGCATTAACGCCCTACGAATACGCGGCAAGCAAAGCGGTTACCAAGGGCTATACCTTGTTTAATGTGGGTGCCGGCGGCGATATTTATTCGAAAGGTAAAAAGGTTTGTGAAATATACCTTATCTGCAATAACCTGTTCAACACCGCCTATATTGATTACATGAGCCGATTTAAATATTACCCTGTAAATTATACAACAGGCAGGGTTGGGGTATTTAATATGGGACGAAATGTAAGTTTTAAAATATTGATCCCTTTAGATTTTAATCCGGGAAATAAGTAATAATTTACAGCTTCTTATTAATTTAACATTTTTAAAAGATTAACGCCTTTCCGTTACTAAATTGAAAATTGATTATGAAAAGATCATTTACTTTAAAAGCCTTTTTATACACCGTAGCCGCTTCATTTTTATTTTCAACGCCTGCGGATGCACAAGTAGTTGATCCTGGTGCCTATAACATGCTACAATGGCGTATGATCGGGCCGCACCGGGGGGGCAGAACTGTGGGCGCAACTGGCGTTCTGCAGCAGCCTAATGTATTTTATATAGGCGTAAACAACGGCGGTGTATGGAAAACAAATGATTTTGGCCGCACGTGGAAGCCGATCTTTGATGAACAGTCAACCGGGTCAATAGGCGATGTTGCTGTTGCGCCATCCAACCCGGATGTAATTTATGCCGGTAGCGGTGAAGGGTTGCAAAGGCCGGATCTTTCTGTCGGGAACGGTATGTATAGATCAGCCGACGCCGGTAAAACATGGGTCAATACCGGTTTAAAAGATGTGCAGCAAATCGGCGGTATAGCCATCGACCCAAAGGATGAAAACAAAGTTTTTGTTGCTGCTTTAGGCCATCCTTATGGGCCCAATACCGAACGGGGCGTTTACCGTACAACAAATGGCGGCAAAACCTGGGAGAAAGTATTGTATAAAGATGAAAATACCGGTGCCATACAAGTGGTGATCGACCCTAAAAATTCAGACATTATTTATGCCGACTTGTGGGCAGCCAGGCAGGGCCCCTGGGAAAATGGCGCATGGCAGGGGCCGGAAAGCGGCCTGTTCAAATCAACCGATGGCGGGACGACCTGGAAAAAATTAACCAAAGGGCTGCCCACGTTCGCCGATGGCCTGGGCCGCATCGGCTTCTACCTTGCGCCAAGCAATCCAAAGCGAATGTACGCTTGCGTGGATGCAACAAAAGGCGGGGGCGTATATAAATCAGACGATGGGGGTGAATCATGGAACCAGGAGAATATTGACCAGCGTTTATGGGATAGGGGCAGCGATTTTGCCGAATGCAAGGTAGATCCTAAAAATGCCGACATTGTTTATATCGCCAACGTGGTTACCTGGAAATCGACCGATGCCGGGAAAAGCTGGAAAGCTTTCCGGGGCGCACCGGGCGGCGATGATTATCACAGGTTATGGTTCAATCCTGATCATCCGGATATTATTTTGCTTTGCAGCGACCAGGGAGCGGAGATATCAGTGAACGGCGGCGAAACATGGAGCTCGTGGTATAACCAGCCGACCGCACAATTTTACCACGTGAGCGCGGATAATGCATTTCCTTATAATGTGTATGGCGGGCAGCAGGAAAGCGGCTCTGTAGGTATTGCCAGTCGCGGAAACGACGGGCAGGTAACCTTCAGGGAATGGCACCCGGTAGGCGCAGAAGAATATGGTTATGTAGCCGCCGACCCGCTCAATCCTAACATCATCTACGGCGGAAAGCTCACAAAGTTTAATAAACTTACCGGGCAGGTTCAAAACATATCTCCCGAAGCAACCCAAAGAGGACGGGGCGGAACGTACCGCTTTATCCGGACGGCGCCGGTCCTTTTTTCGCCGGTTGACCCGAAATGTCTTTACTATGCCGGAAACGTACTGTTTAAAACAACAACGGGAGGGAATTCATGGGAGGTCATCAGCCCTGATCTTACCCGCACCACCTGGGACGTCCCGCCAAGCGTTGGCGTTTATAACACGGGCGATCTGGGTAAGATGCCGCAGCGCGGCGTGATCTATACCGTAGCGCCTTCAGCTAAAAATATAAATACGATCTGGATAGGGACGGATGATGGTTTGATACAGCGAACCGTAGACGGCGGGAAGACATGGAAAAACATCACCCCGGCTGAAATTACGTCGTGGAATAAAATCTCCATAATTGATGTTGGTCATTTCGACGATAACACTGCTTATGCGGCCGTGAACAAAATAAGGCTCGATGACATGAACCCCTATATTTATAGGACACACGATGGCGGTAAGACATGGGAAAAAATTGTGGCCGGCTTACCAGTCGACCCGGTCAATTCTGTCAAAGAAGACCCTTATTGTAAAGGTTTGTTGTTTGCCGGAACCGAAACGGCGGTTTATGTTTCGTTTAATGACGGCGATAACTGGCAGCCTTTGCGTTTAAATATGCCGGCAACATCCATCCGCGACCTGGTGATTAAAGATAACGACCTGGTTGTGGGCACGCATGGGCGGTCATTCTGGATACTGGATGATATTACCGCGCTCAGGAACATCGCAAAGAGTAAAGAACGTAACACCACAGTATTATACCCAACAGGGTTTGCTTACCGCGTACGTTGGAACATGAACACCGATACGCCGTTGCCGCAAGAAGAACCAGCGGGGCAAAACCCGCCGGACGGGGCCATTATTGATTATTATCTGAATAATGACGCCGCTTCGGTTGTAAAACTCGAGATATTGGACGCGTCCGGGAAAACCGTAAGGGTATTTACCAGTGTTGATAAGCCTTACGCTATTCCCCCGGTAAATATTCCGTTGTACTGGATCAGGCCACAGCAAATTTTATCTGCTACTAAGGGTGCGCACCGGTTTGTATGGGATCTGCATACCCAACCCCTCAACCTGCCCGCAACTTATCCAATCGCAGCGGTTTATGGTCAAACCGCGCCCACGCCAACATCGCCATGGGTACTGCCGGGAACCTACACAGTTAAATTAACGGTGGATGGCAAAACATATACGCAGGCTTTAAGCATTAAAATGGATCCCCGGGTAAAAACACCCGCGATCGAGCTGCAAAAGCAATATGCATTATCTGACAAATGCTATTCGGAATTAAAATCGTTATTAACGGCAACGGAAAAGCTGCAAAAATACCAGGCACAGATAAAAAAATTAATATCCGCCGCGAGCGGCCCTTTGGCTGACAGCCTAAAAAATATTGATGCCGGCATCACCAGGTTACTGGCTGACGGCCGCCAGGGTAAAAGAGAAACCTTTGGCAGTTTAAAAGGCAGTTTAGCCGGCCTGATGGGTTCATTGCAGGGAAGCGACATGCCGGTAACCACCCAAACCGCGAAAGGAGTTACAGATGTAGAAATAACCTACAACCGGTTATATGCAAATTACAGCGTACTTACCAATCGTTTAAAAATGCTGAATGAGCAATTGGTTCGTTCAAACCTCGAAAAAATAAATTTATAGTTGATCACATATCTAAATCTTAGCACTTTGAAAAAGTTTACTCTCCTTCCGATCCTGATTTTATTTATTATTTCTTCCGCAATCGCGCAGAAGAAAAATAAAACCGTTAAAGAACCGGCAACTGTTGATTCCGTTTTTTACTCCACCACCAAATACCGCCTTGTCGGCCCTTTCCGGGGAGGCCGCACCGGTGCTGTTACCGGGAGCTATAAGGATAAAAACACTTTCTATTTCGGCGCTACTGGCGGTGGCGTATGGAAAACGACCGACGGCGGCGTTAACTGGAAAAATATTACCGATAAGTATTTTGGCGGTACTATCGGTGCTGTTGCGGTTGCACCAAACGATGAATCAGTGTTGTATGTCGGTGAGGGGGAAAATACCCTTCGCGGAAATGTTTCGGAAGGCCTTGGCGGGATATGGCGCAGCAACGACGGCGGCCGCAGCTGGAAGAATTTGGGTTTGAAAGAAACGCGGCACATTGTCCGCATTATTATTGATCCGCAAAATCCAAATAATGTTTGGGTTGCCGCTATGGGCCACTTGTTTGGGCCAAACAGCGACCGGGGGGTATTTAAAACCACCGATGGCGGTAAAACCTGGAGAAAAATATTATTTGTCAATAACGACACAGGCTGCTCCGATTTGGTGATGGAACCGGGTAACCCATCTGTTTTATATGCAGGCATGTGGCATATGCGCCGTACCCCGTACAGTATGGAAAGCGGCGGCGAAGGCAGCGGCTTATACAAAAGCACAGATGGCGGCGAAACATGGAAAAACCTGACCGCAAAGAAAGGACTGCCGGGTGGGGTCTGGGGTATCGTAAGTGTAGCGGTCGCGCCAAGCAATATCGACAAAATTTACGCGCTGGTTGAAAATGCTAAGGGCGGTTTATTTGTGAGCGAGGATGGCGGCGAAACCTGGGTTTTGACGAGTAGCGACAGCAACATCCGTCAGCGTGCCTGGTATTACAATAAAGTATTTGTCGATCCTAAAAACGAGGATTTGGTTTATTGCCTCAACGTAGAATGTATGCGCAGCCTCGACGGCGGAAAAACGTTTAAAAGCGTTGCTACACCCCACAGCGACCACCACGACCTTTGGATAGATCCTGCTGATGGCAAGCGAATGATCATTGCGGACGATGGCGGCGCCCAGATCAGTTTTGATGCAGCGAATTCATGGAGCCCTCTCAATAACCAGCCTACGGCCCAGTTTTACCGGGTAACGACCGACAATTCACACCCATATCGCATACTGGGTGCGCAACAGGATAATACTTCGGTGCGGATAAAAAGCAGGTCGGGTAGCGCGGGTATAACTGAAGCAGACTGGGAACCGACAGCCGGGGCTGAAAGCGGTTATATAGTACCTGACCCTTTAAACCCCGATGTTGTTTACGGAGGTAATTATGACGGTTACTTATCACGGCTCGACCATAAAACCGGCGAAAACAGGGCTATAAACGTGTGGCCTGATAACCCGACCGGAGCGGGGGCAGATGCGATGAAGTACCGTTTCCAATGGAACTTCCCTATATTTTTCTCACCAAACAACCCCAAGCGTTTATATACTGCCGGCAACCATTTATTTGTTACCGAGAACGAAGGCCAGAGCTGGGAAGTGATCAGCCCGGACCTAACGACCAATGATAAAACAAAGCAAGTGTCAAGCGGCGGCCCGATTACCAAGGATAATACCTCCGTTGAATATTATTGTACCATTTTTACAGCGGCTGAATCTGCGCTTGAAAAAGATCTTTTATGGACGGGAAGCGATGACGGTTTAATTTACGTAAGCCGGGATGCGGGCAAAAACTGGAAGAATGTAACGCCTCCCGCTGCAGGTAAATGGATGATGTGGAATTGTGTGGAAACCGATCCGTTTAAAAAAGGCAGCGCCTATTTCGTAGGTACAAAGTATAAGCTGGACGATTTTACGCCCTATATTTTCAAAACGGAAGATTATGGCAGCACCTGGAAGCTGATCACTACCGGGATCGATAAAATGCACTTTACAAGAGCATTGCGCGCCGATAAAAAACGTCCCGGCTTGCTGTATGCAGGCACGGAGTATGGTATGTATATTAGTTATAACGATGGTGCAAGCTGGAAAAAATTCCAGTTGAACCTGCCGGTAGTGCCCATTACCGACCTTACCATCAAAAATAACGACCTGGTGGTAGCTACCCAGGGCCGTGCTTTTTATGTGATTGATGATTTGAGCATGATACAGCAAAAGGCTGATGAACTGCCTGAGCAAAACCTTAAAGTGTTTGCTGTAAATGATGCCTATAGGGTTGAGGGCGGCGGCCGCAGGGGGCGCAACCGTCGTGCCGTTGTACAAAATGCCGGTGCTAATCCGCCAAATGGCGTGGTCATAAATTATTATTTAAAAAATGCTACCGACTCGTCAAAAGTGTCGATAACCATTTTTGATAAACAGAATAAACCGATCAAAACATTTAGCAGGAAGGCAAAAGAAACGGCGGATAAAATTGATTTTAATCCGGGCATGAACCAGTTTGTATGGGATATGCTATACCCTCCGGGCGAAACAATAGAAGGCCTCATTTTATGGACCGGCGGCGTTGGCAGTGTTAAAGCGGCTCCTGGAAAATATATGGCGCGTTTCAGGTTTGAGAAAGACTCAACCGATGTTCCGTTCGTGATCAAGCCGAACCCGAATTATAGGATGACTGAAGCTGATTATGATACCCAGGTTGCATTTTTGCTCCAGATACGCGACAAGTTTAACGAAGTGCAAAAAGCGATTAAGGATATCCGCGCACTGAGAACGCAGATAACTGATTTTACTTCGCGGATGGCTAAATCGGGCACAAAGGATATCAAAACGATGGCGGATTCCATTAATAAAAAACTCACCGCAGTTGAAGAGGCGCTTTATCAAACAAAATCAAAAAGCGGGCAGGATGTGCTCAACTTCCCTATACGTTTAAATGATAAGCTGTCGGGCGTGTATGGCGTGGCGGCAAGCGGGGAAACCTTGCCGAGCAAACAGGCCAAAGAAACTTTTGCTGAGTTAGCAGGCGAGAGTGATGTACAACTGGATAAGTTAAAGAAAATAAAATCGGAAGATATCCCGGCGTTAAATAAACTGATTCTTGCCAAACAGGTTCCACCTATCGGTATTAAGGAATAATACACACCGCTTGCTGTAAACAATGGAACTTAAGTTATTAGATGTTTCGGCTGTTATTGGCCTGTGTGCCATGGTAACGCTAACTATAAATGTATTGTTAGGCCTGCTGTTAAGCACAGCCTACAAAGCCAGCGCCCGGTGGAAGAAACTGCCGGGCGCTGTTAAAAAGATCGATATTTTATGGCTGCACAACTGGACGGCATACCTGGCGCTAATATTAGTGCTGCTGCATCCTTTATTATTGGTACTTGATGCCAGTACAAAGTTTACGTTTTTGGATATTTTCTTTCCGCTTCACGCGCCTAAGCAGGCCTTTTTTGTGACGTTTGGGGTGCTGGCGATGTATGCTTTAATAACGGTGATCATCACAACTCAAAAAGTAGTCAAGAAAAGAATGTCGTTCAGGCTTTGGAAAAATATTCATTTAATATCGTACGGCACTGCTATGCTTTTTATCGTTCACGGATTGATGATGGACCCGGAACTGAAAGACAGGCCAACTGACTGGCTGGATGGTGAAAAATTGCTTTGCGGAGCTTGTTTAGCCGTTCTGATTGCGGCGACTTTTTTGCGTTTAAAGTATAATTTTAAGCAAGCCGCAAAACCGAAAAAAATATTACCCGATAGGTAACAATATTGATGCAGTAATTCATTAATAATATTGTTACTGGTAGTATTGCAATGTTTTTTACACTTTTACAAAACACTTCAGGACATCAGCGGGTATTGATATAACTCGCTGTTATTCTGTTGCGAATATATTTATGGGGTATTATTTAAAAATGCCAGTTAGCGGTTTTAATATGGCTAATATTTTTTTTAACCGGCTTATCCGTATTTCTTTACTTACAATCGGTTTGCTTTTTACGCTAACAGCATTTGCGCAAAAACAAAAAACAACAAGCGTATCCCCGCCGCTTATTGTCCCCGATACCAGCAAGCACAACTTATTAATACCTGTTACTATACGGGATTCCAGTAATAATAACGTTCAATATTTAAACCTGCAGCAATGTATCGACTATGCGATGTTGCATCAGCCAGCTTTGAACCGTTCCATGATCGATATAGATATTGCTAAAACAACCAACGCTATAAATTTAGCCACTGCGTTGCCGCAGGTAAGCTCGGCCGGGCGACTGGTGCATTACTATCAGCCCGGCAATAGCTCTGTAAACACAACAACAAACTCTTTAAAGGGTGTAGGCATTGCCAATACATTTATACCAGGTGTTGCTGTTACGCAATCGATATTTACCCCGAGCTTATTATACGCGTTCAAAAGCGCGCCGTACTATGTTAAACAGGCACAGCAGGCTTCAGACAGTACTAAAATATTCCTGGTCTCGTCTGTAAGTAAGTCATTCTATAACCTGCTGCTTACGTTGGAGCAGATCAATGTTTTTAAAGAGGATACGGCCCGGCTTGGGAAGAGCGTACGGGACGCGTATTATCAATACAAAGGCGGGATTGTGGATGAAACCGACTATGAACAGGCTACAATAACGTTGAATAATTCCATCGGCCAGTTAAAACAAGCCAATGAAAATGTTGTGCCGCAATATGCTACATTAAAACAGCTGATGGGTTTCCCGCCCGAACAGCAGTTTAACGTAGTTTTTGATACTTTGGAGATGATGAAAAGTATCCACATTGATACTAACCAGCAATTGGAATATGAACGCCGCATCGAATACCAGCAGATCAAAAATAGCAAGGGTCTGCAGTCGCAGCTTGTGAATTATTACAGGTACTCTTTTTTACCCACCGTATCTGCTTTTTATAACTACAACCGCGAGTTTGATAACAATAACCTGGGTAATCTTTTAGGAAGCTCCTTTTCAAGCTCATATATCGGCCTGCAGTTCAGTATTCCCATTTTTACCGGTTTTTCACGAATCAACAGCCTGCGCAGGGCTAAGCTGCAGCAAAAGATATTGGATTGGGACGAAACAGATCTAAAATCACGGATATATACTGAGTATACCACTGCTCTCGCCAATTATAAAAGCAATTATTTTAATCTTGAGCTGCTGCAAAAAAATGTGAATATGGCCCGGCGGGTGTATTTTGTGGTAACCTTGCAGTACAGACAGGGAATAGTGCCGTACCTGAATGTGATCACGGCAGAATCAAACCTGAGGACATCCGAAATAAGCTATTTAAATGCCTTGTTCCAGGTGTTGTCAAACAAAATAGACCTCGAAAAGGCTATGGGAAATATTTCATATTAATGATCAGTAAAATGTACTCTATGAATAGAGCAATATCAAGCGCCCTTCTTATCAGTTGCCTCATTATTGCCGGCTGTAAAAAAAAGCAGCCGCCGCCAAATATGGAAGTGCCTGTCAATTTATTAAAGATAACTCCGCGGACGGTTTTATATTATGATAAATACCCGGCAACAACGGCTGCGTTGAGCCAGGTTAACCTGCTGCCGCAAATAACCGGGGCTATTACCGCTATATATTTTAAAGAAGGCACACATGTTGAAAAAGGCCAAAAATTATACGAAATAGACAGGCGCATTTACCAGGCAGCTTATGATCAGGCCGTCGCTAATTTAAGGGTACAGCAGGGGACTTTAGCACAGGCGCAGCAGGATGCAGACCGCTATGCTTATCTTAATAAATATAACGCCGTAGCCAAACAACTTTATGATCACGCATTAATTACGCTCGAGAATGCAAAAAATACCGTTAAGGCATCTGACCAGGCGGTAAAAACAGCTAAAACCAATTTAAATTACTCCATTGTTTACGCACCATTTAGTGGTACAATCGGTTTCAGCATGGTAAAGCTGGGCGATGTTGTAAACCCCGGCACAACCGTATTAAATACCGTATCGACAGATAACCCGATGGCTATCGACTTCATTGTTAATGAAAAACAATTGCCCAAATTTGAGCAGATGCAAAACAGCAAACAACATGTGGTCGACTCGCTATTCACCATATTAATGCCGGATAATACGCTATACCCGTACACGGGACGGATAGCGGTTATCGACAGGGCTGTTGATGCGCAAACCGGGTCAATAAGAGTAAGACTGGTGTTCGATAATCCAAAAGGCGATTTGAGGGTTGGGATGAGCTGCGTGGTACGTGTACACAACCAGGATGTCGGCCCGCAATTGGTGGTTCCGGGCAAAGCGGTTGTTGAGCAAATGGGTGAGTATTTTGTGTTTGTAGCGAAAGATACGGTTATCAACAACCCTAAAGCCCAGACGGATACCGGCCGCCACAAAAAAGAGCTGATCGTGGCGGAAAAAAAGGTGCAGGTGGGACAAACTATCGGGCCTAACCAGATCATAAAAAGCGGGTTAAATGCCGGCGACAGGATAGTTGTTGATGGTATTCAATCGCTGCACGACGGTTCGCAAATTACTACTGCCAATAAAGTAGGCCCGGGTGGCGGTGGCAAGCGCCGGTAATGAGATGTGAGATATGAGTATTGAGATGTGTTTTCGTTGGATACAAAGCCTTATTTATCTCAATACTCAGATCTAATTCTAAAAATATATGATTGCTAATACCTTTATTAAAAGGCCGGTTACGGCTATCGTTATATCTATCGTACTGGTTATTACCGGTACGGTGGCCATACTGCTTTTACCTGTTGACCAATATCCTGATATTACGCCTCCGGTGGTACAGGTAAACGGCCAGTTTACCGGTGCTGATGCGCAAACCGTTGAACAAACCGTAGCTACGCCCGTTGAAAGCCAGGTAAACGGTACGCCGGGTATGGAGTACATGCAAAGCAACAGCACAAATAATGGGCTGATGACTTTGAATGTTACATTCAAAATAGGAACGAACATTGACGTGGCCGCCCTGGATGTACAAAACCGGGTAAGCATAGCCAGCCCCTTGCTGCCGGCAGTGGTGAGCCGTTTGGGGCTTACGGTCCGCGCGGTAAATCCCAGTATGCTGATGATGGTAGCCATCTATGCACCAAAGGATAGCCATAACATCACCTTCCTCGATAACTATACTAACATTTTTATCCAGGACGCTTTGCTTCGTGTGCCTGGCGTAGGGAGCATAAACAGGTTTACCGATGATTTCAGTATGCGGATATGGATGGACCCGGAAAAGATGGCTTCTTATCGTTTAACGCCTTCGGATGTTATTACAGCCCTTACTTCACAAAACGTACAGGTAGCCGCCGGTACTGCCGGGGTACCTCCGCAGGCATCGACCCAAACCTATGAGTTAGGTATCCTTGTAAACGGCAGGTTAAATAAGACATCCGAATTTGAAAATATTATCGTCAAAAATAACCCAACCACCGGCGAACTGGTTTATCTCAGGGACGTGGCCCGTGTCGAGCTAGGGAAATTTACTTTTTCAAGTAATTCGTTTGTCGACGGGCACCGCGCGTCGTATTTGCAAATTTACCAGGCGCCTGGTAGTAATGCCTTGCAAACCGCAAGCGGCGTGTATGCCGCATTGGCCAAATTAAAACAATCATTTCCTTCCGACGTAGAATACAGTGTTCCTTTTGAATCGGTTACCGTTGTAAAAGTTTCGATGCAGGATGTTGTCGGAACGTTGTTAAAAACATTGGCTCTTGTAGCGGTGGTAGTGTTCGTGTTTTTGCAAACCTGGCGTTCAACGCTTATACCCGTACTTGCTATCCCCGTATCTATATTCGGCACGTTTTGCTTCTTTATCCCGTTAGGCTTTACCATAAATACATTGACCATGTTTGGTTTTGTACTAGCCATCGGTATTGTGGTGGATGATGCCATTATCGTGGTTGAGGCAACACAGCACTATATCGACAACGAAAAGATGTCGCCCAAAGAGGCTACTTACCAGGCGATGAAAGATATTTCTGCGCCGGTTGTGGCTATCGCACTTATCCTTGCGGCAGTGTTTGTGCCTGTCGGTTTTATCCCGGGCATCGTCGGACGCTTGTACCAACAGTTTGCTATCACTATTGCGATATCGGTAATCATATCAGCATTTATCGCACTATCATTAACGCCGGCATTATGTTCGCTGATGTTAAAACCAACCGACGAATCGAAAAAGCATAAAGGTATAACCAAATGGTTCACCAAATTCAATGATTGGTTCGACAGGGTAACGGCCAGCTATACCGAGGGCGTTAAAAAGAGCATCAAGGCTTCGCGCCTGGTAATCATCTTGTTGATATGTATGTGTATCGGCACCTGGTTTTTATTCGCGCACAAATCAACCGGTTTTATACCATCGGAAGACGACGGGAACCTGTATGTTACCTACCAGTTGCCGCCCGCATCATCAACCGCCGCCTCCGTTGAGGTAATGGATAAGCTTATGAAAGTCATCGGATCAACACCCGGTGTAGCGCATTATGCCGCCTTATCGGGATTGAACGTGGTGACCAATGCAAGCAACTCCAACAACGGCACAATATACTGCCAGCTTGCCCCATGGGATGAGCGCAGCGCTACCGATCAGCAGGTGCCGGGTATTATCAAGGTACTGCAGCAGCGTATTGCTGATGCCGGCGTTAAGGACGCCAATGTGCAGGTGATACAACCGTCACCTTTACCTGGTGTGGGCACTACTGTTGGTTTTAGTTTGCAAATTGAGCAGCGCAGCACCAACGACGATATTCACGCATTCGAAAAGGTTGTAAATAATTTTATTACCGAGGCCAATAAAAATCCGGTAATAACCAAAGCCTACACCTTTTTTACTGCGCATACACCGAATTATAATTTAACCGTCGACCGTGAAAAGTGCGAAAAGCTTGGGGTAAACGTAGCGGATGTGTTTACCACCATACAAGCTTATATGGGTAGTTTATATATCAACGACTTCACCACTTATAACCGTACATTCCACGTGGTTGTGCAGGCTGATACTTCTTACAGGAAACTCGTTTCTGATATCGATAAATATTATGTCCGCAACCAGGCGGGCAACATGGTGCCGCTGGGTACGCTTATCAGCTATAAGCCTACCGAGGCCGCGCCGGTTATCTCGCATTTTAACATATTCCGCACCGCCGAAATAGATGGGTCACCCGCGCCGGGCGTTAGCAGCAGCGAGGCCTTAGCCGCGTTGCAGGACCTCGCTACAAAAACATTGCCCCAGGGCTATACCTTCGAATTTTCGGGGTTAAGCTACGAGGAGATCAAAGCGGGATCAACTACGTTTTATATATTCCTTTTTTCGATCACGTTCGTGTTTCTTTTCCTGGCTGCGTTGTACGAAAGCTGGTCGGTGCCGTTCTCCGTATTACTCGCCGTGCCTGTTGGCGCGTTTGGTGCGATACTGGCGCTGTTCCTGGTGCCAAGTCTCACTGACAACGTTTACGCACAGATAGGGTTGATCACGCTAATAGGCCTTGCCGCTAAAAATGCCATCTTAATAGTCGAATTCGCTAAAGTGCGTGTCGACAGGGGAGAAGAGCTGATCAAATCAACCCTTGACGCAGTGAGCCTGCGTTTACGCCCTATTATCATGACCTCAATGGCGTTTATACTGGGCGTTCTCCCGCTTGTTTTTGCGACAGGTGCGGGCGCTGTGGCGCGGCGGACAATAGGTTTAACCGTGCTTGGCGGGATGCTAGCTGCTTCGTCGATAGCGATATTTATCGTGCCGGTGCTGTATGTGGTTATTACCCGTATTTCATACGGTAAGAAACGCCTTGATTACCTCAGGGAACATCATGAGGCCCTGATGGAAAAGGCAAAAAAAGTTGAAGCCCAAAACATCGACCCTGAATTGGAATACGAGATACAAAAATCGCGTGAGTTAAGTAAATCGTAATGATTGCAAATACATTTATAAAAAGGCCCGTTACCGCAATTGTTATATCATTAATTTTAGTGATATCGGGCCTGATTTGCCTTTTCAATCTTGCTGTCGATCAATATCCCAATATTACGCCGCCAAGTGTTTCGGTTAACGGTGGTTATACCGGCGCCGATGCCCAAACAGTTGAGCAAACGGTTGCTATACCCGTTGAAGAACAGATAAACGGCACGCCCGGCATGGAGTACATGCAAAGTACCAGCACCAACAGTGGTGGCGTGGGTGTAAGAGTAACGTTCAATATCGGCACCAACGTGCAGATAGCGGCGCTTAATGTTCAAAACCGTGTTGGGATAGCCAAGCCGATACTGCCGGCGGTGGTGAGCCGGCTGGGCCTAACTGTACGCGCCAGTAATCCCGATCAGTTGATGCTGATAGCGATCTATTCGCCAAAGCGTACCCACGGCATAACATTCCTCGATAATTATACGAACACGTTTATAGAAGACGCCATACTGCGTGTGCCCGGCGTTGGCGATGTAAGCGCCCGAACCGATAATTTCAGTATGCGCGTTTGGATGGATCCGGATAAGATGGCGTCGTACAGCTTAACTCCCGCAGATGTAGTTGCAGCGCTGAATGCGCAGAATGTTTATGTAGCGGCAGGATCTGTAGGCGCCCCGCCGCAAGCGCCAACCCAAACACACGAAACCGGCATACTGGTAAACAGCATGCTGAATAAACCGGAGCAATATGAAAAAATAATCGTCAAAACGATCCCGGCAACCGGGCAGTTCGTTTACCTTAAGGATGTGGCCCGGGTTGTATTGGGCAAATTTACTTTTTCAAGCAATTCATTTACCGACGGCAACCGCTGTTCGACCCTGCAGGTTTTCCAATCTCCCGGCAGCAACGCCCTACAGACGGCCGATAATGTGTATGCCGAGCTGGCCAAACTAAAAAAATCATTCCCGGCCGATGTCGATTATATCGTACCATTTGAATCGGTAACCATCATAAAGGTTTCTATGACCGAGGTGCTGGGCACCCTGTTAAAAGCGCTTGCTTTGGTGGCTTTTGTTGTCTTCCTGTTCCTGCAAAACTGGCGCTCAACCATCATACCCATTTTAGCTATACCGGTTTCTATCCTGGCCACCTTTTGTTTTTTTATACCCTTAGGCTTTACCATCAATACCCTCACTATGTTTGGCTTTGTGCTGGCAATCGGTATTGTGGTTGATGATGCCATCATTGTGGTCGAGGCGGTACAGCATTATATTGACGAACAGCATATGTCGCCCAAGGAAGCAACCTATCATGCTATGAAAGAGATTTCCGCACCGGTAGTTGCTATTGCGCTTATCCTGGCTTCGGTATTCGTTCCGGTAGGCTTTATACCAGGCATTGTAGGCAGGTTATACCAGCAGTTTGCCATCACGATCGCCATATCGGTTATCTTCTCTGCATTTGTGGCTTTATCACTGACACCTGCATTGTGTACCTTACTGTTACGACCCAGTCATCACGAGAATGCAAAGTCAAACTGGTTTGATAAGTTTTTTGGCTGGTTCAACCGGGGATTCGACAGGATAACGCATGGGTACTCAAATGGCGTAAAGAAAAGTATAAAAAATTCAAGGTTTATCGTCATTATATTGGTGTGCATTTGCGCAGGCGCCTATATGTTATTCAAGGCAAAACCATCGGGTTTTGTGCCGCCGGAAGACGGGGGCCGGCTTATTGTTACCTATCAATTGCCTGATGCATCGGCGACTGCCCAATCGGTAGCGGTAATGGAAAAGTTAATGAAAATAGTCGGCTCGACACCCGGCATATTGCATTACAGCGCGTCTTCAGGCTTTAATGTTTTAAATGGCGGAGCCAGCTCAAACGGCGGCTCTATGTTTTGCATGCTTAAGCCCTGGGACGAGCGTACAACCCCTGCCACAAAGGTACAGGGCATTATGGATGCCATAAAAAAACGTGTTGCAAAAGCCGGCATTAAAAATGCCAATGTGGTTACTATACAGCCGCCGCCGATACGAGGTATAGGCCTGGCAGCCGGATTTGCCATGCAAATTGAACAGGGCAGTTCGACCGATAACCTCCAAACGTTTGAAAAAGTGGTTAAAAAATTCGTGGCGGCAGCACAAAAAAATCCCGCTACGTCAACAGCGTTCAGCTATTTTACCACGCATACGCCGAGTTATGAGCTGAATGTCGACAGGGAGAAATGCGAAAAGCTGGGCATTAATATTTCGGATGTGTTTTCGACCATGCAGGCATACATGGGCAGCCTGTTCGTGAATAACTTTACTTTATATAATCGCACATATCACGTTGTGGTACAGGCCGATACTGGCTATCGTGCATTGGTTTCGAACATGAATAAATATTATGTGCGCAACTCAAAGGGCGAAATGCTGCCGTTAAGCGCCGTTATCAGCTACAAACCTACTGTAGCCGCACCATTAATTGCCCACTTTAATATTTTCCGCTCGGCGGAGGTCGACGGCTCGATACCCCCGGGATACAGCAGCGGCCAATCCCTTGAGGGATTAAAGGCACTGGCGGCAACAGAATTGCCGCGGGGATACACCTACGAGTTTTCGGGCCTTAGCTATGAAGAAATACGAGCGGGCTCCACAACCGTTTATATATTCCTTTTTTCCATCATTTTTGTGTTCCTGTTTTTGGCAGCGTTGTACGAGAGCTGGTCGGTGCCGTTTTCAGTTATGCTTACCGTTCCCGTCAGTGCTTTTGGCGCCATCGTCGCGCTCACTATTGCGCCAACCGTCACCAACAATGTGTATGCACAAATCGGTCTGATAACCCTTATCGGCTTATCGGCAAAAAATGCCATCCTGATCGTCGAGTTTGCCAAGCTGCGGGTTGACAGGGGCGAGGAACTTATCCAATCAACGCTCGAGGCCATACGCCTGCGACTGCGGCCCATCATCATGACATCGTTGTCTTTCATTTTCGGCGTATTGCCGTTGGTACTGGCAACCGGCGCCGGGGCTGAATCAAGAAATACTATCGGCATTACCGTTTTAGGCGGTATGATCGCCTCTTCAACTATTTCCATCTTTATCGTGCCGGTTCTTTTTGTTCTGTTCACACGGCTGTCATACGGCAAAAAAGAGCTTGACTGGCTGCAGGCCAATCATGAGAGCCTGATGGAAAAAGAAAGACGGGTAGAAGAGCAAAACATAGATCCCGAACTGGAATACGACATCGCCGAGGCACATGCCGCAAATAAGGCCGACAGGGCAAAGCACGGGCATTAGGTGTATGCGTTTGGACTGTTCGAGGCTACTCCGGTTCAATTTGCTTTCCCCGGTGCGTCACCTTGTCCCAATTTCCCCCTCACATTGTCACGCAATACGCCCTTTTATTTTGTTAATTCGTGATAGGTTTGATTTATATAAATATTAAATTTAAACCGCGAATAACTTAAATCCTAAACAAATGAACATTGTAAAAATCATCCTGCTTGTCATTGCCGCGATCGTTGTGATCTTTTTGGTCGCGGCACTATTGATAAAAAAAGAATACACCGTTGAGCAGGAAGTGATCATTAACCAGCCCCGGCAAAAAGTTTTTAACTATATCAAACTGCTGAAAAACCAGGACAGCTATAATAAATGGGTAATGATGGATCCGCACGTGAGAAAGCACTTTACAGGTACAGACGGTACGGCCGGCTTTGTTTACGCCTGGGACAGCGACGATAAAAACGTAGGGCAGGGCGAACAGGAAATAGCTAAAATAACCGAAGATAGCCGGGTAGATTATTACCTGCGTTTCGTTAAGCCGTTCAAGAATACCGCTACGGCGTACATAGCAACTGAAGACGCGTCGGGAAATAGTACCAAAGTGATATGGGGTATGCATGGACAAACCCCGTTTCCCTTTAACATAATGAATTTATTTGTCCCCGGTATGCTGGCAAAGGACGTAAAAACAAGTCTCGATAACTTAAAACGTGTTTTAGAAAGATAATATCCCCGGATGAATCATGAGAAAAATAATTGTATCAAACCTGGTTTCGGTTGATGGTTTTATATGCGGACCCAATGGGGAGTTCGACTGGCAGGTTGTTAACGACGAGTTTTTTGCTTACGCGGAGGAAATGCTGAATGAAATGGACGGCCTTATATTCGGGCGAAAAACGTATGAAATGATGGCGTCATTCTGGCCCACTGCAGAAGCAAAGAAGAATGATCCGGTTATAGCCAATAAAATGAACAGCCTGCAGAAGATCGTTTTTTCAAGAACACTGAATAACGCCGGCTGGGAAAACTCGATATTGATTAGAGACAATATGAAGGAGAACGTGTTAAAACTGAAGCAACAGCCCGGAAAAGACATGGTGATATTCGGCAGCGGCGAGATCGTATCTGCTTTTACACAAATGGGAGTAATTGACGAATACAGGTTTATTATAAATCCTATTATATTAGGGGCCGGTAAATCCCAGTTTGAGGGGCTTCCGGAAAGGAAAAAACTGGAGCTTACAGATATAAAGCGTTTTAACACAGGCGTAGTTATTCTTTATTATCAACCCATATCATAACCTAAAAATCACGACAATGAAAACAATCAACATTATTTATTGGGTATCTACCATTTTGCTGGCTTTATTAATGCTGTCATCGGCCATTCCAAGTATTATCAACAGTCCGGAGAGTGTAAAATTCATGGCACATTTGGGCTATGGCCCTTACGTTAGCCCGTACCTTGGCGTATTGAAAATATTAGGTGTTATAGCCATACTTGTCCCGGGCTTTCCGCGAATCAGGGAGTGGGCCTACGCGGGTTTTACTTTTGACCTGATGGGCGCGCTGTATTCATTCATAGCCACGCACGAGCCGTGGAAGAACCTGGTGTTGTTCCCCGTTTTCTTTGCCATATTGATCGTTTCATATATCTATTGGCACAAAAAACTGAAGGCCACCAGGCATACGGATGCCGTAGTATAAAACAGGAAACGACAGTTGAAATTAAAAGGCTTTTTTTTGTTATTCCGGCAGGCTGTTGCCGGCAGTGAACAGGACTATACGGTTGGCAGCATACGTAAAGCCGTATTCCTGCTGGCAATCCCCATGATCATGGAAATGATGATGGAATCGGTGTTCGCTGTCGTCGATATTTTTTTCGTAGGCAAGCTGGGTAACGAGGCGGTTGCTACCGTCGGGCTAACAGAGTCGGTGCTTAGCCTGGTATATTCTGTTGCAATCGGGTTAAGCATGGCCGCTACGGCGCTGGTAGCACGGCGGGTTGGTGAAAAGAATTTCAGCGAAGCGGCACATGCGGGGATGCAAACCATTTTGTTTTCGCTTGTGCTGTCGGCCGTGATTGCCGTTGCCGGGGTAACTTCGGCCAGTACAGTTTTACACCTGATGGGTGCCAGCGATAAAATGATCGCCGATAACATCACGTATACCCGCATCATGTTCGGCGGTAACGTGGTGATCATGCTGCTGTTTTTAATAAACGGCATATTCCGCGGTGCCGGGGATGCAAGCATTGCCATGCGAAGCTTGTGGATAGGCAACATCGCCAATATTGTTTTGTGCCCCTTACTTATTTACGGTTATGGCCCAATTCCGGGGCTTGGGTTAAAAGGTGCCGCAATTGCCACCACCCTGGGCCGGGGACTGGGCGTTTTATACCAGCTTTATCGTTTATTTATCCGTAAAGGCTTGTTAAGTTTCTATTTACATCAGCTAAAACCGCATAAGGAACTATTAACACAAATTGTAAAAATAGGCAGCACGGGCACCATACAGTTCCTGGTAAGCTCGGCCAGCTGGATATTTTTAGCCAGGCTGATGGCCGGTTTCCATGAAGCGGCTATGGCCGGGTACCAGATTGCCATCCGGCTGCTCATATTTTTTCTGCTTCCGGGCTGGGGACTTAGCAATGCGGCCGCCACGCTCACCGGGCAAAACCTGGGCGCGGGCAAACCTGACCGTGCCGAAAAAAGCGTTTGGACCACAACCTTGTATAATGTTATCTTCATGCTTTCCGTAAGCGGATTCTTCTTCCTTTTCGGCGAACCGGTTGTCAATTTTATGAATAGCGACGTTCACGCCCGCGCTTATGCTTTACAGGCACTCCGTATCATCAGTACAGGATATGTGTTTTTCGGCGTTGGTATGGTCATGCTCACCGCGTTTAACGGCGCCGGCGATACACGGACCCCAACCATTGTTAACCTTGTAGGCTTCTGGCTGTTCCAAATTCCCCTTGCGTGGGTTTTAAGCAAATATTATATCAAAGAGCCAAAAGCCATTTTTATCGCCATCGTTATATCACAATTTGTTACCGCCTTATTGAGCGTTTATCTTTTTAAAAAGGGGAGATGGAAGACGGTGAAGGTATAGCCGTTAAAAGGTTATATTTGCCGCATCCAAAACCAAATGGATAGCTGATTTAAGATAATATGGCAGAGCAATTTTCATTGGCCGGGAAAGTAATTGTTGTTACCGGCGGCACAGGCATTTTAGGAAACGCGTTTGTAAACGGCATTGTTGCTGCTGGCGGCACAGTGGGTATTTTGGGTCGTAACAAAGCCACAGCTGAGGAACGCGCCGATCATATCAACACAAACGGGGGCAAGGCTATTGCCTTAGTGGCGGATGTGTTGAATACCGGGGAACTGATTGCCGCTAAAAATAAGATATTAGATGCCTTTGGCAGGATAGACGGCCTTGTGAACGGCGCCGGAGGAAACATGCCGGAAGGTGTTTTACAGCCCGACGAGGATATTTTTCAAATGAACCTGGAGGGGATGAAGAAGGTGATGGAAGTTAACCTTTGGGGAACGCTTTATCCTACACAAATATTCGGTGAGGCCATAGCAAAAACGGGCAAGGGCAGTATCGTTAATATATCATCCATGAATTCAAAGCGGGCCATCACGAAAGTGCTTGGTTATAACATGGGTAAAGCAGCCGTTGATTGTTATACCCAATGGTTCGCTGTTGAGTTGGCTAATCGTTATGGCGACACGATCCGGATGAATGCGCTGGCACCGGGATTTTTCCTGACCGAGCAAAACCGGAATTTATTAACCCTGCCACAGGGCGGTTATACCGAACGCGGCGGCAAAGTGATAGCCAATACGCCTTTCAAGCGTTTTGGCCATCCCGACGAGCTCATAGGCGCGCTGGTTTGGCTGCTGAGCGATGCATCTGCTTTTGTTACCGGTTCAATGATATGTGTAGATGGCGGTTTCTCGATCTTCGGCGGGGTTTGATCTTTTTATAGCCCGGATAACAAATTTTATCATATGCAGTTATATTAGCATTACTTATGAATATCAGGTATCCGATTTTATTTTTAACGCTTATAACAGGCGGACTGCTATCCTGTAAAAACAACGACAGCGTTATACAGCCGCCCCTGCAAACCGGGTTGAATGTTGTGAACGCGACTGTCGATACACTTAATTTTTACGTTAATGGTACCCGGCAAAACGGATTATCACCCCTTTATCCCGGAGGTAATTCGGGTTTGCTCTTGATTCCATCGGCGCTACAAAATTACCAGTTTAAAAAAGCCGGCAGCCCCAACGTTTTATTCAGCGCACCGGAGAGCTTTACTTTTAATACGCTTAATTCTATATATGTTACGGGCGAATCGGCGGACAAGGTGTTTAAGACGCTGGATACCCTGCCAATTATTGATACGTTTAAATTTACTACGGGCGTAAGGTTTGTTAACGCTGCGCCAGATGCCGGCAACCTGGATGTGTACGTGGGCGACACTGTGAAGATACGCGCCCGGCCTTATAAATCATCATCCATATTTTTACTCACGGGCAGCGGTCAAAAAAGGGTCAGGGTTTACCTTTCAGGCGCAACAACTGCAAGGCTTGATACAATAATGGCCTTCCAATCAAACACCGATTATACTTTATTTACAAAAGGGCTGTTAAATGGAAAAGGCAATGCCGGCTTTAACGTGAGGAGACTGATCAATACAAGATAATTTTACGTCAATGACTAAACATAAGGCCAACATATCAAATTTGTCGCTGTTTATAGTGGGGCTATTGCTTACAATCATGATTGCATCCTGCGGCAAGCAAAGCAGCAGCAGCCCGTTAGGCTTGAATATTCAATACCAGGTTTTAAACCTGAGCCCCGACCTGTTCCCGGTAAACCTGTTTGTTAATGCCCAGTCGGTAAATGCAATCAGCAACCCGTTTGTTTACAACATAAACCATGGTTATTTCTACGTGCCGGCTGTTGACACCCCATACCAGTTCAGGACAGCCCTAAGTTCGGGCGCCACTTTGTTTTCGCGGGACGATATTTTAAAGTCGGGTTTAAAGTATACTTTGTTTATTACCGGTGCTAATAACGACCATTCGCTGACACAAATTTTTACTGTTGACTCAGCGAGCGCGCCGGCCATAGGGCGGGGCAAATTAAGATTTGTAAACGCATCGCCCACAGCCACAGCTGGACTGGATGTTACTGCGAATGGTACAACAGCCTTCAACAATATCCCGTATAAAACCATTTCGAAGTTTATCGAACTGCCTATCGGCAACTACGACCTCCAGATAAAAGCTGCCGGTTCAACCAATATTTTGAAAGATATCCCCGCCGTAACTATACAAGACGGCCGTCTTTATACCCTATATAGCTACGGATACACTACCCGTATCGATAGCGCGGCTTTTAACGCTGCTGTATTGACTAATAAATAAGTGCAGATGCTATAAATATTAAAAAGACCATAAATCACATCTGTCAATCACTCACTTAATCAACTGCTCACCTAATCAACCAATTTTATTCTATTTTTGCCCAAAACTCAAGACATTGGAAATAGTTAAAAGCATCATCGATTTTGTACTGCACATTGACAAGCACCTGGCCGATATTATAAGTCAGTACCATGCTTTAACCTATCTCATCCTGGCGGCGATCATTTTTGCGGAAACAGGTTTTGTGGTTACACCGCTTTTGCCCGGCGATTCGTTGTTATTTGCAGCCGGAGCCCTTATAGCGGGTGGAAATACCGGTTTGAGTATTTACCTTCTGGCAATTATTTTAATTGCCGCCGCGTTTTTGGGAAATACAGTAAACTATTTGTTAGGCGGTTACTTCGGCCCGAAGGTTTTTAAGGAAAAAAACAAAGTTTTAAAATTAGAATATTACCGCCGAACCCAGGCATTCTTTGATAAGCACGGGGCTATTGCGGTTATTTTAAGCCGTTTTATGCCGATCATCCGTACCATAGCGCCCTTTGTGGCGGGAGTAGGGGGTATGCCATTTTTAAAATACAGCCTCTATAACATTATTGGCGGCGCATCATGGATTTTGATCTTTCTTTTCGCGGGATATTTTCTAGGGAATGTTCCTTTTTTCAAGGCTCATTTTACGCTGGTAGGGGTGGTAATTATATTAATCTCGGTGATCCCGCCAATTTATGCGGCGTTGTTTAAGTCAAAAGCCAAAAGTCAAAGGTCAAAAAGCGCCAGGTAGTTCGTTACTTATTCGGGTATCGCGGTAAGCTTAAATTTTTTCCTGGCTAACCTGCCCCGGTATCTTAGCCAAAAGAAATAAGCGAATCCTATCGTGCAATAAAAGAAGCCCGAAAAGCCCGAATATTCAACAGGTAACAGCCACGCCAAAAGCATCGCTATACCGCCGATAGCGGCACACAAAAAATTTAAATAAATAATCGATTGTGTCTCAAAAATTTCTCTTTCATGAAGATTAAGTTCTTTCGCGTGCCTCTTTGCGTTGGCATACATTAAAAAGAACGATAAATAAATTATGGTAAAGCCCGCCCCATAAATTAGCATCAAAGTTGGTGTTTGCGCACCGTGGATCATTTCGTGGGGTCGGCCATTCATCAAATAGGTGTTATTTGAGAATAGCATTCCGGATAAAAATTTAAGCGGATAAGCATAAATTAGTACAACAAATAACAGCATCCCGTTAAAGGCAACCGTCCATGGATCATTAAGACCGTAACGCCTGAAAAATAAATTCTGATTATTCCATATTTGAAACAAGGCCGCGAAGCAAAGTGCGAAGCTAAAAGTGCCTTTCATGGTCTCAAACAATTCGTCAAACGATTTGGGTACTTCGAGCGAAACAATAATGAGTGTCACCGCAAAAGCGAAAACAGCATCGCTAAAAGTTTCCAGTCGCGACGGTTCATGACTACGCCATTCAATTTTATCTCTCTTTTTGGTGATTTGGGCGGCTTTTACTCTCATATCAGTTAGATAAAGCTAACATTTTTCCAGCCCGATACAAAAATTCTTCTTTCCGTAAACTTGCTTGTTCAGCAGGATTAAGCGGCTGTTTGATCAGTTTATCCAAGTCTGGCTGCCCGGCATCGACCCAGGCAGAGTACCAGTAGCTGCCTATCGATAGTATGGCCGAGCGCATCCGGCGTTCAACCATGCCTTTCAGCATTTGTTGGTAAGCTTTGGCGTACGCGGCAGAATAATCTTTCACATATTTTTTACCATGCTGCACAAGCGCATATTTTTTATTTGGGGGGAACGATCTATTTAATATCCGCTCAAAGCGCAAAACTGAATCCGTTTCGTTATATGAAGCCCTGCATATTTTAAATGCCTCCGCCAATGGGTCTTTAATATACCTTGCTTTACCAACGTAACAATTATAATGGTTGCTAAAAAGCTCCGGGAGACGGCTTTCCCAAAGCGCATGGATACCCGTTTGACCGGTTAGCTGCCCATTGTAATTTTGGGTGAGATGCAGCGGCACATGGGCATCAGCTACATAATGCCCCAAATTGGCCGAGGTTTTGAGGATACCAGTCGTATCATGATCCCGGAAGGCCCTTATCAATTTGAAATAGTTGTACTGGATGGTCCAGGGCACGGTGCCGTATTTGATAATGGTATCTGCAGAGTATTTCAAAGCCGCATCAAACCAATTGTGGGGCAAAGCATTAAACGGATGTTTGCCGTAGTGGTCGGCATTCAAAAAATGCCTGGGCGCCTCGGTTGAATCAACATACCGGCGTTTGTCGGCGCTAATGGCGTGCGCGGTTATAAATTCGATGTTACTTTTATAAAAGCCCGACATAGCTTTAGGCAGCGTGAAAACAGCCAGCCGGTTAATGCGATAATGCGCGAAGAATCCCCAGGATGAGCATGTTAAAATGAGTAACAGGCATGTTAGGGAACGGCAAGTGCGTTTCATACCCAAATATAGTTTTAAGAGTTGAAAGGTTGAAACGTTGTAATGTAATGGCTTTGAAGCTGATGACTAATATTCTTATAAATTTAACCTTTCAACCTTACAACATTCCAATGTTACAACAATCAAACAAAAAAAGGTATTTGATTTTAAAAAAAATCAACCTATATTTGCATCCTTAAAATAAAAGAATAACAAGCTATACAATGGCAAATCATAAATCATCATTAAAAAGGATTCGCTCAAACGCTGCGAAACGTTTACGTAACAGGTACCAGGCTAAAACCACCAGGAATGCAATTAAGAAATTAAGGAGCACAACTACACAGGCTGAAGCAAGCCCGCTATTGGTTAAGGTTATTTCGATGCTTGACCGCTTAGCAAAAAAGAATGTTATTCATAAAAACAAAGCGTCAAATAACAAGTCGAAACTTACGAAATTCGTAAATGCTTTAAAATAAGCACTTTAATAATATTTAAAGGCCCGGTTTCATGCAGAAACCGGGCCTTTTTAATTTTTAAAAATAAAACAAAATATAGTGCTATTTTCGTATAAGTAAATGTGATAATAAATCAATCAGAGATATTGAAACGACTTTTAGCTCTTCCCTTTCTGTTTATTACACTGGCCGGGTTCGCATCGCCAAGTAAAGGTGAAGTAGACAGCCTAAAAACCCTGGTGACTACTTCGTTGCAAGCTCAGGACGAGCCCGACACACTAAATATCAACCGGTTAAATAAATTAGCAGCTAATTATTTTGACTTCAATCCGGATAGTACATTATATTACGGGCAAAAAAGCATCCAGCTTTCACGTAAGATCCACTACAAGGCCGGAATGGCAGACGGGTTGGTACAAACCGGCCATGCCTATTACTTCAAGGGTAAATTCAATGTCGCCAAACAAAACTTCGATGCTGCAATTGTAATTTATAAGCAGATAGGGGATAAAAAAAGGCTTGCTTATTGTTATATGATGTACGGGCGCATGTATAACTTGTTGGCCAAATATAAATATGCGCTAACCTATTTAAACCAGGCGCTCGATATAAACAAAAAACTAAACCTTGAAAAAGAAGTAGCTGATTGTAATAAAAATATCGGTATCGTGTATTTCAGCGAAGGTCAATTATCTACTGCGCTGGATTATTATTATAAGGCACTATTAATCGACCTGAAAATAAATGCAAAACTTGATGCAGCGGCCAACTACAACGACATTGGGTTTGTACTATACGGTATGGAGGTGTATCCCAAAGCGCTTGAATATTACAAAAAAGCGCTTGCCCTGCTTGAGGGTACCAATCACCTGCTTGGCGTAGGGACGGTTAACGAAAATATCGGCGAGGTATATCTTGCTCAAAAAAACTACGACCTGGCCCTGGTTTACCTGTTTAAAGCAATAAAGATTGCCGAAAAGCAGGATGATAAGGATGGCATGAGTTCGGTTTACACCGATGTGGGGCTTTGCTACGCCAATAAAAATCAATTTCAAAAGGCACAAAGCTATTTGAATACCTCATTACAAATAGCCACTAAATATAAAATTATATATAATCAGGCTTATACTTTAATTGGTTTTGCAACCATGTATAATATGCAAAAGGATTATAACAATGCCTATAAGTACGCCATGCAAGGCCAGGAACTGGCTGTAAAACTAGGGAATTTGGCTGTGCGTTCAAATGCAGCTTTGCAATTAAATAAAACCATGGCGGGTTTGGGCAGATATGACGAGGCCTACCGGATGTTAAAACAGTATATCGACCTGAAAGATAGCTTGAAAAACAACGAAACGATTCAAAAACTAACATCTTATAACCTGGAGCTTAACTTTGCTGCAAAGCAAGGTCAGCTTGCTCAACAGCAGCATGAACGGGATTTGCTGTATGGCCAAAAAATTAAACAGCAGCGGTTAATAAATGCTATCTTCCTTATTATAATTATCTGCATGATCACTGTTTCGGTTGTTTATTACAAGCAGAAATTAGCGCAGCAGAAAATAAATTTGGTGCTTGAAGATAAAAACGAAGAGATTTTACTGCAAAAAACCAACCTGGATAACCAGGCCCGGAAGTTAAATGACCTGAATATTTTAAAAGACAGGCTGATGTCGATCTTAGCGCACGACCTCAGGGCGCCCCTGGGCACTTTACGCGGGTTATTTACGCTTTTTCAGGATGACTCGATTTCGCATGACGAAATGATGAAAATGATACCCCGGGTATTGAAAAACCTGGAATATACCTCTGATTTTCTTGATACCTTATTGTTTTGGATAAACAGCCAGATGGAAAGTTTTAATAACTCTGTAAAGGAATTTAGAGTTAAAGATGTAGTGGCGCTTGAAACTGAAAACTACCACGAACAGGCTATGTCCAAGGGCATTAACCTGGTCGATAATGTTCCGCATAATGTTATCGCTTCCGCCGACCCCAACTCTATTCGAATCGTTGTTCGCAACCTGATCACAAACGCTATCAAATTTTCCAGAAAAAACGACACGATCGAGATCACAGCCCGCCAGGAGGATAATAACAATATTATTACTATTAAAGACACCGGAACAGGCATGACCGACGAACAGCTGAATAACCTGTTTAAAAGCAAGGTGAACAGTATAGCCGGTACCAACAATGAATCGGGCACCGGCATGGGGCTGCTGTTTTGTAAAGACCTGGTTGAAAAATGCCAGGGTAAAATTTGGGCCAGCAGCAAACCCGGCCAGGGTACCGAGTTCTCTTTTACGATACCTACAGGTATACTAAAGCAAACGAAGCTCGAACTGGTATAACCAGCTACTTCTTCGCCTGCTTCCGGCATCACGTGCTAACTGTCAATTCAGGTATTATTGATACTGTACGTTCAGCGTAATAGGTACGCTTAATGCTTTCGAGATAATGCAATTGGCCTTCGCACCTTCGGCAATCTCTTTGAATTTTTGTTCTGATACACCATTTATTGCTGAACCTTTTAGCTCCAGGTGTATGCCTGTAATGCTCAGTGCAGCCATGTCGAGGTCCAGTATGGCCTCGGTGTTTAGGTCGCCGGGAGTGAAACCCGCCTGGGTTAATGCGGCGCCAACGGCCATGGTAAAGCAACCGGCGTGCGCTGCAGCTATCAGTTCTTCCGGGTTGGTGCCCACACCGCTTTCAAAACGGGTTTTAAACGAAAATTGTGTATTGTTTAAAGTTGTACTTTGTGTACTGATCTCTCCTTTTCCCTCTTTCAGGGTGCCATTCCAGTGGGCGTTTGCTGTACGTTTCATGGGTTTCGTTTTTTTTGGTAAAGATATATTTTGAAGATGACTTTAATATAACTATTTATTACTCAATGCTGCCAACTCAGGCCTTATACTCCGGTATGGTAAAATTCTTATTTACCTCGCTTATAAAATTTAAAATCTCGTCCTGGCCAACCCTCGTTTCGGCCGAGGTAATAAAATATGGCGGAAATTCGTCAAACGAAGCCAGCAATATTTTTTTGAACAGCGCCACATGCTGATCGGTTTTAACGCTCGATTGCTTATCGGCTTTTGTAAAAACGATCACAAATGACAGGCCTTTTTCACCAAGCCAGTTGCAAAACTCAAGGTCGATCTTTTGCGGCTCAAGGCGGCTGTCAATCAGCACCATAACACATTGCAGGCTTTCGCGTTTATCCAGGTAGGTATGTATAAACTTGCTCCAGTCGGCTTTTTTGCTCTTGGACGCGCGGGCATACCCGTATCCCGGCAAATCGACAATATACCAGCTATCGTTAATTAAAAAATGATTGATAAGCTGGGTTTTACCTGGCGTTTGCGAGGTTTTAGCTAATCCTTTTTTGCCCGTAAGCATGTTGATAAGTGAAGATTTGCCCACATTTGACCGTCCGATAAAAGCGTATTCGGGCATTACCGGGGGAGGCAGCTTTGAAATTTGGGTATTACTGCAAAGAAATTCGGCAGATTTGATGATCATGGCCCAAAGTTACACCTTATTTGATTAATGACTTATTAAAGTTAAACTGCCACGCTACTTATATAATTAATATTGCGCAAGCAAATATTGACACCACTGTAACAGAATTTAAGCTTGCTATCATTAAATTTGTATGTTTAAACATTTAATTATATGGAAGAATATAAAATACCTGCGCAAACCCGTATTGGCCATGTACATTTAAAAGTAGGCGACCTCCAACGGTCAGTTGATTTTTATTGCGGCTTACTGGGTTTCGAAAAAATGATGATGTATGGCGACCAGACCGCGTTTATTTCGGCAGGCGGGTATCACCATCATATCGGCCTGAATACCTGGCAGAGCAAGGGCGCCCCGCCGGCGCCTGAGTATGCGCCCGGGTTATTTCATACCGCGATCTTATACCCCGAACGTAAGGACCTTGCCGCGATATTGCAGCGTTTGCTGGACGCCAAATATCCCATTACAGGGGCATCCGACCATGGCGTGTCCGAAGCAATTTACCTGGATGACCCCGATAAAAATGGCGTTGAGCTATATTGGGACAGGCCGCGTGAACAATGGCCGTTGGATGAGAATGGCGAATTAACAATGTTTACCAGAAGGTTAGATATACAAGGACTGCTGGCTACCTTGTCTGAACATGATTTGCAGGATTTACAGGATTAATCATCGTTAACTTTTAATCCTGTAAATCCTGCAAATCGTGTTCAGACCAACTACAATTCCCTGATCCTGATATTCTTAAAATACGCCTTATGCCCGTGGTCCTGCAAAGCGATATGGCCGGTTTTAGCCATGCCGTAATCAGGATAGTCCTTCCATTTGCCTTCGGCTTTTTTCTTGTTCCAGTCGGGTGTCCATGCCTCAAATTCAAGAATTTTTTTGCCGTTTAGCCAATGCTCAACATGGCCGTGGTTAAAAACGATCTTGCTGGTATTCCATTCGCCTACAGGCATCAATTTCTTTTGGTTGTTTGGTAGGTGCATGGCATAATCGCAGCCGGTTTTTTGCCACTCTTCCAGTTTGTCCGGCCAGCCGTTATCGTCAATAATCTGGTACTCCGGACCGGTTGCGTAGGTGGTATGGTATTTTGGTGATTCAACCACATGGTACATCACGCCGCTGTTGCTGCCCGGCTCAATTTTCCAGCTCCATGAGAGTTCGAAATTCGCATACTGTTTATCAGTCACAATATCGCCCCCCGAGGCATCGGCAGAAGCGCCTAAACATACCAGCGAGCCATCGATGATCGTCCAGTTCTTTACCTCGCCTTTTTTGTTGAAACTATGCCAGCCTCTAAGGCTTTTACCATCAAACAAGCTTACCCAGGGGCTATTTTTAGCCTTATGGTGCGGTGGTACCTTACCCAAACTTTGCAGCCCGATCAAGCCTGCAGCAAATACTATTGTGATTGTTTTTATTGAACTCTTCATAATATTAATTTTAACAACAATTAAATTCTAATCTCCAACCTCTAATCTCTAACCTCAACCTCTTTTCAATACCATTTTCTCTGGGTCCCAGTGCATTGGGATGTTCTGGTAGTAGCTGTCATTACACAACAGTGCCGGCGCGGCGGCCCGGTAGCCGAATGTGGCATCCTCGGTAACTTTACCATTGTTCCGTATGGCTGTGATAAAATTATTCATGTGGTCGTACGGCCCGCCGAGGTAGCCTTTATCGGCTTCAAACGAAATCTCTTCCGGCGGCAGCATTCTTTTCCTTTCGGGATTGGTATCCCCGGCCTGGCGCAGTTTTTCGAGGTAGAAGGGATCTTCTGATTGAAAAACCTTATTTCTTTTTAACACCACCTTATCCCAGGTAATATCCATGGCGCCTTCGCTGCCAACCAGCCGTAAATAGGTAGTGCCGCTTGTGCCGTCAACAAAATTGCAGCGCAGCGAAAGGTTGAATGCCGGATGTGCCGCGTTTTTCCCATAATCAAACGTGCCTAACAATACGTCGGGAACCTCGCGCCCGTCGTTCCAGAATCGCAGGCCGCCGGAGGCGTACACTTTTTCGGGGCCATATGAACCGGTTACAAAGTGCAGGCTCGAAAATAAATGTACAAAAAGGTCGCCGGCCATGCCAGTGCCGTAATCGGTATAATTACGCCACCTGAAAAACCGCTTTTCGTCAAATGGCCGCTTATGCGTATTGCTCACATAGGTTTCCCAATCAACCGTTTGTGGCGATGCGTCGGCCGGGATAGGATATTGCCAAACCTCAACGGGCCCGCGGCGTGCCCAAAAGCCTTCGGCGTAATTTAACTGTCCAATGGCCCCGCTTTTTAGCAGCTCACGGGCCTTTTCATTGCCAAGCGATGATACGCCCTGGCTGCCTACCTGGAATATCTTACCGGTTTCCTGCTGCGCTTTGATGATGGCCGGGCCCTCGGTAATTGAATGCACCATTGGTTTTTCGCAATACACATGTTTGCCCGCGTGCATGGCGTCAATGGATATTTGCTGGTGCCAAAAGTCGGGTGTGCCGACGATTATAGCATCCACATCTTTGCGGTTCAGTATTTCCTTGTAAATTTTGGTGGTATAAATATCCGCGCCCCAGCGTTTTTTTGCATCATTTAACCGGCCGTCGTACAAATCGCACACCGCTACCAGCTTTACCCCAGGCACTTTTAGCGCAACGTTTGTATCTTCCGAGCCTTGCCCGCCGGCGCCGATCAAAGCGATATTCACCTGGCTGTTCGCGCTTACCGCTGAGCTCCTTTTAAGGTATTCAAACGGCTTGTTTTGCTTTTCGGCGGCAAATACATTGGTGCCTATTGCCGCCGCTGCTGTTGCCGTGCCCAGCTTTTTCAGGAAGCCCCTGCGTGATGGTTCTTGGTTTTCTTTCATACAGTTTATATTTCGGATTTCGATTGTTCGATTTCGAATTTAGAAGATTCAATAATTTAGGGTTGTTAAATATAGGAATCCTACTATACATTTAAAAATATCACGTTGCAATACAAACGCTAATTAATCCGAAATCAAATAATTCCGAAATCGAACATCCGAACGGCGCAGCCTTCTTGAACATCTTAAAAAACAACCAACGGCGAAAAAATCCGAAATCAAATAATCCTATCTTTGCAGGAATGGCTAAAACTATAACCCCGTACCACCATCAGCAGGACACCAAAAAACAGCAGGTTGCTGATATGTTCAACAATATTTCAAAAACCTACGATTTCCTGAACCATTTTTTATCGTTGGGGATTGATATTATCTGGCGGAAAAAAGCGATCAACGAACTGGAAAGAGACAAGCCAAAATTAATACTGGATGTAGCAACAGGCACCGGCGATTTTGCATTTGAGGCGTTATCCATACTTAACCCCGAAAAAATTATAGGTGTTGATATTTCGCAGGGCATGCTTGATATCGCACAGCAAAAGATCAATAAACGCAACCTTGCAGGCCGTTTCGAAGTAAAACTGGGCGACTCGGAAAAACTTCCGTTTGAAGCGAACGAGTTTGATGCAGTAACTGTGGCATATGGTGTACGGAATTTTGAGAACCTGGAATGGGGCCTGGCGGATATTCAACGGGTGTTAAAGCCCGGCGGAAAAGCGGTCGTGCTTGAATTTTCAAAGCCCCGGGCATTCCCGGTGAAGCAATTGTACAAGTTTTATTTTAATTATATCACACCTGCAGTGGGGAAGCTTTTTTCAAAAGATGCACGGGCATACACCTACCTGCCCGAATCGGTAGCGGCGTTTCCGGATGGGAAGGATTTTACAGCGCTGATGGAGAAGGCTGGATTTAAAAATACCAAATGCCGGGCCCTGGCGTTTGGTATCTGTTCAATTTATACAGGCGTTAAATGAGCAAAACCTGCTACCTGGCCCTTATTTTTGTATTTGGCTTCAGTAATTTTTTGCTGGCGCAGGTACCCGCATGGGGTGGCGGCGCCGACCAGAACGACCTGAGCTTTGGCTTTACCTTTTCGTATATCTCCAGCAATTTTAAGATCGTAAAAAAGCCCGACTGGCGTAACCCGTATATTGACCCGGCTACAAACCAAAAGATAACCGACTCGCTAAACAGCATCAGTTCGGCCCCGGCAACAGGGTTTGTGATCGGGTTTATTACACGTTACCGCTTAACCGACCACCTGGAAGCGCGCATTACGCCATCATTGGTTTTTGCCGACCGTTCCCTTAGTTATACTTATGTAACGCCATCGCAGGATGTAGTCAAACAGGTGCAAACCACCACGGTGGACCTTCCCTTATTGTTAAAATTGAAATCCGACAGGATAGGCAACCTTCGGGCTTATATAATAGGGGGTATAAAATATTCGGAAGCAATTGGCTCAAAAACCAACAGTGACGCTACGCTGTCGCTGCAAAATAAACTGGTAAAAAATATAAACGGGTTCGGATCGTACGAAGTGGGTATGGGTTTTGATTTTTATTTTGAATTTTTTAAGCTTTCGCCCGAGATAAAGTTGTCAAATTCCATGGGCAACGTGCTGCTGCCCGAGAACCATCCTTTCTCCAGCCCGATCAGCAAATTATCGCTGCATACTATCATGTTCAGCTTATATTTTGAATAGTTTGCTAAAGCTGTTCGGAAAAAACATAATTTCGCTGCGATAGTTATCTATATCTATGGCTAAAATTGCATTAATTACAGGCGCTTCATCCGGGATCGGTGAGGCTTGCGCTCACTTATTTGCCCGCGAGCATTATAACCTGATACTTACCGGCCGCAGGCTTGACCGGCTTGAAAAGCTGGCGAAAAAATTAAATACCAAATATAATGTTGAAGTGGCTGTTTCTTCGTTTGATGTGAGAATTCGCGAAGAAGTGATCAGCAACCTGGAAGGGCTGCCTGCCAAATGGAAAAAGGTAAATGTGCTGATCAATAATGCCGGGTTAAGCCAGGGGCTGGATCCGATACAAAAAGGCGACATTGACGATTGGGACACAATGATTGACACAAACATTAAAGGTTTGTTATACGTAAGCAAGGTGGTTTCAAACTGGATGATCGATAACGGGCACGGCCATATTGTAAATTTGGGGTCGATTGCCGGCAAGGAAGTATATCCCAACGGCAACGTATATTGTGCGACGAAACATGCGGTTGATGCCTTAAATAAGGGTATGCGGCTTGACCTTTTGGAGCACGGCATTAAGGTTACCGCGATACACCCGGGCGCTGTGGAAACAGAGTTTTCGGAAGTGAGGTTTAAGGGTGATAAAACGAGGGCCAAAAAAGTTTATGAAGGCTTCGCACCTTTGGTTGCCGATGATATAGCCGGGACAATATGGTTCGCTGTATCGCGCCCGGCGCATGTTAATATAAATGAAATGGTTGTTATGCCAACGGCGCAGGCATCAGCAACAAATATTTTTAAGAAATAGACCGCTGATTTTTTCACGGTTGTCTGTTTTCAAAGGCGTTCAAGAAGGCTACGCCGTTTTTTTGATTAAGGGATTTCGTTGATAACAAGGCATTCAAAAGTCAAAGAAAAATCCGAAATCGAAAATTCGACATCCGAAATAAATCAATAATTCACTAAATCGCCAATTCACTAATTATCACCCTCATGTCATTAATTAACCAGGTTGACCAGGATATAAAACAAGCCATGCTGGCTAAGCAGGCCGACCGCCTGCGCGGGTTGCGGGCCATAAAAGCTGCATTGCTGGTGGCACGAACCGAAAAAGGAGCCGCCGAGGAACTGACCAGCGAAGCCGAAATTAAAGTGCTGCAAAAATTAGTAAAACAGCGTAAAGAGTCGGCTGAGATCTATAAGGCGCAAAACAGGGATGACCTGTACCAGATAGAGATGGCCGAAATGCAGGTAATAGAACCTTACCTGCCGCAGCAAATGACGCGTTTTGAAATCGAAGGCTATTTGCAGGAACTTATTAGCCGTGTTGGAGCTACGTCGGTAAGCGATATGGGCAAAGTAATGGGTATTGCGAATAAGGAGTTAGCCGGACAGGCTGACGGCAAGACCATTTCGGAAGTGGTAAGGCAGTTGCTGGGATAGCGTGGTAAATAGTGAATAACCCAATTACTCTCCATTGACAACTGACCACTCACCAAATTAAATTCCTTTAATTGTTGTAACTCAACGGCAATAAACTATTTTTATGGCGGGATATTCAGTAAGTATGAGCCGGAGAAAAATAAAGACCTGTTATCACAATTTAAACTTTACAGATTTATATGAATTTCGCACTTAAACAGGAAAAAGGTTTTAACTATATTGACGAAGGCGAAGGCGAAGTTCTGTTATTATTACATGGCTTAATGGGTGCATTAAGTAATTGGGACGATGTGATAGAGGAGTTCAGATCACAATACAGGGTAATTATTCCCGTATTGCCGATATATGATCTGCCCCTGTTAACCACCGGTGTAAAAACCATGGCAAAATATGTTCACAAGTTCATCGTTCATAAACAGTTGAGCGACGTTACTCTGTTGGGTAACTCGCTTGGGGGGCATGTGGCATTGATATATGTGTTATCGCACCCGGCAATGGTTAAAGCGATGGTGCTTACGGGCAGCTCGGGTTTATATGAAAATGCCTTTGGTGGTTCGTTCCCTCGTCGCGGAAACTATGATTTTATAAAGGAAAAGGTTGAATATACGTTTTATGACCCCCAAATAGCAACCAAAGAACTGGTGGATGACGTATATAGGATAATAAACGACCGGCATAGCGTGATCCGGATATTAGCGATGGCTAAATCGGCCATTCGTCATAATATGAAAAAGGATCTGCATAAAATAAACATCCCGGTATCGCTTATTTGGGGTAAAAACGATAAGATAACACCGCCTGAGGTAGCTGTTGAATTTAATTCGCTGCTGCCGGATTCGGAATTGCACTGGATCGATCATTGCGGGCATGCCCCGATGATGGAACAGCCGCAGGAGTTTAACAGGTTGTTAAAAGGGTTTTTAGAAAAAATAAAAAATTGATATGCTTGCAATTGAACTGATATCTGATGTGATCATTCCGGTGCATACTTCTGATAGTATACAGAAGGTGCTTGACCGTATGGTAGAATTTCGCGTCAGGCATTTGCCAATTGTAAACGAGGAGCAGTTTTTGGGCCTGGTTGCCGAGAACGATCTTTTAGCTGAAACCGATTATCAAACTCCTATAGGCGCCCTGGCGCTTTCGCTGGTTAACCCTTATGTGCTGGAAGACCAGCATATATACGACGTTATCCGCATGTTTTACGAACTGCAATTATCAGTAGTGCCGGTACTGGATGCTAAAAAGAATTACCTGGGATTGGTTTTGATCAACGCACTTACCGAACATTTTGCCCGGTTAACAGCAGTTGAGCAGCCCGGTGGTATAATTGTGCTCGAGATCAACAATAAAAATAACTCGCTGGCACACATGTCGCAAATTGTTGAGTCGGATAATGCCCAGATATTAAGCTCGTACGTTCGCACGTTCCCCGATTCTACCCGGATGGAGGTTACCCTTAAAGTAAACAAGCAGGATATTTCGGCTATTATCGCTACCTTTTTGCGTTATGAGTATGATATAAAGGCAACCTTTAATCATAATGACGAAAACGATAATTCAAGGGACCGGTATAATTCTCTGATGAATTACCTTAATTTGTAATTGGTTTAATAGTTCATTGGCTCATTAGTTCATTGGGATTTACTGATATATTCATTTTCTTAACTTCATTCTATTATCATTAAGATTATACAGCCTGCAACTAATGAACCAGTAAACTAATGAACTAATGAACCAAATGAAGATAGCAGTTTACGGCAGGCAATTCAACGACCCCGCAGTATTTCCCAGCATACAGCATGTTTTCGATAACCTTGCACAGCACGGGGTTGATATCTATGTGCACCGTGTGCTTAATGACCATTTAGCGGGCCATATCAATACAGTACAATATAAAGTGCTGGAACCTGGCGATAAGATAAAAGGAGTTATTGATCTTTTTTTGACGCTGGGCGGCGACGGGACGTTGCTTGACACTGTTACCATGATAGGCGATACCGGCATACCGGTTATTGGTATTAACTTCGGGCGGCTGGGATTTTTGGCGAGCATCAATAAAAACGATATAGCCGCCGCTATACACGCCGTCGTAAACAAACAATTTAGCCTGGATAGCCGGGAACTGATTTGCATCAACTCGGAGCAGGAGATATTTGGTAAGGACAATTTTGCCCTTAATGATATTACCATTCACAAGCGGGATGACGCAGCGATGATCACTACACATGTTTTCCTGGAAGAAGAGTTTTTGAACTCATACTGGGGCGACGGTATAATCGTCTCTACATCAACCGGTTCAACGGCGTATTCGTTAAGCTGCGGCGGGCCAATTATTTTCCCGCAGTCGAACAGCATCGTATTGACGCCTGTTTCCCCGCATAATTTAAATGTAAGGCCTGTTGTGTTACCCGATACCAGTACGCTGTCCATTGAAGTGGAGTGCCGCAGTTCAAACTACCTGGTATCGTGCGACTCCAGGACGGCCGTAATTGATAAAACCATGCGATTCACGTTAAAAAAGGCAGGGTTCAGGTTGAATCTTATACGGTTAAATAATGAAAGCTACCTGTCAACGTTAAGAAACAAACTTTTATGGGGCCTTGATGCCCGTAATTATTAATTTAAGTCTTGAGTCTAAGGAAAAGATCATTAAAGACTTGCAACTCAAGGCCAAAGACTCAGGACTCAAGAAAATATATGCCGAAATTTGTACTATTTATATTTTTAGTTTTTATATCCTATAACCTGCAGGCACAGGCCTGGGAAATAGGGGGGGCTGTAGGCGGGTCGGGCTATATGGGTGATTTAAATCCCAATAATCCGCTTAAAATTAGCGGTATTGCCGTGGGCGGCTTTTTGAAACGCAATTTTAACGGCTATTTATCAGCCAAGATCAATTATACGTACGGCCGCATCAGCGCTGCCGACAGTAACTCGAGCAGCCAGCAATTCCGGAACCGGAATTTGAGCTTTACTACACCTTTAAGCGAGCTTAGTTTGATTTTCGAATTTAATTTTATGCACTATATACCCGAGGCGGGTAAAAATAAATTCACGCCTTATATTTATGCCGGGCTGGCCGGTCTTAATTTTTGGCCTGGTACCATATATAATGGCCGCTGGTACGCATTGGATAATTTCCAGACAGAGGGTCAAAAAAAGCCATATTCGCCCTACGCATTTTCTATCCCGTACGGCGCCGGCATCAAATACAACATTATGGGCAAATGGACCCTGGCGGCCGACATCGGCTACCGCCAACCCAATACCGACTATCTTGATGATGTAAGCGGCGTTTACCCTGATAAAAATAAAATTAGCTATACCGCAGCCGTATTATCCGACAGGTCGGGAGAGCGTACAGGGGTTTTTACAGGCACGGCCGGCTCACAGCGGGGAGATCTGCGCCCGCATGATACCTATTTCTTCACGCAGATATCGGTCTCTTATACCTTCGTTACGCAGAAGTGTTATTTTCATTAGGGGAGAGGTTGGAGGTTAGAGATTAGTGGTTGGAGATCAGAGATTAGTCCAAAAGTCAGTAGAGTGAATTATAAGGAGGGAATTTTGTTGAAATTTACGGATCTGATTTAATGCAGCATTGTTGCAATAAAAACAAAGGCCTATGCGTTATGCAATAAATGGCTCCCCAACCATTTCGTTAACCAATTGCACACTTAAATTTTAAAACAATGGCTGAGTTAACTATGTCCCCCGGCAATTCAGGCAGCAAACATTTAAAGAAAATGCCTGTACGTGTAGATCTGACCGCAATGGTAGACCTCGCTTTTTTACTGATCACTTTTTTTATGTTAACCACCTCGCTTGCGAAGCCCTGGGCGATGCAGGTAGCTATGCCGGCCGACAGTCCTCCGGGCGCGGTGCCGCTGTCGCGCAGCATGACGATTTGCCTGGGCAAAAATAACCAGATGCTATACTATCTGGGAATGGCTGATAAACCATTGATAGGCCCTAAGCTAACCAGTAGCGCCGAAGATATCCGCAAGGCCATTATTGAAACGCAGAAACACGTACTTGATGCTACAGGCAAAGGTTTGATCGTTTTGGTTAAGCCCGACAAAAATTCAATTTACTCCAATCTCGTTGATGTACTTGACGAATTAAATATTACAGGCGTGCAAACGTATGCCATCGTCAATATCGATGCAAAAGATATTGAGTTGATGAAAAAACAAGGTGTTTATTAATTGAGTTGGAGAGTCAGTAAAATCCGAAGGAAGCTGCAACTGACGTATCGGTTAAAATAACTTAAGTTATATAGAAGATTAGTCGATATACACATGCTTTACTAATCACTAATCTCTAACCTCTAATCTCTTTCTTGCAGTCTCCATTTCTTTTCTCCCGGCATACTAAAAAAAACGCAATTAAGTTTTACCTTTGTCCCCTGAAAAAATCAATAGAATTTTGATGATTTACCATGCACGGCGGCTTTTTTGGAAGCGTGGATGGGGAAAATACGGTATCATTAGTTAATTAAGGCGCATAACCAGCCATTTAATGAACCGGTGAACAGTGAACTTAAGATGGGATACAAGGATAAGATCGATTTGTTAAAAGTGCCGAAACACATCGCCATTATTATGGACGGTAACGGGCGGTGGGCAAAAGATAAGGGCAAATTGAGAATATTCGGCCATCATAACGGTGTGCTTTCGGTTAGGGATGTTGTTGAAGGGGCTGCTGAAATAGGAATAGGTTACCTTACCCTGTATACTTTTTCTTCTGAAAACTGGAACCGGCCGAAACTGGAGGTAATGGCTATTATGGAGCTGATGGTAAGCACCATTCATAAAGAGATTGACCGGTTAATGAAAAATAATGTATGTTTAAAGGCCATCGGCGACCTGGAAATGCTTCCCGAAAAATGTCACGATGAGTTAATGAGTGCTATTGATAAAACAGCGGGCAACACCGGGCTGGTACTTACGCTGGCTTTAAGCTATAGCTCGCGGCGCGAAATTTTGCAGGCTGTTAAAAAGATAGCCGGCAAAGTGCAGAACGGAGAATTAAAAGCAGATGATATTGATGAAGAAATTTTTGAAGACAATTTATACACTGCCGGCATGCCTAACCCCGAATTGCTGATCAGAACGAGCGGAGAGTACCGTATAAGTAACTACCTGCTCTGGCAAATTGCGTATGCTGAATTATACTTCACACCAAAATTATGGCCCGATTTCCGAAAGGAAGATTTGTATGCCGCTATCCTTGATTACCAGAAACGCGAGCGCCGTTTTGGTATGACCAGCGAGCAGGTCAACTAAATTTTTACTTTTAACACTTTTTAACAACTGTATAAATTATTTTTAGCCCACTAAAATATTCGAATGAATAAATTACTTTTTGCTATTCTTTTCTCTGTAATAAGTTCCGCAGCTTGGGCCCAGGTAAGCAACCAGCCGAGAAGTTCTCTCTTAAAATCATCGTTGCCGCCTGATAGTTTGAGCTATCTCGAACCGAAGGATTATATCATTGGCGGGGTTACTATCAAGGGGACAAAAAACCTCGACAAGGATGTTTTACTGACGATATCGAAGTTAAATAAGGGTGATAAGATCAACCTGCCGGGCGAGGCGAATGCCAACGTGGTTAAAAATTTATATGGTCAGGGCCTGTTTGATGACGTGCAATTGAATATAACCAAAATCAACCTGGACACCATATATCTCGAAATTGCGGTGGTAGAACGTCCGCGTTTGTCGCGTTTGCATATAACTGGGATACGTAAGGGCGAGATAGAGGATGTACAGAAAAAATTATCAGACAAAACGGGAAAAATTGTAAATGAGAACCTGTTAAGTACGACAACGGCGATCATCAAAAAACACTTTAACGAAAAAGGTTTTTTAAATACGACTGTTACCATCAAACAGCGAAAGGACCCGGGAGATGCAAACAGCGTATTACTGGACGTTGTGGTTGATAAAAAGAAAAAGGTAATGATCACTTCGGTTACGTTTGAGGGAAACAAAGATTTCTCGCAAAAAAAGCTGCAGGGTTATTTGTCGAAAACACGGACAAAAAAGTTTTACAACATATTTGGATCGCGGAAGTTCAAGCAGGATAAATATGATGAAGACAAGCAGAACCTCATTACAAAAATGCAGGCCAAAGGCTATCGCGATGCCGAATTGTTAAGCGATACAGTTTTTAAAACCGGTGAAAACACGGTTGGTATAAAGATCAAATTATTCGAGGGCCACAAATATTATTTCGGTAATTTGAAATGGTCGGGAAATGCAAAATATCCTACCGAAATTCTCACCAAAATATTAAAAATTAAAAAGGGTGATATTTTTAGCGAGGAGGAATTAAACAAGCGGTTAACCGGGCCTACGCCGAACAACGATGATGTTTCATCATTTTATTTAAATGATGGCTATTTAACCTATAACGCCGATCCCGTTCAAACCAAAATATATAATGATACAGTTGATATCGATATCAGGGTATACGAAGGGCCGCAATACACCATTAACAGGGTTATTCTTAAAGGTAACGACGTAACCAACGATAAGGTGGTTATGCGTGAAATAAGGACAAAGCCGGGCCAGAAATTCAACAAGGAATTATTGATCCGCAGTACCCGCGAAATTGGCCAGCTGGGTAATTTTGATGAACAAAAAACCGAGCCGAAACCGACCAACATCAATCCGCAGGATGGTACAGTTGATATTGTATACAATGTGGTTGAAAAACCTTCGGATCAAATTGAGCTCTCCGGTGGTTTTGGTGGCGGGCAGCTGGTAGGTACTTTAGGGCTAACATTTAACAACTTTGCGTTAAGGAACATCTTTAACCTTAAAGCCTATAAACCTTTGCCAAAGGGCGATGGCCAAAAGCTAAGCCTTAGAGGGCAATCGAGCGGCCGTACATATCAAAACTTTTCGTTCACGTTTTCGGACCCGTGGCTGGGCGGTAAAAAACCGATCTATTTTGCATTGTCCGCGTATACGCAGTTAAGTTCGACAGGCCAGTATTATCCTACAACCAGCCCGTATTATAATAAATTACGTATAAATGGGGTGGGCGTTACGCTGGGTAAACGTTTAAATTGGCCGGATAACTTTTTCCAGTTAAATTATTCATTGAACGTTGACCACTATAATTTGGATAATTATACCGGTTATTTATTCCAAAATGGTACATCATACAATATCAAGTTAACGCAGGAATTAAGCCGTAACTCGCTTGATGTGCCGATTTACCCTACATCGGGATCAAATATCAAATTTACGGCACAGGGTACGCCACCGTATTCAATGTTCAACAGCATAAACTACAAAATAGCTACTCCCGAAGAAAGGTACCATTTTGTTGAATACTATAAGTTTAAGTATGATGCGCAATGGTTCCAGCGGGTAACCGGCAAACTGGTGCTGATGTCGCAGGTGCGTTTTGGGTTCCTGGGCCAATACAATTCAGAAGTAGGTGCATCGCCTTTTGAAAGGTTTAAGTTAGGCGGCGACGGTATGCAAAGCTACCAGTTTTTACAGGGAAGCGATATCATCGGCTTACGCGGATACCAAAACTTCTCGATCATCCCTGCCGGAACAAATTACACGGTTGATACCAACCCGGGAAGCACGATCTATAATAAATATACCTTCGAACTTCGTCATCCGGTTATCCAAAGCCAGTCGGCTACCATATTTTTGCTGACATTTGCTGAAGGCGGTAATGTTTGGAATAGTTTTAATAAATTTGATCCGTTTAACGTTAAACGTTCGGTAGGTGTGGGCGCCAGGATATTTTTACCTATTTTTGGTTTGCTTGGGCTTGACTACGGATATGGATTTGACGCAATTCCGGGAATACCAAATGCCAACAGGGGCCAGTTCCATTTTTCAATCGCGCAAAGCTTAAGCGGCGGGTTTAATTAATTGGTAACAAAATTGTGATGAAGAGGATACTTTTAATACTTGGTTTTACGTTTATATCGCTCACGGCAGCGTTTGCCCAGCGTTTTGCATACGTAGATTCCGATTATATATTAAAACATATGCCTGAGTATCTTTCAGCACAAAAACAGCTTGCTGTTTTATCCGCTCAATGGCAAAAGGAAGTGGATCAACGGTATCAGGAAATTGACAGGTTATATAAAGCTTTCCAGGCCGACCAGGTGTTGATGACCCCGGATATGAAAAAGCGCCGTGAGGCTGAAATTGCTGATAAGGAGAAAACGGCCAAGGAACTTCAACGGCAGAAATTCGGGCCCGATGGAGAGTTGGCGCAACGGAGCACCTCGGCCATTAAACCTATACAGGACAAACTGGCAAAAGCGATACAAGCCGTTGCAGAAAACGAAAACTTGGATATGGTTTTTGATAAGAACAGCGAAGTGATTATGCTATACGCTAATCCGCGCTACGATAAAAGTGCTGATGTTTTAACCCGGCTTGGGTTAAAACCAGGTACGTTTGCTAAATAAATTTTTTAATTATATAAATCCCACTATTTTTAAACACAGAACAAACAAAAATGAAAAAAGTATTTAAAGTTGCTTTAGTTGCATTAAGCATGTTATTCGTAGGCAACTTTGCCAAGGCTCAATCAAAAATTGGCTATATTAATTTTGATGCACTGATCGGTCAGATGCCTGAGGCTAAAACAGTAAAATCGCAAATGGATATCTACCAGAAGCAATTCATTGATCAGCTTACATTATTAAATAATGAACTTCAGGCCAAAGGCCAGGAATATCAAAAAAATAGTGCAACCATGACTGATGCTGTTCGTTCTGCGAAACAAGCTGAATTGCAGGACCTGCAAAAACGCATCCAGGATTACCAGGCAGATGCACAGCAGAAGGTTGATGCAAAATCAAATGAACTGGTAAAACCATTATCAGACAAGGCACGCGCAGCAATAAGCGCCGTTGCTAAAGAAAAAGGTTATACTTATGTATTCAATTCGGCGCAGATACAATTGATCGTATCTCCTGAAGGTGATGATATGATGGTACCTGTTAAAGCCAAATTAGGTATAAAATAAAATTCTATACAATCTTATTTGAAAGCGCCCGCAATTAATGGGCGCTTTTTTTATTTTTGTTCAATGGTAAAAAATAAACCGATCGGGATATTTGATTCAGGTTATGGCGGCCTCACCGTTTTTAAGTCCATAGCTGAGAAACTTCCGGGTTATGATTATATTTATTTAGGGGATACTGCGCGTGCGCCTTATGGCAACCGGTCGTTTCAAACCATACACCAATATACGTGGGAATGCGTGCAGTGGCTATTTAAACAGGGCTGCCCGCTGATCATACTTGCCTGCAATACGGCATCGGCGAAAGCGCTGCGCACCATACAGCAACAGGATATCCCAAATCTCGATCCTTCAAAAAGAGTGCTTGGTGTTATCCGGCCCACCGCCGAAGTGATCGGCAACTATACCAAAACAAACCAGATAGGTGTATTGGGTACAAAAGGAACCGTTCAATCGGGCTCGTATGTGATAGAGATCGCGCATTTTTTCCCGGATATAAAAGTTTACCAGCAAGCGTGCCCGCTTTGGGTGCCGCTGATAGAGAATGGAGAATATGACAAGCCGGGGGCAGATTATTTCGTTGAAAAGTACCTCGACCAGCTTTTGTCCCAGTCGCCGGATATTGATACGCTTTTACTCGGTTGCACCCATTACCCGTTGCTTATAAAAAAGATAAGGCAATATCTGCCTGAACAGATTAAGATCGTATCGCAGGGCGAAATAGTTGCCGAAAGCCTGGCCGATTACCTGAACCGGCATTCCGAAATTGAAAACAACCTTAGCAAAACCGGCGCTCAGCATTTTTTCACCACTACGGACGATACAGCAGATTTTGACCATTATGCCAGGCTGTTCTTTCCGGCACCCGTAAAATCCGCGTTTGCTGAGGTCAGGTGTTAACAGCTGGTTTTTAGTGTTTTGCGTTTTCGATGTAACGATAGCCTAGTCCCGCTGCGGGATATTCCGTCTCCAGTTTCTTTTGCAATATTTTGTAAACCCGTATTTCCCCATATGGCGCAGAATTCATTTCCGTTAAAGCCCAGTGCTGAATATTGATCATCGCACGGCCGTTACAATAGTTCAAACTGTTGTATTGGAAAAATCCTCTTAATTGCCGGCATTTGGCGGTGTCGCTTATGCAGATAGCCATATTGGGTAACTTTTCGGAGTATATGCTGGATGATAAATAATTGTCCCAGCAGCCGATGAAATTTAGTGCGGGCAAAACGCCCCATGCTATAAATACCAATTTATTCCACCCGCTAAAGATTGTCCCCAAGACGAATGTGTCTTCATTTCTCCTCAAAAAAAGCGTGTATAAATACAGGATCATGGCTGCATTCCAGGGCCATACAATCCTGTTATATCTTAACCCAAGCGGCCCCAGCAACACCAGGATAAACAAGTGCATTAAAATCAAGACTGTCGCAGCTGTTTTTTGCGTTTTGGGAAATAATAGGCCCAGCCCGGCAGCCGACTCAATTATGCCGGCAAGATAACCGCTATAATATAGCCAGCGCGCGCCGGCAATTGCCGGGGGAAGTTTTAAAAACGATCTTAGTATCGCTTTTGTCCACATTAGCTGGATGAACCCTTCATTGAGCTTGTGTAGCCCACTGTAAAAATATGTGGCGGCCAAAATAAATATAACAGCAGCCGGTATAAACTTCGGGCTGTTTGTATTCACCAAAAAAATAAAAACAATAAAAATGTATTGATATTCGTAGGGCTGCAGCCTGCTTTGATCAAGAAGGCACGAAAATATCTCAACGGCTAATAAGCCGATCAGCACAATCTTGTTTTTAATGGGAAACAAAAGCGCTATAATGAATAATATCTGTAATAAAAATAGAATGAGATGCACAGCCGGCGGGATGTGATCAAGGCGTTCAGCGATAGGCGCTGTCGGAAACAGCCGGTAAGTCGTCCACACCCGCCAGCCGATCAATTTCGCGAACAGCCAAAAAATACAAGTGATCTTGAGTAACCAGGTATTTATTTCGTCAAGACTCAATGGACGGCGTATATTAAACATGTTACGTTTGATCCGGAACCCCCCTTAATGGTTATAATTGATTAAGCCGGCCGGTTAAACTTACAAAATTTTCGAAACTTAACGGCTTTTGCAGCCAGCGTAATGCAAGTGGCGCAGCTGTCGCAGTTTTTGTCGCAGCTGGCGCAGTGCGACACTCTCAAATCTTTTTAACAACTCAACCCGGCTGCTGATAAACCAATCAACCAATTTCACTAAGTTTGCAGCAAAGCGAATAAATTGAATTTTTACCTTACATATTTCTTTATCGCTGTCGGGCTGTTTGGTTTTTCGGCCTTATTTGCACTGTTTGGCGTATATGCCGAGCGTAAAGTGTCTGCCTTTATCCAGGACCGCCTTGGGCCAACCGAAACCGGCAAATACGGTACGCTGCAAACCTTTGCAGATATCCTCAAAATGCTGCAAAAGGAGTTGATCATTCCCGCGGCTGCGGATAAGCTGCTGTTTATTTTAGCGCCGGCCATTATTTTTATTGCTGTTTATCTTGGTTTTGCCGCCTTACCCTGGGCGCCGGGGCTTGTACCCGCTAAACTAAACCTGGGGCTGTATTACATATTCGCGATCATATCCATCGAAACCCTCGGCATATTAATGGCCGGCTGGGGGTCGAATAACAAATATTCTATTTTGGGTGCGATGCGCTCAGCGGCCCAGATCATCTCGTACGAGATCCCAGCCGGTTTTGCGCTGATATCAGTGGTGATGATCGCGCAAACGCTCAACCTGCAGGATATTGCCGCCCAGCAGGGTATCCTATCGACCGAAAAAATAAAATTTGCCGGTTTTTGGGATGTGTCGTCAACCGGGGGCATATTTGCCTGGAATATACTGAGGGCGCCGCATTTGCTGATTGCCTTTATTATTTATTTTATTGCCTCGTTAGCCGAGAGTAACCGTGCACCCTTTGACATCCCCGAAGCGGAGTCGGAGTTAGTTGCCGGTTTTCATACCGAGTATACGGGTTTGCGGTTTGCGCTGGTTTTTTTGGCGGAGTATTCAATGATGTTCCTGGTTTCAATGGTAGGGGTGATCCTTTTTCTTGGCGCATGGAATACGCCGTTGCCAAATATCGGTTCAGTACAATTAGCCAACTGGACAACCGGCGCTGCATGGGGCGTGCTTTGGATAGGCACAAAAACGTTAACCCTTGTAGGTATTCAAATGTGGATCAGGTGGACACTGCCCCGTTTCAGGGTCGACCAACTAATGGCTTTATGCTGGAAGGTATTAACGCCCCTGGCATTTGCCTGTATGCTGATATCGGGGATATGGAGGATAGGGCTTATGTAGTCGATTGGTTCACTGGTTCATTAGTTCATTAGTTAAAATTGTAGAATTTGTAAGCAACACAATAATGAACTTGCCTATTGAAGGTACTAATGAACAAGTGAACTAATGAACTAATGAACTAATGAACAAAGTGAATAAATGAGCAATTTTATAACATCTGCATTAAAAGGATTATCGATCACCTTTGGACATCTTTTTTCTTCTCATTCGAAAAGGAAGATTTTGTCTGCGAGTGACAATAACTATTTTAAACAGCTGGACGGTACCAACACCATACAATACCCGCATCAAAAGCTACCCGTACCCGAGGTGGGGCGGTACCAGCTGGATGTGGAGATGGATGATTGTATCGTTTGCGACCTTTGCGCCAAGGTTTGCCCGGTTGATTGTATTGATATTGAATCGATCAAAGCCACCGAGGCCATTGGCCAGACATCCGACGGTACCACAAAGCGCTTATACGCCGCAAAGTTTGATATTGATATGGCCAAGTGTATGTACTGTGGCCTTTGTACCATTGTTTGCCCGACGGAATGCATCGTGATGACCAACCAATACGACAAAAGCGTGGCCGATCTTAGCCAGCTTACCTACCAGTTTTCGGACATGACGCCCGAAGACGCTATGCAAAAGCGTCGCGAGTTTGAGCAGCAGCAGGCCGAAAGGCAGGCGGCCAAGCTGGCAGCCATGCAGAAAAAGGAGGGCGGCGAATGAGTTTGGTGCAGGTGCTTTTTTATGTGATGAGTTTTATTGCACTGGGGGCGGCGCTGTTTGTGGCGGCCACAAAAAACCTGGTACGTTCTATCTTTATGTTTTTCGTGACCTTATTTGCGCTGGCGGGTTTATATGTTTTGGCCCTTGCCGATTTTGTGGCAATAACCCAAATTGTGATTTATGTAGGAGGTATTTTGGTGCTGATCCTGTTTGCTTTTATGTTGTCGGGTAAAGAGACATTAAATCTTATCGCGCAGCAGCGCGGCAAGTTTATAAGCATAAACAAAATAGCCGCGCTCTTACTGTCCGGGTTGTTTCTACTGGTTTTGCTGAATACTTTTTTTAAGGTTGACGCAGATCATTTAACATGGATAACAAGGTCGCTGCGCGCCAATAACGCCATCACACCAACCGCCGCCATGACGGAAAATATCGGCGTTAACCTAATGACAAAATATTTGCTGCCTTTTGAGGCGATATCCATTTTATTAATGGTGGCCCTTATAGGCGCGGCCCATTTATCCCGGAAAGGAGAAAAACAATGATCTCCATGAACGATTTTTTAATTGTAAGCGCGGTTTTGTTTTGCATTGGTTTGTATATGATCGTTTCCAAACGTAACGCCATACAAATATTAATAGGGATTGAGCTGATGCTGAATGCTGCCATATTAAACCTGGTTGCCTTTGGCAAATACGACCGTTTTTTTAATGGCGGGCAAATGTTTGCATTGTTTGCCATTGTATTGGCCGCTGCAACTACGGCGGTAGCGCTGGCAATTATTTTAAATGTGTACAGGCAATATAAAACGATCGACCCGGGAAAGATCGATAAATTGAGGGATGAATAAACGCGGGTAGAGACGCAATGCATTGCGTCTCTACGTTTAAATAAAGACAACAACATTGGAAGAATTTTTACGCTCCATAGATACACTAACGCTCCATTTTACCCTTGCCGCGGTATTACTGCCTTTGCTTGCCTTTATTATAAATTTTTCATTACCAGGTCGGCTGCAAAAAATGGCGGGTTGGATATCAACCATTTCTATCTTAATAAGTTGCATAATTTCCGCGTCTGTATTTTCAAAAGTTTGGAACGGGCACGTGGTGCACCAGCAAATGCTTTGGTTTACTATCGGCAGTACCAAGGTTTACGCCGGGATTTTATTGAATAACCTTTCGGTTTTAATGCTGCTGCTGGTTAACCTGATCGCACTGCCGGTGCATATTTATTCCACGGCTTATATGAAGGACGACGACGGCTATAGCCGCTACTTTGCCTATCTTAGCTTTTTTTGTTTCAGCATGCTGGCGCTGGTGGTGGCGGATAACCTGGTGCTTTTCTATATCTTTTGGGAACTTGTTGGCTTTTCATCCTACCTGCTCATTGGCTTTTGGTTTACACGCGATAGTGCCGTGCAGGCCAATAAGAAGGCCTTCATCATGAACAGGATAGGGGATATCGGGCTGCTGACGGCTATTATCATCTTGTTTTCGCAGTTTCATACGTTTGATATTTTGCAGCTTTTTGCAGATAAAGGATTGATCGCCCAATCCATTATAAAAGACGGGACATGGATAGCACCGCTGGGGCATTTGCCGGCCGCCTGGCAATATATTGCATGCGGCGGACTGTTTTTAGGCGTTGCAGCAAAGTCGGCGCAGTTTCCGCTGCATACCTGGCTGCCCGATGCGATGGAAGGCCCTACCTCCATATCCGCGCTGATCCACGCGGCGACTATGGTCGCGGCAGGCGTATTCCTGCTTGGCCGGGTTTACCCGCTATTTAACGGTGCTGAATTAACTATCCTGGCTGTCATCGGCTGCTTTACCGCTTTTATGGCGGCAACTATCGCGCTCACGCAAAACGACCTCAAACGCATATTGGCTTATTCCACCATATCCCAGCTGGGTTTTATGATCATGGCTATGGGCATTGGCGCCTATGCGTCATCGCTGTTTCACCTGGCAACGCATGCGTTTTTTAAGTGCCTGTTGTTTTTGGTGGCAGGCATTGTCATCCACCAAATGGCGCATATCAAAAAAGATAACGACCTTGACATCGACCCACAAAATATTCTGAACATGGGCGGCTTGCGCAAAAAGCTGCCGTTAACCTTTATCGCCGCCCTAATTGGCGGACTGGCACTCATCGGTTTACCGCTCACGTCGGGCTATTTATCCAAAGACGGCATTTTGATACAGGCATTTGAATGGTCGGATGGAAGGAGTGGCTTATATAAAATAATACCTATGCTGGCCCTGCTTACCACTTGGCTCACTGCTTTTTACGTTGCCCGGATGATCGTAAAAGTGTTTTTTGGGGAGCTTAGGGTACAAAAAGATCAGCCGGGTATTCAAATTCATATAGGCGACGGTGGATGGCGCTATAAACTGCCGTTGATCTTATTGGCAATGGGCTGTTTGTTTCCCTTATTTTCGGCGAACCCCTTGTTATATGAGCGCGCCTGGTTATTTAACGGGTTCGCGCCGGCTGGCGGCCTCGAACGCGAAAACGTATATCATACCCTGATCCCGGCGGGGGTGAATATTTTAAGCGTTTTGGTTATATACGGCGCTTATGCCATGTATGTTAAGCGAAAAGGGAATATCTTTCCGCAAAGCGGATTTTTGTACCGTTTGTCCGCCGGTGAATGGTATTTTGACAGCATTTATAATAGTATTATCGTAAAACCTATCCTGTTTTTAAGTACCGCTGCATTCTGGATAGACCGAACTATCATCGACGGATTTATAAATACCCTGGCAGATACCGGGATAAAAATTGCAAAGCTCTGCGCGTGGATCGACCATCATATCATCGACGGCTTCCTTAATTTGCTGGTTGTAATCGTGGAAGCTATTGGTAATTTTGCCCGCAGGTTCCAGGGCGGAAAGGTGCAGTACTATCTATTCAGCATGCTGGTGATTGTATTGCTTTTATTTATTTTGAAAACGTTCGTTTAGATTTGAGATATGAGATTTGAGATAAACAATTGGCGATTTTTTTTGGTGGTTATTGCTTCGCAAAAAGCGAATGCCATTTCATATTTTTCATCTCATACATCACATCGAAATTTTCCAGTCTCAAATCTCAATTCTCACATCTCACATCTCAACGCCAGATGAACATACTAACCCTTCTCATATTCACGCCTATCCTGTTCGGCATTATCGTTGCGGTGCTTCCGTCGGCTTGGCGCGGCAGCTTTAAATATATTACCCTGCTGGCTACGCTGGTGCAATTGGGCCTGAGCGTATGGATATATTGCAACTTTAAAACCGGCGCGGGCTTTGGCGGGGTTAGCCACGAAGGCCAGTTTCAGTTTGTTCAAAAACTACCCTGGATCGGTCTCGACCTGGGTACAATGGGCAAAATGCAGATCGAATATTTTGTAGGTATTGACGGAATCTCTATCACTCTGCTGGTTATGACCTCGCTGATCCTGGTAATAGCCGCACTTGCCTCGTGGGAGATCAAAAGCAACTTAAAAGGATTCTTCGTACTCTTCCTGATACTGGATATGGCCGTTATCGGCGTATTCTGCTCGCTCGATTTTTTCCTGTTCTATATATTTTACGAACTGATGTTGCTGCCATTGTATTTCCTTATCGGGATGTGGGGCGGTGCGCGGCGGGAATATGCCGCTATCAAATTCTTCTTATACACGTTGTTCGGCTCGGTTTTTATGCTGCTGGTGATGATCGGGCTCTACCTGTCGGTAAAAGATCCGGCAACCGGCAATCATACCTTTAATATGGTGCAGATGATGAACCCGGCGAACTACCAGCCCGGGTCGGTGTTTTCCGTTTTAAGTCATCAAACCATATTCGGATTTCCGGTAAGGGCCGTTGGCTTTGTGGTATTGTTTATTGCCTTTGCTATTAAAGTGCCTGTGGTTCCGCTGCACACCTGGCTGCCCGATGCGCATGTTGAGGCGCCTACACCGGTTTCTATTATCCTTGCGGGGATATTGCTCAAAGTTGGCGGATATGGTATTATACGGGTTTGTATAAGTATTTTCCCTGATATCGCTTCGGCGGATGCTTACTGGCTGGGGATGCTGGGGGTAATTTCAATCCTTTATGGCGCGATGAACGCACTTGCGCAAAAAGATTTGAAACGAATGATAGCCTATTCATCCGTATCGCACATGGGCTTTGTGCTGCTGGGTATAGCCTCCCAAACCGCCGAAGGTATAAGCGGTGCGGTAATGCAAATGGTGAGCCATGGCTTCCTCTCAACCATGCTGTTCTTTTTGGCCGGCGTAGTTTACAACAGGGTACACGACAGGGGTATCGGGCACTTCAGGGGTTTGGCCTCCATTATGCCCCAGTATACCGCTTTTGTGATGATCGCATTTTTTGCCTCACTGGGCCTGCCGGGCTTTTCCGCATTTATCGGCGAGGCTTTTTCGCTGACCGGCGCATTTAAATCACATGCGGTAAACGGCCTGCTGCCGTATTGGATGGCGGTTTGCGGGTCCCTCGGTATTTTATTGGGTGCGGCTTATTTTTTATGGACCCTGCAGCGCATGTTTTTCGGGCAGGTACAATTAAAAGGCGGCCCGGTTTGGCAAACCGCGTTAACAGACCTCAATTTCCGCGAAAAAATAACCCTGGTGCCGCTGGCTCTGCTGGTATTGGCCCTGGGACTGATGCCGTCGCTGGTGTTTGATAAGGTCAATGATTCGGTGCTGGCATTGGTACAGTTCTTACAGTTTAAATAAATATTTGATGTGTTTATGGAAAAACGCGATCTCTTACATCTTGTATTTACTCAACCGGTAACGGGATGAGTTAACAGAGTATTTATTTAATCAAAAAGATCATGTTAAAAAAATTATCATTTCTGACCTGGCTGGCTTTCACGGCAATAACGCTAAAGGCTTACGACGGACAAAAAATCGCGACAAAAATTCAAAAGGTAATTGTGTTTTTAAATGGCGCACAGGTCACCCGCACCGCGACTGTAAATGTTAACGCCGGCACATCGACACTAACTTTCGAGAACCTTTCGCCGGGTATCGACGTGCAAAGCATACAGGTACATGCCGACGGTGAGTTTACGATACTATCGGTTAAGCAGGAGTTGAGTTTTTTAAATGAGCAGGTTAAACAAAAGCGCGTGGAAGACCTGCAGGCGGAAAAAAAGATCATACAAGATAAAATTACCCAGCAAAATAACATGATTGCCGTTTACCAGGAGGAAGAAGCTATGCTTGGCAAAAACCAGGTGGTAAGCGGGCAAAATGCGAACCTGGATGTTTTGAAATTGAAGCAGGCGCTCGATTTCCAGGCAGAACGTTTAACGGAGCTGAAGAGAAAGCAGCAAACCGTTAACGATGCTGTTGCCATACTGACGCGTGAATTGCAAAAATACGACAGGCAGATAGCCGACATCAACAAAGGCAGCAGCACGGCAACCAGTAATATATTGGTGACCGTTTCTTCAAAGGCGGCTTTGCAATCGGTATTTACGTTAAGCTATGTGGTGCATAACGCGAACTGGTATCCCACTTATGATATACGTGCAAAGGATGTAAACAGCCCCGTTAGCATATCATACAAAGCTAACGTATCCCAGCAAACCGGCGAGGACTGGAAGAATATAAAATTAACGTTGTCGACCGGCAATCCCACCGTCAGCGGAAGCAAACCCGAGTTAAGCCCCTACTACCTCAATTTGGGAATGGTTTATTCAAATCAATTCTACAAAATTACACAGGTTAGCGGAAGGGTAGTTGCAAGAGAGGACGGCCAGCCTTTGCCGGGCGTATCAATAAATGTTAAAGGCACATCGATAGGGACGCAAACGAATATGAATGGTGAGTATTCTTTACAGGTACCCGCCGGCAATCCAACCCTTATGTTTAGATTTATCGGTTACGAGGCGCAGGAAAAAGTTGTTTCTTCTTCGGTAATTAATGTGGCGCTCAATACAGCTACAAATCAATTAGGTGAAGTGGTGGTGACCGGTTACGGTACCCAGCGTAAAATGGATATGGTGGCGGGAGTACAAGTAGTTCCTGATCGCGAAGTAAGAATAAGAGGGATCTCAAGTTTGCCTGTTGAAGTAAATCAAACCGTCAATCAAACCAATGTTGAGTTTAATATTGATAACCCATACTCTGTACCCAGCGACGGAAAACAGTACACGGTTGAGATCAATAAGCTGGATTTAAATGCAGGCTACGAGTATGCCGTCGCACCTAAATTAAGCACCGACGTGTTTTTAACGGCGAAACTGACCGACTGGAATAAATACAATTTCCTGTCAGGCGAAGCCAACCTGTTTTTTGAGGGCACCTTTATCGGTAAATCCCTGCTAAATACGGATGCTACAGCCGATACGTTAAATATTTCATTGGGAACAGATAAAAACATCGTGGTTACCCGCACATCTTTAAAGGACCTTACAGAAAAACAAAGTATTGGTTCAAACAAAAAGGAAACACGCAACTGGCAGATCGAAGTAAAAAACCGGAAAAGCCAACCTGTAAACCTGCTGGTTGAAGACCAGGTGCCTGTTTCGCAAAATTCATCCATTGATGTAGAAACACAGGAGTTGTCGGGCGGTAAACATGATCCAACAACAGGAAAAGTTTCCTGGAACTTGAGGTTAAATCCGCAGGACGATAAAAAAATTCAATTAAAATACCAGGTTAAATATCCAAAAAATCAATCAGTAATAGTTCAATAACCATGCACGATCTGCTGCCATTTTTGCCAGGCTCTTTAAATAATGTTTTCGACGGCATACCTTATTTTATGCCCGAAATTTACCTGGCGGCAGTATTTATTCTCGTGCTTGTTACCGACCTGCTATTTGGCAGCAACTCCGAAAGGCTTTGCCGCATTATCGCCTGCGCGGGAATGGTGTTGGTGCTATTTAAAGATATTGATCAATTACAGCTATTGTTAGCCAACGGGCAGGGCAACGGGCATTTCCTGTTCAGCGAGATGCTGTTGATCACCCGTACGGCTATCAATTTTAAATTGGTTATCGATGTGCTGTCACTGGTGTTGTTGCTCTATTTTCGCTGGGACGACCGGCTTGCGGTACATCCAAAAGGCCTGTCCGACCTGTATTCTATCGTTACCGGCACCGTATTTGGGCTGCACCTGATGACTATGGCGGTAAACCTGTTATCGATCTACCTGGCTATTGAAATGGTCTCGATAGGCTCATACCTGATGGTGGCTTACCGGTCCGAAAGCGCTTTTGGTACCGAGGCCGGGTTAAAGTATGTGTTATTTGGCGCGGCCTCGTCGGCTATTATGCTGTATGGCATGTCGTTATTATATGTATTTGGCGGCTCGCTTTATTTATTCAGCGGCAACCTGGTACCCGGTTTATCACAAGTAAATCCGCTGGCTGTTTCGTTCGCGCTGGTTTTGGTGCTGGCCGGGGTAGGGTTTAAGCTGTCGTTTGTGCCCATGCACTTTTGGGTTCCGGATGTGTACGAGGGCGCGGCAACCCCGGTAACCGCATGGCTTTCAACATTGCCGAAAATAGCCGGCTTTGCCTTGCTCATTAACTTTTTAACCCCGTTCATCTTCTTTACAAAATGGACCTCGTTTGATTTCCGGTTGTTCCTATCCGTGATCGGCATCATCACCATGATAGCCGGCAACTTTGCCGCGGTGCTGCAAACAAATGTCAAACGCATGCTGGCGTATTCGAGTATCGGCCATACGGGGTTTGCATTAATGGCGATTGTTACGTTTACCTCAACCGGGCTTTCGGCCTTAATTTATTACCTGGCGGTATATGGCCTGGCAAATATCGGCGCGCTGGCGCTCGCCACTTACTTTGTCAACGTTGCCGGGGCTGAGGATATGCAAAGCTACAGGGGACTGGGCCTCAAATACCCGGTGGCTTCGATCTGTTTTGTGATCGTACTCGTGTCATTAACCGGTTTGCCGGTCACCGCGGGCTTTACCGGTAAACTGGTTGTATTTTCGGCTGTTTATGGGGTTTACCAGCAGGGGCACAACCTATGGTTATTGTTATTATTGGTTACAGGCGCCTTAACTACGGTTGTATCTTTATTCTACTATATCAAAATTCCACTCAATTTATTCCTAAAACGTAGCGAAATAGCCGATAATCATATAAAAAGATCATACAAAATTATTATTTTGGCAATTAGTATAAGTTTTTTACTCGTTTTATTAGGAATATTCCCCGATTTGCTCCTAAAGCATTTATAAACTAATAATTCTTATAGGTTTCGCCAAAAAAAGTGTGGTTTACTTCATTTTTTATGAGATAAAACCTACTTTCAGCCCGCCAATTAAATTAACCTTCAGGTTTTCTATGAAACGCTATTTTCCATTTTTTTTGATCTTAGTTATTTTAACCCTAACCTTTATTTTTCCGTCGGTAGAGGTGCACAACACAGGCGATCCGCATTTTAATACCGGGGATATAGCCTGGATGCTGATGTCAACCGCGTTGGTTTTGATCATGACGCCGGGGCTTGCATTTTTTTACGGCGGGATGGTGAATAAAAAGAATGTGATCTCAACCATGCTGCAGAGCATTGTTTGTATGGTGATCATTACCGTATTATGGGGCATTTTTGGATTTAGCCTTGCATTCGGCGAAAGCGTACATGGCGTTATCGGAAACCCGTCAACTTATTTTATGATGAAGGGCATGCTGAGCAATGCCACCTGGAAACAGGCGCCGACCATTCCCTTGCTGCTATTTGCGATGTACCAGCTAAAATTTGCCATTATCACCCCGGCATTGATCACTGGCGCATTTGCAGAACGCATACGTTTTAATTCATATATCATATTTGTTTGCTTGTTTTCCATTTTCATATTTTCTCCGCTTGCACACTGCACCTGGCACCCCGACGGCCTGCTTAATAGGTTAGGCGTGCTTGATTTTGCAGGTGGAACGGTTGTACACATGTCGGCGGGGTGGGCGGCCCTGGCTTCGGCGCTTTATTTAAAACGGCGAAACGAACCCAATCATGCGCCAGCCCGAATCACTTATGTAATGATCGGTACGGGGCTTCTGTGGTTTGGATGGTTTGGTTTTAACGCCGGTTCTGCATTTGGCGCGAACCATTTGGCGGTAACGGCGCTGGCCACCAGCACAACAGCATCCGCCGCGGCCGGATTGACATGGATATTTTTCGATATGCTGCGGGGAAAAAAGCCCTCGGCAATGGGTACGTGCATTGGTGCGGTTGTAGGCCTGGTTGCGATCACACCCGCTGCGGGTTACGTTTCTGTACCGCATTCCCTGGCTATCGGCATCATTTCGGCAGTAGTGAGTAACCTGGTGGTTGAATGGCGTACCCGTACAACGATCGACGACACGCTTGATGTATTCCCCTGCCATGGCGTGGGCGGTATGGTGGGGATGCTGCTAACCGGCGTATTTGCCAATCAAAATGTTAACGCAGGTAATACCACCGGCGACGGCTTGTTTTTTGGCCATACGCACTTGTTTTTTGTGCAATGCATAGCCCTCGTTGTGGTATCACTATTTTCATTTTTCGGTTCTCTATTGTTGCTGAAAATTACCGACATGATCTCGCCGCTGCGCGTTTCAGCTGACGAAGAGCTGATCGGCCTCGATATTAGCCAGCATGGCGAGAAGTTATAATTTAGCCAATTTTTTAAGCCTTTATTATATTGAGCCGGGCAGATCTGCCCGGCTTTCTTTTTATAAACCGGTAGCTACTCAAATTCTGATTTACACCACCCATTCCTTTCTCATTTCCCTGCTTCGCAAACGATTGGCTTCGTCGTCGTTCTTAAATTCTTCTTTATGCGGGTTCCAGTGCAGCGGACGTTTCAGCTCGTAGGCGATATTGCCTATGTTGCAAACGGTTGCCGTACGATGGCCAATTTCAACGTCGGCTACGGGTTTTGTGCGGTTGCGGATGGCTTGCAGGAAATCTTTGTAATGATCAGTGCTCAGGTAAACATGTTTTTCGTTTGGCCCGATAATTTTATCCTTCAGGCTCTCAGGTGTTGTTTCCAGTTTGCCTCTTACAGCATGTATATTACCTTCTGTGCCTACAAATGTTAGGCCCTGGTTGCCTTCCGGTTCGTGCGTCATGGTTATGCCGTTTGCGTATTGGTAAGTTAAAAATGGGTGATCCTTATCCGGCGGCGTTACCATTACCGGACCGCTGCCGTCCATATCAAGGCCCCATTGTGCAATATCAAACATGTGCGCGCCCCAGTCGGTCATGCCGCCGCCGCCAAACTCTTTATAGTTGCGCCATTTGGCCCAGAAATCATCGGTCAATCCGGGTGCCAGAGCATGGTTATATACCTGTGGTGAGTTCGGCCCCAGCCAAAAGTCCCAATTCAGCGACTCGGGCATTTGCTCCGCAGGCAGGTTATAAGGTACAGGCGAGGGTCCAACGTTTACTTTTACAGTTTTTATCTCTCCGATATAGCCGTTGCGCATCAACTCCACCGCCTGCCGGAATTCCGGCCACGATCGTTGCATGCTCCCCGTCTGGAATACACGTTTATGCTTTCTCGATTCTTCCACCATAGCCCGGCCTTCTTTAATGGTCAGCGATAGCGGCTTTTCACAATAAATATCTTTGCCGGCCCTTGCCGCCAGGATGGCACATACCGAATGCCAGTGATCAGGTACGGCAATTACCACCGCGTCAATATCCTTACGGGATAAAAGGTCGCGGAAATCAGCGTGCGTGGCACAGCCGGTGTATTTGGTTTGCGCGGCCTTCAATGCGTAACGCTGGTTAACCTGGCCTGCAAACTGCTGCAATTTCGCGCCGTAAACATCAGCCGCGGCGATGATCTTCACTTCGTTGGTGTCAAAAAAAGATTTCTGTAAGCCGCCGGCCTGCTTGCCTGTGCCGATGAAGCCAAGGGTTATCAGATCGCTTGGTGCAGTATAGCCGTTGCCGCCCAGCACAAATCGTGGAACGATCATAAAGGCTGACATAACCGATGCTTTTTCGAGGAATTTGCGTCGGTTCATGGCGGTTTGTGGTTTTTGTTCTGGATTCATAGTTGATTTTATAATTAATGTATTGGGTTTCTTTTTGTCATTCTGAACGTAGTGAAGAATCTTCTTCGCCCGGTGGGGAGTCGTAAACCTGTCTAACGTAGACTTATCTATTCAAGAGGATTCTTCACTACGTTCAGAATGACAAAAGTTGTTATTAAATAAAAATTTACTTCTTCAAACTTCTCAAATACGCGATCGTTACAGGTATCTGCGTAGCGTGGTCGGGGCTTTCGTCTTCAATAAAATAATGTTTAATGCCTACCGTATTGGTTGCTTTTATTACCTCGGGGTAATTGATCTGGCCGGTGCCTACCGCCACGTCGTTGTGCGTGTCTGTACCGCCGGTGAGGTCGTTGGCTATGCCTTTGCGGATGTCTTTGAGGTGCACCAATTTCCAGCGACTTCCATATTTGTACAGCAGTTTAGCCGGGTCGGCCCCGCCATGAAAGGTCCACATGATGTCCATTTCAAAAGATAGATAGTCTGGATTGGTGTTTTGTGCGATATAATCGAACAGCGTTCCATCCCCGTAAGGGCCAAATTCATAGCCATGGTCGTGGTAACATAAGATCAGGCCGTTTTCTTTTAGGATCTTACCCACGCGGTTGAAGTCGTCAACTGCCTTTTTCGCATTGTCTATGATAAATGTTTTGCCGTGGGGTATCCAGGCCACCATTACATATTTGGCACCAAAAAACTTTGCCTGTTTTATAACAGCATCCGGGTCTTTGGTGATCTGCCCGTAATCCGCGCCGATCGATGGCACGGAGATATGCCGTTCATCCAGCATCTTTTTAAACTCTACGGCGCTGATGTTTTTCGGGTTAGCGCCCTCCATTTCGGTTATGCCCAATGATTTAATGCTATCCAGCACCGCGGCCACGCCCAATGGGAAACTGTTGCGGTAAGTATAGGCCTGTATACCAATAGCATGCGTAAAAAGCCGCCCGCCGGTTTGCGCGAAACTGTGGCTAAAACCAACTGCAAGCAGCAGCCATAGGCAAAAAGGTGTTATTTTTTTCATGAGGATAATTGGTTTATCGGGTAACAATATAGCAATTTAAAAAATCACTAATTCAATAAATCACTAATTCAATAATTGATATAAATCAGTAATTTATTATGACAATGTTAATTTAAAGTTTCAACATTTAAATTGTAGTTTTGCGTGCTTAATACCACTCATGAGTGATCAGATAAAACATGAATGCGGTGTGGCATTTATCCGCCTGTTAAAGCCACTTTCTTATTATCAGCAAAAGTACGGCACTGCACTGTACGGCCTCAACAAACTCTATCTTTTAATGGAAAAACAGCATAACCGCGGCCAGGATGGCGCAGGGGTTGCCACCATTAAACTGGATATTGAACCAGGCAAGCGCTATATAAGCAGGCACCGTTCAATGGCTTCAAACGCTGTTGCGGATATATTTGAATATATCCAAAAGAAATTTGCTGATATCCAGAAGAATACACCCGAAAAAATGGCGGATGCCGACTGGCTGAAAGAGAATGTGAGCTTTGTTGGCGAGGTGCTGCTGGGCCACCTTCGTTATGGCACTCACGGCAAAAACAGCATTGAAAACTGCCATCCCTTTTTACGCCAAAACAACTGGATGACGCGTAACCTGGTTATCGCCGGCAATTTTAACATGACCAATGTTGATGAGCTGCTGCAGCAGTTGTACGACCTGGGCCAGCACCCAAAGGAGAAAGCCGATACGGTAACGGTACTGGAGAAGATCGGTCATTTTATTGATACCGAGAACCAGGGACTTTTTGACCAGTATAAGCGTGAAGGGCTGGACGATAACATGGAGATCAGCAAGCTGATAGCCAACGACATGGATGTGGCTAAGATATTGCGTAAATCGGCCAAAACCTGGGACGGCGGCTATACCATTGCAGGCATATTGGGCCACGGCGACGCATTCGTGATGCGCGACCCGGTTGGCATACGCCCTGCTTATTATTTTTATAACGATGAAATTGTAGTTGCAGCTTCGGAGCGCCCTGCCATACAAACCGCTTTTAATGTCCCGTTTGATGAGATCAAGGAGATCAAGCCGGGGCACGCGCTTATTGTTAAAAAGAACGGCAAAATATCAGAAGACAGGATCAGCGATCAGCAAGAAACGAAGGCATGCTCGTTTGAGCGTATCTATTTTTCGCGCGGAAGCGATGCTGCCATTTATCGTGAGCGTAAGCAGCTGGGCCGTTTACTTTGTGAGCAGATACTGACCTCGGTTAACCATGATATAAAAAATACGGTTTTCTCCTACATTCCCAATACGGCCGAAGTGGCTTTTTACGGAATGGTTGAAGGCGTGCATAAATACATAAAAAAATACCAGCGCGACAAGCTGCTGAACCGCGAAGATAAAATAAGTGAAGAGGAACTGATTGAGGTGCTGGCCCTGGCGCCGCGCGTTGAGAAAATAGCGATAAAGGATGTTAAACTGCGTACCTTTATTACCCAGGACGCCGACCGCAGCGAAATGGTGGCGCACGTTTATGATACCACCTACGGCCTCATCAATAAAGGTGAAGATACGCTGGTGGTGCTTGATGATTCGATCGTACGCGGAACTACCCTTAAACAAAGTATCCTGAAGATATTGGACAGGCTGGGCCCTAAAAAAATTGTGGTGGTTTCATCTGCCCCGCAAATACGTTACCCGGATTGTTATGGTATTGATATGTCGCGCATGGGTGAGTTTGTGGCATTTGAGGCGGCTATCAGCCTGCTGAAAGAGCGGGGAATGGAAAATGTTATCCTGAAGGTTTACCAGTTGTGCAAAGATAGCGCAGTATTACCTAAAGAGGACGTCCGCAATTATGTGCAGGCTATTTACGAGCCATTTACCGACCAGGAAATTTCGGACCGGATTGCAAAGATCATCACACCAAAAGCGATAAAATGCGAGGTAGAAGTGATATACCAAACATTAGACAACCTGCATAAAGCCTGCCCGGACCATACCGGCGACTGGTATTTCTCGGGGAACTATCCAACCCCGGGTGGCAACAAAGTAGTAAACCGCGCTTTTGTTAACTGGATGGAAGGAAAGAACCAGAGAGGGTATATGTAGAAGAAGTCCTGAGTCTTGAGTCAAAAGTCTTGAGTCTTTTCAGGCGTTTGTTATTTTAGCAGAGTCGACTTGGGACTTAAGACTACAGACTTACGACTCAATTAACTCCCGGGCGGAGGCGCAAATATAAAGTGGGTTACCAGTTTGTCCATTAATACCAGTGATGCGATGATCAGGGCAACCCCCGCTACTTCGTTAAGCCGGTGTATAAATTTAACCGATATTTTATCGCGCAGTTTATTGGCATAAAATACTTTTACCAAGTCCTGCCCGAACTGCACTATAAGGATGGTTAAAAACATAATAGCTATATCCAGTTGCCTGTGCTTTACACCCTGGTGAAAAATGGTGCTGGCCGTTCCGATAACGGTGATCCAGTGGAAGAGGAGGGTAGGATTAAAAATGCACATTAAAAACCCTTTAAAAAAATAGCCAGCGCGATTTAATGCCGACGGGGTTTTGTTGTCGAAATTTATTTCGGCTTTTTTAAATATGTAATAAACACCCAGGCTAAACAAAATACCGCTGCCAATTTCGCCTACGATGACCTTTGTATGCGGGGGGACGTCGATATATTGAGAACCGAATATGATTGCGCCCACGAAAACCACGTCGCTGGTAACTATGCCCAATGCCATGGCCGCCCCGGCATGAAAGCCCTTTTCGATACTTGTCTTTATTAATGCGAAAAAAACCGGGCCGGTAAGAACAGAGAGAACCAGTCCGATTCCAAGACCCGAAATAATAGCTTCAAACATTCATTTAGATTAATTCAACTCAATTTAGAACTTGGTGGGACGAATATGCAATTTTATATGTTAACCAACCAAACTTAAAATTGTGATTTATTAATTTAATATATAGCGGAATTATAAAAAATGGCTATGTTTAGTGTTTTAAATACAACCAATTAGTAAACCTGATTAACAATGGAACAAAAAAACGTTAAAAGTTACGGCTCCGCGCTGTATACCATCATCACCGTATTTTTCTTTTGGGGCTTTTTAGCCGCGTCGAATGGTATTTTTATACCCTTTTGCAAAGCGCATTTTAACTTAACCCAATTTGAATCGCAATTAATTGACTTCACTTTTTACGGTGGTTATTTTATTGGTTCGCTTGGATTGTATTTCGCATCCCAGGCTACAAAGGTTGATTTTCTAAATAAACTGGGGTATAAGAATGGTATCATTTATGGCCTGATCCTATCGGCAGCAGGCGCCCTGCTGATGGTTCCCGCTGTAAACTCAGGTTCGTTTGGATTTATCCTGGGTGCATTTTTCGTCATCGCGTTAGGATTTTCATTGCAGCAAACCGCCGCTAACCCATTTGTAATAGCACTTGGCACGCCCGAAACCGGATCAAACCGGTTGAACCTGGCAGGAGGTGTAAATAATTTTGGTACCCTATTGGGGCCGGTAATTGTAAGTATTGTATTGTTTGGCAGCGCCAGCAAGTTAATCCCGGCTATAGATGTTAAAATAACAGCGATAAATAACCTGTATTTTATACTGGCAGGCCTGTATATAGCTGTCGCGATATTCTTTTGGGTATCAAAACTGCCTAAGGTTACCAGCGATGAGAAGATAGAGGCAAGCCACAAAACAAATCTGCCATTGTTTATCATATTTATTGCGTTTTGCCTGGTTTTAGCGGCTGGCCCGCTAGCCGACGCAACCGGCGTTGCCAAGGCTTATTACGTGTATGCATCTTTGGCCATCATCCTGATAACGCTTATTATATCACTCATGTCGGCTGCTAAAAGCAAAGCGGGCTGGGGCGCAATGCAATACCCGCAATTGATCTATGGCATGATAGCAATATTTACTTATGTAGGAACTGAGGTGACCATTCAAAGTAATATGGGTTCTCTGCTTAAAACACCCGAGTTTGGCGGTTTCACCGCGTCGGAAATAGCGCCATATATATCATTGTACTGGGGAAGCTTAATGATTGGACGGTGGACCGGCGCGATAGGCGTATTTGATTTGTCGAAATCGACAAAAAATATTTTAACAGTTGTTGTTCCATTCTTTGCATTTGGAGTTGTGCTGCTGGTTAATTATTTAAGCGGGGTTAATATCAGTAATTTATATATCTATGTGTTGTGTGTAGCTGTTTTAGTCGTAGGATTCTTTGTAGGACAGCAAAAACCTGTGCGTACCTTAACTATTTTCGGTTTATTGGGCGTAGCAGCTATGGTAATCGGGTTAATGACTACCGGAAGAGTAGGCTTGTTTGCTTTCATAAGCGGCGGTTTATGCTGTTCAATTATGTGGCCTTCGATTTTTGCTTTGGCAATTGCCGGATTAGGAAAATACACCAGCCAGGGTTCAGCATTTTTGATCATGATGATATTGGGCGGGGCAATTATTCCGCCGGTACAGGGTATCTTAGCTGATACAACCCAGCATTCTTTTTCGGGTATCAGCGGGCTGCACCTTTCATATATTGTACCCGTGTTTGGTTTTGCCTACCTGGCATTTTTCGCCTGGAAAGCAGGATCTGAATTAAAGAAGCAAGGTATAGATATCGATCATATTGAAGCTTCCGGGGGGCATTAATTAGGAGACCAGAGGTTGGAGATTAGAGATTAGTTATTTTTTTCTAATCTCCAACCTCTAACCTCTAATCACTAACTATGACTAAACTAAGTTTCGACCATATTTTTATGAACCTGGCTACCGACCTGGCTAAGCGCTCGCATTGCGTAAAGGCACAGGTCGGGGCGGTTTTAACGAAGGATACCCGTATTATTTCGATAGGCTATAATGGCCCGCCGGCGGGTACGCATAACTGTGATGAAGAATGGCCCTTAACCGGCTGTCCGCGCGACTCGAAAGGGAGCTGCTCGCTCGCTCTCCATGCCGAAGAGAACGCCATATTATACGCAGTAAAAAACGGCGCTAACCTGGTAGGGGCTACCCTTTACACCACATTGTCGCCATGCCTGCCTTGCGCACGGCTTATTTTTTCGGCCGGGGTTAAGAAGGTGTTTTTCGATAAATCGTATGCCGAGTATAAAGGCATCGGCAACGACGAGGGCGTGGATTTTTTAAACCGGTTTGGCGTGCCTGCGGTTAAGTTTACCGCTGATTTGATTGATTAAGTTGATTTCGCTGATTACTTAATAGTTGTAATCTTCAAATAAATCCGAAACGGCGAAACCCTCTTGAGCACCATTGAAAACAAACAATCGCGAAAAATCGAAAATCGTAATTCTAAAATCTAAAATCAAAGAAATGGTTCTACCTTTTTCAAGGCAAACTCCAGTTGCTCGTCGGGTGTAAGATTTGTGTTATCTAAGATAACCGCATCTTTTGCCCTTACCAGCGGACTTTCGGTGCGTGTGGTGTCCTGGTAATCGCGGTGGGCAAGGTTTTCGAAGACCTCTTCCAGCGTAATTTCAGGATGTTTTTGCTTTAGTTCCTTAAATCGCCGTTCAGCCCTTACGAGCGGATCGGCTGTCATAAATATCTTAACCGGTGCATCCGGGAAAACGGCGGTGCCAATATCGCGTCCGTCCATCACGATGCTTTTTGTGCGGCCCATGCGCTGCTGCTGTTTGACCATTTCTTTCCGCACCTCGCGGATCGCCGACACGCTGCTTACCGTTTCAGATACAGGCATCTGGCGTATTTCTTCCGATACTTCTTCATCGTTCAGCGTAATATGCGTCTCGTAATCGCGCGAATGAAAGTTGAGGTGAATATTTTTAAGCGCTTCTGCGATTTGTTCGTGGTTCTTCAGGTCGATATGATTGCGCAAAAAATAAAGAGCCACGGCGCGGTACATAGCACCGCTGTCGACATAAATAAAATGCAGTTTTTTTGCCAGCGCCTTAGCCAGCGTACTTTTCCCGCAGGAAGAATAACCATCAATGGCTACAATGACATGTTTACTCATGGAAGGGCTAAAGTAGTGATTTTAGTGAGTAGTTGATTAAGTGAATGGTTGATTGTGTTGGATTAAGTTAACAACTACTCTCCCAATCCAACTAAATCAACTTAATCAACTAAATTTGGCGATGAACTTTACGAAAGCGGACCTGCAAAAAGAAACAACCTACAAAGCCTCACGCAGCGGCGGGAAGGGCGGGCAAAACGTCAACAAGGTTTCGAGTAAGGTTGAGCTGTTGTTTTCGGTGACCGATTCAGCGTTGTTTAACGACGAAGAGAAGGCGTTGCTCCTTTCAAAACTACAGTCGCGTTTTAACAAAGACGGCCTGGTGCAGGTAATTTGTGATGAAGAACGCAGCCAGTATCTAAATAAAGAAAAAGCGCTCGAAAGGCTGGCTTTATTGCTAACCAGGGCGCTGCATAAACCCAAACTGCGCAAGCCGACCAAAGTAAGCAAAGCCGCTAAAGCCGCCCGGCTTGCGTCAAAGAAAATCAACTCGCTTAAAAAGGAGAACAGGAAGAGGGATTTTGGGGAGTGAGGAGGAGTCCATAGTCCATAGTTCATAGTACTGGGGTGAATAAATAGCTATGGTCTATGGTCCATCGACTTAATACTTACTTAAACCTATACAACGCTGTTATCGACCCCCATTGGTGCTTGCGGACCATTTCTTTTACGTCTTTGGTGTGATAAATGGCTGCGGCATCAACTACAAAGCGCTTAGTAGTAAATGCAATCCCAAACTGCTGGCTGAAAATGAACGGCTCTTTGGTTTGGACGATTTCCAGGCTATTGGGGTCGTTGTGTTTTTCGAATAATCCGCCTTGTATCGTGGCATCGTAAGCCACGTAATTGAACTGGGGCTTATAGTAGAAAAATATTTCCTGCCGGTGGAGGGGGGCAATGGTTTCGTTTCTGATCGTGGTACTTTGGGTGCTTACCGAATGAAATAACTGGTTAAACAAGCCTATCCGCACCAGCGGCCCGGCGCCTGCGCCGGTAAACCCGTTTCCTAAATTGGCATAGCCGGAAAATGAAACGTCGAGTCCTGATGTTCTTGCAATCAGTTTATTGTATTCAGCCGACAGGTTTATCTCGACATCGTTTTTGATCTGGTATTGCCAGCCGCCCACCGGGTAAAATCCAAAAGTTTGATGAATGAATTTTTGTACCTGTTCGCCAAGCGCTGCAGGACCGACTACACCAAGCTGGGCACCCAGTTTAAGGGTGCTTTCGTTTTTATAAAGCAAATTCAGCGTACTGCCTACATAAAGATATGCCGCAAATGGCCTGTCGACATATTGCGGACCGGGTACAAAACCTGATTGCGGATTAAATATTTTTTGCCCGGTCTCAAATCCCAATATTTTGTTAGCTAACAAGGTACTGTCGCCGCCATTGATTTTTAAGGCATGCCTGTAGTAGATAAAAGTGCCATCCGTGTAATACCTGTCCGACCCTTTTAGCAGGTAGGAGTCGTTATCGGTTTGCGCGCCAAATTCGGTGCTATGCGACTGGGCAAATACGCCGGCTGTCCCGAAAAGGAAAGCCAGGAAACTGAATAGTATAAATTTCATTAAGAATTCCGGAATAGGCAGCTAAAGTAAAAAAAACTCTGTAAAGTTTGAGCTTAAAGATCAGGGCTTTCGAAAGGTGTAGCCAAAACTTACCCCGGCGTAAGGTATAAAGTTAGCATTGTTAAAGAGCTCGTTTAAACTTACCCTAAAACTAAAACCGCTATTAACCGGCTGATACCGGTAGCCAAAAGTCATAGTGCCAATGGTTAAGCCACTTGTACCCTTACTGTTAAATGGTAAGCCGTCATCGTTAGCGGATAGGAGTGTAAGGCCCACCCCAAGTTCAAGATACCTGGTGTTTTTCCCGATAAGGTAATTTACCTGGATGGGCAGCATAACTACACCCGGGCTGTTAGACCCATCGTACCCGACGCCGATACGCATGCCAAGCCCATCCCTTTTTTGTGAAAAGCGGGTATCATAATTGGCGGATATAGTAAGTCCTGGCCCGTAAAGCTCGAAAAATATGTCCTCAGCCCTGCTTTGCTGAAGTGAATCGACTTTCGTAGATGTTATGTTTTGGGCATTTAAGTAACCAGGAATGATACCTATTACTAAAATGAGCACGAGTTTAAGGCATGTAGCTTTATTCATAGTGCTATTTATCAAAATCGGCTTCAACCGATCGATTTTAAAAGGTATATCCAAAGCTGAAGCCGACAAAAGGATAAAAAGTTGAGCTGTCAAAAAGCGGGTTAAAGCTGGCTCTGAAGTTAAAGCCACCATCTATGGGCTGATACCGATAACCGAAGGTCATGGTGCCCAAAACTTTTTGTGTGGTGGTTGTTGTATTATCAAATGAGAAAAAACCAGAGCCGGTGTAGGATGTATATGTTGCGCCCGCGCCGATCTCAAAATATTTGTCGGTTTTTCCAAGTAAATAATTGACCTGAACCGGCACTGAAAGGAAAGAAGTGCCGCCGGCCGACAAAAAGCCTATACCCGCCCGTGCCCCCAGGCCATCGCGTTTTTGCGAAAACCGTGTATCATAATTTGCCGAGAAGGTGAGCCCGGGGCCGAACAATTCAAAATATACACTTTGCGCCCTTGTGTTTTTAAGTGAATCTGCCCTGGAGGAAGTTGTTCTTTGCGCCTGCGATGTGCTATAAAAAAGCATGCTTAATAAAGCAACAATTGCGATTTTTACTGGTCGGGTTGTTCTCATAAAAGGTTTAGTTTATGATAAAGATATTTTTTTATATCCAAATTCACAAACTAAACATTTAATTAATATCGCGGGCAGCCGGCTAAGCAGTTTCGGTTACCGAAGGAATAGCATCCGGTTTTATAGTAAGATCAAGTGCATTTTTAACCTTTTCATCCAGCAGGGCAAGGTTGATCACTTCGCGCATATCACTCACATAATGAAACTGCAGGTCCCTGATGTAATCCTCTTTTATCTCAAGGATGTCCTTCTGGTTCGACCTACATAAAATGATCTCTTTAATATTGGCTCGTTTTGCGGCAAGGATCTTTTCCTTTATACCGCCGACGGGCAATACGCGGCCCCTCAGTGTTATTTCGCCCGTCATAGCCAGGTGCGGTTTGATTTTCCGCTGGGTAAAGGCTGATGTTAACGCCGTGAGCATGGTTACACCTGCCGAAGGCCCGTCTTTAGGCGTGGCGCCTGCCGGAACATGCACATGTATATCCCATTGATCAAATAATTTAGGCTCGATATTGAATTCGGCGGCATGCGCGCGCAAATAAGCTAAAGCAATTGTAACCGATTCCTTCATAACATCGCCCAGGCTGCCGGTTAAAGTGAGGCGCCCCTTGCCGGGACTTAAACTGGCTTCGATAAATAAAATATCGCCGCCGACCGATGTCCAGGCCAGGCCGGTTACCACGCCCGCTACTTCGTTGCCTTCGTAAAGGTCTTTATCGAACATGGGCGCGCCTAATATTTTTTCAACTTCTTTTTTTGTTACAACAGGGTTATACGGCTCTTCCATGGCGATGTTTTTCGCCACGCCGCGCACCAGGGAGCCTATTTTTTTCTCCAGCGCACGAACGCCCGACTCGCGGGTATAATCAACGATCAGCTTTTCGATCACATCAGGTTTTACAACTACATCTTTTGATTTTAAGCCATGCGCTTCCCGCTGCTTTGGAACCAGGTGCTGTTTTGCGATCTCTATTTTTTCTTCAATAGTATAACCGTTTACCTCGATGATCTCCATACGGTCGAGCAGCGCGGGCTGAATGGTGCTAAGCGAATTTGCTGTCGCGATGAACATCACGTTTGACAGATCGAAATCGATCTCAACATAATGATCATAAAAAGTACTGTTCTGTTCAGGGTCAAGCACTTCGAGCAACGCGGATGACGGATCGCCCCTGAAGTCGTTACCCACTTTATCAATTTCGTCAAGGATAAATACAGGGTTAGCCGCACCGGCTTTTTTTACAGATTGGATGATGCGGCCGGGCATAGCGCCGATATAGGTTTTACGGTGGCCGCGGATTTCGGCCTCGTCGCGTATACCGCCAAGGGCCATACGCACATATTTGCGGCCAAGCGCCTTAGCAATTGACTTCCCAAGCGAGGTTTTACCCACTCCCGGAGGGCCAACAAGGCAAAGGATAGGGGCCTTCATATTATGTTTCAGCTTAAGCACAGCGAGGTATTCAATAATACGCTGCTTTACCTTATCCAGGCCAAAATGGTCTTTATCCAATACTTTTTGCGCCCGTTTAAGATCAAAATTATCTTTGGTGAATTCGTTCCATGGCAGATCAAGCAACAGTTCGAGATAATTGATCTGTACCGAATAATCTGCCGCGGCCGGGTTGGTGCGGGCAAGTTTTTCAAGTTCTTTATTGAAGTGATCGTTTGCTTCTTTTGCCCATTTCTTTTTAGAAGCGCGCATTTTCAGGCTTTCGATCTCCAGGTCGGGCGAGTTGCCGCCAAGTTCTTCCTGGATGGTTTTTAGCTGCTGGTTCAGGAAATAATCGCGCTGCTGCTTATCCAGGTCGACACGTACCTTGCTTTGGATCTGGTTTTTTAATTCCAGCATCTGCAGGTCCAGGGTGAGGTGCTCGAGCACCAGGTTGGCCCGGTTACGCAGGTTCGGCTCTTCCAGCAAATGCTGCTTGGCATTCATGTCAGCATTCATGTTTGATGAAATGAAGTTGATCAAGAATGATGTGCTTTCAATGTTGCGTATGGCAATGCCGGCTTCGCTGGGAATATTCGGAGACAGCTGGATGATGTTCATGGCCATATCCTTTATGGACGAAACCATGGCTTTGAATACTTTGTCCTCCTTGGGTTTAACTTCTTTAAAAGGCTCTATGGTGGCCTTGATGTATGGTACGCTTTGTACCTCTTCCTTCAATAGAAAACGCTTTTTGCCCTGCAGGATGACAGTCGTATTGCCATCAGGCATTTGCAGCATTTTTATGATCAGCGCTATAGTGCCGATCTTGTTTAGCTGGCTGAAAGTCGGGTCTTCAATCCCCACATCCTGTTGAGAAACCACCCCGATCATGCGGCTGCCTTTATTGGCATCGCGTATCAGCTTAATTGATTTATCCCGGCCAACGGTAATAGGAATAACCACCCCGGGAAATAGTACGGTATTGCGCAGCGGTAATATGGATAAAACGTCGGGCAACTGTTCATTATTCATTTCTTCCTCGTCTTCGGTCGACATCAGCGGAAAAAATTCAGAATCTTCGTTTATTACTGGTAAAGCGCTATTTAATTCAAATGGATCGAAACTCATTAATTACCTTTTATTATTAAAACGTCATATTGTCAGCCTGTACGAGTACAGGGAGAATGGTTACAGGCAAAACACCTTTTGCTCCTGTGCGGATGCTATGTTTCAAGACATGTGCCAAGATAAGCCAATATTGTTAATAATTAATGTATGCAATATAACGTATTGATTACAAGTTTTTTATAAATTGCTGCCGATTTGTTAAATTAACCGCAATGCGCCGGTTAAGTGAAAAAACGTCATATCGCTATTTTTTATTTTAATAAGGACGTAAAAATTGAATTTTGGCATAATAATTTCTTGAGTTAAGAGTTAATGTAGTACTATTTTGGTAAAATATAAACCGCTGATGAAGTTATCAGTTATCATATCCTTCCTGGTTATCTCGTCATTTGAAGCTGTTACTGCTCAAAATGCTTATGTTAAGCTTGGGCAGCAGGCGCTAATGGAAGGCGATTTTAAAAAGGCGGCCTCGCACCTGGAAAGAGCATGTTTGGTTGACTCAACCAACGCCAACGCGTTGTGGCTACTGGGTTATTCTTATTACCATAGTGAAAATTACAGAAAATCAATTGCCGCCTATAACAAAGAGTTAGCAATAAACCCGACAGACGCTATGGCCTATTATTACCGGGCCAGGAGTAAAAGCTACCTAGGCAAAGATAACCTGCTGCCAGCTGCGGAACGCGAAAAATACCTGCTTGGCTCTATATTCGATCTTACTAAAGCCATTGCTATTGAGCCCAATGCCACCAAATACCAAACCAGGGGTATTGCTTACCGCGAGTATGGTGTATTTAAATTACAGGCTGGGAGTCATTTTTATGACCGAAGCCGCGGTATAAATTCATTAAAAGCTTCTATTAACGATCTGCAGAAAGTATTGGCAGATAATCCGTCACGCAGTGATATCTCGTCCCTGCTGGAACTTTCAAAACAAAAACTGGACGAAGCACTTGTGCGCAGGTAGTATTTACTTACCGATGAGTCCCTGCACACTATATGTGTTATTCCCCATTAATTTCACGTGCTGGTATTTTTCTATTGAATACAGCGAATCAGGAAAATAGCTGAGTTTTTCGGTAGTCTCGTACAAGAGGTTCTTGGTCCGGTTGAATATCAATACCCACTGCACTTTATCTTTATCTTTTTTAATATCCATCTGGCGCATTTTCAATTTGAAATCTTTGGCCCTGTAAATTGTAATGTCTCCCGAAATGGTTACGGTATAACTGTCTTTCCAGGCGGGCCTATTTATATCGGAGCCGATGAAGAGGTCAAGCTCACGCTCCCAATTTCCAATGCGGACCTTTTTGCTTTGTGTGACACCATTATGGGTTACAGTTTTCATAACGGGGGTATTTAACCGATCAAGACGGACCGCCTCGGCGGTAAAAAATCCTTTTATGTCAAAATATTTCAATGCCGCGCCGGTTTCTTTAATATCGGGCTTACAGCCCGATATACAAAAAATCAAGGTGATCGCACCTGCGATGAACAGATTCCCCGGCAGTTTTTTATACCAATACATTACCGGTCATTTTCTCTGGGATTTTAACGCCCAGTATCTTTAATATAGTTGGGGCGATATCTCCCAATTTGCCGTCTTTTACCTGTTTAACATCGCTATCAATTACTATGCAGGGAACCAGGTTGGTGGTATGGGCCGTATTGGGCGAACCGTCATCGTTTACCATGTAGTCGGCATTACCGTGGTCAGCAATGATGATAAACGAATAGCCATTTGCCATGCCGGCTTCAACTACATCTTTTGTGCAACGGTCGGCTGTTTCGGCAGCTTTTACTACAGCGCTGAATACGCCGGTATGCCCAACCATATCTGTATTGGCAAAGTTTAGAACGATAAAGTCCGCCCAGCCACTTTTTAACTCTGGAATTATGGCATCGCGTATGCCTTCGGCACTCATTTCGGGCTGCAGATCGTAAGTGGCTACTTTTGGTGAAGGCACCAGCAATCGCCTTTCATTATCAAAAGCCTTTTCCCTGCCGCCCGAGAAGAAGAAGGTTACATGCGGATATTTCTCGGTCTCAGCTATGCGGATTTGGTTCTTGCCGGCATTCTGCAATATTTCGCCAAGCGTTTCCGTCAGGTCATCTTTCCCGAATATCACCTTTACGTTTTTAAACGTCTCGTCATAGGGTACCATGGTAATATAGTTCAGGTCGAGCGGGTGCATGTTATATTCGGGAAACGATTTTTGTGTTAAAGCGATCGTAATTTCCCGGCCCCGGTCAGTACGGAAATTAAAGCAAATAACCACGTCACCAGGCTTTATCGTAGCCAGCGGATTACCATTTGCATCAACTTTCACTATCGGTTGAATAAACTCGTCCGTCACTTCCTTTAAATACGAAGCCTTTATTTCCTGAACAATATTTTGCGTGGCATCACCCAGCCCGTTAACCATAAGATCGTACGCCAACTTAATTCTTTCCCAGCGGTTGTCCCTGTCCATAGCGTAATACCTGCCAATGGCCGAGGCCAGCTTCACGTTCGAGTTGTCGATATATTGCTCCAGGTCGGTCATGAAATTCAGACCCGACCGGGGGTCAGTATCGCGCCCATCCAAAAAAGCGTGGATAAATACATTGTCGAGGTTATAAGCGTTTGCGGCGTCGCAAAGGCCCTTTAAATGCCTGATGTGTGAATGCACCCCGCCATCGGAAACCAGCCCGATAAAATGCACGTTCTTATTATTTTGTTTAGCGTATTCAAAAGCCTCCTTCAATACCGGGTTTTCCACCAGCTCGTTGTCGTCAACGGCTTTATGTATGCGGCCCAGTTCCTGGTAAACAACGCGGCCTGCGCCTAAGTTCATGTGCCCCACCTCGGAGTTACCCATTTGGTCGGCGGGCAAACCAACTGCCGTGCCCGATGCTTCCAGTTTTGAATTGGGATACGTTTTTAACAGGTGATCGAAAAAGGGTGTATTGGCTGCCAGTATAGCGTTTGACTCATCATTCCGGCCAAATCCCCAGCCGTCGAGGATAATTAATGCAATTTTTTTTTGTTTTTCCACAATGCAAATATAAAGGCAACGTTGTAACTAGGTAAATATATTTACTAATGTCAGTTGTCCGGGGCAATTTTAACCCGGCAAAGTGGGTGTCTTTTTGTAACTATCTGTTTATAACGTCGTTTAATAGTTATTATGAAACTGCTTTACCTGCCTTTATTATTCGTTTTATGTGTGGCCGCTGCATCTACTGCAGATCCGATAGACAAGGTCGCTGACCTCATCCGGCAGGGAAATGCCCCTGAACTTTCTAAAATGTTCGCGTCTAATGTTGAGATGACCATCCTGGGTGAAGAGAATGTTTATTCAAAAGACCAATCGGAAGTTATCCTCGAAAAATTTTTCAATCAAAACAAACCCCTTGCGGTCAAAATTATACATAAGGTAAATTCAAACCCCAATTATCTGTTTGGCGTACTAAACCTCACAACAGACAAGGGAACATTCCGCGTGTCATATACCTTAAAAGACACCAACGGTTCGCAGCAACTGATCGAACTGCGTATTGAAACGGAGAAGGTGAAATAGGTTTTTAGCCCTGAACCATAGTTGAAACTTCCTGTTACCATGGTCTATGGTCCATCGACTATGGACTCAATAAAATTGTTCTTACTTTTGGCGTTCAAATATGGACCCTGACAAATCAATTATTCTACCCTTTATAACAAACGCACTCAATGAAGATGTTGGGGACGGCGACCACACCTCGCTGGCAACAATTGCTGAGAACGCACAAGGCAAAGCAAAACTTTTAGTAAAGGACAACGGCGTACTTGCGGGTATTGAACTTGCACGCGAGATATTCCGGGTTGTCGATCCGGCTTTGAAATTAACGGTTTTATTGAACGACGGCGCCCGGATAAAACCGGGAGATATTGCGCTTGAGGTGGAGGGGAGCGCACGAAGCATTTTAAAAGCCGAGCGTCTGGTACTTAACTGTATGCAGCGCATGAGCGGTATAGCTACAATAACACGCGAAATAGTTGACCAGCTACAGGGAACGAAAACGCAGGTTTTAGATACCCGGAAAACTACACCGGGAATGCGGTACCTTGAAAAGTGGGCTGTTAAAATCGGCGGCGGCGTAAATCATAGGTTTGGCTTATACGATATGATCTTAATAAAAGATAATCATGTTGATTACTCGGGCGGAATAAAAAACGCTATCGAAAAAACGCAGCAATACCTGAGCAGACACAATAAGAAACTGGCTATTGAAATCGAGGTGCGCAACCCGGACGAGCTGCAACAAGTTTTGCAAACCGGAGGGGTCGACCGTATTTTGCTGGACAATTTTAATTATGATGACCTGCGCAAAGCGATAATTACTATTAATGGAAAATATGTTACCGAAGCATCCGGCGGCATCACTATTGATAACATCCGCGAATATGCAGCCTGCGGTGTTGACTACATCTCAGTTGGCGCATTAACACACTCTGTTAAAAGTTTAGATTTAAGTTTGAAGGCGGTTGTCAGAGATTAGAGATTTGAGGTTAGAGATAAGCTATTGGTTGTAGGTGTTGTAATAGTTGTAAACGGGGATTAGCGTATTTCTTTTTACTTCCAACAAAAACCAGCCTCTAATCTCCAACCTCTAATCACTAAATAATTTTAGTATAATTGCGGTAAGATGTTAACTGTCTCCTCGGTCTCAGCGCTCATTATGGCCTATTTATGCGGGTCGATCCCAACGGCGGTTTGGATAGGGCTGGCGTTCTACGGCGTTGACGTGCGCGAGTACGGCAGCGGAAATGCCGGGGCAACCAACACTTTCAGGGTATTGGGTAAAAAGGCCGGCATCCCGGTAATGTTAATTGACATTTTAAAAGGCTGGACAGCGACCAATCTTGCTTACTTTATCGGCGTATCAACTACAGGGGCCTATAATTCAGTTTCTTATACCAATTATGCGCTTGCCCTGGGTGTTGCAGCTGTTATGGGCCACCTGTTCCCAATATTTGCAGGTTTCCGGGGCGGCAAGGGCGTTGCCACGCTGTTTGGCATGATACTGGCCATCCATTTGCACGCTGCCTTGTTGTGCGTGGGCGTGTTTATTATTGTATTGCTGATAACCAAATATGTATCCTTAAGCTCTATTACAGCCGGATTCGTTTATACAATAGGTGTGACCTTTATATTCCCCAGCAATAGGTCTATCGTAATTTATGGTATGTGTATATTCATACTGATACTGGTTACCCATCAAAAAAACATTGAGCGCCTGCTAAAAAGGAAAGAATCAAAAGTTCATCTCTTTAAACGAAAACTTGCCTGACAGCGGGTTTATTTTCTGTGAAACTATTTTTTAATATTTTCGTTATGTAAAATACCTGTTACATTCAAAAGTGATATAGCTTCCATTTGAATAAATAACAGCAAGCTAAAACTACCGTCCATTTATGAAAAAGATCGTTATTTCACTTATCGTGATTGCGTGTTATTCGTGTGCAACTGTTCCGTTAACCGGGCGCCGGCAATTAAATTTAATCGGTGATACGGAGGTAAACCAGGCAGCCGCATTAAGCTATAATCAATTGTTATCCGATCCGAAAACGAGGGTTATCAATACCGGAAATGATGCACAGCGTGTAAAAGCAGTTGGGAGCAGGCTGGCAATGGCGGTTGAAAGTTATTTAAAAAATAACGGCTACGGCAATCAATACAGTTTCCAATGGGAGTTTAACCTTATACAAAGCAACCAGGTTAACGCATGGTGTATGCCAGGCGGAAAAGTAGCGGTATATAGCGGGCTGTTGCCTTTGGCACAAACCGATGGCGCATTGGCAACTGTGCTGGCGCACGAGATCGGCCATGCTGTGGCCAGGCATTCCGCTGAAAGAATTTCGCAGCAATTAGCGGTGCAGGGCGCAGGCGCTGCGGTTGACGCCGCTTCGGGCAACCAATCGCAAACTACGCAGTCTGTCGTTAACGGATTGTATGGTGTTGGGGGACAGCTGTTATTGCTGAAATATTCGAGGAACCAGGAATCGGAAGCTGATCATTTGGGCCTCATCTTTATGTCGATGGCGGGTTATGACCCACATGCCGCTGTTTCGTTTTGGCAAACTATGATGGCGCAGGATAAAGGCGGTTCTTCGCCCGAGCTTTTAAGTACGCACCCCGCTGATGCCACGCGTATTGCCGATATTCAAAAGCGCATCCCGGAAGCAATGAAATATTATAAACGTTAGCCCACGGCTGGTTGGCCGAGTACCTCCAATATCGCCTGCGCTTTGAGCAAACATTCTTGATATTCTTTTTCAGCTTCGGCATGGTAAGTTATAGCGCTGCCGGCGTGAAATGAAAGATGTTTTTTATCGTGGCTATATAGTATTGTCCGGATAACGACATTGAAATCAAAATCGTTATCCGGGCTGAAGTAGCCAACCGCACCAGAATATACGCCACGGCGGCTGCCCTCATATTGATCCATTAGCTGCATGGCACGTACTTTAGGCGCCCCAGTCATGCTGCCCATTGGAAAAGTGTTTTTTATGGCCTGCACCGGTGTAATATCGTCCTGTAATTCACATACGACTGTCGAGATCATCTGGTGTACCTGTTTAAAGCTGTACACGCCAAACAACTCTTCTGTTTTTACTGAACCAGCTTTGGCCGAGCGTGTAAGATCGTTTCGCACCAGGTCGACGATCATGACATTTTCCTGCTGTTCCTTGGTGTGATCTCGTAATTGCTGTTTGATAGATTCGTCTTCGGCGGGATTATCACCGCGTTTTGCCGTTCCCTTAATGGGTTGCGAAATCAGTTTGTGAGCTCTTTTGGCCAGGAACCGTTCGGGCGAGGCACACATTACATATTTATCCCTATACTTAAAAAAGCAGGCGAACGGGTTAGGCGAGATCTCATTGAGCTTTAAAAAAACGGCTATTGGATCAATGTCTGCATTTGCTGCAAAAAATTCCTGGCAAAAATTGGTCACGTATATATCGCCGCGGCTGATATGCTGTTTGATCTTTGCAACGGCATCCAAATAAGCGAGCTTGCTTAACCGGGACTGAATTTCGATAGGCAGGACCTCTTCGAATGCGGTATTCACCATCTGCTGCTGAATGTTTTCGTAAACCTTTTGCGGATCATCGGCAAAAACTTCCGCGGTATCCCCTTTTATTACAACGATGTATAAGGGTACAAAAAAGTAAAGGTCAGGAAAATTCTGTTCGCTGGCGTGTGATGAGGTAAGATCTTCGACTTCATTTTTAAGGTCGTAACCAAAAAAACCTGTCATCCAGTCCGGATGTTTTTTCCGAAAGTTCTCCAGTTCATTAAAAGCGGAACCGGCGTTTGCAGCCAGTTCGTATTTAACTCCGGCGGCAATTAATGCATCGAATTTTGAATAGGGATCTGTGAAGTTATTTGAATCGAGATAACAGCAAACATCAAACGAATTGGCCCATTGTAGTGCCCGGGTTTTAAATATTTGCGGATCGGTTATCGATATGATCACGTTTGAACGATTCTACAATGGGGACGCATGTAGAGACGCAATACTTTGCGTCTCTACATGCATTAATTCAAAACAAGCGTCTGCACCCTGTCCGGGCCTACTGATAAATATTTTACCGGTACGCCGAGCTCTGCTTCCAGAAATTTGATATAAGCGCTTAGCTTTGCAGGGATTTCCGCCAATTGCGTAATACCGGTCAGATCCTCTTTCCATCCGTCAATTTCTTTTAAAACCGGTTCCGGGCTAACCGAGCAAATATCATACGGCATGTAATCAATGGTTTCTCCCAGGTACTTGTAGTGGGTACAGGCATATATTTTGTCAAATCCGCTTAATACATCGGCTTTAGTCATTACCAATTGGGTTACACCGTTGAGCATAATGGCATATTTTAATGCGGGCAGATCGATCCACCCTGTGCGGCGTGGCCTGCCTGTCGTCGCGCCGAATTCGTGGCCTATGCGGCGCAGTTCTTCACCTGTTTCGTTATTTAACTCTGTAGGGAAGGGGCCGCCGCCTACTCGTGTGCAATAGGCTTTAAAAATACCGATCACTTCGCCAATTTTGTTGGGTGCAATACCCAAGCCGGTACATGCGCCCGCGGTTGTAGTGTTTGATGAGGTTACAAAAGGGTATGAGCCGAAATCAATATCCAGCATGGTACCCTGGGCGCCTTCGGCCAAAACTTTTTTGCCCTCTTTTAAATAATTATTTACCAGGTGCTCGGAATCAACTAGTTCGAATTTGTTGATCAATTCAATCGCTTCAAAAAAGGCTTTTTCTCTATCCGAAAAATCAGCGACCTCGCCGTACATGGCTGTAAGCATGGCTACATGTTTGTCAACCAACTTTTGGTAGCGCTCTTTAAAGTCGGGCAGGGTGATGTCGCCAACGCGCAGGCCGTTGCGCCCGGTTTTGTCCATATAAGTAGGGCCAATTCCTTTAAGTGTTGAGCCTATTTTGCCTTCGCCCATTTTCTTTTCAGAAGCTGCATCGAGCAATTGATGTGTAGGTAATATCAGGTGAGCCTTTTTGGCGATCATCAGGTTCTTTTTGGCCAAAAGATCATGCCCGGCATCTTTTAATTTATCAATTTCCCTTTTCAGGGTAATGGGGTCAATTACTACGCCGTTACCTATAAGGTTCATTGTATTTTCGAAAAATATACCTGATGGAATTGTATTCAGCACAAACTTTTTGCCATCAAATTCAAGCGTGTGGCCGGCGTTTGGCCCGCCCTGGAAGCGTGCGATCAGATCGTAGCCTTTGCTAAGCACATCAACAATTTTTCCTTTACCTTCATCGCCCCACTGGAGGCCTAATAATACATCAACAGCCATTAATTTTTATTTCTTATGTTTTTTGATTTTGTTTATAGAATCCTTAAATCTTGTCTAAATATCATAAATTTATGATGTGCCCTGGAGGTTTGTATGAGCATAACTAGGATATTCAAAGTCTTCTGGGCAATCTTTAAATTCTGGATATGCTCTGAATTGGCCTTCTTTATAATATTTAAAATCAGCAGTTTTTAGTTTAAAAATTAAACAGCAAAGGCTAATTTCTTTGGGTCCAAAGCATTTTGTTTGGATTATTTCTTTGCGGATCCTTTTATCACCATAAAATTTTCTAACTGCCATAAAATCCTCACGGCTGCCCCGGTAAATAACCCTTTCCAAAATATTTAGAGCCCCATTCTCAAAGTCGACATTATCCATATCAACATTTTTAAATGCTTGCTTGCTTAAAACCGGTTTGTCCATTTATTAAATCCTTCTATCGCAAAAGCCGGCTTTTAACTTTTCGCAATTGCCGTATAAATTTAGTGAGTGATGCTTTATCTCGAATTTAAGCAGGCCGCCCATCATGCTTTGTATCTGCTGGATACGGGGATCGCAAAATTCAACTACTTTACCGCAGTCGATGCAGATGATATGGTCGTGCTGCTTATATCCGTACGATTTTTCGAACTGGGCCATGTTTTTACCAAACTGGTGCTTGGTAACCAGGTCGCATGATACCAGCAGCTCAAGGGTATTGTAAACAGTGGCCCTGCTTACCCTGTATTTTTTATTTTTCATGTGGATATACAACGACTCCACATCGAAATGATCGCTTCGTGAATAAATTTCTTCGAGTATTGCAAAACGCTCCGGTGTTTTCCTGAGATTTTTATTTTCGAGATAGGCCTCGAAAATCTTTTTAACCATGACTATGGCTTCCTGTTGGGGCATGATTTTTTATTAAAGGTCAAAGTTATGAAAATTAGTTTAGGAGTTGATTAAGTTTATTGGGTTGATTAAGTTGGTAAAACCACCACTCACTTATCAACCACTCACCTAACCAACTAACTAAGATGCTTTCTCGATAGCCGAATCAAAACGGTTAACGCCGGTGATGCCTTTTACTGTTTTTAGTTTCCTGATGAGGTTTTCGAGATGTTCGGTATCGTTTACATACACCATAATGGACCCTTCAAAAATACCATTATCGCTGTCAACTGTAATGGAACGGATATTAACCTTAAAATCATTGGATATTACCGTGGTTAACTGGTTGATAAGACCTACATCATCAATACCCGTAATACGGAGGCCGGTTAAAAAAGCAAGCTCCTGCTGGTGCGTCCACCTGGCCTTTACTATCCGGTAGCCATAATTGCTCATCAACTTGGCCGCGTTGGGGCAATTGGTGCGGTGTATTTTGATACCATCGCTTACAGTCACAAAGCCGAATACATCGTCGCCGGGAATAGGATTACAGCAATTAGCCAGCTTGTAATCGATCTTTTGCATGTCCTCGCCAATCAGCAGTATGTCGCTGTCTTTTGCCTTTATACTTCTAAGCAGGCTGTGTACCTGCTCGGTTTCAATTTTGTCCTGCGGTTTGTTTTCAATTACTTTTTCTGAAGCCTGGTAGTCCTTCAGATCCTTCATATCAATTATACCCTTTGCCACATTAAAAAACAGGTCCTGTGTCGAAGGCAGTTTAAAATAATAGCTTAGCTTGTGTATGTTTTCGGAATTGTAAGTGATCTTTAACGATTTTAATTTACGCTCCAGTATCTCTTTTCCATCTTCGGCTACCTTTCGTTTTTCTTCCTTTAAAGCCGATTTGATCTTAGCTTTTGCCTTGGCTGTTACAACAATATTTAGCCAATCTTCCTTCGGGCTTTGCTTGCTCGATGTAATGATCTCCACCTGGTCGCCGTTTTGGAGCTTGTGGCTAAGCGGAACCAGTTTGTGGTTCACTTTGGCGCCGATACAGCTTGCGCCCACGTCGGTATGGATCTCGAAAGCAAAGTCAAGCGCCGTTGCGTTTGAGGGCAGTTGGATGAGCGCGCCCTTCGGCGTAAAAATGAATATCTCGTCCGAAAACAAGTTCATCTTAAAATCATCCAGGAAGTCGAGCGCATTTGAATCGGGGTTTTTCAGCATATCCCGTACTTTTTGCACCCAAAGGTCCAGCCCGCTATCGGTCGAAGATTCTTTATATTTCCAGTGTGCCGCGAAACCCTTTTCGGCAATTTCGTTCATTCTTTTGGTGCGGATCTGCACTTCAACCCATTGGCCCCGCGGGCCCATCACAGTAGTGTGCAATGATTCGTAGCCGTTTGCTTTCGGCGATGATATCCAGTCGCGCAGCCGGTCGGGATTGGGGCGGTAAAGATCGGTTACTATGGAGTAGGCCTTCCAGCAATCTGCTTTTTCACTCTCGGGCGTACTGTCTAAAATGATCCTGATAGCAAAAAGATCATATACCTCTTCAAAAGGAATGGCCTTTTTCTTCATTTTATTCCAAATGGAATGGATCGACTTCGGCCGGCCAAAAAGATCGGCCACCAGGTCCTGACTTTCCAGCACTTTTTTTACCGGCTCAATAAAATCGCGGATAAATTTTTCGCGCTCGGCCTTTTTCTCATTCAGCTTATTTTTGATGAACTGGTAGGTTTCCTTTTCCATGTATTTCATGGATAGGTCTTCCAGTTCCGATTTAATTGCATATAATCCCAGCCGGTGCGCCAGCGGGGCGTATAAATAAACGGTTTCAGATGAAAGTTTAAGCTGCTTATCGCGCGGCATAAATTCCATCGTACGCATATTGTGTAAACGATCGGCCAGTTTGATCAATATCACCCTTACGTCATCAGCCAGGGTAAGCAGCATTTTCCGGAAATTTTCGGCCTGCAGCGAGCTGTTGGTATCAAAAACGCCCGATATTTTTGTGAGGCCATCAATGATCATGGCTACTTTCTTGCCGAATTCCCTTTCGATATCGTCCAGGGACATATCGGTATCTTCAACCACATCGTGCAGCAAAGCACAAACGATAGATGTGGTGCCGAGCCCGATCTCTTCAGCAGCAATTTGTGCTACCGCGATAGGGTGGTAGATATACGGTTCGCCCGATTTACGGCGCATATCTTTATGACTTTCGAGCGCCACATCGAAAGCTTTGCGTATCATGCGCTTATCGCCTTTTTGCAGTGTCGACTTACAGGCACGCAATAAAGCACGGTATCGTTTTAATATCTCATTCTTCTCGGTTTCCAGGTCGATCACTAATTCTTTCATCTCTGAATAATATCTCTATAAGAATCATTAACTTGCAATAAATATGTTAATTGCAGGTTATTATCAAAATACCAAAAAAAATTGCATTAATTTTGTAATGAGTAAAATTATGAAATTTATTGGCTTTCTGCTGTTGTTTTGTTGCTTGATGGGTTCGCTAAAGGCCCAAACAAAAAAGCCTGCTCCCTTAATTCTAGGCAAAAATGATACCATCAGGACTTATCTGACACTCGACAGCGGGAAGCTGACGCCATGGATCGTGCTGCCTGATGTTAAAATAACCGACTTCCGGATATTTAAAAGCCAGGCCGACCTTGAGCAATACCGGCGATTAAAGTATAACGTGCTGAAAGTGTTGCCCTACGCGCGATTTGCGGGGCAAAGATACCGCCAACTACAGCGCGACCTTGCCCTGACAGGGGATAAACATAAGCAGAAGGAGTTAATAAATGCCTGCGAAGATCAGATCAAAGTTCTTTTTAACAAGGAAATAAAAGAGATGACAATAAGTCAGGGCGAAGTGCTGATCAAACTAATTGACAGGGAAACGGGCTATACCAGCTATGCCATGGTAAAGGATCTGAAAGGCGGATTTAAAGCTTTTATATTACAATCGGCCGCCCGCTTGTTCGGGCACGACCTGAAAGAAACTTATGACCCGGAAGAGCAAAAGGATATTGAAGCCATTTTGCAGGAGGCAGGCTATACCTCCACAAATTATTTATAAATGACTGATAACACCATCTACCAGTTTAATATCCAAAAATTAAACGGTGAACAAATCAGCTTGTCTGACTACAAAAATAAAGTTCTTTTGATCGTTAATACTGCTTCTCAATGCAGCTTTACGCCGCAACTTAAAGAGTTAGCGGATTTAAAGAATGAATTCCAGGGAGAAGATTTTGAAATACTCGCCTTTCCGTCGAATGATTTTGGGGGACAGGAACCCCTTGAAGGGGCTGCAATAGCTGCATTTTGTGAGATACAACATGTAAATTACCCGGTATTTGAGAAGATTCGGGTGCGGGGGCCGTATGCACATCCTTTGTATAAATTTTTTGCTGATAAAAAGGAAAATGGCCGACTGGGCTCGGTGCCCCGATGGAATTTTCACAAATTTTTAGTTGACAGAAATGGCTTAACCACCGACTTTTATTTCCCGTTCACCAAGCCAATGAGCTCGAAGATCAGGAAGCGTATCCGGCGGTTATTAGCCACCTGATCATTATCAAAACCTTTATGAAATTAGATATATTAGTTTTACCTGTACACCCCGACGACGCTGAGTTGGGTTGCGCCGGAACCATTTTAAAACACATTGCCGCAGGTAAAAAGATCGGAATAGTCGACCTAACCAGGGGCGAGCTTGGGACACGCGGCTCAGCCGAACTGCGCGAACAGGAAGCCGCCGCCTCGGCCCGGATACTCGGGCTGTCGGTTAGAGAAAATGTAGGGCTTCCTGACGGATTTTTTCAAAACACGCCCGAATATCAGCTCAAAGTAATTGAGGTGATACGTAAATATCAGCCTGAAATTATCATCACCAATGCCTACCACGACAGGCACCCCGATCATGGCCGGGCAAACGAACTGGTTGAAGCATCGGCATTCTTAGCAGGACTTAGGAAAATTGAGACAACATTTAACGGACAGCCACAGGAGGCATGGCGCCCCAATTTGGTTTTACACTTTATACAGGACAACTATATCCACCCGGATATCGTGGTTGATATTACTAACTATTGGGATAAAAAGGTAGAAAGCATCAATGCCTTTGGTTCGCAGTTTTTTAACCCCAACCATCAAGGCGAGCCGCAAACCTATATATCCTCACCTGAATTTATTCAAATTGTAGAGGGCCGCGCCCGCGAATTCGGTAAAAGCATCCGGGTTAAATATGCCGAGGGCTTTACTTCGAGGAAGATATTGGGTGTGGATGATTTATTTGATCTCAGGTAATGATTTTCTGAAGTCGAAAATCTTGAGTCCTGAGTCAAGCTAATTTTCTGATTCAGGACTCAGACTTCTGACTCAACTAAACCCTCACATATTCAAACCTGTTGTTTTCGTTGCTTCGTTCGCGGCGCAGCTTATTTTCTTTTGCGAGCTTTAACAGGATGCCCGAGAGTTCGGATGTTTTAAAATCTGAATCAAAATTGTCCTGGCAAAAATCAGCAATGGCTGATATGGAACGGGGGGTGGCAAAAAAATCTGTTGATAATAGCTGGTTTAAAACTTTAGTAGCCCCGGGCTTTTTAACCCGGCGCGCCGGCGCGTATCCGCCTTCCTCTGAACGTTGTTTGTTAACCCTTTTATTAAATACTTCCGAACCATCACCGTCTGCTTTTTCCGATTCTACCATCGCGTCCAATAACCTGTCAATAACCCTTACCTGTACCGCTTCGGACTGAAACGAATTAACAACCCCGGAGATCTCCATCAGTTGTTTTTTTAACTTCTCTATTTGTTTGCTCATTACACTTACCGGCTAATACTTATAACTATCCTTATATTCAAAATTACTACGGGTAATAACTAAAAATATTGCCTATTTTGGTAAAAAAGTAGTGTATATTATTATCGAACTTTAAATAGGCGTAAAAACGGCCATTTTATAGCCTGTAAATATGATTTAAGCCTTGTAAGTTGGTGTTTTACAGGCCGTTTGTAGCGAATGTTTTACATTTATTACAACTTTCCGGATATATTTTCAAGTATTTCCAGTCCGTCGTCAATATGTTTCCTGTCAATAATAAGCGCCGGCCTGAAACGTATGGTATGGTCGCCGCACCCAAGGAACATAACGTTTTGCTCAAGGCCCAGTTGTATGAATTTATCTCTGGCGATTTTATCGGGTAGGTCAAAGGCTGTCATCAGGCCTTTGCCCCGCACATTTTGAATAACAGAACGAGCTTTAGAGATGCGAACCAACTCGTCCTGTAAATAAGCTCCCGTTTGCGCTGCGTTCTCACATAAATTGTCTTCCTGAATGATCTCCATTATTTTGGCCGAACGTACCATGTCAACCAGGCTGCCGCCCCAGGTAGAGTTGATACGGGATGAAACTGTAAATACATTGTTTTCTACCTCATCGACCCTTTTATTTGCCAGGATGCCGCAAACCTGCATTTTTTTGCCGAAAGCAATGATATCCGGACGGGCCTTTTCGCCAAAATGCTCGTGACACCAGAATTTCCCTGTAAGCCCCACACCGGTTTGGATCTCATCATATACCAGCATGGCATCGTTTTCATCGGCCAGGATGCGCAGCTGTTCTAAAAATTCCTGCCTTACATGGTTATCGCCGCCTTCCGACTGTATGGGTTCAATAATGATGGCGCAAACATCATCCTTGTTATCGGCGAAAGCTTGCTTAATTTGGGCTATCGATAATTTTTCACGATTTACCAGGTCGGGTAGGTTAGCATCCGTTAACGGGAAATCTACCTGCGGATGCGAAACACGGGGCCAGTTGAATTTGGCGTACCACTTTGTTTTTACGGGTTGTGTATTGGTAAGGCTAAGCGTATAGCCCGACCGGCCGTGAAAAGCATGCTCAAAGTGTATCACTTTAAAACCTTTTTCTTCTTTATATCCTTTGGCAAAATTCTTCTGCACCTTCCAGTCCATGGCCACCTTCAACGCGTTTTCAATAGCCAGCGAGCCACCCGAGATAAAGAAGGCGTGGGGCAGGTAAGCCGGAATGCCAATTTTGTCGAATGTTTCAACAAACTGCGCATACTGGGTGGTGTATATATCCGAGTTTGATGGGTTGGTTAGCGCGGCCAGCAGCAGGTTTTTTTTAAACACTTCGTCATTCAGCATTTTAGGGTGGTTATAACCCAGCGGCACCGATGCGAAACAAGTGAAAAAGTCGAGCAGCTTACGATCATATTTGGAATCGTAAATGTAAACCCCGTTGCTTTTCTCCATATCAAAAGTAAGGTCGAAGCCATCGGCCTGTATGTGTTTTTGTAATGAAGCCTGAACATTTTTGGGTGATACCTGGAGGTTATACATTTTGAAGCGCGTTTGTTCAAATTTACAAAAAACGCCTCAAAAACAATAATTCAGGCGGTTTTTGAACCGATGTCGGGAAAAGTAACTTTAAATTGTTTAAAGCACGTTTTTGAACCGAAGGCCGGGTTTGGTTTAGAGATTATCGGTTTGGAGATCGGAGATTAGGTTTAGCCGGTTTTAGTTATTCCTTTAACAATTGTGCCTTTTTCCGCTGTTTGTTTACGCTATGCGGCCGCAAAAAATTGTAGGTTAAGGTGAACCCCATATATTGCGAGCTCCGGCTGCTATTTGTCCCGTCGAAAAAATAATACCCCTGGGTTACCGCGATTGCGAACTCGCTTGATATATTAAAGTTAATACTATTGCAAATCTCTGTTATTAATCCCTGCTTAGCGCCGAAAACATATCCGCCTCCCAAACATAAACCTTCTGCAAACCTGCCGGCCGAAAAAATATTAATGGTGGGCCTGAACTCGATATAACGTGATGTGTCCCTGCCGGGACCTATTTGGCCGGTAGCCAGGCCAATATCAAAGATGCCATATGTACGGCCGAATTCAATACCCGGTGAAAACCGTTTCCCAAACCCGCCTTTGGTATTCACCAGTACCTCGGCAAGGGCTGATAAGTAATAATACCTGGGCTCCTTCGTTTCTTTCGACGTGTCGGATTCGATAACTGTATCCTTTCCTGCAATGTGGGTGCGCTTTGCATGAGGCGGAATAAGCGCTTTTGAAATAGTGCCTATAGGTGAGTTTTGTGCGAACGCCCAAATACCGGTTGTTAATAATATGAGTAATGTAAATATTATCTTCATATGTTTTTAAATAGTTACCTGTTCAAAATTTCGTAATAGACAGACAAAGGGTTTTTTTGTTTTAGTCAATGGGTTGAAAAAAAAATTAAATAATAATTAAACAAGTTCAAACATTCATTTCTGCTAACTGTCATTAGGCTATGTCAATCAAACACAAACAAACAGCAAAAGAATCGGCGGCGCAATACGTGCTGCAAAAAGTGCAGCCGGCGTTATTGGGTTTAATGGACGGATCGGTGTCAACACTTGCCCCGCTATTTGCCGCTGCCGGCCTCACACATCAAACAAGTAAAGCTTTTTTCGTGGGGCTGGCGGCTTCAGTGGGTGCCGGGATAAGCATGGGGCTGGCCGAAGCGCTGTCGGACGACGGCAAAGTAACCGGCAGGGGCAGCCCTTTATTGCGGGGGATAATAACCGGTGTTGCTACCGCCATTGGCGGTATGCTGCACACCCTTCCTTTTTTAATTAAAGACCTGTCGACCGCATTGCACACTGCCTACCTGGTGGTGGCCGTTGAACTGGTGGTGATCGCGCTCATTCGTTTCAGGTTTATGAAATCGCCGTTATGGTCAACTGTGGTGCAGGTAATCATAGGCGGAGGGATCGTGTTTTTTATCGGAGTCTGGTTAGGGAAATTGGGGATAAGTGATTAGCAACAAGTCAAAAGTTTTTTGTCGAAGTTTAATTTCGCATCTTTTCTCTCTTAAAACTTTACAACTGCATTGCAAATGAAAATCCCGGTGTGCCCTCCTGGTAGGTTGGCATTAACATGGTTGTCCTGCCGTGTTTATCTTTATGACTTAATGCGTTGCGGATATGCGGGTAAAGCCAGTAAGCCGCTTTTGTTGAAAGCATACCGATACCGGCGCCGGCTACGCAGTCGCTAAACCAATGCGCCCTTCCATATAATCGCATAATACCGGTTGTGGAGGCCATTGTGTAGCCGAGCACGCCATACCAGGGTGACTTATCGCCAAACTCCTGCGCCAGGTACTCGGCGGCCATAAAGGCTGCGCCTGTGTGACCTGACGGAAAGGAAAGCGGGTCGGTTCCGTAAGGGCGCACGCGGCGCGCCAGGTATTTGGAGCCATCGGCAATGGTTAAAATGCCAGCCGATAAAGCCAGCAGGGCGGTGCGGTCGACGAAACGGTTTTTGCCATGATCACCTGCCAGGTTTAGTCCGTATACTAAAACAATAGGTGCTATTTGCAGGTAATCCGCCATTTTCGATTGATAATTCGGGTCACTGCGCTCTATACGGCCCCTAACATAGTAGTCGAACCGCCGTATTGGATGCACTACGAACGATGCCACACCGTAGCCCACCAATACTACTGGCACAATGATGGACCCCGGTTTGCTATGCAATTGCTTTATCGTGTCGGGAGCGGTTAAAAGATCTTTTTTTAACGAGTCCGCCGTTTTGTTTTTAGCCGTGTCTCTAACCTGCGCGTTTGCTTCAAACGTCAGTATTGTTAACCATATGAATATGAGCTTTTTCAAGATTGCCTTTTTTCGATTAACAGCATTTGCTTGTAAATTGTTTATATATTAGTTAAAGTTCGGAAAGTTCGAAAGTGTGTGAGTAGAGTGGGGATATCGCTTAGGGGGTCTGTAAGACGACTTTTTGTCGCCCAAAGTTAAACAGGGAATTTTTTGGCTGTTTCCGTCCCGATAATTATCGGGACGGTCGGGGTAGTACATACGCCTTTATGGGCCTCAGGCGCAGTTCATCTCTCAAATTATATTGTACTAACCCGGCAAACTGCCAAAAACTAACTACTAACTAAAACAAGCTTTGTATCCACGCCGCCGTTTAGGCAGCGGGAGTATGTTTTATACCGGCTATTATAAAAACAACTGGTTGGTATTGTAAATCGACAAATTACCGGCAGTCCGGCTATGTTTTCTCCGGATGGCGATCTTTCTTCCCGGAGGGACTGCCACCGGCACTATGAGTTTGCGCATCAGCTTTGCGCGAAAGGGCTTGAATGCAAACCAGTATCGTAATGTTTTCATGATGGAATAGCTAAAATTATTACTGTAAAATTACGGCTGGTTTCAGCCAAATAAAACCGTGTTTTAACGGTATTTGTATAGTGTTTTTACGGGTAATGCAGCTACAAATAAATCGGTTTATTATATTTAGAAAAAAATATAATATGAAGATAGTCAGGGTGCAATACACCACCACGGCGGAATTTGCTAACACGAACAGGGAAAATATCAGGCAGATCGTAAAGGAACTACGGGAACGCAGCCACCCCGGCATTAAATACAGCGCATACGTGCTGCCGGATGGTAAAACCTTTATGCACTTCGACCAATTTGAAAATGAGGCGGCACATGAATTTTTGACGGGGCTTCAATCGTTTAAAAAGTTCGCTGCCGAACTGGCTGCCAGTAAGCCCGAGGCAGAACCAAAACTGGAGCTGCCCGCGCTGGTGGCATCTACTGAAGATTTTTTTGGGTGATTAATTTTGTAAAGACTGAATGCTTAATTAGAACTCCCCGTCATTGCGAAGAACAGCCTGTCCCGAATTGATTTCGGGAAAGCAATCTCTACACATGCAAATCAAATCAGACGAATGCTTTTGGGGAACGAAAGTAGCTTGCAAAGTGTAGCGATGCTCACGGCGTTTCGCATGATGGTATATAGGGCTCGCACAATATCGCCGACCGCTCATGGCCGCGGGGGCTTAGTTACTTTTTCGCGATTGGTTTTGTTTTTTATAGGCGCTCAAGAGGGCTGCGCCGTTTGAAGCACCAAAAGTAACCAAACCAGTGAAAACACCCTATAAAATACCGTTAAAACACTTGAGCTATTTCGGCATGAACATGCTAATTTTATTTCAACCATTTATGACCGCAGTCATAATGAAAATAGGTATCGTTAAGCAACTTAAGCTTTTTTATGAAACGTCTTATAACTTGTACCGACGGCACCTGGGATAAACCGGGAGATAAAATAGACGGCAAATCACTGGATTCAAATGTATGCCTGCTGTATAATGCTATCCCCGAAACTGCGCCGGATGGAATACCGCAGCTAAAAGTATATGATACAGGGGTTGGTACCGGATACAGCCTGAAGGATAAACTGATGGGCGGTATTTCGGGCGAGGGTATCGATAAAAAGATTAAAGATGTTTATACGTTTTTAATACTCAATTATGAGCCGGGGGACGATATTTATTTATTCGGGTTTAGCAGAGGGGCCTATACAGCGCGGAGCCTTGCCGGGTTTATACGTAATTGCGGCATACTGAAGCCGGAATTTCTGCATTTATTAGACAAGGCTTATTCGCTTTACCGCGACCGCAATGATTATACGACACCCGATTCGGATATGATGGTTTCTTTCAGGCGAAACTTTTGTTTTGAAAACATAACACGTATAAAATTTATAGGGGTGTGGGATACTGTAGGCAGCCTGGGCATTCCTTTTCCCTGGTTTAATTTGTATAATAAAGAACGCTATAAATTTCACGACGTTACGCTCAGCAGCACCATAGATTATGCTTATCACGCCCTGGCGGTTGATGAAAGAAGAAAGCTCTTTAAACCAACCTTATGGCAGGCCAGCAAAAACCAACAGCATGGCGCCACAATAGCACTTGAACAGCGGTGGTTTGCCGGTGTGCACTGCAACGTGGGCGGTGGATACGAGGAACGGGGACTAAGTAACCAGACGCTGCTGTGGATAGCGGAGAAGGCGGAATCGACCGGGTTATCCGTTGATCGCGACAAGCTAAAAGAGTATATTCCTAATCCAATGGGCGTATTACGCAATTCATTTACGTTTCTTTATTGGTTTCTGGGAAAAATTTGGCGGGACGTTGACAAGCTGGAATATTCAAACCAGTTTGTCAATGAAACGGTATATGAACGGATGCGGAACGATCCATCTTACAGACCTGAAAACATTCCACCTGGTAGTCCCCCTTATCCGGCGCGAGAATGAAGTGAGACTGGCGTGCAAAGGCTTCTCGTGCCTAAATTGGATATTCAAAGTCACGAGAACGCAACCTCTTTGGCCATGCGTTGCGTTCGCGCCAGGAATGATGTTGGGAAATAGAAGATAAGAAAATTACCTGCTTTAGCTTTCTTGAATCAAGTTCGGGGCAGACTGTTCCAATGACGTGCGGGGAGGGCAGTTATCTGCACATCCACCATCCACCCATCTGCACATTTGAAATTTGCACATCCGCACATCTAATCCCATTGTATCATAACCGTACGCTCCGTGTTACATAAACGAACAGTATTTGTTTGTGATACGGCATATAATATATTGATAATTAGCCAGTTAATAGTTTGGTATGTTATTGATGCCTTAGCGCGATAGAAGGTGAGCGCTGCCTGATAAATAAATCTATTTTTTAATAAATTAGCAATTCACTAATTCACTAAATCAATAATTCACTAATTAAATACATGTTATCATTACAGCATATTTCGAAATATTATCAGGTTGGCGGCAACAAAAACTACGTACTTAACGATATCAGCCTTGACGTTGACGAGGGCGAATTTATCTCGATCATGGGGCCGTCCGGCTCGGGCAAATCAACCTTGTTGAATGTTATTGGTATGCTCGATGAGCCCTCAGATGGCTATCATTATTTTGTTGGGCAGTCTGTACATCAGCTTAAGGAAAAACAGCGGTCGGCTTTGTATAAGCAGTACATCGGTTTTGTTTTCCAGGCTTATCATTTGATCGATGAGCTTACCGTTTATGAGAACATTGAAACGCCGCTGATATACCAGGATTTTAAAGGCACTGAACGCAGGGCCATGGTAGCCGATATGCTCGACCGTTTCCAGATCGTTGGGAAGAAAGACCTTTTTCCAGCACAACTGTCGGGGGGGCAGCAACAACTGGTAGGGATAGCACGTGCTTTAATAGCTAAACCAAAGCTATTGCTGGCCGATGAGCCCACCGGTAACCTCAACTCGAAACAGGGCGAAGAAATAATGGAACTGTTCCGCAAGCTGAATAAGGAAGACGGTGTAACCATTATACAGGTAACGCACTCCGAAAAAAACGCCGAATATGGTACCCGTATAATAAACCTCTTAGATGGTAAAATCGATTCATCAAGAAAATTCTGAACACTTACAAATCATGCGATCTTATACTTACTTTTTAATTCTTCTTTTTGTTGTTTCAGGCAACCTGGCGAACGCGCAGCAGGGCAACGTGCTTACCCTGCAGCAATGTATTGATATTGCCATAAAAAACAACCTGAACGTAAAGCAATCGGCGCTTGCAATGGAGCAGGATCATATAAATTTTAACCAGGCAAAAGAAAACCTGTTACCGTCAATAAACGGGTCTGTAAGCCATAACATAAACCAGGGGCGCTCGATAAACCCGGTTACCAATACGTACTCTAACCAATCCCTTACATCGGATAATTACGGTTTATCGGGTGGTATTACGTTATTTAACGGACTGGCCTTACAGAATAATATCAAGCAGGCTTCATTGTATTACCAGGCCGGCAAGATGGATTACCTGCAGGCAAAAAATGTGGTAACCATTAATATCATCACCAACTACCTCCAGATACTGGATAACGAGGAGATACTGGCCCAGGCAATAAGTCAGCAGCAGGTTGCCCAGCAAACGGTGGACAGGTCGGAAATACTCGAGAAGTCGGGAGCAAATAAAACCCCCGTTGACTTGTATAATTTCAGGGGGACACTTGCCAGCAGTAAAGTAGCGGTGGTTAACTACCGGAGCGCGCTTGAGGCGGCAAAGCTGAACTTGTACAATTTGATGAATATTCCATTTGACAGGAATGCTGAAGTACAACCTTTAAATGCGGAAGAAATGAAAGGGTTATATGGCGTAAGCGTCGACGAAATATATGCTGCCGCCTTACAACAGCTCCCGGTGGTTAAAGCGGCTACTTTACGACGTGAGAGTGCCGAAAAGGCTTTAAAGGCAGTAAGGGGCTATCTACTGCCATACTTATCCCTATCGGCTAACCTGGGAACTAACTATTCGAGCACTGCGCAAAGCTCCAGGTTTATCGATTCAGTCAGTTCGCCAACTAAGTTTTATATCAATACGCCTGGTGGTAAGCAAACTGTTTATTCGACACAGGCAAATTATGCCAGCCAAAACATAAGCTATTATAACCAGTTTAAAAACAATTATGGAACCGGCATTGCCTTGAATTTAAATATCCCGATATTTAATAACCTGCAAAAAAGGAACAATATTTCAACCGCAAAGATCAATTTGCAGATATTGCAAAATATTGAAGACAATACTAAGCTGGTTTTGCAGCAGAACGTTGAGCAGGCATATGTGAACATGAACTCGGCTTATACCCGTTACCATGCGCTGGTTGAACAGGTAGATGCCTATAAGGAAAGTTTCAGGATAGCGCAGGTTCAGTTTGATGCAGGTGTATTAACTTCGGTTGATTTTATCATTGCAAAAAACAACCTCGACAATGCCAACCTCAGCCTGATAAGCGCCCGGTACGATTATTATATCGACAGCAAAATACTGGATTATTACCAGGGCAAATTATCACTCTAAATTATTTTCAAAGACTATTGGATTTATAAAATATTATCTAATTTTATTCCAGAATCGGCCACGATTATCCGGCTTACACTTTGTCTTTTCACGCGTGTAAGCCGGATTCCTAATTATATGGTTTCATAACCCATGAGTTGATCCAAAAGACTTTTAATCGTTTTAAATTTTACTTTTACTTTATGAAAAAAATCATCTTCACATTAGCAATTTTTACTGCAACTGTCAGTTTTGCCTCGGCACAGGTATTGCCTTCGTTCCAATTTGGCGCCAAAGCGGGAGTGAATTTATCAAGTATTTCGTCATCTGCTTCCGCAACTTTAAACAGCAGCAACCAGGCCGGGTATCTGGCCGGCTTTTGGGCGCGGTTTGGCGCTTTGGGTTTTAACTTTCAGCCCGAGATGTATATTACGTCTAAAAACGTAAACGTGACAGCCAGCGACGGTAGCGAAGCAAAGCAAAAGTTCACCAGCATAGATGTACCATTGCTGTTTGGCGGTAAGGTTGGTGCCTTCGGTATCGGCGGCCGTTTTTATACAGGGCCTGTAGTCTCTTTTGCCGTTAATAAAGATCAACCCTTTACAAGCGCCGCCACCAATGCAGTAAAACTTAACTATCACGACCAAAACTTTGCATGGCAAGTTGGTGCGGGCCTGGATATTAAAAAAATATCGATCGACCTTCGGTACGAAGCCGGCCTAACCAAGCAAGACTACGGCAGCGGCCAGGCGAGAATTAACTTGTTTAATTTGAGCTTAGCTTACAGGCTGGCTAAACTTTAAGTTGCATTCGATTACGATACTACGGTCGGCCGAGAGCCGGCCTTTTTTATTTATGTATAAAATACAGCTATATTTATAAACCAATTATTTATTCATAAAAGAACGCAATCCAGACTTTAATGGGCAGTTATTTTAATTACTGGTGTGTAAAACCGGTTTTTTCATCGATGTTGATGATTTTTTTTGTTGTGCAACTTGCACACGGTCAGTCACTGGTAAACGGAGAATCGCTTATCCGGCTAAACCAGGTTGGGTTTTATCCCGATGCACCAAAGAGGGCAATTATTTTAAAAGGCGGCGGCTCATTCACCATACAGACACTTTCAAACAAAACCGTTTTCACCGGCACTTTAATAAGATCTGTTAAACCCAATTTTGCCGGCAACACAACCTGGATAGCTGATTTCAGTGCTTTTCATACACCCGGGAAATATGTTGTTTCTGTTCCGGGGATAGGATCATCCTATCCGTTTGAAATAAAAAAATCGGTGCATAAAGCTGTCGCTGCCGCAACCATAAAGGCTTATTATTTTATGCGGGCGTCATTGCCGCTTGATGAAAAATATGCGGGCAAATGGGCGAGGGCAGAAGGGCACCCGGACACCGCGGTATTGATACATGCTTCCGCTGCGACAGATAAAAGGCCCGAAGGAATGAAAATTTCATCGCCCCGCGGCTGGTACGACGCAGGGGATTATAACAAATACATCGTTAATAGCGGCATCAGCACCAGCACCTTGCTTTCATTGTACGAGGATTTCCCTACTTATATGAAAACGGTAAAGCTCAATATCCCTGAAAGCGGAAATGGCGTTCCGGATATATTGGATGAGGTTTTATGGAACCTTCGCTGGATGCTCACCATGCAGGACCCGAATGACGGAGGCGTTTATCATAAACTCACTAATGCCACTTTCGACAAATTTGAAATGCCCGATAAAGCCATCGCGCCACGTTACGTAGTACAAAAGGGCACGGCTGCCACACTTGATTTTGCAGCAGTAATGGCACAGGCGAGCCGGATATTCAGGAAATTTCCAAGGGAGTTGCCTGGCCTGGCGGATTCTTGTTTAAAAGGTGCAAAAACCGCCTGGGAATGGGCTGTAAAAAATCCTGACGTTGCGTATAACCAGGATGAGATGAATAAGAAGTTTAGTCCCAAGATCACAACCGGGGCCTATGGAGACCGTAACTTTAATGATGAATTTATCTGGGCCGCCTCTGAGTTATTTGTTACCACAAAACAGGTTCAATATCTAAAAGCGGTAAACCTGGTCCCTGATGCCAATATGCCTGTTCCTTCATGGGTGCAGGTAAGATTGCTGGGGTATTATACTTTGATAAAAAATAGCAATTCATCCACAGGGAATGAGCCTGCTGAACTGCCTGAACTGAAAAAGCGACTGGTCGCATTCGCCGATGACCTGATCAGCGGCGCTGATGAAACGGCTTATCAAACGGTAATGGATAAGTCAACCCATAATTTTCACTGGGGAAGCAATTCGGATGCAGCTAACCAGGGTGTAGCGTTGATACAGGCTTACAAGCTTTCAAACAATCCGAAATACCTCGCTTATGCCTTGGATAACCTCGATTACATTTTAGGCAGGAATGGAACAGGGTATTCGTATGTAACCGGCTATGGCAGTAAAACGCCCATGCACCCGCACCACCGGCCGTCGGCTTCCGACGGTATTGTCGACCCGGTGCCGGGGTTGCTTGTGGGCGGGCCTAACCCGGGTATGGAGGACGGGGTTAAAGTTCCGTCCACCGTGCCTGATGAAGCCTATATAGATGACGAACGTGCGTATGCTGCGAACGAAATCGCTATAAACTGGAACGCACCGATGGCTTACCTGGCTAACGCCATAGAAGCCCTGCAGAATAAACTACAACCAGCTAAAAAGAATAAATGATATAAGCTCATAACCAATTAAACCAAACCAATCATCATGAAAAAATTTACCATTCTTACGAGTTTAATGCTCATAAACATGCTGCTGTTACAGGCGCAACCCAAAAAGCCTGTTAGCGCCATCGACAAAAAAGTTGACGACCTCATCGCCAAAATGACGCTCGAGGAAAAAGTAGGGCAAATGACTGAAGTAACTTCAGATGTGGTATCAACCAATAAAAATGGTGTGCACCAGATCGATGCTGACAAGATAAAAGAAGCGATCTTAAAATACCATGTTGGCTCGATATTAAACGTGACCGGCCATGCCTATGACCGCAAGCATTGGTACGAAGTTATTTCGACCATCCAGGCCGAAGCCGCAAAGGACCGTTTAAAAATACCGGTCATATACGGGATAGATGCCATTCATGGTGTTACCTACACCACCGGGAGTACCTTATTTCCGCAGGAAATTGCCATGGCGGCAACTTTTAACCGCGACATTGTGCATAGGGCTGGAGAGATAACAGCATACGAAACCCGGGCAAGCTATATTCCGTGGAATTATTCCCCGGTTCTGGATTTGGGTAAATCGCCGCTTTGGCCGCGCATTTATGAAACTTTTGGCGAGGACCCTTATCTCATTAAAACAATGGGTGCTGCGATAATTACAGGCTACCAGGGTAATGATGTAAGTGATAAATACCACGTAGCGGCTTGTATGAAACATTACCTGGGGTATGGCGACCCGTTAAGTGGCAAAGACCGCACACCAGCCTGGATACCCGATCGCTATATGCGCGAGTATTTTTTGCCGCCATTTGCTGAGGCTGTTAAAGCAGGCGCGCGGACGATCATGATCAATTCAGGAGAGATAAACGGCGTGCCGCTGCATGCGAGCAAATATATGCTTACCGATGTGCTGCGCGGCGAACTGCATTTTGACGGCATCGCGGTAACGGATTGGAAGGACATCGAATACCTGCACGATCGCCATCATATTGCCGCTACGCAAAAAGACGCGGTTATGATAGCTGTTAACGCCGGTGTAGATATGAGCATGGTGCCTTATGAGTATACTTTTTATAATTACCTGATAGAACTAGTGCACGAGGGCAAAGTGTCAATGGCGCGTATCAATGAGGCCGTTCATCGCATACTTAAAGTGAAATACCAGTTAGGCCTGTTTGAACGGCCGGTTGGTAACCCGGATGATTATCCTAAATTTGGTTCGGATGAGTTCCGTAATGTAAGCCTGCAGGCCGCTACGGAGGCGATTACTTTGTTGAAGAACAATAACAATATCCTTCCGCTTAAGAAAGATATAAAAGTACTGGTAACTGGTCCTACCGCCAATACCATGCGTGCTTTGGATGGCGGATGGAGCTATACCTGGCAGGGCGAACAGTCTGATAAATTTGCTGTTAATAAGCACACGATATTGCAGGCTATCCAGCAAAAGATCGGGAAAGATCATGTCGCTTTTGAGCCTGGCGCTACTTTCGACAGCCAGCAAAATGTGAACGACGCCGTAAACGCTGCAAAAAACGTTGACGTAATTGTGCTTTGTTTGGGTGAGATGTCATATACTGAAAATGTTGGTAATATCGACGACCTGAACCTTCCCGCGGCGCAAACTGAATTGGCCATGGAACTGGCTAAAACAGGCAAACCTATTGTTTTGGTGCTGGCAGAAGGGCGGCCCCGGATCGTTACCCGGGCGGAAAGCAAATCGGCGGCGACAATTATGGCTTACCTGGCAGGCAACGAGGGCGGAGATGCCCTTGCCGATATCCTCTTCGGCGATGCAAACCCATCAGGGAAATTGCCCGTTACTTATCCGCAATATCCCAACTCATTGACAAATTATTATCGTAAAAATATCGAGAACGGTAACCCGGATGATAAGCACGGGTATAACCCGCTTTATGAATTTGGCTTTGGCTTAAGCTATACCACATTCAGTTATTCAAACATGCGTCTCAGCAGACCAACGCTAAGCGATAATGAAACACTGACCGTTTCGGTTGACGTAAAAAACACAGGCCAGCGTGCAGGAAAGGAATCGGTATTGCTATACACCAGCCAGTTATATGCCAGTGTCGCCCCGGATTTCAAACGTCTCAGGGCTTATGATAAGATCGATCTTCAACCGGGAGAAACCAAAACAGTTACGTTTAAACTAACACCTAAGGACTTTGCCTTTGTTAACGACATAAGCAAAACCGTTACCGAAGCAGGTGAGTTTAAGATACAAGTCGGGAATCAGATCCAAAACTTTAAGTATATATCAAATCACGATATACCCGAGCGGTCGGGAAAGTTATAACAGCAAATAATTGTATTAGTCGGTAATTTAGTGACAGCATTCAAAATAAAATGTCAAATAAACATTTTATTTTGAATGCTGTGTTTTATATTTGTAAAGCCAGTTAACCTACCGAACAAACTAAATTTCCGGTTATGAAAAAAATATTGTGTGTATACATCATTACTGCCCTGTTTTTGATTGTTTCCTGTTCAAATAAGGGAAGTACAGTACACCCCCATGTCCCTGTATACGCCCCGCCGGTTGTTTCCTCATCATTTGCGAAAGGAGCGGATATAAGCTGGGTAACGCAAATGGAATCATCGGGTGTAAAGTTTTATGATAAATCGGGTAGCCAGCAGGACTTGTTTGCTTTGATGAAGGGCCTTGGCTTTAATGCTATAAGGTTACGTGCGTGGGTTAATCCCACAGACGGATGGAACAATACTGCAGACCTCGTAGCAAAAGCGCTTAGAGCAAAAAGTGCCGGTATGAAAATAATGATCGACTTTCACTATAGCGATAGCTGGGCCGATCCGGGCAAACAGTTTAAACCCGCTGCGTGGACAACCTTAGATTTTGCCACGTTGACCACTACGCTGCAAAATTATACCGTAAGCGTGATGAATACCTTAAAAACCAATGGCATTACGCCTGATTGGGTGCAGATAGGCAATGAAACCAATGATGGAATGCTTTGGGAAGACGGCCGTGCTTCAAAGAATATGGCAAATTTTGCCGCGTTAATAAAGGCCGGTTATGCCGGCGTAAAATCGGTAAGTCCGGCAACCAAGGTAATTGTGCATATTTCTAACGGCTACAACAATTCGCTATTCAGGTGGATGTTTGATGGGTTAAAAGCAAACGGGGCGCAATGGGATATTATCGGCATGTCACTTTATCCGTCAACCACCAATTGGTCAACGCTGGATACCCAATGCCTTGCTAATATTAATGATATGGTGGCCCGGTATTCGACCCCGTGTATGGTGGTTGAAGTTGGAATGGATGCCACAGCCGCCTCAACCGCCAGAGACTTTCTTTCGGATATTATAACAAAAGTAAATTCGGTACCAAATGGAAATGGGTTGGGCGTTTTTTACTGGGAACCCGAAGCGTATAACTGGCAGAATTATGGGTTAGGTGCTTTTGATAACACCGGTAAACCGACTATTGCTTTGGATGCCTTTGGTAATTAGTGTTTTAAAAGATGGCTGTTACAAATAAGATAAGGGACAGGCAGAAAGTAAATGCAAAAAGGTACATAAAACTCATGCCTATCATTTTACTTATGGTCCTGAACCGGCTGCGATGATAAACCACCCTTAATGAACGGTAGATATACCATATAATGTAAATGGTTGCACCGAAAATCAACCAGTCGATGATTCCCCAGTTCGCGGGTATAATCAGCTGTAGCAGCATGATCACAATCAGAAACAGAAAAAGGAAGCAATGAAAATGGAAAGAGTAGATCATGTGCTCCACATAATATTTTTTGTTCTTCCAGAAAGCGATCTTGAGGATCAACGCGAATAATGGAAGCAGCAAAAACATCATTTTGGGTATATTATGCTTAAATTCCTCTGTAATTACCTCTTTGGCGCTTTCGCCATATTTTTCGTGGTAAATCAAAGCTTTCTTGTTCCATTGCCTTTGAATGAAATTATCCCGTTCTGCAGCGGGTAATTTCTTTTGATTGCTGACGTATTCCTGATAGGTAGTATCGTCGGTTGAAGGGTGAAACCACCCATTCTTTCCCTTTTTATCAACCTCATCCGAATCTGTGACGGTAATAAAGCCGAGTTTGCCTACTGTTTTGGATTGTCTGATCTGTTTTTCTATTTTCTTTTTTTGACTGGCGCTTAAATTCGGATTCTTTTCTATTTCCTTGTTGGCTGCATTAATAGCCTTTTCAACATTTACGGGTTTACCGGTAACTTTTGGAGTCGTCACTTTCTCCTGGCCGCTTTGAAACAGCAGCAGGAAATAAACGATGCTGATAAAAATATACATCTTTACCGGGTGCAGGTATTGCGCCCGCCGGCCGGCCATGTATTCGTTAGTAAGTTTGCCTGGTTTAAATAGCAGGGGCTTTAACGTGTGGAAAAACTGGTGGTCGAAATGAAAGTAGTCACTTATGGCATGATTCATCATGTGGCCAAAGTTTTCTCTTATCTGCAGGTTTTCCTGGCCGCAGTTATGACAAAATTTGCCCTCTAAAGTTGTTCCGCAATTCAGGCAGTCGTTTTCGTGCCGGTAATGTTTTTTCATGGATTACATCAATATTCCTGCGATCGTTGCTGAAAGATAGGAGGCAAGTGTGCCGCAAATTAAAGCCTTTACGCCCAGTTTGGTCAGGTCGGTGCGCCTTTCGGGTGCCAGCTCGCCAATCCCGCCCACCTGTATGGCTATGGAGCTGAAATTGGCGAACCCGCAAAGCGCGAAAGTGGTAATGACCAATGTTTTTGGTGCGATCGCACCTTTAACTTTTATCAGGTCGAGATAGGCTACGAATTCATTTAGCACCATTTTGGTTCCCATTAATGAACCTGCTGTTTTTATGTCCTTATGCGGGACACCCATGGCCCATGCGAACACCGCAAACAGCGACCCGAGTATTTGCTTTAAGCTGAGCGTTTGCAGATCAATATTCATAAAATCCAGGGTCAGATGCAGGTTATTCGCTAAAAAGAAGCCTGTTTTCCCAAGCACGTAATCAACCAAACCGATAAGGGCTATAAAGCCGATCAGCATGGCTATCACATTTAAACCTATTTTTAGACCATCGCTTGCGCCATGAGAAATAGCGCCGACGAGGTTGGCATCGGCTTTTTTTACTTCAAGCGTTACTTTGCCTTTGGTTTCGGACACTTCAGTTTCGGGCCATACAATTTTTGAGATCACCAATGCTCCCGGCGCGGCCATTATGCTGGCCGCCAGCAGGAACTCGGCAGGTACACCCAAAGCGATATAGGTTGCCATAACACCGCCTGCTATACAGGCCATACTACCTGTCATTGAAGCCAATAGTTCCGACATCGTCATGGCTTTCAAATAGGGTTTGATCATTATTTGCGCCTCCACCTGTCCCACGAAAGTGCTGCCAACGTTTGATACTGCCTCCGCACCACTCACACCCATTATTTTGTAAACTACCCAGGCGAAAGCTTTGACTACCCGCTGCATTATACCCAGATGATAAAGAATGCTGATGATAACGGCAACGAAAATGATGGTAGGGATCACCCGGAAAAAGAAAATAAAACCGTACTGCGAGCCTAATACTTTTGTAAGCTGTGAATCTTTATTGGCTACTACGCCAAAAACAAATTCGGCTCCCTGATCCGAAAAGGACAATATTTTTTTTACGACGGTAGCCAAAAACCCGAAAATCTCTTTGCCAATAGATGTTTTAAGGATAAAAAGGGCTAACAGCAGTTGGATGCCCAAACCGGATAATACAACCCGGTAGTTGATCGCCCTCCTGTTATTTGACATGGCGAAAGCTATCCCGAAAATTAAAACAATACCTATTAACCCGGTATATCTTTCCATATCTGGTGTGCGTCAGTTTAAATCGAGGTTAAGATATTAAAAGATTTCGGAATTCGGATTTTCGATTTCGAATTTAGTTTAGCAAACTAAAAACAAAATATAATGGCGAATTAAATTTTAACGCTTGCAAGGCCTGTAAGGCCATCCTGCCAATAAATCCGAAATCGAAACGGCGCAGCCTTCTTGAGCACATTTGAAAAACAACCCACCCGCGAAAAATTTCGAAATCCGAAATCAATCATGATGCTTTCCGCCGGTTCAACTCGTCGCGTATTTTTGCGGCTTTTTCGTATGATTCTTCCGAAAGGGCTTCCTGGAGCTTGGTTTTCAGCTCATCAGTACTTAAAGCAGCAAAACCGCCGGTTGCGGCAGGTGTCGTTTTTTCTTCCTGTGTTTCGTTGATGTTCTCGAGGTAAACAAAGTCATTTCCCTCAATCACGATACCGGCTGTGGAAAGGATAAATTCGTAAGTATATATCGGGCAATCGAACCGGACAGCAACAGCTATACCATCCGAGGTGCGGGCGTCGATTTCGATTATCTTTTTACCATCAGAACAGATCAGTTTCGAATAAAAAATGCCATCCACGAGGTTGTAAATAATGATCTCCTGTACCGTTATATTAAAAGCCTGGCCAAAACTCTTGAACAGGTCGTGCGTGAGCGGCCTGCTTGGGGTCATTTTTTCTATTTCAATAGCTATAGCCTGTGCCTCAAAGCTCCCGATGATAATCGGCAATCTTCGCCGGCCGCTAACTTCGCCTAAAACCAAAGCATATGCACCGGATTGCGTTTGGCTGTAAGATAAGCCAACGATATCCAGTTTTATTTTTTTCATGTCATTACCCATCACATCCTATCCTTTATGCTAAAGCTTTATATTCTTTGATCGCCTTAATTAATTGGGGCACCACTTCAAAAGCGTCGCCAACGATACCGTAATCCGCCACCTTAAAAAACGGCGCTTCGGCATCTTTGTTTATCACAACAATAACTTTTGAGGAACTAACCCCCGCCAGGTGCTGAATAGCCCCCGAAATTCCAACTGCAATATACAAATTTGGACTGACAGCAATACCGGTTTGGCCAACATGTTCGCTGTGCGGACGCCAATCGGCGTCTGATACCGGCTTCGAGCAGGCCAGCGCAGCGCCCAGCAAGCCGGCTAATTCTTCCAGCATACCCCAGTTTTCGGGGCCTTTCAGGCCGCGGCCACCCGATACAACAATCTCTGCATCTGGCAACGAAACCTTATCGGTTGACCGCACAATTTCTTTTATTACCGCTTTAAAGTCAGTCGCTTTGACTTCCGGGCTAAAATCTTCAACCGCAGCGGCGGAACCTTTTTCGACAATTTTATATGAGTTTGGTGTTAAAGCTATAACCTTATTTGCCGATGTTAATTCAACGGTAGCAAATGCTTTGCCGGAAAAAGCCGTTTTTTTTACGGTAAACTTCCCGTCCTTTTGCTCGGGCAGCGCTACTGCGCCATCAACAACACCGGCTTCCAGCTTAACGCCGATCCGCGGCGCTAAACCCCTGCCCGAAAACGAGTTCGATAATACGACAATATCCGCACCGGTTTTTTTCGCCGCTTCCGCGATCACTGATGCATAAGCCTGGTTGACAAAGTTTTTCAGCTTTTCGCCCGAAACGTTCAGAACTTTTTCAGCGCCATATTTTCCAAGGTTCTGGAGTTCGCCAGCGCTTACGTTGCCTATTGAAATGGCTGTAAGACTAGTGTTATTTTGATCGGCTATAGCACGCGCATAAGAAACGGCCTCAAAAGTCGATTTTTTGAATTTACCTTCTGAATTTTCCGTATAGATTAAAACTGGCATATTAAAATACTAAGGTTGTGCACCTGGTTTATGTTTTATTTATATTACCCTGGCCTCTGCATGCAGCAGTTCAACCAGTTTTGCCGGATCGCTTGCCGGTACCAATTTTACCTGGCCGCGTGGGGCAGGTGTTTCATAACCTATTATTTCCGAAAAAGTTTTTACCTCAACCGGCTCAATAACGGTTAGTGGTTTGGTTCGGGCCGACATAATGCCCCGCATATTGGGTATTTTAGGTTCGGCAACGCCTTCGGCGGTACCTGCAACAAAGGGGAGGGGTATGGTAATTATTTCTTTGCCGCCTTCAATTTCACGCTCAACTGTCGCCTCAGTGCCATTCAATTCCAATTTTTTTATGATGGAGACAGAAGGGAGGTCCAGTAATTCGCCAAGCATTCCGGCAACTTTCGATCCGTTGTAATCGATAGATTCGCGGCCGGTTAATATAAGGTCGAATGGATTTGCTTTTATGTATTGAGCTATCTGCCACGCCACAAACCAGGCGTCATGGGGTTTTGCGTTGATACGTACAGCGTCAGTTGCCCCGATGGCCAGCGCTTTGCGGATAGTAGGCTCTGTGTTTGCTTCGCCAACATTTATAACTGTAACCGAACCATTCCCTTCGGTTAGCTCAATTGCACGCGCCAGGGCTATCTCATCGTAAGGGTTTAATATAAATTGAACCCCATTTGTATTAAATTGGGTGTTATTATCAGTAAAAGTTATTTTTGTCGTGGTATCAGGAACATTGCTTATACATACCAGTGCTTTCATACAAATAGGTTTTTGCAAATTTAGTTAAAAAAGAGAGAGTTTAAAATGGCGGTAAACAGATTAGAAAAGCTATTGGAATTTTTAAAAAATGAACCGGACGACCCCTTTTTAAAATATGCCCTTGCAACGGAATATTTGCGCCTTGAACAAACAGACAAAGCTTTGGTATTTTACGAGGAACTGATTAAAAAACATCCGGATTATAGCGGTACATACTACCATTTGGGGAAGCTTTACGAAGCGCTAAACCGAAAACAGGAGGCTATAAAGACGTATGAAATGGGCATGAAAGTAACCCGTGAACAGCGGGACAATCATACTTTTTCCGAATTACAGGCCGTTTACCGCCTGGCCACCGGCGAGGATGACGACGATTATTAGTTCATATCTCATTGACCAATGAACTGATGAACCAGTGAACTAATGAACCAATGACGAAACGGAAACTGCTTTTTTTACGCGACGTGCTCATCTACACCTTCACAGCTTTTGGCGGGCCGCAGGCGCATGTAGCCATAATGATGCGCGAATTTGTTGAAAAGCGACGGTATGTTACTGAAAGTGAACTGATGGAATTGAACGCGCTCGCGCAATTGTTGCCTGGCCCGTCATCAACACAAACATTGGTTGGCATTGGCTGGAAAGTTGGCGGCCTGCGTTTAGCTATTGTCACCTTTTTAATATGGGTGCTTCCGTCGGCTACAATTATGTGCATCGCGGCGGTAAGCTATAAAATGTTTGCCGACAGGTCGAAGTTTGCCGAAATATTGCGCTTTGTACAGCCTATAGCTGTAGGCATCGTTGCGTATGCCACTTATACCTTCGCTAATAGATTTTTAAGGACAAGAGTAAGCACCATGCTGGCGATCGGGTCGCTCATTGCCACGTTAATCCTTAGAAACGCTTACGCCTTCCCGTTGCTTATATTGATGGGGGGGATCATATCATCGGCATTGGAAACCCAGCCCCAGGAGAATGAATTGCGTGTAAAGCTGTTTGCCAACGTCAATCAAAAAAAGGTTACCTATTTTATCGGTATATTATTGCTGTTTGCAGCAATGGGCGCGCTTGTAAATCAAACATCGCCTTTCAGTTTACCTATACGTTTGTTTGAAAATTTTTACCGTAACGGTATATTGATATTCGGCGGTGGACAAGTACTGGTGCCGTTGATGTACACCGAGTTTGTGGAGGTAAAGCATTACCTGACCAATTCTGAATTTCTGTCGGGATATGCCTTGCAGCAGGCTTTGCCAGGGCCTACATTTTCGTTTACCTCATTTTTGGGCGGCATTACCATGGCGAATAAAGGTGGCGGCATTGTCGGGCAGGTGGCAGGCAGCATAGTTGCGGTTATTGGCATAAATGCACCAGGCTTTATTCTTATCCTTTTTATCGTTCCGTTCTGGAACGACCTGAAAAAAATAACACGCATAAAAAACTCATTAAGCGGCATTAACGCGGTAGCCGTTGGCTTTATGGCAACGGCGTTAATTTTACTGGTAAGACCCTTTGGGTTGGATTGGATGGCCTATTTGATAATGGCAGCGGCGTTTTTGCTCTTATACTTCACAAAAATAAAAACCCCGGTGATCATTATCATCGGGATCGTTTTGGGGTTGATATTTTAAGTTCAGTTATCAATCTTGTAACCTAAAACGGCTGCTCATCATCCATATCATCCATGCGAGAAGGCCGGATAATAAAGTTGCTTGGTTTTTCAAAATCCTGGGAAGGAGCGAGGCCGGTAAAGGCATTGCCAGGGGAGAATGAACCATCCATGCCCTGGTCAAGATCGGTGAATTTTACATATTTACCTACAAATTTCAATCTCACTCTTCCGGTTTCGCCGTTACGGTGCTTGGCGATGATGATCTCACCCACACCCTGGGTTGGCAGGTTATCTTCATCCACCTCCAGTCCATAATATTCGGGCCTGTAAAGGAACAGCACCATATCTGCATCCTGCTCAATAGATCCCGATTCACGTAAATCCGACAACATTGGCCGTTTTGAACCGCCCGGCCTGTTTTCAACCGCCCGGCTTAACTGCGACAGCGCGATCACCGGCACGTTTAATTCCTTGGCTACCGATTTCAAAGCGCGGGAAATACTACCGATCTCCTGCTCACGGTTGCCGCTGCCTTTGCCTTCGCCGCCCTTGCCCTGCATTAACTGCAGGTAGTCAATGATGATCAACTGAACATCGTGCTGCGATTTTAAACGACGACATTTGGCCCTGAATTCAAAAATATTTAAGGCGGGCGTATCATCAATGATCAGGGGCGCCTGTTCAAGCCGCCCGATCTTTGAATGTATTTGGGCCCATTCCCATTCTTCGAGGTTACCTTTACGTATTTTCTCCTGTTCAATATGTGTTTCGCCGGATATTAAACGGTTAACCAATTGAACGGAGGACATTTCGAGCGAAAAAACTACAACCGGTTTGTTAAAATCAACCGCCGCATTGCGTGCGCAGCTTAATACAAAGGCCGTTTTACCCATCGCCGGGCGGGCAGCTATAATTACCAAATCGGATTTTTGCCAGCCCGAGGTCATACGGTCGAGGTCTGTAAACCCGGATGCAACACCTGTCAAGCCGTCCTTCTTATCTTTAAGCGCTTCGATCTCCTTTAAGGTTTCATGCATCAGATCGTCCATCTTACGCGAATCGCGACGGAGGTTGTTTTGCGCGATTTCAAAAAGGTTTTTTTCGGCCCGGTCGAGCAGGTCGAGCACGTCTGTAGTATCTTCGTAAGCGCTCTGTATTACATCCGTTGATATCCGGATCAATTCACGCTGAATGAATTTTTGTATGATGATCCGTGAGTGGAATTCAATGTTGGCAGCAGAAGCCACGCGGTTGGTCAATTCGGTGATATAATAAGCACCGCCGATCATTTCGAGCTCACCCTGCTGGCGTAGCTGTGCGGTTACGGTAAGTATATCAACCGGCGATGATTTTTCAAACAGCTGCCGGATGGCCTGAAATATTTTTTGATGATTGTCTTTATAGAAAACCTCCGGTTTTAAGATGTCAATTACCGAAGATAAGGCATCCTTCTCGAGCATCAACGCACCTAAAACGGCCTCCTCCAGGTCTGTTGCCTGCGGTGGAAGTTTGCCCAGCCCACTGTAAGGTGTAGGGTTGGTTATCCTGCTTTTCCGTTCGTTGGTATTCGGCTTTTGGTTTGGGTTTTCGTTCTCAAAAATCATGGGACAACAAAAATATACAAAAGATGTTCCGGTTAACTAACATTCGACGATCAAACATAAAATAAATCGTTAAAACACGTGGAAATTTCAGAGGCAGCAATTAACAGCCGGTGTGAGTAAATTGTTAGTACTTTTAAATTGCTATTGACCGTCAGTCGTTTAATAGTATGTGCATAAACATTTCAAATGTTAATTATTTACAAAAAACCAAAACGCCGCTTCGGTTCAATAAGTGCAAAATCAATTAATATGGCTACTTTTGCCTTCTTATTAATCATAAAAAATGACTTATAATTCGAGGCCGGTCCGTGAAAGTAATCAAATGGTTTTTGGCATACGGGCAGTTGTTGAGGCCATTCGTTCGGGTAAAGAAATTGAAGCGCTTTACCTGCAGAGAGGGATAGGCGGCGGCCTGTTAAATGAGCTCAAGGCGCTACTGAATGAATACGGCATTACTGCTCAGCAGGTTCCGGTCGAAAAGCTTAACCGGCTGACGCCAAAGAATCACCAGGGCGCTGTTGCATTCATTTCGCCTATCGTTTATCAGAAAATTGAAGACATCATCCCGCAGTTGTTTGAAACCGGTAAGGTGCCGTTGATACTTGTGCTGGATGCGATAACGGATGTGCGCAATATGGGCGCTATTGCCCGTACGGCGGAGTGTGCCGGTGTACACGCGATCGTTATCCCCGCAAAGGGTTCGGCACAAATAAACCCGGATGCAATAAAGACCTCTGCCGGCGCTTTATATAAAATACCCGTTTGCCGCCATGACAATTTTATACAAACGGTAAAGTTTCTGCAGGAGTCGGGATTACAACTGGTATGCTGCACCGAGAAAACTACAGATGATATTTACACGCCCGACTATACTGCGCCGACCGCCATTATTATGGGATCGGAGGAAGACGGGGTGCGTAACGAACTGATACGTATTGCTGATCACCTGGCCAAAATACCCATGTACGGCGAAATTGAATCGCTGAACGTTTCGGTAGCCACCGGGGTTATTATTTATGAAGCGGTAAGGCAGAGATCAGAGACTAGAGATTAGAGTTTGGAGGTTAGTCTAAAATAACGCCTTATGTTTCGACGATAATAACTTCGTGATTGAACAATGCGAGGGCGATATTTAAAGAGTGACAATGTTTTGTCAGTGTATCACACTGTATCACCTGTATCAAGTGTATCACCTGTATCAAGTGTATCAAGTGTATCACCTGTATCAAGTGTATCAAGTGTATCACCTGTATCTCTTTCACAAAATGATACAGCCTTAAATACGCCGATGCTGCTAAAATTATTAAGCATATAGAATAAATTAGAGATTAGAAATGAATGGTGTAAATACATAGGTATAATGTACCAATAAGCTTTCTCTTCCGGGTTTACGGACTGAAATACCCCAATCTCTAGTCTCCAACCTCTAATCTCTCCAACTAAATGTATTTCGATCCGAATTTGGATTTCACATCTGCCACTACTTTTTTGACGTTTTGCTCCTGGTCGCGGGGGCAAATGAGCAGGGTGTTGTTTGATTCAACTACGATGAAATCATGCAGCCCCTGTAATATCACCAGCTTTTCGCTTGGTACGTTGACCATACAGTTAGATGAATCGTACATGATCACTTTTTCAGAAGGGATAACGGCATTGCCCACATAATCTTTTTCGGCAAGATCATAAATCGATGCCCAGGTACCCAGGTCCGACCAGCCAAACTCAGAAGGCAAAACGTATACATTATTTGCCTTTTCCATTATGCCATAGTCAATGGATATATTGGTGCATTGCATATAGGATTTGTTGATGCTGCTTTTTTCGGCATCGGTATTGTATACGCCCCGCGCTTCAGCAAAAATCTCGTGCATATCAGGCAAATACTGGTTGAATGCTTTTACGATCGCTTTTGCCGACCAAACGAATATCCCAGCGTTCCATAAAAAATCCCCGCTTTGAATAAATGTTTTGGCTATTTCAAGCGTGGGTTTTTCGGTAAAAGTTTTAACCTTATGAAAATCACCATTCAAATTTTGCTCCGTGTATTGAATATAACCGTAACCGGTATCGGGTCTTGAAGGCTTGATGCCCAAAGTGATCAGGCAGTCGTTTTTAGAAGCGGTTTCCAGCGACTTTTCAATGGTGCTGATAAATGCAGGTTCATCAAGTATCAGGTGGTCCGAAGGGGCGACCACGATAATGGCATCCGGGTTAAGGCTTTCAATTTTAAAACAACCGTAAGCTACGCATGGCGCTGTATTGCGCATTACCGGCTCCGTAAGGATTTGCTGATCCTGCATATCCGGTAATTGCTTTTTTACCAGGTCGGTGTATATCTCGTTGGTAACTACATAAATATTTTCTTTAGGGCATACTTTTAAAAAACGATCATAAGTATTTTGGATCAATGTTTTCCCGGTGCCCAGTATATCGATAAATTGTTTTGGATGAGATGTCCGGCTGATGGGCCAAAAACGGCTTCCGATACCGCCAGCCATTATAATAGCGTAGTAATTTTTGTTCATGTGGTGGTTAAAAATTTAATTTGGTATAAGCGCTGTAAAATTGTACATAAATCTGTGAACTAATTATTAAATAAAACTAAATAATTCAAACCCGGTTATACCGTTGATTAAATAAATAAAGAACGAAATTGTTTTTAATAGAATAATCATTTTTGTATAAAATTTTAAAGTAAATCCATCGTTTATTGATAAAAATTTGTTACTTTAACTTTTAAATTCAATAAGAATACGTAAATAATGATAGAAACTAAGAAGTCGCTTTTTGATAATCTCCAGAATTTTTTTGGGTTTGATAATTTTAAGGGAGAGCAGGAAGCGATCATAACAAATATCCTGGCAGGGAATGACACATTTGTGATAATGCCCACCGGTGGCGGCAAGTCTATGTGTTACCAATTGCCGGCATTAATGAGCGAGGGCACGGCGATCGTAATTTCCCCATTGATCGCATTGATGAAAAACCAGGTCGACCAATTAAGGGCATTCGGCGGATCAGATAGCATTGCACATTTTTTAAACTCATCACTAACAAAATCAGAAATAGCTAAAGTAAAGGAAGATGTTTTAGGCGGCAAAACCAAATTGTTATACGTAGCGCCCGAATCATTGACCAAGCAGGAAAATGTTGACTTTTTGCGGCTCAACGAAGTATCGTTTGTTGCTGTTGACGAGGCGCATTGTATTTCGGAGTGGGGGCATGACTTCCGCCCGGAATACCGCAAGATCAGGCAGGTGATCAGCAATATCGGCGACGGCATTCCTATTATCGCTTTAACAGCTACGGCAACACCAAAAGTGCAGCAGGATATCCAGAAAAACCTGCAAATGAACAACGCCACGATCTTTAAGTCGTCGTTCAATCGTTCAAACCTTTTTTACGAAGTGCGCGCCAAACGGAATGTGATCAAAGAGATCGTAAAGTTTGTTAAGCAGAACCAGGGCAAGTCGGGGATCATTTATTGTCTTAGCCGTAAAAAAGTTGAGGAGGTTGCTGAGGCGCTTAACCTTAATGGGATCAAGGCATTGCCTTATCACGCCGGGTTAGACCCGAAAGTGCGGACCGATACACAGGATAAATTTTTGATGGAGGATGTAGACGTCATTGTTGCCACCATAGCCTTCGGTATGGGTATCGATAAGCCCGATGTAAGGTATGTGATCCACCACGACGTACCAAAGAGCATGGAAGGCTATTACCAGGAAACCGGGCGCTCCGGACGCGACGGCGGCGAAGGTGTGTGCGTGGCATTTTATTCGGAAAAAGATATTGATAAGCTGCAAAAGTTTATGAAGGATAAGCCTGTTTCCGAAAGGGAGATAGGTACCCAGATATTGAAAGAGGTGATCGACTATGCGGAATCATCTGTATGCAGGCGAAAACAACTCCTTCATTATTTTGGTGAGAACTTCAATGAAGCCGGTTGTAATAACATGTGCGACAATTGCAGCACCCACAAAGAGCATTTTGATGGCGAGTTGCAGCTTCATAAAGCATTGAGCCTTATCAAACAGATCGGTGAAAAATTTGATGATCATCATATCATCAGCATCCTGATGGGAGAGGAGACAGCCCAAATAAAGAACTATGAGCATGACCTGCTTGATTATTATGGCTCGGGTAAGGAAGATGGCCGCAACCTGTGGAATTCGTTGCTCAGGCAAGCGCTGTTGAATAATTTCCTATCAAAGGATATTGATCAGTACGGTTTATTACGGTTAACCAAAACAGGTAACGCCTTTATTGATAACCCATATAATATCCGGTTTATTTTGAACCGGCCCATCGAAGCTGCAGACGACGACGATTCAGAAGATGGCCCTAAGCAAAGCGGCGGCGCCCTTGATACAGAGTTATTGCAGATGCTTAAGGACCTGCGTAAGAAACTGGCCAAACAAAAAGGTTTACCGCCGTTTGTTATATTCCAGGACCCCTCTCTTGAAGAGATGTGTACGCATTACCCGATCAATACGGACGAGCTTAAGCAGATATCGGGAGTAGGCGCGGGTAAGGCGCTTAAATTTGGCAAACCGTTTACCGACCTGATCCAGAAATACGTGGAGGATAACGAAATTGACCGTCCCATTGATATGGTGATCAAAAGCGCGGCGAATAAATCGGCGTTAAAAGTGTTCATCATCCAAAATATCGACCGTCATTTAAACCTGGATGATATCGCTGCCTCAAAGGGCTTATCATACGAAGAGATATTGAAGGAAGTTGAGACCATAGTTAATTCGGGTACTAAACTCAATCTCAACTACTACATTGATGAGGTTATTGACGAGGATAAGCAGGAAGAAGTGTTCGATTATTTCCGCAATGCTGAGATCGACTCAATAGATGACGCATTGGTTGAATTGGGCAATGACGATTATACCCGCGAGGAAGTACAGCTTATGCGGATAAAGTTTTTATCTGAAATGGGTAATTAAGCTGAAGGCATAAAGTCGAAAGTGAAAAGCGATAAATAAAAGGATAGGTGCAAATGTACCTGTCCTTTTTTATTTGAACTCCAGGTAATCGAAATTCATATTTCCATTGGATACCACATGCAGGGTAAGGATATGGACACCCTTTTTTAGCTTGACTGATCCCAGGTCTGATTTATTCCAATGATGCCATTGCCGCCATTGAACAGCGTCGCGGTTATCGTGCGTTGAGGTTACAGCAAGCGGACCCGATATGTTTTTTCCATCAATATCAAGCGAGATCACGCCATCACCATTGGCGGTGTACATTAAGCCAACCACATAAGGACGCGTTTCATGAACCCTTACGGTATACTTGATCCATTCGCCTGGATGTGTCCATCCCACATATAATTTATCCATATCCCTGGGTACTTTATTATACGGGTTATTATCTATATCGTGCGCCTTTGTATATGAAATATCAACCCCTTCGTGCATGCGAAATTCATTCAGATAACTCCCGTTTGCCGGGTTAAGCTTTCCGCTTCCGTTATTAACACTATCTGAATCGTGGTAAGCGATACCCTCGCCGCCTGCATTATAATATTCGCACTCAACCCGTCCCGGTATTTGTTGTAGTTTATTTTGCCATGGTTTACCGGCGTTCATGGTTTTGTAAGCGGCGCTGCAGGAAAATAAAGCAAGGGTAAGGAAACTAAGAGTTACGGCTTTCATTTTAAATTGAGTTAAATGTTAAATTAATTAGGTTAAAAGTAAAGGTTAAAGGGGTGTTCTTACGGTGATAGGTTCAACCTTTCGCCCTTTGCCTTCTCACCTTCTACTTAGCTATGATCATAAATTCAGTACGGCGGTTCTTTTTACGGCCCTCTTCGGAGGTGTTTGGTGCGATAGGCTGAGTTTTTCCGTAGCCTTTAAAAACAAGGCGTGCCGGGGTTACCTGGCTTGCAATTAAGTACTCGTATACTGCCTTTGCCCGGTTTTCCGAAAGAGTTTGATTTAATTGGTCGTTGCCCACATTATCCGTATGCCCGGATATTTCAATATGCACCGTGGGGTTTGCCGTTAAAAATTCCACCAGTTTTTGTAGCTCGGCAATTGACTCGGGCTTCAGGTCGAATTTATTGGTATCAAAGAATATATTGTTCAGCACCACTTTGTTCCCGATCTCGATAGGCTGCAACAGAACTGAAATAACAAACGGATTCTTGGTCTCGTGTCCGATAAGCGAAAAATTCTCGGAATAAAAAAGATACCCGCTTTTTGAAATATTCAAGCCATAATTTTTTCCGGAAGTAAGCGTCGCCAAAAAATTCCCCTGTACCGGGTCGCTGTAATCCTGGTAAACGGGTTGGTTTTTTTGGAGGTCCATGATCTCAACGGCCGCTTCTAACGGCACTTTCGTTTTAACATCAAGTACTTTTCCTTTTACATAGGTAACCATGTGCGGCCGCATGCTACGGGGCAGTTCAAATGTATAAACATCATATCCGCCATAACCGTTTAAATTATTTGACGAAAAGAAAGCAAATGCTCCGTTTGCAGTAACAGACAAGCCGTTTTCATCTCCGCTTGAATTGATTGGGTAACCCATATTTTCCGGCTTTTGCCACTTGCCATCTTTACCCAGGCGGCTTACAAATAAATCCTTGCCGCCCATACCTGGCCAGCCGTTTGAGCTAAAGTACAATGTGCTGTCGTCCGGGTGAATAAATGGCGACTGCTCGTCAAATGAAGTATTGATATTGGGCCCGAGGTTTTCAGGCTCGCCCCAGCCGTTTGACGTTATCGTTGATTTCCAGATGTCATAGCCGCCGTAACCGCCCTTTCGGTTACTTACAAAATAAAGCGTCCGCCCGTCGGCGCTTATTGAGGGCTGTGATTCCCATCCTGCGGTATTTATGGGCGGACTTAAATCAAATGGCTTGCCCCAGTCGTCCCCCTTTTTTTGCGCAATGTAAATATCGCACCTGCCCAGCCCGTCAGGACGATTGCAGCCTGTGAAAAATAAATACTTGCCATCCTGCGATATGGACTGTGCACCTTCGTTGTATTCGGGTGTGTTTATTTGATCGCTTAAATAGGTTGCTCTTTGCCATTTTCCGTTGATTTTAAGACTTTTATAAAAGTCTTCATTATTGCCTATTTTACGGGTAAATATCAGTTCGCTTTCATCGGCTGTCGCAACCGGGAGGTATTCATCGTCAGACGTATTGATTTCGGGCCCCATATTTACCGGTTTAAAAGGAACAGGGTGCTGTAATGCCTGGATGCTGAATTTACAGTCGGCTATTAGTTTCCTGGCGTGCATATTACCCTGGGGAGTTATATTGGGGTAACTGAGGTACTTTTCAAGGTGCAATTGGGCCTCGGCATATTGTGCGTCGCTGATCTCTTCATCTCCGAGTTTAATGTAAACCGCACTGCTAAAGTCGGGACTTAATAGAATAACTTTTCGAAACTGTTCAACAGCCTGCTTATGTTTCCGCATCTGCCGGAATATATCGCCCAGTTGCATGTGGGCTTCCACAAACTTATCATCAGCCTGTATCGCCTTCTGTAGCTGTTCAACGGCAATTTCATATAGGTGGTCATCCAGGCTTTGGGCGGCCAAAGCATAATATTTTATAGCTTCCCTATCTGTTGTGGTATACTGCCTTTGGGCGAATGCAAAAACGGACAAAAAAACCAGTAGAAGCGAGAAGAACGCTGATCTCATTCGTGTTTATAATAGGTTTTGTAACCGAAGTTACGAATATATTAAGGAATATTTAAGTATTTGTGTGTTTGCAGCGATATTTCCCACTGTGGATTATTCATTACATAATCAACTATAAGCGGCGTCATCTCTTTCGATTTTGACCACTCGGGTTGTAAATAGAGCTTGCAATCGACAGATACCTTTTTTGCGTTTTCCTCGGCGAACGCAAAGTCGGATTTATTGAATATGATCACCTTCAGTTCATTAGCATGTGCGGCAACCTGGAGAGTGGGCGCTTTGAATTTTTTTGGCGATAAGCATATCCAGTCCCAATGGCCTGATAGTGGGTAAGCACCCGAAGTTTCGATAAATGTTTTGATACCGGCCTTTTGAAGTCCCGAGGTCAAATAATCCAGGTTATAGATCAAAGGCTCGCCGCCGGTTACCACTACTGCCTTTGAAGGGTGTTTGGATGCGTTTTCAACGATCGCGTCCGCAGCGGTAAGCGCGTGCAGTTCGGCATCCCAGCTTTCCTTGACATCACACCAATGACAACCCACGTCGCAGCCGCCAAGCCGTATAAAATAAGCCGCCTTGCCCGTGTGGTAACCTTCGCCTTGTATTGTGTAAAACTCTTCCATTAAAGGAAGCAGGGAGCCATCATCCGGAATCTGGTGTGCCATAATTAAGCCGCAAATTTACATATAAAAGGTGAAAGGATAAAGGCGAAGGGTAAAAGGCAAACATCGAAATCAAACCAATAGTTAATAATAAAAAAAACCTTTCGCCTTTTACCTTTTTTTGCTATTATTACTTAAAATTTGCTTTATGAAAAAACTTTACTACCTGGGTCTGTTTTTCGTACTGCTTTGTTTCTCTTCGTGTGTAGATATTGAAGAACACTATGATTTTAAACCCGATGGCTCGTGCAACGTGGTTTACGCTTTCGATATGAGCCACGCAGTGTCGGTTTTAATGAACCTGATGGCCGATTCGGTTAAGGACACCCCGCAATTCAGCATGGTTAAGGACACTACCCTTAATTTTTATACCGCGCTTCCGGATAGTACCCAGCAACGTATGACGTTTGACGAGGCCAATATGGCCAAAAGCAGCAATCTTTCTATAAAAATGGATCTTAAAAAGAGCCTGATGAAGGTGAGCATTAACCACGTCGCAAAAAATTCAAAAGATCTGGCCTATTATTTAAAACACCTGTCTAAAATTTCAATGGACAGTCAGTTAAAGGCTATCACAAAAAACAACAAAAACTCACGCGATTTTGACGCACAGCAACTAGTGGCCGGTGAAGACTATTACTCATATGAAATAACGCCGCATAAATTTTACAGGGTTATCGACAAGGGGAAATTCAATAGTTTTTTAAAGAAAACCCAATCTACCTTCGCTGTTGCCAAGGCGATGCTGATTGATATGCCCTATAAGGTAGTATTGAATTTTGCCAAGCCGGTTAAGAAAGTCAACAATCCCAAAGCCATTGTATCAGCCGACAGGAAAAGGGTTACGCTGGTAACCAATATGGATGATGTAATAAAAAATCCGTCCGTAATGAATTTGAAGATAGATTTCTGATTGTCGGTTGGGAAAGGTTGTAAATGTTGCAGAGGTTGAAAATTTCCGCCTGTCGCACTGCGACAGTGCGACAGGTTGTGTCGTCCTAAAAAAAGTTTACACTTTTTGTTAATAATCCTGTTGTGAATTTACACTTTATTTTAATCCTGTAATAGCTTTACACTTTTGGTTATACTAGGCTCCCTAAACAACAATTAGCCATCCATATACACCTCCCTTGCCTGTTGCTTGAAATATCCTTTCCATCTTCGGTGTATTGGCCCGGTTTTGAAGTGGGCCTGTTCAGGCGTTAACATATCAACACTGCTATGCGGCCTGAGTTGATTGTAAATGTCTATGGCGTTCTTTACTGCCACTACTGCTTGGGTAAAATCCGGGTATACCCTGGCAAGTAATTCTTGTTTTAATATGCCGTTTACACGTTCAGCTATTGCGTTATCTCTTGGATCGCCGCTTTGCGTCATGCTGATAGTGCATTTGTTGTCATTCAGTAGTTTCACATATTCTAATGAGCAGTACTGCACCCCACGGTCTGAATGATGGATCAGCGGCGCTTGCCCTGAACGGTTATTCAATGCCATTTGTAATGCCTTTATACAACCCTCGGAGGTAAGATACCTGCTTACGTAATAACCCATGATTTTTCGGCTGTAGGCATCCGTTACCAGGCTCAGGTAAGCAAAACCATCGTATAGATGAAGATAGGTAATATCACTTACCCATAATTCATTAGCCCTTGATACTGTATAACCTTTTACCAGGTCGGCATACTTTTTAAACCGGTGATTGGAAAAAGTAGTGCGAACCCCACTCCGTTTCCTGCGGATCAAAAACCCATTCACCCTTAACAGCTCATAAAACACATCCCTGCCTACACGAATGTCATGTGTATCGATAAATGGCTGCATCATTATCAATAGCTTCCTCCCGCCAAGGCGCGGTTGTAGTCTTCTGTGATAAACTACCTGCTGCAAAAGCAGTTCTTCCTGCATCGTTCGCTTTTCAATAAATGATTGGTGCTGATAATAAGCCTGTGATGTATAACCAAGCAGTCTGCAAAGCCCCCGTAAGCCCCGGGACTGGCTCTGCATTTTAATCAAGACTGCCTGGTACCAGACTTTTTTCTGATATCTACTCCCAGCTCCTTACTGGCTATATCTATCATCAGGTCCTGCAGTTCTATCTTTAACCTGGCTTTGCGCAGCTCCTCCTTTAAAAGTTTAATATCGTCCCCTAGTTCCGGATATGCCTTTTCCGGTTCTCTCTCCTGGCTTTCCTGCTTGTGTTGATTTTTCTTAAGCATCCTGTAAATATAAGTACGGTCAACGCCGTACTTCCTTGCTAATTTACGATGACTTGTCCCTTTTGTCAAATGCTCATTGATTATATGAGCTGCTAATTTTTCGTCCATTTGTTTACTTTTTGTGTAAACCTATTTCAGGACAAGACAGGTTGCGACAAAAAGTGCGACAGCTGCGACAATTACAGACAAGGGCAGTTGAAATGTTGTAAATGGTCAAAAACAATTCCTAACAACACCAACTCATTCCAACATTTATAGCGCCTACAACCTTTACAACAAAACCCTTACAGCTAACTATAAATCTCTTTATTTGCCGACAACAACGTATTCTTCAATAACCCGATAATGGTCATTAAACCAACGCCGCCGGGTACAGGCGTTATCCATGATGATTTGGGGGCCACGTTTTCAAAGTCAACATCGCCATATAGCTTAAAGCCGGATTTTGTAAGGGTAGAGGTTTCGCGGTTCATACCTACGTCGACTACAACCACGCCTTCCTTTACCATATCGGCTGTAATAAAATTCTTTTTGCCGATAGCAACGATCAGGATATCGGCCTGTAGTGTAATTTCCTTAATATTGGGTGTGCGGCTATGGCAAATGGTAACGGTGCAGTTACCGGGGTAAGTATTGCGTGCCATTAAAATGCTGATTGGCGAGCCCACGATATTGCTGCGGCCAACCACTACGCAATGCTTGCCAACGGTTTCAATGCCATATTCCTTTAGCATCAGGGTAATGCCATAGGGTGTAGCCGGGATAAACGACGGCAAATTTCTTTGCATCCGGCCCAGGTTGATCGGGTGGAAGCCGTCAACGTCCTTACGGTGATCTATTTTTTCAGTTACTTTTTCAGGATCGATGTGTTTGGGTAATGGTAACTGGACAATTATGCCGTCGATATCCGCATCAGCGTTAAGCTCGGCAACCTTTTGCAATAATTCGTCCTCACTTACAGTATCCTCATAGCGTACCAGCGATGATTTAAAGCCGACCTGTTCGCAATTTTTTATTTTACTGGCCACATAAGTTTCGCTGCCGCCGTCGTGGCCAACCAATACGGCCACCAGGTGCGGTTTGCGGCCCGTTTGCGCCAATAACTTTGCGGCGCCTTCAGCTATTTCGCCTTTTAATTTTTCCGATACGTATTTTCCGTCGAGTAATTTCATTTCTTTAGATATGAGACGTGAGACATGAGATGTGAGACGAAAAGAAAAATCTCACATCTCATGTCTCAAATCTCAAATCTAAGTTAGTCCAATTTTAAAACAGCCATAAATGCCGACTGTGGTATTTCCACATTACCCACCTGGCGCATGCGTTTTTTACCTTTTTTCTGTTTTTCCAGCAGCTTGCGCTTACGGGATATATCCCCGCCGTAACATTTGGCCGTAACATCTTTTCGCAAAGCTTTTACCGTTTCGCGCGCAATGATCTTGGCGCCGATTGAGGCTTGTATGATGATTTCAAATTGCTGTCGTGGTATTAACTCTCTTAGCTTTTCGCAGATCTTTTTTCCAAAATCATAAGAGTTCCCCCGGAAGATCAGTGACGATAATGCATCCACTGGTTCGGCATTCAGGCGGATATCTAATCTTACAAGGTCCGATTGGCGGTAACCGATCTGGTGATAATCAAATGAAGCATACCCTTTTGATATGGTCTTCAGCTTATCATAAAAGTCAAAAACGATCTCGCCCATTGGCATTTCAAATATCAGCTCGACACGGTCGGAGGTTAAATACGACTGGTTTTTAATAAAACCGCGTTTTTGGATGCACAGCGACATCACCGGCCCAACAAACTCCGACTTGGTAATAATAGTGGCTTTGATATACGGCTCCTCAACATAATCTATCCGGCTTGGGTCTGGCAAGTCCGAAGGGTTGTTTACCGTCACTGCATCGCCTTTGGTGGTGTAAGCGATATAAGATACGTTCGGCACGGTCGTAATAACCGTCATATCAAATTCGCGCTCAAGGCGCTCCTGGATGATCTCCATGTGGAGCATGCCTAAAAATCCGCAGCGAAAACCAAAACCAAGGGCAGCAGATGATTCCGGTTCGAAAACAAGGGCAGCATCGTTGAGCTGCAACTTGCCCATCGAGTCGCGCAGCTCTTCATAGTCGTCGGTGTCTACCGGGTAAATACCCGCGAATACCATTGGTTTTACTTCTTCAAAGCCTTGTATGCCTGCTTCGCACGGGCGGTCGACATGGGTAATCGTATCGCCAACCTTAACTTCGCGCGCTTCTTTAATACCTGAAATGATATATCCCACATCGCCGGTTTTTATAACATCCCTTGGCGATTGTTTTAATTTTAACGTGCCTACTTCATCTGCATTATACTGCTTTTCAGTAGCGAAGAATTTCACTTTGTCGCCTTTGCGTATTTCGCCATTTACTACTTTAAAATAGGCTACTATACCACGAAACGAGTTAAATACCGAATCAAATATCAAGGCCTGCAACGGCGCTTTTGGGTCGCCGACAGGGTGGGGCACGCGCTCAACAATAGCACGTAATATATCGTGCACGCCCATACCGGTTTTACCCGATGCCGCAATGATGTCTTCACGTTTACAGCCTATCAGTTCAACTATCTGGTCTTTAACCTCCTCGGGCATAGCGCCGGGAAGATCCATTTTATTAAGGATAGGAATAATTTCGAGGTCGTTTTCCAACGCCAGGTACAAGTTGGAAATGGTTTGTGCCTGTATCCCCTGGGCGGCATCAACAATAAGCAATGCGCCTTCGCAGGCGGCAATGGACCGCGAAACTTCGTAAGAGAAATCGACGTGCCCGGGTGTATCGATCAGGTTAAGTATATATTTTTGTCCGTCAAGCTCATAATCCATCTGTATGGCATGACTTTTTATCGTAATACCCCGTTCGCGTTCCAAATCCATATCGTCAAGCAATTGCGCCTGTGACTCTCGCTGGGTTATGGTGTTGGTATATTCGAGCAACCGGTCGGCGAGGGTACTTTTGCCGTGGTCGATATGGGCTATGATACAAAAATTACGAATGTGTTCCATTGAAGCGCAAAAGTAGCGTTTTGCGCTGGATTTCACCGATTTTTGTTGAGATTACATGCTGGATTACACCGATTGCTTGGTGGGATTACACCGATTGTTATAAGATTACGCTGATTTAAGTACTCATTTAAGTACCCACCTCAAACTGCAAAGCGCTCAAATACCGGTACAGTCCCTGCTCATTCGACATCAGTTCCTGGTGGCTGCCTGATTCGATGATCTTACCTTTTTCAAGCACGATGATCTTATCGGCCTCGCGTATGGTGGACAACCGGTGTGCGATAATGATTGAGGTACGATTTTTCATCAGTTCTTCGAGAGCTTCCTGTACGAGGCGTTCAGATTCAGAGTCGAGGGAGGATGTGGCTTCGTCTAATATCAATATGGATGGGTTTTTTAAAAGGGCACGTGCTATGGCAATGCGTTGACGCTGACCGCCTGATAGTTTCACGCCGCGTTCGCCCACTATGGTTTCATACGCTTCGGGGAATGATGTGATAAACTGGTGGGCGTTTGCACGCCGCGCGGCCTGGATGATTTCGTCGTCAGAAGCGCTTAATTTACCGTAAGCGATGTTTTCATGTATCGTCCCGCCAAACAGCATCACGTCCTGCGGTACTATTGCCACCTGGTTACGTATATCGGTAAGTGCATAATCAGCGGCTGGCTTTCCGTCAAATAATATGGCCCCGCTTTGCGGGTGGTAAAACTGCAGGATCAACGCAGCCATGGTAGATTTCCCTGATCCGCTTGGGCCCACTATCGCTACCTTTTGGCCTGCGGCGGCGTCAAATGAAATTTCATTTAAAACGGTGAGCTCCTGACGGGAAGGGTAGGCGAAAACCACGTTCGAAAAAGAAAGGTGGCCCGATATTTTTTGTTTAATGATGTTATCGCTTTCGCGGATAGAAACGTCCTCGCCTTCTTCATCTAAAATTTCAAGCACCCGTTCGCTGGCGCCGACTGCTTTTTGCATATTGGCGTATAGCTCGGGGAAACTGCCCATGGACGCGGCTACAAATATGCCATATATGACAAATTCGGTGAGTTGGCCAATTGTTAACTCGTGGCGGCTTACCATGATCGATCCATCCCAGATAACAGCTACAATAGCCCCGAACAGGCAAAAAACCACGAAAGAGGCGAATAGCCCCCTGAACTTAGCGCCCTTTACGGCGAGTTTAACTACGTCGCGCAGGTTCCTGTCGTATCGGCCGGCTTCAAAAGCCTCGTTTACAAAAGCTTTAACGCTGGCGATGCCCTGTAGAGTTTCTTCTACAACGGTATTTGATTCGGCCAGTTTATCCTGCGCTTGCCGCGAAAGTTTACGGATAAAACGCCCGAACACAACGGCGATAACGATGAGCACCGGCATGAGGATTAACAATGTAAACGTAAGTTTAGCCGATACGATGAGCAGGAAGGTTATACCGCCTGTCAATAATATAAGCTGCCTGATCATTTCGGCAAGGGTAGTGGTTATCGCGTCCTGTATTTGCGAAAGGTCGGCGGATATGCGGCTGTTCAGTTCGCCTACGCGACGATTAGAAAAGAAGTTCATCGGCAGGGTGATCAGCTTAAAATAGGTATCGCGCCTGATATCGGCAAGCGATCTTTCGGCCACTTGCACAAACCATAACACCCTAAAGAACGACACAAATGCCTGCGCAAATAAAACGATGAGGGCGATAAGGCCGATACCATTTAACGTAGCCGGCAAAAATGAATATTTATGTTTCCCTTGCGCCGCATCGATGAGCGCGCCCAAAAACTGCGGGAACGACAAACCCACCAGGCTCGATAAAAACAAAAAAAACATGGCTGCGATAAACCGGCCACGGTATGGTTTAACATACGAAAGCAACCGGACAACCTGCTTTAAGCTCTGGCCGTTTATTTTTGCTTTTGGTAAATCTTTTTCTGCTGCATTGCCGCTATTCAGTCGCCCTCTTGCCATTTAATACCTTATAAGTTTGGATCGTTAATGTGTAAGACGATCGGGCAGCTTAAACATTTTATTAATGTGTAATTCTTTATCGCGATGCCCGTCGCCTGGTGTTCCGGAAGATAAGAAACAAAACTACGGCAAAAAGTAATACCGCGATAACGATAAAAGTATGGAGTATGCTTTGCTGGTGCTCCTGCTGCTTTTCGGCGTCGGCTTTAAGCCTGTCGTTTTGCTCACGCAGTTTATTGATGGTCATCATAAAGCCGACGTTGCTTTGCTCCGCCTCTTTTGAATGTGTCTGGACCAGGGTTTGCTGAAAAGTGCGGTACTCCAGCAGTATCTTTAATTCTTTGTAAATGGCATTGTCTGTTTTTACAATATCCATTAAAATATCGTTAGACCGGCGGATATCCTTTTTGGTTTGCAGGCCGAATATGCCGGTATGCATACGAAGGCTTTCGTCATATATGCCAAACTTTTGCGCACGCTGTGCCAGCATGCCATTAATCTTTTTCCGCTGAAGCTGGTAGGCCAGCGAATCGGTGTTTGCTTGTGCCATGGCGGAGCCAAGCATCAAGCAAAAGAAATTAAGAAGAAGAATAAGTTTTTTCATTGTTCCTGGAAATCGATAATAACGCTGTCGCCTAAGTTTAAACCTAATAACCCGCTGGCGTTCCCTTTGTTTATCGCTATTTCCAAATGGTCGCTTATGCCAAACAGGCAAAGCTTCTCACCCTCGGGCACTTCATTGTAATGCCAGCTCAGGTGATTTATCGTTTCGTTCCGTTTAAACGAAAGCATAAACCGCCGTCCCTGCTGCACTTTATTGAAAAGTTCCTTGGTGATATTTGTAATTACATTTTGAAACGAGTCAATATAGATCACTGCGCCTTTTATCAGGTTTTTTTCGATAACCGGCTGCAGGTTCATTTTGTTTTCGATATTGCTGACGGGAAGGCCTATTTCCTCAAGTGTACCCCCCTGGGCCAGGTGGCAGGCAGCTTTTACAAATATATCGGCCAGCGGGAAATGCAGGAATTTCAAATCCTGCATGATGTTGATCTCTACAATTTCCTCCGGCTCGGTATCAAACATGAGTGAGAAGATGCCATTGTCGGCCCCTACAAAATAATGGTTTTTATATTTTACGGCGAGGTAACGGGTGTTGGCATTATAAACCGTATCAATGCCGATTAAATGGACCGTTGAATCGGGAAAGTAGCAATAACTGTTCTTTAAAATAAACGCCGCCTGCTGGATATTATAAGCAGCAACACTGTTGGTAATGTCGACGATATTTACTGCTGGCAGCAATTTTAAGATACTACCCTTAAGGGCGGCCTGATAAATATCTTTATCGCCCAGGTCAGTAGTTAAAGTTATAATTGCCATTAATATTTTAAATATTTATCACTAATCTTGTGCGTGTGTTTTAGATGTGAGATGGTGGATATGAGACGTGAGATTTGAGACGATTGGTTTTATATCTCTTATCTCAAATCTCACATCTCAATTCTATCTAAAGTGCTACAAATATTCAATTTTTAATTCATAAAAATCTGCTACTAAAAATCAATTTATATTGAACGAACTAAAATTGTCAATTGAGCAAATTAACCCGGCGGTGTTGTGGGGCCCTAATAATGATCACTTCGAGATCATTAAAAAACAGTATCCAAAACTTAAAATAGTGGCCCGGGGAAATGAGGTGAAGATATTGGGTGACGACCATGAATTGAATATTTTCCAGGAGAAATTCAGCCATTTGCTGCAGCATGTCGAGAAGTTTGAGAATCTCAATATAACCGACCTTGAACGGATATTAGGTTCAAAAGCATCTGACACACCTGCCGCCGACCCGTCGGGCGATAAATTCGCCAGTGGCGAGGTGATCGTATTTGGACCAAATGGCGTAATGGTAAAGGCGCGTACCGCTAATCAGCGGCGCATGGTTGATTGCATCAATAAAAGCGATATACTGTTTGCGATAGGCCCGGCAGGTACAGGTAAAACGTACACGGCCGTTGCCCTGGCAGTGCGGGCGCTGAAAAACAAGGAGATCAAACGTATTATACTAACGCGGCCGGCAGTTGAGGCGGGGGAGAACCTGGGCTTTTTACCAGGCGACCTGAAGGAAAAGATCGACCCTTATCTCCGCCCTTTATATGATGCGCTCGACGATATGATACCGGCCGAAAAGCTAAAATTCTACCTCGAAAACCGCACCATTGAAATTGCACCGCTCGCCTTTATGCGCGGCCGTACGCTGGATAACTGTTTTGTTATTTTGGACGAGGCGCAAAACGCCACGGACATGCAATTGAAAATGTTCCTGACCCGTATGGGGCCGTCGGCTAAGTTTATTGTTACCGGCGACGTGACGCAAATCGACCTGCCTAAAAAGCAGCAGTCGGGCCTGCACACCGCATTGCGTATACTTACCGACATCAAAGGAATTGAAATAGTCTACCTGAGCGGAGAAGACGTTGTAAGGCATAAACTGGTACGCAAAATTTTAGCAGCTTACGGAGATATACAATAGAGATATGAGATGTTAGACATGAGATATGAGATTCAACTAGACTTAAAAAAGTCTCAAATCTCAATCTCAAGTCTCAAATCTAAACCCATGAATGCAATAAACGAAACACATTTCACATTCCCCGGCCAAACCAGCTTTTATAAGGGTAAGGTAAGGGATGTTTATACGATAAATAATAAATACCTGGTAATGGTGGTTACCGACCGGATATCGGCTTTTGATGTGGTACTTCCGGAGGCGATACCTTATAAGGGGCAGGTGCTTAACCAGATCGCGGCTAAGTTTTTGGCGGCTACAGCTGACATTGTGCCCAACTGGGTAATAAACGTGCCCGACCCGAGCGTAACTATAGGCCGCATTTGTGAGCCGTTTAAAGTAGAGATGGTTATAAGGGGTTACCTGGCCGGCCATGCCTGGCGCGAATACAGTGCCGGTAAAAGACAGGTTTGCGGCGTGAGCCTGCCTGATGGACTCAAAGAAAATGATAAATTGCCCAAGCCAATCATTACACCCACCACAAAAGCTCCTATAGGGCATGATGAAGATATATCGCGTGAGCAAATTTTAGCAAAGAATATAGTTTCAGAAGCAGATTATAGACACCTTGAAAATTATACCAGGGCATTATTTAAACGTGGCACCGAGATAGCGGCGCAACATGGCCTGATTTTGGTGGATACCAAATATGAGTTTGGCAAAGCCGACGGGAAAATTTTCCTGATCGATGAGATACATACCCCGGATTCGTCCAGGTATTTTTATAGTGATGGCTATAAGGAACGCCAGGAAAACGGCGAGCCGCAGAAGCAGCTGTCAAAGGAGTTTGTAAGAAAATGGCTTATTGAGAATAATTTCCAGGGGAAAGACGGACAAGTTGTACCGGAAATGACGGAGGCAATTGTACAGTCCATTTCGGAAAGGTATATTGAGCTTTATGAAAAGATCACTGGCGAAAAATTTATAAAGCCGGCAAACCAGGATATATTGGAGCGGGTGGAGAAAGCAATTAATTCTGCACTTACTGCGTTGTAATTTTTTATTTGTAGATAAAATAAATTATATTAGCTTTTTAATTAGGACAACAATGAAGTTTACTATTGATAAACACGAAAAATATATTTTGTTGAAGCTGAATGAATCAAAGTTAAATTCATTAATTACGCCGCAACTGAAGTCTGAACTCATATTGATAAATACTGAGGGTCAGCGAAATATAGTTTTAGATCTTTCACAAGTAAAGTTCGCCGACTCTTCCGGTTTGAGTAGTTTATTGGTTGGGCACCGTTTATGCAAAAACGCGACAGGCGCATTCATACTCAGCGGATTAAATGAAGCTGTTGCCCGTTTGATCACGATATCCCAGCTCGATAGTGTGCTAACAGTTGTCCCAAGCCCTGAAGAAGCCATAGACCTGATTTTTATGGAGGAGATTGAAAAAGAACTGAAAAAGGAAGCAAAATAGCTAACTTAGTGTTTACCAAGTATGAAATTTGAAGTTACAATACTTGGCAGCAGTTCTGCAACTCCCATATTCAACAGAAATCCCACCGCACAAGTCCTCAATATTAACGACCGCCTTTATCTGGTTGATTGTGGGGAAGGTACGCAGCAGCAAATGCTCCGCTTTGACATTAAAGCCAGCCGTATCGATTATATTTTTATCAGCCATATCCATGGCGACCATTATTTAGGCCTTGTAGGTTTGCTTTCGTCACTGCATCTAAATGGCCGCAAAAAACCGCTGAAAATTTACGGCCCGGCCCGGCTGAAAGAAATTATCGATCTGCAGTTAAATTATTCCGAAACAACTTTACAATACGCGGTCGAATTTAATTTCACCAACCCGGAAAAAGCAGAAGTTATTCTGGACAATCCGGACGTAACTGTTGAAAGCATTCCGCTCGACCACCGCATCGCCTGTACAGGGTTTTTATTCAGAGAGAAAAAACGACTGAGAAAACTTATAAAGGATAAACTTGAGCGGGCAAATATTCCCGTTGAATATTATACCGCGCTAAAAAAAGGAGCGGATTACGTTGCTCCTGACGGCAGCATTATCAAAAATGATACAGTTACCATTGATTCCGAAGAACCTAAAACCTATTCGTATTGCTCAGATACCTTATACAATGAGATGTATTTCAAACAGATCAGTAATTCCACGATGCTTTACCACGAGGCAACATTTTTAAATATTATGCTTGAGCGGGCCAGAGAAACCCACCATACAACCGCACTGCAGGCAGGTCAGATCGCGTTGAGAACCAATACCAAAAAATTGCTGATCGGCCATTTTTCAGCGAGGTATAAAACTTTAAATGAATTGCTGGATGAAGCAAGAAGTGTTTTTCCCGAAACGGAATTAGCTATTGAGGGCAAAACGTTTGTGATTGGAGAATAATCCCGGTTGGCAGTTATTAGTTTGGCAGTTTGCAGTGAAGAAATTAACACCACACTAAAACGGCAAACTATTGTTTCTTTTTCCCTCCGAATACCGAGAAGCTTACATAATTTTTTGGATGTGCTTTGATGTCAATAAAAAGGTTATTCAGGTTTGCTGATGCATCGTTCAAATTTTTGTACATCTTATCATCATTTATCAGCAGGCCGAGGGTTCCCTTAGTGCTATTGATTTTATTGATAGTCGCCTGCAGATCGGCCATTGCCTTGTTGGCGTTATCAAGCGTTTGTTTGATGTTTGCTGAGGCAATATCGTTGCTGACTTTTTCGAAATTCGAGGCGATCCCTGTTAAGTGTACCGAACTCTTTTTCAGGTTGGAAGATACCACTTCAGTATTCGATAATATCCCGTTGATATGTGTCGTTTGAGTAGCTACAAGTGCATCAATTTTTTTAGTTGTACCTTCAAGGGTTTCGAGCGAGTTAGCTATACTTAAGAAGCTCCTGTCAATATTCTTTTGAAAATTTGGGTTCAATATTCTATTTATCGCAGCCAGGGATGAATCCAATTTTGTGATCAGGTTCTCGGCTTTTGTTTGTATCGGCTGCAGACTTTCTGCCAAACTGCCCTGTATGTTCGCATGCAGTGTATCCTTATCCTCTGCAAAGGTATTACTGTTGCCGTAGTCGAATACAATGGCCTTATCACCCAAAAGATCGGTGCTTACCAGTTTAGCCAGTGTGTTTGAGGGTATCTTGTATTTGTCATCTACCTTTAGCTCAACGATTGTTCTGCCATCGGGCTGCAGGCTCATTTTAGAAACCCGTCCGATCGGGAAGCCGTTCACCAGTACAGGCTTTGATACAGACAGGCCGTCGACGCTGTGATAAATAGCATAAAACTTATTTGAACCCGAAAAAAGATCGTTGCCTCTTAAAAAGCTATATCCGAGTATGAGTATTGTTATTGCAACTGCCGTTAATGCACCTATTTTTGTTTCGTTTGATATTTTCATAGTTGGAGGTTAGAGATCAGAGGTTTGAGATTGAAGGTTAGGTAAAAGCTAATTGCGCTTTCATAACTAATCTATAGCTTCTAATCTCATATTCATGGTGATGGTGATTCAACTTCGTTTTTGTAATTCTGGAGCGCCCTTACTATCGAGGCTACTATTTCATTTTGGCCGGTTTCCGAATTCAAGTAAGCTTCATCATCCGGGTTATCAATATAACCTGTTTCAACAAGTACAGCAGGCATAGCACTGTGACACAACACGTGTACACCCTGTTCCCTGATGCCTTCATTATGTCTGCCATCAGTTTCAACCAGTTCACTGTCAATTAATTCGGCCAGGTGTACGCTTTGTTTGCGGTATTTGCGTTTATACTCGTTCATCAATATCATTGTTGCCGGATCGTTCGGATCTGGATCTGAATTCAGTTCAGAGTCACCGCCTTCAATTTTATTTTGTTTGATCGCATTCTCTTCTTCCCCGCTTCTGTGAAAACCATAAACCAGCATTAAAACCCCTCTGCCCGAGTGGTCAGGTACTGAAACGGTGCGGTAAACCGGTTTGTGGTGCTTATGACCAACAACTTCGCGGATATACCTATTGGGCAGCGAATTACAATGCAGCGAGATAAAAAGGTCGCCCTTGTTTTCATTGGCAATTTGCGCCCTCCTTTGAAGAGAAACATCATCTTCTGTAGTACGTGTTAGTACTACTTTTAAGCTTGGTATTTCTTTTTCTAATTCTTTTTGCAATTTAAATGCCAGGGCAAGCGTTACATTTCTCTCGTGAGAATATGAGCCTGATGCACCATGGGAAAAAGTGCCCGGTGCGCCGGCGGGATGATTGCCGCCATGCCCCGGATCAATAATAATGGTTTTAATTTTATAACCATTATTTGTAATGGTGTCTTTATTTGAAGAGGACCTGGATGCAAAGCAAAAAAACGGCAGGGAAGTCACTAATACCAATAAACCACAAATCAATCTTTTCAATGCCTTATTTTTCATTATTTTTGAACGCTGTTAATTATATCTGCAAAAATACTATTCATAATCTATTTTGAAATTCATCAGCCTATTTTTTCTTTTAGCAATAATTTCAATATCGGCGATAGCTGTTTCAAACAACAGCAAATATCATAGTTTCGGGCATACAGCAGATACCGTCATAAAGCGCGATACCGTCAAAAACCGGAAACTCCCTAAAGATAAAAAATCTACTACAAATTTGACGACAAAAACTGCGGTTGTCAAACACGACACTGTAAAAAAAACCGCCAACGGGTTAAATTCTATTGTGACGTCGCATGCCGAAGACTCACTGATCAATGACCAGGTGAATCAAATAACCTATTTATACGGTAATGCACGCGTAACCTATGAAGATTTTGAGCTGGATGCCGATTATATCAGGGTCGACCAAAAAAACCACCTGATATTTGCAAAAGGCAGTATCGATCCCATAACAAAGCGATATTTGGGCCGGCCGATCTCTAAACAGGGTAAAGACAAACCTGTAGCGTCCGATTCCCTGCTGTTTGATTATAAATCAAAAAAAGGTCACATATTCAATCCCGCATCCGAACAGGACGGCAATTATATTTCGGGCGGCGAGGTCAAAAAGCTAAATGAAACCGAGGTGGCCTACCGGGATGTTATTTTTAGTACGTGCTCGCTGCCATACCCCGACACACACTTTGGCATTGTTATTACCAGGGGGATCGGGGAAAAAAATCGCATTATTTCGGGCCCGGCTTATCTTGAAATAGAAGGCATCCCGCTCCCGATAGGAATTCCCTTTGGCTTTTTTCCAAAACCAGATCAGCGCGCCTCAGGAGTTATCATTCCTACATTCGGGGAAGATCAAAGGCTTGGGTTTTACCTGCGAAACTTTGGTTATTATATAGGTATCAATGATTATATGGACCTGACTAATATGGGGTCGATTTACTCTAAAGGTGCATATGAGCTAAATACCACCATGCATTATTTAAAACGATATAAATATGGCGGGACGGTATCTTTAAGCTACGGCTCTCATAATTATAAATTGCAGGGCGACCCGCCGACGAAAGACTTTAACATTACATGGTCGCACACCCAAGACCCTAATGCGAACCCGGGAAGCACTTTTAGTGCATCAGTTAATGCCGGTACATCAACCTTTTATCAGAATAGCCCCGCCCAAAATAACTATAACCTGCAGGCGCTTACGCAGAATAATTTAAGGTCGTCTATAAACTATAGTAAAACCTGGGCGGGAACGCCGTTTAATTTAAGCGTGGGCCTTTCGCACAGCCAGGACCTGACGAATAAAACAGTGACACTACAGTTGCCTACACTTAGTTTTACCATGGCTTCTATCAGTCCGTTTGATTCAAAAGACCGGGTGGGAGAACAAAAATGGTATCAAAAAATCACTGTAAGTTACAGTTTACAGGCTGCCAACTCGGTTAACGCAATACCCGAATCTGAGCTATTTAAAGCCAATACCCTGGTAAAACGCTTGCAAACCACCATTGTTCACCAGGTACCCGTTAGTTTAAGTTTAAACGTGCTTAAATATTTTCAGTTTAGCTCAAGTGTTAATTATACTGAACACTGGTATTTGAAATCTATTCAGAAACGTTTTGCCAGGGGAAGCATAAGCGGCCTCGACTCGATGATCACAGATACATTAAACGGATTTAAGCGCGCTGATTCATATAACTTGAGTACAGGACTCTCTACAAAGATATATAGCACCATACTTTTTAAGAAGGGTAATTTACAAGCCATCAGGCACGTGATGACACCAACAATAAGTTTCAACTACAATCCCGACTTCTCAAATCCCAGCTATGGATATTATAAAACGGCTGTAAGTAATGCGACCATTCCATACCCATATTCAAGCTTCAATTATTCCATTTTCCAGGATGGGTTCCCCTCTCCGGGAAAGCAGGCGGGTGTAGGATTTAACCTCGACAATATCATTCAGGCAAAATTAAAGCCTAAAGCCACTGATACGTCGGGTAAGCCGCGACACATTGACCTGTTACAGGGCTTATCCATTTCGACCTTTTACAATTTCGCGCAGGATTCGCTCAGGCTAAGCCCGATCTCGTTTTCCGGGCATACGGGCATTCTGAATCAAAAAGTAAATCTTACTTTCTTTGGCTCGTTTAATCCGTACGTAACCCAGGTGCTCGATTCTATTCAAAACGGACAAATACAGCACTTTACCCGCGAAATAAACCGCTATACGCTACAGGACGGTAAACTTCCACGGCTCACCTCGTTTAGTTTTTCGATGAGCGGCAGTTTAAATTCCACAAGTTTTAGTCCTCATCAGCCTGTTCAGCCAGGCAGCACCCTGCAAACAATTGACCCGCAGCAGGCACAGCGCCTCGCGTTAATAAACAGCGATCCGAGTGCTTACATAGATTTTAACGTTCCCTGGAACCTGTCGTTCAATTATAGTTTCAGCTATAATAATAACATCATTAATTCCAATGTTACTCATACCATCATGCTTAGCGGCGATGTTTCCATTACTAAATGGTGGAAAATCCAATATAATACCAACTATGACATTCGGGCAGGACGACTGGCAGTAACTTCATTTGGTATTTACCGCGACTTGCATTGCTGGGACCTGAATTTTCAATGGGTGCCATTCGGTTTGTATAAGTCATATAATGTCACGCTAAAAGTAAAAGCGACTGTTTTACAGGATCTGAAACTGAGTAAAAGAAGCGATTACACCAGTAACCAGTCATTTCAATAAGATGTTTGCGGAAATAATCACTATCGGGGATGAAATACTTATCGGGCAAATTGTTGATACCAACTCAGCATGGATGGCCCGTGAGTTGAATAATATTGGCATCCGCGTAAAGCAAATCTCGTCGGTGTCCGACGACCGGCAGCATATTTTAACTGCGTTGGCAGAAGCAAGCAAAAGGGCGGATATTATTTTAATTACCGGGGGCCTTGGCCCTACAAAGGATGATATTACCAAGAAAACAATCGCCGATTACTTTGGCGTCGGTTTGATTGAAAGTAAAGATGCATTGACTAACGTAGTAAACATTTTTGCAAAATATAATCGACCGCTGCTCGAAGTAAACCGCCTGCAGGCACAGGTGCCGGAGAATTGCGAAGTTATTCTGAATAAAAACGGCACCGCGCCGGGTATGTGGTTTAACGTTGACGGGAAAATATACATTTCGATGCCCGGCGTCCCGCACGAGATGATATACATGATGGAGGAAGATGTTTTGCCGAAACTAAAATCAACATTAAAGCTTCCGTTTATTATCCATAAAACCATTTTAACAGTTGGCGAGGGGGAGTCGTTCCTGGCTGAGCGCATCGCTGATATTGAAGATTCGCTCCCCCCGTTTATCAAACTGGCTTATTTACCAAAGCCGGGCCAGGTTAGGTTAAGATTGAGCGGGTATGGTGATGATAAGGAACTGTTATCGGATAAACTAAATGAATTTGCGGCAAAGATCGTTGAGCGGATTGACAATGTGGTGGCCGCCGAAGAAGATATACCCATTGAAAAAGCCATACTCAATTTTATGGCGGCAAGGGGTTTGACACTATCGGTTGCTGAAAGCTGTACAGGCGGGTATATATCCCAGCATTTTACGCAACATCCGGGGGCGTCGAAAGTGTTTTTTGGCGGGGCGATTTCTTATTCATACGAACTGAAGGAAAGTATTTTAGGCGTAAAGCCGGATACCCTTTTAACCTATGGCGCCGTAAGCGAAGAAACGGCCACAGAGATGGTGCAGGGCGCCTTGTCCAGGTTCAAATCAGACTATGCCATTGCCGTAACAGGCATTGCCGGCCCGGATGGCGGAACAACTGAAAAACCCGTGGGGACAGTTTGGATCGCCATGGCATCACAACAAAAATTGGTGGTCAGGAAATTTACGTTTGGCAGTAAGCGGCAGCAAAACATTGAAAGAAGCGCAACTGCCGCCCTGGGGTTGTTAAATAATTTACTGCATGAACAAGAGAAATGACAACAAAATGGGTAATTTTGACCGTCAATTATAAAATTACTTATGGCCCAATATAAACTTTTGCTGCCAAAAATGGGGGAAAGCGTTGCTGAAGCAACTATAATCAAATGGACAAAAAAACCGGGAGATCATGTTGAGGTTGACGATACAGTAATGGAAATTGCCACCGATAAGGTTGATTCGGAAGTTCCGTCGCCTGTGTCGGGAAAATTGGTTGAGCAACTTTTCAAAGATAACGATGTAGCCCAGGTTGGGGCGGTTATTGCGATCATTGAAACCGGCGAGGCCGAGGAAATAAAACAACAAGATAACACTAAAGCCAGGACCGTTTTTTCAACGGAACAGAACAACGCCCACGAACCGATTAGCGAGCAAAACGAACGGGTACCTTTTATCGATGTGCTTGAACAGAAAAGTGCGCCGGTATCGGCAGACAGAGCTCCGCAGCGATTTTATTCGCCGTTGGTAAAAAATATTGCTGCACAGGAAGGTATCAGCAATGCCGAATTGGATCAGATACAAGGAAGAGGGGCAGAAGGGCGTTTAACAAAAGATGATTTATTAAACTATATTCAAAACAAAGGGCAGCAAGTCCCATCGCCTCAGAATAATGCACCGATAACAGCAAAACCAGAGCCTGCGCCTGTGAGCGAGCCATTTGTGGATAGTCCAAAGGCCGAAGTTAAATCTGTTTCGGGCGGGGATGAGATCATTGAAATGGACAGGATGCGCCGGCTGATTGCCGACCACATGGTTATGAGCAAACAAACCTCGGCCCATGTCACCTCGTTTGTTGAGGCCGATGTAACCAACCTGGTTGTATGGCGCGAGAAAATTAAAAACAGTTTTGAAAAACGCGAAGGCGAAAAAATAACTTTTACCCCCATTTTTATAGAGGCTGTTGTAAGAGCGATAAAGGATTTGCCGATGATCAATATTTCGGTTAATGGCACCCAGATCATTAAAAAGAAAGATATCAATATCAGCATGGCAACCGCCCTGCCAAGCGGTAACCTTATCGTTCCGGTAATAAAAAAGGCAGATCAATTAAACCTTGTTGGCATAACAAAGGCGGTGAACGACCTGGCAAATAGGGCCAGGAACAATACCCTCAAGCCCGACGATGTGCAGGGAGGTACTTTTACCATAACTAATGTTGGCTCATTCGGTAATGTAATGGGAACGCCTATCATCAATCAGCCGCAAGTGGCCATTTTAGCCGTGGGCGCGATCAGGAAAAAGCCGGCTGTGATTGAAACCCCGCAGGGAGATTATATAGGTATCCGGCACATGATGTTTTTGTCGTTATCGTATGATCATCGTGTGGTGGATGGATCTTTAGGCGGGACATTTGTCAAGAAGGTAGCTGACTATCTGGAGAATTGGGATTCAGCGAGGGAAATATAAACCGGTTGTTTAGATTTGTCATTGTTGACGTGTGTTAATTCGCCGCTTTCCCATTAACTTATCATCTTCAAATCGCCTGGTTAACATTTCGTAAATGATCTTCAGCCATATCAGCAGGCAGGGAAGGGCTTTTAATTTATAAGGTACCACATAATGCATTTTTACGTACCGCGGGAAAAGATCGGATGGCGAGAGGCTGGTTATTAAAAGTGCGAATACAAATAAAAATATCTCAAACGAGCTAACCGGCCTGTCAAGATTCATAAACCAAATAGCGACGCCTGCAAAAGCAATGATGTATGTTGGCGATTCGGACGAACTGCTGAAAATGATCACAAAGATCAGCGTTGAGGCCAATAGCAGTAATTGATACGAAAGCACATCATAACATTTGACCCGTAAATACCAGAGCCCAAACAATAAAATGCCCGGAATGATCACCGTTATATTTGACAGTTGAGGATAGCTAAAAATGTTCCTGATCAGCCCCATGACAGAAATATCCTGCAAGCTGTGGCCTATGTTATTCAGATTTTTGGCGACGAGGTCGCCATACCAATCGTGGTAAGTTTGTAAGATATAAGACGGCGAAGAAATCGCCATCGGCAATACAAACAATACTACTGACCAAAACGCCAGGCCACCGATAAATTTCAGCTTATCTTTCGAAAGGAAGAAGAAAGCCAAACCCACAATGCCGTACAATTTTATAAAAGTTCCTAACACGATCATCAGGGCTGCCCAGAAATCTCTCTTGTCGCGGATAAATACAAAGCTCAGAATGATTAGGCCGCCGATTAATGGGTTAATCTCGACATTGGATGACGAGGTCATAAGCTCGTGAGCGCATATCAATAAAATAATCAGGTAATGATCCTCTTTTACGGGTAACGCCTTTATGGCTAAATATAAAACCCAGGCGTTAAACATCACCCAGAGGATAACACCCAAGCCGTCGGGTAATAAAGCAAAAGGGGCCATCATCAGGGCAAACACAGGGCCGTAGTGATACAGGTCGTTAAAATGCCCGGGCTGGGGACCAAATGTGGTGTGCTGGTGTATTACATTGATGAATCCGTACTTGTAAACAAAGTAATTGTTATGAATATGATTCACGATAACGCTTTTTACAACAGCAAACAAACTCAGGCCAAAGTACAGCGCTAATACAAAGGGTTTGTTGGTTACCAGCCTGGCGAGTTTCGACTTCAATAGTGATTGGCTTAAACCGCAAAGATAGTAAACCGCCCGAAAAAGGTATCGTGGTAAAATAAAACTAAAAAGGCCCTTTGCAGGGCCGTTTTAAAAAACTAAAAAACAATTAAAGAAATAACATCAAAAAGCTTCGGCTGCTTGTTTCACTTCCGCAGCCAGTGTTACTCCCGCAAGCTGGTCGGCGAAAGCAACAAAAGCGTTATTATTGGCGATAAGCTGTTGGTTTTCAACAAGATTTTGAAGGTTGATTTTTCCGATCACAAACTTATAGCTGCCCGAATAATACCGCTCGTGGATATGTACGAAGTTTAAAGCGGTAACCAAACTTTCATTCTCGTACCGCAGGTAAACGTTAAGTTCAATATTATTGGTAAAATTTAGCCCTTTGGATTCTTTGGCTTTTTTGTATTCGTATTGATAATCGTACCTCAACGCGGCGATGTCGGATAATACGGCTGATCCTGTTGGGTGGCCGCCGGCGCCCTTACCGAAGAAGAATTGCTGATCGGCAAACGCAGCCTGTACAATTACGCCGTTGTATTCATATTCAACGTTGTATAAAAACTCGTTTTCGTTTACAAACTTCGGCAGCACGAATAAGGCCACGTGGCGGTCGTCAAGCTCTTTGGCGACAGGGACCAGCTTGATCTTTAAATTTTTCTCGCGTGCGTATTGCAGGTCGCTGGCTGCCAGGTTTTGTATCCCTAAATTAAATACATCGTCCGGGTTTACGACCACGCCATAAGCATGGGCCGCGGCAATAACCAGTTTATACTTGGCATCGAAGCCGCCTACATCACTTGTGGGGTCGGTTTCGGCAAAACCAAGGTCCTGCGCCTGGCGCAGGGCTGTATCATAATCCATATTCTCATTAAACCCCTTTGACAGGATATAATTGGATGACCCGTTAAAAATGCCGCTTATGGAATGCAACAATTCGTTATCGTAGTATTCTTCCAGGTTGCGGATGATCGGTATACTACCACAAACCGCGCCTTCATATAATAATGAGGTGCCATGTTTATGCTGCAATTCAATTAATTCGTTTAAATGAAGCGCGATCATTTTTTTGCTGGACGACACGACATTCTTGCCCGAACTAAGTGCCCTAGACACAATCTCAAATGCTGCATCGGTATCATTGATCAGCTCAACTATGGTATTGATCTCCGGATTGTTCAGCAACTCATCTCTGTCAGTTGTAAATAAATGCGCAGGCAGCGAACGTTCTTTATGCGGATATTTTATAGCGATCTTAATGATCTCGAGGTTAAGATGTTTTGTTTTGATGATATCATACAGGCCCTGGCCAACAACGCCAAAGCCAAAAAGGCCAATATTTAATTTTTTACTCATTATGCGGTTCGTTGTAATTCAATAATTTTTCCTTTTACATCCGTCTTAAAAAAAGATGTAATAATATTTGTTAACGCTTGTGTTTCTATTAAAAAGCCATCGTGGCCATAAAATGTGTCCAGTTCGGCGAAAGCTGATTTGGGTATATGCCTGAACAGGTATTGCTGCTCTTCGATGGGGAATAGCACATCTGATTTTATCCCGATTACCAGGGTTCGCGCCCTGATCAGGCTCAACGCCTTTTCAATGCCGTGCCTGCCTCGTCCTACATTGTGTGAATCCATGGTTTTTGACAAATACCAGTAACTATAGGCGTTAAACCGGTTGACCAGTTTTTCGCCCTGGTAGTTTTGGTAAGATGACGCACGAAAATCATCAACAATATTGTCCTTTTCTTCCTGCTGCGTAATGGAATACGTTTTATAACCGCGGTAGGAGAGCAGTGCAATGCTCCGCGCAGCCTTTAGGCCCTTTTTGCCGCCGTCGGGTGTATTGGCATAAAAGGTCCGGTCGGCAGTAATGGCTAAACGCTGTGATTCATTAAAGGCGACACCCCACGGTGAATGGCGGGCGTTGGTAGCAATCAGTATGAGGTTTTTAATACGTTCGGGCTCCATGATTCCCCACTCAATAGCCTGCTGCCCACCCAGGGAGCCGCCCAGCAATATTTCAATATTTTGAATTTGCAGATGGTCAGCAAGCAATTGATGCGCTTTTACCATATCCCGCACTGTAATTTGCGGGAATGATAAATAATATGGCTGCCCGGTTACCGGGTTTGTACTCAAAGGACTACTGCTGCCATAGGCAGATCCGAGTATGTTTGCGCAAACGATGAAATGATCATCAGGATTAAAGTAATTGTTAGCGCCAAATAAGCCCTTCCACCAATCGAAAACATCTGAATTTGCGGTAAGGGCGTGGCATACCCATACTACGTTATCCCGGTTTTTGTTCAGGGTACCGTAGGTGTGATAGCCTATTTCCAATTCGCGCAGTTGTTTGCCGGATTCGAGCTTAAATGGCTTTTTATATTTATATATGTTGGTATTCATGTTGTTTTATTCGGGATATTCTTGTTGAATTTTTTAAAAGACCTGCATATCAGGATATAACTCCTTTGTGAGTACACGAGTATTTTTCGGGAAGAAAAAAATAATACGTGTTAAAGCATCAGCAACAGCGGCGCATATAGCTTTGAGTGTAGCTATAGCAATAAGCAGGTGTTGCGCTTTTACGGGCTTTAAAAATGTTTTTCAGGATGTTGTAAATCAGACTTTTCATGGTTGTTAATTTATATTCCCCGGGGTTATTTGCCGGGACAGGAATTGGCACCTTCTCCAACTTAGGAGGGTTGCCAGCGGGTCATTGAGCCTGATCTCTCGCCGCTTCTTTATAAATCAAAACCTTTTGCGAGGTAATGATCAATTAGTATCGCTACCAAATTTTGTTTCAAAGATAAGGGGTTGTAAAGGAACTTTCCAAATTAAATTTTATTTTTTAGGTAAAAGCTGAAAGGCGAAGGGTGAAAGGCTTTACTTCTTTTAATTTGCTCCTTCGCCTTTAACCCTTTACCTTCCGCCTTTAACTGTCGCGAACCGCCCGTTACATTGGCGTAATTAGCCCTAACGTGTACCACTATTTAACCATACGTTTGTATAAATCAATTTAAAAAAACATGTCAGTAAAAACAGTATTATTAGCACAGTATGATCTTCACAATGTATTGTTTAACAATGTGATAGCCGATATCACCGACGCGGAGTCCAACAAACGGGTAGCCGATCCCATGAACAATGTTAAATGGCTGGCCGGACATTTACTTTGGGCGCAAAGAAGTTTAGCCCGTACCGGCGGTGCCGCCGTAACTATTCCCTGGGTTGATCATTTTTCAGCGGGCCCGGGCCAGACAGAGGAAGACCGGAATGCTCCCAAAAGCGAACTGCCTACCCTCGAAATGATCAAAAATAAATGGAATGAAATAACACCTGCAATACGTGCCGGTCTCGAAAACGTAACTGAAGAGGCACTAAATAGTCCGATTGAATTTCCACTCCCTTTCTTTAAAACGGTAGCAGGGGCATGGGCATTTATTAACCACCACCAAGCCTATACCATCGGCCAGATCGGTATTTTGAGAAGGGGATTGGGTAAGGAGGCGATGAAGTACAGTTAGAGAGGTTAGAGATTGGAGATTAGTTTTAGCACAAAAAAGAACCTGTATAGGATTCTTTCTAACCTCTAATCTCCAACCTTTAATCACTAACCCAGGGCCTGCGTCAGGTCCGCAACCAGATCATCGATATGCTCAAGGCCGACGGAGACACGAAGCAGGTTAAACGGTGTTTTGGTGTCGGGACCTTCGACGGAAGCACGGTGCTCGATCAAACTTTCAACACCCCCAAGGCTGGTTGCCTGGGTAAATAGTTTGAAGCCATTTATAACCCGTTTTGCCTCGGTCTCACCACCCTTTATACAAAATGAAAGCATGCCGCCGAAACTGAGCATCTGGCTTTTAGCTATTTCGTGTTGGGGATGAGAGGGTAGCCCCGGGTACATTACGCTGTCAATTTTCGGATGTTTTTCCAAAAATTCAACCAGTAGCTGCGCGTTGTGAATATGCCCGCGCATGCGGTAGGGCAGTGTTTTTATACTCCGCACGAGCATATAGCAATCCATTGGCGAAGGTATTGCACCGCCCATTTCCTGCACCTGGCGGATCTTTTGCCACCAGTCGCTTTTTTCTTTTGTTATCAATGCGCCGCCCATCAAATCGCTGTGCCCGCCAAAATATTTGGTGCTGGAGTGCATCACCAGATCGGCGCCCAGTGCAAGCGGCTGCTGGCATACTGGGGTGGCAAAGGTGTTATCGCAGGCCACTTTTATACCATGTTTTGTGGCAATGGCCACCACCATTTTTATGTCTGTCACCTTCAGCAGCGGGTTCGATGGCGTTTCTATCCATATTAAGCCGGTCTCTTTTTTAATATGATCTTGCAATACTTCGCTGTTATTTATATCTATAAAATCAAAGGTTAATATACCTGCAAACAAATTTTTAAGCTGGTTGCGCAAACCGTGGTACATATCGTCGGGAGCGATGATATGCGTTCCGGGGGGCAATGACTGGAACACGGCCATACCCGCCGCGTTGCCTGATGAAAATGCCGCTGCATCCGCGCCGCTCTCCAGCTTGGCAAACACATTTTCAAGCATGGTACGGTTCGGATTGCTGGACCGGCTGTAAATATGCCCACCGGGGTAAGTACCGTCGGCAGCACGCTCAAAGGTGGTTGACAAAACAATGGGCTGTATTACGGCTTTTGACGTTTTGTCAACGTGGTTACCGGCATGTATGGCAATGGTTTCGATTTTCATGCAATAAGTATTTGCACAAACTTAAAGTTTTTAGGATTGCACGGATGCAATATTTTTGCGTCTCTGCAAATCTTACATCCCCGTTACGGTAACATTTCTTATTTTTGTACAAAGTTTTTTGAATGGAAGCTGAAGAAAATTTATTGCTGTTGCTGCAGGATACTCACTTGTCGGATGATCTAAAACACATCGCCGGAAAGGTGCTCCATAATGAACGCGTCACATTTGATGAGGGCGTTTTGCTGTACGAGAAGGCAGAATTAGGCTGCCTGGGTGTTTTGGCCAATTACATCCGCGAAAAGCGCCACGGCGATAAAACCTATTTCAACCGTAATTTTCATATCGAGCCAACTAATCTTTGCGTTTACGATTGCAAGTTTTGCTCGTATTCGCGGCTGATCAAACAGCGTTCGGAAGGGTGGGAGTACACCATGGACGAGATGCTGGATATTGTAAAAAAATATGACAGCGAGCCGGTTACGGAAGTTCACATTGTTGGCGGGGTATTGCCGCAGTACGATGTTACTTTCTACAGCGAACTGTTCAGTAAAATAAGGGCACACCGGCCCGAACTCCACGTCAAAGCATTAACACCTGTCGAGTACCATTACATCTTTAAAAAAGCTAAAATTGACTATGCTACAGGCATGCGCCTGATGTTTGAGGCCGGACTGGGTTCGATACCCGGTGGCGGGGCCGAGATATTTCACCCGGAAATAAGGGAGCAGATAGCCAAAGATAAATGTACGGGCGACCAATGGCTGGCCATACACGAGGAATGGCATAAACTTGGCGGCCGCTCAAATGCAACAATGCTTTACGGCCACATCGAAAAGCATTGGCACCGGGTTGACCACATGGAACGGTTGCGCCAGCTACAGGATAAAACAGGTGGGTTCCAAACGTTTATCCCGCTAAAGTTCCGGAAAGAAAACAACCAGATGTCGCATGTTCCCGAATCGACAGTTATTGAAGACCTGCGTAATTACGCCATAGCCAGGATATACCTGGATAACTTTGAACACATTAAAGCTTACTGGGCCATGATTAGCCGCACAACAGCGCAGCTTTCGCTGAATTTTGGTGTAGATGATATCGACGGTACACTGGATGATACCACTAAAATTTACTCGATGGCCGGGGCAGAAGAACAGCATCCCGGTATGAGCACCAAACAACTGGTAGAACTGATAAAGCATGTAGGCAGGCAACCGATCGAGCGGGATACCCTGTATAATGTTATAACCGATTATACTGATTTTGAATTCCCGGACGAAGTTAAACCGCAATTTTATAAACTGCCGGTAATAAATTAACTCATTAGTTCAATGGTTCATTCGTTTATTAGTAAAAAGGCGGCCGGAAAACTTAATAACCAGAACCATTATACAACCAAATGAACCAGTGAACCATTGAACAAATGAACCAAAATATAAAAACTTTGTATATAACTCGCCACGGGCAAACCGATTTAAACAAACGCGGCATTATACAGGGCCGGGGTATGGATACTGATTTAAATGATGAAGGTCGCCGCCAGGCTGAGCTTTTTTTTAAAGCATATCATTCGGTTCCCTTCGATAAAATTTATATCTCAAATCTTAAGCGGACCCAACAGAGCATTCAACCCTTCATAGATTTAGGCATCCCTTTTGAAAAATTAGCCGGTTTGGACGAATTGGGGTGGGGTATCCACGAAGGCCAGCCGGGAACGCCAGAAAATAAAGTCGCTTTTTTGCAGATCATGCGCGACTGGCTTGACGGGAAGCTGGATGAGAAATTTGAAGGAGGTGAAAGCCCGAACGAAGTAAAAGCACGACAATTGGAGGCTTTAAAAGTTATTATGAGCCACCCGGAAGAAAAAACGGTATTAATTTGTATGCATGGCCGTGCGTTGCGCCTGTTATTGTGCATACTAACCAACAAGCCGCTTACTGAGATGGATAATTTCCCCCATCAAAACCTGGTTTTGTATAAAGTTACTTACGATGGTAGTAAATACGAGATCGTCGACTTTAACAATGCCGCACATTTAAAAATCGCTTAATACGACTATTCTATTTTGAAAAAACCAGGCATATCAGCTGTAAGCTACACCAACACCAAACCTTTTATATACGGACTTCAGCATACCGACTTTGTACAAAAGATCGACCTTAGCCTTGACAATCCTACGGATTGTGCCCAAAAGCTGATCGATAATAAAGTTGACATCGGGCTGATACCTGTAGCCGCCACCCTTAATTTGAAAGAGTGGTATATCGTTTCCGACTATTGCATCGGCGCCAAAGGGGCGGTTAACTCAGTATTTATTTTCAGCAACTGCGAAATACATGATGTAACGGCTTTACAGCTCGATCCGCAATCGCGTACATCGAATAACCTGGCAAAGGTTTTATTAAAAAACTTTTGGAAAACAGAGAGCCTGGCGATTATTGACCGTGCCGGTGATTATTCGGAATCAACAAACCCAAATACCGCTTTTGTACAAATAGGCGACCGTACATTCGGTAAAAAGAACAGGTATCCCTTTGTGTACGACCTGGCTGAAGAATGGCAAAAGTTTACCGGTCTGCCGTTTGTATTTGCTGCGTGGATAGCGAACAAACCAATGCCGGATGCGTTTATAGCCAACTTTAACAAAGCGCTAAAATACGGGCTTGACCATAGGGCCGAATTATTGAAAGAGTTACCGGAAAGGCCCGACTTCGACTTAAAAGATTACCTGATGCACAAGCTGGATTTTGATTTAACCGAGGATAAGCTAAAAGCTTTCCATCTGTTCCTGGATTACATACAGCAACTATAATTGCTGGGCGAAAGTCGCCAGTGTCAACCCTTATGTTCACGGCATATATTTTGTGATTTCAATTAAACTAATTGATTGCAGATGAATCCAATAGCTACTAAAGCTACTGCATTCACTTATGAGGGACTTCTATTATATTCTGGGGATCGATATTGGCAGTTCGCCCGATGAAATTCGGGACGCCTACCGCAAGTTGTCGAAAAAATTCCACCCGGATTTAAACGGTGGTGACACCTATTTTGCAGGTAGATTCAGGGAAATTAATGAAGCTTATGAAACGCTAAACGATCCGGCGAAACGCAAAAAATACGATACCGATTTAAAAAAAGTTAAGGTAAACCCCATTGACGAAGAATTTGAGCGCAGGCAGGCGCAACGGCAACAAGACACAACCGGGCAAATGTATCGGGCGCATAGGCATCGGCGAGGACCGGGCGTAGGCATAAGCATTGTGTTGGTTGTGGTTGGACTTATTTTTGCAGTTTACCTTGTTAAATCATTCAGCGGTTCAAAAACAAAAATAGTTACATTGGTTGCTGCCCAGGCCCCGGTTTACAAGGCCATCCGTAAACATCATAAAAGGAAACATGCACCTGGTAATACTGTAACACAAGAGTCTGCTTTAACTAAAACGGACGATACTGGTACTCGAAGAGTTAGCGCAATCAATATCAAACTGCCCGAAGCAAAAATATTGCCAGCTAAACAAATTGAAATAACGAGTCCTGCCGGTAAAGCTTTCGGTAAGTCGCCGGATTTTTTATATAGCACTGTTGTGAAACCGAATATTACCGGGATCGTTAATATGCGCGAATTTGGCCGTTATGATTCTCCGGTAATTGCTGTTATCCCGGCTGATTCAAAAGTGTACGTTATTGAAAGAGGCACAGGCTATTACAAAGTGGCCTATAATAACAATACTGGTTACGTGCCGAAGTGGGCCCTTGAAACAAAATAACTACCACATTTTCAACGCGATGGCTTGCCAGTGCTCTTTTTCGCCGTATCGGCAGGCTCATTGAGTTTGTAATATAAGCCCTTTGCATTTTTTAAGCTGTCCATTTTTACTGTCGGTGCAGCTTTAATGGCTTCCAGGTTGGTATAAGTTTTCTTCCAATTGCCGGGGTATTTTTTTGCAAAGAAGGTTGAATCTGATTTTCCGTAAAAAGTTAATATGTTATTTTTTAGCGGCGCGGTAAGGTCGATTAACTTAGTTTCCTGTAATTTGTCGATCAAATCACCATAAGTTTGGTCGGTCAGGCCGTATTCGCCCATAACAGTCAGTTTGCCGGTATCATAATCAACATTAGGCAGGGTTATCGATCCGTTGTATAATTTGCCCAATGCTTCACTATATTTAACCATAACCGTATCGAAACTCCGGATAAACAGCTTTTCGCCTTCGGGGCCAACCGGTTTAAATTTTAATGCTTTAAACGGTCCTACTTTAGGAACAACGCGCAAAAAAACCGAGAACACATAAGCTTTAAAGCCTGGCTTCTGCCGCGATTCGCCAAATTCCTTGTAATAAGCTTTTTTACTCATATGATAATGAAAGTTCTTGCTGGTGGCGGTCGGGTTTAGCTTTTTAATATCGTTCTTTTTTAATGCCCAGGCAGTGCGGGTTATAGTAGGTAAAAGACTTTTCACCGACCAGCGGAAGGTTGATATGGCAAGCCCCAGGTCGCCAAATACCAAATTAATATCCTCGCCGTAGGTTTTCAGGAATGCCCTTTCCAATACGGGACGTGCTACATCAAACCCAATAAAATCATGATAACCTTGCGTTGCATAGTTGCCACGGGCAATTTGCAAAACGTCATAAGCTATTTCAACGCGGCTGTGTGCTGTATGGTCTTCTTCATAGGTAACTACCGGGCCAAATTTCCGTGTTTCAGGATACACTAACGGCACAGTACGGTTTGTAGCTAATGAATGGCCGTACTTATCGGCCATGTAATGACACAGCGCACCCAATGCAAAGGCATATTCATCCAGGTTTTCAGATTCGGAAATTAAATTTTCTACAAAGTCGCCGCTACGTACATAGTGTGCCAGGTTGGTAAAGTATTCGCTGCCAAACGGGAAATATCCCATATCTGGCATCAGGCAGCCCCCATAGGCGTAAGCGTGGGCCATTTTTAAATCGGCATCTGTTGCAGCCGGGTATTTGTGTTTGAGCAGCGGAACGATGGTTTTATCCCAACTTGCATCAATCAATGCCTCGTGAGTAAGTACCGAATAAGCTTTTGTTTTTGAGGGACTGAGCAACGAAAAAATGAGAAATATAAACCAGAATCGTTTAAAAAAATCAACCATAATTTAAGTAAGAGTGAAAAGACCTTTATGAAAGGATTAAAAGGCCAAAATGTTTTGAAAGTTACTGATTATTATCCAATCGGCGTGACAATATATTAACGAGCAGATTGCTGATTATAACTGCATAAACGACAAAAGGTGAAAGCTTTACACCTTCACCCTTTGTCGTTTGGTCGAAGCTATTTAAGAGTTATCAGCAGCGTCATCGGCAGGCGTACTTACCACCTTATACACTATGTGGCCGCTTGTATCACGTGTTTGCTGGTAATAAATATCATCAGGGGATACATAAAACGTTTGCCCGTTCATCTTTATCTTGCGGGTGCCTTCAGGTAACTCATCGTAGATATCGCCAATTTGCGGTGCCGGGCCGTCCTGGCCGTTATCCATTTGTCCCTGCATTTGGCCCTGATCCTGCATTTGTCCGTTTACCTGGGCCTGGTTCAATTGTCCGTCCTTGCCGGCAATAATATAGGCAATACTGCCATCGTCTTTTGTAATTGGCTGGTAATAAATGCCATTCAATTCGTAGTACTGCTCACCATTTATGATGATAGATTGCGCACCGTCTGGCAATACAGCAATTTCGGCGCCCAAAGGTGGTTCCACGACGGTATATTGATCGTTATATCGCTGATAATAAAACCCGTTGCTATAAAAATACTGGGCATCCCCCCAATAAAAAGGGTAATAACCATAAGGCAAATATCCTATGCTAAAACCAATTCGCGGCCAGTATAAGCTTGAGTAGAAGCCACCATGGTAGAAATAACCGCCATGTCCGCCCCAATAAGCACGTCCGCCCCAATATGACGGCCCGTAATAGCCCCGGTTGTAACCGAAACCGCCACGGTTATATCCACCACTGTAACCGCGGGAATATCCGCCGGTGTAACCACGGGGTACGTAGGCACGTGCTCCGCCGCCTGCGTAGCCGCGAGGTATATAAGCACGGGCGCCGCCGTTGAAGCTTGAGCCAACCCGTCCGTTAAATCCCCGGGGATTATTAAATCCCTGTGAGCCGCCCCTAAATCCCATGTTGCCACCCTGAAGTGCCGCCATGCCCCGGCCGCCATTAAATCCGCCGCCGAAATGGCCACCGCCGTTAAATGTACTGCCTGAACGGCCGGAAAAGCCGCTGCCACCAGAAAAGCCAGAACGTCCGCCGGAAAAACCACCGCCCGAACGGATGCCACCTGAGAAACCTCCGCCGCTATGTCCGCCGCCCGAGAATCCGCCGCCTGAACGGCCACCGCCGCCACCACCACTGCTGCCTCTATGCTGTGCGTTAGCCGGAAAAGCTAAAAACAAACATAATAGCCCGCTTAAGCCCGCGAATGCAAAATATTTAAATGCTTTTTTCATAATTGATTATATAATTGCTTTTTAACAGTTTTTGAGTACCGATATGGTATAGACTATACCAAGCGTAAACGGTTTAATTGATTGTAAATTATTTTTTACGATACAATAATTCAGGCAAAATACATGCCGTAAGAAAATTGTCAACATCGCCTCTCAGAAATGAAGTTAATTTTTATCTTCGTCGCAACTGGCAGTTTGCCGTATACTGTATGATAAAAGACACGAACTCCTTAAACCAGGTAGCGGAATTTCACACCACCTTTAAACACCCTGTTGTTCAGCAGCCTGCAATTCCGTCAAAAGAAAGATGCGCCCTGCGTATATCATTACTTGCCGAAGAATTGAAAGAGCTGCAGCAAGCTGTGGACGATAACAATTTAGTTGAGGTTGCTGATGCCCTGTGCGACCTCCAATACGTGCTTTCGGGCGCGATACTCGAATTTGGCCTGGGCGAAAAGTTTAAGGAATTGTTTGATGAAGTGCACCGGTCAAATATGAGCAAAGCCTGCAAATCTGTTGAGGAAGCCGTGCAAACCATTGAACACTACAAAAACTCTGACCGCACCGAATCATACCACAAGGAAATTGACGGGTTATATTTGGTTTACCGCCAGGCGGATAACAAAACCTTGAAGTCGATCAATTACTCGCCGGCTGATCTGGGGAGGATATTGAGTGGCAGAGATTAGAGATTGGTAGAGCATTCTCGTTTTTTCTTAAACTCATCACACTAAATCCGAAATCGTAAATTCGAATTCCGAAATAAAAATCATACCCGTAAAAATGTCTTCTTTTGGTATAGGTAATATAGAAACAGCCATTTTATCAATACAAAGGTGATGGCCATTACCACTGCATTATAGGGGTCTCCCGCGAGCTGGCCCAGCCATTGAAAAAAGCCGCGGTTTGTGTAGCCCCAACTAATAAAATGGCCGGAAAGATAAATGAGTATTGAATTCATGCCCACTACCTTGAAGAAAAACGCCCATTTTTTGTAACCGAGCACGTCGATAATATAATAGAAAAGCGACATCAGCAATAAGCTGATCCCACCCACCTGCAGCACGAATGAACTTGACCAAAGGTTTTTGTTGATCGGGAAATCAAGGTTCCAAACCTGGGCCAGGACAATGAAAATAACTCCGGCTATAGCCAGCCTTAACGCTTTTTTGCCCTGAGCTAATCCCGGCCGTTTTAATAAGCTTCCGGCTAAAATGCCCAGCAGTCCGGTACTTATAGCCGGGATAGTGGAGAACAAACCTTCCGGGTCGTGCATATTGATCTTTGTATTGGGATAGGGGACGTACAGGTGCCCGGGCAATATGGTGCGGTCGACGTACGAAGCGAAATTGCCCTGCGGGGTAAGGTCGCCATGCGGAAAGCCAGGTGCTGAAGTGAATTTAAGCAGCAGGTAGTACCCGACAATGAAAAAGCAAAACCAGGCCATTTGCGCCCATTCCTTTGCATATAAGTAAATAATGTTGGCGAACATATAGGCGATACCTATCCGGCCCAGCACACTCGGGAACCGTATATCGGCAATGGGCTGAATTTTGAGTCCGTTATTTGCAACTATGCCTAAAAGTACCAATATAAATGCCCTTTTAATAACCCGCCATAACAATTGTTCGCGGCTTTTGCCCTGTTCAAGCGCCCTGCCAATAGAGAAAGGTGCCGAAACGCCGGCCATGAACAGGAACAACGGAAATATCATATCGTATGCATGAAATCCATTCCAGTCGGGATGCGTAAACTGCAGGGAGAGCGCGTTCCAGAAAGGTGAATTGGTGGCATGGGCCATGCCGTGAAAGATCTCTTCGGCGCCCATGATCCAAAACATGTCAAATCCCCTGAGGGCGTCTAATGAATATAGACGGGTAGGAGCGGCGTCGAAATCGTCGGCTGCCTGTGGTGCTTTTGCCATAATAGTTTAGATAATCGGGTTATAATTTACCGGAAAGGTAATAGATTATAACAAATTATCAAAGAGGCAATAGACATATTATCTTCCGCAGGGGATCTCAAAGAGGCTCCTGTGGGTGCTGTAGATTAATATCGAATAATGAATTTCGAAACGAACAATCTACAGCATTGCGATAAAGATTAGGAGAGATATCTACTCGCCCCGCTTCAACCCAAATTTTTCGATCTTGCTGTACAAGTGACTGCGCTGGATATCAATATCATCCGCAGTTTTGGAAACGTTCCAATTGTTTTTTTCGAGCTTGAATTTGATGTATTCGCATTCAGCAAAGTCCTTATACTCCTGGAAGTTGGCAAACTTGTCATAATCAGTTTGTGCTGCAGCCTGTCCGTTAGTTATAACACCCGGTGAAGAAGGGTTGGCGAAGGCCTTTACGTCGCCATCGGTTATAGTTTTATCGCTCAGGATGATCAAACGTTCTACCATGTTCCTTAATTCACGGATGTTACCTGTCCATGGTAAGGCTTTCATGGCTTCTATCGCCGCCTCTGATATCCTTTTTGGTGGTATGCCGTAGTCGGTGCATATTTCGTCGAGGAAACTTTGTGTAAGCAGTCCGATATCGTCTTTACGCTCGGACAATGACGGCACGTGTATCAAAATAACGCTAAGCCTGTGATAAAGATCCATCCGGAAGTTGCCGGCTTCAATTTCTTTGAGCAGGTCCTTATTGGTTGCCGCTACCACCCGCACATCAACTTCTATTTCCTTTTCGCCGCCAACACGGGTTATTTTATTTTCCTGCAGGGCGCGTAATACTTTAGCCTGGGTAGATGCGCTCATGTCGCCGATCTCATCCAGGAAAAGTGTGCCGCCGTTAGCTGCTTCGAATTTTCCTATACGCTGTTTTATTGCCGATGTAAATGACCCTTTCTCGTGACCGAACAACTCGCTTTCGATCAGCTCCGAAGGTATGGCCGCGCAGTTCACCTCGATCAATGGCGCGCTTGACCTGTGCGACTTTTCGTGCAGCCAGCGGGCTACAAGCTCCTTACCGCTACCGTTTGCACCCGTAACCAATACGCGCGCATCAGTTGGCGCCACGCGGTCGATGGTTTCTTTTATTTTTAATATGGCTTGTGAGTCCCCCAAAATCTCGCGGACCTTGGATACTTTACGTTTTAATACTTTTGCTTCGGTAACCAAACTTCCCCTGTCGAGGGCGTTACGAACGGTAATCAGCAGGCGGTTTAGATCAGGCGGTTTTGAAATAAAGTCGAAGGCGCCCTTTTTGCTGGCCTCAACAGCAGTCTCAACCGTGCCATGGCCCGATATCATAATAAAGGGAAGATCAGGCTTTACGGCAAGGCCTTCGGTCAGCACTTCCATGCCGTCCATACGGTTCATTTTAATGTCGCAAAGAACAAGATCGTAATCGTTCTTCTGTATCAGTTCTAAACCTTCAATGCCATTATCAACATCCTCAACTATAAAATCCTCATACTCCAATATCTCGCGCAGTGTGCTGCGGATTGCCCGCTCGTCATCGATTATTAAAATTTTTGCCATAATAAAGTTGTCCTAGTTGGTTCGTGGTTGGTGTGCGAATATATCAAATCGTATAGAAAAATAAACACTTCCTTAACAAATATCAGCGCGTAAAGATTTGTATATTTTTATATTTTTCATATTTAACTTATTTACAGCATATTATGCTGTTTGTTTGAAGTTTAAAGACGAATGGCTTTGTGACTTTCATAGCGCGGACACCGCTACGCCGCCGCAGTTCACATTAAAAAAATAACCCTTTCCGTTTTACGGGAAAGGGTGTATGTGCAGCAGCAAACCTGTAAGCCGGGTTCTGTATCCTTCCGGTTACCCGGGAGGAACTCTATCATTAATCTGGCCCTGCCATTGCTGACAGGCTCAATCAACCTACCCATCCTGACGACCCGATGAATCGGGTACGGGAACGAGCCGTTCCGCTTTCAGGACCTATTTGGTTTTTCAACTCCTGAGGTTTACCGCGATCCCGGTCGCCCGGGAAAGCCGTGAGCTCTTACCTCACGTTTTCACCCTTACTCATTGTCTAAAAGACATTGAGCGGTTTATTTTCTGTGGCACTTGCTGTCGCCGGCTGCCGGCGCCTTCCCGTTAGGAAGCAGGATGCTCTGTGTTGCCCGGACTTTCCTCTCTCCCGACAGGATCAGGAAAGCGATAGAACGTTTGCACTGTAAAGATAGGGTTTTTAGTCAGTAAAGTCCGGAAAGTTTAAGAGGCGTTACAGGTGTTCGCTTGTTCACACCCATGGTTTTGTTCGGGGGCGTTCGGGCCTGTTCGTGGCATGTTCGCGGGTGTTCGGGCATGTTCGTGCCAACGGTGATTGCTTTCTGTATTTCAGACTTTACCGACTCCGTACTATTTGCACCCCTTCAAATCCCCTTCAACCTGCTCACTTTTAACCAGGCCCAATTTGTTCCCGAATGAGTTGGAGATATAAGTTAACACCGCCGCCAATTCAACGGGCGCCAGTTCGCTGGCGGGCATTTCGCCTTCGAAGCGCCGGGACGATAGGGTGATCTGTCCTTTCATACCGTTCCTGATAAAGCAGGGCAGGGCTGATTTATTTGTTTTTATATAGGCTGTATCGTTCAATGGCGGGATCAATGCCTGCAGACCCTCGCCGTGCGCCCCGTGGCAGTTTTGACAATGTGCCTGGTATATCGCGCCGCCATTAGAATAATATCGCTGAAACTCCACTTCGGTGTCGGACTGGCACGAAATAAACATCCCCATCAACAAGGGCAGTAAAATAAACGCGGTTACGCCTGCAGCCTTTAACCTCATTGTTACTTGGTTTCGCCGGGTTCGGCTCTCAGTGTTTTTATGTCATCCATCAGCCTGTTTACCTCTTTCGGATCGGTGCCTTCGTATGTGCCCCTGATCCTTTTTTGTTTATCGACAAGGATAAAATAGCCGTCGTGAATATATTCGCCTGCCGGGTTTTTCTCCTGCACCGAAACCAGGTAGCTTTTGGCCAGCTGGTAAGTTTCGTTTTTCGTGCCCTGCATCAGCCACCAGGTATTACCAGCGATGCCGAGTTTATCGGCATATTTCTTTAATACCGGTACGCTATCATGCTGCGGGTCAATTGAATATGATATGATCTTAAAGCCGGTTGAATCTTTAAGTGCGTTGTAAACAGTCAGCATGTTGCGGTGCATTACCGGGCAAATGGAGGGGCATGTGGTGAAAAAGAAGTCGGCCACGTAAATACTGCCATCCAGTTGTTTGTTGGTTATGCTGTCGCCGTATTGATTGATGTACTTAAATGCGGGGATTGTTTGATAAACCGTGTCTGTTATCGTTTTGCCATCTACGGTTTTTGTAATAGCCTGCTTTCTTCCCAGGATCGGTAATGTTTTATGGTCGCCGTCAAATTTACAGGCGCTCCATAACAGGATAATAGCCACGGCCCCAATAAAGTTCTTCATTTTGCTTTTATTTTTTTAAGGAATTTGTCTGATTCGCTGATCGATCTGTTCAGCTGCGAATCGATACCGGTTATTTGTTTTTTCTGGGCATACAGGTAGGCTATCGTTTCATCGTCTGATTTGCCTTTGTAGTCGGGGTCAAACTTGTGCATCCAGGTTTCCATGGCGCTATCGGCTAAAACCAGGTTTGTCCGTAACATCGCAGCGGTATCCTTGCCTGGCAGATCGCTTTTTTGCAGCAGGGTATCCAGCATCATTTTATTTTTCATCAGCCGTTCGTCGGCACTCATTACTTTGTTATGCACTTGGATCACCTCATCCAGTGCTGCATCTTTTTGTGCCTTTTTATCGGAGCATCCCCAAAGGGCTATTCCTGCAAAAATGGCGATGGCTATTTTTTTCATCATTGAACCGTTTAATTGGCAAATATTGTAAATAATGAACGGTAATGGCTATCGTAAATAAAAAATATAATCCGTTACAGGCAGCTTATCCACCCCGTTGCTTAATAAATGCTGCCCCGCCTGTGCGCGGTGATGTGTGCCGTGGTTAATTACATGCGCCAATATATCGCAAAGCTTATTTTCAAAACCTTCGCCTTTTAAGGTCTTATAACTGATTGCATTGTCAAAGTCTGCGGGTGCAAGGCCGTTTAAGTATGCGATCCATTGTTGATGATTTTTATTGATCGTATCCGCAAACGTATCTGCGGGCCAATCGGGCCATAAAACAATGCCGGGTGCGGGCAGTCCCTTGCATCGGCTCAGCCATATTTGCTGTGCCGCCAGGGTGTGTGCCATTAATTGTATCGGTTTTTCGGCATAGCCGGCTTTATTGATCGTGTCCAATATCAGCAGGGCTGCATGCCGGTCGTAGTTAAAAAGACTTATAAAGTGATCTTTCATCCTGTAAAAATAATAAACTAATTAATCACTTAATTTATTGAGAATGTGTATTGTAATTGTTTACAATAACATAACTTTACGTACATGTTAACGACATAACAGCGCACTACCTTAGCTTAACATCAATCTATCGGCATTATGAATTTCATCAGGAATTTTCCAAAGCTCATCAAGGCATTCCGTGAGTGGATGATATTGAGAAGCATGCGCTCATCTTTTATACATTAAGCGCATTTGTTTATAAATTTTTTCTTTTATCAAATTATAATGTACAATTTGGGCGTTCTGACAGCTCATTTTAATGAAACCCGATAACCAGGATACCCCTTTCAACAAACAGCTTTTTGGCAAAGATTTTACGTGGGGCGTTTCAGCGGCGGCTTTCCAAACCGAAGGAGCGTGCGCTGCAGACGGGACTGGAGTCTCTATCTGGGATGTTTTTTCCGCTAAAAAAGGAAAGATACTGAACGACGATAAACCGGATATAGCCTGCGATTTTTATCATCAGTACCAAACGGATATCGACCTGGTCAAACAGCTTAATATTCCCAATTTCAGGTTTTCAATAGCGTGGACAAGGATATTCCCGGATGGCACCGGCGAAATAAACCAGGCCGGGATCGACTATTATAACCGGGTTATTAATTACTGTCTTAAACAGGGCGTCGAGCCCTGGATCACCCTCTATCACTGGGACCTGCCGCATGCGCTCGAACTTAAAGGTGGGTGGACGAACCGCGAGATCGTCAGCTGGTTTACCGCATACGTTACCCTGTGCGCTCAGCAGTTCGGTGACAGGGTTAAGCACTGGATGGTGATGAATGAGCCGGCCGTATTCACCGGCGCGGGTTATTTTTTAGGTATTCATGCGCCGGGGAGAACCGGGCTCAAGAATTTTTTACCAGCTGCACATCACGCAGTTTTGTGTATGACGGCAGGGGGCCGGGTATTACGCCGGTTATTGCCGGATGCCCAAATTGGCACTACATTCTCCTGTTCGCATATTGAACCGTATTCTGACCGGCCACGCGACATTGCCGCCGCAAAGCGGGTAGATGCTTTTATTAACCGCTTATTTATTGAGCCGGTTTTGAGACTGGGCTACCCGGTAAATGATATTCCGGCTTTAAAACGGATCGAAAAATATATCCTGCCCGGCGATGAAGATAACATGGCGTTTGATTTTGATTTTATCGGCATCCAGAATTATACCCGCGAAATTGTTAAATATTCATTTTTTACGCCGTATGTAAATGCATCCCTGGTAAAGGCTGAAGAAAGAAAGGTGCCGTTGACGGCGATGGGATGGGAGGTGTACCCGCCGGCTATTTATCACATGATAAAAAAATTCAACGATTACCCGCAAATAAAAAAAATATACATAACCGAGAATGGCGGCGCCTTCCCCGACAATCTGGAAGATGAAAAAGTGGACGATGCTAAGCGCATTGCTTACCTGCAGTCTTATTTGCAGCAAGTGTTAAAGGCAAGAAATGAGGGATGCAGGGTGTTTGGTTATTTTGTATGGACGTTGACCGACAATTTTGAGTGGGCAGAGGGTTACCGCCCGCGTTTCGGGCTGATCTACATTGACTTTATTACCCAGCAGCGCATTATTAAAGCGTCGGGCCATTGGTACGCGAAATTTTTGAAAGGTTCGTTTTGAAGGTTGTCATTAACTATCATCCATCAGCTTTCGGCAAACTCACATAAAAGGTAGTACCACTTTCGCCATTACTCTCGAACCATATTTTTCCGTTGTGGTCTTCAACAATTTGTTTGCATATTGACAGGCCCAGGCCAAATGATTTTTCACCGGCCGTTCCGGGGCGCTTGGCCTCCGTAAACATATTAAAAACTTTATCTTTTACTTTATCGGGAATGCCGACGCCGTTATCTTTTACAGAAATTTCGACGTCGTTCTTACGGGCCATGATCTTCACATAGATCACCGTTTTTTCCGGGCTGAATTTTATGGCGTTACTGATAAGGTTGCTCATAACACGCCAAATCTTTTCGCGGCTGATAAACAGGTCCAGCGGCTTATCTAAAAGCGTAAGTTTAATTTGCTGGTTTTTTTCTGCAGCCTTAAAACGCATCAATTCAATGCTATGGCTTAATAATGAATTGATCTCGACATTTTCCTTTTTCGTTAGTTTTGTACCGTCGTTGGTTACCTCCAGCAATTCATTGATCAATTCGAGGGAGTTGAGCGAGGTTTCCCTGATAAGATCGATCGTTTCCCTTTGATCTTCGGTACACTCCTCCTCATCGATTAACTGCGTCAGGGATACAATTCCACCGATCGGGTTTCTGAGGTCATGTGCGACTGCCCGGAGTATGCGGTCCTTCTCCTGTCCGTTTGATTTAAGTTCATTCAGTGCTTTTTCAAGGTCGGTATTTTGCTGGTTGATCTGGTAGTTCAACCCCCCGAGCAGCTTAATATTCTTCCGCGACTTTCGCCAGTTTAACAGGACCATTGAAATGATAACTAAAAACATCAGCCCAAAAACCAGGGCGATATTTAAATATAAATGCTGTACGCGGTTATCCTGGGTCAGTTTATTGAAAGCATAATCTTGTTCAATTCGTTTTATTTGCTCCCCAATATCTGCTTCTTTAAGCATTTTGATCCTGCTGTTAATGGAGTCTTTTAAGGCATCGTACCGGGTAAAGTAATTTAAAGCTTGCTGGGGCTGTTTATTTTGATTGAAGTATTTGGCCATCAGTAAATTCCAGTCGGCCTCGCCGTCCTGGTTTTTAACGCTGTCCAGCTGGCCGCGGATACTACCGAGCAAACTGATCAATGAATCAGGCTGGTTAAGCTGGTAGTAGATATGGGCAAGCTTTAGCTCGGATAATTGGGCATCCAGGTTGTCGTTCCCCTTTTTTAAATTGATGCTGCTACTTTGTTTGAGCAGTTTTTTTGCAAGCGTAAATTTGCTCTGGCTGATATAGATATTAGCCTCGTTGCCGTATATCACGCCACGGGCCACATCAAGCGCCTCGTCACGCACTTTGAATTTGCCTATGTTCAGGTCGATATAATTCAGCGCCTTTTTGAAATAGGCCAGGGCGCTGTCCGGCTCGTTTATCTTGCCGTAGCACAGCCCGGTGTTGTTTAATAACTCCTGCCTGCGGTAAAACGACCTGAAAGTGAGATTACAGGAATTGGATTCCTTTGAGCTGTTCTTGAAATTTTCGGCCGCCAGCCGGTAGTGCTCCTGCTTGTACATGATCATGCCCATGTGGTAGCTGTAATCGCTCAGGGCACAATCGTTAATGTCTTTACTGGCTGTCAGTTTTCCCTGGTAAAAGTATCGGTAGGCTTCATTGTATTTTTTTTCTGAAAACAACACATCCCCTTTAAAAAAAAAGGCCTGCCCATAGCGCGAAACCTCTTTCGACTTTATTTCGGGGGTATCGAAAAGATTAAGCATGCTATCTGCATATAGCATTGCGTGGCCACTGTCACCTTGCCGGTGAAACAGGTAATTATAGTTAAAGGCGTAATATTCAAATTTTTGCGAAAGCGGCAGATCTTTATAATCGCCGGTAACAGAGTTTATATAGCCGATCGCTTCAGCATATTTACCCGCGTCATAAAGATGGTTTGCTGAGTCTAATACCTTATTATATTGATTATTTGATCCGGGGGTCTCAGCCGGTTTATTGCATGAAAAAGTAAGCAACTGAATTGCGCAGGCAAGAATTAATATAGCGGGCAGGCGACTTTGAGCTGTCTTTCCTGAAGAATATAAAAAGCTTTGGGCTTTAAAAAAAAGCATGTTTAATTAGGGATAAAGAACGTTTAATAATATTATAAAAAATCTATTAAAAAAATTTTAAACCGTTGTTCTTAAACATTTCTTTAAATCGTTTTCATTCATACGAAAATCTGTAACAGTTAGTTTACTTAAACGCATCTTCGCCGGTTATATCTAAACCGGTAATAAGCAGGTGTATATCATGCGTACCTTCATAGGTTACCACCGATTCCAGGTTCATCATATGCCGCATAATGGGGTATTCGCCTGTTATCCCCATTCCACCAAGCATTTGACGCGCCTCGCGGGCAATTTTTATAGCTGTTTCTACGCTGTTACGCTTCCCCATAGATATTTGGGCAGGGGTGGCCCTGTTCTCATTTTTCAATGTGCCCAGCCGCCAAACCAATAGCTGCGCTTTGGTTATCTCGGTTATCATCTCTGCCAGCTTTTTCTGCTGCAGCTGAAACCCGGCAATGGGCCTTCCGAATTGTTTACGCTCCTTCGCATATCTTAACGCTGTATCATAGCAATCCATGGCCGCGCCAAGCGCACCCCAGGCAATACCGTACCGCGCCTGGTTGAGGCACCCTAAAGGCCCTTTTAACCCCGACACGTTTGGCAGCAAGTTTTCTTTTGGCACTTTTACGTTATCGAATACGAGTTCGCCGGTAGCTGAAGCTCTTAGCGACCATTTGTTGTGCGTTTCGGGTGTGGTAAAGCCCGCCATGCCACGCTCAACGATCAAACCTTTTATTTTCCCGGTTTCATCCTTTGCCCAAACAATGGCAATATCGGCAAACGGCGAATTGGATATCCACATTTTCGCGCCGTTTAATACATAATGGTCGCCTGCATCTTTAAAATTGGTCGTCATGCCGCCCGGATCTGAGCCATGATCGGGCTCCGTCAGGCCGAAGCAGCCCATTAACTCGCCGGTAGCCAGTTTGGGCAGGTATTTTTTCTTTTGATCTTCCGACCCGTAGGCATAAATCGGGTACATCACCAGTGAGCCCTGCACCGATGCAGTGGACCTGATGCCCGAGTCACCGCGCTCTATCTCCTGCATAATAATGCCATAGGCCATATAATCAAGCCCCGCGCCGCCGTATTCCACCGGAATGGTAGGGCCGAATGCGCCGATCTCCGCCAGGCCTTTGATCAGTTGTTTCGGGAACTCAGCCTTTTGAGCGTATTCCTCTATGATCGGGCTCACCTCTTTTTTAACCCAGTCTCTCACCGTCGACCGGATCAATTTATATTCGTCCGTTAGCAGTTCATCAAGTTGGTAATAATCAGGCGATTCGAATAGGTCTTTTTTCGGCATGGGAGATAATTTGATGCGCAAAGATAAGGGTTTGGATGCCGGAAATAGCTAAATGCGGATTGCGAAATGTTGAATGCGGAATATTTCGATAGTCTATGCTTCCGAAATCGGCATTTCGCATTCCGCACTAAAGAATTACTTTTGAACTATGAATACCACCATATCATTACACGGCGCAGAATTTTTTGCTTACCATGGCTTTTATCCCGAGGAACAGGTTTTGGGGAGCAGGTTTATTGTAGATATTGAGGTAGATTATAATTTCGGCAACAAGGAAGAAGATAATATCAGTAACACGGTGGATTACCAGCAGCTTTATCACATAGCGGAAGTGCAGATGAAACAAACCAGGAAGCTTATTGAAACCGTTGCAAATGCCATGGCGAACGAGATCAGGGCGCAGTTCCCGCTGACTGATAAAGTAACGGTATCGATAAAGAAATTGAACCCGGCACTTAGCGGTAAGGTGGATTATTCAAGGGTGGTAGTTAATATCTGAAAGTAAATGGCCTACAATAAAATCACCGGAGATATCCTTGCGTCCATTAAATCAATTATCGGCGACGCGTTTGTCATGACCGGCAAAACCGACCTTGAAAAATACAGCCATGATGAAACCGAAGACCTGCATTATTACCCCGAAGTAGTGGTAAAACCTGCATCGCCGGAGGAAGTTTCGGCGTTGATGCAGCTTTGCAATACCCATTTGATCCCTGTAACCCCGCGCGGGGCAGGTACCGGCTTAAGCGGTGGGGCTTTACCCGTAATGGGTGGTTTACTTATCGCGATGGAGCGGTTTAATAAAGTGTTATCAATCGACGAGCAAAACCTGCAGGCCGTTGTTGAGCCCGGCGTGATCACAGAAGAATTTATGGACCAGGTTGCAGCCAAAGGTTTTTTATACCCGGTCGACCCGGCCAGTAAAGGAAGCTGCTTTATCGGTGGCAACGTATCGCATGGTTCAGGTGGGCCGCGGGTAGTCAAATACGGAACGATACGGGAATATATTTTGAATCTTGAAGTTGTACTGCCTTCCGGCGAGATCATATGGACAGGCGCAAATACCTTAAAATACGCGGCGGGCTATAATTTGACCCAGTTAATGATCGGCTCGGAAGGTACCCTTGGTATTATCACCAAAATTGTGGTGAAACTTATTCCCCGGCCGACGCTGGATGCTTTAATGCTGGCATCCTTCAGCTCAAATGAAGCGGCATGTGCCGCTGTGTCGGCTATCTTCAGGGCCGGGATCATTCCTTCAGCCCTGGAATTTATGGAACGGAGAGGAGTGGAGTGGGTGATCGAGCATGATGGTATTGCTTTCGATTTAAAAGACGGCATAGAGGCTTTTTTACTGATCGAGGTTGACGGTACCAACCAGGATGTGATATTCGCGGATTGTGAAAAGATAAACCAGGTTTTGGAAGCGTTTTACTGTAAAGAGGTCTTATTCGCAGATACGTCTGCTCAAAAGGACGAGCTCTGGCGTATCCGCCGTACCATGGCTGTATCGGTTAAATCGAACTCGGTTTATAAGGAGGAAGACACGGTTGTGCCTCGCGCCAGCCTGCCGCAGCTAATTAAAGGCATTAAAGAAGTTGGCCACAAATATGGTTTTGAATCAGTGTGTTACGGCCACGCCGGCGACGGAAACCTGCATGTAAATATTATAAAAGGCAAAATGAGTGATGATGACTGGAACAACCGGTTAAAAGACGGGATTAGCGAAATATTTGAACTAACCGTATCTTTAGGCGGTACCTTATCCGGCGAGCATGGCATCGGCTTAGTGCAAAAAGGTTTTATGCCGATAAAATATACCCAAATACATTTTGAACTTTGGCGCGGAATAAAACAGGTTTTCGACAAAAACGGCATATTAAACCCCGGGAAAATATTCTAAACAAAGTAAATTCGACAATCAACAATTCACTAAATCACTAATTCAATAATTCACTAATTGCCCCATGCAGTTCCTATCCCTTAATATCGCCGAGCAGGATGTCGTAAAAGTCGGCCTGGCTATTTTATGCGGCGGGCTTCTGGGTTTGGAGCGCCAGTACAAAAATAAAACTGCCGGTTTCCGCACCATCATATTGATATGCCTGGGTTCGGCCATATTTACGATGATTGCCCAGCATGCAGGGGCGGTAGCTAACCTGAATATTGTAACCGGTATAGGTTTTATTGGTGCAGGTGTTATTTTTAAGGATAATATAGCGGTAAGCGGGCTAACCACCGCCGCTGTTATATGGATCTCGGCCGCGATCGGGATGGCCATTGGTTCGGGCAATTACGGGCTTTCCCTGTTTTCGACCTGCCTTACGCTGCTCGTTTTGATATTATTTAGCTTGCTCGAACGCTACGTTGATAAAATACATCGTGATAAATTGTTTGTGATCTTATTCACCGATGCTAATTACGAACATCTACAGAAGGTTGAACAAATTATAAAAGATAATCACCTGAGGTTAAGGCCTGTAAAGATCACCAAAAACGGGGGTTGCCTGCAGGCTGCTATTTTGGTTACCGGCCATGTGCGCGACATCAACAGGCTGGATCAGCAATTGATGATCATGGCGTCGGTCAAGTCTTTTTAAGCAGCATCAATTCGTATTCAGTATCAGCCCCGGCTCATCATACTCTATCATCCTTTGACGTTCCCTGTGCGGAATGGGAACCGATTTATTTACCGAGTAATCATAACTGATGCAAACCGTCTTTCCGGTTGTGCATATTTCTTCGCCGTTGGGTGTATTTTTTACGATGAGGTGCATCACATCAAAACTGCTGTTGCCGATGCGGCTTACCCGTAAATAACAAAATATTTCATCGTCGAGTGTAATGGGTTTCAGGTAATTCACTTCGGACCGCCCCACGATGACGCCGTTTTCTTGCAGGTTCCACCCGATGATCTCACGCCAGTAGTTAAAGCGCGCAACCTCAAAATAAGTTAAATAGATAGCGTTATTCACGTGCCCCACTGCATCAATATCCGAAAAGCGAATTGAGATAGGCGTTTTGAATTTATAATCTGTAAGTTTTTCAGCCATGAGATGCCATATTGTCTTTACAAAACAACTTCAACGGACATACTGTCGGTATTGTTGCCAAATTTAAGTGCTGGTACAACACTTGTTCAATGATTGGCGAAGATAATTAAAAGAAAAACTTAGGAGGATAAAAAAATGACTTTAGTAAAATTTGCAAACGGACAAAAAAACCAGGCAGTTAATCCGTTTTTTAACGATGTGTTTGAATCCATTTTAAACGACTCATTTTTAAGCGATAAATTGGCAACCCGTGTTCCCGCTGTAAATATAGCCGAAACCGAAAATGAGTTTCATGTTGAATTAGCTGTACCGGGCTTAAAAAAAGACGATTTCAAGATCAGCCTTGATAAAAGCGTGTTAAGCGTTTCGGTTGAAAAGAAAGCCGAAAACGTTGAAGAAGGTAAAAGGTACAGCAAACGCGAATACAGCTACAATTCATTCGTAAGGTCGTTTACCTTACCCGAAACTGTAGATTACGGTAAAATTGATGCTGAATATACCGATGGTATTTTAAAGCTTAATATCGCTAAAAAAGAAGAAGCTAAATTTCAATCAAGAGAGATAGCTATTAAATAAGTCGGAGAGTCGGAAAAGTCCGAAAGAAAGATTAGGATAATTCCGATCCCGCACGTGCGGGAGAAAATTCGAAATCAGAAAGAGTGTTTTCATAATAAGTTGGTTTAGTTTTGAAAAGGCCGTTCCGAAAGGGGCGGCTTTTTTAGTATATCGGATTTCGAAATTGAAATTCCGAAATTCGAAATAAAAACTAGTCCCGCATATTAATATACTGCAAAGGCTGGCCAAAGTTATCGCTCCTGCATAAGCTGATCACCGCCTGCAGGTCGTCGATCTTTTTGCCCTGTACCCGCACCTGGTCGTCCATTATGGATGCCTGAACCTTCAGGCCGCTGTCTTTTATTTTTTTGACGATCTTTTTTGCGGCTTCCTTATCGATACCTTCCTTTATTTTTATTTCCTTACGGATCATATTTCCAGATGCGTATTGTTCTTTCCCAAAGTCGAGGGCATTTGGGTCAAGATGCTGTTTTACCATTCGGCCGATGATCGAATCCTGTATGGCTTTTAAACGCATGTCATTTTCAGTGACAACCGTTAACGTGTTGGTCTTTTTGTCGAGGTCGATCGTGCTGTTGGTACCGTGAAAGTCGTACCGGTTTAAGATTTCTTTTTTTGCAGTATTGATGGCGTTATCCAGTGTTTGCCCGTCTATTTTGCTTACTATGTCGAAGGTTGGCATAATGGTTTATTTTGTGAGGATGTAAATTTACTAAATTAGTCCATAGACCATAGACCATAGTCCATAGTCGATAGTTTTATATGCCGTAACATTAGCTATGGACTATGGACCATCGACTATGGACTTTCTTCCGCAACAATTAAAACATATTAAAATCGCAATGAGTTAATATTAATTTAACAATTAAATCAGCAGATTTGTAAGGCAGCCTGAAAAGCCTGCATCTATATGGATATAAAACGGGTTCCTTTAATTAACCGGGAGATAAGTTGGCTTTATTTTAACGACAGGGTTCTGCAGGAAGCGGCCGATCAAACGGTACCATTAATTGACAGGATAAAGTTTTTAGCTATATTTTCCTCAAACCTGGACGAGTTTTACCGGGTTAGGGTAGCCACGTTAAGCCGTTTGGCAAACCTCAACGTAAAGGCCAAGGAAATTTTAGGATACAATCCCAAAAAGATATTGAACCAGATCAAAAATATCGTTGTACGGCAGGAGCGGAAATTCAATAATCTTTACGAAAACATCATTGTAAAACAGCTTGCCGAAGAACGGATATTTATCCTGAACGATAAACAGTTGAATGTAAGCCGCGGCGAATTCGTAAAAAACTATTTCAGGGAAACATTACTGGCCACGCTGGTTCCTATCATGCTCGATGAAAGCCTGCCGTTACCTGAATTGAGAGACAGGGCAATATATTTTTTTGTTAAGCTCACCAAAGGTAAAAAATCGCGCCTGGCATTGATCGAGTTTCCCGATAGCCTGCCCCGGTTTATTGTTTTGCCCGAGACGCATAACCTCAAATTCATCATCTTACTGGACGACGTTATCCGCTACAGCCTCGAAGATATTTTTTTCATTTTTGACCACGATACGATCGAAGCCTACTCGTTGCAGCTCACGCGCGATGCAGAGCTCGACCTGGATAAGGAAGTAAGTGAAAAGTTTATCGATTCGCTGTCAAAAAGCCTGCAAAAGCGGCGCAAAGGCAAACCCATGCGCCTGCTGTATGATTCGGAAATGCCGCTGGATATGTTAAAATACCTGGTTAATAAAATGGGCATCCACGGCGAAAGCCTCATCCCGGGCAACCGCTATCATAACTTCAAAAATTTTATTGATTTCCCGAACGTCGGCCGGCCGGAGCTGGAGTATGTAAAAACTACGCCCTTGCCTGTCGGAGGTTTGTCATTTGGTAAAAGTTTGATGGGTATGGTAGCCAAAAAGGACTACCTGATCAGCACACCCTATCAATCGTACGATTATGTGATCCATTTTTTACGTGAAGCGGCTATCGATCCAAAAGTTAAAGAGATAAGCATTACCGTTTACCGCCTGGCTGAAGACTCAAGGGTGATGCATGCCCTAATCAACGCCGCTAAGAATGGAAAAAACGTAACCTGCCTGGTCGAGTTACGGGCCCGGTTTGATGAGCAAAACAACATTTCGTGGAGCAGGAGGCTTGAAGAGGAGGGCGTCACTGTGATTTATGGCATGGAGGGTTATAAGGTACACTCAAAAATATGCCTCATCACGCGGATGGAAAAAGGCAAGCCGCAATATTACGGGTGTTTATCAACCGGCAACTTTAACGAACGTACAGCGAGGATATATGCCGACCACACGCTGCTTACCGCCGACAAACGGATTACCGATGACCTGAAGGTTATTTTTAAAGCGCTAAACAGGAGTATCCTGCCCAAAGGCCTGAAAAGCCTGGTTGTATCCCCGATCGACTCGCGCCCGGCTATTTACAAGCTGATCGATAACGAGATAAAAAATGCCAAAGCGGGCAAAAAGGCTTATATGATATTAAAAATGAACAGCCTTGCCGATGAACAGTTGATAGCCAAATTATATACAGCCAATAACGCCGGTGTAAAGATTCAGCTGATCGTAAGGGGGATGTGCTGTTTAATTGCGGGTGTTAAGGGATACAGTGAGCATATTGAGGTGATAAGCATTGTTGACAAGTACCTGGAGCATTCGCGGGTGCATATTTACTGTAATGGCGGCGGTGAGCTGATCTATCTTACCTCCGCTGATTTTATGACCCGGAATATCGACACGCGCGTTGAAGTCGGTTTCCCGGTTTATGATGAACAGCTAAAAAAGGAGATAAGGGATATTATTGATTTTCAGCTAAAGGACAACACCAAATCGCGCGAGATAAATAGCCACAACACCAATAAATATCACCGCAACAAATCTGCCGTTCAGCACCGTGCACAGGTTGACATTTACAATTATTTAAAACATAAAATTAACGCAAATTGAGATACGCCGCCATAGATATAGGTTCAAATGCCGTGAGGCTTCTTATAGCTGATATTATTGAAAATAACAGATCAGTTTCATTTAAGAAAAACACGCTGATACGGGTGCCGCTCCGCCTGGGCGACGACGCATTTTTAGATCACCACCTTTCTGATAAAAAAGCGGACGACCTGGTTAAAACGATGCAGGCTTTCCGCAGCCTGATGGATGTGTATAAGGTAACCGATTACAGGGCTTACGCCACATCGGCCATGCGTGAAGCAAAAAACGGCCCTCAGATCGTTTCGCGGATTAAGGATGATGCCAAGATCGATCTGGAGATCATAGAGGGGCAGAAGGAAGCCAGGATAATTTACGGTAACCACGCGGAGCAGGGAATAGATAAGACCAAAAACTATTTATACATCGATGTAGGTGGCGGCAGCACGGAGCTGTCGTTATTTACAGCAGGGGAGTTGTGGGCGTCGCGCTCGTTTAATATCGGCACCATACGGATGCTGGATAACCAGGATACCGACGAAAGCTGGAACGATATGAAGGAATTTTTGCGCGAAAATACCAAACAATTCAAGATCATCTCGGGTATTGGCACTGGCGGAAATATCAATAAACTATACAAGCTATCCGAGGAAAAAGGCAACGCGCCGTTAACGTTCGGCAAGCTCAAATCCCTTTATAACTATTTAAACTCCTTTTCGCTGAAGGACCGTATCAATGTACTGGGCTTAAACCAGGACCGCGCCGACGTAATTATACCCGCTTGCGAAATTTATATCACCGTGATGAAGTGCGCCAATATCAAAAATATATATGTGCCTACGGTTGGCCTGGTCGACGGGATCATTCAAAATTTGATCGAAAAAAACTATCCTTAAACTATATTAAATTTATTTTAACAATTGTTTCAGAATTAAAAACTTTTATTATATTTGTGATGCCCTCTCAAAGGGCATGTTTTTCATAGGTAGATGTAGGGTCGAGTATTTATATTCGACCCTTTTTTATGCCTTCAACTTTAACCGCCCGGAATTGTTAATGCCGATATGAAGAAGAAGAAAATAGTTGTAGCAATTACCGGCGCCAGCGGCGCCATATACGCCAGATTATTATTGGATAAGCTGCAGCAGCTTCGTGAACAAATAGGCGAGGTGGCCGTCGTGATGTCGGACAACGCCAAAGAGGTTTGGAAATTTGAGTTGGACAACGAAGATTATAATGATATTCCCTATAAGTTTTACGCAAAAAATGATTTTATGGCGCCGTTCGCATCCGGCTCGGCAAGGTTTGATACCATGGTCATCGTACCTTGTTCAATGGGAACGCTTGGCAGGATCGCTTCGGGTGTTTCGGATGATTTGATCAGCCGGGCGGCTGATGTGATATTAAAAGAGCGCCGCAAATTGATCCTGGTGGCCAGGGATACCCCGTTTAACCTCATCCATATCCGCAACATGCAAACCGTTACCGAGGCAGGCGGCATCATCTGCCCGGCAATCCCATCATACTACAGCAAACCAAAAACCATCGAAGAACTGGCCATGACAGTAGTTAACCGGGTTGTTGATTTAATTGGGTTGGAGAATGAGAGTTATAGGTGGAGCGAATGATTTCGGAGTGGCTATATTACTGAACTTTTACTTTCGGACTTTCCGGACTTTTCCGACTTTCGGACTAAAATCTCTACCTTTGCACCTTAATGAATAAAAAAGTTGCTTTTTATACTTTAGGCTGCAAGCTGAACTACTCGGAGACGTCGACCATTGGCCGCCTTTTTAATAAGGCCGGCTTTGATACAGTTGACTTTACCGATACGCCGGACGTGTATGTGATCAACACCTGTTCGGTTACCGAAAATGCAGATAAAAAGTGTAAGAAAGTTGTTAGCGAGGCGTTAAAAATATCCCCAAACGCTTATATCACCATCGTTGGCTGTTACGCTCAGTTAAAACCGAAGGAAATAGCCGATATACCCGGCGTCGATATGGTTTTAGGAGCGGCTGAAAAGTTTCAAATAGTTGACTATATAACCGATCTGACAAAGAATCCCAAAGCATTGGTTTACAACCAGCCGGTATCCGAAGCAAACCAGTTTGTTGCCGGGTATTCTTTTGGCGACCGTACACGAACTTTTTTAAAGGTACAGGACGGTTGTGACTATTCATGCACATTTTGCACTATACCGCTTGCAAGGGGCAACAGCCGCAGCGATACAATAGAACATGTTGTTGAGCAGGCAAAGGAAATTGCCGCCTCGGGTGTAAAAGAGATCGTATTGACCGGTGTTAATCTTGGCGATTTCGGTATCAGAAACGGGGAAAGGCACGATAAATTCTTTGACCTGGTTAAGGCGCTCGATAAAGTGGATGGCATTAACCGCATCCGCATATCATCGATCGAGCCCAATTTATTATCAGACGAGATCATTGAATTTGTTGCCGGCTCAAAAAGATTTGTACCGCATTTTCATATACCGCTGCAATCGGGTTCCGATAAGATACTCGGATTGATGCGCCGCCGCTACAAACGTGAGCTGTATGTTAGCCGGGTGGCCAAAATTAAGCAACTGATGCCGGATTGTTGCATCGGTGTGGATGTGATCGTCGGTTTCCCCGGCGAAACAAGGGAGGATTTTATCGACACCTATAATTTTTTGAATGACCTCGACGTTTCGTATCTGCATGTGTTCACCTATTCCGAACGGGAAAATACCCTGGCAAACGAAATGAGCGGTGTTGTGCCTGGTTCAACAAGGGCCGAACGAAGCAAAATGCTGCATATCCTGTCCGAAAAAAAACGAAGGGCATTTTATGAGAGCCAATTGAATAAAACAGAGGAAGTGTTATTTGAAGGCGATATTAAAGAAGGTTTCATGCATGGCTTTACCCGCAATTACGTAAAGGTGCGCACAAAATACGACCCGGTTTTGGTGAACGAGCTAAAGGCTGTTTACTTAACACAAATTTCACCGGATGGTGATGTGGAAATTACCGAAAGCGACGAAATATTAGTGCATTAAACCTTATCTTGGCTGCAAATTTTAACGGATGTTCCCAAACATAGCTTCACTTATCCAATACCTTACCGGCCTTAATATCGAGTTTTTTAAGCTCATACAAACTTTTGGTTTTTTCGTAGCTATCGCGTTTATATCGGCTTACTGGGCCTTTGCACAAGAATTTAAGCGCAAGGAAAAGTTAGGCTATATCCATCCTTTTGAAAAAGAAATAACCGAAGGCGCTCCCGCTTCAACGATCGAGCTGGCCGGCAACGGGCTGTTTGGGTTTGTGCTGGGTTATAAAATACTGGACGCCGTATTCCATTATCACGAATTGCTCAACAGCCCGCAGGATTTTATCCTGTCGCTTCGGGGCAACTGGATAGGCGGGATACTTGGCGCGGCCATATTCGCTTACTGGGCATATTACGAAAGTAAAAAACAGGAATTACCAAAACCGGTGACCAAGCGCGTAACCGTGCACCCGTACGAACTAATGGGCAGCATTTTATTGTGGGCGGCCGTATGCGGTTTCGCGGGCGCTAAGCTATTTAACGCGCTCGAAAACTGGGGCGAATTTTTAAAGGACCCTGTCGGCATGCTGATCGGCTTTAGCGGCCTTACCTTTTACGGCGGCCTGATATGCGGCGGCGCAGCTGTTTTATATATTGCCTGGAAACATGGCATCAAGCCACTGGATATGATGGATATCGGCGGCCCCGGGATGATGCTGGCCTACGGTATGGGCCGCATTGGCTGTCAAATGTCGGGCGACGGCGACTGGGGGGTCAATAATCTAAACCCTAAACCGCACTGGCTTAGCTGGGCGCCCGACTGGATGTGGGCATTCCGGTTTCCGCATAACGTGAATGATGAGGGGGTACCTATTCCCGGCTGCATTGGTAAATACTGCCACGAACTGGCCATCCCGGTTTATCCTACATCGTTTTACGAGTCCGTTATTTGTATCCTGCTGTTTTTCTTTTTATGGAGCATACGCGACAGGATAAAAGTGCCGGGCGTAATGTTTGGCATCTATATGATATTGGCCGGCGTCGAACGGTTCTTTATTGAATTGATAAGGGTTAACACAAAATATAATGTTGCCGGCATAAGCTTTACACAAGCCGAATTAATTTCAATTTTTATGGTTTTGGGCGGTTTATTTTTAGTTTTTGGGCCGCATCGTAAAAGCAAAAAAACAGCATCAGTAAAACATGAGTAGCACAAGGCGGATCAACGGGCTGTTAAAAAACGAAATTGTAAGGTTTGTATTTTCGGCAGGGTCAGGATTTTTAGTGGACATCAGCGTTTTTTACCTGTTCTATCATAACCTGCTCACGCAAAAAACCTACGATATTTTCTCAATTACCGTCCGCAATTCCACGCTTTCATTAGCGATATCATTTTCCCTTGGCGTGGTCGTTAATTTTTTAATAACCCGTTACCTGGTATTTTTCCAGTCAAAATCATCCTCTTCAAAACAGTTCTTCCGGTTTGCGGCGGTGGCTGTACTCGGTTTTTTTGCCAACCTTGGCGTGATAAAAATATTTATACAGGTATTTGATATGTACCCGCCGGTGGCCCGGATATTGGCGGCATTGAGTTTGTTCTTCGCCAGCTATTTTGTACATAAAGTTTTTTCATTCAGCTTAGCATTACGACATCATGGACCTACAACAACTGACAAGCAGCGTATCCCAAATAGCGAAAGAAGCGGGAGAATTCATCAGGCAGCAACGGAAAACATTCAGCGCTGACAAGATAGAGGTAAAAGGCCTGAATGACCTGGTATCATACGTTGATAAAACAGCCGAAGAACAAATTGTTGCCGCCCTCAGCAAAGTACTGCCTGAAGCCGGTTTCATCACCGAAGAAAAAACCATCAACAAAACAGGCGAACGGTACAACTGGATCATCGACCCGCTTGACGGTACCACAAATTTCATACACGGGCTGCCGGTTTTTTCGGTAAGTATTGCTTTGCAGGAGTACAATGAACTCGTTTCGGGTGTGGTATATGAAGTTAACCAGGATGAGTGTTTTTACGCCTGGAAAGGCTCACCCGCGTACCTTAACGGACGGGAAATTAAAGTAAGCGACAACAAAACGCTGGATAAATGTTTACTGGCCACAGGTTTCCCTTACTACAATTTCGATAAACAACAGGGATACATCGAACTATTTACCGAATTAATGAAGAGTTGCCATGGCTTGCGCCGACTGGGTTCCGCAGCTGTAGACCTGGCGTACACTGCATGCGGCCGTTTCGACGGCTATTACGAATACAATCTCAATCCATGGGATGTTGCCGCGGGAATTTTAATTGTCCGGCAGGCCGGGGGCCAAGTGGTGAATTTTAAAGGCGGCGAAGAATGCCTTAACTCAAGGGAGTTGTTAGCTACAAACGGGTTGATAACGAAGGAGATGCTAAGCGTCATCCAAAAATATTTTTAATAGACACTAATTTTCACGAATTTATAGAAACTCGAATTTCACGAATTTTAGTTGTAAATCTCTTCACAACTAAAATTCGTGAAATTCGCCTCAATTCGTGAAAATTAGTGCGATATTTTATAGAGCTTCAGATACCACATCTGTTACTTCGGGCACCATGCGTTTCAGCAGGTTCTCTATACCGGCTTTCAGGGTAACAGTTGATGAAGGACAGCCGCTGCACGAGCCTCTCAGCTCAACGGTTACTACACCAGCGTCAAATGATTTATAAGTAATAGCGCCGCCATCCTGTTCAACAGCCGGGCGCACATAGTCGTGCAATATTTGCTGGATTTTAACTTCCGTATCCGACCCCTCAAAGTCGCCGGCTTCCGGTTGTTCTTCATCCTGTACTTTTAACTCCGATTCAACAGCGCCTTTTACAAATTCCTTTAATATAGGCAGCAGGTCGTCCCAGTTATCATTATCAAACTTGGTTACGGTAACAAAGTTGCTGGCAAAAAACACGCCGTTAACAAACGAAAACTTAAACAGCTCCTTAGCAAAAGGTGATTTTTCGGCGCTTTCCTTTGTAGCGAAATCCACGCTGCCATTGATCAGCAACTTGTTCACAATGAACTTCATGGTGGCGGGATTCGGCGTTGCTTCGGTATATACGTTGATGTTCATTTTAATTTCTCTAATATGGATAACAAAGTTAAGCACCTTTTTATCAATGTTAGCTTTATTATGTTGTTATGACCTGCTTGTGACTGATTGGAACTTCTAAATGTATTCGTTAGCATGAGAATGTTATTCCATCTAATCCAATTACATCAAATTTCATTTATTTGCTTCTGCCTGGTAAATTCAGTCGATTTAATTGTTTTTTGATATACCACCCTTTATTTTGAAGCACTACTTGAAATCTATGTTCCATAGGAACATAGGGTTAGTATTAGAAAGTGCAAAAGAAGCACGAGGCGTTCCTATAGGAACGCTTGGTGAATTTAAACGGACATTCTACCAACGAAATGTGCACATTCAAAAGCGAAAAACATGTTTTTAAATTTTAATGCATTGGCTCTTATTCAATCGTGATAATTGTTTTTCGTATTCATTCTTATTTTGATGTATTACTATTGAAGTCTATGTTCCGTAGGAACATTTGGTTGGTAGAAAAGAATGTTTTTAGATTTGCGTTCCGTTAGGAACGCCTGGTGTTATTCGGGTTCTTTGAAAATGTATTGCTCATCCCATTCAATTTCAAACACCTTCAGGAATTTTTTATATTCATCTAAAAATGTTTCTTTCGTATGATGCATTTCCTGGTTTTGAATGTAACGGATCACATCATGAACCTGGCTTTTCGAATAGGAGAATGCACCATATCCTTCTTGCCACGCAAAAGATTGACAGCCAAAATTTTGTGCTTTGATCCATTTGCTGCTCTCTGTTTTTACATTTTGTATCAATGAGGAAATCGACTGATGCGGCCTCATTCCTATAAAAATGTGAATATGATCAGGCATGCTGTTTATTTGAAGCATCTTGTGGTTGTTCTCCTGAAAAATGCCTGTAATATATTGATGCAGTTTTTCTTTCCAGTCTTTGCCTATTAATGCAGTTCTGTATTTTACAGCAAAAACAAATTGAATGTGAATTTGGGTATAACTATTTGGCATGTTTTTCTAAATATCCTTGAATGCAAGGTGGGTAGATCACCAATCGTTCCTATGGAACGAAAAATAAAATAATCAATTTTCTACCAACCAGTTGTTCCTACGGAACAAAACCCCCAATCGGCGGCAGAAATGTAACGCCTCGAATACAAATTAGCCAAATTTATATTAATATCAATCCGCACATCTAAACCCCCGTATAATTCATCGGTGTTATGCGCTTAATTTCTTCTTTGATATGGTCATCTATAACCAACCCCTCAACAAATTCAGCAATAGTTTGGGCGTTCACGTTTTGGTTGGTTCGGGTAAGGTCTTTTAATGCCTCGTAGGGATTGGGGTACCCTTCGCGCCGCAATATGGTTTGAATAGCTTCGGCGACTACCGCCCAGTTGGCTTCGAGGCCGGCATTGATGGCATCGGCATTCAATAATAATTTATTCAGGCCCTTTACGGTTGATTTTATCGCGATAAGCGTATGCGCTACCGGTACGCCGATGTTGCGCAGCACGGTTGAATCCGTCAGGTCGCGCTGTAGCCTGGAAACAGGCAGCTTGGCCGAAAAATGTTCAAATAAAGCATTGGCTATGCCCAGGTTGCCTTCCGAATTTTCAAAATCAATGGGGTTTACCTTATGCGGCATCGCCGACGAACCTATTTCACCGGCTTTTATGCTTTGCTTGAAATAGTTCATCGAAATGTACGCCCACATATCCCGGTTAAGGTCGATCAGGATGGTGTTGATCCTTTTTAACGCATCACATTGCGCGGCAAAGTTATCGTAGTGCTCAATTTGGGTGGTGAACTGCGACCGGCTTAAGCCGAGCACGTTATTCACAAAATTATTCCCGAATTCCTTCCAGTTTATGTTTGAGTAGGCGATATGATGCGCATTGAAGTTACCTGTTGCGCCGCCAAACTTTGCGGAATAGGGTATGGGTTGCAATAAATTTAACTGGTTCTCCAGGCGCTCCACAAATACCTGTATCTCTTTACCCAGCCGGCTTGGCGAGGCAGGCTGCCCGTGTGTATGCGCCAGCATCGGGACCAATTCCCAGTCGGCGGCATATTTTTTTAACAGGTTGAGCAGTTCGTCAAATGCCGGGTAGTAAACCTCGGTTAAAGCAAGTTTAAAAGTATAAGGGATGGCTGTATTGTTGATGTCCTGTGAAGTTAACCCGAAATGGATGAACTCTTTGTATTGTTGCAGGTTAAGTTTATCAAATGCCTGTTTTATAAAGTATTCAACCGCTTTTACATCGTGGTTGGTTGTTTTTTCGATCTGCTTGATACTTTCAGCATCGGCCTCACTAAAATTTTTGTAAATATCACGTAACTTTTCCGTGACATTTTTATCAAAGCTTTGAAGTTGAGGTAAAGGATGCTCGCATAAGGCAATGAAATATTCAATTTCGACAAAAACCCGGTATTTGATCAGCGCGTATTCAGAAAAATATGCGGCCAGCGGGGAAGTGGTGTTACGATAACGGCCGTCGATCGGGGAAATTGCTGAAAGTGCGGTAAGCATCATATAACGTTTAGTTTACGCAAAGGTAATAATTAGACAGGAGTTTTGAGCAGGGCAGGCAGTATCACCGCATAATATGGCGTGAAATGCCCGTTATATTGGCGTAATTACACACCGGCAAATACCGCGGGGCACAGTAAATTTGCGCGTCATATAGGAGTGAGGACATATTACGCTGTGTTGTGATCGGATATCAAAAAAAGATGTTTGCACCGTGTCCAATTTTGGAAGTTTCATTAATTATAGAAGTAAAATTGCGCAGAGAGAAAGAATTTTGTTGGAAACTTTGAAATCTAAAAATGTTTCCATAGTTTTGTCTCCGATATAACGATGATTCAAACAGACAGAATTATACAGGGCGGCGAAGAGCTTTTTTTAACAGCCGGTATAAAAAGCGTAACGATGGATGACATTGCCAAACATTTGGGCATGTCGAAAAAAACGATATACCAGTTTTTTAAAGATAAAAACGACCTGGTGATTGCTTTGGTGAAGAAGAAACTAAAGGATGATGAGGATCAAATGAGTGCCATCATCAGCCAATCGGGGAATGTGATCGAAGAGATGATCAATATGATGAAATGCTCGGAAGAGATATTTTCAAGGATCAACCCGATCGTGATACATGATATGCAAAAATATCATCCTGAGGCCTGGAAGCAGTTCCAGGATTTTAAGTCGGGCGTACTGATCAGCACTTTGGAACAGCTTTTAACAAAAGGTATAAAACAAGGCTATATAAGGCCCGATATTGATGTAAAGATCATTGCCAGGATGCGGGTGAACCAGGTTGAACTGGGCTTTAATACAGCCATATTCCCGGTAGCTGAATTTAGTACCTGGAAGGTGCAATACCAGTTCCTGGAGCATTTTAATTATGGCATTTGTACACTAAAAGGATATAAATTACTGAACCAGTATAAAAATATTCACGATGAATAATACTGCTGACATAGGGTTGTCAATATATAAAGGAACTTTGCTATATAACTTAAACTATTTGTGTAAACAAAAAAACAAATCACAACAAAAACGAATGAAACAAATTATTTTAACAGCGCTTTTAATTGTCGTGGTGGCCTCAAAGAGCATCTCGCAACAGGCGACACCTGATACGCAAACTTATCATTTTACTTTAGCCGATTGCATAAAATATGCCTATGAACACCAGCATGATGTAATAAACGCAAACCTGGATGTAAAAAGCGCTAATTATCACGTAAAAGAGATTATCGGCCAGGGGCTGCCTCAAATAAACGGAGCAGCCAGCTTCCAGGACTATTTAAAAACGCCGTCAATAATATTTCCTGACTTTATTTCGGGACCGTTATATGGTATATTAAATAAGCAGCACGTTGTAGACAGCGTCACAGGACGAGTGATATCAGCCAAGCCGCCACAAAGCAACGCCAAGCCCCAGTCGGTCAGTCTTTACCAAACCTACAATAGTAACCTTGGAGTTACCGCCAGTCAGATCCTGTTCGACCCTAATTACATTATAGGCTTGCAGGGAAGACGAACCTATAAGGAACTCTATGAGCGCAGCTACGTCCGGACGCAGATCGAGGCTAATGTAAATGTTACCAAGGCTTATTACCAGGTTTTGGTAAGTGACGAGCAGATTAAATTATTAGATGCAAACTTAACGCAGTTAAAACAGCAATTAGACCAAACCGTGGCACAAAATAAACAGGGTTTTGTTGAAAAAATCGATGTCGACAGGCTGACGGTCCAATACAATAACCTTGTTAACAACCGTGAAAATACAGTGAGATTGCTCGTGCTGAATTACCAGTTGCTAAAATTTCAAATGGGTATGCCAATTCAAAAGGATCTTATTCTTAAGGATAAACTCAGTGATATAAACATCGAAGAAAACTTAGCTGATATTGGTGGTGATACCTCTTTTTACCAGCATCGTATTGAATACAACCTTTTAGAGACACAGAAAAAGTTAAACGAGTATGACCTGAAGAGTAAGAAAGGGCAATTCTTACCGAAGATATCCGCCAATGCTAACTCTTCTATTTTATATCAAAATAACAGTTTCTCAAAGTTATTCGGTATTAGTTACCCATCAACTTATATCGGTTTATCTGTCACCCTGCCAATTTTCACCGGTTTTCAGCATCTAAACCAGGTTAAACAATCCCAGATAACGGTTTTGAAAAATGAGAATGATCTGTATAATCTCAAAAACACATTAAACCTGCAGGTAAGTCAGGCGCGGATCAACTATATAAATGGATTAAAATCACTGCAAATACAAAGGCAAAACCAGCAATTAGCCCAGGAAGTGCTTCGGGTTGCCAGGATAAAGTATCAGCAAGGCGTTGGCTCAAGCATTGAAGTAACCCAAGCCCAAACTGATATACAGCAAGCAGATAACTCATACATACAAGGCTTATATAACGCTTTAGTAAGCAAAGTAGACCTCGATAAAGCATACGGACGTATTAAATAAATTTAACCTTAACCACCAATAATATAAGACATGAAAAAAATATTATATTTCTCAACGATACTGTTTCTGGCAGCCTGCAGTAACAACAAACCAAAAGATAAAACTGCGGAGCTGGCCGACTTGCAAAAACAGCAAGCGGCTATAAATGCCAAAGTTTCGAAACTGCAGGCCGAAATAGGCAAAAAGGATTCGGTAAAATCAACCGATGTGAGTACGTATACCGTTACTCCGTCACGTTTTACCAATTACATCCAGATACAGGGTAAAATTGACGCCCAGGACAATGTTATGGCTTACCCGCAATCGCCCGGTGTAATTACGGCTATTTATGTTAAGGCCGGACAGCACGTGAGCAAAGGTCAGGTAATGGTGCAATTGGACAACAGCGTTTTAAACCAGAACATTGCGCAGGCCGAGACACAGGTTAGCTTAAACCGCACTTTATTCGAGCGTCAAAAAAATCTGTGGGATCAGAAGATAGGTACCGAAGTGCAGTTTTTGCAGGCGCAAACCGCATTGAAAAGTTCATTAAAACAGATCGACGTATTACGCCAGCAGGCCAATATGTATCGTATCACATCGCCGATCAACGGCACGGTTGACCAGATGGATCTGAAACTGGGGCAGGTAGCACAGCCCGGAACTTCGGGAATAAGAGTTGTAAATGCCGACCTGTTAAAGATAAAAGCGGATGTTCCTGAATCATATGCCAGCAAGGTAAACCAAGGCGATAATGTTTTAGTTGTGGTTCCGGATGCAAATGACTCGGTGACGGCAAAGATAAGTTTTGCCGCAAAGGTGATCGACGCGGCATCCCGCAGCTTTGGCATCGAGGTGAAACTGCCTAAACGTAATACTTTGCGGCCAAATATGACAGCCGTTTTAAAAATAGCCGACTATTCGAAAAACAACGCTTTGGTCGTCCCGGTAAATACCATTCAACGGTCGGAAGCCGGGGATTATGTCTTTGTGAACCAAAACGGAATTGCTAAGCGGAAAAATGTGAAAATAGGGGCCACCTATGGCGGCAAATCGGAAATTCTATCGGGCTTGACCGCCGGCGACCAGTTGGTGACCGATGGTGCCAGCAATATCGAAGATGGCGATAAAATAAGAGTTGTTCAACCTGGTAATTAATCAAGTTTAATCGATCTGATATGAAAGATATTGAAAAAGAATTTAAGCCCTCGAGCTGGGCGATCGACAATAAGACTTCCGTTTATTTCCTGGTATTTTTTATAGCTGTTTTAGGGTTTTTTAGCTATAACAAATTACCAAAGGAGAATTTTCCGGATATCGTTATTCCGAAGATATATATAACAACCACCTTCCTCGGCCAGTCGCCGCAAAACATTGAAACGCTGGTTACCAGGCAGATCGAAAAGCACCTGAAATCGCTGAAGGGCTTAAAAAAGGTGACTTCAAACACCCAGCAGAATGTTTCGATCATAACCGCGGAGTTTAATACCGATGTAAAGGTTAAGGATGCCAAGCAGGATGTAAAGGATGCCGTCGACCAGGCCACGCCTGATCTGCCGCAGAACGACCCCAACTTAAAACAATCCACCATTTCGGATATTGACGTGGCTGATATCCCTATCCTGTATGTGAACGTTTCGGGAGACTACGACCTGAAAAAATTAAAGGAATATGCCGATAATTTAAAAGATGAGATAGAATCATATAAAGAAATATCGCAGGTTAAAGAAGTAGGCGCTTTGACACCCAATATCCAGATCAACGTAGATATGGATAAGATGGCAGCCGCCCAGGTAAGCTTTAACGATATAACCCAGGCAATCGGGGCCGAAAATATTATTTCGTCTGTAGGCGCTGTTAAAATTGACGGCGTACAGCGGGTGATTGATATTAAACAGGATTTTAAAAATGCCAACCAGGTTGAAGCGATGGTAGTCCGTAATCCATCGGGCAAGGCCGTATATCTTCGTGATATAGCCGAGATCAAAGACGGTTTTAAGGACCAGGAGAGTTATGCGCGTTTGTATGGAAAAAATGTGATCACCCTTGTGATCACAAAACGCGCTGGTGAAAACCTGATCGAAGCGTCGGATAAGATACAGGCTATGATCGCGCAAAAGGAAAAAACAGTTTTCCCTAAGGGCTTAATCATTAATGTAACCGGCGACCAGTCGGAAAAAACAAGGGCAACCCTTCACGACCTGATCAATACCATTGTTATCGGTTTTATCCTGGTAACGGTCATCCTGATGTTTTTTATGGGGGTAAGCAACGCCATATTTGTCGCGCTGTCGGTGCCCTTGTCGTGTTTTATTGCCTTCCTGGTGATGCCCGTTATTGGCTTTACCCTGAATATGATCGTGCTGTTCTCGTTCCTGCTGGCGCTGGGTATTGTGGTGGATGATGCCATTGTGGTTATTGAAAATACGCACAGGATTTTTGCAAACGGAAGAGTACCTATCGCGAAAGCGGCAAAAATAGCTGCCGGCGAAGTGTTCATGCCGGTATTTTCGGGCACCATGACCACGCTGGCGCCCTTTGTTCCCCTGGCATTCTGGAATAGCATCATCGGTCACTTCATGTTCTTTTTACCGATCACGCTGATCATTACGCTGCTGGCCTCATTGCTGGTGGCTTATATCATTAACCCTGTATTTGCAGTAGATTTTATGAAACCGCATGTTGAAGGTGAGCATGATAATCCGAAGTTCGACCGTAAGGTGATGCGTACGCTGCTGTTTTATGGCATTGCAGCCGTGCTTGGCTATTTAATGAACAAAGGTATCGGCAACCTGGTGGTTTTCGTCGCATTTTTATACTTGCTTAACCACTTTGTATTGCTCAGGGCTGTTGACAGGTTTCAAAAGAAAGCCTGGCCTAAGTTTCAGTCGTGGTATGCGAAATGGCTTGAACGGGCTGTTCAACGCCCGGTAATGATATTGTTCAGCGTTATTGCTTTGTTTATCGTTACCATTATGTTTATGAATGTGTTTCCGCCGAAGGTTGAGTTTTTCCCTTCCGGCGATCCAAACTTCGTAAATGTTTATATTACCATGCCGGTAGGGACTGACCAGGACCGTACCAATGAGATCACTAAAAAGCTGGAGAACCAGGTTTTTAATATAACCAAACCGGACAAGGACATTATCTCATCAATTGTATCGAACGTGTCGGTAAGCGTTACCGACCCGCAGGATGAAGACCAGGGCGTTTATTACAATAAAGGAAAGATAACGATCGCCTTTGTGGAGTACGGCTTGCGCCATGGGAAGGATACGAAAAAGATATTGCAGAAGGTAAGGGCTGCCGTTCAGGGCTTACCGGGTGTACAGGTAGCTGTAAACCAGGAGCAAAGCGGGCCGCCAACGCAAAAGCCTATCAGTATCGAGATCAGCGGTGATAATATCGACACCCTTGTCGGTACGGCATCAAGGTTAAAAAACGTGCTTGCCAAACAAGGCGTGCAGGGTATCGAAAACTTAAGCCCGGATATACAGAGCGATAAGCCAGAAATTGTATTTGACATCGACAAGGAACGTGCTAACCGCGAAGGTGTTAATAGTTCGCAGGTTACACAAAACCTGGTTGCAGCAGTTTATGGTGTTAAAGCCGCCGATTACAGGAATACAAAGGAAGATAACTACGAGATCACGGTACGCGCCCAGGATGACCAGCGCAACAGTATCGATGCTATCCGAAATATGAAGATGACTTACCGGGATATGGCCACAGGCGGTGCAATACGCCAGGTGCCTATTTCAGCCTTCTCCGACATCAGGTACACCAATACTTACGCCAATATCAAACGTAAGCAGGAAAAGCGCGTACTGACATTATCGTCGAACGTTTTAACGGGTTTTAACACGAATGAGGTAAACAGCAATATCCAAAAGGTGGTTAATAATTTAAGACTGCCCCTTGGTGTAGCGATAAGGATGGGCGGCGAGCAGGAAGACCAGATTGAGGCGGCAACCTTTTTAGGTACGGCCTTATTGGTTTCATTTGCCATGATCCTCATCATCCTAATGCTGCAGTTTAACTCATTTGGTAAAACGCTCATCATCATCAGTGAAATATTCTTTAGCATTATTGGTGTTTTGCTGGGTGTGATGATCTTCAGAATGACCATGTCCATCGTAATGACAGGCGTGGGGATTATCGCCTTAGCGGGAGTGGTTGTGCGAAACGGTATCCTGCTGGTTGAATTTACCGACCTGCTCATGGCTCAGGGCGTGAGTTTGCACGATGCCGTGGTTGAAGCAGCACGCACCAGGATGACGCCGGTATTATTAACCGCCACTGCGGCGATATTAGGACTCGTCCCGCTTGCTGTTGGCTTTAATATTGACTTTGCAGGATTGTTTACCTCGTTTGAACCGCATATTTATTTTGGCGGGGATAACACTGCATTCTGGGGCCCGTTATCATGGACGATGATATTTGGATTGAGTTTCGCCACGGTGATAACACTGATACTGGTTCCCTGTATGTACATCATCCGTTACCGGCTTAAAGAGCGGGTAAAAGGAAGGAAGAATAAAGAACCAAAAGTAGAATTAGAACCCGCCGCTGTCTAAGGATATAAAGCCCGGCATAAAAGCCGCCCCGGTAATTCCGGGGCGGCTTTTTTATTCGGGAGTAAAAGAACTTTTGCACCCGCAAACCAGTTCAGTTATTGAATCGAACTGACCGGCAACTCCTTACAGTAGGTAACGTATGCCAACAGAATGATTTGCCTGAACTGTCACGTTTTGGTCAAAAGGCTGGAATCGTGCCATAATAAAAGGCGAGTTTGTTATCTTTGAGGTGGTGATTTGCAGATGATTAACCTTATTATATAATCATTTAAAGGTACTTCTAGTTTAGAGGTGATTGTTTTAGAGTGATTGAAACAGGCCCCGGTTAAACGGAGCCTGTTTTTTTATGTGATAGTCCCTTTAGTAAAAATCGTAGCAGCGCCTTGCCCCTTCAAATTTATGATAAGTTTCCCTTGACGGGAGTGTGGTCTCATAACCTATGCTTCCTTCCGAAGTACCGCTGGTGTTGCTGTAATTCAGGCCAGAAATGGGCACATCGTGGCTCACGCCCAGGCGCACTTTCTCGCCGCCCTGCTGGTTGGTAAAAATATCAAAGATCAATGACAGCACTGCTGCGCTTGGCCCATTCGTGCCACCGCTGCGGTACCACAACCCCACATTTATACTCTTGCGTTTATATTGGAAGCCGATACTTAATGATTCGGCCGTTGTTTGTTTGTAATATACAACCGATGGGATGATGTATGATTTTTGCTGTTCGTCGTCATTCGCACCCGGGTTTAAATCCCAGCGGTAGCTTAAATGCCCGGTAAAACGCATCGGCAATATAGCAGGGTTACCGGAAAATGATTCATTGGGCCTGTTAACATGCTGTATCGCTGAACCTATATTAAATTGGCCTATCGCCAGGTTGATCCCGGCGCCGGAGTCAAAATAAAACTTATTATTGAATAGTGGCTGGTCGGCTGCCGAAACGGATCCCGGAATAAAACCAAGCCGGGGATCTATCTGGTCGCCAAATACCAGTTTACTCCAATCGATCGATCGGTTCGAAACACCCGCCTGCAGGCCAAAAGAAAGCACAAAGCCTTCGGAACCCACGCTATAGGAATATGTCCCTGCAATGTTGTTGGTTGTAAGATATGCCGTGCCCTCGCTGCTGCGGGTCAGCAGAAGGCCTATTCCTCCGCCGAATTTAGGAATGTTATAATCAATAGAGCCCGATATATAATTAAAGCTTCCGGGTACTGAGGTAAACTGGTTCCGGTAAATAAAAGACATACGCAGGTCGCCTTCAAATTGTCCCGTAAGGGCGGGGTTAAGGTAAACCGGCGAATTGAAAAACTGGGAATACATATGGTCTTGCGCAAAGCCATTCCAATAGGCACATAAAAGCCCTGCTGATAAAATAAAAACCCTGCATAAATTCCTCATTCAATTATCTTATCAAATGTATTACACCTGTTCGTTTGGGCAGCGATCCGCTATTATACGAATTGCCTTTCCACTCCGTACCGTTTAAAAAGCTGGCCGATACCTGCCAGATATATACACCCTGCGGCGCGGGAACCCCCTTAAAGGTGCCGTCCCATCCGTCAATAGGTGCGCCCTTACTGTCAAGTTTGGTTGTTTCCCACACCAACTGGGAGTAGTTGTTAAATATTTGCATATGCCATTGCTTAATACCCGATCCCTTCGCCTTGAAAATACGCAATTCCTCGGATATGCCTGCGGGCTCAAAGGCATTTGGTAAAAATAGCTGGCCGGGTATCCCGTTTATCCGAACGTGATGACTGATGGTGGTATCGCAGCCCTGCAGGCTCATCACGGTAAGCGTGACTTTATATAACCCCGTGTCGGGATAAGTATGGGTTGGATTTTGGCTCGTTGAGCTTTTCCCGTCCCCGAAAGTCCATGTCCATTTTACAGGTTTAGCACCGGTTGACTGGTCGGTAAATGCAAATGTGTAATTCGGGATAATGGTCACACTATCAGGCCGTTCGGTAAATGCGATCAGCGGCGGGCTGCTAACCGTAATAAAACCGGTTTTTATAACTGTTGTGCTGCACCCTGTTCCCGGGTTGGTAGCGGTAAGCGTAACCGTATAAGATGATTGGCTATCAGTGTAAGTATGTGCTGGTGGGGTAAAGCCGGATGCCTGCGTATTATCGCCAAAATCCCATAAATATGTTAACGAGCTTGCAGGCGCCGTAGGCGTATCGGATGTTAAATTGGCGAAACGAACGGAGATATGCTTACAACCGCTTTTTACATCCGCATCAAATTGGGGTGCCGGGACGGGGTATACATCCACTCTTGTTTTCGGCGACTCGGAATTACCACAATTGCTCGACCCGGTGATCGTAACGAAATAAGTTCCGACCGTATTAAAAGTATAGGGGTAATTAGCCGTACCTGCGGTTAAATGCGCAATAGGCTGGTTATTAATATCATATATCGTATAAAAATAATTATCGCCGCCTGAAGAATTATTAACAAACGTCACGGCAAACGGCACGCATCCCTGGTTAACATTTCCCTGGATGAACATTTGCGCCGTCACAGTACCGGGCGAAACCGTGATGGGGACATGGGTACTTTCAGCTGTATTGTTACAAAAACCGGTAGCAATCATATATACCGTATAGGTTTTTGATGAGCCTGCGGCGGTTACCGGGTTAAACGTGACAGACGATTTATCCGTTTTGGATATTTGCTGTACCAGGTTATTTCCATCGTACAGGTAAAAAACGTAGCCGGTGTTGTTACCTGGCGACTTGTTGGCGACGGTAATCGCAAATGGCGAACACCCGGTTAATTGTGCAGGTAATATGTCTGCGATCGGATCTTTTGGCCTTACAGTGATAATTGCAGTAAACGGAGGCCGTTGCACGCAATTATTAACAATACTGAGAGATACAGTGTAGACGGTATCCTTCCCGTCATTACGCTGGCTATACGTGTGCGACGGGTTAACCGCATTTGAAGTAGGTGAGCCGTCGCCAAAATTCCACAAAAAGGTTGTGCCTGTTAGGGATGTTGATGTATTGGTAAAGTTAACGGTATAAGTACCGCAGTTATCGCTTTTATCGGCAGTAAAGCTTGGCGTTACATCATTTGCATCGTGTATTTGCATTGAACTGCTGGTATTACCGCATGGCGCCTGTCCCTGTATGGTCCAAACAAAGGTATAGTCGTTACCGGGAATTAAACCGGTAACCTGTGTTTGGTTGCTGTTTGGCGATACGATAGTAGCCGCAGGCCCCGCTGTTTGCGTCCAAATGCCGGTAGAGGGGGCCGGATTATTGCCCTGCAATGTTGCCGATGTGCCGCCGCAGAATGTTTGATCGCTGCCGGCGTTAGCCTGTATGGCCGGTTGGCTGACAGTTATAGTCGAAACGGTTGAGAACTGGATAGGGCAGCTGCCGCTTTGTATTACAGCCTGGTATTGCGTAGTTGTTGCCAGGTTAAGATATTGCTGCGTAGTGCTTGTATTGGCAATAGGGGTCCAGGTAGTGCCGTTGTCGGTTGATGATTCCCATCTTATAATATTGCCGGTTTGGCCGGATAGCGTAATATTTCCGCTGTTATTGCCGCCGCAAACGGCTGCGCTGCCGCTTGTGGTACCACCGTTTGCAGGCGCGTCATCCCTGATAATAACGGAACTTGAATTGGTAGGGCATGGCGCACTGGCAGTAATTGTCCACGTAAACTGGTAAATACTCCCCGGTATTAAACCCGACACCGTGGTGGTGGGATTGGCGGCGTCGGCAAATGTAGCGCCTGGGGGGCCGGCCGTAACAGTCCATTGCCCGGTAAAAGGCGCCGCACTGTTGCCTTGCAAGGTATATGCGGTCTGATTACAAACAGCATCGTTTGGCCCGGCATTCGATTGTACCGGAGGCGCGTTTACGGTAATAGTAGTTACCGACGAATAATCAATACTGCATATCCCGCTTTGAACTACTGCCCTGTATTGGGTAGTAGCGGTTAAGTTGATATACTGTTGTGATGCAGTTATGTTATTGATACTTTTCCAGGTCGTACCATTGTCGGTGGACGATTCCCACCGGATTATGTTCCCAACTTGGCCGGTCAGTGTAACCGTGCCATTGTTGCTGCCCGAACACACCGTTGCCGCTCCGGATGTAGTTCCGCCAACGGATGGGGCATCATCTTTTATCGCAACACTATTGCTGCTTGACTGGCAGCCCGGAATTGTTATCGTCCAGGTAAATGAGTAAGTGGTGCCCGGAGCAAGGCCCGAGGCAACGGCATTTGGCTGCGTAGCATCCGAGAAAGTAATCCCCGCCGCGGGGATCACCGTCCATTTTCCCGTGCCGGCAGGAGGGGTGTTACCGTTTAGCGTATAAGTGGTAATATTACATTTCTCGTCGTTTGGTCCGGCATTCGCTGCAACCGGCAATGGCTGTACGTTTATGGTTACCACGGTGGCTGGACCGGGACAGGTGCTGTTAAACGGCGTTATGGTGTATGTTACGCTGCCCTGTGTTGCACCTGTGTTATTCAAAACATCGTTTATAACGGTTGTTGCCACAGGTGTGCTTTGCTGGGTGTTGCCGGTAATGTTTCCCGATATCGTGCTGGTCCAGGTATAGGTGGTACCCGCAACGGTGGGCGAAAGATTAATACCGGCAGGACTGCCGCTGCAGATCGTATTACTTGCCGGGGTGGCTGTAACGGTCGACAACGGTTTAACTGTCACTTTGAATGAAAAAGGAGGCCCGGTGCAGCCGTTTGGATCTTTTGCTGTTATGGTGTATGTTACTACTGCGTCGCTGGTGGTATTATTTGTGAGCACGTCGTTTATAGCAGCCCCGCTTCCGTTGGCAAACCCGGTGGCTGTTCCCGACGTTAACGCGGCCGTCCACGTAAACGTGCTGCCGGGGACTGCTGAGGCTATCGTATAATTTATCGGGCTACCGGTGCAAATTTGCTTTACGGTAGCGCTTGTAATATTATCAACCGGGTAAATGTTGATGGTTATATTTTGCAGTATATCGGCGCACTGTCCCGATAGCGATGTTTTTACATCGATCGTTACGGTTGCCGAGCCGGCATTTATTTCGGCGGCGGTTGGCGTGTAAGTGGTCGTGAGCGATGTGGGTGCCGAAAAAACGCCGGAGCCTGTCCATTGTACGCTATTATAGCTCCCGTTAACGGTCGCTGTTAAGCTTGTGGAGCTGCCGGGGCAAATGGTCGTCGGATTGGCTGAGAGTGTTACAGTCGGTGCGTTTTGAAATGTAAGATTTTGTGACTTCGTGAGTGTGCCGCAACTATTTGTTTCAGTCACGCTTACCTTGTACGTAGCAAACGATGTAAATTTTATCTGCGGATACTGGCTATTGGCCGTAGTTCCATTTACAAAGCTGTAGCCGGGGTCGCCGGTAACGGTCCAGCTATAAGTGGTTGCCGTAGCCTGGGCGGTGCCGCTTATAATGGTTTGTGTCTGACCGGGATTAGGGTTAAAACCGTAGGTCAAATTTGTACCGCAAACCGCTGCATCTGCAGACATAGTAATGACCGGCGGCCCGTCTATATTTATGGTATGTGTAACAGAAACGGTTGTACAGCTTAAAGACGAAATACTTAATGTAACCTGGTAAACACCGGGCTGTGAAAATACAAATTGCGGTTGATGACTGGTATTATTTGTTCCGTTAGCATAAGTTACGGAGCCAGGCCCGGTAACTGCCCATAAATAGGTATTTGCGTTACAACCCTGGTCAATCACCGACTGGTCTGTAGCCGTTATCGGGTTTGACAGACATGCGGGACTGGGTAAAGTAAATGCAGGTTGCGGTGCATTTTGAATACAGATGGTTTGTGTAATGCTTGCTGCCGAACAGGGGCCGCTTCCGTTTTGCAGCGCAAGGGTTACTGTATGATTGCCGTTTGTTGTAAAAGTATAAGTAAATTGCTGGTTCAGGTGTGCGTTGGCAAGCTTTACCACGCCATCAACCGACCAGGTATAGAGGGCATTCACGTTGTTACACCCATTTGTATTGGAGTTGGGGTCCTGGCCAGGATCGGAAGTATTGGTGAACGTAACCAGTGACCCGGTACAAGCCGTGGCAGGCGAAATAAAACTGTTTGAGGGTGCGCGTATAATTTTCGCGTAGCTTGTAATACGTGTTCCAATTGAACCGCAATAGGTGCTTTGTGGTTGTACGTCCACCTCAAAAGCATTGTTTTGGCCGTTAACAGTATTCCCGCACGAGCCTGTAGTGTAATTATGTGATATTACACCATTTGCATTCATCAGGTCGCAAATAGTATAAGTTGTCACTACGCCATCACCCCATGTTACCTGGTAGGTGTTTCCCGGAAAATTCTTCTGTAATCCATTGGGGGATACAATATCAAGATTATAAGATAACATGCCCCCTGAACCGGTTAGACATACTGTATTATTGTTGGTCGATCCAAAGGTGTTATTTACAACATTGTTAAGCAAAATATAAGATTCGGTACCGAGGGTTGTACCGTTTGTAGTTTGCACCGTAATGGTATAATTGGTGGTTTGGGCTGTAAAACTACCTGTTGAGGCGAGAACTACCGTTCCGTCGGTAGTTTGTGCGGACTCATTAAAAAAGGTTGCCGTGGCAGATGCCGTTCCGGAGTTGTTACTGAAGAAGTACTGACTGCCTGCTGTACCTGTACAACTGCCGAAAACAGTAGGATTATTATTATTTACTGACGGCCCGGTTATATCCGCCTTTACTGCAGCTCCACCTGCTACAGTAAAAGTGGGCGAGGGCGCACTGGTTACGGCCGGGTCGGTAGATTTTATTACAAGGGTATACGTACCGGCGGCCGTGCCTGCAGGAATTATACCATTAACAAATGTTCCGTAAAAGCCGGTAAAAGTGCCAATAGGCGTGTTGTTTACAATATTGCCGGATGCATCCGCGAGGTATAGCTGAAATTTATTATCCTGTTTAATGCAGCCGCCCGAACCGATGTTAAACGGTGCTGTGATGGTTGACCCTGGTGTATATGTTCCGGGTACAAAGTTATGTATAGTTAAAGTTTGGCCTAATGCCGGTTTCACGGCAAATAAAGCCAGTATGATAAAATAAAAAACTCTTCTGGTAATTATTCTATTCATTAAATACACTGAATCTCAACTATACTCCCGTCTAAGGTTATATACGGAAGGATGCATCATATTGTAACACCGTTTTTATAAGAAAGTTGTGATCAATTAGCCATAATTGATTATAAAGACAACAGTATCATCGAAATAGCCCAATCCTACCCAAAAAATAAATAAGCCACAAATATAGCTGCAATAATACCGGCCAGATCAGCGATCAGCCCGGCGGGTATGGCATAACGCGACCGCTTGATACCTACAGAGCCAAAATACAATGCCACGATATAAAAAGTAGTATCGGCCGATCCGTTAAAAATACAGCCCAGCCGCCCGGCAAAACTGTCGGGCTTAAAGGTGGTCATCACATTGATCATCATGGCTTTTGAGCCCGATCCGCTAAGCGGTTTCATATAAGCAACCGGCATGGCATCAACAAAGCGGGTATCTAAATTAAAATGTACACAAACCCACCTTAAACCATCATTCATATAATCAAGCGCCCCGCACGAACGAAATACGCTGATGCCAACCAGCATGGCCACCAGGTAGGGGATGATTTTAACCGACGTTTCGAAGCCCCTTTTTGCGCCGTCGATAAAAACTTCGAACACATTTATTTTTTTGTATAAAGCGCCCGCGATAAATACCACGGGTACTGTAAACAGCATCAGGTTGCTTGCAACTTTTGATATGAGGCCTATCTGATCCTTGGTTAAAAAAACGGTAAAGTACCAAACCAGCAAGGTTATAAATGCCGTTATCCCGCCCAACCAGCCAATGATCACCGGGTCGAGTAGTTTTATTTTTTGTTTTACGGCAACGATCAGCATCCCCGTCACAGTAGCAACATAGGTGGCGATAATAATGGGGATGAAAACATCAGTCGGGTCCTTCGCATGAAGAATGGCGCGTTGCGCGATGATGGTCACCGGCAATAACTGCAGGCCCGATGTGAGCATCACCAGGTACATGATCTGCGCGTTTGAGGCTGTTTCTTTGTCTTCATTCAGGTCCTGCAAACTATCCATCGCCTTTAAACCCAGTGGAGTCGCCGCATTATCCATCCCAAGCAAATTGGCCGAAAAGCTCATAAGAATATTACCTGTAGCGGGATGATTTTTCGGCACCCCGGGGAATAAACGATTAAAAAACGGGCCAACGATACGCGACAGGAAGTTGATAGCACCGGCCTTTTCGCCAATATTCATAATGCCAAGCCAAAGCGCCATGTTGCCCACAAGCGGTAAAGCGATATCCATTACCGACGATTTGGACGAACTGAACATGCCCGAAACCAGGTGCATGAATATTTCAGTATCGCCAAAAAATATAAGCCGTATGAGCGCTATTACGAATGCGATAAGAAAAAAAGCTACCCAAATGTAATTAAGTACCATACGATAGATTCAGGCTTTGAAGATAAAGCTTTTTGATAATTAATGGGTAATAGCCATCTTTAAAAATGATTTAAACCTTCATATAGATGACAGATACTATAAACAATCTGGCTCAAGCAATTGAATCGGTTGCAAATAACAACCAGAAACGGATCGATTGGGATTTTAAGCCCGGTCCCGGTAAATGGTCGAAAAAAGAAATCATTGGCCACCTGATCGATAGCGCGCAAATAAACCTGCAGCGTTTTGTTCGGTGCACCTATGAAGAGAATTTTAAGCTGGTGTATGAACAGGTGGCCTGGGTAAAGGCCCAGCGTTACCAGGAAGCCGGTATTGATGAATTGCTGGAACTTTGGCAATTGTTAAACCGGCAGATAGTCCGGGTGCTGGAAAATTATCCACCAGGTAGGCTGACTTCCCAATGTGATAACAACAAAACCGGCGTAAGTCTGCATACAGTGGAGTGGCTTGCGCAGGACTACCTGGATCATATGAATCATCATTTAGGACAGATTTATTGAATGGAAATGGAAGGTATCCGACCAGCCGGTTATTCCGGTACGCCATTGGCGAAAAAACTGGGAATAAAACCCGGATTTAAAATCGGATTAATTAACATCCCCGGCAATTACTTCGATTTGTTTACCGATTTGCCTGCAGACATACATGTCACTAACGATACTTCAATAAAAAAGGACCTCATCCATTTTTTTACGAAATCCGAAAAGGAGTTTACCGCTATGCTTCCTGATCTAAAAAATCAGATAAAACCCAATGGCACGATTTGGGTTTCCTGGCCAAAAAAGGCGTCGAAGGTGGTAACGGATATCACCGAAGATACCATCAGGAATTATGCGCTTAAAATCGGCCTCGTTGATATAAAAGTTTGTGCTGTTGACGAAATATGGTCGGGATTAAAACTAGTTATACCAGTAAAGGATAGAAGCTCCGGACCGTGAACATTATTAGCCTATCTCTTCTCTGATATTTCCATTAGTTGTTTTAGATATTCGTGCCAGATAGCCGGGTTTGAATGCGTTCCGTGGCCGGCGGTTTTATCCGTAATGGGTAACAGGATATACCTGCCGTTTTTTACCTTTTTAATTTCCTGCTCCATAATGCCCAGTTCGGGCGGATTTACCTCGTCATCGGCCGAGTTAACGGCGAATAAAGGTGCTTTAATCTTCGACAAATAGGGCGAAGGGTTATAATATCTTGAGGCATCAAAAGCATAGATCACATCATTGGCATCCAATACCGACCGGTAATTTTCTTCTGTTCTTTCTAAATTCGCATCAGCCTGGGCCCTTGTGGGCGATGAACGCTGCATTTGCAGCGGGCTGCTGCCCATAAAAATAAGCGACGATACAGCGCCCGTAAGGCCAACTTTGGGCTGCGTTGTATATTCGCCGCCGTTCCAGGCGGGATCCATTTCTATCAGATCAATAGCCATTTTGCGCATCATCCGGTTACGGCCGGCAATTTCAACCGGTAAACTAGCCAAAGGCATTAATGCATCCATAAAATCGGGGTATGTATATCCCCACACCCAAGTGTGCATGGCGCCCATTGATGTGCCCATCACCAAACGCAAATGTGTAATGCCCAAATGCTTCGTAACCAAAAGGTACTGGGCCTTTACCATATCGTTATACGTGTATTTTGGAAATTTCATATGCAGGCCATCGCTTGGCTTGCTTGATTTGCCATGGCCGATGCCGTCGGCAAAAACAATAAAATATTTGGAGGCATCCAGTAACTGGCCGGGCGCAAACAGGTAACCGGCAAAACGGTCATTTAACAAGCTCCTTGACGAACCTGTTGTCCCATGCATGATCAGCACGGCATTTTTGATCTGCCCGTTCGCATCCTTTTTCGGAGTGCCGACAGTTACACAATGCAGCCGGAGTTCGGCAAGTTTTTCGCCGCTTTCAAATACAAAGTCTTTAGCAATATAATCACTCTCGACCGGGGTTGGGTATTTTGCCTGCGCTGTAGTTTTTAAGCTGAAAAGGATGACAAGCGATAATAAAAGGAAAGGTTTTTTTAACATGATCTATAATGTGATGGTTAAAAATAGAGGATATTGGTATTGAAAGCAAATGAACCGTCGACCATTCTCTACTGGTACGCTGTTATATGTTTATCAGAGACAATTTGTATGTCATAATCCTTTCTCAAAGGATCGTACGGAACAGTATCGTTGATAGTGATATAGATGTTCCCAAGGTCTTTCACCGTGAACGATTGAACGTCGGCTACCATCGCGTCCTTATTGATATATTGCGCAATAGACTCGCGGATCATATTATACTGATCAACTTCATTGGTTTCAATTTCAATAAATAACCGTTTGCCATCCGAACGTACACCAATGTTATTATGCGTTCCGCCCCGCAGGGTTAGACTGTAACTGCGATTTTTATTTTTGGTATCTTTTTTTGCCAGGATATAGCCTTTAGCCACTAAAAAGGTATCGGCATGGCCAAGGTCATTATGAAGCAAATACTTAATATCATCGTACGAGATCAGGCTTTTCTGGCCAAAGCAAAATGTCGCGCACAGCACAAACAAAACAGCAAATAATAAACTCTTTATCATCAGTTTTAAATATTACATCTAAGTTACAGTATTATCCGCCCGGTGTTAAATTTTCGCCGGCAAATGTGTTACCTTCGCGTTGTTGTTACAATAAAATGGCTAAAATTGAACTTTCCCGTGTTAGTGGCGACTTCGGATTCGAAGCCACTGACGAACAAAACCACACCGTACGCATGGACAGCAGTCCCGAAAGCGGCGGCCAGAACTTCGGTGTGCGCCCGATGCAAATGCTGTTAATGGGGCTGGGTGGATGTTCCGCTATCGACGTACTTACCATCCTGAAAAAGCAGCGCCAGGATGTGAAGGATTATAAGATGATCATCAATGGTGATCGCGAAAAAGGTAAAGAGCCATCTTTATGGCAGGATGTAGATGTTGAATTTCATTTATACGGAAATATCGACAAGGACAAAGCCGTCAAAGCCGTTGAATTATCGCTCGATAAATACTGTTCAGTATCCGCTACGCTAAAAAATGCAGGCGCCAAAATTGACTGGAAGGTTTTTGTTCATCCAGCATAAAATCAGACAACCATTTATAGCTTGTCTCTGTATATTCAGATCCCGGAGAATATGGCGTGTTATTGACCCGCTTATTCGTTATTTACCTAATAACTGTACTGTTTTAACCTCATTCCCACAAAAGGTATAATACTACACCACAAGGCAGCAAAGTTTATTCACTATCCGGACTTTATTGGCTGAGGCCTCACAGCCAGGGTATAACAGCTGTTTCAAAACCTGGTTCGGGTTTAGTTAAACAGGTTTTGGGTTAAAACTTCCCGTTAATTGTTATGTGGCACTGCTATTGGCTATTGGGGGTATAGCTTATACTCTAGTCATACATATTATTAACCTCAATCAAATGAAATTAAATTTAAAAAGATCCTCAATGCTGCTAACCGGAATTTTGGTAGGCGGAAAATTATTTGCCCAAACATCAGATTCGTCACATCTTTCAAAGGATTATGTGCCGCCATTTTCAGGCAACAACGCATTCCGCACCTGGTCGATAGGTGTAAGTGCCGGCGTTTTAACGCCAAGCACAGCCTTCGGGCCAAACAGCAACCTGGACTTCACTTCCCCTAACGGAGAATTAGGATATGGAGCCTATATTAAAAATCAGATAACTTCAACTTTCGGTATCCAGGCTGATTTTCTTGCCGGGAAATTATCAGGCGATCATTCCCAGCTTAATGCGGCGGGTGTTGTGCCTTATCATAGCTTTAGCACTAAAATCCAATATTCTGGTAGCTTAAGTGCCAACGTTACACTTGGAAATATAACATGGCACGCTAACAAAAGCGCCATTCAGCCTTATCTTACTTTAGGCGGGGGACTCATGCATTACACACCGGTACTAACATATACCAACGGAACGGTAGCCAATGCAAAAACCGATAACGATGGCTCTATAAACGAATTTTTTATCCCTTTAGGAGCAGGGGTTAAGTTTAACATTTCTCCGGGTATAAATCTTGACTTGGGTTACCAGGTGAATTTTGTTTATTCCGATAATATTGACGGCTATGTTCATGGCCCCACCAACGATAAATTTGCCTACGCTCATGCCGGTTTGGAATTTGCCATAGGCAAACGTTCAAAACCGCAGCTGGCCGTTCATAACCCTGTATCATCAATGCGGACAGAATATCTTTGGGAAAATCAAAAAACCAAAGAGCAATTGCAAGCTGAGATCGATGCCGAAAAAGCTAAAAACGACCAATTAAGAGCTGATCTGAATACTACAAATGCAAACCTGGCCAAATTAACAATGGACAGCGATGGCGATGGTGTTCCTGATTTCTTTGATAAATGTCCAAACACACCTGCCGGAACAAAAGTTGACGGTTCAGGCTGTCCGCTTCCGGTTGCCAAACCTGTTGAAAATGTAAAGGTTTATGTAACTGAAGAGGATAGAAAAGTGGTTAAAGAGGCTATCAGAAATCTTGAATTTGATTTTGGTAAAGCAACTATCCGTGCGCACTCTTTCCCAAGTTTGGATCGTGTTGCACAATTGCTGATAGATAAGAATTTTAGCTTAAAATTAGCCGGACATACAGATAATGTAGGATCGGCAGATGCCAATATGAAACTGTCAAAAGACAGGGCGGAATCTATCAAAGCTTACCTCGTAAACAAAGGTGCTAACGCTTCACGTATCGAGGCTACAGGTTACGGTAAAACACAGCCAATTGCAAGTAATAAAACTGCAAAAGGTCGCCAGGTTAATCGTAGGGTTGAGTTTACGATATACTAGTTCAAGTAACAAAAGCATCTTAACTCAAAGCGATTATATGATGTTAAAAGGAGCCGGCATTTTCTGCCGGCTCCTTTTTTGTTCAGCGAATATTTGTCGTTGATGGATTACTGCTTAAAAAATAAATAATTCAACATTTTCATCATCTTTCCGGTCCTTATCTGTTTTGGCCCGTTTAACCGGGAACACTTCACCAATGATCCTGTCCGCTTTTATTCCTTTGCCTTTTAAATATTTTACTACTTCATTAACCCGGTTTTGCGCGAGCGTTAAATCTGTTCTCGTTGCGCTTACCCCGGCATTTTCTTCTGCAGTATGCCCGATAATGAAAATCTTCAATTGCGGATTGGCATTTAACTGACTTACTTCCTTATCTAAGTCGTTGGGATTATTAATAGTGGTTGCAGCATTAGAGATAATAACCCTTACCCGCACATAAAAATGGTATCTCCCTGTTTTTAGCTCTACACGCCGGTTTAATTTATTTCCTTCCGGTGTGTTATCGCCGATAGGATAAAGCGCACCAAAACTTCTTAGGTATAATGTCCATCCATATACACCCTGGTTGATCAGATAATTTTTTACGGCCAATGCCCTGTCATTAGCTAGTTTTAAACTATGCTCATCGTTTCCTTTATTGGTAGAAGCATAACCATCCGCTGTAACGGTCTTTTGTTTAACCTCATCATCAGAAGCATAACCATCCAGGTAAACAGTTTTACCGGGGTTTGCGCGTAAGTCAGCTGCTGTAGCGTCCAGCACTGGATATGATGAAGCCTTTAATACCGAACTATCAAATTCAAACAGGATATTTGAGTAAGCAATAGCCGGAGGCACAGCAGCAATTTCCTTTTTAACAGCACTTGGCTTTAAAAATAAAACAGGGCATCCCGAGCCATCTACTACTGAACCAGCCGGCGTGTTAGGGCACCTATCAAACAGGTCGGGCACACCATCCCCATCCGAGTCTTTTTTCAGCGGGTTAACTGCGGCCTCAATATTTTTTATACGACCATCTAAGGCCTTAATATCCTTACGGATGGCGACATCGTAGAGTTCATCATATAGTTGCGCAGCCGCGTTTGCCCAATCCAGGTTCGGCTTTGATTTTGTGCCGAAAGTATATTCTAACCCGCCGTACCCGTAAGAATAATGGTTTTTATGGGGATACGTTTGCAGATCATAGAAGTTATAGTTATCAAAAAAGTTCATGGTATAGCCTGTATTAAATGCAAGCGCATCCGAAAGCCGGAATTTAGCCATTCCGCCTACCGGATAGAATTGTCCCACTACGATATGAACACTTCCGTTTTTGTTCGTAAAAATTCTCGAAATACCGCTGGCATCAATATAACTGTGACTGTAAACGGCCAAACCAGCCCCGGCCGACAGGTAAAAGTTAACCGCCTCTTTACGGTGGACGAAATCAACACCGCCAACATTTACCAGGCCACTAAAGGCGCCCGAATAAAATGTAGTTGAAAAGCCTCTTGCGTTATACTTGAAACCACTTGCAGAATTTGCATCATCGCCTGTAACCTTACCTCCGTTGATATCCATTTGTAGGCTAAACGCATGTGCCAGCTTTTCCCTAAATGATATACCATAACCCAAAGCGGGTTGCCATTGGGTAGTGGCATTGGTGCCGCCTATAGCAAGAAATGGTGATGTAACGCCGACATTTACGCCTATACTGAACGTACTGTAATTTCGCCTGCCGTTAAATACTTTGTGGTTTATGCCAGCACTGTTGCGAGATGTTCTAAGCGTATCATGCTTTACTGGCTGGGCTGAAGCGTACAAAAAACTTCCTAAGTGGATGCAAAACACGTAGATAAATGATTTCATGATAGGGCCGGCTCAATAACTAAGAAAGTGTTTTCGATTTTAATCAGTTGTCAATCTAACTCAAATATAATATTTGATTAACTTTTAGACAAGTTTATGCAACGAAATAGCGTTTTATGTTGGACATAACTACCTCATAATCAATTTTGTATCGATATAAAATTATGTCGAATAAACAGGGCTGAAACCCTGTACCGGCAGGTTAACCGGAAATTAATACGTGGTTTTAAAAGGAAGAGTTAGTTGTCTTCAAAAAATTCCGATAAAGGGCCAAAATAGCTGTTGTCCCAGCCTTCAGAAATATCAGCGTAATCCGCATCGGGGATATTGGTATGCCGTAGTTCGACCGAAGTAGCGGTTTTATCGGGGTGAAGCTTGATCGTAACAACCGAGGTCTCGGGCTGCCCGTCAAAATACCATTGCTGAACGATTTTTTTTCCATCCTCAAATTCAAGGTTCTTTCCAACAATACTTCCGTCCCACATCGAAAACTCAGAGCCGGGTTCGGTCGACATGACGGCTGTTTCGCCCGTCCATAATTCAATGGTCAGGGGATTGGTTAAAGCGATATAGATCTCTTCGGGCGTGGCGGGTATGCGGTAGTATTTTTTAAAATCTTTCATAATTGTCAGAACTGTTGATTTATTTGATTAAAGGATTGCGCTGATTTAAATTGTTTTTTAGAAATCAGCGCAATCATAAAAATCATTTAGAATCAGCGGTCCCTAATGGCAGCACAACCCGCCCGTAAACTTCGTTCAAAACGTTAGCAATGCCGGCATAGATAGCAGAAACGCCGCATATAATGCCTTCATATCCGGCGAATTTACCAATACTTTCGTTACCTGTAGCATGCTCTGCTGTTAGCAGGAAAAATAATACAGTTAACGAGGCAAATACAAACTGTAGGGCGCGGTTCAGCCTTAAAGTACCGAAAAATAGGCATAGCGTAAACACCCCCCAAATACCCAGGTAAGCAGCCATAGCGCTATCAGAAGCCGCAGCGGCCCATCCCAGTTTCGGCATCACGATCAATCCGACCAGGGAAAGCCAGAAAAATCCATATGAAGTAAATGCGGTTAAACCGAACGTGTTATTCTTTTTGGCTTCGATCACCCCGGCAATTACCTGGGCCAGGCCGCCGTAAAAAATACCCATGGCCAGTATCATCGAATTCAACGGGAAAAAACCGGCGTTATGCAGGTTGAGCAAAACGGTGGTCATGCCAAAGGCGCACAGGCCAAGCGGGGCAGGGTTGGCAATGCCGTCCTTTGCCGGAACAGGTGTTGTTGGGATCATTGTTATAGGGTTTAATTGGTTTATTAATGCAATCTAATTCATTTTAAAATATTTAACAATTATTTTTACAAACCGGCTGCCGGGTATTACGTTATCTGCTACAATGCAAAAATTAGTTCTGTTGCGCCACGGCGAAAGTGTATGGAACCGGGAAAACCGTTTTACCGGGTGGACCGATGTCGATTTATCTGAAGAAGGCTTCCGGCAGGCACATAAGGCCGGGATATTACTTAAAAACCGTGGATATAGCTTTGATATCGCGTTTACATCGCTCTTAAAGCGGTCAATAAAAACGCTGCATATCGTGCTGGAGGAAGTGGATCGTTTATGGATACCCGTACAAAAATCGTGGCGGCTCAACGAGCGTTTCTACGGGACCCTGCAGGGGCTTAATAAGGCAGAAACGATCGCCTTATACGGCAAAGCGCAGGTACATAAATGGCGCCGTGATCCGCATGAGCTTCCGCCGGCAATAACAATGGATGATGACCGCTATCCCGGAAAAGATCCCCGGTACAAAGATCTGACCAAACGCGAGTTGCCGCTCACTGAAAACCTCAGCGAAACAATGAACAGGGTGTTGCCCTACTGGAACGAGTTCATTGTGCCGGCTATCCGCAAAAACGAAAAGGTGATTGTATGCGCGCATGGCAACAGCCTGCGGGCGCTGATACAATATATTGATCATTTAACGGACGAGGAAGTTACACAACTCGATATCCCAACCGGCACCCCGCTTATCTACGAACTGGATGAAGGGCTTGAAAGAATAAGGCACTATTATTTAGAATGATTTCGGATTTCTGAGTGTAAAGTGTTCATCTCTCAACCGATAACATTCGTCAGAAAACTAAATAAGCCCCGCTTCTAACCTCTAATCTCCAATCTCTAACATCCAATCTCCAATCACCCTTCCTTCTTATACAATTCCCCGGCCTTCTCTGCCGATAGCTTTATACCTTTTATCATGGCCGAGCTGAAACCGTTGTGCTCCATCTCGTTTAAGCCGGCTATCGTACATCCGCTGGGAGAAGTTACTTTGTCGATCTCCTGTTCGGGGTGGGAGGCAAGCTGCAATAACAGGTCAGCGGCGCCTTTGGCGGTTTGCGCGGCCATTTTTAAGGCATCGTGGGCGTGAAAGCCGATCTCTGTGCCGCCTTGCGATGCCGCGCGGATAGACCTTAAAAAGAAAGCAATGCCGCATGCGCAGAGCGCTGTTGCCGAAGTCATCAGTTCTTCGTTGATCTGGATGGTAACGCCAACCGTGTCAAAAAGAGACCGTACAAAATTAATGTGTTTAGGCGTGCTGTTATCAGTGGCAATGCAGGTCATGGACTGGCCGATTGCAATTGCGGTATTCGGCATAGCGCGGATGATCTGCACGTTCAGGTCAAGCTGTGTGCGGATGTCGCCGCAGCTAACACCCGAAACAACCGATATCAGCAATTGCTTTTCGGGTTTTATAGCCGGGCGAATCTCGTCCAATAATTTATTAAGCTGGTGCGGCAAAACCGCCAGCACGACAAAATCAGCTTTCCGGACCGCTTTAAGATTATTGTCGGTAACGTGATAACCGGCTTCGGCTAACGGTGCCAGGGCCGAAATATTCCTGCGGGTTAATGAAATTTGCTGCGGTTTACAGATACCGGCTTTTGTAAGTCCTTTTGCAAGCGACAATCCTATATTCCCGCTGCCTAATATGGCAATGTGCTGTTGTGAATTCATGAGTTTTGGCTTAAACGTGTTCCAAATGGTTTGTTTTGCTGCAGGCTTCCCAGTTCGCCGGCGTGTCCGATTATCACGGCTTTAACACCGCATGAAATAGCGGTAAAGGCATTGTCCAGTTTTGGCAGCATCCCGCTATGGATGATTTGTTTTGTCTTTAATTCTTCGTAGCGCTGCGGATCGATCTCCCTTATCAGGGAATCTTCATCATCGATGTCCTGTAGCACACCCTTTTTTTCGAAACAGTAAATAAGGGTGGTGTGATATAAATTGGCCAGTGCAACCGCTAATGCTGATGCTATCGTGTCGGCATTGGTATTTAACAGCTGTCCTTCGCCATCGTGGGTGAGGGCGCAAAAAACCGGGGTGTAGCCGGCATCCATTAAATGGCCGATACGTTCGGCCCTTACCGAGCTTTCGTCTATATCGCCAACAAAACCATAATCGATTGTTTTTACAGGGCGTTTTTTGGTACGGATAAAATCCCCGTCGGCGCCGGTAAGCCCTATGGCGTTGTTGCCGAACCGCTGCAGCTGTGCTACGATATTTTTATTAATGAGGCCGCCGTAAACCATGGTAACTACGCGTAAAGTTTCGATGTCGGTAATCCGCCTGCCGTCAACTACGCGGGCCTCTAAGCCAAGTGTTTCCGAAAGCTGGGTGGCTACTTTGCCGCCGCCATGAACCAGTATTTTGTGCCCGTTGAGCGCAGCAAAATCCTTCAGAAAATGGTGGAGGTTTTCAGAGTTATCGATCACGTTTCCACCTATTTTTATAATATATAGGTTTTTGTCGTCCTGATTTGCCTCCGTCTTATTTAAAACTGAATGGATTCTGCCCATATTAACCTGAATTTTAACAAATGGAAGGAAAATTCACCCGAAATACCCCCATTGCCGTTAAAAATAATAAAAAATAGACTGCTTTACTACAGAATTGGTGAAAAATGACTCATTTTATAGAAATAATTTTAACAACCAGCTTTAGCGGCTCGTTTCCTTGTCAAACCAATGCGCGTCAAATTTGTGTAATAAACAGCACAACCGGCCGGTTGATGAAAAGATTGCGTATAATTGAAAACTATAATCGTATATGTTTACAGTAACAAGCCAGGATGCCCGGCACAGTTCAAGACCGCGTGTCGTAATAGTAGGAGCCGGGTTTGGCGGATTAAACCTCGCTAAAAAATTAAAAAATGCCCCCGTCGACATCCTGCTACTCGATAAACATAATTACCATACTTTTCAGCCCCTGCTTTACCAGGTAGCCATCGGATCGCTCCAGGCTGACTCGATAGCTTTTCCGGTCCGCAGGATATTCATCAAATACCACAATTTCACCTTTAACCTGGCCGAAGTACAAAAAATTAATGCGGAAACGAATACGCTAACGACCACTATCGGTACGATCCACTACGACTACCTGGTTATAGCCACAGGTTCAAACACAAATTTTTTTGGCAATAAAGAGATCGAGCATTTTGCCATGCCGATGAAGAATATACCCGAGGCGTTGAACATACGGAGTTTAGTGATCCAAAATCTTGAGACCGCCCTGGTGACCAGCGACCCGCGCGAAAAATTTGCACTGATGACCTTCGTGGTGGTAGGCGGCGGGCCCACTGGCGTGGAGTTATCGGGCGCATTGGCTGAAATGAGGCATTTGATATTGATGAAGGATTACCACGGCCTGAGCAAATACGACATGCGGGTTTACCTGGTTGAAGGCAAGGATAAGCTGCTGGCATCAATGTCGCCCGGGGCATCCGCGAAAGCGAAAGAGTTTTTAATTAATGACGATGTAATTATTTACAACAGTGCACACGTTGAAAGCTACGACGGATTTTATTTAAAGATTGACAACGGCAAAACCCTGAAAACCCGCAATGTGCTGTGGGCGGCGGGTGTAAGAGGCGAGGTACCCGAAGGAATTCCGCCGGAGGCGATAGCCAAAGGTAACCGCATCTACGTTGATGAGATAAACCGGGTGAAAGGATACGAAAATGTATTTGCGATAGGCGACGCCGCATTAATGATAACCCCTGCAACGCCAAACGGACATCCCGGTGTTGCGCCGGCGGCCATTCAACAGGGCCAGTTGCTGGCTAAAAACCTGGTTCACTTAATAAAGAAAGAAGCTACCATACCATTTAAATATCGCGACAAAGGCGCATTGGCCACCATTGGACGAAATAAAGCCGTCGCAGATTTAGGCAAGTTAAATTTACAGGGGTTTTTTGCCTGGGTGTTATGGGGCGCGGTGCATATCATGTCGCTGGCCGGGTTTACCAACAAGGGTATCATATTTTTAAGCTGGGCGATCAATTATTTTTCGAAAAACAGCGATAACAGGCTTGTTGTAAGGTATTTTAATACAGAAACAAGGGAAATAGATACTGAGCCCAAATAACCCGTAGAGACGCAATATCTGGCGTCTCTGCCCTTGGTCTGGCGGAGATATTTAATCTCCGAGACGCAAAGTATTGCGTCTCTACATTTTTAACGATTTCATATATTCCGCGATCTCCTTCTCGTTTGAATCTTGCGCTTTTGAAAGATTGTTTATAATGTTTTCCCGTTCGGCTTTCGAACGGTTTTGACCCAGCTTCTTTTTAGCCTGCAGGTCATCAACTACCATCTCAAATGCCACAATACCTTTCATCATCCTTTGTTTATAATCATCCGGGAGGCTGTTCCATTGATTCAGGTAACCGGCGTCATAATATTGGATCATTTCCTGTAGCACCGCGGCCTTGTTTTGCTCGCCGTCCAGTAAGGTACATTTGCCATAGGCGTGTACCGCCAGGTAGTTCCAGGTTGGCACGCTTTCAACTTTTTCGTAATTTTTAGGTGAGATGTAAGCATGAGGTTCGGTGAATATTACCAGGGCAGTGGTGCCTATAATATCCGCCGACTGCGGGTTAGCTTTTGCAAAATGTGATGATAAGATAATTTTGTCACCTTTTTCTTTCACCAAAAAGGGCAGGTGGGTAGCAACCGGTAGACCGTCTTTCACAGATATGATTGTAGCGAAACTATATCGCTGCATAAATGCCACAATTTCCTGTTTATCCGGAAATTTATTGAAAGGTGGGATATACATTTTGTGAATTTAGTGAATAGTTGATTAGGTAGTAGTTGAAAAGTACAGCTAACCATTCACCTAATCAACGCAGTCAACTTAATAAACTAATCAACTGATTTCCTCCAACATTCTTTTCAACACAGCCTGCGCAGCCCAAACACGATTGCCGGCTTCATGTACCACAACTGAACTTTCTCCGTCTAATACCTCCGCGGATAGCTCTAAATTACGGCGAACCGGAAGGCAATGCATGATCTTTGCTTTATTGGTGATCTTCAATCGCTCGTTGGTCAGCATCCAATCTTCGTTGCCCGGGAATATGGTACCATACGGCTCATAAGCCGACCAGTTTTTTACATAAATGAAATCCGCATCGGCTAAAGCCTCATCCTGGTTATGGGTTATTGTTGCGCCTTTGGTGAAATCAGTTGATAATTCATAGCCCTTGGGGTGCGTGATCGTGAAATCAACATCAGCCCTGCACATCCATTCGGCAAATGAATTGGGTACGGCCTGCGGCAATGGTTTAATATGCGGCGCCCAGGTTAAAACCACTTTAGGGCGGGGGCGGGTTTTTAACTCTTCGATAGTTACCAGGTCAGCCAGGCTTTGCAGCGGATGGCGTGTGGCTGATTCGAGGCTTACTACCGGTACGCCGCAGTACTGCACAAATTTGTTAAACACCGCTTCGCTGTAATCTTCATCCCGGTCCTTTAATCCCGGAAAGGAACGCACACCAATAATATCGGCATACTGGCCCATAACGGCGGCAGCTTCGCGGATGTGTTCCACTGTGGTGCCATTCATAACAACATTGTCACGCAACTCCAGCGCCCATCCTTCCTTATCTATATTCAGCACCATCACGTTCATGCCCAGGTTAAGGCCGGCCTTTTGGGTGCTCATGCGCGTACGCAGGCTTGGGTTTAAAAAAATGAGCGCCAGCGTTTTGTTTTTACCCAGATGCTGGAAGGCATAAGGGTTTTGCTTAAGCTGCAAAGCTTCGGCTACAATGCTTTTTACATCGGCTACGTCATTAACTGAAGAGAATAGTTTCATAAGCCCTGCGGTATTGCTGTTTGCTGTTTATTTAAAATGGCTGAAAAGGTTTCTAAAAACCTGTCTGCATGTGCTTTGGTCAGGTTCAACGCAGGTAGCAATCTTACCACATTTGGCTTCGCCTCACCGGTGAATATATGATGTGTAAACAACAACTCCTTGCGTACATCCGCCAGTTCGGCTGGCAGCTCGATACCGATCATCAATCCCCGGCCGCGTACTTCCTTAACCTCTTTTAATTTTTTCAGCTCGCTGATAAGGTACCCGCCAACTTCAGCTGCATTTTTCATCAGGTTATCCTGCTCCATGATCTCGAGCACGGCTAACCCTGCGGCACATGCCAGGTGGTTGCCGCCGAAGGTGGTACCCAGCATGCCGTAAGCAGGCAATATCTTCGGCGAAATGATAATGCCGCCAATTGGGAACCCATTACCCATTCCTTTGGCCATAGTATAAATGTCGGCATTAACGCCGGCAAAGTCATGCGAGAAGAACTTCCCGGTACGACCATATCCGCACTGCACGGAATCAGCAATAAATACTGCGTTATTTTGGTCGCATAGCAAACGTATTTTCTGCAAAAAGCTTTCAGGCGCAACCTGTATCCCCCCAACACCCTGTATGCCTTCGATAATTACCGAAGAAATATCGGTGTTATCGGCAAAAGCCTGCTCTAAAGCCTGTTCATCGCACCAGGGCAAAAAGATCACGTTAGCGGTTTCATTCACCGGTGCTACTATTTTGGGATTATCAGTTACCGCGACAGCAAGGGACGTACGTCCGTGAAACGAACCTCTAAAGGCGATTACTTTTTTCTTTCCATTGTAGAAAGATGCCAGTTTCAAAGCATTTTCATTCGCCTCGGCCCCCGAGTTGCAAAGGAATAGCTGGTAGTCTTCCTTACCCGAAATATGACCCAGTTTTTCGGCCAATTGCTTCTGTAAAGGGATCTCGATCGAATTAGAGTAAAACCCGATCTGGTGAAGTTGGTCTTCCAGCCGCTTAACATAGTGTGGGTGGGTGTGCCCGATGGAAATCACTGCGTGGCCGCCATACAAGTCGAGATACTCAGTACCTTTATCATCATAAACTAAACTGCCCCGTCCTTTAACAATGTTTATAGGGTTGATAGGGTAAACGTCGAATAACTTCATTCTTTTGAGGTAAAAGGTAAAAGGCGAAAGGTAAAAGGTTTTTTCATTCGTCCCTTAAAAATTTTATAAAGGCAATTAGCATAGCTTTCACTTCATTAATTGCGTTATTAACACTATTATATAATTCTACCGGTATATATTCAAGATCGTAAATTAAATAGCAAGTATACTCAACCTCGTGGGCAGAGCCTAGCGCGTTATCCAAATAATGGGCAAAATCTTTATCTGAGTTTTTACCACATCCTTCCACTATATTTAATGGAATTGAGTAAGTCGATCGTCGCAATTGATTTGTTAAAGTAAATCGCTCTTCGGCAGGCATAACAGGAATTATCTCAGTATACACCTGCTTTGTCAGCAAATGTGATTTTTTCCATACATCAAGTTTTTTATAATCTCTCATAATTACCTTCGCTGACATTATATTTTCTAACCCTTCACCTTTAACCTTTATCCTTTCACCATTACTTAAAAACCAGTGGCTTTTAGTTTAAGACCCGCTGTTTCCTCCAACCCGAACATCAGGTTCATATTCTGTACCGCCTGGCCCGACGCACCTTTAAGTAAGTTGTCTAAAATACTGATTATTAGTAGCTTATTACCATGTTTTTTCACTTGCAAAAAGCATTTGTTGGTATTTACTATTTGTTTCAGATCAATATCATGACTGGTTACATGTGTAAAGGGATGACCGGCATAATATTGCTGGTAAAGCTTTAACGCTTCAGCTTCGGTTAAGTCGCTGTCAGTATATATAGATGCGATTATACCGCGGGTAAAATCGCCCCTGTACGGGATAAAATTAACTGCTTGAGCAAACCCGGGCTGCAGTTGCTGTAGCGATTGCCCCACTTCATTCAAATGCTGATGCTCAAAAGCCTTATAAACCGAAAGGTTATCATTGCGCCAGGTAAAATGCGTGGTAGCCGCCAAACTTTGCCCGGCACCGGTTGAGCCCGTGGTTGCGGTAATATGGACCTCGGTGTTCAATAGCTTCTTATCAGCCAGCGGCAATAAGCCCAATTGTAAACAAGTCGCGAAACAACCGGGGTTAGCGATATTCGCCGCAGTTTTTATCGCTTCACGATTTAACTCCGGCAAACCATAAACAAACTTTTTACTTTTTACTTTTGAATTTTGAGTCAACCTAAAGTCCTGGCTCAAATCGATTACCTTAATATGGTCGGGTATCGGGTTGGCTTCTAAAAACTTTTTCGCGTCGCCATGTCCTACACAAAGAAATAAAACATCAATATTATATGACAGTTCCGCTGCAAACTTCAGGTCGGTATCGCCAAACAGGTCGGTATGGACATCATATACGTGTTTATTGGCGTTGCTGGTGCTGTGAACAAAACCGATCTCAACATTGGGGTGGTTGACCAGGATACGCAGCATTTCGCCGCCGGTGTATCCCGCGCCGCCGACTATGCCGGCCAATATCTTATTATTGTTTATGTTCATCGCTTCAGCTCAAATTAGTTACGCTTATTCAGCAGTGGAGTTAACTTTATGGTAGATCATTACCTGGTTGCCGAATATTTTCGAAAACCCTTTTACGTCGTCACCAGTCCACGAATTATTCATTTCGCCGTAGGTGCCGAACTTGTTCGACATCAGATCGTGGTCAGATTCAATACCTACAACCTGGAAACGGTACGGATGCAATTGCACAAATACTTTTCCGCTAACAGTTTTTTGGGTATCTGTAAGGAAGGCCTCTATATTGCGCATGATCGGGTCGTGGAACTGCCCTTCGTGCAGCCAGTTACCATAAAAGCTGGATAACTGGTCTTTCCACGATAATTGCCATTTGGTCAGCACATGTTTCTCGAGGGTGTGGTGCGCTTTGATGATGATCATCGGCGCCGCCGCTTCAAAACCTACACGGCCTTTGATCCCGATAATGGTATCGCCCACATGGATATCCCGGCCTATACCGTAAGGCTGGGCAATGGCTTGTAATGCCTGTATAGCTTTGGTCGGATGGTCGAAAGTTTTGCCGTCGATACCAATTAATTCGCCTTTTTCGAATACCAGTTCCAGGTTTTTGACCTCCGATTCGGTAACTTGCGTTGGCCATGCTTCTTCAGGCAAACCTAAGTTAGAAGTTAATGTTTCCTTGCCGCCTACTGAGGTTCCCCAAATGCCTTTGTTGATGGAATATTTTGCCTTCTCGAAATTCATTTCCACACCATGATCTTTCAGATATTGAATTTCTTCTTCGCGGCTCAATTTAAGATCGCGGATCGGCGTAATAATTTGAATATCCGGAACCAGGATATTGAAGATCATATCAAACCGTACCTGGTCGTTACCTGCGCCGGTGCTGCCGTGCGCAACAAACTCAGCGCCGATCTCTTTGGCGTAATTAGCGATCGCTGTGGCCTGGCTAACCCGCTCGGCGCTAACCGAAAGGGGATAGGTGTTGTTTTTCAGCACATTGCCATATACCAAGAACCTCACACAAGTATTGTAAAAGTTTTTGGTTTCGTCAACCACATGGTGCGACGTAACACCCATTTTATAAGCACGTTCTTCAACGCCTTTAAGCTCCTCGTCGCTAAAACCGCCGGTATTCACAATTACTGAGTGAACTTCGTAACCAAGATCCTGGGTTAAATATATGCAGCAAAATGATGTATCTAATCCGCCGCTGTACGCAAGAACTACTTTCTTTTTCATATTTTTTAGCTAAAAGCAGAAAGCAAAAAGACCAAAGCTTTTTTATATTTCTGCTGTTTTATTATTTATTACTTCGCTTTCGCTTAAAAAAAACTTTAAGCTTTTCTTAATGTCTTTATTAAGCCGATTAACATCGCTTTCACTTCGTTGATCATTTGATTTGTTTTTTGAAATAAATCAACGTCAATGTATGCTAAATCCTTACACATCAGGCAACAATATTCTAATTCATGAGTGGAGCCTAATGCCTGATCTAAAAAATGAGCAAAATCTTTTTCTGTAAACCTTCCGCTGCCCTCCACAATATTTAGCGGAATTGAATATGCAGCTCTCTTGGTTTGACTTAACATATCATATTGTTCACTCCTCGGAAACTTTGGAAGCAGGTTTGAATACACAAATAAATTTAGTTCATGTGATTTTTTCCACACCTCTAATTTTTTATAATCTCTCATTTGTTTTTAAGGTAAGAGCTGAAAAAAGACCAAAGCTTTACTTTTCCTTTATTTATTTCTATTTTTTATTCTCATCTCAAAAGCTTTCTGCTTTAGTCTTTATGCTTTCAGCTTAAATAGCCTTTCACCTAACCTCAATGGTCCTGGCCGATTGTTCTTTTAATGGCATTTTCTATCCGCTCGAGCAATGTTGCCTTATGCGTTATCTTTTGAATTTTATCTTCTTCTTTCTGAGATTTCTCTTCTTCGATTTTTTGTTTGTCAGCCGGGTCAAACAGCATAGCGGTGCACATGCAGTTTTTGCGGCCTTTGCTGGTTAAAATATCAAAATTGACGCAACTTTTGCAGCCTGCCCAAAAATCCTCGTCCTGGGTTAGCTCCGAATAGGTAACCGGCTCGTAGCCCAACTCCGAGTTGATCTTCATTACTGCAAGCCCGGTAGTAAGGCCGAATATTTTAGCGTCGGGGTATTTGGTTCGTGATAATTCAAAAATTCTATGTTTTATAGCTTTTGCAAGTCCTATTTTCCGGAATTGGGGATTCACCACCAGGCCCGAGTTAGCTACGAAATCCCCGTGGCTCCAGGTCTCTATATAGCAAAATCCCGCCCAGGTGCCGTCTTTATGAAACGCGATAACCGCCTTGCCTTCCAGCATTTTATCAGCCACATACTCCGGCGAACGCTGGGCAATACCTGTCCCGCGTGCTTTGGCCGACTCAGCCATCTCATCACAAATCAGGGGTGCAAAATCAACATCACCGGCTGTTGCAACACGTATATCAAAATCTTGTAGGGTCATTGAAATAGAAAAATTACCGTTAAATTACTGGCTAACGCCTTAATAAATCAGATGATCTTTGGTTGGGGTAGAAACGCAAACATCGCGCCTTTACATCAGTGGGTTTATGGCAGGACAATTCAAACCCGGGGCATATAGGGCCTTCGTCGTGAAGGAGAAAACACAAAAACGGCTGAAAGCAAAGCAGCGGCAACAGGAGCAAAAAATGCTCTCATCGTGGGCTTATTTGAGCTTTGTTGTTTCATTTTAATGATTGCTTTTGTTATCTTTTAATCAGGGTGCAAATTTTTGCATTTTTTTTTGTTTACGCAAGTAATTTATGAATTAGTTTGTTAGTTGATTAAGTGAGTAGTTGATTGAGTATATTGGTAACCACTCACTTAATCAACCCAATCAACCACTCACCGCTTAGCAGCAATATCCTCAATGATCATCTCCGCATGCACCCTTGAGTTTTCAATAAACCATAAATGCGTATCCAGTCCGCCGCAAACTACGCCGGCAAGGTAAAGGCCGCTTAAATTGGTTTCCATGGTTTCGGGATTGTAATGCGGTATATATTTATCATCTGTCAGCTTGATGCCTAACTTTTTCAGGAACTCAAAATTAGGCCGGTAACCCGTCATGGCCATTACAAAATCATTCGGGATGGTGATCACACCTTCCGGGGTTTCAATATCCACGTCCCGTTCGCGGACGGTTTTTAAATTCGAATTGAAGTAAGCTTTGATGCTGCCTTCCTTTATACGGTTCAGGATATCCGGCCGCACCCAGTATTTTACCCGCTGGCTTATCTCGCTTCCGCGGACAACCAGCGTGACTTCGGCGCCTTTGCGGTAAGTTTCGAGCGCCACATCTATAGCGGAATTGCTGGAACCGACTACAACTACCTTTTGCATCGCATAATAATGCGGGTCCTTGTAATAGTGCTTTACCTTTGGCAGGTCTTCGCCTGGTATGTTCAGTTTTACCGCGATATCATAAAACCCTGTTGACAGGATAACACGTTTCGCCTGGTAAATAGCTTTGCTGGTAGTAATCGTAAAAATTTCGTCCAGCTTCTGCACACCAGTTACCTCTTCAAATAAGTTGATTGGCAAATGGTTGGAGGTAGCCACCCGGCGGTAATATTCAAGCGCTTCGGCGCGGGTTGGTTTGTTGCTGATGGTTACAAATGGTATCCCGCCGATCTCCAGCTTTTCGGAAGTGGAGAAAAAAGTCATGGTAGAAGGATAGTTATACAAGGAGTTGACCAGGCAGCCTTTTTCAATAATAACAAAGCTTAAACCGGCTTTTTGCGCGGCAAGGCCGCAGGCTATTCCAATTGGGCCCCCGCCGATGATGAGGATATCAAGCATTTATTGTAAAAGATTTCCGTCAAATATAACAGGAATTAGCAGACAGGAAGTGCAGATGACCGTTGAAGACCAATTATGATTAGCGCCTGACATCTGCTTTAGCGACATCGTTAACCTAGCCAGCCCGTATCAGGAAGAAAAAAAAGAAATAAAAAAAGGGTAAGCTACTTTTATCGCGCCGCTCAACTCTCTACCCTTGCTGCGTTCCCACCCTGGGGGAGTTCAAGAGGAGCTGGCCGTAAAAGACTTACCCCGCCGCAAATATAGGAAAAGGTTTGTTTTTGGGTTAATAAATTGTTAAAAACGTTGGAATGTTGCAAGGTTGAAACGTTGAAATGTTGTGTTACAGGCCATTGCGCGGCTTTTGATAAATGTATTCCCATTTTTGACCAAATTGTAGGGACACTATTGATAAATTTATAAATTAGCCGCATTATTACCGGGCTTTGCCCGTATAACCAGTTTTAAGACCATAGCCCGATGAGAAAAACAGCCTGTTTCTTATTTATCCTCGTCATTTTTTCTTTACACACGTTTTCCCAGGGGCATATATTGATTCCCGGCGCACCCGAGTCTCAAAAGTTCTCAAGTGAACGGCTGCGCAGGATCGATGACCTGGTTAAACAATACATCGACTCGGGCTGGATAAAAGGCGCTGATGCCCTGGTTGCCCGCAACGGTGTAATTGTGTACAACAAAGCCTTTGGCGCTGCCAACGCGGAGCAAAATGTTCCGATGAGAACGGATGCGATTTTCCGCATTGCGTCGCAAACAAAAGCAATCACCAGTGCCTGTGTGATGATGCTGTTCGAAGAAGGTAAATTTTTACTGGACGATCCCATCTCGAAGTATATTCCCTCATTTGCCCATCCCAGGATATTAGATAAATTTAATGAAAAAGATACAACCTATACAACCATTCCTGCAAAGCGCGAGGTAACTATACGCGATTTACTGACACATACCGCAGGTGTTGATTATGCGCAGATCGGGTCGGATAAGATGAAGGCTATTTATGCGAAGGCCGGTATTTATGCGGGTTTTGTCAACGATAAATTGCTGCTTGCCGATGCCGTTAACAAATTGGGCGCCTTGCCTTTAGTTCATCAGCCGGGAGAACGGTTCACCTACGGGTTAAATATAGATGTGCTGGGTTACCTCATCGAAAAAGTATCCGGCAAAAGCCTTGATCAGTTTTTAAGGGAACGGTTATTTGTCCCGCTGGGTATGAATGATACCTATTTTTATGTACCAAAGGCAAAGCAGGGCCGGTTGGTACAGGTTTACACGCCGGATAAACATAATCATTTAGAAAAATGGAATGCCGGTACATTCCCGGGCCTATCAGCGGATTATCCTAAGGTTAACGGCACTTATTACTCCGGCGGCGCGGGTTTAAGCTCAACGACAAAAGATTACGCCATTTTTTTACAAATGATGCTAAACAATGGCGAGTATAACGGGCATCGCATATTATCGAGGCATACAGTTGAGATGATGACCATGAACCAGGTCGGGGATATAAATCTTGATAAAAACAAATTCGGGTTAGGTTTCCTGGTTATTACCAAACCAGGCCAAAGCATACTGGGCGAAACGGAAGGTTCGTTTAGCTGGGGCGGATTTTTTGGCACCACCTATTGGGCCGACCCGAAAGAACACCTTGTTTGCTTGTTTTTTGTGCAGGAATGGCCGTTCCCGCATGGCGAACTGGACGATAAATTCAGGGTACTGGTATATTCGGCATTGAATGATTAAATAACTAGTTGATTAAGTGAGCCGTTGATTAGGTGAGTGATTTGAATAATGTACTGCATCAACTAACTTAATCAACACAATCAACTTAATCCAACTCAATCAACCAACAACAACATGATAAACCGTCGTAAATTTATTCAAACTACATCAGTTGCAGGTACCAGTTTCCTGCTGGCGCCTCATTTAGGTAAGGCAACAGGCTTTTTTAATGGCTCGCCGAACGAAAAAGTAATCATCGGCATGATGGGTACCCATAGCCGGGGAGCATATCTCGCGCAAAACTTCGCGAAAAATCCCAATGTCGAGATCGGCTATATATGCGATGTGGACTCGCAGGTAGTAGATAAAACCATAGCTGATATTTACAAACGCACCGGCAAAAAACCGCAGGGGATAACCGATATCCGCAAGCTGCTCGAGAAAAAGGATGTAGACGCTATTGTTATAGCCGCACCAGATCATTGGCATGCCCCGGCAACCATAATGGCTTGCCAGGCGGGCAAACATGTATACGTTGAAAAGCCATGCAGCCATAACCCGCATGAAGGCGAGATGGCCGTAGCTGCTTCAAAAAAATATAACCGCCTCGTGCAGATGGGCAGCCAGCGCCGCTCATTCTCTAACGTGCAGGGAATGGTGAAGGAACTGCATGACGGCATTATCGGCCGCGCTTACTATGCAAAGGGCTGGTACACCAATCACCGGCCGTCTATTGGTATTGGCAAGCCGGCAGCTGTACCCGCCAACCTGGATTATGAACTTTGGCAGGGCCCTGCGCCGCGCAAACCGTACCAGGACAATTTGATCCATTACAACTGGCACTGGTTCTGGAACTGGGGAACCGGCGAGGCGTTAAATAACGGTACACACGAGCTGGATGTTATCCGCTGGGGCTTGGGTGTTGATTTTCCGAGCAAAGTGGTTTCAACCGGCGGCCGGTTTCATTTTAAGGACGACTGGCAAACACCCGACACGCAAAATATTCTCTATAATTTCCCGAACAATACCGCAGCGGAATGGGAGGGAAGAAGCTGCAACGGTTTTAATATGGAAGGTCTTGGTCGTGGTGTTATTTTTTATGGCGATAAAGGAACGCTGTTTTACGGCGGCGGAAACGGCTACCAGGTTTACGATGGCGACAATAAGTTTGTAAAAGAAGTAAAGGACGATACCGTTGTAGATGCGACAAACAAAGTAAGCCCGACTGAAGCGCTGGACGGCACGCACATGAAAAACTTTATCGATTCGGTACGCGGCGTAACCAAATTAAACTGCCCCATTGAAACAGGGTTTAAATCAACCTTACTGCCGCAACTGGGCAATATATCGTACCGCGTTGACCGTGTGCTGCATATCGACACTGCCAACGGCCATATTTTAAACGACCCGGAAGCGATGAAGCTTTGGAGCAGGACGTATGAAACGGGGTGGGAAGTGAAAGTTTAAAGTTGCAGCATAAAAGATTTGACAACTTTTTAAAAGTTGTCAAATCTAACTCCCTTCAAAAAAGCAAAAAAGAAAATATCTAAACTAAATAAACCGACTAAAAAATCACGATGAAAAAGCTACTGCAAACTTCAGCAACCATAACTATGCTTGCTATTTTTATCTTACCATTAACCATTCAAGCCCAAAGCACACCCAACCTGTTCGATGGCAAAACCCTTAAAGGCTGGAAACGCCTGGCCGGCACGGCCGATTATAAAGTGGAGAACGGCGAAATAGTAGGTACAACCGTTTTGAACTCTGGAAACACCTTCCTGGTAACAGAAAAAGAATACGGCGACTTTATCCTGGAGATGGATACCAAAATTGAAAGCTCGCTGAGCAATTCAGGCGTGCAAACCCGCAGTCATTTTGACCCGGCCGGGCATGAAGGGAAAGGGAAAGTTTATGGCAGGCAGTTTGAGATCGATCCTTCCGACAGGAAATGGTCGGGTGGCATTTATGATGAGGGCCGCAGGGACTGGCTTTATCCTGTCGATTTGAATGCGAAAGCAAAAGATGCTTTTAAAGTGGGGGTTTATAACCACATCAGGATAGAATGTATCGGCAACGAAATGAGGACCTGGATCAATGGTGTACCCGTTGCGGATGTGGTAGATACGATTGACAGCAAAGGTTTTATAGGCTTGCAGGTGCATGCGGTAACCAAACCGGAGCAGGCCGGCAAAAAAGTTTATTTCAAAAACATCCGCATTCAAACCACTAACCTGGTTCAAAAACCCTTTCCAAAAGATATTTATGTAGTAAATCTAATACCGAATAAACTGTCGGCTCATGAAAAGGAAAGCGGCTGGAAACTGCTGTATGACGGTCACTCCTCAACCGGCTGGCGCGGCGCCACACTATCTAAGTTTCCGGCTAATGGTTGGGAATATACCAAGGGTACTATGCATGTATTACCCTCTGCCGGCAAGGAAGAATCAGGCGGCGGTGATATCGTAACGAATGATCTATACGGTTCATTTGACCTGTCTTTTGAATTCAAGCTTACACCAGGCGCAAACAGCGGTGTGAAATATTTTGTCACCCTGTCTGAGGTTACAAAAGGATCGGCAATAGGCCTTGAATACCAGGTGCTGGATGATGAGCTTCATCCAGATGCCAAGCTGGGTCGTAATGGCGATAGAACACTATCTTCTCTGTATGATCTGATCCCGTCAAACAAGCCCAAACGTTTTATCAGGCCAATCGGCGCATGGAATACCGGAAGGATAGTCGTTTATCCAAATAATCATGTTGAGCATTACCTCAACGGCGTTAAGGTGCTGGAATATGAAAGAGGCTCAAAAGAGTTCCGCGACCTGGTGGCAATGAGTAAGTACACGATATGGAAAAACTTCGGCGAAGCAAAAGAAGGGCATCTTTTATTGCAGGATCATGGTAACGAGGTGTTTTTCAGGAGTATTAAGGTAAGGACGCTATAGTCAGAACACGATTTTTAGGATTTGGTGGATTTTTATGATTATTCCAAGCGATCATAGAAATCCACCAAATCCTAAAAATCGTGTTCAGACAAGATCATTCTTTTTCTGAAAGCTATAAAACAGGTAAAATAACGACGGCAGGATGAGCAAGCTGCCGACCAATAACCCCAGCCCCAGGTCTTCAATTGTTTTAGCCGGGGCATGATTGGTTAGCAGGGAAAGGTTTTGCCCGCCTTTGACCATTACCAGGTTTGGAAAATGAGTATAACCTACTGACAACAGGATCATAGTTACCTGGAAGGCTGCAAACACGCGGATTATTTTTTTCTTTCCGTAATAAATAAACAGCCACAGCGCCAGTAGTGAAATGGCTGCAGATACTACGGCAGTGAAGCTCACCGCATTGCCAAATATCCAGTTTGCCAGCGGGATGTTCTCTATTCTGGCGGCTATAAATACCAGCCCGCCAAAAATGACCACCAGCACGTTCATGATACGGGTTTTCCGGACAAATCGCGCCCGTTCGTTAACATCCGCAGTTTCCCCGATCAGGTATACCGCAGCAAGGTAGCCGCTTAACGCGACAGTAAACAAACCCACCGTTACTGAAAACCAGTTTAGCCAGCTATAAACATAAGCCGACATGAAAGACGTGGGCTGCAGATCGATTTGCCTTGATATGGCACTCCCTGCAATAATGCCTAAAAACAGAGGCGTAACAAAGCTGGAGTAAACGAAAATGCGGTTATAAAAACCCTGTGTTTTATCGTCCTTTACTGCATCATAATTCCTGAACGCAAACGCAGTTCCCCGGGCGGTAATACCCAGCAGCATAATAAGCAGCGGGATGTGCAGATAAGTACACATATTGCTATAGATATCCGGGAAACCGACAAATAATATCACAACCGTAATAATAAGCCACATGTGATTGGCTTCCCATATAGGGCCGATGGCGTGGTACATGGTTTTGCGTGTGCGGTCTTTATTACGATCGGAAGTAAAAAGCTCGATGATGCCCGCACCAAAATCGGCCCCGCCAAGCAGAAAATAAAGCACAATAGCCAGGAACAAAAATGCGATAACGATATACAGCATAAGCTTTAATTTACTTTATCATATAATTGAGGCACCATTTTTATTTGCCTGCTTAACAGGAATATCACGGCAATACTTAATGTAAAGTAGATAACGGTAAACAGGTAAAATGAATACTGGATGCCCGGCATGGGTGTTATTGCTGCACTTGTACGCATTACACCTTGTATGATCCACGGTTGCCGGCCAACTTCTGTTACCGTCCACCCGGCTTCAACAGCTATAAATCCCAATGGCGTTGCTATGATAAAGAGGTTAAGAAACCATTTTTTTGAAAGCCAGCTTCGTTTTTTCCATAAGGCAACGAAATACAGTATGCCGATCAGCATCATAGCCGAGCCAATTGTTATCATCAGGTCAAAAGCCAAATGGGTAACTGTAATAGGGGGCTGATCTTTTACAGGTATTTTGTCCAGTCCGTTAACCGGTTCTTTAAAGTTATCGTTCACCAGGAAACTTAACAGACCTGGGATTTCGACTCCATATTTAACTTTTTTGTTAGCCGTGTCGGCAACACCGCCAAGAACCAGCGGCGCATATTGTTGGGTGTGAAAATAAGCCTCCATGGCGGCTAATTTGGCCGGCTGGCGTTTTGCAGCATTCCTGGCCGACAGGTCGCCGCTGAAAGGTTGTATAATTGCTGCTACAGCGCCGAAGACCACGGCTATTTTAAATGCTTTGGTATGAAATTGTACGTTTTTCTTCCGCGCGATCATCAGCGCATGGATCCCTGCGACTGCAAATCCTGTGGCTGCAAAAGCGGCGATGGTCATGTGCAATGATTCTGAAAACCATGAGCCGTTAAACATGGCTTTTATGGGATCGATATTGAGGTATTGCCCGTTAACAAAATCGAAACCGGAAGGGTTGTTCATCCACGAGTTGGCCGATACCACCAAAATGCCCGAAGCGATACCGCTTACACCTACTATAATGCCGGTGCACCAGTGGAACCACTTGTTAAACCTGTTCCACCCGTACAGGAAAAATCCGAGCGCTATGGCTTCTATAAAAAAGGCCACACCCTCCAGCGAAAACGGCATCCCGAATATCGGGCCGGCATGTTCCATGAACTTTGGCCATAATAGCCCCAGCTCAAAAGATAATATGGTACCCGATACGGCCCCGGTTGCAAAAAATATTGCTACGCCCTTGCTCCAGGCCTGGGTTATGTTTTTATAAACAGGATTGCCGGTTTTTATCCATTTATAATGCGATATGGCCATAAATACCGGCATAACCATGCCGATACAGGAGTATACGATATGAAAACCCAGTGATATGGCCATTTGCGACCTGGCAGCAATAAAATCATTCATGTCCTTTGTAAAAAAATGAAGACGCACAAATATACCTTTTACATTTTTGAACAGTTGGTTTGCGGAAAAATCTTACTAAATAGAATTGATCTAAAAAGCAAAAAATATTTTTTATGTAACAAAAATATTATATATATTTACGATATTAATATAAACCTGTACCAATCCCCGGTTAATTGAAACGGCTATTTGCCATCGTATTATTGAGTGTTCACCTGTTTAGCATAGGTGGATATACTTTATTGTTTCAATATTATATCCACCAGTCTGACGTTCAAATGGTGAAGCAGATATTCGACAATAAAATTGACGAAACCAGGCTGATGGAATTGAAAATACCGGTTCATTTTCCAACCATGACCGACTGGACCGAATATGCGGTGATCGAAGGCCAGATTCAATTGAAGGACGCTTATTATAACTATGTAAGGCTTAAAATGACGCGGGATACAATGTATTTCATCTGTATCCCCAATACAGCTAAAACACGTCTTGTACAAGCGAATATCATTACCGCCAAAGAGATAAGCGATGTGCCGCTCACTAAAAAGGGGCACGAGGCCCCCCCCGTGAAAAAAGTTAATACGCTTAGCGAATATAATTTAAAAACTTTCGATTATGATTACTCAGGGTTTGCAAAACTGCTTGCTGCTGAAACCACTCGATTTGCCTCGCTGAAACTCTGCAGGCCCTATATTGACTCACCGGGTAAACCACCCAATTTCATCTGCTAAACTGCTATAACTTTTCATGTTGTTTAAATCAGCATAACCTGGTCGTTATATTAACCGGGACGTGCATGTGCAATTGTGTTTTAGCAGTCTTCATTCGAACGTGATTTTATCACGGCCTATTATTCAATTTAACCGAATTTTTCTTTAATTACATATTAAGCATCGGCTTAATATTACTTTAACCATATGATGAAAACTATATTAAAAACCATTTTATCAATTTGCATTTTTATACTAGTTGGCCAGGCGAATACCTTCGCGCAGGGCTGCGTGGCTATCCGCAGCACCGGCGGTATTTGTGCGATGAATGAACACCCGGACAGTACAGCCGCATCAAGCGGGTACTGGCTATATAACAGCAACAACCGCTATTTTAAATCATTCAGGCATTTTGTGGGTAAGGCTGAACAGTATCAGCGGTTTACCTTGCATAATAACGTCATCAATAAGGTATTTACCCAGGATAATTCTTTCACCCGGATATTTAATAACCGTTGGTCAATAACCCTTGATGTGCCGTTTGCAGATAACAGCCGGTCGCAGGTAAGCAGCGGTACCCGCTTTAGCACACATTCATTCGGTGTAGGTGATGTTAGTGTAACAGGCTTTTACTGGCTGTTTGATCCCGCCAGGGCAACTAAAGGCAACATCCAGGTGGGTCTCGGCGTAAAATTCCCGACTGGGGAGTCCAATTACCAGGATTATTTCCTGAACGGCGCCACCGGGGCAAGAACGCTTGGCCCGGTTGACCAATCAATTCAACTGGGAGACGGCGGCACAGGTGTAGAATTAAATGTAAATGCCTATTATAATTTCACCCACAGTTTTGGTTTTTATGGTAATTTCTTTTACCTGGCCAATCCGCGGGATGTTAACCCAACCCTCCGATCACAAAACCCGCCAAGCGCCACAACAATAGCTGCCACAGGCGACGTTTTAAGTGTGCCAGATCAATACCTTATCAGGTTCGGCGCAGGTTTGGCTGTTAAGAAATTCGATTTTTCGTTGGGCGTACGTGATGATTGTTTGCCCGTACATGATCTTGTTGGCGGCAGCGACGGTTTCAGAAGGCCGGGTTATATTATTTCTGCCGAGCCTGGTGTGTCTTATCGCATAAAAAATATTTCACTATATGCTTATGTGCCGATAGCCATTATCCGCGACCGAACACAAAGCGTTCCCGATATCAGAACCACACAAATAACCGGTACTTACACGCATGGCGATGCCGCTTTTGCGGATTATGTTGTCAATGTTGGGGTAACCGTAAAATTTTAAAAGATGTTGATTTTTCACGTTTTAATTTATTTTTTTATTGGCGTTCAAGAAGGCTACGCCGTTTTTTGATTTGAAGTAAAAGCCGGGCCTGAGATACCCGGCTTTTTATTTTTATGTTTGCTTTTTATAATAATCGAATGAACACTGCTGACCAAAATTTTGCTGAAACAGGACTAAACCTGCCGCCCGCACCTAAACCATTGGGCGTTTATAAACCTTGCCTCATTGATGGTAAATACCTCTATCTATCCGGACATGGCACCGTACAGGATGACGGGAGCCTGATCGTTGGCCGCATAGGCGATACCATGACTGCCGAAGAAGGCAAGCTGGCCGCCCGGCAGGTGGGCCTGGCGATGTTATCGACGATTAAAACCAACCTGGGCAGCCTGGATAAGATCAAAAGAGTGATCAAGGTATTGGGAATGGTGAATTGCACGCACGACTTTGAAAAACACCCGTTCATTATAAACGGCTGCAGCGAATTGTTTGCCAGAGTTTGGGGTGATGATAATGGGGTAGGTGTACGCAGCGCCGTTGGCATGGGCTCGTTGCCGGGAAATATTCCGGTAGAGATAGAGGCTTTATTTGAACTTTTTTAATGCTTCACGGTCCTAAAACTATAGCCAATATGACCCAGGACTTAAAACAATGGTACAAAATCAACAATATTGATGACTTAGACACACCCGCTTTGGTGGTTTATACCGATAGGGTTAAAGCAAATATTGAGTTTGTAAAGGGTATGATAGGCGATGTGTCGCGATTGAGGCCGCACGTCAAAACCTATAAGAACAAAGAAGTTACCAGGCTGATGCTTGAAGCCGGCATCAGCAAATTTAAATGTGCCACCATCGCAGAAGCAGAAATGCTTGCTATGTGCGAAGCGCCCGACGTGTTATTGGCTTACCAGCCTGCCGGGCCCAAACTTAAAAGGTTTGTTAATCTGATAACATCTTATCCAAACACCAGCTTCTCTTGCCTGGTTGACAACCTGGTTTCCGTTAATGAGATTTCAGTCGCAGCCGTAAAAAATAAAATTCAAATACCCGTTTATATCGACCTGAACGTAGGGCAAGACCGGACAGGAATAACGCCCGGCGAAAAGGCCTTGCAACTTTATGCCGATTGTAGCCGGTTGCCCGGGATAAAGCCGGCTGGGCTGCATGCCTATGACGGGCATCTTCATGATCCTGATATTAATATCCTCACAAAAAAATGCAATGCCGGTTTTGAGCCGGTAGGCAAACTGAAAGCAGAGATAATAAAAAAGGGGGTTCCCGAACCTGTTATTGTTGCCGGCGGATCGCCTACATTTCCGGTCCATGCGAAAAGAAGTAACGTTGAATGCAGCCCCGGAACGTTTATTTACTGGGACAGGGGATACCAACTGATAGCCAAAGAGCAGCCATTTATACCCGCCGCACTCGTTGTTTCAAGGGTAATATCCTTGCCTTCTGAAACTAAAATTTGCCTTGACTTAGGACATAAATCAGTAGCAGCTGAAAATGAGCTTCAGAAGCGGGTTTATTTTTTAAATGCGCCCGAACTGATCATGATCAGCCAAAGCGAAGAGCACCTTGTAGCGGAGGCTGGCAAAGGCCATAAGTATAAGGTTGGTGATGTGCTTTACGGTTTGCCACATCACATTTGCCCGACCGTTGCCCTATATGAACGTGCCATTACCATAGAAAACAACCAAACAACCGGCGAGTGGAAGAATATTGCAAGGGACCGTAAAATAATTATTTAAGCTGAAAGCAGAAAGACCAAAGCAGAAAGCTAACTTTTGATAACTTATTCTAACTCAATCAACTTAATCCAACCTAACCAACCATCCTCATGTTCACCATTGACGCCCATTTAGACCTTAGCATGAACGCCCTGGAATGGAACCGCGACTTGCGTAAGCCTGTCGGGGAAATTAACGAACGTGAACAGGGCCTAAACGATAAACCCGACCGCGGCAACGCGCTTGTGTCATTGCCCGAACTGCGGAAAGGCAACATAGGCCTGGTGGTAGGCACGCAAATAGCGCGTTACGTGGCTCCCGGAAACCCATTGCCAGGCTGGCATTCGCCGGAACAGGCTTGGGCGCAAACCCAGGGTCAGTTGGCATGGTACAAAGCCATGGAAGAGGATGGGGAGATGGTGCAGATTAATAATTTACAGAGTCTCGAAAAACATCTGCAATTATGGAATGACGGAACACCTAGTGATAAAAAACCTATTGGTTATATATTAAGTCTTGAAGGCGCCGATTCAATAGTTTCTATCGGCCATTTGGAACGCGCGTATAATTACGGCCTGCGCGCCGTTGGCCCGGCCCACTACGGTCCCGGCCGTTATGCCAGTGGTACCGACGCTACCGGTAAAATGGGGAGGGAGGGGCACGATTTGCTAAGGGAAATGGAGCGCCTGAATATCATTTTAGACGCAACCCACCTATGCGATGATGCCTTTTGGGATGCGCTGGATCATTTTAACGGGCATATATGGGCCAGCCACAATAATTGCAGGGCATTGGTTAACCACAACCGGCAGTATAGCGATGAACAGATAAAAGAACTGGTAGGCCGCAGCGCAGTGATCGGCGCGCCATTGGATGCCTGGATGATGGTACCGGGATGGGTGCGCGGGAAATCAGACCCCAAAGAAATGAATTGCAGCATTGAAACAATGATCGATCATGTCGATCATATTTGCCGGATTGCCGGTGATACCCTGCACGTAGGAATAGGATCGGACCTCGACGGTGCCTTTGGCCGCGAGCAATGCCCTTACGACCTGGAGACGATTGCCGGGCTACAAACCATTCCGGCGCTTTTGAAAAAGCGGGGTTATTCTGATGCCGACGTAATAAACTTTATGCATGGCAACTGGCTTCGCTTTTTAAGGAACGCATGGGCTTAAGGGTGTCGCATTGCGACACTGCGACAGTGCGCGACAAAAGTGCGACAATTGCGCTACCCATAACGGTTTTACTTTTCGGTATCGAAACCAACTGTTTAATTAAGAAATTGTAAAGTTTTCATCAATTTTTTCAACTGGTAGTAAATATTTTATTTTTCATTTGCAATTGTCGCAGATATTTTTCAAATTTGTTACGTCAATCGAAATTGTCAATGGTTAACGTTAACTATATGGCAATTCACCCGTTAGTAAGTTATATATTACACCTGAGTTACTACTGATTGACTTTTAGCCCTTTCTCCTAATTGATCTATTTGAGCTGTAATTTCTCCAGAATGGCATAAACGCCAAAGCCGGTACGCAACCCTAAACTATTGAAAATTTAATTAAGCCGCTGGTCATTAATTTGACTTTTGGTTCAGGATTTTTTACCCCAAAACTTTTTGGGGGCTATTCTGTTTGTAGTATTCTGTTGTTGTAATTTATCAGGCCATGAGAAATATATTGCTATTTATCGACGATTTGACAAAGGCTGAAAGCTTAGCTAAGAAAGCCTTAAAAGTTGCCCGACAGTGCAGGGCAAACTTACAACTATGCAATGCTGTAAAAACCAGGGCGCACAAAAGCCTGCTTGTTCATCATTACGATGACGAAGTTGCATTCGAAGAACCCGAAACTGTCGATCTGAAAGAATTAGCCCTAAAATTAAAAGGCCTGCATCACCCGGAAGGCGCCTACCGCCCGGCGATCAGTTGCGTGGAGATGATCAATTTTAATCCGACAACTATCCGCGAAACGGTGATCCGCCACAATGTTTGGATGATGATAATGGCCGAGCAAAGCCTCGACCAGTTAAAAAATGCCGACACCTTCAATTTCGCCATTAAAATGATCAACAATATCAATTGCCCGGTATTGGTTATGCCGGAGGATTTTAATATGAGCTATTTCGACCGGATTGCTTATATAACCGACCTGCGTTATTGCGATATCGGCGTGATCAGGTTTTTAAAAGTGTTGAACGCGCAATTATTTGTTACCCATATTTCGGCCCCGGGCCTTCCCGACCTGGAAGAACGGTATGCGCAGGATATTTTATCAGAAGAAATATCTGTAAAAGCCAACTACCTGAAGATATTTTTACGGAACATAAAAAATAAAAACGTTAAAGGCGCAATCGACTACGTTGTTGATACCGTTGAGGTGAAAATGCTGGCTCTTGTCAACAAAAAGCATCAAACAGTTGAGCGATTGTATGATAACTACGCTGAAAAGGCCCAGCTTTATCAAAAATTGCCGGTGTTGATATTTCCCTATTTAAACTGGTTTAACCAGGCTTCTTTCTATGAATAAGATAAGTTGTTAGTAGTTTTTTCTCATATAAGGCCCCTCGGTTTTAACCGCGGGGCTTTTTTTTTGAGTTCGTTTACACCTATCACTTTGTCATTCTGAGCATAGCGAAGAATCTTCTTCACTTAATAAGTTTCCTGCATGTCTGTTTTAGAGGATTCTTCGCTATGCTCAGAATGACAAAAGATACGGTGGTTATATATCTCCATATCGTTGCACAATTTAACCGTAAACTTTTTGGTGAATAATCGCTAAGATTACAGAAATTTACGCATCCCGTAGGTACTAAGCTCCGGGATGATCTTCTATAATTTGACATGAACGCAGAGCAAGCCAGGTTAAAGGATCCCGCATGGAAAAAATGGGGCCCGTATGTCAGCGACCGCCAATGGGGAACCGTAAGGGAAGATTACAGCGCTGACGGCGATGCCTGGAATTACATCACCCATGATATGGCGCGCAGCAAAGCTTACCGCTGGGGCGAGGAGGGTATAGGCGGGATATGCGATAACCAGCAGCTGTTGTGTTTTGCCGTAACATTGTGGAACAAAAAGGACCCGATCATTAAAGAACGGTATTTCGGGTTAAGCAACCCCGAAGGCAACCACGGCGAAGATGTAAAGGAACTTTATTATTACCTGGATAACACGCCCACGCATTCGTACCAAAAAATGCTGTATAAATATCCGCAGGCCGAATATCCCTACGCATGGCTGGTTGATGAAAATAAAAAACGTACCCGCAACGACCCTGAATTTGAGCTGATAGACACAGGCCTGCTCAATAAGGATGAATATTTCGATGTGTTTATTGAATATGCTAAGAACGCGCCGGACGATATCCTGGTAAAAATCACCGTACATAACCGCAGCGACAAGGATGCGGCATTAAACGTTTTACCGACACTGTGGTTCCGCAACACATGGGCTTGGGATTATGATGATTATAAACCAATGTTGTCCGCTGAATCGCGCGGCATTATCAACGTTTATCATAAAGATCTCGGCCAGTTTTGGCTAAACGCTGAAGGCTCGCCACCGCAGCTTTTCTGCGATAACGAAACAAACGCTAAACGACTATATAATAATGACGATGGCAAGCCCTTCTATAAAGACGGCATCAACGACTTTATCGTGCATGGCGCCGGTACCATTAACCCGAAACAAACAGGTACGAAGGCGGCGGTCAATTATGATATCACCGTCCCTGCGAAACAAAGCATTACGCTCCGGCTAAGGCTGTCGGCTAACGCAGATAACGGGTTTGACGATTTCGACAAACTATTTAATGCAAGAGCCGCTGAAGCGACAAAGTTTTATAATGATATACAGAAGGGAAACGACAATGCCGACCGCTGTATGGTACAGCGCCAGGCTTTTGCGGGTATGCTGTGGAGCAAACAATTTTATTATTACAATATACATCAGTGGCTTGACGGCGATCCCACCGAACCTAAGCCTCCGCCACAGCGGCTAAACGCACGCAACAGCAAATGGGAACACCTGAACACGCAGGATATTATTTCCATGCCCGATAAATGGGAGTATCCGTGGTTTGCATCCTGGGACCTGGCCTTTCATTGCCTGCCACTGGCAACGCTTGATATGGCTTTTGCGAAAAACCAGCTTATGCTGCTTATACGGGATTGGTACATGCATCCTAACGGGCAACTGCCCGCTTATGAATGGGATTTCGGCGACGCCAACCCGCCCGTGCATGCCATGATCACCTGGAAAATTTATCAGCAGGATAAAGCCGCCAATAAAGGGAAAGGCGACATCTTTTTCCTCGAGCGCATATTTCACAAGCTCATGCTCAACTTTACCTGGTGGGTAAACCGCAAGGATGCATTAGGTAATAATATTTTCGAAGGCGGGTTTTTAGGCATGGATAATATCGGTGTGTTCGACCGCAATGCGCAATTGCCTATGGGCGAGCACCTCGAGCAATCCGATGGTACCAGTTGGATGGCCATGTATTCGCTTAACCTGCTCCGCATCGCAGCGGAGCTTGCTGTCACCGATAAAGCGTATAACGATATCGCCTCCAAATTCTTTGAGCACTTTATATATATAGCCGGCGCAATGTCAAACCTGGGGCAGGATAACGAGGGGCTTTGGGATGACGCGGACGGTTTTTTTTATGATCAGCTGCGTTTGCCGGATAACAGCACCGAGAAGATGCGCGTTCGCAGTATTGTTGGGTTATCGCCTCTATTTGCCGCCGAAGTGCTGGACGAGAGCGACATAGCTGGTAATCCGATATTCAGCAACCGCCTGAAGTGGTTTGCCGAAAACCGGCCCGACCTGGCTTCGCTGGTATCGCGCTGGGCCGAAACAAAAGGCCCGGGCAAGCACTTGATAAGCCTGCTGCGCGGTTACAGGATGAAATCATTACTCCGGTACATGCTGGACGAAAATGAGTTTTTAAGTCCGCACGGTATCCGTTCCGTTTCAAAATACCACCTGGATAACCCGTACCATGCGGAAATAGATGGCACGGAGTTTAGCGTCAAATACACCCCGGCCGAAAGCGACAGCGGCCTTTTTGGCGGCAACAGCAACTGGCGCGGCCCGGTTTGGATGCCTGTAAATTTTTTGCTGATCGAAAGCCTGCATAAATTTTACCTGTATTATGGCGACGAGTTTAAGGTCGAATGCCCAACCGGATCCGGTAATTACGTGACCCTGCAGCAAGTGGCCGATGAACTATATAGCCGCGTATCCAACCTGTTTTTACGCGATGCGCAAGGCCAACGGGCCGTGTTCGGCAACTATGATAAACTGCAAACCGATCCAAATTTTAAAGATTATGTACTGTTTTATGAATATTTCGATGGCGACAACGGCAGGGGCGTGGGGGCCTCTCATCAAACGGGGTGGACGGGTTTGATTGCGAATTGTCTGCACCGGTAAGAATCGAAAGTTTTCCCTTGCCCGTTGTCTGTGTCCTCACAGACAACCTAAGTTGTTGTTTTCAAACGGCGGATTTCAGGACACAAACCAGGTCGTAAATCTCTATTGTGTTAAATTGACACAATAAAATTTCCTTTTCCCATTTTAATCATTTAGTTTTACTCAACCACGTAAACTAAATTAACCAAATATGAATTTTAACAGGCGCAAATTTTTGCAAAGTGCGGGCACGCTGGCACTCGGCAGCATGGCTTTTTCGGGCAGGGCAGGCTCTCTTTTTAATAATATGGCACCGCACCCGGTGGGTCTGCAGCTTTTTACCTTTTTTGGGATTATTGACGATGATGTAAAAGGTACGTTAACCAAAATATCCGCGGTAGGCTATAAGGAGATCGAATCTGCTTTCAGCAAAAAGGGCGGTTACTATGGCATGAAGCCGCGGGAGTTTAAGGCTATGGTGAATGACTTGGGCATGTCCTGGAAATCGCACCATGTCATAGGAGCGCCGTTTAAAATGCCAAAAGGCTATAAGATGCCTGTCGGCGCCGATGGCAAACCTTTGGTAATCCCGCCGATGCATAACCTGCGTGATAATATGCAGGAGATCGTAGATGAAGCCGCCGAAGGAGGTTTGAAATATCTTGTTTGCGCCAACGCACCAACCGGGACACTGGAAGAAATTAAATCTACCGTTGAGATATTAAATAAAACCGGCGAAGCGGCAAAAAAAGCGGGTATCCAGTTTGCTTATCATAACCATGATATGGAATTTCATGAAGTGGAAGGAAAAGTACCTTATCATTTGCTGCTTAGCGAAACCGATCCCCACAATGTAAAAATGGAGCTGGACCTGGCCTGGGCCGTTAAAGGCGGGCAGGATCCGGTTGATCTGTTTGCACGTCATCCGGGACGTTTCCCGTTATGGCATGTAAAGGATCTAGATGCAAGTCATGTGAATATACTACCGGTTGGTAGCGGCACAATTGACTTTAAAAGGATATTTGCGTATAGATCCACTGCGGGAATGCAGCATTTTTTTGTAGAGCATGATATGCCAAAGGATGCTTATGCGAGCATTAAAAGCAGTTATGAATATATAACCGGAGCGTTAAAGGCGTGATAGGATTTTTATAGAGACGCTCCGATGGTTCGGAGGGTCTCTATCTTCTACTATTTATAAAGTACCAAGCGCAGACGGCTTGATCACCTTCCTGAAGCTCTTCAGGCCGTTTTTTATCCAGGTGTAAAGCGATGAATATTCTACGTAATTCCTTATGGTATCGTCGTTGCGTATTGAGGTCGCCAAATCCCTGATAATGCTCCTTATCGGTGATGTTTTGCTTACTGTGGTAACAATTTCTTCAAGCTGGTCGGCATATACAACCGCTTCATATTCGTTATCGAAAAGCAAAACAGTATTCTTGTTTTTTCCTTTCGCCCTTTCTTTTACTCCTTTGGACGGGATCGGCAGGTGATACTTGGTAAAGTCGGCAAAGGTTAGTGGAGACGGACCGATAGGGGGGATGTTGATACGTAACATGGCATTAATTTTAAGTATTAATTTTCTTCATTATAATTCACTACAAATTCATCATTTCGGATCGCCATGATCATATCGCCGATCGCCCGGTATTGTGGCGACGACTTATCATTCAATCCGTTCGAAAGCATTTCCAATTGTTCAGCGTAAGTTATAGCTTCTTCTTCATCCTCAAACTTCAACACCACGTCGTCGTTAACCTCAGCATCAACCCCGTTCGGCGGCGCAGGTAATCCGTACTTTTCAAAGGTTGAAAATGTAAGATCTGAATCGGATGACGGTACTGCTATACGTAACATATTGCTTGCTTTACTACACCGTCAACTGCACGGCAATATAAGAACATAATAAGAGCAAAGGTGTTTTTAATAAATTTATTTTTTAAGCATGTCACAATCATTTGACATTCTCCTATATTACGTAGCCGGCGGTCCGTTTGATACAACAGGCCAATAATATTTATCAGTTTGACAGCGCTTTGAAATAACAACCCTTTTGAGTATTTTAAGGCGGCAATAAATTACCTTTCCGGCGTATGGCGAATGTACAGGCAGAACAATTAAAACGGGTGTTAAAACCAGTTCATTTATGGGCCATCGCGGTGGGCTTAGTCATCTCGGGCGAGTACTTTGGCTGGAATTTGGGCTGGGCGGTTTCGGGTACCGTTGGTTTCCTGATTGCCACCGTTGTAATCACGCTCATGTACGTCACCTTTATTTTTAGCTATACCGAATTAACAACGTCAATCCCGCATGCAGGTGGCGCCTTTGCGTACGCTTACAGGGCTATGGGCCCGTTTGGCGGCCTGGTGGCCGGGTATGCTACGCTTGTCGATTTCCTGTTTGCCACGCCGGCCATTGCCTTTGCGCTGGGTGCTTATTTGCATTTTTTATATCCTGATATACCGGTATTGTATTCGGCGCTTTTTTTTAACGTGGTGTTTATGGGTATTAATGTTTTGGGCGTGAAAGAATCAGCGGCATTCTCCGTTTTAATAACCATACTCGCTGTTGTTGAATTGCTGCTGTTTATGGGTGTAGTTTCACCGAATTTTAAAATGAGCAATTTTATGAGTCACCCCATGCCATTCGGGTGGTCAGGCATCTTTGCAGCCTTGCCGTACGCTGTTTGGTTTTACCTGGCTATCGAAGGGGTAGCTATGGTGGCCGAAGAGGTAAAGGAACCAAAACGCAATATCCCGAAAGGCTATATATCCGGCCTGGCTACGCTGGTATGCTTAACATTCGGTGTAATGCTGTTTACCGGCGGCGTTACCGACTGGCGCAAGCTCAGCAACCTCGATTACCCGCTGCCGGCAGCTATTAGCGTAGTTTTAGGCAACACCAGCAGCCTCACAAAAATATTTGCCAGCATAGGGTTGTTTGGCCTTATCGCCTCATTTCATGGTATGATACTGGCATCATCAAGGCAGGTGTTTGCCATGGCGCGCAGCGGTTACCTGCCGCGTTCATTATCTGCCGTTAGTCACAAGTTTAAAACGCCGCATTGGGCCATTGTTGCGGGCGGCGGCGTGAGTTTTATAGCGCTGTTCACCGGCACAACCAACCAGGTTATCGTATTGTCGGTAATGGGCGCTATATTAATGTATATCATGAGCATGGTCAGCCTTTTTATACTAAGAGTAAAAGAGCCGGGCCTGGAAAGGCCTTTTACCTCGCCGTTTTACCCTGCATTTCCCGCAATAGCGATCACCATATCCGTAATTACGCTGGCGGCCATGATATATTATAATTTTATGCTAAGCCTGATATTTTTCGCCGGCCTGGCAATAGCGGTTGTTATATTTGTATTAATGGGAAAACACAAAGAAAAGCTTTTGGATGATTATATGATTTCACCGATTATAGTAAATGATTTCACCGATTGATATAGGACTGCACCGATAATTCGCCGCCCGTTAATTCACTAAATCACTAATTCAACAATTCACTAACTAAACTGTGTACAAGTTCACCGTCCGCGATAAAGTTTACCAATTTGGCGACCTGAAAACATTGCTGGCCAAAGCCTCGCCATATCGCAGCGGAGATGTGCTGGCCGGTGTTTGTGCGGACAGCTACGAGGAGCGTGTTGCTGCGCAGATCGCTTTGGCAGATGTACCGCTAAAGACATTTTTGAACGAAGCTATTATTCCTTATGAAAGCGATGATGTTACACGATTAATAATTGATAGTCATGACATTACGACGTTTACTTCTATCAGTAGTTTAACAGTTGGCGAGTTTCGCGATTGGCTATTGAGCGATGAGGCAGACTGCGGGATATTAAAAAACATTGAAGCAGGCATCACCCTCGAAATGACTGCTGCGGTGTCAAAGCTAATGCGCAACCAGGACCTTATAGCTGTGGCAAGGAAATGTGAAGTGGTTACACGCTTCCGGAATACGATAGGTTTAAAGGGCCATTTTTCTACACGTTTGCAGCCCAATCATCCAACGGACGACCCCAAAGGCATTGCGGCAAGCATTATTGAAGGTTTGTTATATGGCAGCGGGGACGCAGTTATCGGCATTAACCCCGCTACCGACAGCCCGTCAACTGTTTTAAATTTACTGACGCTGATCGATAATTTGCGCATGCGGTTTGACATTCCCATACAATCTTGCGTTTTAAGCCATATCACGACGACTTTAGAACTGGCCAATAAAGGCGCACCGGTCGATCTTTGTTTCCAATCAATCGGCGGCACTGAGCAAGCCAACAAAAGCTTTGGTATTAGCCTGGATTTGCTTGAAGAGGCATACCAGGCAACCTTGTCGCTCGGCCGTGGAACCATTGGCAAAAATGTGATGTATTTTGAAACGGGCCAGGGCAGCGAGCTTTCTGCGAATGCACATCACGGTGTTGATCAGCAAACCTGCGAGGTGAGGGCTTATGCCGTGGCCCGGAAGTTTAACCCATTATTGGTAAACTCGGTCGTAGGCTTCATCGGGCCGGAATATTTATATGACGGGAAGCAAATAACACGGGCGGCTTTGGAGGACCATTTCTGCGGAAAATTACTTGGGTTGCCCATGGGCGTTGATATTTGCTATACTAATCATGCCGAAGCCGACCAGGATGATATGGATAACCTGCTTACATTATTAGGCGTGGCAGGCTGCAATTTTATCATGGGCATTCCTGGGTCTGACGATATCATGCTGAACTACCAATCTACTTCCTTTCACGACGCGCTATATTTGAGAAAAGTGTTAGGGTTAAGGCCTGCGCCTGAATTTGAACAATGGCTGTTGAAACAGGGAATAATAGATGACAAAGGAAGCCTAATGCCCGTTAATTCCTCGCATAAATTAATTTCGGGTATTATAACTTAGGTTAAATGGCAGAGAAACTAATCATAAGCGATCCGTTGATCTCCTTAAAGGAATTCACTGCCGCGCGTATAGCTATAGGACGGACGGGCACCAGTATCCCCATAAAAGAGTCACTTGAATTTAAGCTGGCCCACGCGCACGCCCGCGATGCGGTATATTCTGAATTGGCTATTGAAGGATTAACAAATGATCTGCAGGCTTTTAATTTACCCGTTTTATCCCTTCATAGTAATGCGGCAAATCGTCACAAATATTTAAAGCGCCCCGACCTTGGCCGCCAGTTGGATGAAACATCCGCAGAAATATTAAAAGATCATGGCACCGGTGCCGATATAGCAATTATCATCGCAGACGGCCTTTCGGCAACGGCGGTTAATGAGAATACTTTTAGTTTATTAAAACTATTAATACCGATGTTCTCCGCTGAAAAACTCCGGCTGGCTCCATTATGCCTGGTTGAGCAGGGCAGGGTAGCTATAGGCGATGAAATAGCAGAAGGCTTACATGCTAAATTATCTATCATGCTGATTGGTGAGCGCCCGGGCTTAAGTTCGGCCGATAGCATGGGCGTGTATCTTACTTATAACCCCAGGCCCGGGCTAACAGACGAATCCCGCAACTGCATATCCAACATCCGTCCGGAAGGCCTGTCTTATCATCTCGCTTCACAGAAAATATTTTACCTGGTGCAGGAAGCGTTTAAAAGAAAATTATCCGGCGTTGAGTTAAAAGACAATGCAGGGTTGCTGGATTGATCAATGTTGGCTGCGCGTAAGATAAAATCGATACACCTGATACCGGTGTACCACCTGGCACACGTGGTTACACCTGAACACACCTGGTTACGTATAAATGCACTTCCACAATGCCAATTTTAGACTTCCATTTAACTTAACCGGTACACGTGGATACACCAGACACTGACAAAACACTGTCACCACCTAAGTTATTTTTTCCGAAACATAATGCCCTTATTTCGGACTAACCTCCAATCTCTAACCTCTAACCTCACTTCCTTCTCGCCTCAATATACCCGTCAAACGAAATGAAATCGCGATTAGTGCTGGTTACATTTAGCGATGCGTACCCTGTTGAGGTAATACTTAGCCGTAACGACTGCACATCGCGCATGTCGCTGATATTCTTGTCCTTTGGCACAATAAGGATATCCCAGCCGCCTTTTTTGTTGGTTTTCGCCTTATAATCAAAGTGGGTTGTTTTAAATTTAATTCCACCTTCGGTGGGATCGGTTGGGGCCACATAAGCCCGGCCATAATAAGGCAGGTAAGCCGTTATCGTATCCTTTGAAACCACCAGGTCATAACCGTAGTCGATCGATCTGGCACCGCCTCGTTGTGGGTTAACATAATTGGCCTGAAAAACAAAATTTATATTGTTGACCATATTTTTTACAGCCTGGGCTTTTGCAGATTGTTTCGGGGTTTGCGCACCGGCGGCATATGAACAAGCCAGAGCAAGTGTTAATACCACGACGAATTTGAGTAACGTTTTCATAACGAATATTTTAACAAATTAATAACGATAAAAATAGTATATCGTATATGCTAAGATAAAGTTTATTAAGTACAAGGCCCTGGTTGAGCGGCCTTGTATAAGCATAATTGTTCACGAAAAACATTTAATTGGGGACCCTTACATCCGCATTTAGCTGCAGACTGTTGTTTTTAAGGTATCCATAATACGATACCGGCGTTTTAGCGCTGATCACCTTTAACATGGTATGTCCCGAAGTTTGAATATTAAGGCTGAGTTGCCGCACACCGCCCGTATCCTGGTTTTCTTTAGGTTTGATGACTACATCCCAGCCGCCGTTTTTGGCCTTTGTTGTGGTATAATAAAAATTGGTCCAGGTGAAGTTGATGTTTGTCGCAGTGCCCGAAGAAGCTCTGTCGTAAGGCAATGAAGCTATAACGGAATCCTTCGATACCTTCAGGTGATATTCTGAATTCAATGTAATTTCGGTCCCTTTTTGTGGATATTCAACTGTGGCTTCGAAAATATAATTCGCATTATTAATAAACTGCTGCACTTCGGCAGTTTTCCTGGCCTGGTCGTCACTTGGTGAGTTTTGGGCCAGCGCTGTATTCATCACCGGTAATGCCAGCGTGAATGCAATGACTAATTTACCTATGCTTTTCATTTTTATTGATTTAATGAAGGAGAAATCGCGCAAATACTGTACCACAGGGAAGTTTAACGGCACGAAAAAACTAAAAAAGCCGCCTGTTTGGGGCGGCTTTTTACTTGAATTATGTTGCGATTTATATCAGGTTAACGCTGCGGTTAACAAACTCGGTCAGTTCAGCGCCGGTTAGCAAGCCCTGTGATAACAGCGCCAGGTCAAAAGCCTGTTTCGAAAGCTGGGCCTGCACATCTTCGTTCTCTTCCTGCAAAATGCGGCTGATCAGTTTATGGTTGCCATTTACAATTACTTTATAATTATCGGGCATGCTGCCGTAAAAGCTCATTCCGCCACCCATGGCCGCCATTTCCTTCATCCGGCGCATAAACTCGTCCATCGTTACGGTCACGGGCAATTCATCCGGGTTTAAACTTTCAAGCTCAACCTTATAGGCCGGTTTGTTAATAGCCTTATCAAAAATAGCTTTTACCTTGGTCGATTGTTCTTCGGTCAACACATGTTCCGGTGCATCTTCCTTTTTGATGAGCTTGTCAGCAACATCAGCGTCTACGCGTTTAAATGACGTTTTTTCGAGCTTTTGCTCCATGTGGCCGATAAAATGATTATCGATAGGCGAGTTCATTACCAGGATGTCATAACCCTTCTTGTTGGCAGACTGGATGAACGCATCCTGTTTGGCCGGGTCGTTGGTGTAGATATAAACCAGCCGGTCGTCCTTGTCGGTTTGCTCCGGCGCAACTTTGTCCTTATATTCCGGTAAGGTAAAGTTCTCTTTGTTGGTATTGGTTAGCAGCACAAAGTCTTTAGCTTTTTCGTAAAACTTCTCGTCGCTTATAATGCCATATTTTACAAATAAGCCTATGTCGCCCCATTTCTCTTCGTAACCCTTACGGTCTTTTTTGAAAAGCTCTGCCAGTTTATCAGCTACCTTTTTGCTGATATAGCTATTAATCTTTTTAACGTTGCTGTCGGCCTGCAAAAAGCTGCGCGATACGTTCAACGGGATATCCGGTGAATCAATAACCCCATGCAGCAACATCAAAAACTCGGGTACGATGTCTTTTACCTCATCGGTAATAAACACCTGGCGCGAGAAAAGCTTGATCTTATTGCGCTGTACCTCAAAGTCGTTTTTCAGCTTGGGGAAATATAAAACCCCGGTCAAATTAAACGGGTAATCAACGTTCAAATGGATCCAGAATAACGGGTCTTCCGAGAAAGGATAAAGCTGCTTATAAAAGTCCAGGTAATCTTCGTCTTTTAGTTCCGACGGAGCTTTCGTCCAGATCGGGTTGGTATCATTAATGATATTATCCTTTTCAACCGATTTATATTTTGGCTTGCCTTCATCATCAACACCGTCCTCTTCTTCCTGTGTGGTAGTACCGAATTTGATCGGCACCGGTAAAAACTTACAGTATTTGTCTAATATTTCCTGTAAGCGGCTTTTATTTAAAAACTCTTTCGATTCTTTATTGACGTGGAGGGTTATTTCGGTACCTCTTTCAACAAGGTCGCCCTCGCTTATTTCAAACTCTGTGCTGCCATCGCATATCCAGCGCGCGGGTTCTGCGCCTTCCTGGTACGACAAAGATTGTATTTCCACTTTGTCGGCCACCATAAATGCCGAATAAAAGCCTAAACCAAAGCGCCCGATTATTTCATTGGCATCTTTAGCTTCCTTAAACTTCTCCATAAACTCGGTAGCGCCCGAGAATGCGATCTGGTTGATATACTTTTTTATTTCCTCAGCGGTCATCCCTATACCGTTATCGGAGATTGTGATCGTCTTTTTCTTTTCGTCAAAAGCTACCTCAACGCGCAGGTCGCCAAGTTCGCCGGTATATTGTCCTGAAAGTGCAAGGCGTTTAATTTTTTGCGTAGCATCAACCGCGTTGGATACCAGTTCCCGTAAAAATATCTCGTTATCGGAGTAAAGGAATTTTTTAATGATCGGGAAAATATTTTCGGTATGGATCGAAATGGTGCCTTTTTCTTGCATGGTTCGTTGTCTTTTTTGAATTAATGTTTTAGTGATACCAGCCTTTATCAATGGCTGTTCCAAACAGGGCGTGGTGGACAAATTGGCAGGCTTCTCTTTTGTCATTCTGAACGTAGTGAAGAATCTTCTTCACCTGATAATTATACACCGTTTTATGAAGCAGAAGATTCTTCGCTACGTTCAGAATGACAAATGGCTATATCATAATAAGGCAATAAACGTATCAAACATTTGCGTCAATCTTTCAACCGTTGCATCGTCAGCGATATTTCCATCTCCATCCATTTTTGACCGGATGAACGAAATAAGTAAAGTAGTTTCCTTTGTCACCTTCGCGTTTAACGCCCTTAAAATTAACAGGAGCGCGGCATGTGCGTTTTCTCCGCTTGTTGAAGCTGTGATCGATACCAGCGGTTTTTCTGACAGCGAGCCGCTTGAAACCGTCCAGTCGAGCGCGTTTTTTAATGTGCCGGGCACGCCAAATGCATATTCCGGCGTACAAATGACCACGCCGTCAGCCTCTGCAATCAACTTGCGGAACGCGGTAACCGTTGCCGGCGGGTTATCATTGTCTAACCCCGGATCAAAGTGCGGGAGTCGCGTTAACCCGTCATAAATGGTATAATTTGTACCTGCGGGCGCTATTTTACCCAGGTAGTTAAGTATTGCATGGTTGGATGAACCAGTCCGTAAGCTGCCCGAAATGGCAATGATATTTTTTGCAGATGAGGGTTGCACATTACAATATTAAATGTTCGGCCTCACCTCCAGGCTAACTTCAATTAAATATGATAGTAACCTGACCTGCCATTCGCCATTTATTTAACAATTGACTTGATTTATCATCCGCACATCCGCACATTTGCATATCTGCACATCAACACCATGATCCACAAAAAAACACGAACATACATACCAGCCGATCTTGAAATTAAATGGGAAAACCTGGAACCGCTTTATAAGGAACTTTTAGACCGCCCGGTAAATTCAGTTTATGACCTGGAGCAATGGCTCCGCGACCGGAGCGAGCTTGAAGCCGCGCTGGAAGAAGATTTTGCCTGGCGCTATATCCGCATGACCTGCGATACGACCAGCGAAGAGTTGCTGCAAAGCTTCCAGTATTTTGCGACCGAGATTGAACCAAAGGTGGCGCCATACAGTAATGAACTAAATAAAAAGCTGGTTGGCAGCCCTTATGTTGATGCGCTCGATACTCAAAAATACTTTGTATACCTGCGCGGGGTGAAAAAATCCCTTGAACTGTTTAGAGAGGAGAATATCCCTTTGCTAACCGAAATACAGGTTGAACAGCAAAAGTACCAGTCGATAACCGGCTCCATGTCAGTGCATATTGGCGATAAAGAATATACGTTGGAGCAGGCTTCCGTTTTTCTGAAGGATACCGACCGTGCCAAAAGGCAAGAGGTTTGGGAAAAGATCACCGCCCGCCGCTTGCAGGATAAAGAGCAGCTAAACCAGCTTTTTGACCAGCTGCGGGTGCTACGGCATAAAGTAGCCGTAAACGCAGGGTTCGAAAATTTCAGGGACTACATGTTCCAGGCACTGGGGCGTTTTGATTATACGCCGAAAGACTGCTATGCTTTCCATGAGGCTATCGAAAAGGAGATCGTGCCGATCCTTCGCCAGGAAGCTGAAAAGCGCAAACAAGCCTTAAAGTTGAGTAGTTTGAAACCGTGGGATATGGATGTCGACCCATCGGGCAAACCGGCCTTAAGACCCTTTAAAAGCGGGGAGGAGCTGGTCGAAAAATCCATCCAGTGTTTCAGTAACATCAACCGTTATTTAGGCGAGCGGCTGGAGATCATGAAGGATAACAAACTGTTTGATGTGGAAAGCAGGAAGGGGAAGGCCCCGGGCGGATATAATTATCCATTATCGGAAACCGGCGCGCCGTTTATTTTTATGAACTCAGCTAATACTTTTCGGGATCTTACAACCATGGTTCACGAAGGCGGCCACGCTGTACATACCTTTTTAACGGCAGACCTTGAGCTGAATGATTTTAAACACTGCCCGTCGGAAGTGGCTGAACTGGCGTCTATGTCGATGGAACTGATATCCATGGATAACTGGAATGTTTATTTTGACAACGAGGAAGACCTGAAACGCGCCAAACGCGACCAGTTATTTGATGTGTTAAAAACGCTGCCCTGGGTAGCCGTTGTTGATCAGTTTCAGCATTGGATATATACCAACCCCGACCACACCGACGCCGAACGCACGGAAGCATGGATACAAATATACGAGCCATTCGGCGCAGGGTTTGTCGACTGGAGCGAACACCAGGACGCAGAAGCCAACCTTTGGCAAAAGCAGCTGCATATTTTCGAAGTGCCGTTTTATTATATTGAATACGGTATGGCCCAACTCGGGGCGATTGCGGTATGGAAAAACTATAAGGAAAACCCTGAAAAAGGCCTGCGGCAATATCTCGATGCTTTGAAATTAGGGTACACCAAAACCATCAAAGAAATTTACGAAACTGCCGGAATAAAATTTGATTTCAGCGCCGGGTATGTAAAAGAGCTGGCTGAGTTTGTAAAAGGGGAGATGGAGAAGCTCTGAGATAAAGAGTAACTTAAAAGAACTCCAAATACTATTTCAGTGTTACATTATTTAGATATACATCCGGATAAGTAATGCAAATTGCCAGGGTTATATTTGATAGCGTATCAGTGCTGTTTCGTGTTCTCACGGAAGTATAGGTAAAGGACCCGCCTATCGCCTGCCGCAATACCGGGTTAAAAGTTACTACTACATTATTATATACCGAGCCGCTTGCCGGGTTGGTCCAGGTAAACGAAAGCGGGTCTTTATTGTCTAATTGAACGGCAACTTCAGTTGATGATGGTGCGCCCGCGGCACAGGTCGCGGCTAAAACCTTACCTGTATGCAATGATGGGTCAGCGGGCTTTAAACAGCCTGCGTTTATGCCGGCTAAAAATATCATAGATATTAAAAGTTTGATTTTCATAGAATAAACCAGGACTGATCAATTAATAAAGTTAATCATATTCTTTCTATTTGTAACCAACTGAAAATAGCTCAGAATTTTATTGGTAAAACTTATTGTCACTTTATAGGTTAAACTACTTATGAAAAAGATATTTTTAAGTTTAACCATCATATTATTCTCGATTTCCGCGTTCAGCCAACTGATCAAACCGGTAAAAATAGACAGTCTTGTTACCATTTCATTGCCCCCCGGCTACCAGCATAAAGACACCTTAAGCCAGCAGGTTTTTACCGGAAACGGAATGTATGGCTATATGGAGGTCATCAGGGCTGCCAATCCAAAAAATACAGCGCCGTTAAAAAAGGAAAAAGATCTGAATAAAGTCTTAAAGGACTATGTAAAAGGTATCCAGGGTGAATCAGGAGATGGGAGCGCGCAAAACGTACGCGACACGACCATTGGCACATTAGAGGCTAAAATATTCACGTTAAAAACCGATGACGGCGGCGGCAATATCCTGTTCCGCAATTTTATACTTATTTATACCACCGAAGCAACTTATACTTTCGAATACGGCTACCAGGATAACCGAAAGGACCTCATCAGGGATGAGTACAGGAGTTTCGTTAACTCGATTAAGCTATCACCCGAATTACAGCGTAATGACCAATATCTGTCAAACTCAAAGGCTATGTCGCTGAACAAGCAAATAGCTATAGCCTGCGGAGCTGCTTTAGTGATCATTATAATAATAATTTTAATTGTCAGGCGGAAAGGGCAAAGAGAAGGGCCAGCCATTAACAATGCAACATCGGCTCAGGACTAACGACTCAAGACTTTTGACTTACTCAATAGCCCCCTGTTCCATCCCGGAGTGTTAATGAATTTTCGGCTGTCGATCCACCATATCCAGAGTATGGCCGCGAAAACGCCCAAAATCGATCCGGCAACTACATCCTCGAAAAAATGTTCGCTCAGGTACATCCGCGAAAAGCCAACCATTATGCCGTAAAATAACAGCAGGATAGCCCAGTTCTTATTTTTCAGCAGGTAGGTAAACAAAACACCCGTTGCGAATGCGGTTAGGGTATGTCCGGATGGGAAACTGTTATGGCTCAAAATTTCTACCCCTTTTACAAAATGGAGCTTAGTGATTTGATCCTTAAAATATAATTTGGGTCGCGGTGCGTCAAATATAAATTTGGCCAGTTGCACCGCCAGTGAAGTGATCAAAAAGGTTGTTGCCGTTAAAAACGCAATACGATAATTATATAAAGTAAAGAAGGCGGCGAGTATCACAATGGCCCATCCGTTGCCCAGGTCGGTAATATAGGGCTCGATAGTGTCAAGGAAATCGGTATGCCGGGTGTTAACGACAAAATAAATTTCGTCTTTGGTAAATACCAGTTTGATAACCAGGCAGGCCGCTAACAGGATGAGGTACAGGATAAAGAACAGCCGTATTTGCTGCAAAACCCCTTTAATGCCTATATTCATTGCGCAAAGTAAGCATATCCTTATTGAATCCAAAAAAATGGTTATGTTTGAAATGGCAGTGAAGGCCGTTAAAATAGATGTCAAATAGTTTATTCCGCAGAAAATCAATCGAGAAAATATTAGCTGATGCCGAGAAGGGGCATGGCGATCACGGAGGTTTAGGCCCCAAGCTTAACAGGGCGTTAAAAGTTAAGGACCTTACATTTTTAGGTATCGCGGCGGTTATCGGTACCGGGGTATTCACCGCAATAGGTTCGGCCAGCTATCACGGCGGCCCTGCTGTGATATTGCTTTTTACTTTTACCGCTATTGCATGCGGGTTTGCCGCTTACTGCTATGCCGAATTCGCATCAGCGGTGCCGGTATCGGGAAGCGCTTACACCTATTCATACATCGCTTTCGGCGAGATATTCGCATGGATAATAGGGTGGGACCTGTTAATGGAATACGCCATTGGCAATATTGCGGTAGCTATCTCGTGGAGCCAGTATTTTGTCCGCGTGCTGGCGGGGTTTAATATACATGTGCCCGACTGGATGACAATGGACTACATGTCGGCGCATGCCGGTTTCAACGATGCGGCTCATCAACTGGCGGGTGGCAAAACGCTGGCCGGCATAGATGAAACTTTAAGAAATGCCTATAATGCCTGGGCACATGCGCCGGGATTCGGCAATTTTAGAGTTGTTATGAATGTACCGGCACTGCTTATCGTAGTGCTCATCACGTATATCGTTTACATCGGCATCAAAGAATCAAAAAAGACCAATAATATCCTGGTAATAACAAAGCTGGGTATTATTTTGGTGGTTATAGTTGCCGGTGCATTCTATGTTAATCCCGGTAATTGGCACCCGTTTATGCCCAACGGTTTTGGCGGGGTAATGAAAGGTGTTTCGGCGGTGTTTTTTGCCTATATCGGCTTCGACGCCATATCTACAACGGCCGAGGAATGTGAAAACCCGCAACGCGACCTGCCGCGGTCCATGTTTAATACCCTGATCATTTGCACGGTGCTGTATATTATTCTTGTTTTGGTATTGACCGGCATGACCAACTTTACCAAGCTCAACGTAGCTGACCCATTGGCATTCGTATTCCAGGACCAGCATTCAAAATTAACCAACTGGATAGCGGGCATCATTTCGGTAAGCGCTATAGTGGTAATCGCCTCTGTATTATTGGTTTATCAATTGGGGCAGCCGCGTATCTGGATGAGTATGAGCCGGGATGGCTTGCTTCCCAAAGTATTTTCGCGCATCCATCCAAAGTATCATACGCCGTCATTTTCAACTATTGTTACCGGGTTTGTGGTGGCTGTACCCGCCTTATTCCTTAATCTCGACGTAGTGCTGGCGTTAACAAGCATAGGAACGCTTTTCGCCTTCGTATTGGTTTGCGGTGGCGTATTGATGCTGAACAGCCAGGCGGAAAATAAGCTCTATTCCAAATTCAAGGTGCCTTACCTCAATGGCAAATATATTGTGCCGGCGTTATTTATAGCCTGCCTGGGCTCGGTTTTGTACTGGGCTCCCGAATATTTTAAGCAGCTAATGAATACTGATGGGGTACCGATGATCATATTTTTTATCGTTGCCGCGATCGTGATGGTGCTTACCTTTATACGTAATTACTCACTGATACCTGTATTAGGATTGCTGAGCTGTTTTTATCTGATGGCGCAGGAAAGCTTTACCAACTGGGCAAGGTTTGTTATCTGGCTGGTGATCGGGTTGGTGATCTATTTCACGTATGGCTATAAGAACAGTGTTATCGCGAAGGAGTGGAGAGTCGCTAAATTAGCTGACCAGTAATAATAAATTAATGTTCGATGTATATCACCATTATCGGGTTATTGGCTGCGTTTGGAACTACAGTATCTTTTTTACCGCAGGCCATTAAAACCATTCAGACGAAAAACACGTCAGGTATCTCCTTGTCGATGTATGCCCTTTTTACTGCAGGAACCCTTTTGTGGCTGATTTACGGCATAACGAGTGGAAGTTTGCCGGTAACCATAGCCAACGCAGTAACCCTGGTGTTTGCGGGTATTATTTTATTTTACAAGATAAGGTATAGGTAATCGTTGGTATGTTGTAAGGTTAACATCGCGATAAGCTGAAAACAAACTCACAAGCTCAATTGCTAAACATTGCAACCTTTCAACTTTCCAACATTACAACAACCTCTACAGCTGCATTGCAAACGATAGCCCGGGCGTTCCCTCCTGGTAGGTCGGCATGATCATCGCAGACCTTCCTTTTTTATCGGTATGTGTAAGTTGGTTACGAATCCATGGGTAAACCAGGTAGGCCAGTTTGGTTGAGAATACGCCAAAGCCCGCACCGGCTACTACATCGCTAAACCAGTGATCGCGGTTGTACATTCTGAAAACTCCGGTTGTAACTGCAAACGTATACCCAATTACGGTGTAAATATGTGATTTATCGGAAAACTCCTGGGCCAAATACTCGGCCCCCATAAATGCTATACCCGTATGCCCGGATGGGAAAGATAAATAATCGGCTTTATTAGGGCGTAGGCGGTGTGTTAATTTTTTTGTGAGACCTTCTGAAAGGCCTAACATCCCGGCTGATAGCCCAAGCAATGCAGTCCGGTCAATAAACCTGTTTTTACCTTCAACACCAATCAGGTTTAACCCATAAACCATAACGATAGGAGCAAATTGAAAGTAACTCTCTGTAGTTGTATGGAAATTCTGTCCCGTCCTTCTTACGTCTCCATAAATGTAATAATCGAGCCTCCGGAGCGGGTTAATAAAGAATGTAGATGCGCCATATGCGATCGCGGCGCCCGGTATTACCAGCGAATAAGGCTTACTGTGCAATTTTTTAACCGTATCGGGAGCGGTTAAAAGGTCTTTTTTTATTGTATCACCAAGCTTCTTTTTTGTGGTGTCTGCAAATTTTTGGGCATTAGCCTCAAAAGAAATAAGGCAAGCCAGGGCAAATAATAATTTTCTAAACGGCATATCGAGAATTTTTACTGTTAACAATAAATTAATGTTTAGGTTTTAATTGACTGTTGAATAGCTGCATAAAACCAAACTTATTATTGTTATTAATTTAAGCAGGAAGGTTCAATTGATGTTTTTATTAATTAACGCGCTGTATTTCAACTGTCTCAGGAGCGGTAAGCATCAGTGGCACTTTTTCGACTGTAACAAAGCTCAGGTCGAGGCCAAAACCCCGTTCTTCTGATAAACTCACCCGCTTTAAATAAACATAAAACGCCATGATAAAACTTTCGTAAAAAGAAAGATTATGCGACCGGGAAAGCACTTTTTCAATCACCACAAACCTGAAATCGCCGACAATTTTATGCCTGTTCAATGATTTATAGGTGCTGGTAATATCAACTTCGCCTTTCTTTACCAGGTCCTCAACTACCCGGCGGAACAACAGGTTTATCTGCTGCTCAACTCTGAAGCCCAGCTTAAAGTCGATCCGTATCAGTTTATTGGGTACCAGGAAGTCAACCTCGTATTCTTTTTTATAAGGCTCGTCCACCACATCAACATGCACCAGCCAGTACACATCAGCGCGTTTAGGTTGCTTTTGCAGAATGGAGTAAATGATTTTAGATTCGATCTCTGAATTAAAATTCGCGCTGGTTAAATACACCAGTTGCGACGCATATTTCGGCACCGTTTCGTCGTCGCTTAATTCTTTAATGATATTAAAGTAGTCATCGATCTCGATAAACTTCACATACCTGTTCCGGATTTTCCGTGCGCTGTGCCATGTCCACATAATGGAGAAGAGGATGAAACCAACTGACAAGGTGAACCAGCCGCCATGGATAAATTTCACAAGGTTACCTGCCAGGAATGAAAGTTCAATTATCAGGTAAACCGCTAGGAAAATGGTTATAATATAAGTTGGCATCTTTTTGCGCCGTAAAAAATTCGACACCAGGATGGTGGTCATTAACATCGCTACAGTTATGCTTAATCCATAAGCGGCCTGCATATGGTCGGAATCGCCAAACAACAGGACAACACCAACACAGCCGCCGCATAGCAGCCAGTTGGCACTTGGTACATATAGCTGGCCTTTTTGCTCGGTGGGATAATTTATTCTCACTTTTGGCCATAAATTCAAACGCACGGCTTCTGCAATGAGGGTAAACGATCCCGAAATGAGGGCCTGGCTGGCAATAATGGCTGCAACGGTTGCTATGCCAATGCCATATAACAGGAACCATTGCGGCATAATTTCATAAAAAGGATTGTGCAGATCTAAGTTGATCGGCCTTCCTCTTTGCTGCAATAACCATACAGCCTGTCCCAGGTAGTTCAGTATTAAACAGGTTTTTACATATATCCAGCTTATTTGAATATTACTGCGCCCGCAATGCCCCAGGTCCGAATATAACGCCTCGGCCCCGGTGGTACATAAAAATACAGCGCCCAATATAATGAAGGCGTTAGGGTTAGTACTTAATAAATGATAAGCGTAATAAGGGTTTAACGCTTTTATCACCATCGGCATTTCAATAATAAAGCTTACGCCGAGTACCCCCATCATGGTAAACCACAGAAACATGATCGGGCCGAAGGCTTTACCCACTAAGGATGTCCCGAATTGCTGTATAATGAAAAGACCTATTATAATTGATATAACAATAGGCACGGTGTGTAAATGCGGATAGTATGACCGCAGCCCTTCGATCGCGGCCGAAACAGATATAGGCGGTGTAATAATACCATCAGCCAACAACGCGCAACCCCCAACCACAGCAGGGATAATCAACCATGCAGCACGGCGCCGCACCAACGAGAACAGTGAGAATATGCCGCCTTCACCCTTATTATCGGCCCTTAAGGTGATCACAACATATTTCAGCGTGGTTTGGAGGGTAAGTGTCCAGAAAATAAGGGAGACACCGCCAAGTATCAGGGGTTCAGTAATTTGTTGCGAGCCGACAATGGCTTTGAATACGTATAGGGGTGAGGTACCAATGTCACCGTAAATAATTCCTAAACTGATAAGCAGTCCGGGGACTGTTAATTTCTGAAGGTCTTTATGATTTGACACGTTATTTTTTAAGAAGTCCAAAAGTATTAAAAATTACGATTAACAACTTAAATATTCATTAATCGTATAACAGCAAGAAAATCAAACAACAATTAAAACTTTCTTTTGTTAAATTTTGTTAAAAATGTATTATAACGGGGTGATATTTAATTTGATGACAGCTTTATTTATACTTTTGTAAGTAATATCGCTTATGAAGCAAAAGTTTACTTTTACCTATTCATGGTTAATAACGGTAATTGCCTTTGCAATAGGCATGAGCTATGCCCCGCCCGGATCTGCCGCTAAACCCGACACAACTTATCTTCATATCCTTAAATCTAAAGCCGCAAAAAATTCTTTTAAAAACGGGTTGCATTTAGTGCTTCCTCCGTTAAAGCCTGCCTTTATCTCAACCACCAAAGTGAACGTAGCAAGGGCCGACGACAGGTTGTTGACTAACGTGGAGGTATATCCAAACCCTGTAACAGACCAGATCAACTTAAAATACGAGCTCTCGCGTAACGCTACGGTAACGATAAAAATAATGGACGTTTTGGGCAACGATATCATTACCCTGTTTTCCCAAAGAATTGAACCTGGCGAAAAAAACTTCAGCTACGCCCTTAATAGTAAACTAACCCGCGGTTTTTATTTTGTACGGGTAGTTGCCGGCACCGAATCGGTTATCAAAAGGATATCGGTTTTGTGATTTCGGATTTATTCGACCGAAGCTCTCAGATTGTAAATTCAGCGCAATCATTTAATCAAAATAATCAGCGGTTCAGACAATTTTTCTACATTCGGCCTTATGAAAATTATTGCCATTGGCCGCAACTACGCCGAGCACGCCAAAGAGTTAAATAACCCTGTTCCCGGTTTGCCGGTAATATTTATGAAGCCCGACACCGCTCTTTTGAAAGACAACAAGCCTTTTTATCATCCGGCCTTTTCTGAAGACATACATCACGAAATTGAGATTGTATTGAAGATATGCAAAGAGGGTAAGCATATTAGCGAAAAATTTGCACCTGGATATTTTGACGAAATTGCCCTCGGCGTTGATTTTACCGCACGGGATATACAAACTCGGCACAAAGAAAAAGGCCTGCCATGGGAGTTGGCCAAAGCTTTCGATAACTCTGCGCCGGTGAGTGCGTTTTTACCAAAATCGCAATTTGCCGACCTGCACAACCTGAATTTCAGACTGGATGTTAACCAGCAAACCCGTCAACAAAGCAATACGCAGAATATGCTTTTTTCATTTGAATACATCATCGCCTTTGTTTCACAATATATTACGCTTAAAAAAGGCGACCTGATTTTTACCGGCACACCACAGGGCGTGAGCAAAGTAAATGTAGGCGACCACCTGCAGGGTTATATTGAAGGTCAACAATTGCTTGACTTTTACGTTAAGTAGGCATGGTAAAAACATTTTTTATTACGTTAACCCTGTTTTTTAGCTTTTACTCCAACGTTTTTTCACAAACCATAATCCAGAGCCGGACTTATCCAAAGGGCTATTTTCGCTATCCGCTTGATATTTTGCCGGTAACCGCCGGAACATTTGGCGAGTTAAGGCCAGGTCACTTCCATGCCGGCCTCGATTTTAAAACCAACCAGCGTACTGGTTACCCGGTGCACGCTGTTTTTGACGGCTACATTTCGCGACTGCTGGTTCAATTCGGCGGCTTTGGCAACGCTATATATATTACCCACCCGAATGGTTACACGTCGGTTTATGGCCATATTGAGCGTTTTGCGCCCGAAATGGCTAAGCTGGTGCGGGATGAGCAATACAGGCAGCAGAAGTTTGAGGTTGATATCAGGCTGCCGCTCATGCAACTTCCGGTGTGCAAGGATGATGTGATAGCATGGTCGGGCAACGCTGGAGCTTCGGCAGGCCCGCACCTGCATTTCGAATTGCGCGATTCTGCAACAGAAGAAACGATCAACCCGCAATTGTTTGGCTTAACTATCCCTGACAGGGTGCCCCCTTCGATCACCGCTATAGGTATCTATCACCTGGATAATAACCCTTTTAGCGAGAAAACGCCCCGGCAGTTTTTAGCCGTTGCCGGGAGAGGCGGAGTTTACCATTTAAGAAATCCGGGCGTCATTAATTTAAGTGGTGCTATTGGCTTTGGCATTGCAGCAACCGATATGAACAGCACTTCGGCTAACCGCAACGGTATATATTCTGTTGAGTTAAAGTTGGATGGTAAAACCGTTTACACCTATGCGGTGGAACGATTTGCCTTTGATCAAACCCATGCCATAAACGCCTACATTGATTATCCTGAATTTATAGCTACGCACCGGCATATACAAAAGTGTTTCATATTGCCCGGAAGTAAAATATCGATATACCCGCAGTCGGTTAACAGGGGCATCATGAATTTTAACGATAACGCGCTGCACCGCGTTGAGTACATCGTTAAAGACGTGGCCGGCAATGTGTCTTCGTTAAACCTTGAAGTAAGGTCGGGATTTGCCAAGATTCCGGCTCCTGCTTATAAAGCATCCGGAATATTATTTCATTACGACCAGAAGAATGAGTTCAGCAACCCGAAAGTCAGGGTAAGCATAATGCCCGGGAACTTGTATGACGACCTGGATTTTACCTACGCGATACTGCCGAAAAGGCCGGGCGCATTCTCGGAGACACATCGTATCCATAACCGGTTTACGCCGATACACGATAGCTATGACCTTTGGATAAAACCCGACAGCGGCATTGGTAAATACAAAGATAAAGCTGTAATCGTAAGCACAACAGGCATATGCGATGGCGGTGTTTACCAGGATGGATTTATTAAAACCACGGCACGGTCGTTCGGTGATTTCTACGTTAAACTGGATACTGTGCCGCCGCGTATTGTTCCGATAAATATTCGTAACGGAATAAATATGTCAAATACCCGCGCGATATTCTTAAAAATAAGCGATAGCCTGTCGGGTATTAACACCTATAACGGTAAAATAGACGGCAAATGGGTATTAATGGAATGGGATTATAAAACCAGAATATTAAGTTACACCTTTAATAACGATATTGCGCCCGGTAAACATATATTTGAGTTAAACGTTAGCGATAATAAAAACAACAACTCAAATTATACCGCCGAATTTTACAGATAATATGTCAACATTAAAAGAAGGGGATAAGGCCCCCGATTTCACCGCTAAGGACCAAAACGGCAAAACAGTATCACTATCTGATTTTAAGGGTATGAATGTGATCCTCTATTTTTATCCGAAGGATGATACGCCGGGCTGCACTGCCGAGGCATGCAGTTTCAGGGATAATTACCAATCATTAGCAGGGAAGGGGTTTGAAATAATTGGTGTTAGTACCGACGACGAAAAATCGCACAAAAAATTTGAAAGTAAGTACAGTCTCCCATTTACATTGATTGCCGATACTGATAAAAGTATAGTTGAGGCGTATGGTGTTTGGGTTGAGAAAAACATGTATGGTAAAAAATATATGGGTACTGCACGAAAAACATTTATCATCAAGGCCGACGGAACAATTGATAAGATAATTGATAAGGTTGATTCACAAAACTCGTCGCAACAAATATTAGATATTTTAAAATAACACCCGGAGTATCGGTTTTAGTGGATAATTGATATAATTGTTACCGAAAACAAAAAACAGCAGAGAGCTATTTTAAGCAATAAATATTAATACATGCCAATAGAGGTTGACGACGCAGAGATTTTAAGCAAGTTCCAGGACGAAAGGACCCGGAACGAGGCTTTTAATTTATTGCTTAAAAAGTACCAGCAAAAAATTTACTGGCATGTACGCCGTATGGTTATTGACCATGACGACGCTGACGACCTGGTGCAGGATGTATTTATAAAGGTTTGGAAAAACCTGGGCGGCTTTCGCAATGATGCACAATTGTATACCTGGATGTACCGCATCGCCACCAACGAATGCATAACCTTCCTGAATAAGAAAAAGCAGCGAAATAATGTTTCGCTTGATGATGAGGCTTACGATTTATCTGAAACTTTAGCCGATTCAAGCTACTTTAACGGCGACCAGGTTCAACGAAAATTACAGGAGGCCCTCATCACCCTGCCTGAAAAGCAGCGGCTGGTATTTAACATGAAGTACTTTGACGATATGAAATACGAAGAGATATCGCAGGTGCTTGGAACAAGTGTGGGCGCTTTAAAGGCCTCTTTTCACTTAGCCGTAAAAAAAATTGAAGCACACTTACTATCGAAAGATTAATTTAAATTAAATTTAAACCTTTTGGCAATTATATCATCTATAGTTAAGATATGAAGAGCTATATAGAAAATAGGGATTGGCTGAATGATTACACAGCGCTTAAACAGGTTAGCCCTGCTAATCCGTTTACCGTGCCTGCGGGTTATTTTGATGACCTGGCTGATCGTATTGTATCTTACAAAAATTTAACTGAATTAAAAGACGGCATAGGTGAAGGCGGGTTTAAGGTTCCGGAGAATTATTTCGATGAATTAAGCGGTAATATCCAAAGCAGGATAACCATTGATGGGGCGATGGATACTGAATATACGGGGTTTTCTGTCCCGGAGGGTTATTTTGATGAACTTGAGCTTAACATCAAAAGCAGGATATTTGTTGAGCAGGCCGTAGGTGATCAGGAGGAGCATTTTACAGTCCCTGCCGGATACTTCGAGGAGCTATCCAAAAATATTTTAGATAAAACAGTTAATGTAAGTGCGGCTGACCGAAGGGGTGTTATCAGGAAGATGTTTGCCACAACGGCGATTAAATACGCTACGGCTGCCTGTTTTGCTTTGATAATAGGCGGTGGCGTACTGATAATGCAGTTAACCAACCCTGCTAATGTGCATAAAAATTCATTCTTACATCAACAATTGTCGAATATCCCGATTGATGAGATCAAAGATTATTTAAAAGTAAATGTAGATGCAGGCGAAACGCAGCAAACAGTTATTACTGAAGGCGCAGCTGTTAATAATGACAATTTAAGAAAGGCGTTACAGAATTATGCAGATAGTGTTCAATAATATACGATGATGAATAAGTTGATCAGGCCTATCTTTTGTATATTATTTATACTTGCTTTTGGCGGTTATTGCTTTGGCCAGTTACCCCTGCGGGCACCGGTTCGGCGCGGCTATCCGATAAACAGGGTAAACAGCAATCATCCTGGCAGTAAGCTTGAGCAGGTAAAAGAGAACTTTATCGGCAAGCAACTAAAGCTAACATCTAATGAGTCAAGGGCGTTTTGGCCTGTTTACCGGCAATATGTGCAGGAAATTACTGCAGTGCGGATATTAAAACGCATGAATAATTCGGATAAATCGGTAGATGGGGCCGAACAGATCAGGAAAGACCTGGATTATGAAAGCCAGATCGTAAGCATTCGGAAACAATACAGCAACCAATTTTTAAGGATACTACCGCCTGAAAAAGTCAGCGAGCTTTTTAAAAGTGAGCGTGCATTTAACGATGAATTGCTTAAGCAGCTTAATGAGCGCAGTGTACGTGCGGGAGACTAATTAAGTCCTGAGTCGGGCGTCCTGGTCCTGGACGCAATTCTTCATCAAAGAAAATTCTAAACTTAAGACTCAGAACTCAGGAGTTTTGATTTATTTTTGCACATGCCCACCCTTCGCCAGTTATTTTTAGCCAATAATGCCCAAACCACCAATTTCCCGCTTTTGCTTGAATTTGAACGCGCCGAAGGCGTTTACATGTATAACAGCACCGGAAAACCTTATATTGATCTGATATCTGGCATTGGAGTAAGTAACCTGGGGCACAATAACCCGTATGTGGTTAATGCGATAAAACAGCAATTAGATAAATACATGCACCTGATGGTGTATGGCGAATACGTACAAACCCCGCAGGTACGGTTTGCCGAAAAACTGGTTTCAATCTTACCTCCAAACTTACAATCTGTTTATTTTACCAATTCGGGTGCCGAAGCGGTTGAAGGCGCGTTGAAACTCGCTAAACGATACACCGGCAGGCAGAATATTATTGCATTTGAAAATTCCTATCACGGCAGCACCCACGGTGCGCTCAGCGTAATGGGTAATGAGGAATTTAAACAGGCCTACCGGCCGTTATTGCCCGGTGTTAATTTTATCCGCTTCAATAATATAGCTGACCTTGATCTTATCGACATTCAAACAGCCTGCGTTATCATCGAAACCATACAAGGTGAAGCCGGCGTGCGGGTTCCGGATGCCGGATATATGCAGGCATTACGCACCCGCTGTAACGAAACAGGTACCTTATTGATCCTTGATGAAATACAGGCAGCCTTCGGACGGGCCGGCAAATTGTTTGCCTTTGAACACTTTGGTATTGTACCGGATATACTATTACTCGCCAAGGCGCTCGGCGGCGGGATGCCTGTGGGTACATTTATATCATCGGGCGAAATTATGTCGTCCCTCAAAGAAAATCCCATCCTGGGGCATATCACCACCTTTGGCGGTCACCCGGTATGCTGTGCTTCAGGATTAGCAGCATTGGAGGTATTGTTAAATGAAAATCTTATCAATACTGTCGCCGAAAAGGAAACAATGTTCCGAAAGCTCCTTGTTCATCCGGCCATAAAAGAGATACGCGGCGCGGGGTTAATGCTGGCTATTGAATTTGAAAGCTTCGAATGCAATAAAAAAATAATAGACCACTGCATTGAGCAGGGTGTAATTACCGACTGGTTTCTACATTGCAGCAATGCCATGCGGATAGCGCCCCCGCTTATTATTACCCCCGATGAAATTAAACAGGCCTGCTCGGTTATTATGGCCGCGATCGAATATTGCTGCTGATGCATTTAATCATAAATTAAAGCCAAATCCTCGTTAAGCTGTTTTTGTTGCAGCCTTAAACTGTTTGTAGCCTCGTTTCAATCGGGGCGCCTAGCGATTAAAACACCTGTTTTAGCTATAGAATGCCTGTTAATTATTAAAATCGCATTTTTCCCCATTCGTCTCTAAACAAAATAAAAATACTGGTGTTATTACTGCAATAACTTATCAACCCGGGGATATTGATATGTGCCGGTAGTTACAGAACTAATGATCAGCGGTCTGTCCTCAAACAGATTGTCTTTAAGAACGCAGAGCCCGGGTGTATTAAGCATTAATTAAACAGAACCAGAACTGTGCGCAATTATCCCGGCGCATAGCGCTATATAAAAGGGGTAATTATTGTAAATGAGAATAGCATATATATCAACGTATACTCCCCGCGAATGTGGAATTGCCACATTCAATCATAATTTAATGAATGCCATTACTGCTAACTTTCCCGAAAAAAGCACGCTGCTGCAAGGCGGTTTCGTCGTGGCCCTAAACGACTCAGAAAATATACAGGAATATGAATACCCGGAGGAGGTAAAATATGTTATCCGGCAGAATCACCAAAAAGACTATATACGTGCCGCCAATTATATCAACACAAGCAACGCCGATGTTTGTATCCTGGAACACGAATTCGGCATATTCGGCGGCGAAAGCGGCATTTACATTCTGCCGCTGCTTAATCGTCTCGAAAAACCGTTGATCTCCATTTTACATACCGTATTAAAAGATCCAAGCTATGTTCAGCGTATTATTATTCGTGAGATCGCTGAACAATCGGCCAAAATCATAGTAATGAGTCAGCGGGCGGTCGAGTTTTTAACAACCGTATACGATATACCTGCCGAAAAAATACAAATAATTGAACATGGTGTTCCCGATGTTGAGGCCCCGGAAGAAAACCCCGTTAAAAATCTTTCGTCTTTTAAAAACCATCGCGTATTATTAACCTTTGGGCTGATTAGCCGGAACAAGGGTTTGGAAACAGTGATAAGAGCTCTCCCAAAAGTGGTTGAAAATCACCCGGACGTGATGTATGTCATACTCGGAAATACGCACCCCGGCGTAATAAAAAATTCAGGAGAAGAATATAGGGATCACCTGAAAACTTTAGCGGCACAATTAAATGTGTCAAAAAATTTAAGCTTTATCAACAGGTTTGTTCCGGAAGATGAACTGGTTAACTACCTGGCAGGCGCCGACATTTATGTTACGCCTTATTTGAATGAAGCCCAGATTACCAGCGGTACACTGTCGTATGCGGTAGGCGCAGGGGCGGCAGTCGTATCCACACCATACTGGCACGCGACCGAACTGTTAGCTGAAAATCGCGGCCGGCTGTTTGAATTTAAGAATGCCGACGCACTAGCCGAGATAATCAATGAATTGCTTGACCAGGAACGCGTTTTGACCGAACTAAAACAAAACGCTTATAATTATGGCCTGCATTTACGCTGGCCTGTTATCGGCGCCGAATATATAAATGTAGCAATAGAGGCGTGTTCAACGCATTTCTTCAGCGACAAGATATTGAAAGACAGCATCGTCGACCCTGAAATAATGCCTAAATTCAGCTTAACGCACATCTTGCGTTTAACTGACGATACGGGTATTGTGCAGCATGCCAAATATGGTATACCGAATTTAAAAGAAGGATATTGCCTGGATGACAATGCCCGGGCGTTAATAATGGCCCTAATGGCATACCAGCGTAATAAAAGCCAGGAAGCATTCGAGCTTTTGCCGGTATACCTCAGTTTTATTCATTACATGCAAACCGAAGACGGTAACTTCCGCAACTTTTTAAGCTTTAACCGTCAATATCTTGATGAAGTAGGCTCTGAAGATTCATTCGGACGTACCATCTGGTCGTTGGGCTACCTGATCGGCTGTGCGGCAAGTAATTCATACCGCGAGTTCGCTACCGAGATATTTCATAAATCGTATTCGCATTTCAAAGCTTTAAAGCATTTGCGCGGAATGGCAAATACTATAATTGGTATTTGTTTATACCTGAAAGCTGTGCCTGGCGACGAAGGAATGGTTATTGAACTAATGAGATTAACTCAGCCATTGATCGATGCCTATGAACATACCCGGTCGGATGATTGGGAATGGTTTGAAGAAAAGATGACCTATGATAATGCGATCCTGCCTTTGGCGCTTTTGCACTCATGCGAAATAACGGGGAATGAAAAAGCCAGGGCGGTTGCTTTAAAAACCATGGCATTTTTAGATGAGCTTACTTTATCCAAAGGCTATTTAAGCCCCGTTGGTAATGATGGCTGGTATTATAAGGGTGGTAAGTTCCCGACTTACGATCAGCAGGCTATTGAAACGATGGCGATGGTGCTGATGCATTTCCAGGCCTATCAAACCCTTCATAAGTCCGAACATATAGAAAAAATGTTTTTAAGCTACAAATGGTTTCTTGGCGAGAACACACTTCGTGCACCTTTGTACGATCATGAAACCAAGGGCTGCTGCGATGGTTTGCTGCCAACCGGCATTAACCGTAACCAGGGCGCAGAAAGCACATTGGCTTACCTGATATCCCATTTAACAGCCCTGAAGGCTTTTGAGCTGGAATATGAATACAACAAAGTAGGGCAAAACGTCGAATTGTGTTAACTTACACTATAGTTTAACTGCAAAATATTTAATGAAAGTAGCTGTTTTGGCACCCGTTGCGTGGCGAACGCCGCCGCGGCATTACGGGCCCTGGGAGCAGGTGGCCTCAAATATAACCGAAGGTTTAATACAAAAGGGATTTGACGTGACCTTGTTTGCCACGGGCGATTCAATAACTGCCGGCAGGCTTGAGTCGATTTGCGAAAGCGGTTATGAAGAAAACCGCGACCAGGACGCAAAGGTGCTCGAATGCCTGCATATCAGCAACCTGATGGAAAAGGCATCGCAGTTTGATATCATCCATAACAACTTTGATTTTTTGCCGCTTACCTACTCGGGGTTAATAAACACGCCGGTGATTACCACTATTCACGGATTCTCGTCGCCGAAGATCGTCCCGGTGTATAAAAAGTATAATTCAACCGGGTATTATGTTTCCATCAGTAATGCCGACCGCAGCCCGGAATTGAATTATATGGCAACGGTTTACAATGGCTTAAATATTAAAGATTTTGAATTTACCGAAATGCCCGATGACTATCTTTTATACTTCGGCCGGATACATCCTGATAAGGGCACGGCAGAAGCTATAGAGATCGCTAAAAACAGCGGCCATAAATTATTGATCGCAGGTTTAGTGCAGGATGCCAATTATTTTAAGGAAAAGGTAGAACCACAATTGAATGAACAGATTGAATATTTAGGCAATGCCGAACCTGAAAAACGAAAATCATTACTTGGAAAGGCTACCGCTCTGTTGCACCCGATCAGTTTCAATGAACCTTTCGGGATGAGCGTGGCCGAGGCGATGCTATGCGGCACGCCTGTAATAGCCTACAACAAGGGCGCAATGCCCGAGTTGATAAAACATGGCGAAACGGGGTTTTTGGTGAACAATATGAATGAAGCCGTTGATGCCGTTAAGCTGCTTAAAAATATAAACCGCCGGGATTGTCACGACTGGGCAGCAGCGCAATTTTCGTCTGAAAAAATGGTTGATGATTATCTAAGTCTTTACAGACAAATAGTACAGCGTTAAACTTGGCTTTAGCTGGTTTTTGCATCTTCCAAAAGCTTAGTGATCAATTCTTCCAGGTCGACTTCAGCGAAGGCTGTTGATGAATCTGATACGCCGTACGGAATGATCAGCTTACCATTATGGATAAGCGCTCCGCACGAATAAAGCACGTTTGGTACATATCCCTCGCGCTCGTCGCTATTCGGAATAAGCAATGGCTCAAGCAAGCGGCCTATTTCAATTGTAGGGTCATCCAGCTTCATTAAACTGGCGCCCAGTACATACCTCCGCATAGGGCCCACGCCATGGGTGATAATGATCCAACCGTGCTCGGTTTCAATAGGCGAGCCGCAGTTGCCTATCTGTATAAATTCCCACGCGAACTTGGGCATTTGCAGCAGGATAGGCTTTTCCCAGATATTTATTTTATCCGAGTACATGATATAATTGTTGCAGCCGTCGATGCGCGACAGCATGGCAAATTTGCCGTTTATTTTACGGGGGAATAAAGCCAGGTTTTTATTTTGTGCGCCGGCCCCGTATAAAGGCATTATCTTAAAATTGTAAAAATCATTGGTTTGTAGCAGTTTAGGCATGATCAGCGAGCCGTCATAAGCGGTATATGTTGCATAATAAATGCTGCTATCATCATCATCTTTGAAATGAACAAACCGGGCATCCTCAATGCCTTTACGCTCATATTCTGATATCGGGAATATTACCCGGTCGGATATATCGGTATCCAGCGAGAACATGATCTCGTAATACGAATCGGCCAGCCACAATATTTTATCGTACTCCAGCTTTTTCATATCGCTCTCCTGCAGTTTTTGGGAGTCCATAATGATACGATGCAGGTTTGCATATTCAAAATGATGATCAAGTTTGTCCTCCAGCTCTTTTAATACGTCGATGTTGATCTGCGTTATTGCAGCTCTTTCAAAAAACAATTTTTTATTATAAACCGCATTTCTTACAACTTCAGCCTCATCTATATAGCTTCCCGCGGGTAAAACGGTAATATTATTCGACTGGTCAAGCAGTGCCCGCCGGAAGGTAATAGAAGAGATATGCCCTTCGCCAACTGCCCTGAAGCTGATGATCACCCGGCGCTGACCTTCGTGCAGCTCAGACTGATCCGGGTCTTCAACAATAGAAGGGTTAAAAAAAGCAGCTGATTCAATTGAATATTCGTGTGTAAAGTACGAGCCGAGAAGCAATTTACGATAAACGGTCAATGTCTCAAAATCAATATTAAGCTCTGTAAGAAGCGGCTGTAATTTGCTGCAATTGCGGTTTAAAACACGGGTGATGTTCCGGTGTCGTCTCGAATACTCCTGCAAAAGGGGCGAAACGATCGCAAAAGCAACTTCTTCGCTAATGCTCATTACCCTTTCAATAACTTCTTTGGCACGATCATTCCCATTGAAAAAAAATCTTGCGATAACACGTTTGGGGTCTGGATTGATTCTTACAGGTTTACGTTCGATGGAAAGTCTCATTCAAAAATATTTATATTGTAACAACAACATTTATAAATTGATTGCGCCAATTTTATAAAGTTGCTGCTTGTTTCAATTAAGTTAGCCATGTGGCATTATCGGCTTGCAATGTAACAACCAATTCAACACAATCCAACTTAATCAACCACATACTAATATCATACCATTTTATTTCTTTTGATGAGGTACGACTTCAGGATGTTGTTATATCCCTCGTCGATATAGGCATCCACCAGGTCGATATGATACTGGGCGCATTTTAGCTCCAGTTCGTGCCGGTATTGTGCCAGCGAAGCGCGGTAGGCGTCCCTTATCTTATTTGGATGAACCTTAACATGTTCGCCGCTTTCCATGTCGATAAAATGATGCGGGCGGTTATCAAAATCAAAATCCAGCTCCTTTTGCTTATCGTTCACATTAAAAATAACCACCTCGTGCTTATTGAATTTTAAATGCTGTATAGCGGCAAATAGTGCCTGTAGTTTCCCGGGGTTCAAACTATTTTCAAGCATATCACTAAACAGGATGATCATTGACCGCTGGTGAATTTGCCCGGCAATCTGGTGCAAAACCTGCGTTATATCGGTACTGGTGTGTGTTTTGGGATGATTATATGCCTTTTCGAGTTGGGCATACAGATAGAATAAGTGGGTCCCGGTGCTTTTTACAGCGCTCATCCAATCTATCTTATCCGAAAAAAGGCATAGCCCAAATGCATCGCGCTGTTTTTTAAACAGATTCATCAGCGATGCTATCGCGTATACAGAAAACTGGAGTTTGTTTATGCCCTTTTCGGGGAAATTCATGGACGAGGAAGTATCCAGCAGCAAGTAACAGCGGAGATTTGTCTCTTCCTCAAATTGCTTTACGAAAAGCTTATCGGTTCGGGCCAGTAACTTCCAGTCGATGTTTTTTACTGACTCGCCGTTATTGTATAAGCGGTGTTCGGCAAATTCAACAGAAAAACCGTGAAAGGGGCTTTGATGCAGCCCTGTTATAAAGCCTTCAACAACCTGGCGGGCAAGGAGCTCGAGGTTGGCCAATTGCCGTATTTCCTGATCTTCGGTTAATTGGGGCATATTAACTTATGATTGCACCGATTTGACTATATAATAACACCGATTCCCAAATTAGTAATTAATCCGGAGAATCGGTGCAATATGATTATGCTATTGTAGCGTAATGTAGTCGGCTACGCTTATGCGCTTGCCTGATAGCCGGGCATTTGTTTAAGCAATTTATCTGTTAATACAGATTTTGGAACGGCGCCGATTTGTTTATCAACGATTTCGCCGTCCTTGAAGAACAACAAAGCAGGGATATTCCGGATACCGAATTTCATAGATATACCCGGGTTGTTATCGACGTTTACTTTGCCAACAACAGCTTTGCCGTCATATTCTTTTGCAATTTCTTCTACTACAGGGCCAACCATTCTACATGGTCCGCACCACTCAGCCCAAAAATCAACCAGGACAGGTTTATCAGATTTCAGGACCAGTTCTTCAAAGTTTGCATCAGTTATTTCTAAAGCCATGATATTATTTTTTTAATTTTTAATGGTACAAATATATATTAATCAAATTGCTTGCCGCAAATGGTTGTATGACATTATGACAATTAAATTATCCCCAAGTTTGCTGTTATCAACACTGTGATTTAAGGGTGACAAATAAGAAACGTTACAATGACTATACACTGCTATAATGCCAGTTAAAGGTTACCTTTTTAAATCATCTGTATTAACAGATACCAACGGATAGACATGCACAACGACCTGTTTTTTATTTGGATACCTCTAATTCTGATTTTTGCCGCGCCTTTGGCACAAGTGATGTTATCGATACCCGTGGTAAATGGACGAAGTAAGCTGACGTTGCTTTCAATAGATTTTATTGCGCTGGTAGCGGGAGCGATATTACCTATTTGTGCTACAATCGTCTCATTGTGGGGATTTCCCCCGGCCTTGAAATGTGCCACTGGTTGTTTCGCGTTTGTTATAGTGGGATGGTTGGTCGCCGCCATATTTACGCCAACAATTGGATTGATCTTTTATCTCATATACCTATACCGCAAAAATCGCAAGGCCATTTTAAACTGAGATAAGCTTATAACGTCAAGTTGGTGCGTGGCGACAAGGGTTTACCGAAATTTCTCACATCTCACATCTCAAATCTCACGTCTAAAACATACATTTGGGGCATGAGCATTCTTGTTGAATCACTATCAAAAGTGTACGGGCCGCAAAAGGCTATCGACAATATTTCATTCAGTGCCGGACCCGGTGTTTTAGGGTTTTTGGGGCCCAATGGCGCCGGCAAATCCACAACAATGAAAATCCTTACCTGCTTTATTCCGCAAACAGGAGGGAAGGCCTCGGTATGCGGATTTGATGTGGAAAAGCAGCCGCTTGAAGTTAAGCGTACCATCGGTTATTTGCCCGAAAGCAACCCGCTTTACCTGGATATGTACGTAAAAGAGTCGCTGGCATTTATTGCCGGTATACATGGCATGCACGCGCCTCAAAAGCGAATTGCCGATATTATCGAACAAACCGGCCTTGGGCCCGAGCAGCATAAAAAAATAGGCCAGCTGTCAAAAGGCTATCGCCAGCGTGTGGGCCTGGCCCAGGCGGTCTTGCATGATCCCGAAGTGTTGATACTAGACGAACCTACATCGGGCCTCGACCCAAACCAGTTAATAGGCATCCGCCAGTTGATTCTTGACCTCGGTAAAACCAAGACCGTTGTATTATCCACCCACATCATGCAGGAGGTTGAGGCCGTTTGCAGCCAGGTCATTATCATCAATAAAGGGAAGATCGTAGCTAATGACACATTAGAAGGATTGCGCGGAAAGAATAAAACAACAAGCCTCGAGAATATATTTATCAAGCTAACAAACGAATAAGCCGTGCTTACCATCCTCAAAAAAGAAATTACATCATACCTAAGCTCGCTTGTAGCTTACGTTACTATTGGCGTATTTTTGCTTGTGCTGGGCCTGTTTTTATGGGTTTTTCCAACCTCGGGTATCATCGACTACGGGTATGCAAGCTTAGACAGCCTTTTCAGCACCGCGCCTTATCTTTTCATGTTCCTGATACCTGCTATAACCATGCGCTCACTAGCTGAGGAACGCAGGGAAGGTACCTTTGAACTGCTTGCAACCCGGCCGTTAACCGACTGGCAAATCGTACTGGGAAAATACTTGGCCTGTATCGTACTTGTGTTTTTTGCATTGGTGCCCACGCTGGTTTATTATTACTCGGTTTACGTATTGGGTAACCCGCAGGGAAACATTGATACAGGCGGGGTTATCGGCTCGTATATAGGCTTGTTTTTATTGGGAGGGGTGTTTTGTGCGATAGGATTATTTGCTTCGTCAGTAAGCAAAAACCAGATCATCGCCTTCACTATTGCGGTGTTTCTTTGTTTCTTCTTTTACAGCGGGTTTGATTCACTTGGCCAGTTGTTATCGCTGCAAAGTTTAACGTTAGAGAACCTCGGCATTACCCAGCATTACCAATCGGTAAGCCGGGGCGTGCTGGATACCCGCGACCTCACCTATTTTGTTGTATTGGCCGGATTGTTCATTTGCCTTACACTATTGGTACTGCTTAAACAAAGGCAAAAAAGCCTGAATGATAAAACCCTGCTAGGCACACTGGTTTCTTTGGTGTTGATAACTATTCTTTCCGGCTTTACATTTACCCGTTTTGACTTTACTAAGGAGAAGCGTTATACCATATCGCCGGTAAGCCGGGATATCATGAACAACCTCAAAAAGCCTGTTCACGTTACGGTGTATTTGCAGGGCGATAACTTCCCAGGTGGCATGAAGCGGTTGCAGCAGGCAACACGCGATATGCTAAGCGATCTGAAGGCTTACAGTCATTACAACCTGCAATTTAACTTTATAGACCTGCTTTCCGCGATCAAGAAACTGCCCGAGGATGAGCAAAAGGCCGAATACGATTCATTGCAGGCTAGGGGCATTACCGGGCAGCCTTACAGCGTAAAGACGGATAACGGCGTAACCCAAATGCTGATATTCCCCGAGGCGCTTGTGCAATACGAGGGAAGAGAGATCGCCGTTAATTTATTCCAAACCCGGATAGGCCTTTCCGACGATGAGGTTTATAATAATTCAATACAGAACCTGGAATATGCATTTTCGTCGGCTATCAAAAAAATAACAAGCGGGGGGAAGCCCATCGTCGCTTTTACGGAGGGCGACCATGAATTAAACGACCTTCAATTGAACGATGCAATGAAATCATTATCAGATGGTTATAACATTGGTCGTATTAACCTGAAGACCGTACCGTTTGAGGTTTTAATGAAAGTAAAGCTACTGGTGATACCTAAGCCAGACACTGCTTTTACAGAGGCCGAAAAGTTTAAGATCGACCAGTACATTATGCGCGGCGGCCGGGTGCTGTGGGCCATTGACCAGGTAAGCGCCGAACTAGACAGCCTGCGCGGCCATGGCGGCGAGCAGATGGCTTTCGCCAAGCAACTGAACCTGGACGACCAGCTGTTTGTTTACGGTGTTCGTATCAATTACGACCTGATAGCCGATATCAGCTGCGCGCAAATACCTGTTAGCACCGGTAATCTGGGCGGGCAGCCGCAGATACAGTTATTGCCCTGGCTGTATTATCCCATATTTATGCCCTTGTCGAAGCACCCCATTATGAAAAACCTCGACGGCATACGCAGCGAATTTGCCAGTACCATTGATACGCTTGGTGTTAAAAATGTAAAGAAGACGATCCTGCTTAGTTCATCGCCGTTTAATAAGAAATTAAATGCGCCGCATATTCTATCGCTGCAGGCGCTTGAGCAGGAACCAAAGCCCAAAGATTTTCAAAGTACCCCAAAAACCGTGGCCGTATTGCTGGAAGGGCAGTTCCCGTCTGATTTCCGTAACCGTGCCCTGCCCGAGGGGATAAAAGAGAATATACCGATACTTCAGCAAAGTAAACCCACCAAGATGATCGTGATCAGCGATGGCGACGTATTTAAAAACCAGGTAGGGGCCGATGGCTCGCCGTTCCCGCTGGGGTACGACCATTACATGCAGCAAAATTTCGGGAATAAAAACCTGCTTTTGAACATTGCCGACTATATGACCGATGACTCGGGACTGATTTCTGTACGTACAAAAGAGGTTAAACTGCGCCTGCTCGACCGCGCCCGCATACGAACCGAAAAATTGTACTGGCAGGTGTTAAATAATGTACTTCCGCTGGCTTTTTTATTAACATTTGCGATTTTTCAACATTATACCCGCAAGCGGAAGTATGCACATTAAATTTTATACTTTTGAGTGATTAATTATAACTATATGAGATTTATTGTTTCTACATCAACATTACTCAAGCAATTACTTGCCGTCAGCGGCGCATTGAGCAATAGCACCGTATTGCCGATTTTAGAGAACTTTTTGTTCGAGATAAAAGATGGAAACTTAACCATTTCGGCAACTGACCTGCAAACCAGCATGACCACTTCTTTAACTGTTGAAGCAAAAGAAAATGGCCGCATTGCTATACCTTCACGCATTTTATTAGAAACTTTAAAATCTTTGCCCGAGCAACCGGTGAATTTCTCGGTTGATGATAAAACCTTTGCCATTGAAATAAACGCCGGCGACGGTAAATACAAGCTTAACGGCGAAAACGGCGAGGACTTCCCCAAAATTCCGGTGGTTGAAAATGCTTCGTCTGTTAACCTGCCTGCATCTGTTTTGGCCGAGGCGATCAATAAAACCATCTTCGCGGTAAGCAACGACGAACTGCGCCCTGCCATGACAGGCGTTTACTGCCAGCTTTCCACCGAGTCATTAACATTTGTGGCTACCGACGCGCATAAACTGGTTCGCTACCGCCGCAAGGACGCGAAGGCCGCCAGCACAACGTCGTTTATCCTGCCAAAGAAAGCGTTAACACTGCTAAAATCATCGCTGCCGACTGATGATGTAAACGTTTCTGTTGAATATAACAACACCAGCGCGTTCTTCAAGTTCGGCAATATCAACCTGGTTTGTCGTTTGATCGACGAGCGTTACCCGGATTACGAAGCTGTTATCCCTTTAAATAACCCCAATAAATTAAGCATCGACCGTTTGGCCTTTTTGGGCTCGCTAAGCCGTGTTGCTATTTACGCCAATAAAACCACCCACCAGGTAAGGCTCAAGATCAATGGCAGCGAGCTGCATATCTCATCAGAAGATATTGACTTTGCCAACGAGGCGCACGAGCGCTTAAGCTGCCAGTACGAGGGCGAGGATATGGAAATAGGCTTTAACGCGCGTTTCCTTATCGAGATGCTCAAAAACCTGAGCTGCGAAGAAGTATCCCTTGAAATGTCGACCCCAAATCGGGCCGGCCTGTTGCTGCCACAGGGCGGCGATGAAAACGAGGATGTGCTGATGCTGGTTATGCCGGTAATGCTCAATAGCTACGCGTAGATTTTATTGTCTCCACGCGTCATTGCGAGGAACGAAGCAATCGCTGAACTGTGCAAATCAAAAAGATAGGTGACTGTGAGGAGGAATAGGCCTCTTGCAAATTTGCGCAGGGCGGCCTTTCGTTCCACTTTAACATTCCGGTCCGTTGATCTGTGTGTGTAGAGTTTGCTTCGTTCCTCGCAATGACGCGGTGGTGATGAGGCTGTCAAAAAAGGCTCACCTGCTCACCATAATGCGCATGCGTAATTGGCGCAGCTTCAGCTTTGGTTACCGGTTTTATATAATAACTATCAGCATTACCCCTAAAAGGTATCTCTTTAAAAACCTTCCAGTTCCTGTCGTGGTCGATGGTTTCCCTTTGCAGGATAGTGAGTCTGTCAACAAGAAAAGTTTCATTCCAATCGCGGTTGCGGAAATGGGGCCACAGCTGTTTAAATTGGTTGGCGGTAAGCGAGCGGGCAATGGTAATGTGCGGTTCAAACTTTTTCAGCTTTAGGCTGCGGCGCACATCTTTAAACCAAACCCCGGTGACCGGGGTTGTATTCAGCCTGGCGTAAATAGTGCTGTTATCGCCATTTGTAAACACACGGAAGCCATTTATTTGTAACGTTACGGACGGTATCAAACTAAACTCCTTCTCCAGTGTGGTTGCTACCGGATCAATCCAAAAAGGCTTCTTCCGCGGAAAAGGCTGAACAGTAATATGCGCTTTGGAATGCAGGCTTTCAAAACCGCCGACTATCCCGGAACAAAATCGCTTCAGGCTCCTGACCTTGCTGATGATCTCGTCAGAAGGGGAGAGGATAAATAAATAGTCACTGTAACCTTTCATATCGGTATTGATTTGATAAATCAAAATTGCTAATATTTTTAGTAATTACAAATCTTTTTCTACATTTGTTGCATGGCCGCGCAGCGCAATATTGTCCACATCGACCTGGATTCGTTTTTTGTTTCGGTTGAGCGCAAGTTTAACCCGGAGTTGATCGGCAAGCCGGTGATTATCGGCGGCTCGGCTACCAGGGGCGTGGTAGCTTCGTGCAGTTATGAGGCGCGCAAGTTTGGGGTACATTCGGCCATGCCTACGGCGCAGGCGCTAAAGCTTTGCCCGGAGGCCATTGTAGTACGGGGCAGCTACCATTTATATTCGGAGGCATCGCGCGAGGTGACGGAAATCATCCATCAGTCGGTACCGCTATACCAAAAAACATCGGTAGACGAGTTTTATATCGACTACACCGGCATGGACCGCTTTCATAACTGTTACCAGCACGCCACGGAGTTAAGGCAAAAGATCATACGGGATACCGGGCTGCCTATTTCGTTTGGCATGTCGTCGTGCAAAACGGTATCGAAAATGGCTACTAACCAGGCCAAGCCCAACGGGCAGCTGCTGGTGCCGCATGGTAAGGAGAAGGATTTTTTGGCGCCGCTTAACATCAATAAAATTCCCGGCCTGGGCGAAAGCACCGCCAACAAGCTGTACCAGTACGGCATTGAAAAGATTGGCGACCTGCAAAAGGCCGACATCCGGTTTTTGGAGGCGGTTTTCGGCAAAGCGGGCCGGTTCCTGTGGGAAAAGGCCAACGGCATCGACAGCGGCGAAATTGTGCCGCACTCCGACCGTAAATCCATATCAACCGAGCATACCTTTAACAGCAATATAGCCGATAAAAACGTCATCGAGACAATCCTGGTATCCATGACGGAAGAGCTGGCCTCAAAACTGCGCAAGGAAAACAAGCTGGCATCATGCCTGGCCATCAAAGTGCGCTACGCCAATTTCGAGACGCATACCCAGCAGGAGAAGATCGCCCTCACCGCCGCCGAGCATATTCTGATACCCGGCATTAAAAACCTCCTGAAAAAAGCATGGAACCAGCACCGCGCCATCCGGCTGATAGGCGTGCGGCTAAGCAACCTGTGCAGCGGCAGCTACCAGATAAACCTTTTTGAGGATAACGAAGAGCGCATAAAACTTTACCAGGCCATGGATAAGATAAACTTTAAGTTCGGCGAAAAAACGGTTTGCCGCGCCGCGGGTATGGAGATCGGGACGATGAGTTTTAATCCGTTTATGCGAGGGTGACTAAGATTAATCGCCTCCGTCATTGCGAGGAACGAAGCAATCTATATGCTATGCAAGTCAAAAGATAAGTGACTTTGGGGGAATTGAACCGCAGCCAAATTGACGCAAGCGGCTTTTCGCTCCACTTTAACATTTCGGTCCGTTGATCTGCTTATGTAGAGATTGCTTCGTTCCTCGCAATGACGCGGTGTTTTTTACTTACCCAGCGCCGCTAGCACATGCTTAACCAACCCATCCATCGCTCTTTGATCTATCCATCGTGCCACGACTACAAGGTTATTCTCCGGGTCGCAGTAGATCATATTGGTGCCGTTGCCGATGTGTACCCAGGCTTTTTCGGGGGCGGAGGGGAGCAGCTTTTTATCGGTATTTAAAAACCAGTTCATATAGCCGTAGCCGGTGTTGGCAGTTGTTGGCGTTAGCGCTTTATCCACCCATTCGCGGCTGATGATTTGCCTGCCGTTCCAGTTGCCGTGGTGCATGGTGAGCAGGCCGAAGCGTGCCAGGTCGTAGACATTCATAAATATACCGCCGCCCCAATGCCCGCCGCCGCTTACGGATTGAATGATTTGCCCGTCGAGTACGATCCACGAGTTTTTATAGCCGAACCAACGCCATGTTGTAGATGCGCCGATGGGGTCCATAATATTTTCCTTTAACACCGCGGGCAAGGGTTTGCGCCATACGCACACTGCAGCCAGTGCGAGCGCGTTTACGCGTACATCGTTGTATTTCCATACGGTGCCGGGTTCGTTGCGTTTGCGGAGCTTATATTGCGTTATATCGCCCTGCGGACGGTCGGCCCAATCGGGTTTACCCCACAGGGTTCCTTCCCAGTCGCTGGTTTGGCGGAGCATTACTTCCCAGGTAAGTCTCTTATTATGTGCAGATGCAAAAGGATAAATGATCTCATTGCCGCCTGCATCCGGCTTATAAACTTCAATCGGCGGGAGATACCGGGAAACAGTATCGGCAGTGCTTTTGATCATACCGCGGTCAACCGCGATGCCAATGATGGACGACAGGAAACTTTTGGTAACGCTGTTAACGATATCCACGCGATCAGGGTCGCCCCATTGGGCAACGACATAGCCCTTATAAATGATCAGGCCGGCAGGGTCGCCACGTTCGGTAACCGGGCCAAGGATGCTGTTGAGCGGCTCTTTACCAAAACTTTGAAATTGCGAGATCTCGCCATCGCGCGAAGCATTTACCTCGTGACTTATGGCAAACCGGATGGCATTTTGTAGTGAACTATCCCGAAGTCCCAACGCCTGCGGCGATTGGTGCTGCCATGAATTATAAGGGGGGAAATAGTCGGTAATTTTGTTTGCTTTCTGAGCGTAGGTAATATGGGTTGCCAGTACAAAGGCGACCAGCAGCAATAGTCTTTTCATAACGCAAAATAGAGAAAATTTTTGAACGGGTTACCCGGCTTTTTCACCATGCGTCCGCGCGTGTTAATGATCTGTCCGCGGCTGTCGCATCAGGAAGCGGACGGACACTTACGGTAAAGTAAAAAGGGTGTCACACTGAGGCCCCTCGAAGTGTGTGCGTAAAGGCCTTTGCCCGCCAATGCTTCAAGTGCCTCAGCATGACACCACGCGTTATAGATCTACAACATCTTCCTCATCAACAGATCAATCTGCCGGTCATCACCCAATAAAAACTCGTGACTACTGAATATTTAAGGTAACTTTTTTATTTCAGCTGAAAATTTGTATCTTTAAATATGACAACGATGACACTTCAGGTTCCTGATTCGCTGGAAGAAAATCATAACGATACAGTGCGTTTTATAGCGGCTAAACTTTATGAGTCGGGAAAACTAACATTGGGCCAGGCCGCAGAAATGGCGGGAATGAAGAAATGGGATTTTGCTGAAATTTTAATCAATTACGGCGTAAACTACCTTGACCCGAGCGCGGAAGCCGCTGTAAATGATGCAAAAGAAGTATAAGGTTGTCGTAACCGATGCCAGTTGCTTTATTATTCTGCGAAAGGTTGATGCTATTCATCTTCTTGCTGAATTATGTTCCGTTGTACTTACCACTCCTGAAGTAGTGGCGGAATATGGCTTTACCTTGCCCGACTGGGTAAAAGTTCAATCCGCGCCGTTTAATGATTACTTTAATCAATATGTAGATGCGGGTGAAGCGAGCGCAATTTCATTGGCACTGGAAATTAATTGCGATTATATTATAATCGATGATTTGGAGGCGCGTAAATTTGCTGAGAAGCTGGGTTTGAATGTCAAAGGTTCAGTTGGCCTGCTGTTAAGCGCTAAACAAGGTGGTATTATTCCACTTGTGGCCCCTTATCTCGACCTGATCCAACAAACCAATTTTAGAATCTCTCCGAAAATTATTCAAAACATATTGAAGGCAGCGGGGGAATAAAGGAATTATTCATTATCTACAACATCTTCCTCATCAGCAGATCAATCTGCCGATCATCACCCAATAAAAACTCGTGACTACTGAAAACCTCGAAACCATGATGCTGATAAAACCCGATGGCTTTTTGGTTATGCTCCCAAACGCCCAGCCATACATATTCGAATTGCTTGTTTATCGCGGTATCGACCGCGAAGTTTAACAACTGGCGGCCAATATGCTTGCCGTGATGCTCGCCGGAAACATATATCCGTTCCACTTCCAATGCCTTTTCATCCCTAAACTCGGTTTGCGCGTCGGCGAAATTCAGTTTAAGATAACCGGCCACCTGGCCGTCAAGCATGGCAAAGTAAAACCCGGAATTGGGGTCGGATAACTCAGACTTTATTTTATCTAAAGTAAATGCCGTCGCCGAGTAGGCATCGATATTCGAAAGGTCGTTTAAATGGGCAAAGAAATCGTAAAAAGTTTTTTTGCTGAAATCGAGCAATAATCCGGCTTCAGCCAATTCAACCTTTCTAAGAGTAACCATATTTTAATTTGAAAATTACTGCAAGAATAGCAATCTTCCAATTTTCAAATCAACAAATCTTCAAATTAATTTAGTCAAATTGCTCTTGTAGCCGTATCAGCCTGTCAATCATCAAATTAAGCTTTTCCTCTTCATTTTTAAACATCCGGGGCTTTACGTACAGCGTAATAAACAGGAACCAAATGATGGTTGAACCGTAGGTAATGAGCTTAAAATAGAGGGGCGCCCTTTCCAATACCTCGATAAAATACAGGGCAAGGCCGGTGCTGATGAGCAGCATAAATACATAGTAAAACCAGCCAACCACTTTACTCCGGTTCTTTTGGTATTCTTTAAGCGTATCCAGGTATTCGGTCGGGTTTTGAGTCAGATCGTGTTTATTGAGTATGTGGTAATGTCTTACAATAAGTGACAGGTACATGAGCATGGTGATCAAAATGATCAGTATACCTATAGTGGTTGCCGGCGAGCGGAATGCGAAAAAGAAAGTAATGATAAACGCGCAGGCTATCAGCGCTATCATAGCCACAATACCCCAATACAGTTTCGTGGTTATGTCACGAATCCCCTTCTTTGCCTGCTTCAGCGCTTCATCCACCGAAAGCTTGTCGGGTTTTGGCTGTCCCTGCCAAACCGACATTAAGTGCTCAAACTCTTTCATAGTGGTTGTATAATTCTGTTAACTTCTGTTTAATGCGATGTATTTTCACTCTCAAATTCCCCTCTGATATACCCGAAACTTCAGCAATTTCGGGGTATGGCACTTCATCAAGCACCAGCGTAATTATAATTCTTTCCGACTCTTCCAGTTTTGATATACATTTATAGAGCAAGGCCACTTGCTCGTTTTTTTCTGATAGTTCTTCCTTTTTATTTTCAGATATAAATGGCGTCAGTTCATCCTTTGCCTGCCGCTTTTCCGACCGTAAGTAGGTTAAACAGGTATTTACAGCAATGCGGTATATCCAGGTCGAGATCATCGCCTGGTTGCGGAATTTATCGAGGTTTTGCCAAACTTTTAAAAAGGTTTCCTGTAAAAGGTCGCTCGCAGCATCGTCATCACCGGTATAACCATAGCATAGGTGGTAGATCTTTTTTGAATTGGCTTCATAAATCTTCTTAAAAGCTGCTTCTTTATCTGCCACTATCAGTTAATTTTATTTGTTAGATGTTAAAACGCGCCGGATGTTACAGCAAATCGTTTCGCGGCAACCAGGGCAATTTCTTCTCGGTCTCGGCGTGTAATGTGTTATAGTCCTGCGTATAGTCAAATTGCAGATCCTCGTGCAACTTCCCTATCAGGCTTCGTATTTTTTCAAGCTGGCGTGTTAATATCAGCCGCAATGGTTTATAGGATAAACGCTTATCGGTATATTGCAGGTAACTATAGCAAAAGCTGATGAGCAACTCGATCTCCGCTTGTTTTGAGCCAATGAACTTATTGTACTTTGTTATCAGTCGTAATATTTTACGCATATACTTAGCAGCCAGGTAACTTTGGGACGGCAGCGCACTGAACATAAAGCCAACTTCGGCTTTAACCTTTTCGATAAAGGCCTGTTCGTTATCCGCATCAAACAATAAATAAGCGGCCAGTTCCTTGTTTTCCTTTTTATAGCGCACCAGGCGCAGGAATAACTCCGCCACTTGTTCCTGCGACAAATGCTGAATTTCTTTCTTTATATCCTGTACGCCATAGGTGGGGATGCTCATCGGATCGAATATGATGGCAAATTACTAAAATTTGAGGTGATTTGATATGGCACATAATTAACTCACCCGATCTGCGCTTCGCTGGATCACCCTCTCTCCCGGCCAGCCGGGAAAGAGGGTTGGGGAAGGGAAAGAAAAATATTTTTTCTGTTTTTTACCCTCTTTATGGTTTACCATAGAGAGGGTCGACCAGCGAAGCGCAGTCGGGGTGAGTCTACACGCAACGCAAATCATCGCGTAATTTGTTTGCCGCAGATTTAACTATCCCCTTCGGCGGGCCGGGAAAGAAGATCGGGAATAGTTATTTGTTTCATCACAATATTACTTGTTAATAGCTCCATTAATTGATATTATTGTATAACCAATTATTATTTCACCTTTCGCTCAATCATTTCATTATGTCAGCAGACACTACCAACATCAATGGTAAGGCTAAGGCCAATAATACGTACGACGCTATTGTTATCGGCTCGGGCATCAGCGGGGGGTGGGCCGCCAAAGAGTTAACCGAACGGGGCTTAAAAACCATTATGCTGGAGCGCGGCCGCAATTTTGAGCATTTAAAAGATTATAAATCTGCCTCGAAGAATCCGTGGGAATTTGAACACCGGGGAAGCCCCACACAAGCACAGCGAAAAGCGCGGCCGGTCATTTCACGCGGCTGGGGCGCTACGGAACCTATTATGGATTACTGGGCCAATGAACAGGATGCGCCTTATACCGAGATTAAACCCTTTAACTGGTGGCGCTCATATCAATTGGGCGGCCGCTCTATTTTGTGGGGGAGGCAAAGTTACCGATGGAGCGATTTTGATTTTGAAGCGAATTTAAAGGACGGATGGGCAATTGACTGGCCCATACGGTATAAAGACCTGGCGCCCTGGTACGATCATGTCGAGAAATTCGTTGGTGTAAACGGTTCGAAAGAAGGTTTGCCGCAATTACCGGACGGACACTTTTTAAAGCCAATGGATATGAATTGCGTGGAGAAGGATGTATCCGACCGTATCAAAAAGCACTATAACGATACCCGCCACATGATCATCGGGCGAAGCGCTAATCTGACGGAAGCCATTCCCGGCAGAACAAAATGCCAGTTCCGGAACCGGTGCTGGGAGGGTTGCCCGTTCGGAGGATATTTCAGCACACAATCATCGACACTACCGGCGGCGGTAGCTACGGGAAATTTAACAGTAAGGCCATTCTCTATCGTTACCCGGATCATTTATGATAGGGATACACAAAAAGCCACCGGTGTTGAAATTCTGGATGCGGAAACGCACCAGACCTATGAATACCATGCTAAAATTGTATTTGTAAATGCTTCAGCCTTAAACAGCGCCTGGGTGTTAATGAACTCGGCGACTGATATATGGCCCGACGGCCTTGGAAGCAGCAGCGGCGAACTGGGGCATAATATTATGGACCATCACTATAACCTGGGCGCGTCGGGTACCGTTGAGGGTTACGAGGATAAATATTACTTCGGCAGAAGGCCTAATGGCATTTACGTAGTACGTTTTGCCAATCTCTTTGGCGATAAACGCGATTATATGCGCGGCTTCGGTTACCAGGGCGGCGCAAGCCGGGAGGGATGGAGCAGGAGCGTGGCTGAACTGAATGTAGGGGCAGCTTTTAAGGAAGCCATCACCGAACCTGGTCAATGGGCCATAGGTATCGGCGGTTTTGGTGAACTGCTGCCTTATCACGAAAATAAAATAATACTCGACCCGCATCGAAAAGATAAATGGGGATTGCCGATTTTGGCGATGGACGCAGAGATAAAAGACAATGAGAAAAAGATGCGTGTGGACATTGTTAAGGAGGCCAGGGCGATGCTGGAAAGCGCAGGCGTTAAAAACATCACCTCGTGGGACCATGGGCATAACGTAGGCGATGGCATCCATGAAATGGGAACCGCACGCATGGGCCGCGACCCGAAAACATCGGTACTGAATGCGCATAACCAGGTATGGGATGCTAAAAACGTTTTTGTGACCGATGGCGCAGCTATGGTATCCTCGGCATGCCAGAATCCATCGTTAACCTATATGGCATTGACGGCAAGGGCGGCAAATTTTGCTGTGGATGAATTGAAGAAAGGGAATATTTGAGGAGGTTAAAGCTGAAAGGTTAAAGGCGAAAGGTAGCGCCACACGTTATGCCGAACTTGTTTTAGCATGACATTTTTGTTATTTTCAAATTACGAATTAAATCTAAAACTATGAGAAATAAACTGTTGATTATAAGCATATTAGCATTGATAAGCTTAAGTGCTATTGCGAAGCAAAAAAGGATATTGATATTCAGCAAAACAGCGGGATATCATCACAACTCCATTGCCGTCGGGATTCCGGCTATCATCAAGCTGGGTCATGAAAATAACTTTGAAGTGGATACGACCACCAATTCAGAAAAATTCACTTACGATAACCTGAAGCATTATGCTGCTGTAATTTTTTTGAACACAACTGGCGACGTGTTAAATGATACTCAGCAGGCTGAGTTTGAAAAATATATTCGCTCGGGCGGAGGATTTGTAGGCGTTCACGCGGCTACGGATACCGAGTATGGCTGGCCGTGGTATGGCAACCTGGTTGGGGCTTATTTTAAGAGCCATCCGGCTCAGCAATTTGCCGTACTCCATGTTGTTGACCGTAACTTCATTGCCACTAAACACTTGCCGGCCGACTGGCGCCGGTTTGACGAATGGTACAACTTTAAATGGATAGCACCGAACCTGCACGTGCTGATGAAAATAGACGAAAAAACCTACACCGGCGGCGCAAACGGCGACGATCACCCCATGAGTTGGTACCATGAATATGACGGTGGCCGTGCATTTTACACAGAATTGGGCCACACAGATGAATCATACGCCGACCCTCTTTATTTAAACCACTTATTGGGCGGAATAAAATACGCGATGGGGGTAAAGTAGTTGTTGGAATGTTGTAAGGTTGAAACGTTGTAATGTTGTTTGCAGTAATTTGTTAATTTTAACCTTTCAACCTTTCAACTTTACAACTTTTCAACATCAAAAATGAAGATATGGATACTAATATTTCTCGGCGGCGGGATTGGTAGCTTATGCCGTTATTTGGTTAGCCGCTCAATAAACAGCACGGTCGTTTCAGGTTTTCCTTACGGCACATTTTTAGTTAACGTTACCGGCTGCTTTTTGATTGGTTTTTTTGTTTTTTACTTTACCGATGCCCGGTTCGGCGTAACTTCGCTTCAATGGCGATTATTCCTTGTAACAGGCATTTGTGGCGGCTACACTACGTTTTCGGCTTTCTCTTACGAAAACGTGCAGTTGTTTGAATCCAACCAGGTCTTCACATTCCTGGCCTATACGTTTGGAAGCGTCGTTTTAGGACTTTTAGCGACTTTTGGCGGTGTGTTAATAGCACGGGCAATTTAGTTTACTTTGAGGGTTAGGGTTTGTGTAGTGTGTGCACTAAAATATCCCAGTGCTGCCGGTTGTATATTTGTAGGCGGGTTTGAGGGGGCTACCCCTCCGCCAAATCCGTTACCCTGCCGCATCAGCGTAAACCAATAGGTATAAATGGTTTTATCCACGCATTGCATCTCTACCGTTACCGTATTACCGGGAACAATATCCATATCATTTTGAAACAGGTCGAGGTTGACATATCGCCCGTCGCTGAAATCGTCGTTAAACGCGAAGATGCGCTTAACCTCAACGCCGTTTACGGTTAATATAAAGCGGTACTGGTTGGGCGTACCGGCCGGGTCCTGGAAATGAACCGTTATTTGCCTGTGTTTATTGGTTTTATCAAAAGCGTCAACTTTCTCTGTTATGGAATCAAGCTTCACCGCCCGGGGCATTTGAGAACTGGCCGTGTAAACAGACCCATTAGTGGCTATATTCATTTTATAGGTTCTGCCCGCTGTACCGGCCATGGCATTTATGGAATAAGTTCCGGCCGGCCCTTCTACAAAAGGGAATATTTTACCGGTGGTATCGCTCACGCTAACTGTGGCACCCGTAACAGGCGGGTAAACGTTGGTACTGGTAAAGGCTACGTTTTGGCTTAGCTTAATAAACTGGGTGCCTCGCTTATTGGTAACATTGCCTTCAACTACCAGTTTGCCTGTATCGTTGCCCAGTTGCAGATCGATAACCTTTGTACACGATGCCGTCGCTAAAGCCATCACAATTACAAAGTATCTAAAATCTATTATCTTCATCAGTTAAAATTTAAAATTCCAGGTAACGGAAGGTATGCGTGTTGCAAAAATACTGGTTTCCACGGCTTCGGTTGTATTCGGAACCGTTTTGCTGTCGCGGAATGTGATAATATAAGGGTCGCGATAAGCATACACATTGTATATGCCGAATGTCCAGCTTGAATGATATTTTTTATGCTGCTTCCCTTCGAGGGTAGCGCCGAGGTCCAGCCGGTTTGACGAAGGAAGACGATAACCGTTACGTTGAGAATAGGAAAATGTGGTTAAGCCGCCTATATTGTACTTCCCGGTAGGATAGGTTACTGCATTGCCTGTTCCGTAAACAAATACACCCGAGAACGACCAGCGCTTGTTTAACTGGTATATTCCCACAACAGATACGTCGTGTGTGCGGTCCTGCCTTGCAGGATAATAATTGCCGTTATTGATTGCTGCAAACTTTAACTCAGTCCGCGACAGCGTATAACCTACCCACCCATTAAAACGGCCGTATTTTTTCTTTAGAAACAGTTCGAGGCCATACGCCCTGCCCGTGCCATAAGTAAGCAGGGATTCTACATCTGCATTACCAATTAATTGGGCGCCGTCTTTATAATCTATCTGGTTCTGCAGCCATTTATAATAGACTTCTGCCGAGAACTCATAGGTATTGTCCTTGATATTTTTGAACCAGCCCGCTGATACCTGGTCGGCTATTTCGGGTTTTATATTATTGCTGCTCATCACATACAGGTCGGTAGGTGTGGCGCTGGTTGAGTTATTTAACAGGTGTATATTTTGCGTATTGCGATTGTATGATGCCTTAACAGAAGTTTCGTCGCTAAGCTGGTAGCCTGCGGAAAAACGAGGTTCCAGGTTAAGATAATTTTTTACGCTTGCCCCGGACGCATAAGTGGTTGAACTGGTTGTATTTCCTGCCGCATCGTAAGTTTTAAACGTACCCGGACCTAACAGGAACAAACCGCTTAACCTGAGGCCGTATAAAAATGTTAGTTTTTCAGTCGCCTTCCATTCATCGCTTACATATACGGCGTTTTCAAAGCCATACCGCTTTTCGATACTTTTATTGTTAAAGCTCGACTTTGCCGAGGTAGTAATATCGCCGGGCGCTATGGTGTGATGCAGAATATTCAGTCCAAACTTTATGGTATGATTACCGCCAGCTGAATACTGAAGGTCTTCCTTTAGGTTAAAATCGGTGATTTGCGATGTGGCCTTAAAGGTATTATCAGTTTCGAAACTTTGTACGGTGTAATTGTAATTGCTGAATACCAAAGAAGTATTTGAGAATAACCGGTTATTAAAAATGTGGTTAAACCGGACAGTCCCCGTTGAGTTGCCCCAGTCAGTTCCGAAAGTGTTTTTTAAAGCTAAAACATCCTTGCCAAAATAACCCGAAAGGTAAATGGCGTTCTTATTATCGAAATGGTAGTTTGCCTTGGCGTTGATGTCATAAAAATAAATAGAGCTGCCCCTGATGGTTGAATCGGATGAGGCTTTCAGGAAAAAATCGATATAGGTACGACGGGCGCTAACCATAAACGAGCCTTTATCCTGCACGATAGGCCCTTCGACCTTTATGCGCGATGATATCAGCCCGATGCCCCCCTCGGCTGTATAATTCTTATTATTGCCCTCGTTCATTTTGATATCCAAAACTGAAGACAGGCGCCCTCCATATTCGGCCGGCATGCCGCCTTTGAATAAGCTCACATCCTTGATCGCGTCAGAGTTAAAAGTCGAAAAGAACCCAAAAAAATGCGAGGCATTGTATACTGTGGCTTCGTCGAGCAGGATAAGGTTTTGGTCGGACGCGCCACCACGTACATAAAAGCCTGTATTTGCTTCTCCTGCAGATTTTACCCCGGGCAATAAGGAAAGGGTTTTAAGAATATCTTTCTCACCAAAAACAACCGGCACCTGGTTTACCTGGGCCATATTTAACTTTTCGACACCCATTTGTGGCGAAACGATATTGTCGTTGTTTGGCCTGTTGCCGTTTATGACAACCTCGCTTAGTTCGGCTTTGGATGTAAGGGAGATATTTACCTCCTGGTTTTTTATCAGCGAAACTTGCTGGCTGATGGTTTCATAGCCAATATAGGTGAATAATAAAGTGTACTCGCCCCTGGGTGCAGACAATGAGTAAAACCCATAGCTATTGGTGACGGTTCCATTTTGGGGCAGCTCCTTTATCCGAACCGTGGCACCAATCAGCTGTTCCCCGGTAGCCTTATCCTTAATTGTACCGCTGACCGTATATTTTTTTTGCCCAAAAGCTGAAAGTACCGCGAAGATGAAAAAAACGAGTAAAAGTGTCCTGGGCATCTAATCTAATTTCGCGTAAAAGTATTCTTAATTTTTGAACCATTTTGGCAGAATTTTTAAAACGATTATTTCAAGGTGATATTTTGAGAGAGGAGGAGAGGCATGAGATCAAAAGACAAGAAATCAGGAATCAAAAGTGTCGTTTTAGAATAAGATTGACTTGCTTGTTTCTTTAATGGCAAAAACGCCATTTTTATAATCCTTTACAAATTGCCGGTAGTACCTTTTTACTTTTTCGGCATATTTGACAGCATATGTTAATATATCTTCCTGCCAGTCGTTTGACATGCCGAAAGCTGAAAGGTCGTCAATAATGGATGATCCCTGTATCCCGCCGCTACGCAGCTGGGCTGATGCAGCAAGTGCTGCCATATCATCAATAACCTGGTAAATGTCGCGATAGTCATCTTTGAACAATTTGAACTTAATGGTATCCTTAACCGGCTGCAGTTCCTGTATAACATACGAGTCACCGCGAAAAACTGTGGTGCTCAATAATGCTGAAGAAACGTTTTGCATACGTTTTTGAATAGTTATAATTCGCTCGGCCTCCGTTTCCCACTGCAATTGGCGCACCGGAGTATAGGGCAGAACAGAGGAGGGGGCAGCCTGCTTCATATCCACCAAAAGATATTTATTTTTAACATTGGTACTTTTGAGCAGGAACAGGTAGCGTTTAAGCCCTAAGCTGCCCGTTCCCGCTATCCGGAAAACGGCCCCTTTTACTTTATAATTATAAGGGCCGTCGCTGCTTGTCGCTATCCAGCCGTTTATGTGGTCAACTAATTCCCGCTTCAGCTCTTTATCCAGTTTAAAGTGCCTTTCGTCTTCGGTTGACAGGATGATCCTTCTTTTTTTGCTGATGGTACGTTTTCTCAATATATCCTTTTCAGTGCGCTTATCCACCGCCGTCAGGAAATCGCAAACGATCCCCTTAGCCGTGCGGGGCTCAATACTGATGGCCTTACCTTTTGCCAGCGTGGAACAATACGTTTTCAAAAAGAGCTTAGCCATTTTTAAAGCTCTTTCAGGCTCTATGTCCAATGCTTCAAAGGCGATGAAGATGCTGGTAACCATCCGGCTTATTTCATAGGCAGCGGGCGCAAGCAGACCTTCGTCAAAATCATTCAGGTCAAAGTAAACTAGCTTATTGTCGCCTTTATAACTCCCATAGTTTTCAAGTTGCAGATCGCCGCATATCCATGTTAACGGTGAAAGCGGCAGCGAATCGGCTGCTGCAAGGTCCTCGTAAAATAAATGGCAGGTTCCCCGGTAAAACCGAAAGGCATTCTCGGCCATCGCCTCATATTTAAGCTGCACCACATCGGGCAATAAGGGCTCATTAAAAGATTTTAAGCGGTCGGCGAGTTTTGACATAGCGGTAATTTCACTTAATGAACACCAGTTCCCCAAAATAGTTAACAATGATTTAACAAATATTTAAAATTCATGGAAAGGCTAATAACTGATTAGAATACTATACATTCCTTTCATCGTTAAAGTATAATTATCTGTAACACTGATTTTACATCGTATAAGTTAATTCTGGTATGGCTCAACCATCCCTTATTTGGGAAATTTGATCTGTTATTAATGAAAATAACGGTATACCGGCCCCACATTACTGCAACCAGCTAAAATACCCGTTACCTGTTTCTAAGCGGCACCATGTTTGCATGAGTTGCTTTAATCAATTTAACTAAAAGTAAAACATATTTATTTTTATTTAATCGGGAATTTGTTCTGGTACGAAACCAAAACAGCGCTTTTATGAAAAAGGCATTTAAAATATGGTTGTCAATACTTACTTTATTAGTTATATTTAGCTATACCGAAAAAGATACGCATCCACAGCAGAAAGCACCTGCAACCCAATTCAGGGTTATTGCCTATATGCAGCTCGACGCCCTTGAAAACGATAACCAGCCTGCGTTTGATTTCGGAATAATAACCCACCTCAATATCGCCTTTATCAATCCCGACTGCAACGGAAATTTCCCGGAAATACCAGGAATAGATCATCTGATCGAATCTGCCCATAAAAAACACATCAAAGTAATGGCTTCAACAGGCGGCGGACCCGCGCCTGAATATTATTGCGACCTCATATCGGGCGAACGGCGTGATACACTCGTCAAAAAAATGGTACAGTATATCGTAGCTAAAAGATTTGACGGAATTGATGTAGATATTGAAGAGGAAAGTCTTGACGAGAATTACGAGTCATTTGTGACCAGTTTATCTGCGGCGCTTAAGTCGAAAGGTAAAATACTTACCGCCGCGGTAGCAACAGCCTATGAGTCGAATTATACCGACAAAGCCCTGGCCTGTATGGATTTTTTAAATATTATGTCGTATGATAAAACGGGGCCATGGCAGCCGGGCATTGCAGGGCAGCACTCGCCGTATGAAATGGCCATTGCCGACCTGGATTACTGGACAAATACCCGCGGGATAGCCAAAGAAAAACTAAACCTGGGCATCCCATTTTATGGCTATGGCTTTGGCCCGAATGCGCCCGCGGCTATGAGCTTTAAAGAGATAACCAGCAAATATCCCGGGTCGGAGCTCACCGACCAGGTAGCGGTTTCGGACCGGGATACTGTCTACTACAACGGTATCCCCACAATTCAAAACAAAACCCGGCTGGCGCTGCAGTATGCCGGTGGAGTGATGATATGGCAACTGATGCAGGATGCCGATGGCAATAACTCGCTCTTGCGAAATATCAATACCACCATACAATCAGCCGCTTTTAGCGATATGCAGCCTGTTTTGTTAAATTGTATCAAATGCGCTCCGTTACCCATTTCATTTTAACAAGGGCTGTTTTTGCCACGGTTAAAGCATCCTGTGTGTAATATTTTTTGTTGAATAACTCTGCAGAGAGAACCAGCGGCTGATCGTGCCGGCGCAGGGTGTTTAAAATGCGTTTTATTGGGGCTATTCCGTCACCCGGATATATTCTATCGGCATCCGTGATCACTTCATGAGATATACCGGCCGGGTAGTCATTCATGTGCAGGATGTCAACCGCCGATGGGCTCATCAGGGGCAATGTATCCAGCGATGTATTGCCCCTGTATAAATGAAAAATATCCAGCAATACCCGGGCGGATGGGTGGCCGCTCTGCATGGCTACATAAAGCACATCACTTACATTACTTAGTATCTTTAAAAAACCCCACATCTCCAGTTGCGGCACAACTCCGCTTTCGTCACTTAAATCAAGGATGGCCCGGTAACGTTCAGCAACTGTGTCAAGACTTATACTGACGCCGTCAGTTGCGCCCATAGCTGGTGCTGCCATGCGTTTGCAGCCGATCTGTGCCAGCAGGCCCATTTCCATTTTCAATTGCTCAATCGCCTTTTTACGGGTTGGCTTATCATCAACAATCCATTTGGCAAATCCGATACAGTCCTCAACTTTTAAACCGAGGTCGTCCAGGCGTTTTTTAGCGTCTGTGATAGTACCGCCGGTTCTCAAATACGCCTGCAGGCTATCCATCCATATCTCAACCGCCCTGAACCCGGCAGCAGAAGCGGTTTCCAGCTCTTTAATAAAACCCAGGTTATGGCCGCGTATGGTGGCCATATTAAGGCAGTAAATAAAGGCGGGTTTTTCTGTCGGTTTTGCGATACTTTCTTTTGTCCCGCCGGCTACCGCAATCCCGGCAGTGGCCCCTATAATTTGCAATGCTTTACGGCGATTGATATTTTGTTTCGACATCAATTATCAAGTTACTGAGCGTTAGTTATTCAACTGAACGCGATACATCGTATAAACTTAAGCATAAAAACGGGCTAACTTCATAAACATGGCTATATATATGATGATTTATGTCTAAACTCCGGAATATTGTGTTACCTTTAGAAACGACCTGCAGGAAGCTACCTTTCGATCCCGATAGTCATACCCTAATTTTTTTATTGCGCCGTTAAAACGGCGGTTTCAGCAAGGATATGATAAAAAACAACTCCGACGAATTACTTATTGCCAACCAGGAACTCGCCTTTCAAAAAGCCGAGAAAGGAAAACGCGCGGCTGAACTTGTTATAGCTAATGAGGAGCTGGCTTTTCAAAACAGGGAAAAAGAAAACCGCGCTGCTGAGTTAGTAATAGCTAACAAAGAGCTTGACTTTCAAACCAATGAAAAAAAGAATCGCGCCGCGGAATTAGCTATAGCTAATAAAGAACTTGCCCTTCAAAATCAACGCAAGAAAAGCAAGGCAGCTGATTTAGTTATCGCAAACAAAGAGCTAGCCTTCCAAAATAAAGAAAAAGAGAAACGCGCCGGGGATTTAGTGATCGCCAACAGAGAACTTGCTTTTCAAAACCACGAAAAGGAACAGCGGGCCGCAGAACTGGTTATAGCAAACAAAGAGCTGGCTTTTCAAAATAATGAGAAAGAAAAACGAGCGGAGGAACTGGTAATCGCGAACAACGAACTGGCTTTCCAAAATGACGAGAAAGAACAACGTGCAGACGATTTAGTGATAGCCAACAAAGAACTTGCATTTCAAAACGAAGAGAAAGAAAAACGTGCGGCTGAACTGGTGATTGCCAATCAAGAGCTGGCATTTCAGAACAATGAGAAAGAAAAACGCGCAGCGGAACTGGCTATTGCGAACATAGAATTGGCATTTCAAAACAAAGAAAAGGAAAAGCGTGCCCAGGAATTAATTATTGCTAACCGGGAGCTTAAACAGGCCGAAGATGATATTCGAAAACTTAATGACGGGCTGGAACAAAAAGTACTTGAGCGTACCGCACAACTGGAGTCGGCCAACAAGGAACTGGAGGCATTTTCTTATTCGGTATCGCACGATTTGCGGGCGCCGATAAGGGGAATCAATGGGTACACCAGTATTTTGATGGAGGATTATGCTGATAAATTTGATGAAGAGGGGATAAAGGTGCTTCAAGCTATTATGCACAATTCAAAAAAAATGGGCCAACTGATCGATGACCTCCTGGCATTCTCAAAATTGGGTAGAAAACAGGTAGCCGTTTCGGACATTAATATGACTGCTCTCGTTAATTCTGTAAAAGATGAATTACTGGTTGAGGCTGGTGAAAACATACCTGAATTTAATAAAATATTACTTCCGCCTGCACAGGGGGATCAGTCGTTAATAAAGCAAGTATGGATAAATCTGATATCCAATGCCATTAAATATTCGAAATACAAATTAAAAACCAGTATAAAAATTGGGGCGCGGGTGAAGGACGACCAGGTGATCTATTATATAAAAGACGAGGGGTCGGGATTTGACATGCAATACTACGACAAGCTTTTCGGGGTTTTCCAGCGGCTGCATTCGCAGGAGGAATTTGAGGGGACAGGGATTGGATTAGCAATTGTACAAAAAATCATAAACCGGCACAACGGTACAGTGTGGGCGGAATCAAAACTTGATGAAGGTACATGCTTTTACTTCAGCTTGCCCTGTATTAATACTTAAAAATAAAACTATGAATTACGACGACATCGAAATTTTATTTGCCGAAGACAGTATGGATGATGCCACGCTTACTATTCGCGCCCTTACAAAAAGCGGCTTTAAAAACAGGCTGCTCCACGTCAAGGATGGCGCCGAGGCGCTTGATTTTTTTTATTGCACCGGCGAGTATACTTCACGAAATAGAGAGGAAAACCCTAAATTGATATTGCTCGACCTGAAGATGCCGAAAATGTCGGGAATTCAGGTGCTGGAAAAACTAAAATCAGACCCGGATTTTAAATCTATCCCGGTGGTCATACTCACTTCATCAAAAGAAGACCCGGATATCGAAAAGTGCTACGAACTTGGCGCGAACAGCTATATCGTAAAGCCTGTTGACAGCAGTAATTTTTTCCAGGCAATAGAAAAGATAGGTATGTACTGGATGATATTAAGCCAGTCGCCGCACTAATATAAAAGGGAAATTAAAGATTAAAATAACGACACTGCAATTCATTAGCCGAAACGATGACTCCCAATCTCAAAATACTCATTCTTGAAGACAACAAGAGTGACGCCGATTTGCTTCTACGCGAATTAAAAAAATCCGGGCTGACTTTTACTTCTGAAATTATTCAAACCCGCGAGACATACGAGAATGCGCTTCAAAATTTTAATCCGGATATCATATTATCCGATTATTCACTTCCCGCATTTGATGCTGTCACAGCTTTCCATATCAAACAAAATAAACTTCCTCATATTCCCTTTATTATCGTTTCTGGTATTATAGGCGAGGAAAATGCCGTCGAACTTATAAAGCTTGGTGTTACAGACTACGCGCCAAAAGATAAGTTATTTACCCTTGGCCCTAAAATCACACGGGCACTAAAGGAGTCGCAGGAAAGGAAGGAGAAAATTGTTATTGATGAGCAATTAAAAATACAAACGGCAAAATTAATTATTGCAAACAATAAACTCATTTTTCAAAATAGAGAAAAAGAAAACCGCGCATCGGAACTGCAAATTGCTAATATTGAGCTCGCTTTTCAAAACGATGAAAAGGAGAGCAGGGCTGCCGAATTATATATTGCCAACGCGGAACTTGCTTTTCAAAGCGGTGAAAAGGAAAGACGGGCTGCCGAATTGCATATTGCTAACAGGGAGCTTGTTATTCAAAACGAAGAAAATGAAAAACGAGCTACTGATCTGGTCACCTTATCCGGTGAATTACAGGCTGAGCAAAAAAAATTAAAACTGGCTAATGTTAAACTGCATGATAAAACCCAGTTGCTTATAGAACAGGATGAAAGGGTAAAGATAATTAACCGGGACCTGTTACTATTGAACCAGGAGCTTGAGGCACGGGTTATTCACCGCACAAAAGAATTAGCTGATAGCGAAACCCGGTTTCGCAATATGATGGAAACTATCCCGCAAATAGCGTGGACAAATACAACCACCGGATCAGTAACGTTCTATAACAAGCGGTGGTATGATTACACCGGACTTGAGTGCCGGAAAGTTGATTTGCCGGGCTGGCAAAGCATCATACCATCCGATGATCTGCGCATGGCGCTGGGTGAATTGAGCAATATCCTTAAAACCAGTGATGGCGGCGGCTTTCAAACCCGTTTAATACGGTCCGATGGGGAATACAGGTGGCACCTCATCCGGTTGATGTCAATTAAGAACGAAGAAGATGAAGTGCAGCTTTGGGTGGGAACAGCCACCGATATACATGAGCTCAGGTTATTACAGCAGCAAAAAGATGATTTTATCAGCATTGCCAGCCACGAGCTTAAGACGCCCATCACAACACTCAAAGCTACCCTTCAACTTCTGAATAAAATAAAGGATGATCCTTCACATGCCCTGTTTCCAAAGCTTATCAGCCAGGCTAACAAAAGCCTGGATAAAGTAACCATACTTATCGATGACCTGTTAAATACTACGATGGTCAATGAGGGAAAGCTGAACCTGCACTTAAAGTCATTCAATTTAGCTGAATTGATTAATGAATGTTGCCACCATGTACGCATGGAAGGTATTTATAATATAATTACCAAAGGTGATGTATACCTGAATGTTTATGCAGATGCCGACCGCATAAACCAGGTAATGATAAACCTGGTAAACAATGCTATTAAATATGCCCCTGACTCAAAAATTATTACGGTACATATTGAACAGGCAGGCGACATGGCCAAAGTATCAGTTGCCGATACTGGCCCGGGCGTGATACCCGACAAACTGACTCGTCTATTTGACCGGTATTACAGGGTAGAGGGCAATGGGATACAGGGTTCCGGCCTTGGCCTGGGTCTTTACATCTCCTCAGAGATCATTAAAAAACATTCCGGGCAGATAGGGGTTGATAGTGAACTGGGCAGGGGCAGCACATTTTGGTTTACCTTGCCCGTTGCTATAAATGCCCCCGCTGATCTCTCAGCATTACTTACTCCCGCGACCGTAATAAAGTCCAGTTAATCAACCCGGTATATTCATTAAGCTATTCAATTTTTAAATCTTTCCAGCGATTTGTTTGTATTATACTATTATCTATATTTAATGGATTATTATGGCAGCCGACCAGATATGCGAACACATTGAAAAATTGAGCCAATTAAAACGGCCAAAAGTTGATGTTTGTGAAGAATGTATAAAAATGGGAGAGGAATGGGTGCATTTGCGTACCTGCCAGACCTGCGGCATAACATTATGCTGTGATTCATCGCCAAACCGGCACATGACAAAGCATTACCACGCTTCCGGGCACCCCGTTGTTATCTCGGCTGAGCCGGGTGAAAGATGGATCTTTTGTTATACGGATGACATTATAGCCGAATATTAACGAATATAATTATTCAGAAAATTATTATCGAAAACATGAAAGATCGCTGGCCCGAACTGAAGTTTAACGATTTAAAGGACACGATTACCACTGTTCAGCTCTGGACGCAAATTGTGGGAAAGGTGCGCATGGTTAAAATGCCGTGGCTGAACCACTCCTGGCATGTTACCCTTTACGTGTCGCCGCGCGGTTTAACTACCGGAAACATTCCTTACGGGGAGGGCAATTTTCAAATTGACTTTGATTTTATATCTCACCAGCTAACGATCGTATGCAGCAGGGGTACGCAGCAGCATATTGATCTTTACCCGCGTACCGTTGCCAGTTTTTATAGGGAGCTTTTTGAAAAATTGGCCCTTATGGAAATTGATGTCAAAATATATGCGGCCCCAAATGAAATAGATCCTGCAATACCATTTGAAAAAGACGAAACACACTTTCAATATGATAGAGACCAAATGCACCGGTTTTGGCAGGCGCTGACTAAAATAAATATGGTCTTTAACAAGTTCAAAGCGCGGTTTACCGGCAAATGTAGCCCCGTACATTTCTTTTGGGGCGGATTTGACCTTGCAGTTACACGCTTTTCGGGCCGCACGGCGCCGAAATATACCGGTGTAGTACCCAATATGCCCTTGGAAGTAATGCAGGAAGCATATTCGCACGAGGTTAGCAGCTGCGGGTTCTGGCCCGGCAGCGCGGAGTTCCCGTACCCTGTGTTTTATTCCTATTGCTACCCAACCCCCGAGGCGTTCAGCAAGCAACCGGTAAAGCCGGATAAGGCGTTCTTTAGTAAAGAAATGGGCGAGTTTTTCCTTCGGTACGATGATGTGGTAAATGCCCCTGACTCGGAAGTGTATCTTTTAGAATTCTTACAGTCCACTTACGAAGCAGCGGCCAATACCGCCCATTGGGACAGGCAGGCTTTGGATTGTGACCTGTCGTATTTTGAAAAAAAGTATCAAACTAAGTAAAGAGTTGCAGTGAGATCAAAGCGCCTGCTTAAATATTTTAGGAAAGCTTACTAGGATAACGCCTGATATCACCAATATCGCCCCGACTATTCGCACCCAGCTCAACTTTTACAGGCGTGCCAAGAAACCCCGTGGCATCAAAAACGATGGAGGCGATGATCTGACCGGAAACGATCAAACTCATCATCGCGGCAGATCCGATCTTTGGCGCCAGGATTATCGTTCCGCATAACAAGCTGCTGCCCAGAAACCCACCGATCAGCATCCAGGGTTTTACTTGCGTCAGCTGGCTGTATTCGGGCAATTTTTCTCTGAAAATGAATGCAGCGATGGTTAGCGTGACGGTACCAACCGCAAATGAGGTCAGTGCAGCAAGTATCGTGCTGTCGCCGAGGTGTTCTTTCAGTTGGTTGCTGATCGCAGCCTGCAGCGGAAGAATTAAACCAAGTAAAAAAGCGAGCGGGTAGATAAGCTGTTTCATAGTTTCAATTATCAGTGTGTTATATAACTATTACACATGTTAATTGTTTCCGGCAGGGAGAGAGATCAAACACCAGCAAAAAGCCCGACACTTTCGCATCGGGCCTTTAAGTACCCAGAGCCGGGGTCGAACCGGCACAACCGTGAAGTTATTGGTGTTTGAGACCAACGCGTCTACCGATTCCGCCATCTGGGCACATTTAGAACCGGGTTGCAAATGTATCTAAACTCTCCTTAATCCGCAACAGGTATTTTTGCCGGTAGTAACAATCTGCAATTTCATTCAGGCGGCTTTCCTTTGCCGTATCGTCCAAATCGCCGTAACCTCTTGTGGCGCTGTCTATTTTTTGTTTGATATCACCCTCAACGGCAAGCACTTCGGCAGTGAGGTGGCCAAGCTGCTCAGCATCTTCAATTTCCATCAGGCGCTCGTTGATGTCCATCATCTCCATTAAAAAATCCGCAGGCAGCTGAGGTTTGGCGCCTTCCACAAGTAATTCGTGGGTACGCAATATGTATTCCAGCCGCTTATATGGGTCGGATAGTGTTTGATATGCTTTATTATTCAAGGTGGACAGCTCCAATATTTCCTGCTGTTTGGTATCGTCCTCATTGGCGTGAAAATCCGGGTGATATTGTTTACTTAGCTCGTAAAATTTCTTTTTGAGCAGGGCTACATCCGGGGTAAAAGATTCTTTGATGCCGTAAAATTCGAAGTAATTCATAGGTAACGCCACTAATTGCACGAATTGGGCGAATTTACACGAATTAAAGAAAGATTGCGAATAGCATTTGTTTTATTAGAATACCGGGTGAATAATAACATTCAATAATTCGTGTAAATTCGTTTTTTCCATTCGTGTAATTGGTGCTCTTAATTATATTTATCTTTGGTCGCTATACTTTGACTATGCTATACGAACAAATGCGGCAAAAGCCGTTTTTTATACTGGGTCCATGTGTTATGGAAAACCAGGAACTATTGTACCAGGTTGCGGAAAAGGTTGCGGAGGCAGGGCAGAAGTACAATGTGCCCGTTATCTTTAAATCGTCGTTTGATAAGGCTAACCGCACCTCCATACACTCGTACCGCGGGCCGGGAATTGAAAAAGGGCTGGAGCTGATACTGAAGGTGAAAGAACGTTTTGGCCTGCCGATCACTACTGATATTCATGAACCTTACCAGGCCGCTATTGCCGGCGAAGTAGCTGATATATTACAAATCCCCGCATTTTTATGTCGCCAAACCGACTTGCTGGTTGCCGCTGCGAATACAGGTAAAATCGTGAACGTAAAAAAGGCACAGTTCCTGTCGGGGCAGGATATGTTTTACCCGGCGCAAAAGGTTGTTGAAGCAGGGAATACGCAGGTTATCTTAACCGAACGGGGCAATATGTACGGTTATAATAACCTCGCCGTTGATTTCAGGAATATTTATGATATGAAAGCCTTTGGTTACCCGGTATGTATGGATTGTACACACTCAGTACAGCGGCCGGGCGGGGCAGGGAGTAAAACGGGCGGCGACCGTACCTTTGTGCCTATGATGGCCATGGCGGCTAAAGCGTTCGGTGCTGACGGTTATTTCATGGAAATACACCCCGACCCTGACCATGCCTTGAGCGATGGGCCAAATATGATAAAACTGCAGGATCTGGACAAAGTTATAGCGCCACTATTAGATAGAGCATGAAGCAAATAGCCAAAAGGGTTTTTAATATCGAGATCGAATCGTTGCAATTTGTTGCCGATGCGATCGATGATGAATTTAGCAAGGTTGTTGAGGTTATATTAAATACGAACGGTAAAGTTATCGTTATAGGAATTGGCAAATCCGGAATTATTGGGAAAAAGATAGCCGCTACACTTGCCAGTACCGGTACGCCCAGTTTTTTTTTACACCCGGGTGAGGCATTTCACGGCGACCTGGGCATGGTGGGTGCAAACGATATGGTTATCCTCATATCTTACTCAGGCGAAACCGACGAGGTGTTAAAACTCATCCCGTTTTTAACATGGAACAAAAACACGATCATCGGCATCACGGGCAATCCAAACTCAACAGTCGCCAAAAACAGCCATTACCATTTAAACATCAATATCAAGAACGAGGCCTGCCCGCTGGCATTGGCGCCAACGTCTTCAACTACGGCAGCGTTGGTAATGGGCGATGCATTGGCGGTAGCGCTGATGGAGTCGCGCCAGTTTCAGCAGGAGGATTTTGCCCGCTTTCATCCCGGCGGCAGCCTGGGCCGCAAATTACTCATCCGGGTAAAGGACCTTATGCGGACAGATAACCTGCCATTTATAAACGAAAATTCGTCTTTTACTGAGTTATTGCTCCGCATGTCGGAAGGGCGGTTGGGTATGGTAATTGTTGGCGACACCGGTCATGTAAAAGGTATTATTACGGATGGCGATTTGCGCAGGGCTTTGCTGCGAAATCCCGATACATCGAAACTAATAATTACCCAAATGATGACCGCGACACCTGTTTTTATAGAAGAGGATGAATTCATCAACCAGGCCGAACAGGTAATGATGGACAAAAAGATCACTACAGTGCTCGTCGGCTCTGCTGCAAACAGGAATATTACCGGGATCTACCAGATATACAATCAATAATTCAGTTTATAAACGTGGAAACTATGCATCATAGAAATACCACTTTTATAAACCAAACGGTGATCATTATAGGCGGCGGTACTGCCGGCCTGGGTTTGCATCAGTATTTAAAAAACAATCCCGAACGTGGCTATACCTCACTCGGCTTTTTTGACGACGATGCTGAAATGAAAGGTCAGCCCTCATATCTTGGCAGTATCGACGAATCAATAAATTACGGGGTAACCTTTGGCGTTGATGAAATTTTTTGCGCCCTGCCCGCTTCGGCCTTCGGAAAAATAGAGCAACTAATGCTTGATGCGGATAAAAACCTGATCCGTTTCCGACTGGTAGCAGGGCTTGATGAAAACGAACTGCAACCTGCTTATATTGAGTATTTCGGCGATATACCGGTTATCGCTTTACGACGGGAGCCGCTTAAAAAGTGGTTTAACCGGTTTGTAAAGCGTGTGTTTGATGTTACTTTTTCATTGTTTATTATCATTTTCATTTTCAGCTGGCTTTTTCCCATACTGGCCATACTTATCAAAATGGGGTCGAAGGGGTCGGTATTTTTTGTGCAGCAACGGTCGGGGCTAAACAACAGGTCATTTAACTGTTATAAGTTCAGGAGCATGTATGTAAATACCGATGCGAATAAAAAGCAGGCCTCGCGGGATGACGAGCGTATTACCGGCATTGGCGCGTGGCTTCGCCGTACCAGTCTGGATGAGCTGCCGCAGTTTTTCAATGTGCTTGCAGGCAGTATGTCGGTTGTTGGGCCGCGACCGCACATGATCACGCATACGCGGCAGTACGCGGAACTGATCGACCGGTATATGATAAGACATTTTCTGAAACCCGGCATTACCGGCTGGGCGCAGGTAAACGGGTTTAGGGGCGAAACCAGGAATGCCGAAGCCATGCTGAACCGCGTGGAGGCAGATGTATGGTACCTCGAAAACTGGTCGTTTTTACTTGACCTGAAAATTGTTTTTTTAACCACCATGATCCTTTTTAAAAGGGACGAAAACGCGTTTTGATATGCCGGTTTTTTACGATCAGCTAAACAGGGAAGTTAGTTTGGACGAAGTGCCGAAACGGGTCATTTCAGTTGTTCCCTCGCAAACGGAATTGCTGTTTTATTTAGGTTTGGATAAGGAAGTTATAGGCATAACCAAATTCTGCCTTTACCCCGAAAATAAGTTTAAATCGACAACAAAAATTGGCGGCACCAAGCAACTGGATATTGATAAAATAAAAGCCTTAAAGCCCGACCTTATCATAGCCAATAAAGAAGAAAACGAGCGCAGCCAGATAGAGGAATTAGCTGCCTTTTGCCCGGTTTGGATAAGCGATATTTATGATCTGAATGGCGCGGTTGATATGATTGAAAAGGTAGGCGCGCTGGTGGGCAAGGAGAGCGAGGCTAAAGATTTGAGCCGGGAGATACAGCAACGGTTTAACGGATTTCCGGCAACACCGTTAAATTTACGGGCCGCTTATTTTATCTGGCGCAAGCCATATATGGTCGCCGGTAAAAATACTTTTATCGACAGCATGCTGCAAAAATGCGGGTTAACAAATGCCTTCGATCTGGAAAGATACCCCGAAGTGGACGCCGCGATGCTGGCAGAGGCAAAGCCTGATGTTATTCTTCTTTCATCTGAGCCTTATCCTTTTAAAGAAAAACACATTGCCGAATTTAAAGCTATAATACCATCCGCAACGATCAAACTGGTTGACGGTGAGCTGTTTTCGTGGTATGGCAATAGGCTGCTATATGTGCCCGAATACTTTAAGGATTTAATTGGTTTATTAAGTTTATTAAGTTGATTAAGTTGATTGGGCTGGATTAAGTTAATTTAGTTGAAACAACACAACACTTGAGAATATAATAACTCAATCAACGACTCACTTAATCTAACCCAATCAACTAAATAAATTTCTTAATTTACCATTTTACGCTATCTTTGCAGCCTCTAAAAATCCTAGATGCGGGAGTGGCGTAATTGGTAGCCGCACCAGACTTAGGATCTGGCGCTTCACGGCGTGGGGGTTCGAGTCCCTTCTCCCGCACAAACAATAAAAGCCGTTAACTGAATAAGTTAACGGCTTTTTTATAGGTGTTGGTTAAGTCAAAAGCACCACTTCGTGATCCGTAACCGACTTAACTTCAAAATTCGCCCAGCCGTTATTTACTGATACAGAAGCACTATGTCCGGCAACAAGCAAACGCAAGCCTTTACCGCTTACGCCAGCCGGTAATTTAACGCTTACTTTAAGCGGGCCAACGGGAATAAGCTCATGTATCGGCTGGCGCCATGTGGCGGCATTGGTAAGGTTAACCAAATGCATGATCAACCGCCCCGGCTGACTGTAAATGTGACAATCGACCATGCCGGCGCCTTCAACCTTTAGCGGGATATTGTCTTTTGCGGCCCAGCGGATAAGATTTGCCAGCACATCACCATGATCCGGCAAATTATATTGTCCGAAACGGCGGTCGATATCTGCCGGGAGGAACGCTACCCGCCCTTTGAATCTGGTGTTAATAACCAATCCGGGTATATCTGTTTTGGGTTGGCGCATCCATGATGTTTCAGGCGGGTAAACCGGGAATTCGGGAATGAAAGTCATCGGTACTTCGACCCCTGCATCAATGCGAATAGGCTGCAGATGTCCGCCATAAGGCAATATATCTGTTTCATCAAAACCTTTAAGTACATGGTGGCGCGCACCCTTAATGGTTGGTTCATCGCCGATTTCCGGCCCGTCTACCTGTCGGCGCAGCTCGGGTGCAAGGCGTAAGTAGGTGTGTGCCGTATTGGATGCTGCGTTTACACGATCAGGATTAACGTGGTGTGCGCCAAATAATTCGCCGAGCGCATAGTCGGCCCGGGCATTTCCCCATTCATCATACAAACTGGTTTCACCGGTGGCTATCAGCCCGCCGCTGCCTTGTACAAAACGGTTTATGGCGGCAGTTTGCGCATCGCTCATCGCGCCAAGATTTGGCAATATTAACAGCGAAAGCTGCGCCGCATGCTGATCGATTTGATCGGCATGTACAAGCACGTACGGTATCCTTGCTCTTAACAATGCCTGCGTTATGCCACGGGCAGGCAGGTCTACCAGTTGTTCGGCATTATCGCGCCCGTAAAAATCATTGTTTTGCTGCGACCAAACTACGCCTACCGTTGCGACAGGCCGGCGATTGATCAAAAACTCTTCATTTATTTTATGCCAGCGCATTACCGGTTCGGCGGTATGATAGGCGCGACGGTCCTCGTGATAAGCGGCCACATGATGCCACCAGGGCTGTATGCCGCCAGCGATTCCTGCGATCATCCACATGCGCGCCTCTGCCGCTGGCTTCGCCGATAACCGGAAGCTAACGCTTCCTTGTTGGTACATGGCCATACTTTCGGGTATCAGTTTATCCCAACCCAGCAGGCCATGCAGGAATTTGCCAATGTCGCCATTATGCTGAAACCCGCTTGCGTCGCTGCGTCCCTGGTCATCGATCATCATAATACCCGCCCGGCTGCAAATGCCTTTATAATCCCTGAAGTTGCTGCTCTGGCCGCTTATTGAACCGCTGTTCATCCCGGCCCAGGTACAATGTTTGCCCCCGGCTGTTTTTGTCACCTTGTTATTTAAGTCCCACAATTCAAGCCGGCGGTCATAGTTCCATCGTATCCATTGCTGGTATGTTTTGTTCCCCCAGTCCTTTGTAACCGGGATATCCTTACCACTTACCTGTTGGAAACTCTTTTTACAATTCTCGCAGTAGCAAGGCGTATTTCGGCCAAGGCCGCTCCAGCTATTTTCAGTGAAGCCCTCCGGGTGATATAGCGCTATTATTTCGCGCATGATATCCGGAATATGCTGGCTGTAATACGGCCCGTTTACGCAAGTAATATACAGGTCATCCGCCCGGTGCGGTTTCCCGTTAATATCAACAGCAAACCAATCGGGGTGTGCTTTGTAGAGTTCTTCATTTGCCCGGTTAGAATCCATGCGGGCAAAAACAACCAGCCCGTCTTCATGAGCGGCACGGCATAATTCGCCAAACAGGTCGCGGCCTTTAAGAAACGGCGAGGGCTGATGATAGGGCACTTTACTTGGATAATAAGCCACAATACCCCCGGCATTAATAATCACACCCTGTACCTGTGTGCGCTTCCATTGCTTACGCCACCAGGCGATATCATAGCGCTGCGGGTCGGGCTCCGTTATATTTGTTTGTCCCCAGCGGGTAACCCGCCTGTACCACGGAAGTTCATCAGCCTGCATACTTTGAATAGCCGGATAACCTTTGGTCACAGAAACAATATCCGCGGCAGCGATCGTGACAGATGCGACAGCAATCTTTTTCAGGAACGAGCGCCTGTTGTCTCCACCGGTTAATTTAAAATCACGCATAAAGCAGGTATTACGAAGGTGTTCATTGATCGTTTTTTAAATTAAAGTAAAATTATCCGGATATTTGGTTTTGCCATTGATCTTGTCGCCAGAAAACAAAATCTCTGTCTTAAATTGTTCATATAGTGAAATTTACTATTTAATAAATAACTTACTCAAACTAAACTTAAAAATCATGAAAACATTAATCGCGGGCGCTATAATAGCCGCCTTTTTCTTTTGTGCTTGTAAAAGCAAATCAGACGCTGATGATAGCGGAAACTATGCAGCAATATTTTCACAAAAAATCAAACAAGTGGCTTTAAACGCCGACAAGGCGCTGGGCAGGGGGGAAGTAGATTCAGCATATAAAGACTGCACGGCAGATTTTACAGAATACGGTAACGGAGAATCAAAAACCACCAGGAACCTGGACTCAACAAAGGCATATATGAAACTATTTGTAAGGGCTTTTCCTGATTTCAAAGGTGAAAATTTACATGCTTATGCCGATAGCAACACCGTGGTGGTAACAGGCGACTGGAGCGGAACTTTTAAAAACCAATTCAGGGACCTTCCGCCAACCGGCAAATCATTCAAACTACCCGAAGCCGATATTTTTATATTTAATAAGGATGGAAAAATTACCGCCCACAAGTCGGTACAGTCAGAAACAGCTTATCTTTATCAACTGGGAATTCCGTTGCCGGCAAGTAATTGACTTTCAACCAGATTTACGAAGTTTTTAAAACTTCGTAAATCTTCTTCGATCCTTCGGTCAGATCATTTCGAATAAAACTTATCCCAAAACAAATATCTCGCCCTGTCATTCTCATGCTGCAGGCGGGTGTTTACATCAATATTCATAAAATTAACGGCGTTTCCATTGGTATTTGGTGTCCATTTTGGTAATCCCGGGCCGTTGGGGTTCCCGGTTTTAATAAAATTGGCGAAATAGTTTTCCATGGTAGCCGAGACTTTATAATCGTCGGGTGTCCAGGCATAAACTTTATTGGTTGGCAGGTTGCCCATTGCAAATTCTATTTCGGATGCGTGTGACGCTCCGACCATTGATTTAATAGCATTATTGTTTTGCGCCGGCTTCTCGTTAACCATAGGCGGCCTCGGGGTTGAAAACACATACAGGTAAACAGGTTTGCCGCTGGTTTTGGCCTGCAGGTCGGCCCATTTCCAGGTGCTATAGGTAATAAACCTGGCACTGGCTAAAGCGGTAGCAGATCTGATCACTTCTTCCTGTGTATTGCCGGGATACAGTTTTAAAAGCTCGTCGGCGTTGTCGCCAAATTGCTGTTTTATTTTTTTAGCATAGTTTTCCGGCGTTGGCGCATCCGCACCCATAAAAGCACGGAAGGGAACTTCGGCCGAATTCCAGCCAACCAGCAGCGGAACATGCGCCTGTTCGCCGGCCTCAAAGGTTTTCTTCGGGAAGTCGGTTAAAAAGTACCCGTCTACAGTTGGGCTCGAACCAAATGCGCCTGGTTTGGCAGCGGCATCAAGCACTTGGGCGGCAGACATTGAACGCAACTCGGCCAATGATTTGGCTCGCGCCTTTTCGGCAAAGGCCACACCTCTTTTTTCCCCGTCGGCCAGAGGAATAGCGGGGAGTGTTGGCTTGATCATCGCGCCGCTCTCACCGATGGCACCCGCAATTATTTTTTTTGAAAGCGGTGAAGCCATTTGCGCCGAAACAGAAATGGACCCGGCAGATTCACCGGCTATAGTTACCCGGTTCGGATCGCCGCCAAATGCTGCAATGTTTGCCTGTACCCAGCGCAAAGCCGCATTTTGATCCAGCAGTCCGTAATTTCCGGAAGCATGATGCGGGGATTCCTTTGTAAGCTCGGGGTGCGACAGGAAACCAAATACGCCAAGCCGGTAATTCACCGTAAGGGTAACAATTCCTTTTTGCGCCATGCTTTCGCCATCATAACGAAGCTCCGAACCGTCGCCCCCGACAAAGCCGCCGCCGTAAAAGTAAACCAGTACAGGTAATTTTTGAGCGGATGACTTCGCAGGCGTCCACACATTCAGGTATAAACAATCTTCGCTTGTTGTATCGGCGCGGAAAACCATATCAGCGAAAACCCTTTTCTGCATAGGCATGTGGCCAAAATGATCGGCTTTGCGTATGCCAGTCCAGTTAGTGGCCGGCTGTGGCTCCTTCCAGCGCAGATCGCCTACGGGCGGCGCTGCAAAAGGGATTCCTTTGAAGCTGCGGATACCTGTAGCCGCATTGTATGTGCCTTGAAGCGTTCCATTATTGATTTTAACTTGTGGATCGCTTTGCTGCGCAATGGCAGCTGTAAAGAAAAATATTCCGGGAAGAATGAATGAGAATAAAGTCTTCATGTCAGTTGGTTAATTTGGTTCACCAAAAATAGTAAAGTATATCGGGGATTTACAGCCTTTGAGGAAATCGGCAATCAGATAAAAAGCTATATTTATCCGACAAACCCGACCACTATGCGCAATTATTATTTAGGTCTCACCATTCTCATTTTAGCAGCAGGATGTTCCAACAAAAAACAATACGATAAAATTATCCGTAACGGCGTGATATATGACGGCAGGGGCGGCGTGCCTTACAAAGCGGATGTAGCTATTAATGCCGATACCATAGCCGAAATTGGAAACCTGCCCGCCAACTCGGCTAAAGAAGAAATTGACGCGCATGACATGGCTGTAGCGCCCGGATTTATCAACATGTTGAGTTGGGCCAACGAAAGCCTGATACAGGACGGCCGGTCACAAAGCGATATCAGGCAGGGCGTAACGCTTGATGTGATGGGTGAGGGGAGCAGCATGGGGCCGCTTAACCCGAAAATGAAGGCCGAAATGAGCAAAGGCCAGGGGGATATTCATTATAAAGTTGCCTGGAACACCCTTGGCGAATATCTCAGCTACATGGAAAAAAAGGGCATATCGTGCAACATAGCTTCTTTTATCGGCGCAGGTACAGTGCGTACCAATGTGATCGGCGAAGATAACCGACCGCCGAGCCCGGCAGAACTGGAAAAAATGCAGCTTTTGGTGAAACAGGCGATGCAGGAAGGGGCAATGGGCGTAGGATCCTCCCTAATTTACCCGCCCGATTTTTTTGCAAAAACTGATGAACTTATCGCGCTATGCAAGGTTGCTTCGGCCTATGGCGGTTCATATATTTCGCACATGCGCAGCGAAGGAAATAAGCTTAATGAAGCTGTGGCCGAATTAATTATGATAGCCAAACAGGCCCATATACACGCAGAGATATATCATTTAAAAGCGGCGGGCAAAGATAACTGGCATAAAATGGACAGCGTTATACGCCAGGTTGAAACCGCACGCAAGCATGGGTTAGATATTACTGCCGATATGTACACCTATTTGGCAGGCGCAACCGGGCTTACCGCATCCTTTCCGCCTTCACTACAGGATGGTGGTTTTGGTAAACTATGGCAAAGGCTGCACGACCCGGTAATTCGGGCGCAAATGGCGAAGGCCATGAACACAAATGCAACCACCTGGGAGAATCTTTATTATGGTGCAGGTTCGCCGGATAAAGTTTTACTATTGGCATTCAAGCAGGATTCGCTGAAAAAGTATACCGGTAAAACATTGGCAGAGGTAGCAAAGATCAGGAGAAAATCCCCGGAGGAAACTGCGATGGACCTTATTGTGCAGGACAGCACCCGGATAGGGGTCGCCTATTTTTTAATGAGCGAGGATAATGTTAAAAAACAAGTGGCATTGCCATGGGTGAGCTTTGGGTCGGATGAAGGATCGTTCAGCAATTCGGGCATTTTTTTAAAATCAAACCCCCATCCCAGGGCTTACGGAAATTTCATCCGGGTGCTGGGTCAATATACCCGGGATGATAAAGTGATCACCCTGCCTGATGCTATCCGCAAACTGGCTTACCTGCCTGCAACCAATCTAAAACTAAAAAAACGCGGCGCGTTGTTAAAGGGGTATTACGCAGACGTGGTTATATTTGATCCGCAAAAGGTGCAGGATCACGCTACGTATGCCAAGCCGCACCAGTACGCTACAGGGATCGCTGGCGTATTTGTAAACGGAGTACAAGTTTTGAAGGATGGGGAGCATACCGGCGCGTTGCCGGGAAGATTTATTAAGGGCCCTGGTTACGGGAAGAAATAATGATTAAAGTAACCTTTATATTCCTAAATATTTTTAAGCCGGGTTGCTTTAAACAACTGCTCTATATATTATTTCGGTAGGGTATTTTTCATTGGAGCCGATCACTTTGGAGTGAGCGGCGCAAATATGCATTACCGCATCGCCTTCATCATTCCGAAAGCCATTTTTTGGATATGCACAGAAAAGGGAGAGACGTTGCTTGTTGCAAAAGTTGTTCCAGAACCCTTCTAACTGCATGGTAGCCTGATCTTGCCCGCGCTCCCATAACAAAGCTACCATTTCACCAAACGCGCGTACCTCACGTCCGTTTTTACGGGCTTTTTTCATTATCGCACTAACGGTCTCAATAAAACATTCTTCATCAGGATAGCCATTGATCATAAATTTCGACAATGTTTCATCTGCGTCGAGCGGAATGTATTGGTCATTGGCTAACAGGGGGTTCAAATCCAGGCCGCGTACCCTGAGGCGGCTATTTAACGCCTCGATATGACTTCCCGTTGCAATAACGACAACACTGTCGCCATTATAGAAGCCGTCGCTTGTGTAATCGGCAAGCGTATTGAGCAACATAGTATCATTATCGTATATCTGTACGACATGATCATCTGCTGCGATCGTCCCCCAAAAGGCCTTTACGTCGCAACGCTGCCACTCACTGTAAGTATTCATTGGTACCGGAAAATTAATTTATACGAGAAAATATAGCTACTCGACGAGAGCCAATATAATTAGGGTTAAACAAATATAGAATGTAAAAGGCTAACTTCCAAATTGTTTTAAAATTAATCCAGGCTTAACTTAACAGTCAGTACAGGAATGTATAATGCAGGCTGTTTCCGGGACGATGAAATTGCAACCAGTCGGCAAAAAATGATTTTAATCGGCTAAGTAAGCTTCCGGTTTGTTTTTTTGCAGCGAAACGGGCATCGTCTTCTACCGGTGTGTTTGGCGGGCCGTCAGCTTCACGCATTTCCTGTAGTATCGTTTCGCGGATAGTGGCATGCCGGTTCACAATGTCATCCAGTTCGGTTAATTCTAAAAAAGTTGCTGTCCCGGCCTGCTGTTTTTTTATTAAAATTTCGAACCGGTCCTGTAAAAAGGTGCGCTGTTCAAGATGTTTATTATGTTTCATTATTACCTCCCCTGTTAATAGCCGCTCAAATACGATGCCGTGCAATTAAATTGCTGATTATTAATATTTTATGAAAGACATTTTAACGAAATTGTATCATTTTGATACAGGCATATGTACGTTTCCGGTCGGATGATATATAAGCAATTATAGGGGGACTGCTGATCAACGGCCTTTTATAGCATGATATTTAGGCGGCACGGTTTGCAAATAAGCATAGATCGCGTCCGCTTCACTATCGCTTAGTCGCTGAAATCTGGGCATTGGCGGGTGAAGCTTCCGGCCGGGCGCTTCGCTATCTTTTAAGGCTTTACGGAACTGTTCGCGCGAATAATTCCCGATGCCTGTTTGTTTGTCGGGTGTGATGTTGGATGCAACGACTTCGGTTCCCTGCGGACCTTTAAGTTTAAAACCGCCCGCCAGGTAACCTTTGGTTTGGCTGGGATACTCGGCATTTATAGCGGTTGCGCTTTTTGAATGGCAATGAAAACACCCAACATTGTCGACCAGGTAATAGCCCAGCGCCACGGGGTCGGATGGCCTTGTGATGCCATCTTTAAAGGGAACAGGCCTGGCAGACATGCTCATGTACATTTTGCCGATCAGTGTAAAATGTGTTGTTCCGGCAATCCGGTCGTCCGCGGCAAGCGCAGGATCGTCTGAGCGCAGGTAAATGATGATATCGTTAATATCCTCATCAGCCATATTGGGCCGCAGCATATAGGCCAGGAAGCGGCCGTCCCGTGCGATGCCTGTCCTTAGCAAATATTTGATCTCAGCATCCGAATATCCGGCGGTCGCACCGTGCGTTTTTGAACGTGTTAGGTTGGCGGAATAAACTTTCCCGGCTATGCCCGGCACATCCCCGATCGGGTTGCCTGTAAATTTACTGGTCGACCGGTTGTAATGACAGCCCGCGCAAATGGTGTACACCAGATTTTTGCCATGTTCAAAAGCCTGCGGCGAAGATGCAGCCTTGTAAGCAGTTTTGGTGGTGTCGAATTGTGTTTTGCAGCTGATGAAAGCGATAAACACCATCATAATGGTAATGGCGAATATCCATTGATATTTTTTCATGGCGGGAGGGAAGGTATGTTATTCATTAATACATCATTACGGATATAAATGTTTTACAAACTCTATTTAAAATTACCGGAAGGATCGCCGCGGCCCTCTTGTGTATATCGTTGATAATTAATAGCTTTAAATGGTTGTTGGGGCGTTTCATGCACTCAATTTCAATAATTTGTATCATTTAAGCATTTGATCATGGAATTGACCACTTTACTTATTTCTGCATCTGGCGGGATGGATCACGGTGAATCATCATCTTTGTATTTAGCGATATTCGGGGCTTTTTCTGCTATTATGTTATCTATAATTGGTGCATGGCTAACCAACCATAGCAAAATCGACAGCGAAAAACGGAAGCTAAGGGAATCGCATTACGCAGCTTATATTGAGGCGTTGCAGAACAGCCGGGATATCAACAACCGTAAAACAAAAGCCAGGTGGGATGAAGTATTTAAAGATCTCGCTTATGCAAGAAACCGGCTTTTTACCATCGCTAGTATGGATGTTATCACTAAACTCCTGTTGTACGAACAGGAATGGCCGAAAGGCGGTAACCAGACTAAAGCTTTTACTGAATTAATCAAAGCGATCCGCAGGGATTTGAATTTACCTTACAAGTCTTTTCCAGAGGTTGATTTTGTTGGTGCGATTTTATATCCGGGTGATCCACCACAATAGCAAACTTTTGATTTGATAGCGTAAATACTATCTTCACAGTTCGAAAGTTTCTCAACAGTCTGCACATGCAAACCAAAAACAATAAAAGAACCATACGGGCCTGGGCCATGTTCGATTGGGCCAACTCGGCTTATAACCTGGTGATCACTTCAACAATTTTTCCGGCGTATTATGTGGCCATAACGGCCAATCCAAAAACGGGCAACCATGTTATGTTTTTCGGGAAAAGCTTTGTAAATACTGCCTTGTCAGACTATACCCTGGCAGCGGCCTATTTGATCATAGCACTGCTTTTGCCTATCCTCACGTCGATTGCCGATTACCGCGGCAATAAGAAGATATTCATGCAGTTTTTTACCTGGCTTGGCGCGATATCGTGCTGCGCCCTGTATTTCTTTAAGTTTGATACGCTGCAAAGCAGCATGATATTTTTCGGCCTTGCAGCGGTAGGGTATAGCGGCGGATTTGTGTTTTACAACTCGTACCTGCCCGAAATTGCCACACTGGATATGCAGGACAATGTGAGCGCAAAAGGGTTTACCTACGGCTACATCGGCAGCGTTTTATTGCAGCTGATCTGTTTTATGTTTGTGCTTAAACCTGAATGGTTTGGCATAGTGGATAAAAGCTTTCCTGCCCGTCTGTCGTTTTTGCTGGTGGGTGTCTGGTGGATCAGCTTTGCCTATATCCCCTTTATCATCCTGCCAAAGGGCAGCCCAAATGCCAAAACTCATCACCATGATTTGATCCGCGGCGGATTTATAGAACTGGGTAAGGTATGGCGGCAGGTAAAAAAAATGCCGGTGCTGAAACGTTACCTGCCGGCGTTTTTCTTTTACTCTATGGGCGTGCAAACCATTATGCTGGTAGCAACAAGCTTTGGCGCCAAAGAATTAAACATGCCAACAGCCGACCTGATCAAAATTATCCTGATCATCCAGCTTGTGGCAATCGGCGGAGCTACGCTGATGTCGCGGCTGTCGGACAAATACGGGAACATTAAAGTATTAATGTATGTGGTCATCATTTGGATAGGGGTATGCATCGCCGCTTATTTTACCACAAACGCGACCGAATTTTATATACTGGCCATGATCGTGGGTCTGGTGATGGGCGGTATCCAGTCGCTCTCAAGGTCCACTTATTCCAAACTGATACCACAGGATATACCTGACTCTGCTTCCTTTTTCAGCTTTTATGATGTTACCGAAAAACTGGCTATAGTAGGGGGCATGTTCAGCTTTGGGCTGGTTGACGACATTACCAACAGCATGCGCAATTCGACGCTGGTTTTATGTTCTTATTTTATTGTGGGGCTTGCATTATTAATTTCATTGCTGGCTTTTGAGAAAAGAAACCGCAAATTTTCTCAACTTAGCGCCGTTTAGTTTTTTTGATGAAGATAGAGCTGTTTATTCCCTGTTTTATTGACCAATTGTTCCCTGATACCGCTTTTAACACAATAAAAGTGCTGGAAAAGGCCGGCTGTACAGTACAATATAACCCAGCACAAACTTGCTGCGGCCAGCCTGCTTATAATGCGGGCTTCTGGGATGACGCCAAGACAATTGGCAGTAAATTTTTAAGCGACTTTTCGGAAGACAGTGTGATAGTCTCCCCGTCGGCTTCCTGTACCGGGATGGTGAAAAATTATTATACCGATCTGTTCAAAAACACTACCTCGCACAATAAATGCCGCAGCATACAAGGCAATATTTATGAGCTGTCGGATTTCCTGGTGAATATACTGGAGGTCGACTATTTCGGCGCCGAGCTAGAAGGCCGTGCCGTTTACCACGACAGCTGCGCCGCTTTGCGCGAATGCAAAATTAAAAAGGAGCCGCGCCAATTGTTGTCAAAAGTGCTTGGCCTGGATATGATCGACCTGAAAGATAATGAAACCTGCTGCGGTTTCGGCGGAACCTTTGCTGTTAAATTTGATGCTATCTCTACCGCTATGGCACAGCAAAAAGTCGATAATGCCTTAGCAGCAGATGCGGAGTATATCATCTCGACCGATGCTTCCTGCCTGCTGCACTTACAGGGTTACATCGATAAAAATAACCTGCCCATAAAAACCATTCACCTGGCCGATGTGCTGGCGCATGGGTGGGGAAATGTGTGAACGCTGATTTAGGATGATTTGTTTGATTCCGCTGATTTTAAAAGAAGGCAGCAATTTCGTCCTAAATAATTCTAAATTTGCCTCTCATAACAGATACGATCACTTAGTAGGTGATTTAATAACACACAATTTTATAACGCATAAATCATAGTTGTAGATGATTAATATTACACTCCCTGACGGTTCCGTTCGTCAGTATGACAAAGGAACCAGTTCCATGCAGATCGCACAGTCGATCTCCGAAGGATTAGCACGAAACGTATTAGCAGCCGAAGTGGACGGCGAGGTTTGGGATGCCAGCCGGCCAATTGAGAAAGACGCTGCCGTAAAGCTTTTAACCTGGAATGATTTGAAAGGCAAGGCTACATTCTGGCACTCGTCGGCGCACTTAATGGCCGAAGCCCTTGAAGCCTTATACCCGGGGACCAAATTTGGTATCGGCCCCGCCATTGAAACCGGTTTTTATTACGACGTCGATTTCGGCGACCGCGAATTCTCGTCAGATGAATTCAAGGTAATTGAAGATAAGATCATGGAGTTGGCCAAGACCAAAGAAGAATTTACCCGCAAGCCGGTAAGCAAAGCTGATGCGATCGCCTATTTTACTGAAAAGGACGATGAGTATAAGCTTGACCTGATAAAGGACCTGCCCGATGGCTCCATCACTTTTTATACACAAGGTAATTTTACCGACTTGTGCCGCGGGCCGCATATCCCCAATACGGGCTTCATTAAAGCGGTTAAGCTGATGAGTGTTGCAGGCGCATACTGGCGCGGCGACGAAAGCCGTAAGCAGCTGACCCGTATTTACGGCGTAACTTTCCCCAAGCAAAGTGAGCTAACCGATTACCTGCATTTACTGGAAGAGGCCAAAAAACGCGATCACCGCAAATTGGGTAAGGAAATGGAATTGTTTGCTTTCTCCGAAAAAGTAGGTATGGGCTTGCCTTTATGGCTGCCAAAGGGTACCGCTTTGCGCGAGCGTTTGGTGAACTTTATGCAGAAGGCCCAGGTAAAAGCCGGGTATGAGCAGGTGATCACGCCACACATCGGCCATAAAAACCTGTATGTAACGTCAGGCCATTACGAAAAATATGGCGCTGATTCGTTCCAGCCAATAAAAACACCGCAGGAAGGGGAGGAGTTCTTTCTAAAACCCATGAACTGCCCGCACCATTGCGAGATATATAAGACCAAACCACGGTCGTATAAAGACCTGCCGGTGCGGTATGCTGAGTTCGGTACCGTTTACCGGTATGAGCAAAGCGGCGAGCTACATGGCTTGACCCGGGTTCGCGGCTTTACACAGGACGACGCCCATTTATTTTGCCGTCCCGACCAGGTAAAAGAGGAGTTTAAAAAAGTGATCGACCTGGTGCTGTATGTATTTTCGGCATTGGGTTTTGAAGATTATACCGCACAGATATCGTTGCGCGACCCAAATAACAAGTCAAAATATATCGGCAGCGACGAGAACTGGGCATTGGCTGAATCATCAATTATTGAGGCTGCTGCCGAAAAAGGTTTGCCAACCGTTGTTGAACTGGGCGAGGCCGCCTTTTATGGCCCCAAGCTTGATTTTATGGTAAAAGATGCCCTGGGCCGGAAATGGCAGCTGGGCACTATACAAGTCGACTATAACTTACCCGAGCGTTTTGAGCTGGAATACACCGGCAGCGATAACCAAAAACACCGCCCCGTAATGATACACCGTGCGCCGTTTGGCTCGCTGGAAAGGTTTGTGGCTGTGTTAATTGAGCATTGCGCGGGCAATTTTCCACTGTGGCTTTCGCCGGAACAGTTTATCATATTGCCTATATCCGAGAAATATGAAGATTATGCAAAAAAACTTTCAGAATCGTTAAAAGATTCGGATATTTGCGGGCTTATTGATTTCAGGGATGAAAAGATCGGTCGGAAGATACGGGATGCTGAAGTCAAAAAGATCCCTTATATGCTTATCGTAGGCGAAAAGGAAGCCGCAGAAGGTATGGTTTCCGTACGGAAACATGGCGAAGGCGATTTAGGGAGTATGCGGATTGAAGATTTTAAAAAACAAATAATTAAAGAAATAACAGTATAACTTGGCATTAAACAAACCCTTCAACAGAGGACCAAGGCTCCCCTTTAAGAAAAAGGAAGCTGAACACAACATTAATCAATTTATAAGAGCTACAGAAGTTCGTCTGGTAGGCGACAACCTGGAGCCGGGTATTTACTCGTTAAGAGACGCCTTGGCCATAGCCGAAGAACAAGAATTGGATCTTGTTGAGATATCGCCAAACGCCGTACCGCCTGTTTGTAAAGTAACCGACTATAACAAGTTTATTTACGAGCAGAAGAAGAAGCTGAAGGAGATAAAAAATAACGCCAAGCAAACCGTTATTAAGGAGATCAGGTTCGGACCTAACACAGATGACCATGACTTTGAATTTAAATTAAAGCATGCTATCAAGTTTTTAGAATCGGGCGAAAAGGTGAGGGCTTACGTACACTTTAAGGGCCGTGCAATAGTTTATAAGGAGCAGGGCGAAATCTTATTATTGCGCTTTGCCCAGGCGTTGGAAGATGTAGGTAAAGTAGAGCAATTACCAAAACTGGAAGGTAAGCGGATGTTTTTAACCGTTACGCCGAAGGGAGCGAAAAAGTAATGTGCAGATGTGCAAATTTGAAAATGTGCAGATTTGAAAATTAGAATGAATCAAAAATCGTAATTCGTAAATATATATATATCTGACATGCCAAAAATGAAAACCAATTCCAGTGCTAAAAAGCGTTTTAAGCTTACTGGAACCGGTAAAATCACCAGGAAGAACGCTTACAAAAGCCACATCTTAACCAAGATGTCGACCAAGCGTAAGCGCAATCTTACCCACACCAGCTTAGTATCTGATGCTGACATGGGTAACGTAAAACGTATGCTTTGCATAGGTAAGTAATTAACAAATTAATTAACCAGGCTTTAGAGTTTTAAGTTTTCCGCTAAGCGGCGACACTCACAGCCAAAAAACAACAACATGCCACGTTCAGTTAACGCAGTCGCGTCGAGAAGACGCCGGAAAAGGATCATGAACCTCGCCAAAGGTTATTGGGGTTCAAGAAGCAAGGTTTATACCGTTGCAAAAAACACAGTAGAAAAAGGTTTACAGTACGCTTACCGCGACCGTAAGACCAAAAAAAGAGAATTCAGATCTTTATGGATACAGCGTATTAACGCAGGCGCCCGTCAGCACGGCATTTCGTATTCACAACTAATGGGTAAGTTAACCGCTAAAGAAATTGGTTTGAACCGGAAGGTTTTAGCTGACTTAGCGATGAACCATCCTGATGCCTTTAAAGCGATAGTTGATGCAGTAAAATAAAGCTGAAACAATTTTATATTAAAAAACCCGCGATGAGCGGGTTTTTTGTTTTCTATCCCTGGCATTACGAGGCGCGAAGCGATCTTTAGCTGCAGGTCGGGTTAGCAGTTTTGCTGCATCCATATTTTCGGATGTGCAAATTATAAGATCAGTTCGTCCCTCGTAATGTCGCGGACAGTTTTACAAAGCAATTACGTGCTCTTCCGGGCTGGCAATATCCATGTATTGCTTAAAATTATGGACATCAGTGTCGACCATATTTTTAAATACCGGGTTTAATACATGCGCTACGCTTGCACCCAATCCGCCTGCCGGCGGCTGGTAAGTAATAACAACATCCACAAGCGTGCTTTTATCATCAAACGAATCCCTGAAACGTACTTTACCAGCGTTGTCGATAATTGAGCCTGGCAATGAACTCCAGCCGATCAGCTCGCCGGGGATGTCTTTTACAATTTCGGCATCCCAGCTTACGGTGGCTACGCCGGTAGGAAGCTTCAGCTCCCAATGTGAGCGTTCGTCATCCAGCATCTCAACCCTTTCGAGGTGATTCATAAACAAAGGCAGGTTGTCCAGCTTACGCCAGAAGTTATATACCTCTATCCGCGGTTTGTTAATTGTAAACGACGACCGGATATTTACATTCATAGGCTCGGTGGAATTTTTCCCGATCTGCGAATAAAGCTCGCAATGCCCGGTAACGCCACGGTTAAGCAAATAGCCGCCTGCGCCCAGTTTCAGGATGCTTGTAAACGGGCTCGAAAATAAATGCCTGATGCCTGAATAGGCCAGCTTTACGCCCGTCGCGATTGAAACGTAACGTTCGGGCCAGTTTAAATTTATGTTTTCCTTAACTGGTGAAGGATTGTGTTGCTGTAATGCCAATGTTGCCATAAAGTTGTTTGTATGTTGTTATTGTACAAACAATTTTTATACCAACGGTTTCTTTTATTTTAAATATTTTAATTTAAGATAAAAATTTAGATAATTTATATCGATTTAGTGGACATCCTGAGTTTTACGTCTAAATTTCAATACCTGAATTTAGATTTCGACAGGTCAGGAAGATAATTTTTAGGACGTTTTAGTTCGTATTGATAAATAACCTGTCCTAAATTTTTCATAAAAGGGAGACAAACTGTTTTATATTCGTACTTATTATCATTATAAATACCGTCGTCGTTCGATTGTACAACAGCTGTTAAAATAAACTCCACCTTGTTCTTAAAATCTACGATATAGGCGTTATCAATATCATAACCATACGAATCGCCAATCTTATTAAAAATGCGGATATTGGGATTGACAACTGCCAGGCTGTCGCCGCCATAAAACAGCCATTTGCAATAAGCCGGGTAATAACCAGGGCTATTATAAGTTGGTTTTTTACTTTCGGTCGGATACATGCTCATATAGCGGTATATAAACTTATAGTCATCCGGCATTAAATTAAATTGCTGTTCCTTTGGAAAAGTTTCGGGAAACAACAACCGTTTTAATACGGATTGCTGGTCGGCAATAGGGTAAACATTGTTATCGCTGAAATCATATGGCTGCATAACCAATTTATCATTTTTGTCCAGGTAGCCTTTGCCCTGTATCATGTTATCCAGGCGCATAGGATATTCCCTTGCATCATATTGCGCCGGCTGGTGATAGATGAGCTTATTGTCCTTGTAAAAATCAATGGCGTTGGTGTGTTTAGCACCCTCGCCGCTATCGCCAATTGCCAGGCGTCTAATGATGCGGGTGTGATTTAGTCCATACTTCTTTAGTTTATCATTGATCTCTGCCCGGCCGACAAATTCATATAGCCGGTTGTAAGCGTAATTATCGCTTACAAGCAAAATCTGTTTGATATAATTTTCAATGCTCGGCAGGCCACTGGTCGATGTAGTATCCGCCAGCATTTTAGTTTCTCCGGCAAACGAGCTGTCGGTTTTCATCGTTGTTTTCCTGGTCAACCCTTTAATATGCAGTTCATTCAATTTTTCCAGCGCGAAAATAGAAGTAGGCAGTTTGACCGTACTGGCCGGGTAAAAATAGTGGTTAGCGTTTAGCCGGTAGCTGTACGCAGTAAAATGCGGCACGTTGTTTTTGTCGCGGTTGATTTGGGTATACAGTATTTGCACCTCATTATGCGCAGGATGATTGAGGATGTGGTTAAACAGTTCGGGATGTGATACGAGGAGGTTTTTTAAAAATATTGTATCGGGCTGTTGTTGGGCTGATGCAGCAAGACTGATCATTAGTATTAAAATGGTAAAATAGCGCTTCATCGATTAAATGAAAAATCTTATTAGGTATTTGGTTTATCTGTGTTAAGTAAAGGTAAATAAATCAATGGTTATAATTGGGACAATGTGCGTTACATTCTTATTATCATTCTTGAGTGTAATGCTCAAAATTATATAAAGTCAAGCGTCCTTTTGCCTGATTGGGTGTGATATGGAATATAACCTTGCAGATCAGCTGATTTAACTGTAATTTTCTCACAGAAGGGGATGCCACTTCCAGACGCTTCACAGATACTCGGAATACATTTGTTAAACTTAAAAGGTATAAAAAAACATGGAAACTAAAGATTGGATTACTATCGCGGCAGTTATTGTCGCAATAGTCGGTTGGTTTATAAATGGAGGTTTGAATAGACGGAATGAAATTGCAAAGAAAAGACTTGATTATGAATTTAATGCTCTCTTGTTGTATCTCAAAGTAAAGCTTTTTATCGACAATAACCCTGCACCATTTTCTGACCCCTCCTTTCTTCCCCTTTTGGCAGAAACAAGACTTAATTTTCAACTTTATTGTGAACGAAACCAAATAACTCAATTCGAAAATTTTATACAATGCATAGAACAAAGAGACGTAAATGGAGCCAACGATGCCATGGTTAATCTTAATCATTTAGTGTCAAAAAGAATTAGACGTGAATTAAATATAAGAAACTAACAGTGCCCTTTTGTCTCCTTATGTCAAAACAAGTCCTTTCGAGTGGATCAGATTCGACAACTTTTGAAAAGTTGTCAAATCTTTGTCGCATGCAAACGTGCTAATCAGTCATTCACGCAATCAACCAAAATTTGTTATAACCATTTCTTATCCTACATTTGCAATGCTTTAGGTTTTCTTAGAGGTAATACTTTAAGAGATTAAAAGGGAATACGGCGTAATTCCGTAACTGTCCCGCAGCTGTAAGCTCCATAACCGTTGTCCATTCAATTGGCCACTGTCCCTTATCCCGATAGCTATCGAGACGGACGGGAAGGCCGGGCAAAAGGGGAGTAAGTCAGAAGACCTGCCAAAGCGGTTATATTATTCATAGCTTTCGGGGATTGAAGCTTGAGTGTGAAACTTTTCTATCGTTTCCATTCGAACCTTTTTATTTCTGTGTGCTGTGGGTTTAAACTCACAATCATGCAAAAAAAATTTGTATTTGTTGCTGCAGGCCTGGGGCTTGTACAACTGGCGCTGCTGAGTACAGCCGCGCGCGCCCAGGACACGGCCCGGGTGCTCAATGATGTAGTGGTCACAGCCACGCGCTCACCAAAAAAATTATCGGACATTGGCAGGGTAGTTACTGTAATTACCCCAGCTGAGATCAACCATGCACAAGGCAAAACATTGCCGGAACTGCTGAACACCGTTCCCGGCATTACTTTTTCGGGCGCTGAAAATGCCCCCGGGATAAGCTCGTCCTTTTTCCTGCGGGGCGCCTCAACCGGCAATACGCTGGTGCTTATCGACGGTTTCCCGGTGAACAATGCTTCGGCCATCGACGGCAGTTATGACCTGAATGCTTTCCCGCTTGACCAGATCGACCACATCGAAATTTTAAAGGGAAGCGGCTCGACTTTGTATGGGTCTGACGCTGTTGCCGGGGTGATTAATATCATAACCAAACACCCATCCGGCCAGGGCTTAAAAACTAATTTATTGCTAAGCGGCGGCAGCTATAACACTTTTAAGGAAGCTGCAGGCTTAAACGGAAAATTAAACAAAACAGGCATCGCCATTAACCTTTCCAATACCGATTCAAAAGGTTTTCCGGCTGCGACCGACACTACCGGAAAAGGTAATTTTAGAAACGACGGCTTTCATCAACGGGCAGCGAGTGTCAATTTAAACCAGCAGGTTTCGGAAAAATTTGTGCTGAATGGAAATTTTCAGGCTACCTACAATACCGGGAATCTGCCTTACGGCGCTTTTACGGACGATAAAAATTACACTTACAGTAACACATTCCTGTTCGGTGGCATAGGCGCTAAATTATTGTTGGATAGGGGCGACCTCAGGATCAACATCAGTCAGAATGATGTCAGGAATAATTATACTGACCTGCCGGCGCCGGTAAATTTTTCTACCTATTCCTACCAAAAAAACACTGGGCACATCACGAACGCCGAAGCTGTTTTTAATTATAGCTTGAGCAAGCATTTCGACCTGACCAGCGGGGCCGACTTTAAATATTACAACACCAACCAGTTAACCACTTATGATACCATACCAAGCCATATCGCACATAACAGCATAGCCAGCATATATAGCTCGCTGTTTTATAAGGCCGGCATTTTTCACATGGAACTGGGCGGCCGCTATAACCACGACGAAAAATACGGTGACAATTTTACCTATACCGTCAATCCTTCGTTATTTATTTTCGACCAGCTTAAAGTATTCGGAACAATCGCATCGGCTTATAAAGCCCCTACATTATATCAATTGTTTTCCCCTTACGGGAATATCGGCTTAAAGCCAGAAACAACCACGTCATATGAAGCAGGTTTTGATTGGGAGATCATAAAAAATGTGTTATCGTTTAATACCGCATTTTACAAGTACAATACTCAAAACGTTATATATTTTCTTAATTTACCAAAACCTCCATACGGCATTTACGAAAACGGAGCCAGCCTGAAAGACAAGGGTTTTGAGAGCGAATTGAAATTAACGATCGACAAACTGACAGCCTCTGCATTTGCGGCCTACGTAACCGGTACTTTAACCGATGCAAAGGGAGTTGCTACAAATACGCTTTACCGCCGCCCTAAAAATACTTATGGTGCAAATGTATACTACCAGTTTATAAAAGGCTTTTCGGCCGGGATCAACTATAAATATACCGGCGCGCGGACAGATTTGAAGTTTAACCCGGATTTCTCAACATCGAACGTGGTTTTGAAACCGTACAACCTGGTTGATCTGCATGCGCAATATGACGTAAATAAACATGTAGGCTTATTTGCTGATCTGAAAAACCTGTTCGACGAAAAGTACACCGATTGGGTTGGCTACAATACCCGTGGATTTAATTTTATGGCCGGCATCAAATACCAGTTTAATTAGCCTTTTTATTTAAGCGGATTATGATTAATTTTACTCAATAATTTCAACTATGTCATTACAAAAGATCAATACTCGTACAATCGTACTTATCCTGATGATAGTAGCCGCAGCCGCTATGCGTTTAGTTAGCTATAAGTTCCCTTATATTTTGAGCAATTTCACCCCGGTTGGCGCCATCGCTTTGTTTGGCGGGGCTTATTTTGCCGATAAATGGAAAGCTTATGTTGTTGTGTTGCTGACCCTGTTTGCGAGCGACGTGTTTATCAATTATTTGTACACCTCGAAATGGATCATGTGGTATAGCGGTTCTTTTTGGGTTTATTTAACTTTTGCCATTATGGTTTTTATCGGCAGCAGGATCAAAAAAGCAAACGTAGCCAATGTTGGTATCGCTTCACTGGTTTCTGTAGTTATACACTGGCTTATAATCGATTTGCCGTGGATGTACGGAACATTGTACCCGCATAATTTAAAAGGATACGGTCAATCGCTGATAGCGGCTATCCCGTTTGAACGGAATATGATACTGGGCGACATCGTATTTTGCGCCATCCTTTTCGGTGGTTTTGAACTGGCAAAAAGCAAATACACAGCTTTACGCGGCAAAACCGAACTGGCTGTTTAAATAAAATGATTTAAAAGAAAAGCGATCCGGCTATCGGGTCGCTTTTTTTGTGGGATAAATTTCATTAAACGGGGGTAGAGACGCAATGCATTGCGTCTCTACGAGGTCCGCACAAGAAATATAATATGAAAAAGATCGTCGTATTAACCGGTGCCGGTATCAGCGCGGAGAGCGGGTTAAAAACCTTCAGGGATAGTGATGGGCTGTGGGAGGGCTATAACATTGAAGATGTGGCTACGCCCGAAGCCTGGCGGCGAAACCCGCAACTTGTGCAGGATTTTTACAATATGCGGCGGAAAGCCGTGCTGGAAGCCACTCCCAATGCCGCTCATTACGCGCTGGCAAGCCTGGAAGAAAAATACGACGTCACCATCATTACCCAAAACATAGATGATCTGCACGAAAGGGCAGGGTCAACCCAGGTGATACACCTGCATGGTATTATTACCCGGTCGCAATCGAGTAAAAATCCCAACCTTACTTACCCTATTGATGGATGGGAAATAAAGATGGATGATGTTTGCGAGCTGGGCTCACCACTTCGGGCGCACGTAGTATGGTTCGGCGAGGCAGTGCCGATGATCGATACCGCGGCCCGCATTTGCAGTAAAGCGGAACTATTCATTTTAGTCGGCTCCTCGCTGGCCGTATATCCGGCAGCAGGGTTAGTAAACTACGTGCCGGCAAGTGTGCCAAAATATATTGTTGACCCTAAAATACCTTATATTGATCAAAACCGGTCCTTTATAAAAATAGAGGAGAAAGCAACGGTTGGCGTACCCGGGTTAGTTAGTGAATTATTGACCGCTGATTTGAAGGATCAAACTGATTAATTTTAACCGAATGGCACAAAAACGATCAACGAAATCCTTAAATCAGCCTAATCAACGGTGTATCTTCAACTGGAGCGGTGGTAAGGATAGCGCGCTGGCCCTTTACCATTGCCTGCAAAACCCTGAACTGGATATCCGATACCTGGTTACCACAATCAATGATGCAGTTGACCGGATCTCGATGCATGGCGTACGCACGGAGCTATTGATCCGTCAGGCTGAAAGTATTGGGATACCATTATACCAGATACGGCTTCCCGAGATGCCTGATATGGATACTTACAACAAAACCATGCGCGAACATTTGGAACAGTTCAGGAAAGAAGGGATAACACACTCGGTTTTCGGTGATATATTTCTAGAGGATTTGAAAGCTTACCGTGATGAGCGTTTGGCCGAAGTGGGTATGACAGGCATCTATCCATTATGGAAACGGGACAGCCACGAGCTGATCAATGAATTTTTCGAATTGGGTTTTGGCACAGTGATCGCCTGCGCTAAAGCAAGCCTTGCAGAAATAGCAGGGGAGGTGATAACGCCCGCGCTTATCCGGTCATTACCAACGGACGTAGATGTATGCGGGGAAAACGGCGAGTTTCACACCTTTGCTTTTAAAGGGCCAATCTTTTCCGAAGAGATAAAATACAAAACCGGGGAGAAGGTTTTTAAAGAATACAAAACGCCTGTTGATGCCTCAGATGACCAAGCTGGCCAAAAGCTTTCAGGTTTCTGGTTTTGCGATTTATTGCCCGAATAGTGATATTTGGCGCGGGATAGCTTTGTATATAATTACCCAAATAAAATTTTGTTATAACACATAAATAATTATATATCAATAGCTTATAACTACTAACTAAATAAAAAATCTAATAAATAATGTATCTTTAAGGCAAAATGGTTGTATTTTGCCAAATATAATTTTGTTTCGCAGAACATAACCAAATAACTATCTCATAATCAGATAATTAGCCATTATAACATGTTAATAATTATACCGATTATAGCTTTCCTTAAAATCCTTACGCATTTCGTGAAACCGGGCCAGAACGGTTTTTAAAAACTCCTCGTCCATCAATTCAAATACACTGTTCACGCCATCGAGCAGATCAGCCTCAGCGATCTTATAGATTTGCTCCAGGGCGCCCTGTTCTATTTTTATGATGAACTTATTGTTCATGTTCAGGATGGATATTTTAAAATCGGGGTGGGGTAGTTCGGCGATGATTCTCATAAATCAAAAGTACAAAAACATGGATTGGATTACAGCTAGCCTCCGGGAAAGCGGCAAATAAAATCAAATATGAGATTAGCCTTATTTACTTTTAACTAAGCATCGTTACTTTTGCCTTATGGCAGAAGATTTAACCATAACAGCATCAACCGATAAAGCTGAACAATATCAATCATTAATCCCGCAGATAAATGCACTAATTGATGGCGAACCCGACCTGGTAGCTAACTTGGCCAATATTTGCGCGGCTTTAAAGGAACAGTTTAAATGGTTTTGGATTGGTTTCTACCTGGTAAAAGGAAACGAATTGGTGTTGGGGCCTTTCCAGGGCCCGGTAGCCTGTACGCGTATCGGATTAGGCAAAGGGGTTTGCGGGGCAGCCTGGCAACAGGAGAAAACGCTGATTGTACCCAATGTGGATGAATTCCCGGGGCATATCGCCTGCAGTTCGCTGTCGCAATCCGAAATTGTCGTGCCGGTATTTTACGATGGTAAGGTTATTGCGGTGCTCGACGCGGATAGCGAAGCACTGGCACATTTCGACGAAACTGACGCCCGCTATCTCGAACAGATCGTAAAGCTGGTAAACTTTAAATGAGTAAAATATTTTTGATCCCGGGCCTCGGTGCAGATACCCGGGTATATAACAACATTGACCTGAATGACCACGAAGTTATTTGCGTAGACTGGATTGAACCACATTCAACCGATACTTTAACTACTTATGCGCAAAAACTTATCTATCAATATTATATCACACCAAAATCGGTTGTTATAGGTAATTCATTGGGCGGGATGATAGCGGTTGAGATCGCCAAGATCATCCCGCTCGAAAAAACAATTCTTATCTCCAGCATTAAGACCATTGATGAAGCACCCTGGTATTTTTGCTGGCTGCGGGCTATTCCTTTTTACAGGCCGATTCCAGGCAAAGTATTCAATCATCTTGAAAAATTAATTAAGCCGTTTTTTGGCTATATGAACCCCGAGGATGAATGGCTGTTTATAGATATGCTTAAAAACTCGTCGCCCACGTTTTTAAAATGGGCGATGGATGCTGCGTTGGCCTGGGATAATAAAGTTGTGCCGGCTAATATTTATCATATTACAGGTGATAAGGACATGGTTTTTTCCCATAAAAGGATAAAAAACGCAATAATCGTAAAAGGGGGCACCCATATTATGATATTTGAAAGAGCTAAAGAGATCAATAAACTATTGAAAAAGATACTGAAGAAATGAAGCTGGCTGAAACCTATTACATGAGCAGCGACGTGGTCGCGTTAAGCAAAAACCTGTTGGGTAAGTACCTTTTTACCTGTATTGATGGATCAACAACCAGCGGTTATATTGTTGAAACGGAAGCCTATAACGGCGTAGTCGATAGAGCATCCCATGCATACGGCAACCGCATAACCGGCCGTACCAAAACCATGTTTATGCAAGGCGGTATCGCGTATGTTTACCTGTGTTACGGCATTCACGAAATGTTCAATATCGTAACATCGGTTGAAGGTCAGCCCCACGCCATCTTAGTCAGGGCCATACAGCCAATCGAGGGGTTGGATATTATGCTGCACCGGCGCAATATGCCGGCGCTAAAGCCCAATATTACTTCCGGGCCGGGGTCTGTTGCCAAAGCACTGGGTATATCGCGTAAGATCGATACTGTCAGCTTACAGGGCGATACGATATGGATCGAAGACCGCGGGCTGGCCTTTCCCGACAAGGATATAGCCGCCGTACCCAGGGTCGGCGTATCCTATGCGGGAGAAGATGCGTTGTTACCCTATCGCTTTTACGTGAAGGGAAACCCGTATGTAAGCAAGCCAAATAAATAATTATTTTTACCGGGGTTGTAGAGACGCAATGCATTGTGTCTCTACCGTATTACAATTAATTGCATTTATATTGACAATGACTTACGAAAATACCCTAGCATTTGCTGAACACCTTGATGAGCAGGACCCGTTAAAAGTTTTCCGTTCCAAATTTTTAGTTCCCCGGCACAACGGGAGGGAGGCTATTTATTTCTGCGGCAACTCTTTAGGCTTGCAGCCCGTGTCGGCGCAAAGCTATATCAATGAGCAATTCGCTGCCTGGAAGAACCTGGCGATTGAAGGATTTTTTAAGGGTGACGACCCATGGCTGGGCTATCATAAAAAACTAACCAGGACCCTTTCAGGGATATTGGGCACAAAAGAGAATGAAATCACAGTGATGAATTCACTTACAGTAAACCTTCACTTACTGATGGTAAGTTTCTATAAACCAACGAAAAAACGGTTTAAGATATTAATGGAGGGCGGCGCTTTCCCATCAGACCAATATGCCATGGAAAGCCAGGCCAGGTTTCATGGTTTTGACCCCAGGGAAGCTATTGTTGAAGTACTGCCGAGAGAAGGAGAATACACATTACGGACTGAAGACATCCTTCAAAAAATAAACGAACATGTCGACGAACTGGCCATGGTATTGTTTGGCGGCATCAATTATTTCACCGGTCAGTTCTTCGATATAGCCGCAATAACCAAAGCGGCGCATAATGCCGGCGCGTATGCCGGGTTCGACCTGGCGCATGCCGCAGGCAACGTAACCCTGCAACTTCATGACTGGAATGTTGATTTTGCCACCTGGTGTTCGTACAAGTACATGAACTCGGGTCCCGGCGGGATCAGCGGCATATTTGTTCATGAAAAACATCTCAATGACGAGGAATTACAACGCTTTGCCGGGTGGTGGGGGTACCGCCAGGATAAACGCTTCCTGATGGCGCCCGGGTTTCAACCCGATGCAGGCGCGGCTGGCTGGCAGGTGAGCACCAGCCCCATTATGCTGCTTACATTGCATAAAGCCGCCCTCAACATTTTTGAAGAGGCCGGCGGGCTAGCGCCGTTGCGGGCGAAAAGTGACCTGCTGACCGGCTACCTCGAGTTCGTTATCAACGAAATCAATACAAACAAACGTGAAGAACTATTCAAGATCATCACACCAAAAAACAAAGCCGAACGCGGTTGCCAACTGTCGGTCGTCTGCAAGCAAAACGCAAGGAAAATCTTCAATTATCTCACCGATAACGGCGTGATCGGCGATTGGCGCGAGCCTAACGTTATCCGCTTAAGCCCTGTGCCTCTTTACAACACGTTTAAGCAAGTTTTTGAGGTGGGGCGGATACTTACAGCGGCCATGGAAGAAAAGTGATTTAAAGAGATTGGAGGTTAGAGATTGGTTGATACTGGCCAACCTAAACATCTAACTAATCTCCGATCTCCAACCCCTAATCTCTAATCTCCAGCCTCTAATCACTAATACCCATGCTCAAAATAGCTTACGACCCCATTTACATTCATCCTTTGCCCGCGGGGCACCGCTTCCCGATGCTGAAATATGAATTGATACCTGAACAGCTGTTACATGAAGGGCTAATTAAACCGGAAAACCTGTTTTCGCCGGGACTGTTGGATGAAGATATTATTTTATGGACGCACGATAAAAACTACTGGGAACAATTGCGCGACCTGACTTTGCCTGCGAAAGAGCAGCGGCGCACTGGTTTCCCATTATCGGCGACGCTGGTTGAGCGTGAGGTAAGGATTGCTAAGGGTACAATCGACGGCTGCCACTTTGCATTTGAATATGGCGTTGCTTTTAATGTAGCCGGCGGCACGCATCATGCAGGTACCAACTGGGGCGAAGGTTTTTGCTTGCTGAATGACCAGGCAATCGCCGCTAATTATTTACTAAATAAAGGGTTAGCAAGCTCTATCTTAATTATCGATTTAGATGTGCACCAGGGAAACGGCACAGCCGAGATATTCAAAAACAACCCGCAGGTATTTACCTTTTCGATGCATGGGGCTAATAATTTCCCGTTTCGCAAGGAGCTATCTGACCTGGACATCCCATTACCCGACGGGATTACCGACGATGCATATTTAGAACTACTGTACAACGCATTACCCGGGTTAATTGAACAGCAACAGCCTGATTTTATTTTTTACCTGGCAGGCGTAGACGTACTGAAATCGGATAAGTTAGGTAAGCTGGCCTTAAGTAAGGACGCCTGTATCGTGCGCGACCGGTTTGTGTTTGAGCTGGCTATAAAAAACCATATCCCGGTGCAGGTAAGCATGGGAGGGGGGTATTCACCTAATATTAAAGATATAGTTGAGGCGCATTGCAATACCTATCGCGTGGCGAATGAATTGTACTTTTAATTGGCTCATTTCTGTTCGACAGGTAAGTAGCTTAAGAAATTCCAACTATTCACATCAGAATATTTTCACTTCAATAAGGAATTAATGATTAACGCCGTTCCAAAAGCGGCAATAAATAGAATAAGGAATAACAAAAAACTGACGGCTACGCCTGTAGTGATACTTAGTTTAAAAGGCTTATATTCTGGAGAAGTGATATAGCTATAACGCTCTTTATTTATATAAATATAACCAACGATTTGTGCATTCAATACACCTACAACGATAATAGCAATTTCGAAGTAAGGAGCGTCAAAAATATTCCTCCGAAAGATAAAGGCACAAATTATTTCAACCACGATAAGAAGGATAAAGCTTAGATTTAAGCTCGCAAGGAAAACAGCGCGGCCCAGTTGGCTGCCCCACATTGAGCCATCTATCTTTTTTCTTTTAAAATTGGCCATGATATAAAAAACCATAAAATCTATAAACCGCATATATTAATTGATTTTAATCTTAACACCAATTTAGTCCCGGGCAAGTATCGCGATCGTCTTGACCTGGTGTTTTTTGCTGATAAACTGGAACCTGACGAATAGCAAGATGGACGACACCGCTAACCCGAGCACTAGCCCATACCAAACGCCCTGTACACCAAGGTTCAGTTTTATTCCCAATACATAACCAACCGGCAAGCCAACCACCCAATAAGCTAAAAATGTAATAAAGGTTGGCACGTTTACATCACCCATGCCGCGAAGTATCCCAAGGCCAACCACCTGTGTGCCGTCGAACAACTGAAACAAAGCGGCCAGTATAAGTAACTGTGCTGCAATGGATATTACCATTTTATCTGTAGTATAAATCCAGGGCAATACATGATTGAAAACGGTAAAGATCAACGCGGTGATGCACATAAATACCAGTACGATATGATAACTGGAGATAGCCGAATGCCGTAAGTTTTTATGATCGTTGGCGCCAAAATAATTTCCTGATTTTATTGCTGCCGCTGCCGATAACCCGCTTGCCATCATATACGTCATCGAAGCCAGGTTAATAGCAACCTGGTGGGCAGCCTGCTCATGATAACCTATTGTGCCGATAAGTATAGCCGCCGCACTAAAGGCGCTTATTTCAAACGTGTACTGCAATGCAACAGGACCGCCAATCCGCAATAACTGTATGCAACGCAGGCGGTCGATATTTTTTACCGCGAAATCTGTTAAATACTTTTTGAAATTCTTTGATCTGAAAACATAGACGCTCATAACAACCGCCATTATGCAACGGTCGGCCAGGGTGCTGATGCCGACGCCTCTAACGCCCATAGAAAAACCCTTCACCAAAATAATCCCCAGGCATATATTGAATATATTTCCCCATATGGAAATGCTCATGGCCTGTTTGGTAAAGCCCAGCCCTTCGGTAAATTGTTTAAAAGTGTTAAATACCAGCATAGGGATCGTTGAAATCCCCAGCAATACTAAAAATGGCTTCGCCTGGCTTACAACTTCGGGCGTTTGATCCAGGTGATCCAATAAAAAAACAGATCCGAATAAAGTAATAATGAAAAGGACGACGCCGGTAATGACATTTATAAACAAGCTGTTTGAAAGCAATCGCCCACATTCAGCGAAGTTATTGCGCCCATTATGCTGTGCGATCAATGGCGTTATCCCATAAGAAATACCGATCCCAATGATCAGCATGATAACAAAAATGCTCGTGGCGAGAGATACCGCGGCCAATGAAACCGTCCCGGCAAAGTGCCCCACAATGATGGTATCGGAAGTTTGAACCAGCGTATGCCCCAACTGCGATATAACGACAGGAATAGCCAAACCCAGGTTATCGCGGTAATGGGATCTGTATTTGTGAAAGATGGTGAGCATTAGAGGTTAGAGATTGGTGATCAGAGATTAGGTGATTTGCAAATTTGAAAAACTAAATGGTTAACCAGAACGGACTAATCTCTTATCTCTAACCTCTAATCTCTCTACGCCGCTGTATAAAACTCTTCTTTTTCGGTGGTGTGGATACGGATAACGCCCGAGAGTACCAGGTCCACCAGTAACCGCTGTGCGCGTTTCCGGCTTATTTTTAGGAGATCGCAGCATTCTTTAACCGTGACCCTGCCTGTGTTTTCCAGATGCTGAAGCAGCGTTTTTTCCTTTGCGGAATACTCGATCAAAACACCTTTGTTGTCCGATGACCGTTTCAGCACATCAACCACAACCTTGCTGGCCAGTATGCTTTTATCCTTTACCCTAACATAAACCCACCATTTTCCGTCTTCGGCAAGGGAGTAATGCGGCTTAACAGGACTTTCTTCGGTATTAACAACCAACACCACTTTATCATCAATATATACCTCTTCAAAAACGGGGTCAAGCGCAGGCCTTGCAAAAAAATGGGCTGCTTTGGTGATCATATACCGTTCTTCGTCTTCAGATTTTACGCCCCTTATCGTACCATCATCATCCACGCCGATCAACAGCCGCCCGCCCTTGTTATTAGCGAATGAAACCATTGTCCGCGCGATCTTTTCGCAACTGGTAATTGTTTTTTTAAAATCGAGCGTTACACCTTCGCCCTCAAAGATCATCTTTTTCACATTCATAATTCGTTTTCCCTTTTATACTGGTTTATAAGGCGTAAATATTTCCATCCATAGTTCCGGACGGGAAATCTCGTTAAAACCAAATTGTTTGTATAAACCGTGGGCGTCGGCGGTTGCCAGCGACCAGCGCCTTAATCCCTGCAGCTCCGGGTGATTAACAATGGTTTGCATCAGCCATTTCGATAGGCCCAAACCCCTGTGATCCGGCAGGATGAACACATCACAAATATAAGCAAAAGTACCCTTATCGGTAATTACCCGGGCCAGCCCGGCCTGTTTATCCTGTTTATAAACCCCAAAGCACATCGAATTCCCAATCGCCGTACGTAATCTTTCCGGAGATATGCCCTGAGACCAATACGATTCGTTACTCAGATAATTATAGATCATTTCAAAATCAAGCAGGCTTTGATCGGTGGATATCCGGAACCCATTTTTTAAAAAAGCACTATCGTTCATAAAGGATTTCATTTGTCATTGGTCATTGGGCATTGGTCATTAGTCATTGGTCACCGATCATTACTAATAAATTATTGTGTTGAGCATCGTCAAAAAATAGTCCGGCCAATCCAAAAATGACTAATGACTATCTTCATAATTTAAATTTCGAACATACAATTCATTTAACGCCGATGCACATAGCTGCCCGTTTTTATCATACATATCAATAGGGTAGACCTTCAGGTGCTTACCTATTGTATTTAGTTCCTGCTCGCAGGCGGCTATTTCCTCGTCGCTGATATGAATCGTAAAATAAAGATCGGTTAACGCGGGTTTAAGATATTGAATTTGCGCCGATTTTGACCATGCAACTATATTATAGCCCTTATGGGTTAATAATTGATGAAAAAGCACAGGATAAAACGGGTCGGCAGCCGAAAAAATTGTGCCGCCGAATATAGATCGGTTATAGTTTCTGTTTAAAATGCTTTTATTGATCTTAACCTGGACGCCGCGGAACCCGTCCTCAAACTTTATTACCCAGATGCGCTGGAAAAACAGGGAAGGGTAGAAGCGCATTACCCATTTTAGCGTCCGTTCCGATACCAACATATGGGCTAAATATCAGAAATTTTTGGGTAAAATTAGTGCAGAGACGCAAAGTAGAGACGCAATGCATTGCGTGTCTACCAATTGGCTGGTTTACCAGACTAATTTATAACCAACACCGCGTATATTAATAAGCTGCACAGACGGGTCGGTTTCGAGGTGCCTGCGCAGTTTGGTTATGAAAACATCCAGGCTGCGGGCGTTAAAAAAATTATCGTCGCCCCATAAATTTTGCAATAAGATTTTTCTGGCGATCGTATCCTGTTTACAATGGCATAGTAGCTTTAGCAGTTCGCTTTCGCGCGACGTAAGCCGCTGTGTTTCGGTTCCGTATTGAAGTGTATTACGCGCCGGGTCAAATCTAATTTTCCCAATCTGCATTATTTCATTAGCAATTGACTTAACAGACGGTGCAGGCGTAAGCAGCCTGTTTGTACTTAACAATACCTTCATCCGTACGATCAGCTCTTCAACACTAAAAGGTTTTTTTAAATAATCATTTGCCCCAATTTCAAAACCGGCGATCACATCCTTTACCTGTGATTTTGCTGTAAGAAAGATGATAGGCGTGATTTTATCCTTTTCCCGTATTCTTTTTGCAAGCTCAAATCCATCCATTTTCGGCATCATTACATCCAGCACCAGTATATCAGGCTTTTGCCTGATGTATTGGTGCCAGGCGCTTTCACCATCGGAGCAAAGCGTAACTTTAAAATCGCGGACCTCAAGGCTCTCTCGTACAATATGGGCGAGGGCCAATTCATCTTCGGCAAATAGAACGTCGGTCTTATCCATTGGCCAAAGGTATGGAAACGATAAATTCGCTGCCTTTATTTATTTCGCTTTTAACGGTAATGGTGCCCCCATGAGCCTCGACAATATATTTTACATAGCTTAACCCCAGTCCGGTTCCCTTAACCGAATGTATGTTGCCGGTGGGCACCCGGTGAAATTTATCAAATATCTGCCTGATATGTGCCTCGGGTATACCGATGCCATTATCCTTAACCGAAAACACCAGCGAACCGGGGTTTTTATAGCAGCTGATCACAATATCAACAGGCTCATTGGCGTATTTAATTGCATTATCAACCAGGTTTATCAACACATTTCTGAAATGAAGCCTGTCTGCGTAAATCAGCTCAACCCCATCTTTATTAATAAATGTAATATCGGCAGTCTTGCTTGTTTTTGATTTTTCGGATTGGATGACGTCAGCCACTAAGTCATTAATATTGATATTTTCCTTATCCAGGTTGACCTCCCTGTTTTCAAAAGCCGCAATATCAAGCACCCGTGTTACCAGGTCATTCAGGCGCGATAATTCGTTCCTGGAGGTCTGCAAATAGCGCTGTGTTTTTTCAGGATCGCTTAGTACATTAAATTTTTGCAATCCTTCAATAGCAACTGTCATAGTGGCTATGGGCGTTTTTAGTTCATGGGTCATATTATTTATAAAGTCGTCCTTCAGGTCGGCCAGTCTTTTTTGGTTTATAATTGTTCGTGCAATGTAGTAGAAGCAGTAGATGGTGAATAATATAAGCAAGATCGAAAGCATCAGCGAAAACAGCATTTTTTTTATGATCGCATACTGGGGTTTGTGAAATACGGCGCGGAAATATAAAGTGGGGCCGGTTATATTAAACGCCGTAAATCCCTGGTATTTAAATGGATACACAGCCGTTTCGGTATAGTGCATATTCAATTTACTATGCGAAATGTTTTGCGTTGACGAAACAAGGCCAAACGGCGAGTTGATATGCATTTTATTGAGCTCATCTCTTAAATGCCGCTTTAATTTTAATTCAGCCGAGAGTTTATAGTTGGGAGGGAGTTCATAGATACTGTTGTGGAGTGATTGGTTAAATTTGCGCATGGTATCGATAGGGGCATTCGCATGTTTTTTAACAAAATCCATTAATTGCGCAGAATGGTTCTGTATGTCATACATCCCAAGTAAAATGGTGAGATTGTTCATCATATTAGGAGCATAAAACGACATCTCTGTTAAAACTTCCGGTAACGACGCTTTATGATGGATCTTTCTCCGGTAAAATTCCAAAACAGGAGTTGTTGCATTCAAATCTACTTTGGTGAATTTATTTGATAACGATATACGCAGCTGTACGTTAACCGTGTCTTTTTCATGCAAGGTATCAACCTTAATCGTCGTTTCCGGAGGGGAGAGGCGGTGCACTAAAACCCTGCGAACGGAGTCAAAATATTCCTTTTTACTGTCATCAATTGCCCTTTCCATGGCAATGTTAACACGGGTATCGAATTTTTCCTTGTTTATACGGTAGGCGTTAACTGTCCAGTAAGTTTGAAATACGATGATCCCCAGAAGCGCTAAAGTTATAAGGATAAATACAGCAAAAGGTAATTGTGTCGTTGTTTTTCTCATGTTATACAATTTATGATTAAAAGTAACTCCGTGTTGCGGGGCTACAATAAATTGTTAACATACATTAACATAAGATATGAAGCGTTAAGTTTATTATGTCTTTAAAATGCGCTTTTAACAACCCCGCCGTCGGCACGTAATAATGCACCGTTGGTGGCTATAGACAGGTCGCTTGCTATATAAGCAACCAAACAGGCTACCTCATCGGGCTCAATAAAGCGCTGCAGGATAGAGGTAGGCCTGGTATTTTTGAAAAAATCTATTTCAATTTCTTCCACCGTTTTATGTTCTGCTTTTGCCAGATCGTTCAAAAAAACCCCCACACCTTCGGATAAGGTTGGCCCGGGCAATATGGTGTTTATGGTAACATTGGTGCCCTTGGTTAACTCGGCCAAACCGCGTGAAACAGCTATTTGCGCGGTTTTGGTCATTCCATAATGGATCATTTCTTCGGGTATTTGTATAGCCGACTCGCTTGAAATAAATATAATACGGCCCCAATTTTTCTGTATCATTTTATCAAAATAAACTCTCGACAGCCTGATACCGCTCATTACATTCACTTCAAAAAATTTAAACCAATCCTCGTCCGGAATATTAACAAATTGTTTGGGTTCAAAAATAGCAACATTATTAACGAGTATATCTACGTAAGGCAATTGGTGTAGTAAAAGCTCGATTTGCGTTTTATCGGCAACATCCGCTGCTATTCCTTTAATATTTAAATTACCGGTTTCTTTTTTAATTTTTTCAACGGCCAAATTTACCCGTTCGTCGGTACGGCCGTTGATAATTACAGATGCGCCTTCGTTTGCCAATGCTTTTGCTATTGCAAAACCGATACCGGCAGTTGAACCGGTAACCAATGCTATTTTATTTTTTATCTTGAGATCCATGATTTGTTTTCCTTAAGAAAAGCAATTGTATGAATGTTTTCACGTTGTGTCAATTATTACAATAAAAGATGTGATGAGGTTGACATTAGCCTAAATCCTGGATATTGAGTTTTTCTCATAATTAACATTATGTTAATCAAAAAACTAATTTTATAAGGGAACCTACTTAAAGTTCCCCTATTAAACTATCAATCTATTTTAACGCATCAATCTGCGTCTTTATTTTTGCCGCATTTGCGTTATCCTTTTTACCCCTATAGTAATTCATCATGTTGGTTAATGCATCAACGGATTTTGGATTTAACTCAACAGCCTTTTGCAAATACGGTTTTGCAACATCAAATTGGGCGCCTGCTTTTGCTATTTGCTGTTCGTATTCTTTTTGTTTATTAGCCGGCAAACTATTTGCGGCATTGTAGGTGTCAATTGCCGGCCGCATCAATACATATCCTAAATTTAGGTTAGCCTCGAAATAATTCGGATCAATCTCAATTGCTTTTTTGTACATCTCGCCTGCTTTATTGTAATTATCCAGTATTTTTTGATGCATGGCAGCTTTAGCGGCTGCGTCTTTTATTTTCCCTAAATTAGCGAAATCAGCATCGGCGATCTGCGAATAGGTTAACCCTGAATAATAATATAGCGTTTTATTTTTAGGATCATTTGCAATAGCGGTCTCGACAGAACTTATGATATCATTTTGCTTCCCTGTTTGTAAAGCGATCTCGATCTGTCTTTTACGCAATTCCGAATCTTTCGGATATTTTGTAACTCCCTCGTTAACGGCTTTCAAAGCGCCTACAGTGTCTTTTACATGCAAGTATATCGCCGACATATCCAAATAAGCCTGTGGGTTTTTTGAATACTTGGTAGTTACCAGCTTGTTATAATTGCTAATGGCATACTGGTAATATTTCGGATCGGTACTGCCTGCGTTCGTCGCTGCTAATGCGGTATAGAATATGGCGGTTGTATCCTCAGGAGAAAGCATACGATAACTGTCAAATGATTTATAAGCGTCGACATATTTTTTATTTTGATAGGCATTTACCCCTTTATTTAGTTGGTAACGCTCAAGTCTAATGGTTGCTTCGTTTATCAATTTGGTATTTTCGTTTTTGGTGTCAGCCAGCTTTGCTTGCTTTAAGGCTTCTGAAGCGGTGTTATAGTTAACCGACGAAGTTGTTTCTACAGAATCCTCTTCTGCTAACGCAGCATAAACAGTCGACTTTACAGCGTAGGTAAGCGGCAACGTCGCGGTTTTAGTATTTGCCGCAGCTTTGTCGATCGATGTTTTAGCGTTGTTAAGGCTTGTTTTCGCCTTTGCTTTCAGCATTGGGATTTTTTGAGCGCTTGCGCTTGTTACTGAATAACTTTCATATTCGGTTTGAGCGTTAGCTAGTTCGCTCTTCTGTGCAAGCGCAGCTGTTGAAATCAGGCCTAACAGGCCAGCCATCAAAAATTTAATTTTCATGAGTTATTATTGATTGTTTAATTCCTTTAGTTTAGTATTTACTTTGTCGGCCCGATCCTGGTTGCCGGTTTTTGTGTAAACTAATTGCAATACATGCAGGCACCTGGCATCATTTGGCGATATTTCATTCGCCTTTTCAAGCCACTGCGCCGAACGTGCCATATTTTGAGCACTATCCTTCTCTTTGACCTCAGCCTGCTTTAAATATAATAAACCGAGGTTGAATATAGGATCATATGCCGAATTATTCAATTCTATAGCACGCAAATATAAAGATTCCGCCTTATCGTATTGATTTAAATGATCGTAACAATTTGCTGCTACAAACGCTACATCAGCATTATTGCTATTCATATCAAGTAATGCCGGCAATAAGGGCGCTAAAGCATGGTAGTTTTTTTTATTATTATAGATGTTGGCTTCATCCAGTAACAACGACCTGTCTGCCGGTAATGATCTCCTGGCTTTTTTAATAACCTCGAGGGCGGCGGCGGTGTCCCCTATTGCCTGGTAAGTGTTTGATGCAGCTTCAATGTGTTCGGTTTTTGCGCTATCGTTGCCGATCAACCGGGTATAAAATTTCGCCGCCTCGTGTAAATTACCGAGCTTGTTTTCCGAATAAGCTATATAAGCATTTAACGGTTTAAATGACGGTGCAAATCTTTGGGCCTCCATGAATAATTGCAGTGCATTGTTAAAATCGGAATTTCGCATATACCCAAATGCTTTGCGTATATAAACATTGGCCAGGCAATGTTTGGCATAATCCATTTCGGGCTGATACCGGTAAATTTTTTTGTTTGCAGCCAGTTTATCAACCAATTCAACCGTTTGGTTAAAGAACACAGGCGGTTGATTCAGTTTATTTAATGAATCAATATACAGAATACTGGAATTGACAATGGCACGGTATACCATTTTTTGCAGATTGGTTGAATCGGCATGGGTAGTGATCAGGCTATCAACAGATTTTTTGGCGCTCGCCAAATATCTCAAATCCTTTTTTTGTTTATAAAATGCAAGGTTGTTCACCACACTCTTTAACGCTTCTGTTTGACAGAAGGCTGATGAAGCAGTGAACAACACGATTAAAACCAGTAATTTAATTTTACGGCCCTGCATTTATAATTATTCATTTGGTTCGCCTTCATCCTCTGCCGGCTCATCGCCTTCAGTTGGTTCTGCACCCGGGTTTTCGGCATTTTCATCTAATTCCAGATCATCCTCGTCATCGTGCTCAATTTTTGCAACTGAAGCAATCTCATCATTTTCTTTTAATGTGATCAGTCGTACGCCCTGTGTGGCCCTGCCCATTGTGCGCAGTTCACTTATAGCGATCCTGATTATAATACCCGATTTATTGATGATCATCAGGTCTTCTTTATCAGTAACACCTTTTATGGCAACAAGTTTTCCTGTTTTATCAGTAATGTTGAGGGTTTTTACACCTTTCCCTCCCCTGTTGGTTACCCTGTAATCGTCGATATCGGTACGCTTGCCATAACCTTTTTCAGAAACTACCAATACGGTGGTTTCAGGGTTGTCAATACTGATCATACCAACAACTTCGTCCTGGTCATCATCAAGCGTTATACCCCGCACGCCGGTTGCCGTACGTCCCATAGGCCGTACTTTCGACTCGTTAAAACGAATGGCACGGCCTGATTTTAAGGCCATTACAATTTCGCTGGTACCGCTGGTCAGGTTTGCCTCGAGCAGTGAATCACCCTCGTTAATATTGATGGCATTGATGCCATTTGCACGCGGACGTGAGTAAGCCTCGAGCGAGGTTTTTTTGATGGTACCTTTGCGGGTACACATAATTATAAAGTTGTTCTCGAGGTATTCCTTATCCTTCAGGCTGATCAGCTTGATATATGCTTTAATATTCTCCTCTTTCGGGATATTAATAATATTCTGGATGGCGCGCCCTTTCGACGTCCGCGTTCCTTCCGGAATTTCAAACACCCTGAGCCAGAAACATTGTCCTGATTCGGTGAAGAAGAGCATATAATTATGGTTAGAGGCGATAAGCAAGTGCTCAATAAAGTCGGCATCACGGCTATTGCTGCCTAATGACCCTTTGCCACCCCTGCCCTGCCTGCGGTATTCGGTTAACGGCGTACGTTTGATATAGCCTTCGCGCGAAATGGTAATTACTACGTCCTCATCCTCGATAAAGTCTTCGGTTTGCATTTCTGCGGATGAATGCACCATTTCGGTTTTACGCTCGTCGCCGTATTTATCCCTGATCTCGACAAGCTCATCCTTGATAATCTGCATACGCAAACCTTCATCATTCAGAATAGAGTTTAAGTACTCGATCAGCTTCATTAAGCCTGCGTATTCCTCTTTGATCTTGTCACGCTCCAGGCCTGTTAACCTTCTCAGGGTCATATCCAGTATTGCCCGTGCCTGTATGTCGGTTAAGCCAAATTGGGCCATTAAACCTTCGCGTGCATCATCCGGCGTATTTGAAGCACGGATCAATTTGATCACTTCATCAAGATGATCTAAAGCGATCAGCAAACCTTCTAATATATGTGCGCGTTTTTGAGCCTCGGCAAGTTCAAATTTGGTACGGCGCACAACCACTTCGTGCCTGTGCTCAACAAAATGATGGATCAGGTCCTTCAGGTTAAGCAGCATTGGCCTGCCATGTACCAGGGCAATGTTATTTATGCTGAACGACGTTTGCAGCGCGGTGTACTTATATAAGTTGTTAAGTACGATAGCTGCATTAGCGTCCCGTTTTATTTCATATACAACACGAATACCTTCCCTGTTTGATTCATCGCGAATGGCAGAGATGCCCTCCAGCTTTTTATCGTTTACCAGTTCGGCAGTACGTTCGATCATCAGCGCCTTATTAATTTGATAAGGCACTTCGGTAACGATGATGCGCTCGCGGTCATTGTTATAAGTTTCAATTTCGGCCCTTGATCTGATCACTATACGGCCTCTGCCTGTTTCAAATGCTTCGCGGGCACCTTCAAAGCCGTATATGATACCACCTGTCGGAAAATCCGGGCCTTTGATGTGTTTCATTAGCTCGGTTACCTCAATCTGGCGGTTATCGATCAACGCTAACGTCGCATTAATAACCTCGGTTAAATTGTGCGGCGCCATATTGGTGGCCATACCCACGGCAATACCTGATGCACCATTTACCAATAAGTTTGGAAACTTTGCAGGTAAAACGGTAGGTTCCTGTAACGAGTCGTCAAAGTTGAGCTGGTAATCAATGGTATCTTTATTGATATCGGCCAGCATCTCTTCGGCAATCTTCTCCAGCCTTGCTTCGGTATATCGCATGGCCGCAGGTTCGTCACCGTCAATTGATCCGTAGTTTCCCTGACCTTCCACCATCGGATAACGAAGGCTCCATTCCTGGGCCATACGTACCATGGCATCGTAAACCGACTTATCGCCGTGCGGGTGATATTTACCCAGCACCTCTCCCACTATACGGGCCGATTTTTTATATGGTTTGTTGTTATTTAAGCCCAGGTCGAGCATACCATACAACACCCGCCTATGTACGGGCTTCAAACCGTCGCGGACATCGGGCAGCGCCCTGGATACGATAACCGACATTGAATAATCAATGTAAGCTGATCGCATTTCTTCATCAATATTTATCGAAATTATTCTGTCTTCTGGTATGTTTCCGTTTCCTGTTTCGTCGGCCATTTTTTATTTTTTGTTGTAGATTCTTCTCGTTAGCTGCGTGTTTAAATAGGGTTTTAAAACGACCTGCGAAGTTATGAAAATTAATGATTTTATTGTGCCAATTTCAGCAAGAAATATGGGGGTATTTCGGATTTTTCGCTGTTTGATTGTTTTATTAAGGAGTTCAAGAAGGCTTCGCCGTTTCGGATGTTCGATTTTTCACAATTGTTTGTTTTCGTAGGCGTTCAAGAAGGCTTCGTCGTTTCGGATTTTCCTAAATAGGTGCCGGAATCAAATAATCCGCCAATCCTGAAAATCTTAGTCCAGACGACTTTTAAACTATTTCACCCTCTTCCAATACTCCTCAACAGTCATCCCGGTGGGTAATGTGCCTTTTAGGGTCAATGTATCATTCCTCAGTGTATAAAAATAATGGATGGGTATATTGGTGATCTTTGAGGGCTGGCTGCAAAAGGTTTCGGTGTCGATGCAGGTATCACCTATTATTACATAATTGCCGGCTTCGAATTTTTGAGGCTTCGAACCTTTTTCGATCGCGAATGCTTCGTAGCTGCCAGCTTTATATTTTCTGCGCAAAGCATATTCAACCGTGGCGCCTTCCCTTTTGCCATTGTAGATACCGCCCACGAACTGCCAGGTGCCTTTGAGATCGGGCGGGGCGGCAAATGAGTATAGGCATAGCGATGCAAAAAGTATACTTAGTTTTTTCATATAAATATTACCATCATGTCATTGCGAGCGTAGCGTGGCAAACTCGTAGTTATGCACGGCGAATATGCATGGCGACGAGATTGCTTAGTCGTCCCCGCCCACCGTCAGCGCAAACTCCTCGCAATGACATGGTTTTTATTTTTATATCCAATTAACACCCTTTTTAAGTAAAGATAACGTTTTCTCTTCTTCGCTGCCCGGTTTGGGCTGGTAATTATACAGCCATTTGGCCGTTGGCGGCAGGCTCATTAATATAGATTCAATGCGGCCGTTTGTTTCGAGGCCGAATTTTGTGCCGGCATCGTATACCAGGTTAAACTCAGCATAGCGGCTGCGGCGTTGGTACTGCCATAGCTGTTGTTCATCCGTATATTTTTTATCGCTGTTGCGTTTTACCAGCTCGCTGTAAATAGGAATAAACGACCGGCCCAGTGCTTTTGAAAATTCAAAGATCGTTTCCCAGCTTAGCTCATCAGTTGCGGTTAAACGATCATAAAAGATGCCGCCTATGCCGCGGGTTTCGTTGCGGTGTTTGATAAAAAAATAATCATCAGCCCATGATTTAAAGCGGGAGTAAAATTCGGCATTGTATTGATCACAAACAGATTTCAGATAACCGTGGAAATACCGGGCATCCTCTTTTATAATATAATGGGGCGTCAGGTCGATGCCGCCGCCAAACCAGCGTACAGGCTCCTGGCCCGGAATAAACGACGAAGGCATTTCAAAATACCGGATGTTCATGTGAATAATGGGCACCATCGGATGATTGGGATGGATCACGATAGATATACCTGCCGCAAAAAAATCGTCCTGTTCAATCTTTAGCGCCTTTTTTACCGTTTCGGGTAGCTGCCCGTGTACGGCTGAGAAGTTAACACCGCCCTTTTCAAATATATTCCCATTTTGAATGATCCGGGTGCGGCCGCCACCGCCGCCGTCACGCTCCCACAGTTCCTCCTCGAATTTGGCTTTGCCATCGAGCTGCTCCAGTGTGGTGCAAATTTCATCCTGTATCAGCTTATAGTCTGCAGCGATCTGATCCTTATTTATCATCGGGGCAAAGTTAATTGATAATATTGATTGGTGGGTAGTTAGAGACGCAATGCATTGCGTCTCTACGACACCTCCACGTAATCCAGGTCCTTGCCAAAGGTTTCCTTTAACTGGCTAACAGCAAACAGTGCCAGTATGGTAAGGATGGCCATCATGATATAGCCGCTGGTAATCATCCCATAATGAACTTTTAATGCGCCAAACGCCAGGTTTATAGGAATAAGCGAACCCCGAACAAAATTTGGGACGGTCGTTGCAACGGTTGACCGGATATTTGTGCCGAATTGCTCGGCCGCTATGGTAATAAAAGTAGTCCAATAACCCACCGAAAAACCCATAAAGAGGCATATCCACAAAAATCCCTTGCTGGTGAGGCCGGTAGCATTTAAATAAACGATCACGCTGATTGCCGACAAAGTCAGGAATATATACATGGCTAATTTCCTTGATCTGAATATCTGCGATATTACCCCGGCTCCCATGCCGCCTATGGCTATACCAACATAACACCATAAAATGCCGGTGCCGGCGCTTAATTTTTCGGTTGAGTGAAGGGCAACGCCAAATTCGGGCTGCAGGGAGATCAACACTCCCACAACGTACCAAAGCGGCGCCCCGATCAAAATGCAGTACAAATATTTTTTAAAACGCTGCCAATTGTTGAACAGGATAAGGAAATTACCCTTTGTCACATTTGTCCGTTCAATGTTTTTAAACATACCCGACTCAAAAGTGCCTATCCGCAAGGCAAGCAATACGATGCCCAACCCACCGCCTACAAAATAGGCGTTGCGCCAGCCATATTTGGAAACTATCGCAGCAGCCACAGCGCCAAAAAGCCCCAGCGCAGCCACTATCATTGTTCCGTAACCACGCTTTTCCTTACTTAAGGTTTCGGTTACCAGGGTGATACCGGCTCCCAGTTCGCCGGCAAGGCCGATGCCGGCAACAAAGCGGATAATCGCATAGGTAACAGGATCGTGCACCAGGCCGTTGGCAAAATTGGCTAATGAATACAGCGCGATAGAACCGAAAAGCACTTTTATCCGGCCCAGCTTATCACCCAGTACGCCCCACAGTATGCCACCCAGCAGCAAACCAAACATTTGCCAGTTAATAATACTTAAGCCTGTAGGCAGCACATCGGCAGGCTTTACCCCTATCCCGAGCAGGCTTTCTTTCCTGACGATCAGGAAAATTAAAAGATCGTATATATCAACAAAGTAGCCCAGCGAGGCAACGAGTACTAAAAAGACAACGTTTCTTTGGGCTTTAGCCGATAGGGCATCAGTCATAATTATTGGTTTGGCTGCCGGCAAATTTAAATTTTAATTTCAAAATTGAAACTGTAGAGACGCAATGTATTGCGTTCTCTACGGGGAAAATTCTCTCAAAAAAAAACCCCTGTCGTACAGAGGTTCCCTAATTGACAAATTAGTAATTATGCTTTTTTTACATTCACTGCCTGCAAACCTTTTCTTCCCTCTTCTACCTCGTATGTAACGTCATCGTTATCTTTAATGGCATTTACGCCGCCTTGCACATCTTTAAAGTGTACAAAAAGATCTTTACCATCGTCGGTGACAATAAAACCATAACCTTTTTGTGTGTTAAACCATTTTACTTTTCCAGTTTTCATAAATAATAATAATTGTGTATTAAAAAATTGTGTTAAGATTAAAAAACTATACCCAAAACTGATAGTATGGTCATATAATCGGAATGGATACAAAAAACCAATCTTTTCAAATATATAAAATTATTAATAACCAAATAAAATTATTTATTCGGTTGCGGCGTCATCCGTAAATATGGTTTAACCTGCCTAAAACCCTTTGGAAATTTTGCCGGAATGTCTTCAGTTTTGATCGCCGGTACAACTACCACGTCTTCCCCGTCCTTCCAGTCGGCCGGGGTAGCAACGCTGTAATTGGCTGTTAACTGCAATGAATCGATCACGCGTAATATCTCCTGGAAGTTTCTGCCGGTTGATGCCGGATAAGTGATCATCAGCTTTATGGTTTTATCGGGTGCTATAATAAACAGCGACCTTACAGTTGCTGTAAGCGATGCATTGGGATGGATCATATCATAAGCCAGCGCTATTTCGCGGTTTTCATCGCCGATAAGCGGGAAATTCACTTCAACGCCCTGTGTTTCGTTAATATCATTTATCCATCCCTTATGCGATTCAACCGAATCGACACTTAAAGCGATCACTTTTACATTGCGTTTGTCGAATTCGCTTTTTAAAGAGGCGGTGCGGCCCAATTCGGTGGTACATACCGGTGTATAATCAGCGGGATGCGAAAATAATACGCCCCAGCTATTGCCAAGGTATTCATAAAAGTCGATCTCGCCGTCGGATGTTTTCGCTTTGAAATTTGGGGCCATATCCCCTAACCGTAAACTCATGTCTAATTAAATTTAATCGTAAATAATATACTAAGGTACTTTGATTGTTGTAAAAATCAAGCGATTATTGAAAATTATCCTACTAATTACGTAGACATTACATACCTCACTTAAATCCTCTTCAAAGGAGAGGACTTTGATTAGCATCACATACTATTTTCGCATAAATTCAAACACATTCGGCTTGTGCCATCGCTAAAGCGCACGAAGATTTAGAAAGAGCCGGAATAGCCAAAAAAAAAGCCGTTTGTCAACTGACAAACGGCTTTTAAACGTAGTTTCTTAATTATTTTACCTGCGAAAAGAATTCGGCACCACCGTTTTGGTTTACACGAACCAAAACTTCGTGATTTTCGCTTTTCAAATCAACAAAGTAAGATGTAGGGTCGATATTGTCGTTGATTGCTGTATTTGCCTGGTATACGATAACGCCTGCAGCAATATAACCTTTATAAGCATCAGCTATCAGCTTTTGTGATTTTGCAGGGATAGCATTATAAGCCACGACCTGGGTGGTACCTAAGAAATCTCCCGCTAAGTTATAAAACGCGGTTTTCTTAACGCCATCGATAACGAAATCGGCTTTCTGGCAATTTTTGTCTATAGTCCAAACTACATTTTTAGCGCCATTGAAATCAGCGTTGAACGCCTGGGTAACAGCATAAGAAGCAGTAGCAGTTGTAGTTTCTGTACCTTTTTTACCACCCCCGGCGGCAAAAGCAGTAACGCTGAACAAAGCAGCGGTTGCAAATGTTAAAAATATCTTTTTCATAGTTGTTTTTAATTATAAATCCTCAACAAAAGTATACGATAATTATTAAACTTCGCAATTAAATTTAACTTTTATAAATATTTCATAATTACAAGGCATTTTGGGTGCTAAATTTAAATTTTGACAACCTACTTAGTGTATTTTTTACAATATGGCAATCCAAAAACAGCACAAAAAGTGCTTAAATATGGCCTGTAACGTGTTTTTTACCTTTACATAACATAAAATTTACATGATTTTGGTTGTGGGAGGTTGTAAGAGTTGTTGAAGTTGCAGGTTGTAAGAATTTATGGAGGCGGAAGGGTTGCCGTATCAGCCGTTATCTGCGAAACCTGGGTACAGGGTCATGCCGCCGTCCATAAATATGGTGGTACCTGTAATGTAATCAGCATCGTCTGATGCGAGCCATGCGGCCAGCTTGCCTATGTCTTCGGGCTGGCCTATCCGGTTGTACGGAATCAGCGTAAGCAACTTCTGCAAAGCTTCGGGGGTATCCCAGGCCGACGTATTAATAGGTGTTTGGATGGCGCCGGGGCCAATTCCAACCACACGGATCTTATGCGGCGCCAGTTCCTGGGCTATGCTCTTCATAAACATGCTGATGCCGCCTTTGCTTGCGGCATAGTTGACGTGGCCGGCCCAGGGTATCACCTCGTGCACGCTGCTCATGCAAATTATCTTTCCGGCGGCACGGCTGCGGTCTGCTATCACACCGCGGCGTATAAATTCTTTTGCGGCTTCGCGCGAGCAAAGAAACTGGCCCGTAAGGTTGACGCTGATAACGGTGTTCCATTGGTCGAGCGTCATATCCACAAACCGCGAATCTTTTTGCAGGCCGGCATTGTTCACCAGTATATCTATCGTGCCGTACTGCTTAAACATTTCGGCAAACATGGCTTTTACTTCATCCTCGTTGCTGATATCTGCATGAATGGCATAAGCCTCCCCTCCTGCTGCGGTAATTTCGTTCACCGTTTGCTCGGCCACTTCGTGGGCATCCACATGATTAATAATAACCTTTGCCCCGGCTTGCGCTAAAGCCAGTGCTACGCCTTTACCAATGCCACTGTCGGCGCCTGTAACCAATGCGGATTGTCTTTTTAATGATGCTGCAGCCATATTTTACTTTATGTTATAAAGCTAAGGGTTTTTAGTTGGGATATTTCAATGCATATGAACAAGTTGGGGTTAATTAAACATATAACAATCTGCTATGTCAAATAAAAGCATAAACCTTTTGTCATTCCGGGGAGGAACGACAAAGCAATCTCGTCGCATGTAAAGTGTAAACAAGCGACGGGTTTGCCACGCTATCGCTCGCAATGACATAGTTTTTTCGTTCACTTACGGAATACAAAGAGATTAATTTGCAGAATGGATAGATAATAAGGGGTCGTTCACGATATTTATCACATCATGGATCTTTTCGTCGAGATTTTTGACGGCTGTTTGCATCATCAAAAGATATTCCTTCGGGGCCACATAGTCTTCCAGTTCGATCAGGTTCATTAAACCAAGTATAGAAGCTACCGGGCCGCGGTAATCATGCGATTGTATCTGGGCTATTTTAGAAAGCAGCCTGTTTTGAACCATGATCTTTTCCTCACTTGCTTTCCGTTCCGTAATATTCCTGGCAACATAGGATACGCCAATGATCTCATCTTTGTCGTTTCGCACCGGCTCAAACGCACAATCCCACCATATTGTACCCACGGCGCCATAATTGGCCGGCTGTTCAAGCTCCGTTTTTTCGCCTTTCAGGGCGTGGCGGTAATGCAGGTTAAAGTCGGCGCTGAAATCCGGGGGTAAAAAATCATTCATTTTACATCCGTAAGCTAGTTTTTTGGTGTATTTAGCGTTAACAAAATCAAAAGCCGTGCGATTAAAATCAATGATCTCGCCGTGTTTTCCCAGCAGGAAATAAGAATCGGTTAAGCTTTCAAACATCGACCGTAACCGGATGTCATTTCTTGATTTGTTTTCTTTTACCTGCTGCAAATCGGTAAAGGTTTTATCCAGCTGATCAAGTGTGAGCTTCAGTTCCATCACGCCAATGGCGTGTTTGGCCAATATTTTTAAGGTTAATTTTTGCTGATCGGAAAGTTCGTGGGGTTGGATGTCCATAATGCATAACGTCCCTACCCTATGGCCTTCACGGGTAGTAAGCGGCGCGGCAGCATAAAACCGGGTTTTCAGCCCGCCCGTTACATTGGGGTGGTTGCAAAAACGCTCATCCTTGTGCGTATCGTTTATAATAAACAGGTGATTGTGTTTGATGGCATGCCGGCAAAATGAAATGTCGCCCGGAATTTGTTCAATGGTGATACCCTTTTTTACCTTTATCCATTGTGTTTCCTCATCAAGCAGGGTGATCATAGCAACAGGCGAATTGCATATTTTGGCTGCAAAGGACACTGTATGCCTCAGCTCCTTATCATATTCGAGGTTTAGTTTCTCGAATTGTTTTACAACCTTCAACCGCTGTTCCTTGTTCATCGGAATAAATGTAGCGTTTAAACTAAAAGGGAAACAAGCTATCCTGCCGAAACAGCATGCTTATTGCACAAACAATAATTTATCAAATCAATGCAATAACGGGAAATTTTTGTAATTATTACGTAATTGTTGAAAAATATTTGAAATTATTTTAATCTCAATTTAAAGAAGTTTCTGAAATTGGCTATCCCGGCTCAATTTTATGGTAAACGTACTCCCCTTCCCGGGTTCGCTGTCTACCCGGATCGTTCCGCCTGCGGCAACAACAATCTTTCTGACCAGGTATAAACCGATACCATGCCCTTCGATGGAGTGATCGAGCCGGCCATACAGGTTAAATATTTTATCAACGCTATCCGGCGACATGCCAATTCCATTGTCGCTGACAGAGAGTACGGTATTGTCGCCGTCCAGCCGGGTATGGATATGGATCTCAGGCGGGTCTCCATCCTTAAACTTAAGGCCGTTTGAGATCAGGTTGTATAATATGCTTCTTAAATTATTTCTTGAAAAAGGTATAGCCTTAACTTCGAGGTCGCGTATGATAACAGCACCCGATGATTTAATTTGATTTTCAAGGCTCCATTCTACATTGTCTATTTGCTCATCGATATCAACCATCTGCAATATGCTTTCGCCTTCCAATTTTCCCATAACGGAAATATCATTGATAAGCGCCCGGAATTTTTTAACAGATGAATTGATGATCGCCAAAAATTTGCTTTGGGCGGGATCAATGACATATATATGGTTCATCACATCAATGCTCCCTTCAATATTGGCCAACGGCGCCAAAAGATCGTGCGATACGGTATGAACAAAATTATCAAGATCAGCATTTAAATTTGAAAGCACTGTGTTCTTTTTATCAAGTTCCAGTTGAGTTATCTTCAGTTCGGTAATGTCGTTAAATGTGATAACTGCACCTGCCGGTGAATTATCCGACAGCAGGTATGGCATAGCCGTAACCTGATACCATTTACCGTTAGTGGTTTCAACCTCATTGGTTATTACTATGCCCGATTGAAGCATGGACTTAATATCATCAGTAATGGTTTCGAATTTTATATTGGCAGATATGTCGCCTAAAGGCCGGCCGATGTCCGATTCTTGCAGGTTGATCTGCTGCACGGCACCCTGCGAAAACCGTGTTAGCCGAAGATTGTCGTCAATAAACAATTGTACGTGAATGTTGCTCCTTAAATAATTGGTTAAGTCGTCATCAACTTTCCGCAACCCCCTATTTTTTTTCTGAGCAGGACGACCGCAACCGGATTCAGCGTTATGGATAGACATCCCCATGGAAACTATCCCTTCGTTAACAGCATTTGCACATCCAACCGGGGAATTTTGCTGGGTACAAATAGACGCCAATTTTTCCCTGAGCTGTTTTAATTCTCCCTCCGGGCCAACAGTATACTTATCATCATACATCTTCTTAATTTTAGGGCGTTAGAAACTCCGACAGAGTTGTATGAATAGTATATCAAATATTTAACCAATTTTCTTTAAACGGAGTAATCTTATCGTAAATATTTATAAATTATCTTATTTATTAAATAAGATGACTTTGAGCCGCAAAAACGAAGCTTTTTTAAAGAAATTCATTACAACTTCAGGTTGTGAATAAGATGACTTTGATAAAACCTGGGCAAAATTCATAAAGAACCGACACTTTTTTCAAAAGAGGCAATTTATCCCGTCTTAATTTAACGAAGTTTCTGAAACGAGCTGTTTGGGATCAGCTTTAAGATGTATGATGAACTTGCTGCCTTTGCCGGGCTCGCTTTCCACATTAATATTACCGCCGGCGGCTACAATTATTTTTTTGGCGAGGTACAAGCCTATCCCATTACCTTCTATTTCATGGTGAAGCCTGCCATAGAGGTTGAAAATTTTATCAATGCCTTCTTTTGGCATCCCCATTCCATTATCCCTTACAGATAGGATAACGGTGTTGTTCCCATTCCGTTGGGTACGGATATTAACTACCGGGGGGTCGTCGCCTTTAAATTTAATACCATTTGAAATCAGGTTGTATAATACACTCCTTAGATTTTTCCTGGAGAACGGGATGTGGCTGACCTCCAGGTCCCTGAGAATAACGGCGCCTGATAATTTGATCTTATCTTCCAGGCTCCATTCTATATTATCGATCTGTTCCTCAATGTCAACCAGTTCCAGTTCTGTATCGCCTTCTATCTTGCCGATGGTGGCAATATCATTTATGAGTGTGCGGAATTTTTTAATAGACGTATTGATTATTTTTAAGAATTTATTCAGTTCCGGGGGGACGCTTTGCATGCGGTTCATCACATCAATACTTACTTCAATATTGCCCAGCGGCGCTAAAAGGTCGTGCGAAACGGTATGCACAAAATTATCCAGGTCGGCATTTATATTCAGAAGCGCGTTATTTTTTTTATCAAGCTCCGTCTGCGTGCTTTTAAGCTCGGTGATATCGTTAAACGTAATAATGGCCCCGGTTCGTTTATTATCGGCCTGCAGGTAAGGCATGGTCATTATCTGGTACCATTTGCCGTTATTGGTCTCTATTTCTTTGGTTATAACTGTGCCTGATTCAAGCACGGTTTTGATATCATCAATAATGGTCTCAAATTTTATGTTAGTTGATATATTGCTTAGCGGGCGGCCTATATCCGTTTCAAGCAGGTTGATCTGCTTTACCGTGCCCGGCGAGAAGCGCATTAACTTCAGATCATTGTCAATAAATAACTGTCCGTTAATGTTGCTCCTGAAATAATTGTTCAGGTCATCGTTAATTTCCTGCAGTTCTTTATTTTTTAACTGGTAATCCGAGTTAATGGTATCCAGTTCTTCATTTACGGATTGCATTTCTTCGTTAGTGCTCTGCATTTCTTCGTTTGCCGAGATCAGCTCTTCATTAAACGACTGCATGTTCTCGTTGGAGGCATCCAACTGCTCGTAGGCCGAGTTAAGTTTTTCCTTAAGTTCCTTTAGTTCGATTTCTATATTGGTGACATAGAGGTCGTGATAAGCCGCTTCGTTAAATACGATCTCATCCCGCTGAGCCGGCGAAACCCATTTATCCGTGTTAAACGTAACCAATAACAATTTTTGCTCGCCCTTTTTTTTCAGCAAAGGAGCTACGCAGAGGTTTACCTTAATTATTGTTTGCCCCTGCTTGATCTTTATCCCGGTAACGGACGTTCTTTGATTGGTTTTTAACGCTTTGCTGCTTAGTGTGCTAAATGCCACGGCCAGCGGCTTCGGCAAAAGTTCGGCAAGGTTTGAATTGAAATTTTTCTGATGAAGATATTTTGTCGTATCGCCGTATGACTTTATAACATTGTTGTTCTCATCGATGCATACTACCAATCCCCCAATTTCGGCGACGAGCGTTTCATTTATTGTTTCGGACAGTGCTGGCATGGTGTTTTTAAAGGGCTCCTCCCTTGATATACTTAAAGGCATTCTTTTATTGTCGATGAGTTCGGGCAAGGAGAAGGCATCAAAACGTAAAGACCGTTTGGCTTCGAGGTTTTTAAACAGTTTCCATTTTTTTTCCACTATCTCCAGGTTCTTTATGATCGGCACCGGGTTTTCGCTCGAACCTAAAAACAAGTAACCATCCATTTTAAGCCCAAAAAGCAACATTGCAAATATTTTTTTCTGCAAAATGGGCGTCATATAAATCAGCAGGTTACGACAACTCACAAAGTGCATGTTGCAGTAGGGCGGGTTTTTCACCAGGTCGTGCTGCGCGAAGATCACCATTTTGCGTATAGCCGGTTTGATACGGTAATTACTGCCTTCCTTTAAAAAATGCCGTTCAAGCCGTTCGGGCGATACATTTTTTTTAATACCGGAATTATACACTCCTTTGCCGGCCTGCACGAGGGCTACACTGTCAATATCAGTAGCAAATATTTTTACTATAGTATTTTTATACTGATCCGTCAGCAATTCGCAAACAGCTATGGCTAATGAATAAGCTTCCTCACCCGTGGCGCATCCGGCCACCCACATTTTTAACTCCTCGCCGGGCGCTAATTTTTTAAGGATAACCGGCAATATATTTTTTTGTATAAAGTCAAAAGCTCCTTTATCCCTGAAGAACGAGGTGACGCTTATCAGGAAATCTTTCGCGAGCGATTCCACCTCGTCAGGTGTTTCCTTTAAAAAATTATAGTAATTTACCAGCGATGTGAAATTTCCCTGTACAGCCCTTCTCTTTGTTCGCCGTAATATTGTAGCCAGTTTGTAGTCCGAAAAATCGTGCAGCGATCTTTCCTTCATTAAACTAACAATGGCCCTTATGTTTTTTTCATCATCGCTGCTGTCGGGTAAAACCTCACCGCCATAGCGTATATAATCCTCGATCGCGCCGGGCATTAATTCGGGCTCCAGCACAAAATCAACCAGGCCCGTTGCTATGGCGCTTAAAGGCATCCCGTTGAATACTGAGGTTTCGGGGTTGCGGGCTATTACCATACCACCGGCTTTTTTAATCGCTAAAATACCTTCGGTGCCATCGTTACCCAAGCCCGACAGGATTATGCCGATCGCTTTTTTGCCGCAATCCTTAGCGAGCGAATTAAAAAGTATATTAACGGTTAAATGCGTTGTATGGCCACTTTCCTTCGCGGTTAAATGCAATTTGTTCCCCTTCAAGGTCATTAGCTTATCATTCGGAATAAGGTAAACCTGGTTACTTATCACAATCATCCCCTCTTCAGCCTCTTTAACCACAAGTTTGCTGTGCCGTCCCAGCAATTCAACCATCCGGCTCTTAAAATCAGATGACAAATGCTGGACTATAATATACGAAACGCCGTCTAATGGTGTGTGGTCAAAAAAAGTGTTTATCTCTTCCATACCGCCTGCAGAGGCGCCTATCGCAATGATATGATGAGGATCGGGGTTAAACATTTTATAGATTTTAAAGAGCGTGTGAGAATTGGCAGAAAATCCGGATAAGATGTAAATCAAATATAGTATAAAGTTTCTGAAAATTAAGGTTTTGTATCATACTTATTTAAAATTTTCTTATAGATTAAGCGGTTTAATGTCGTTAAACTATTACAGCCAAACTAAATCACAAAAAAACCGGCACTTTTAACAGGGCCGGTTGGCTGTTTAAATTGGGGTATATTATCTGATATTTATTTGGGCAATGAATGATTGCCCCGGTGAAAGTATTACCCTACTATGAAATCAGCATGAAAAATTTATGATTAAATTAATTGGGCCGGTTTACCGGCAAATAGCATGCGCCGATAACCTGGTCGTCAAACCGGTCCCATTTAAAAACCAGCTGTTCAACAGGAATTTTATGGTAATCGAATTCCGAAGTGGTGCGGAGTGTGAAAATACCGCCGGCGTACTGGAGCACTGCTTCCTTAAAATCAAGGTATTGTTTTGTGAGTGGGTACTGCAATTTATAAAATGCCTCCTTAAAGGAAAACATGAGGGTTGCAAATAATGACTGCCCGTCATCATCGAGGGTATTCAGAAAAGCCTGTTCGGAATCTACAAACAGCATATCCCACATATCGCGGCCCACCCCGCCAATGGTTTCGATATCCAGGCCAATGGCGGCAATATCGCCGGCACGGGCAACTATTGCGCCTGTCAGTTTTTTCGAATGACTTATTGACCCTACAAACCCATCCGGCCACAACGGTTCTTTGACTTCGCCCATTAATATTTCGGCGTTGTTTACGCCGAAGCGGCGCAATGCTTCCCGGGCGCAATACCTGCCGGTGCTGAAATGGCGCTGCCTTTGTACGCCGGCCTTTTCAACCAATGCCTTCTCACCGGCTGTCAATACCTCAGTGTCAACGAAATGCGTTGTGAAGGATTGGGAGAACAGTGATGGGTCCAGGTGTGAAAAGCTATAGCTCATGGCATGGCTAAGATAAATAAAGGATGTTTTATTATCGGCTAAACGATATTTAAAAACACTCTTTATTTATTACATCCTTTTGATCTTAAAATGCTGTCCAGCGAAGCGGTAAAGCGTTTTTGTGCAGCCTTATCGGTATAGGGTAATAATGAATCGAGCTGCATCCTGATCGTGTCGGCAAGAGTAAGGCTTGTTTTTAATAAGATGCCTTTTTGTTTGAGGTACCCATTCAGCCGGCCCTGCAAACGCTGTGATTCGGCCTTTCCCTTAGCTTTTGCCAGTGAGTCCTGTGTAAAACGGATGCTGTCCGCCAGTGCATACCGCTGCTGCCGTATAACCGTTGCCCGGCACGAACGGTCGGCCAATTGCTCAAGCTTTGCATGGTTTATCCCTGCGGGCGGTGTCGTGCTGCACGAACATACCGCGGCCAAAAGCAGAATGAATAAAATGTACTTCATCATAGCTTACTTAATATTTGTCGGCCAAACCAGCATTTTATTTACATTGTCGCCAATAATACGGCCTAAACGTAAGCCCTCGGTGTTATCGGGATTATAGTGGATGCCGCCGTAAAACCGCGAGTCGGCACACTCCTGTGCCATATCGTTAAAATTAGCATAGTGACGTGCTGAATATCCATACTGTACCTGGCTGTAATCGGTAAAATCGTATTTTCCGCTGCCGTCGGTAAACAAAGCCGAAAAGATCATCGTACCTGCGCCTGATTCGTATGAATGCCCGCTGGTATATGCGGGGAACGGCGGCGTGCCGATAACTGTTTTAAAATTGGCGTCGATATTCTTTTGAATATAAGTTACGGGCCGGATCAGCACATATTGGTATTTACCTTTCCAGCAGCTGATAAAGGCATCGTTTTCGGCAATTGAAAGTTTGGCATAAGCAACCGAAGCCTTTTCGAGCGTTGCGTTATTTTCCTTTAATAACTGGTTCATGATGTTAAAGGTATGGCCGGCCGGCGTACAGGTATTAAAAGGATCATCGGCCCAATATTTAACTATCGCAACCTGGTCGGCAGTATTATTTTTAACCTGGTGGTATACATCCAGCGCTAGTTTATAAAAGTTGGAATTGGGGTCGGTGGAATAGGTTGTTGGCGCCACGGGATTGGTATTTGACACATTCGCAGCAATAAAAGGCCTGTTGCTGCCCCATTTCGGGCTCACCGGGTTGGGCGCCGAGGCGCTCGTTGGCTCCCAGCAATAAGGCACGGCAGGAAGTGTATAAGGCAACTGGAACGGGTCTAAATACGACTGGTGTGCGCCATCGGACTTTGAGGACTGGTAAATGGCGGCGGTAACTGCTTTGCCGTATTGTACAGACCTGTTTACTACATCTGCGCTAACGCCTGCGGATAAGGCAGCCAGGTTTGCCGTTTCGGTACTATCGATGGTTGCGCGGTTGGCCGCGGTAAGGTTTACATCAAACATATCGCGCATCATATCGGCAATAGCCGCATTTGAACTGATTGCCCAGTTATACTCCACATTAGCCGCTGGTTTTGGTACGCCGCTTATTCCGTTAAGCTGACCGGAAAGGCTGAGCGCACCGGGGATGCCGTTTACAACAGCCTCGTAGGCTGCTATGCCCACATATCCGTATGCCCGGGCCGCCTGCGTAGGGAAAAAGCCTTTTGTGTTTTTTGTTATCGTACACATCAGTGTAAAATAATTCCTGACCTGGTCGCTCGAATAACTGCGGGTGGCGCGTGATGATCCAAAATTTGTTGATTGATTGTTATTGACGCTTTCCTTACGGCAGGAGGCGATAAGGACAAACAAAAACAGAACAGAAGCTGCGTGAAAGTAATGTTTTTTCATAGTTGAATTGTTGACAAAGTGCCCGTTTAAAATTGACTACACCGACGTAATCAAAAGATTTGCCAAATGACAACTAGTTAAAAAAGTGTAACGGACTGATTTAAAATGGCATATTAATTATATATAAAATATCGATTATCCCTTATCGTTGTACTTAATTGGCTACACAGTGTTTTATAAAAAAGAAAAATACTTTCGTATTTTTTGTAAAAAACGTTACCGGAAAGAAATATGATGAGCCGGGAGAATAAAATTGGAGCTAAACCCGATCCGCACACTTGCAAAAACAATAAGTTGTTTTATTTTTACTTCCTATGAAAAAAGTACTCCTTATCATAGCGTTACCATTTATATTAACGGGATGCCTCAAGAAAAATGACCATCCACAAGAGACTTTTCATTTTGCTGTAATTGCCACTAATTATAATTCTACAAAACTGGTAGATGTATATAATGCAGGGGTGCCCAGGCGTATGTTCACAGGCCCGTCTTTTGAAAGCGATCTGACTATTGGCAAAGGCCTTACTATTTCAATCAGTTCGGAATATGTTGATACAACCAACGGTGCCGCTTTAACGATAGTGCTTTCAAAGAATAACCAGGTAATAGCAATAAGGCAAGGCGGACAGACGGTTAGTTTATCGATGGTCGCGCCTTGATAACGTACCGGAACTATTGCCGTTAAGCAGTTAAGTTTATCACAGGCCGTATTTAACTGCCCGGAATTACTTTATCATGTGCCGTTACCTGCTTCAAAATATAGATCATCCCGGCAGGATACCCGGCAAACTGAAGGACGCCCTGCGACTGGAGTTTTAAATTTGGCGCCACAATTTCAAAATTCTTTTGCCGGAAATAGGACACCTGTTCGTTTTGGGGAACTTTTAATGGTTTTGCTGTGTCCTTGTTATCGATTATCATTTTCAGCAGCGTATTATTTTTTACCAGCTCGTGCACCGCATTGCCTGTGATATGCTTATCGCTGATATTTAAAATTTTAGCTGCTGGCGTGTTCAAAAATAAAACCTCCTGCTTTTCATTTAACCCGATCACCACCTCGGGCATTTCCTCGATCAACGTCTTTATGCGGATCTCGTCCGACATGATCCTGGTCAGGTCGGCGGTTTCCCGTTCGTCGAGCTTGTCGGCCATCGTATTAAATTCACTTGCCAATACGGCAAACTCTTCGCTTGTTTTAAAATTTAGCCGGGTATCATAATTTTTTTTACTGACCTCGTGCAGCGCATCCTTAAAATCATTAAGCGGGTTAATGATAAAGGCGGGAAAATTTAAAATCAAAATAAAAAGAATTAAAAAGGTAATAAATACCATCCCGCCAAGGTAAAGGGTGGCATCATTTACGGTTTTATGCGTGGCATCATTTTTCACGACAATAGCCCGCATATTTAACCCATCGATCGTTTTTAATAGTGACCGGATATTCCTTTCGGCTGCTTGTTTTTTTGCCAAATTTTGCCCGGCATCAGTGAGCAGGGTAAATGCCTGCCTCACCCCAGCTGTTGCCTCTCTTTCACCCCGTTCTGTTATATTATTTTCCTGCTTTTTAAGTGCATTGTCAAATGTTTGGGATGCCTGCGTATTGAGCGGCAGATCATTTTCATCCAAAACTGAGCGCATTTCGCGCGTAAATGTCAATGTCTCGTAATTATTCTTTAACGTCATATTCGACGTTTCTGAGATCACTTCGATATAATATAAGGCGACACCGCCAAAAACCAGCACCACCACAAACAATAGGCCGAAGCCTAAAAGAAGCTTTTTTTTGATTTTCATTTCCGTATGGTTAAAATGTTTATTGAGAAACAGCATACAGTTAACTGATCATCATCAGCCAAGAGATAAGTAAAGTTAAAACAATAACGTCACTTAATCAATGAGCCAGGTAGTGCTTACCTGATTTCCGCTACGCCGTTCGGGACCGCCGGAAATTTCGGGAAAAATAAAGGCGTCGTATCCGGGAATGATATTCACATCGGGCATGGTTTTATACAGCCTGCTAGATGGACGCCACCAGAAAGACTGGCCGTGCGCAGGGGTTGGTAGCCAGCGCGCCCATACCCGTATGGCGGGGGCGCGCCTTGATTGGTTTAAACAGTAGCCAGCTGCTCGCAGGTTTCGGCGCAGGTGCGGCAAACTATCGCACATTCCATACAGTGTTCCATGCCGTTTTTACCATGCTTTTCGCATTCGTCGGCACAGGCATTGCACACATCAACACACATCCGGCAAAGCTCATCGCTTAGCTTACTTTCCAGGCATAGCAATTCGGCAGTTGAACGGCATAAGGCTGCACATTCCAGGTTTAACTGGATGCATTTGCTGAGCAGTTTTACGCTTGGCTCTTTTAAACATAAGGTTGCACAACGGCTGCAGGCGGCTGCACAAGCATTACATGCTTCAATGCAGTTTTGTAATTGTTGGTTTAACATAATGGAGCGATTTATGGTTAGACATTGGGTTAATTACAAATCGGTTGACGGAAATTACAGACGTCGCCAAAATGACAAGGCCGTTTCGGCTTGGACTATTACTTTGATGAGCTTTTATGGTGACCTGTATCGGCTTATTTGATCTGAATATATTGTACCAACCGCAGGTATAACACCGGCGGATATTTCCCCGGAAGGGCAATAGTAAAGAATGCAGTTAAATTAATTAAGACGTAGTTATATTTTTATTACAGATGTGATAAAAATTTGTTTGAAAAATTTGGAAATATTATTGGGTGGTTTGGCTAAATTTGGCCCATTTAGAACCTCTTGAATTTTTATGTGTACTTATTTAATATCCGGCCTTAACAGCCACGAGGTGGTGGTGCCTAATAGTGCACCGCCAAAAACATCGCTGGGATAATGCACGCCCAAATACATACGAGAGTATCCTACCGAACCCGCCCATAAATACGCCGGAACTACTATATACCATTTTGGATAAGACCTTGACAATGCCGTTGCCACCGAAAATGCTGTTGACGTATGCCCTGATGGAAACGATGTGCTGCCAGCATTATAAACTGCTACGATCTTTAAATTTTGCACAAATGGCCGGCGGCGCTTAAATACAGTTTTCATCAGCACGGTAAAGCCCAAAGTTATAGCGGCGCTGCTGCCTATATATAAGGCGTTCTGACGCATTTGCATATCGTGGCTTGCAACACCATCTATAAATAACGCGGCCGGTATGCCATAGGCCACATATCCCAGCGAGTTGGATAAAAACAGCATTTTTTTGGTTTCGGCATCACCACGCTGCAACGCCATATTGATCAGAAATTTATCATCAAAGCGCTGAACAAAGTTATTGACCTGCGCCGCCTGGACCTTAACCTGTGCAACGGTTTTTGTTTGCTCCGGGGTTTTTGGCTGCTCTGTTGTTTTTATCTGCTGCCCAAAAACTTTACCCGAAAAGGGTACAGTTATTAGTATTTGTAAAACAAATAACGCATTGATCAGCTTTGTGCACTTGCTTGTTTTTATAACCATATTAGTAGATAATAGAACTGTATTTATGTTTAACGTAAATGTATTTATCATAACGCAACGCCGATTTAACAATAAAACGTTTGAATTGTTGATTTACCAGGTAACAATCATATACATAATCAAAAGGGTATGATCGAAACTTCGGGTGGCATAAAGCGGTTCTTAAACGCGGCTAAGCTAAAAAATTATTCATTCGATGCAGAACTCATAATTTTTCATCACTTCCCGATACAAAACTTACTAAAGATATTTTCCAGCAGGTCGTCCGTAGTAACCGCACCAGTGATCTCGCCGAGGTAGTGCAGGGCCTGTTTGATGTCCATGGACAGGAAGTCGGAAGTAACAGTGTCAATGCCGTTTTGCACGCGGATAAGGGCTTCTTCGGTTTTTTGCAGCGCCTCCAGGTGGCGGATATTGGTGACGAGGGTTTCGTCGCCGGTGAGCTGGTCTTTTATGGCTGCGGTGTATATGTTGTTTTTCAGGTCGTCGATGTGTAGTTTTTCCTTTGCAGAAATATTTAGATAGTCGGGAGTCGGAAGTCGGGAGTCTGAATTAGGGTCGTTTGAATTCAATAAATCGATCTTGTTGGCCACCGGTAAAATGGTTATCCCCGGTTTTTGGAGGTTTTCCAAGTCCTGCTTTAATTCCTCTGCCGTAATTTCTGTCGCATCAAAAACATAAACCAGCAGGGCCGACTGGCTGATCTTTTCCATGGTGCGCTCTACCCCTATCCGCTCGATGGCATCGGTGGCTTCGCGGATGCCGGCGGTGTCGATGAGCCGGAAGTTTATGCCATTGATATTGAGCACTTCTTCTATCGTGTCGCGGGTGGTGCCGGGGATGTGGCTTACAATGGCGCGTTCCTCGTTCAGCAAGGCATTCAACAGGGTCGACTTGCCCGCGTTGGGCCTCCCGGCGATGACAGTGTTTACGCCCTGCTTGATGGCGTTACCCAGCTCGAATGACCGGATGAGATTACCGATAACGCCAATGATCTCGTGCGTTAGTTTTTTTAGCTGGGCGCGATTGGCAAATTCTACGTCTTCTTCGGCAAAATCAAGCTCCAGCTCAATTAACGAGGCAAACTGAACGAGCTGGTCGCGCAGGGATTGCAACTGGCTGCTGAACCCGCCGCGCAGCTGCTGCATGGCTACCTGCTGCGATGCCTTTGAATTGGAAGCGATAAGATCGGCCACGGCTTCGGCCTGCGAAAGGTCGAGCTGACCGTTTAAGAATGCCCGCAAGGTAAACTCGCCCGCCTTTGCCGACCGGGCGCCGTTTTTTATCAGCAGCTTTATAATGGATTCAATGATATACGCCGAACCATGACAGGATATCTCGACCACGTTTTCGCGCGTGTACGACCGCGGCGCGATAAATAGCGACATGAGTACTTCGTCTAAAACTAAATCGCCATCTACAACGTTGCCGAAATGAATAGTATGCGACGCTTGTTTGGTGAGGTCCTTCCCGCTGAACACGCTGTTGGCAATAGTTATGGCCTCCGGCCCCGAAAGGCGGATCACGCCGATAGCACCGGTACCGTTTGGCGTTGCAAGGGCGACTATTGTTTGGTCATTGGTCATTTTGTCCATGGTCGATAGTCCATGGTTCATAGCAGAAATTTTTATGGCTATGGTCTATGGACTAGCGGCAAAGTTCGGTAAATAAGTTAGGAGTTTGGCCAGGTTTTTATTATCAACCATGAACTATTGCTATCTTTAATTATGGCCAGCCTTGTACCTTTTGATTTTGTGTTTGATTACTTGCCGGCAGGAATAACTGTAAAAAAAAATGTTCGGCATGCATTACATCTACCTGGGCAAACGGATCATGCTGATACTGCGTAAGAGCGCTAATCAACCGGAACTGAACGGAATTTGGGTTGCTACAGACAAAAAACATCACGAAAGTTTAAAAATCGATGTTCCCGAGCTGGGCGTTTTTGTGTTGGATGGTGATGAACGGCATGGGAACTGGCTGCTGCTGCGGGATAATGCGGAAGACTTTGAAGGGGCCGCGATCAAAGTTTGCGAACTGATTGCGCATGGGGATGCGCGAATGGGAAGGGTGCCTAAGTGAGGACTAAGATTTGTGGGATTTGAAGATGGAAGGATTATTTGCCAGGCGGATATATGGCGCAGAGGTGACTCACCCCGACTGCGCTGCGCTCGTCGACCCTCTCTACGGCAGGCCGTAAAGAGGGTAAGGGGAAGAATAAAATATTTTTTTGAGTTCCACCCTCTTTGCCGCAGGCAGAGAGGGTCGACGAGCGAAGCCACGTCGGGGTGAGTGCTCGTCGCCGTGCAGGGCGGGTGGGTTAATCCTGACAATCTTTAAATCCTTTAATCCCAGTTCAGACAATATTTCCTTACTTTCGGGGCTATTATGGTAAGTTTTTTTGAAGCCGCTCTGGATATTATTTCGGTGCATCATGTGGGTAACCCGTCGCAGAATGAAATGTATGCTTTGTCGGATGAGCCGTTAGTACTTAAGGATGACCTGATGCCCAAATTGCTGATGCAGTACTTTTTGACGCCGTTTGAGAAGGCCAACGAGGTGTACCACCTGGCGCACAGCAGCGATATTAACCTGAACGAGGTTTATCATTTTGTGAGCGAGGCATTTGCGGATAAAGAAAAATTTCATGAGACATCGGAACAGATAGCCAAATACCTGTACAAGGTATCCAATCATCCCAATATCAAACCGGGCGAACTGTATGTGGCGTATTTTAGCCAGGTGCAGATAGAAGGCAACCTGCTTGACGCGATAGGGATATTTAAATCGGAAAACAAGGAAACTTACCTGAAAGTGTATCCCGATAAGGGCGGCTTCCGGCTGGATTACGAGGAAAATGCCATCAACATCAATAAACTGGATAAAGGGGTGCTGATATTTAATATCGAGAAGGAAAACGGCTATAAGGTGGTTGTGATCGACCATGCCCGGAGCGGCCAGGAGGCAGCTGTGTACTGGAAGGACGAGTTTTTGCACCTGCGAATACGCAACGACAGCTTTAACCAAACCAGCAACACGCTGGGCATCTATAAAAACTTTGTTACCCAAAAGCTGGACGATGAGTTTGAGATGAGCAAAGCGGATAAAATTGACCTGCTGAACCGCTCGATGAAATATTTTAAGGAAAAGGACACGTTTGATATGGACGAGTTTACGGGTGAGGTGATCGGCAACTCGCAGGCCATTGAGTCGTTCAAAAACTTTAAGAGCCAGTACGAGCAGGAGTTTGACAGCCCGATCGCGGACACGTTCGAGATATCGGACAACGCGGTGAAAAAGCAGTCGCGCGTATATAAAAGCGTATTAAAGCTGGATAAGAATTTCCATATCTACATCCACGGTAATAAGGAGATGATAGAGAAGGGTTTTGATGATGATAAGCATTTGAATTATTATAAGGTGTATTTTAAGGAGGAAGCGTAGGCTGGTGGGTGGTTGATTGAGTTGATTGGGTTGATTGGGTTGATTGGGTGAGTGGTTGTAATCGTTCGACCTGCATTGGTCACTCTGTATAGCATGCGATTGCCGCGCTACGCTCGCAATGACGAGGGCGGCTAAAATTTCTCCTCTATTCCCAGCCCAAACAGCGCAAAATCATATTTTACCGGGTCGACGGGGTCAAATTCGCGGAGGCGTTGGGTTAGCTCGACGGCGGTTTGCCAGTCGGTTTGCTTGCGGGTGATGAGGTTGAGTTTGCGGGCCACACGGTCGACGTGGAGGTCACATGGGATGATCAACTCTGAGGGTTTGATATGGTTCCATATGCCGAAATCTACGCCGCAGTCGTCTTTTCGTACCATCCAGCGTAAAAACATGTTCAGCCGCTTGCAGGTTGACTTTTGCGATGGCGAGGAGATGTGTTTTTTGGTGCGGCGCGGATAATCGGGCAGGGAGAAAAAGTACTCGCGGAAATGATTGAGGTATTTTTCGATGGGCTCGGGGGTATTTCCGGGGCCTTTACGCTCGTCCTTCGAGGGCCTCAGGATGACACCCTTGCTTTCTGTTGTCTCGGTTTTTGATTTGTCGCGCGTTGATTTGTTGGGCGGAGAAGATGCTTCGCTGCCGCTCAGCATGACAAAGGGGGGAATGAAGGCCGATTCTAACGACTGGTGGTTTGCATAGTGATAGCGGAAGAAGGCGATGAAATACAGGGTGTCGACATCGTTAAAGGTGCGGTGCTTAAAATGGAGCAGCTTTTTGAGGTCGGCTTCGCGGTGGTTGGTAATGAAATCGTAAGGCGCGTCGTCCATCAGGGTGATGAGTTCATTGCATTTGTTGATGATGGTTACGCGCTGCCCCCAGGCCAGCACTGCGGCCCATAACCCCATGATCTCGATATCCTGCTGCCTGCTGAAGCGATGCGGGATGGATACCGGGTCGTTTTTGATAAAATCGGGCCGGTTATATTGGTTCACCTTACTATCAAGGAAAGCTTTGAGATCAGTTATTTGCATGGATTTATTTCGAATGAATATAAGGCTCTTAACCCAACCGGCGAAAATGTTGGTGACATCTTATTGTCAGTGTTCGGGGGTGTTCGGGCATGTTCGGGGCGTTCGTCTCCATAACAAAGCGAACACCCAAAATAAACTCCGGACTTGCTTCTTAAGGCGATAGCGCGATTTTATTAAGCCAGTGCCTGTTCGATATCTTCCAGCAGGTCGTCGATATCCTCTACCCCTACGCTCAGGCGGATCAAATTATCAACAACACCGGCATTATCCCTTTCGGCTTTTGGTATGGAAGCATGGGTCATGGTAACGGGATGGTTGACCAATGATTCAACGCCGCCCAATGATTCGGCCAGTGAAAATACTTTAAAGGATGACACGATCCGGAAGGTCTCTACCAACCCGGCGTCTTTTAAAGTGACTGAGATCATGCCGCCGAAATCGCGCATTTGTTTTTTGGCAACAGCATGGTTGGGGTGATCGGTAAATCCCGGCCAGTATATTTTGTCAATTTTGGGGTGTTTCTTTAGAAACTCAGCCACTTTGCGACCGTTCTCGCAATGGGCCTTCATGCGCAGGTGCAGGGTTTTTATACCGCGCAGCACCAGGAAGCTATCCATCGGCCCCGGCGTGGCGCCACAGCTGTTGTAAATAAACCAAAGGCGTTTATACAGTTCTTCGTCGCTTAGCATCAATGCCCCCATCACTACATCCGAGTGCCCGCCGATATACTTGGTTACCGAGTGCATCACAATATCAGCGCCCAGGTCGATCGGATTTTGCAGGTACGGCGAGGCAAAGGTGTTATCAACCGCCAACAGGATATTTTTCTCTTTGCTGATCTTAGCTATGGCCTCTATATCAACGATCTGCATGGTCGGATTGGTCGGCGTTTCGATCCAGATGAGTTTGGTGTTTTCGTTTACATACTCGCTGACGATAGCCGGGTTAGACAAATCGAGGAAGTGAAACTTGATCCCGTAGTTGGCAAATATTTTTGTGAACATGCGGTAAGATCCGCCATAAAGATCGTTGCCGGTGATCACCTCATCACCGGGCAGCAGCAATTTCATCACGGCATCAGTAGCGCCCATGCCGCTTGAAAAGGCCAGGCCAAATTGCGCGTTCTCGAGTGCGGCCAGGCAATTTTCCAATGCCTTACGGGTGGGGTTTGTCCCGCGGGAATATTCGTAACCTTTATTATCTCCCGGCGAACGCTGCCAGTAGGTGGAGGTTTGGTATATCGGTGTCATCACCGCCCCGGTAGTTGGGTCAGGTTCCTGCCCCGCGTGTATTGCTTTTGTTGCGAATTTCATTGTGTGAATGTTGTAATGTTATAATGTTGAACGTTGTAAGGTTGTTTTGCTATTGTAAGGGTGTTTAATATATGTAATATCTCAACATTCCAACTTTAAAACATTTTAACCTTTCAACAATTAATACGCCCTCGCAAATATTACCCGTTGGGTTGATGGCTTGCCGGTTAAAATGCATTTGCCTGTTTCCTGCTTGTTGTTTAAAGGTATGCAGCGGATGGTGGCTTTGGTCTCATCTTTTATCTGCTGCTCTGTTTCGGGCGTGCCATCCCAGTGTGCCGATAAAAAGCCGGGCTGCTCATCCAGCATCCGTTTAAACTCGTCGTAAGTATCAACCTCAGTTGTATTCTCTGTTTTAAATTTTAATGCTTTTTTATAGATGTTGGTTTGAATTTCCTCAAGCAATCCTTCGATCCTGGCAGTCAAACCTTCCTGGCCAACAGTCTCCTTTGTTTTGGTATCACGACGCGCCAGTTCAACAGTCCCGTTTTGCATATCGCGGCTGCCGATTGCTACGCGCAATGGAATGCCCTTTAACTCATATTCGGCAAATTTGGCTCCCGGGCGGTGGGTATCCCTGTTATCAAATTTGAAGGAAATGTTTTTACTCTTCAATTCTTTACCCAACTCTTTTACAAAAGCCGAAATGTTTTCCAGTTCCTCTTCGTGCTTGTAAATAGGTACAATAACAACTTGTATCGGGGCCAATTTTGGCGGCAATACCAAACCGGCATCGTCCGAGTGGGCCATAATAAGCGCCCCGATCAACCTGGTGGATACGCCCCACGAGGTCGCCCAAACATAATCCAGCTTGTTTTCTTTATTGGTGAATTTCACATCAAACGCCTTAGCAAAGTTCTGACCCAAAAAATGAGAAGTGCCTGCCTGCAGTGCTTTTCCGTCCTGCATAAGCGCTTCTATACAATAAGTATCCAATGCCCCGGCGAAACGTTCATTTGGCGTTTTGCGGCCGCGGATAACGGGCAGCGCCAGCCAGTTCTCAACAAAATCGGCATAAACGTTCAGCATTTGCTCTGTTTCGGCAATAGCTTCTTCGGCAGTTGCGTGGGCGGTGTGCCCCTCCTGCCATAAAAACTCGGTGGTACGTAAAAACATGCGGGTGCGCATTTCCCAGCGCACCACGTTTGCCCACTGGTTAACCAGGATCGGCAGGTCGCGATAGGATTGTATCCAGCCTTTGTAAGTGTTCCAGATTATCGTTTCGGACGTTGGCCGGACGATCAATTCTTCCTCCAGCTTGGCATCCTCATCGACAACTATGTTGCCATTGCCGTCGTTCTTTAAACGGTAATGTGTAACCACGGCGCACTCCTTGGCAAAGCCAGCCACGTGGCTTGCTTCTTTTGAAAAAAAGGATTTCGGAATGAATAACGGAAAATAGGCATTGCTGTGACCGGTTTCTTTAAACATTACATCCAGCACAGCCTGCATTTTTTCCCAGATAGAATAACCGTAAGGCTTGATGATCATGCACCCTTTTACCGGCGAATATTCGGCCATATCAGCTTTGATCACCAGGTCGTTATACCATTGTGAATAATCTTCTTCCTTACTTACAACCCCTTTACTCATATATTATAAAATAGAATTTACTGTTTAATAGCTTTGCAGCGGCCAAATTTATAAATTTATATGGTAAGATTGGTCTGGCCGATGATTTATAGGACCCAGGTACCCCCATAATTTAATAAGGTCCAAAATCCGAAATTTTTTATCTCCATATTTGCCGAAATGAATACTCAGCCGCACATAATTGAACAATTTGAAGGCGACATCTGGCGGTTGGAGATCGACGAACTTAGTGATACCATATTTGTCGAGATCAGAAACAGCGCCGAAAAGCAGGTTTCCTTTTCGGCGATAAATCTTGTAAACGGCGAGGTTTATTTTAAAAATTTCACTACGCCCGAAAGATGGCTTACCGGCATCGAGGCCGCGTTTGACGGCGTTTTGCTGCTGCATAATTATCAGTCGGAAACAGGCCCGGCGCACAAGGGCCTGTTGGCGATAGATGCCCTTTCGTCAAAAACATTATGGAGCAACTATACGCTGGGGTTCGACCATTTAACGGTAGACGGACCGGTGCTGTATGATGCGCACTTTCATCCCCGTCAGTTATTTTTAGCAGATATTAAGACCGGCACGACAAAGCGTGTTTACGAACCATCTGTTTACCGGATATTAAAAAACAGCGTAGTTATACCAAAAATTGCAAGCGCCGAAGTAGTCGTCGATCTATTACTTATACACCCTTTCGGGGAAAGGGTTCATTACCTTGAATACAATAATTTGAGAATTGTATCTTTGCACACGTTAAAGGCCGGGGCATTAACCCAATCGATATTTATTATTGACGGTGTTAATAAGATATACGAGGATTTAATAAATTCAGGTATACAAAAACTCCAGCCCGAGGCGTTTATAATGCATAAAAATCGTTTGATCTATATCAAAAACAGATCGGAGCTAAAAGTTTTAGCCCTGTAATTTATTGATTCAAAGCCAACTATGAAATTTAATATTATTTTAATTGCCGTTTCATCATTATTCATATCTGTCGCACTTCATGCGAAACCGGTTGTTGATTCAGTCGGTGTAAAAAACCAGGACGGTAAAAAGGTGGTCCTGTTTAAAGTTAAACCCAAAGACACTTATTATTCGATCGGCAGGCGCTACAATGTAAAGCCGGCTGTAATAATGAAATTTAACGACAGCAAAAAAGAAACCCTTACCATCGGGGAGATCGTTAAGGTTCCAACCGACATGCCTTATAAAAAGTCGTCGAAAAGCAGCGATTCAGAAAAGGCAGTGCCGGAAACAAAGAAGGAAAAAAAGGCGCGGCTAGCGAGGGAAGCTAAAGATAATAAAAAGAAGAAGTTTACCGAAGAGACCGAAACACCTGCTTCAGACCAGCAGCAGGATGCCAGTCAGGAAACGCAACAGGCGTCAAAGATAGTTGATCAGCCGGTAAAGCTGCCAGAACAGAGAAATGCGCCGTCGCTGCAATACAAAGTGGCAGCAGGCGAAACATTATACGGTATAGCCAAGCGGTTTAATACATCGGTTGACAATATCAGGAAACAAAACAACCTAAGTTCAAATACCCTTGCCCCAGGACAGGTATTGATCATAAAACCATATTCTGATGCCCCGCAGGCGACAACCGTGGTTCATAGCGATATGGTAGCTAAACGCGACTCAACAGTTGTGGCGCCGGCAAAGGATAGCAGCACTGCCGAACGCCGCTCAAACGCAAACAGGTTTGGACTGTACGAGAAAAATGAAAAAGGTGTTGCCACCTGGATAGACGATACCGGTCTCGACCCAAATAAAAAACTGGTGCTTCACCGAACCGCCCCTATTGGCACTGTTATAAAGATCACCAACCCCATGACCAATCGTACAACTTTTGCAAAGGTGGTTGGCCGATTTACCGATAATGAAGCGACCAAAGATGTCATTATCGTGATGACTAAGAATGTTGCCGACTCATTGGGTGCTTTGGATAAGCGCTTTCATGTAAATATCAGCTACGGCAGTCCGAATGAATAAACCTTTTATTATTGGTATTGCCGGGGGAAGCGGCTCGGGCAAAACCTTTTTTTTGAAGTGTTTCCTTGAGCATTTTACCGATGACGAGGTTTGCCTGGTATCGCAGGACGACTATTATATTCCCGTAGCACATAACATGACGAAAGAGGAAAATAAGCTATATAACTTTGACCTTCCCGCCACTATTGACCGCGCTCATTTTGAAGAAGATATCGCCAGCCTGATAAACGGAGAAACCATCCTGAAAAAGGAATACACCTTTAATAATCCCGATGCTGTGCCCCGGATGCTAGAGATAAAGCCTGCGCCGATCATGATCGTTGAAGGCCTATTTATCCTGCATTTCAAGAAAATATCCGAAGTACTGGATTTGAAAATCTTTATCGAGGCCGACTACGATATTGCCCTGCAGCGCCGCTTAAAACGGGATCTGATAGAGCGGGGCTATTCGCATGATGATGTAATGTACAAATGGCTCAACCATGTGGTGCCAGCTTACGAGGAATTTCTGCTCCCATATAAAAACGAGTGCGACCAGGTTATTGAAAACAACTCGCACGAAGCCGAAGATATTATTTGTGTGACAGAGGCTATTTCAAAAGAACTGCGAGGAAAATTATTTTAATTTGAAGATGTGCTGATTTGAAAATTTGAATATATACGAGTATTCATTAACTTTCAAATCAAATTGCCATTTCAGGTACTACGCCCTCTATAATTAATTTGCCGGCGGTAGCCTTTTTTATCTCATCAACGCTAACTCCCGGAGCACGTTCAATTAATTTAAACCCGCCATCAGGCAACACATCAAACACAGCCAGTTCGGTTACGATTTTTTTAACGCAATTAATACCGGTTAAAGGTAAAGTACATTTTGGTAATAGTTTTGATTCGCCGGCCTTGTTTACATGCTGCATGGCAACGATAATATTTTCAGCCGAGGCTACAAGGTCCATCGCACCGCCCATACCCTTTACCATCTTGCCGGGTATTTTCCAGCTGGCTATGTCGCCATTTTCAGATACCTCCATTGCGCCTAAAATGGTCAGGTTTACCTTTTTTGCCCGTATCATGCCAAAGCTCATCGCCGAATCAAAAACAGCGGAACCGGGCAACATAGTTATAGTTTGCTTGCCCGCATTTATAAGATCAGCGTCCTCCTCCCCCTCTAAAGGAAACGGACCCATTCCCAGCAAGCCGTTTTCCGACTGCAGTACTACGTCAATGTTTTCAGGGATATAATTCGCAACCAAAGTTGGGATACCTATGCCCAGGTTAACATAGTAACCGTCTTTAATTTCCTTTGCTATTCGTTTTGCAATGCCATTCTTGTCAAGCATAAAATATTAATTATGTCATTGCGAGCGAAGCGCGGCAGTCCCGTAGCTATGCACAGTTTGCGATTACTTTCCCGAAACACGTTCGGGACGGGCTGTATCTCGCAATGACAGGTTTTATTTTTTTGTTACCGTTCGTTGTTCAATTCTCTTCTCATAGTCTTTTCCCTGGTAAATACGATGCACATATATTCCCGGAGTGTGGATGTGATCGGGGTCCAACTCCCCCGGTTCAACGAGTTCTTCGACTTCGGCAATGGTAATGTTGCCTGCCATGGCCATAACGGCGTTAAAATTACGGGCGGTAGCGCGATAAACAAGGTTGCCCATTGTATCCCCTTTCCAGGCCTTTACTATCGCGAAATCGGCCTCAAATGCCATTTCCATCAAATAATCTTTACCCTTGAAATTTCTAACCTCTTTTCCTTCGGCAACTTCAGTACCGATACCGGCCGGCGTAAAAATGGCAGGCATGCCATAACCGGCTGCCATACAGCGTGTTGCCAGCGTTCCCTGCGGTATTAGTTCAACTTCCAGCTCCCCGCTAAGCAGTTGTCTTTCGAACTCGGCATTTTCGCCGACATAGGATGATATCATTTTTTTAACCTGCCGCTGCTTTAGCATCAGGCCGATGCCAAAATCATCTACACCGGCGTTATTGGAAATACAAGTTAGCTCCTTCACCCCTTTTTTTACGAGGGCAGCGATACTATTCTCCGGCAGGCCACATAGCCCGAACCCGCCAAGCATTAAGGTCATCCCGTCTTCAATCCCGCGGACGGCTTCATCCGCATTACTAACAACTTTGTTCATTTGCAATAATTGGTACCGGTAAAATTAGTCATTTTGGTTCATGGTTCATGGATCATAGTTCATGGTTTTTAACCCCCTCTAAAAGTCCTTCATGATCTGCTTAATTCCAAACTTTCGCTGTAAACGATAGCTTTAATATTAAAAAATCAAAACAATTCCAGACTTGGCATATTATAAATTTATACACCAATTAATTACCATGGAATTTAATAGAGAAGAGTTTTCGCATGACAGGGATAATCATGCAAAACAAGCTGATCCCAAACCAAATGCCTGGCGTGTAAACGACAATGACGATTTGGATGAAAATGATCTGGAAGGGCGTCGCGGTGATACCAGCAAACACCCGGTGATGGAAGGAAAACCTATGGGCGGCCATAATTTCGGTAAAAACAACCTTACACCGGCAGGAGATGATAAAAACAATCCATCTCAAAACGCGGGTTATTCAAACGCATATTTCGCACGGAATGAGCCTTCGGAAGAACATCCTGAAGACAGTGATTTTAAAGCACAACACCAGGACGGACGCCCCGATTACAGCAAGGCACAGCCCAGCAACAAAATAACAGGCGAAATGCCCAAACCTGAAAAAGTTGAGCGCGGCAACGGCGTAAACGACAGGCCGCATAAAGGCGGAGATTCGTACCAGGAAGGTACAGCCGATAACGAAAACGAGCCCGGCCAATCACAAGAGGCGCAACAGGGTAGTGAAAAAGTAAACGACGACGAACGGGAGCATATTGAAACTTGAGTTAGTGATTGGAGGTTGGAGATCAGAGGTTAGATAAGCCGTTATTTACAACCAATCTCCAGTCTCTGACCTCTGTATAACTTAATAATTTCAGTCGTACGGAGTGTGCATAAGATAAATCGTGACTGTATCATTTTGTGAAAAGAGATACAATAGATACCGGTGTACCACCCGGCACACGTGGACACACGTGGATACACCTGGATACACGTGGACACACCTGGATACACCTGGACACACCTGGACACACCTGGATACACCTGGACACACTGACAAAACAATGTCACCGCCTAAGTTATTTTTGCCGAAAGATAAGGCCCTTATTTTAGACTAATCTCTAGTCTCTAACCTCCAATCACTAACTACCATTTAATCCTCTGATCGATAAACCCGATCAGATCATCAGCCATAGCCTGCTGCTCTTTGGCGCTGGGATGGCCGTTCGTATTTTTGTACGGGATAAAATGGGTAAAGATTTTTCTGTCATGCAGGCCGGCAACCGCCTCGTCAATATATCCCGGCCACGGCGAGCCGGATTTGGTGGCATCCATACTGCCTAATATGCAAATGATCTGCGCTTTTGGGTAGGTAGCCCGGATGGTTTTTACAAAATTCCGGTAAGCGTTAATAATAAATACGGGCGTTGGCGCCGTAGTTCCAAAACGCGCCTTAAACTGTTCATTATTCGGCATTTTTACGATCCACGAGTCGTTTTGAAACAGGTTGATGACAACCAGGTCCGGCGTGTACTTTGAAAAGTCCCATTTATTATTGGGGTCGGTAGCATCTAAACGGTCATACATCTCGGGCATGATCAGCGGGAACCAGCTAACGGTAACGCCGATACCGCTTTTTGAGGTATTATGAAATTCAGCATTAAAATGCCGCGCAGTAATTGCAGCATAGCTGATATAGCCATTCTCGTACGGACTGGTGCCCCTGTCCTTCCCGGTGGTATCCTCATCGGCATAGCCGCAGGTTATTGAATTGCCGAAGAATTCAATTTTACGTTTGTGTGTAAGCGGCGGAGGTAATATTTTACTTCCTTTATTCAATTCAAACCCGTAAAACCACGTTTTACCCATCGCCCATTCGGTGCGCTTAAATAACTCGAGTGTGTGTTTGCGCGGTGCCAAACCGGAAACAAGTGTGTAATTCGTTTTCGCTGCAGCGGGATGAAAAACGCTGGCTACCTTTCCGTCAACAACCACGTTATAGTTATTGTCCGACCTTTCATCCTTTAAAGTGGCGCGTACACCGGTGCCGTAAAAATTGATTTTGACCGAACTGGCCGACCATAAAAGTTCAGCGGCGCTGTCTTTTATAGCAATACGGCCCATGTAATGGATATGCGGATCATTAGCCTTGACGATAATCTGTGCAGAGCTTTGAAAGCTTATCGTGACAAACAAGCTGATAATGAAATATTTATATCGCATATTATTAAAGTATGTCATTGCGAGCGATGGCGCGGCAATCTCGTAGCTGTGTATAGCCGCCTTGCATAGTTCGCGATTGCTTCGTATCTCGCAATGATGTGATTTGCTTATTTTTATTTCAAATATACATAAGTGATCCCATCGCCGCCCCTGTCGGCGTGTTCATCTTCCATACGGTCAACCTGGTCGTATTTTTTAAGATACTGGCGTATCATTTTACGTAATATCCCATCCCCTTTTCCATGTATGATCTTCAGGTTGCCAAAACCCATCATCAATGCCCTGTCGAATAACCTTTCGATTGAATTCAGCGCATCTTCTGTCCGCATGCCGCGCACATCAAGTTCAGGGCTAAAGCTGGCGAGGTCGCTGGTATGGCTGGTAAAACTCTTTCTTACCTCTTTGGGAACTGTTGATTTGGCAACCTTAATTACCCTTTTTCGTTTGGCAACCGTGCGCAAATCGCCAATGGCAATTACCACGCTATCTTTTATCAATTCAATGACCTGCCCGGTCGTTTCGCTGTCGGTTAGTTTTACCCAGTCGCCTGGTTTTAGTTCATCGTCCGCCGAGGCTGATTTAACAGCCTCGGGCGTTACAGTATTCTTTTGCAGCTCGTTATTTAAGTTTTCGCGCAGGCTGCGCGTTTTTTCTTTATCCGCATTGCTGCTCTTAATTTCGGATATCGTATTTTCAACCAACTTGTTGGCATTCAAAATAATGTTTTTCGCCTCCTCCTTCGCATCCTTTATCAGCGTCTTTTTATTTTCTTCGAAGTAACTTTTTAGCTTCTCATTCTCAGCCTGCAGTTCATTAACCCGCCTTTGCTGTTTTTCCAATTTTGCTTTGGTGTCGAAAATCTCTTTTTTCTCCCGCTCCAGGTCAACCAGCAAGGTATCAACTTTCTTTTGCCCTGCGCTGATCTTGTTTTTCGCCAGGTTGAGCACATTTTGAGGCAAGCCGATTTTTTGGGCTATCTCAAAAGCATAGGAGCTGCCGGGTTTTCCAACCTCCAGCATATAAAGTGGTTGCATTTCCACGTTATTAAATAACATAGATGCGTTTTCGATACCCTCGGTATGGCTTGCAAATATCTTAAGATTGGAATAATGGGTCGTCACCATTCCACGCACTTTTTTATGGTTCAGTGATTCCAGCACAGCTTCGGCTATCGGGCCGCCGAATTGCGGGTCGGTGCCGGTTCCAAATTCATCTATCAATACCAGCGTTTTTCCGTTCGCCTGTTCCACAAAGTTTTTCATTTTTGACAGGTGGGCGCTGTATGTGCTCAGGTCACTTTCAATGGACTGGTCGTCACCGATGTCGACAAACAGTTGCTTAAAAACACCGACCGTACTGGCTTCAGCGGCTGATATTAATAATCCGGCCTGTACCATCATTTGCAACAGCCCCACCGTTTTCATGCATACCGACTTACCGCCGGCGTTTGGGCCGGATACCACGATGATGCGCGTTTGCTCATCGATCCGCACATTTAATGGTACAACCGTTTTCTGCTCTTTCTTAAAATTCAAATACAGCAGCGGGTGACGGGCATTGGTCAATGAAAACCGTGGTTCATCAACCACAACCGGCATTTCAGCTTCAATATCAATGGCAAAAAGAGCCTTCGCTCGTACAAAATCAAGCTTGGTTAACAGCGAATGGTACGATAATAATAAAGGCACGTATGGCCTCAACTCTGTCGTTAAACCGGTTAGTATTTTAATGATTTCGCGCCTGCGTTCAAATTCAAGGTCGCGGATGCGGTTATTCAGCGTGAAAACTTCCTCCGGTTCGATGTAAACGGTTTGACCGGATGAAGATTCGTCGTGAATAAAGCCTTTAAGCTTTCGCTTGTTCTCCGCTAATAACGGGATGCAAAGCCGGCCATCACGAACAGTTAGCGAGCCGTCCGCTGTCCATCCGTTGGCGGAAGCATTTTTAAATATCTGGTCAATTTTCTTGCGCGCCTCCTGTTCGGCTTTTGCGATGCCTGAAGTTATATCCAGCAGATCGCGTGAAGCATTTGGCCTGATTTTGCCTTTTTGATCAAGTACAAGGTCGATTTTTTTAAGAATGGCCTTTTCAATCGGCAAATGCTCAAATAGCGCCTCCAGGTTGGGGTATTGTCCTTCGCGCTCGTTAAAATAACCGATAACGGCAAACACCGTAGTCAAGGAGGCTTGCACCTGGTAGAACTCCTCTTCACTTAAAAATACGCCTTCAACCTTGGCCTTGTTGGCCAGCGATTTTATATCAAAAAAATGGTGGATAGGTAAAGCAGCGTCGTTCTCCAGTATATTTTTAAATTCGTTGGCCTGGCTCAAAAACTTCCGTATCTGGTCGAAATTATTCATCACCTGTATCCGGTCGACCATTTGGCGACCCATTTCGCTCAGGCAATGTGCTTTTATCAGTTCCTTTACCTCGGTAAAACCCAGCTTATCTGCGCTGTTATTTGGATAAAGCATTCTGTTTTATTTGGAGTTTATTCAGCGAATCGGTCTTTTGCTTCAGGTTTAGACCGATCTGGTCATACATTTTTTGCAGTTCGAGCGGTTGCGCGGCATAATAATCCATGCTTTTCCTAAACTGAACCGAATCTGTATGGTATTTTTTAAATAGGGCAACGTATCTGCCGGTGCCATATTTGTACAGGCTATCCGGCTCCTGCTTAACCAGGTAAAGCCTTCCATCAATCAGGTGGACTTCGGTCAGCAGGCTGGCCATCCGGTTTGGGCTGATAACATTGGCAGGCGCTTTATTTGCGCTGCAGGCAGATAAAAAAACGGATACTGAAAAAAACAGGGTGATATATTTTAGCATTCTGTAATTTAGCGGCTCATAATTAAGCAAATTTACGGATAAATGAGCATTGCAGATAATATCAAAAGCTTAAAAAACGAAACCACCGGCAAAAAAGTATCTCTTTTAGCCGTATCTAAAACTAAACCGGTTGAGGATATAAAACAAGCATATGATGCCGGCCAGCGCTTATTTGGCGAAAACATGGTACAGGAGCTGCTCGAAAAATATGAGCATTTACCTGCAGACATTCAATGGCACTTAATTGGCCACCTGCAGAGCAACAAGGTAAAGTATATAGCACCGTTTATCAGCATGATACAATCGGTTGATAGTTTGAAGCTTTTGCAGGAGATCAATAAACATGCTGAAAAACACAAACGGGTAATCGATTGCCTGTTGCAGATATATATTGCCGATGAGGAAACTAAATTTGGCCTCGGCTTCGACGAAGCGATCGAACTGCTCCGGGATGAACAACTGGCGGAACTAAAAAACATCCGTATCTGCGGGCTAATGGGCATTGCCACCAATACCGATAATGAGAAACAGATAAAGGAAGAGTATTACGAGTTAAAAACATTCTTTGATGGAATAAAGCAAAGTTTTTTTAGAAAGGATCCGGCCTTCGATACACTTTCGATGGGCATGTCGTCTGATTACCAGATAGCTATTGAACAAGGCAGCACAATGATACGCCTGGGAAGTACTATTTTTGGACAAAGAGTGATCAAGCACTGGAAAAATAATTAATGCGCGATTTCGAATTTTTCGCTGTTTGATTGATTTTTTAAGGTGCTCAAGAAGGCTCCGCCGTATCGGATGTTCGATTCGGATTTAATATTCCGGTTAATCGACAGAAATCTGAATCATTCTACTAATGAACAAATGGACAAGTGAACTAATGAACGTAAAAATAAGAGAATCTAAAAAAGAAGATTGCATCCGATTGCTGGAACTGGTAAATGAATTGGCGCTTTTTGAACGGGCGCCGCAGGAAGTGACGGTAACATTAGCCGAAATGGAAGAGGCCGGGTTTGGAGAAAGGCCGGTATGGAAGGCATTTGTTGCCGAAGTAGATGGCTTGATCGTGGGCTTCGCTTTATACTATGTCCGTTATTCGACCTGGAAAGGGTGTCGAATGTACCTTGAAGATTTGATCATCACTGAGCCTATGCGCGGCAAAGGTTTTGGCAAGCTGCTGTTCAATCGCCTTATCCGCGAAGCAAAAGAGCTCGGTTTTAGCGGAATGGTATGGCAGGTGCTTGACTGGAATCAGCCGGCTATTGATTTTTATAAAAAATACGAGGCCAATGTCGAAGCTGGCTGGCTTAACGCCTCGTTATCAAAAGAGCAGCTGTCAACTATTGATTTATAATTACTCCACATCAAATAATGCTTGTTTTTAAATTCGGAGGCGCATCGGTAAAAGATGCCGGGGGGCTGGTTAACCTGGCTAATGTAGTTAAAAGGTATACGGATAGTCAGTTGCTCATTGTGGTTTCGGCCATGGGTAAAACCACCAACGCGCTCGAAAAACTAACAAAGGCTTATATCGAACAGTCTGATGAAGCGGAGATTATTTTTAATGAGATAAAAGACTATCATTACGGAATAATTAAGGAGCTTTTTGAACCGGCTAATCCCGTTTTCGACGAAGTGGCCAATACTTTTGTGGAGATCGACTGGATCATAGAAGAAGAACCGCATGACAACTATGATTTTATTTACGACCAGATCGTTTCGATCGGCGAACTGGTATCCACGCGTATCGTTGCAGCCTATTTGAACAAAAGCGGCCTTGCAAGCCAATGGGCGGATGTGCGGGGATATATCCACACCGACAATACCTATCGCGAAGGCATGGTGGATTGGGATAAAACATGCGCAAGCATTACTAAAAGCATTCCCGGCCTTTTACAGAAAGGCATTGTAGTAACGCAGGGATTTTTAGGCGGCACATCCGAAAACTTCACCACCACCCTGGGCCGTGAAGGCTCAGACTATACTGCCTCCATATTTGCCTCCTGCCTGGGTGCCGAATCGGTAACCACGTGGAAGGATGTACCCGGCATACTAAACGCCGATCCGAAAATTTTTAACGATACCGTGAAATTCGACGAACTCTCTTACACCGAAGCGATCGAAATGACCTACTATGGTGCAACCGTGATACACCCGAAAACCATAAAGCCGCTGCAAAATAGCAAAATACCCCTGATGGTAAAGCCATTCAACGAACCTGGCGCCACCGGCACTATAATTAAGGAAAACGGTATCAATACATTTTTAAAACCGGTTATCATCATCAAACAAAACCAGGTATTGCTTTCGATATCGGCCAAAGATTATTCGTTTATTTCGGAAACACACCTGAGCGGACTATTCGCCTTGTTTGTACAAAATCACGTGAAAGTGAATATGATGCAAACCTCAGCGCTGAGTTTTACTGTTTGCATTGATTTTAATGAAGCATGGTTCGAAAAGCTATTAAGTAGTTTAAGGAATGAATTCAACTTTAAATATAACAACGGTTTGACTTTAATAACCATGAGACATTATACCACCGGCTCCCTGAAGGAGTTAACCGATGGTAAAACCGTCCTGCTCGAACAGATTAGCAGGAACACCCTGCAAATGGTTGTCAGGTAAAAATTTTGTTTAAAATATGTTAAATCCGGACGGGTTTTAACATATTTAAATCCCAATGGGCTATATTAGCCAGCCACAAGCCAGGCCAATCAATTCATGAAGATTTTAAAGATCGCGTTCACCCTACTAACTGTTTCAATTTTTTATTTACCCGCTTCTGCGCAAAACGATGTCTCCGTTTTAAACAGGATAATGGATAAAACGGCCAAGCTTTACAATGCCTATCCCATTGAGAAGGTTTACCTGCACTTTGATAAACCGTATTACGCCGTAGGCGATACCATTTGGTTTAAAGCCTACTTAACAATTGACCATCACCAGCCTTCCCTGTTAAGTAAAATAATTTACGTTGATATATTGGCAGCGCGCGACTCGTTGGTTCAATCACTGAAATTACAGGTAAAAAACGGCGTCGCCTGGAGCAGCATTGCGCTTTCGTCAAATAATTATAAAAAGGGAAATTACCGTGTAATAGCCTATACAAACTGGATGAATAATTCAGACCCGGGATACTTTTTTAATAAAAATATAACCATTGGGGATGCTATTAATAACACTATCTCAACACAAATCTCACTAAAAAGCTCCGGCGAAAACAAGAACGCAAAAATTGCTGCGGGAATATATTACAAAGATGATGAGGGAAATCCCTTCGTTGATAAAAAGGTAGGCTGGGCTGTTCAAAAAGACGATGAAACGATAATCAAAGGAAAAAGTGTTACTGATAAAAACGGGTTTATCAGCATCAGTTTTACCAATATCAAAAACTATACTTTAGATTCGGCCACTATGGTTACTGTTATTGATGCCGGTAACCGCAAACAAATCACCAGTTTATTCCCGTTAAAATCCATTGCCCGTCCCAACGATATACAGTTCTTCCCGGAAGGCGGCCAGCTGCTGGTCGGGCTGCGGACAAAAATTGCCTTTAAGGCTGTAACCCCAAACGGTTTGGGTATCGACGTAAAAGGTACCATTACCGACAATAACAATAATATTGTGGCGGAATTTACATCGTCGCATTTAGGAATGGGCGTATTTGTACTCACGCCTGCCGACGGTAAAACCTACACTGCAAAAGTGACGTTTGCTGACGGATCAGCCGCCACACCCAGTCTGCCCAAAATACAAACCGGCGGAATAGTTTTAGGACTCGATAATACCGACCCTGACGTTTTGCGATTAAAGCTGCAGACCGACCCATCATTTTTCAAGGCTTATGAGGGAAAGACTTTTTATATACTGGGTAAATCTGGCGGTGTGATCTGTTACGGGGCACAAACGCAACTGCATGACCTGGTATATAGCGCCGCTATTCCGAAAAGTAAATTTCCGACGGGGATTGTCCAGATAACTCTTTTTTCGGACGAGGGCGAGCCCTTAAGCGAACGGATAGCGTTCATACAGCATAATGACATGCTAAACCTGTCCCTGGCAAGTGATAAACCATCTTATACAACCAGGCAAAAAGTACGGTTGGATCTAACTGCGAAAAACAGCGGACTGCCTGTTGAGGGTAATTTTTCAATTGCGGTTATTGATGATTCTAAAGTGCCGTTTGATGAAAATGCGGAAACAACTATTCTGACCAACTTGCTGCTGACATCTGACATAAAGGGTTATATTGAAAAGCCTAACTATTATTTTAACCACCCGGACGCAAAGACGGCAGCAGATCTGGATGTTTTACTGCAAACCCAGGGCTACCGCCGTTTTTCATACGAAGGCATCATGAACAACAAATATCCGGCAATAACTTACGCTCCCGAATTGGGGATCGATATTGTGGGCACGCTGCGGGGTTCAAATGGCATTCCCACCAAAAATGGTAATGTAAGGTTGCTTATATCTGATAAAAATTATTCCGAAAACGCGGTCACCGACGCCGACGGCCGCTTCAAATTTTCACACCTGGTTTTTTCAGATTCTTCGAAGGTGGTAGTAAGCGCACGTAACAACCCGCGATCGGGCGACTTGGTGGTAACTATCGATGGCAACCCGTACCAAAAGATAGGGCCAAACTTTAATACGCCGGACCAAATTTTGAATATCGATAGTACGCTGAGTGCATATTTAAAAAACAGCAAGACTAAGTTTAATAGTACCCATACACTGAAAGAGGTGGTGATAAAGGACACCAGGATAGTTAAAACAGTGTCGCACAGGGATTTCGGCAGTCTGGCAAGTTTAAGCAGCGAGCCCGACCACCTTATTCCCGGCAGCTCCTTGAAGGATTGTCCCATGTTTTTAAACTGCATTACTACACTCGCTATGGGTATGACTTTTGATCAGGGCAATTTTTACGTAACCCGGGACTACAATTCAGGAAAAAGGGTGCCAGCGCAAATTTTTCTCAAGGGCACGCCTGTTGATGCCGGCACTTTAACCACAATAAATTCGAGCGATGTTGAATCGGTGGAGATATTTACGAAGGACGAATTAGGGCTTATTAACAGTGCGTATGGTACCAACGGTGCAATTGTCGTTAATATGAAAAAGATGCCCGAAACAAAGAAGATCAGCTTACAGGAATTGAGGGACCTTATGCCGCAAAAAAATGAAATAACCTTTACACCAAAGGGATATGCGACTGTCCGGACATTTTATTTGCCCCGGTATATGGGACCAAAAATCTCCCAAACTACTACAACTGATACCCGCAGCACAATTTACTGGAACCCCAATATTACAACTGATAAAACCGGAACCGCATCGTTCGAATATTTCAATGCCGACGGCAAAGGCACATACCGTGCGATAATAGAAGGACTGGATAAAGACGGTAACATTGGTCGACAAGTATTAAGGTATTCGGTGAAGTAGTACTGTTGGGAAGGTTGAAAAGTTATAAGGTTGAAATGTTAAGTTATATAAATTTCAAACCTCGTAATTCAAGTATCCGAACCTTACAACATTCAAACGTTACAACATTACAACGTTACAACATTCAAAATGAACAAATTAACCCCATTCCACGTAGCAGTACCTGTTTATGACCTTGAAGAGGCAAGAAAATTTTACAGGGAAGTTTTGGGTTGCAGCGAGGGCCGCAGCTCCGATATCTGGACAGACTTCAACTTATTTGGACACCAGTTTGTTATTCATTTAAAACCCCGCCCTGCCAAAAACCCGGAACATCATTTTAACCCCGTTGACGGTCACGATGTGCCGGTGCCGCATTATGGCGTTGTATTGGAATGGGAACAGTGGCACGACCTTGAAAAAAGATTAAAAAATCATAATATAAAATTCATCATTGAACCCTATATCCGGTTTAAAGGCCTCCCAGGCGAACAGGCTACGTTATTTTTCCTCGATCCATCGGGCAATGCGCTTGAATTTAAGTCGTTTAAAGATTTTGGACAGCTATTTGCAGTGTAAAGGTTGGATTATTATTGACTTACAAAAAGGCTGCAAACGATAATGATCCGGCGTTGCCAATAATGGTTGGCAACGATTTATAAATTACCCCGTAACCATTAATATGGGAAGAATTTATGGATGAAGAAGAAGTTGAACGTTTAATAAGGATCAGTAAGGAGCGGCCGTTAATGCCGGAAACTTATGTGCCATGGCTTGAGGAGCCCAAACCCGGCGAAGTATTTCTGCCTGAAAAGCTGAATTCCCTGGAGGGGCTGCAGTTATATCAAAATCTTACCGCTATTCAAAAATTAGAACTTGGCCGGCACGAAATTGTGCAGGTGCTTTTTTCGTATAGCTGGGGCGAAGGCTTGTTTTGCCTTTTTATGAGCAGGTATATTCTTACGCTTCAACCGGATGATGTTGTATACCGCTTCCTGTTGCGGGAACTGATCGAAGAATACCGGCACCAGGAGATGTTTGAGCAGGCTATCCGGAAGTTGAACGGGAAACCAATAAAACCTTCGCGGATACAACGATGGATAGGTTTGTTTACGGCCAAGTTTCTCCCGGTTGATTTCCTTTTTATGGGCAGCCTTTCAATAGAACTAATTACAGACACGTATGGGGATAAAACCCGCAAATTTCCGGCATCATACCTTGTTTTGAGAAAGGTTTTTGATCTGCATAGCATTGAAGAGGGCCGCCATATCCATTTTACAAAGGGCCTGTTAAAACGCTACAGCGACAATGCCGGATTTATTAAGCGAACGATTTACAGCTTTGTCATCCTGTTCAATATTTATTTTATCAGAACGTTATATGTAAAAAAGGAAATTTACGAGCGGATCGGTTTAACAAACCCTGATGAAGTTTATAAAACCGCATTAACAAATTACAAAGCCAAATTCACGGAGATCGGCCTTGCTGGTGTTGTCGATTTTGTGAAAAGCTGGAACGGCTTTAACCCGCTCACCCGCTGGGCCTGGCGCTCGTTAATGGGCGTAAAAGTGTAGTGTGACAGGGCTACCAAGCAATTACAATTCTAAAATTCACTTTAGGTAATACCTATATTAAATTGACTATAAGCGACGTGTAAAAATATATCGAATGTAGAGACGCAATGCATTGCGTCTCTACACAATATTCTATGCTAATACCTTACCTGCAGTCACCTCACCTGGCCTTCCATTCTTAAACGCTTTTCTTGGCGTTAATCCAAGCAATTCAAACATGGCCATATCGGTATCAAACGACGGGTTTGGCGTAGTCAATAATTTCTCGCCTGCAAAAATGGAATTCGCGCCCGCCATAAAACAAAAGGCCTGCTCAACCAACGTCATTTCTGTGCGGCCGGCCGAAAGGCGTACTACTGTTTTCGGCATGATGATCCGGGTTGTGGCTATCATGCGCACCATTTCCCAGACAGATACGCGTGGCTGATCAGCTAATGGCGTACCCTGCACAGGCACAAGCGCGTTAATAGGAACTGACTCGGGATGTTTAGGCAGGTTGGATAAGGTTTTCAGCATGGATATACGGTCTTCAACCGTCTCGCCTAAACCTATAATGCCGCCGCTGCAAACGGTAATTTTTGCTTTGCGCACATGCTCCAGTGTTTTCAACCGTTCATCGTAAGTGCGCGTAGTAATTATCCGTTTATAATCTTCTTCAGATGTATCCAGGTTATGATTGTAGGCATATAAACCGGCGTCAGCCAGTCGTTGCGCCTGCGATTCGGTAAGCATGCCCAGTGTGCAGCAAACTTCCATATCCAGCTCATTTACCGCTTTTACCATCTCGATAACCTTATCAAAATCGCGATTATCCCTTACCTCGCGCCATGCTGCGCCCATACACAATCTTGATGCGCCGCCGGCTTTAGCTTTTTGCGCCTTCGCTATAACTTCTTCTTTAGGCATAATGGCGTGCACATCCACACCGGTATTGTAACGTGCAGCCTGCGGGCAATAAGCGCAATCCTCCGGGCAACCGCCGGTTTTTATCGAGATCAGCGAGCTGATCTGTACTTCTGAATAGTCTTTATTTTCGCGGTGCACAGTTGCAGCCTGATAAACCAGGTCTAATAACGGCCTGTGATATATTTCTGCGATCTCTTCTTTGGTCCAGTCGTTTCTTACTTGGGTCATTTATTATTTGTTTAGATGTACTCGATATTTATAAATTCAAAGGTCTTTATTTTGATGTTATAATAAAAGTTTACTTGCAAACCATAGAGGAAGAAAAAACCCGGCGCAGTCTGTAAATGTTGTAATGATAATAGAGGAAGCTACGGCGGGATCTATCCCCAATCTTTTTAATACCAATGGTATTGACGCGCCCGTTAAACCCGCTACGATCAGGTTGCCGGTCATCGCTAAAAATAGAACGAGGCCAATCATCGGATTGCCGTCGTAAAACCAGGCAATAAAAAAAACAATCAAACCATTCGCTGCTCCATTTAGCATACCAACCAAAAACTCTTTTAAAACGGTATTATATGCCTGCGTGTCGGTCAGGTCGCTTAGCGAGATGCGCCTTACCGTTACCGCCAGCGCCTGTGTGGCAGCATTTCCACCCATACCTGCAATTATCGTCATGTATGCTGCAATAATCGGAATTTTCGTCACGGTTCCACCGTAATGACGAATGACAGAGGCGGCTAAATATGCCGTTGCCAGGTTGATCACCAGCCACGGCAGGCGGCTCTTTACGGCGTCTCTCCAGTTACCGCTAAGTTCCTCATCTTCAGATACCCCCGATATCTTTAATATATCCTCGGTACTCTCCTGCTCCATTACGTCGATAATATCATCAACCGTAACACGGCCCAGCAGTTTCATATTATCATCAACAACAGGTATGGTCGTTAAGTTATATTGCGATATCAGGCCCGCCACATCTTCCTGGTCAAGATCTGCCTTCACGAATACGAAATCGCGTTCGACAAGTGATTTGACCTTCGCGTCAGGCCGGGCCTTTAAAATAGACTTAATGGAGAGGATACCTTGCAATATGTCCGCGTCATCAACCACATAAATGGTATAAAATTCCTCCATCTCTTCCGACTGACGAATGATCTCATCCAATGCGGTTTTTTTGTCAAGATTGATATTTACCTTGATAATCTCGGAGTTCATCAAACCGCCGGCTGTATCTTCGTCGTATTTTAACAGCGCCCGGATGCTGGTGGCATCTTCCTGGTCAATATCTTCTAATATCTCTTGCTGCTCCGCTTCGTCGAGCTGCGAAATAATGTCCGTCGCATCATCATAATCGAGCTCTTCAACGATCTCTGACCGCTTCTCGGGATGCAAGTTAAGCAACAGTTCTTCCGGGTGATGTTCCTCGCTCATTTCGGAGATAACTTCCGAAGCGACATCAGTTGGAAGAATGTTAATGATCCGTTCCTTGGCTTCCTGCGGGAGCTTTTCAAACAGCAAAGCAATCTCTGAAGCGTGGTATTCTTTCAGAACACGCTCTAATTCAGCATCATCGCCATCCAGCGCGGTTTTAATGCGCAGCAGGTCCGACTTATCTATTTCGAAGGATTGCATAACCGCCTAAAATACGTATTTATTTATTTTAATATTTTGAAAATCGGCTATTTTGAAAATTTGAAAATTAAACATTGCCGGACCGGGGATTTTAAAATTAAACACCTATTTTTGCCGAAAGTTTCAAGCACGGTTTGACCGTGTAAATAAAAACAATTAAAATGGACGCAGGCCCGAGTTATAGTTATCAGCATGATCTTCAAATTGCCCGACTGGTTATCAGCCCAGGCAAACAGATATGTATGGTATCATCCTACCTTCTGCTTTGCCACATCAGCTAACACTCATTTAGCCGAGTGGGACGGCCATGCCTCAACTACAACTTATCTTTTTCATTTTATAACCGGCGTTCTTATGCGCCTTAGCTACCATTTGTATTTCGTGTTCGTCGGCCCCGGCTGAATTTTTTTTACTGATCATTAAATCACCCCTGCTATCTGTAATGTGCCCCTTTTGGGAGTGCTGTTTTATGAATTGTAAAAAACGAGCAACCTATGTCAACTGCCGTAAAAGAAAAAAATAAAAAATTCCGTTTTGTGAAGCGAAACAACGGGCATAACCCGCAGGAATTCGACAAGGCTTCAATATTAAAGCTTAAAAATATCGCCGTTTGCGGCAACAATAAATCGCTGACTTTATTGGATACCCGTATAAGTGGCTTATCCTCCGGCGAAGTACGTGAGCGCTTAAGCCAATTTGGCCTCAACGAAGTGGTGCACGAGAAAGCGCCGCGCTGGTATATTCAATTATTCCAGGCATTTTTAAACCCCTTCATAGGCGTTTTATTTGTTTTGGCTATTATATCCCTTATAACAGACGTTATAATTCAAAAGCCCGGCGAGGAGGATTATACAACGGTGTTGGTTATCAGTACAATGGTGATACTGAGTGTATTGCTGCGCTTCGTACAAGAATTCAGAAGTAATCAGGCGGCTGAAAAATTGAAATCAATGGTAAAAACAACGGCCACCGTTATACGCGCGGAAGAAAAAACCGAGATCGATATTAAAAAATTAGTTCCCGGCGATATTATACAGCTCTCGGCCGGCGACATGATCCCGGCCGATGTGCGTATACTTCAATCAAAGGATTTATTTGTGAGCCAGTCGATGCTTACCGGCGAAGCTCTTCCGGTTGAAAAAACCGGCAACGCTGTAGCAGATGCGGGCAGGCAATCAGCATTGGACCTGAATAATATATGTTTTATGGGTACAAATGTGGTTAGCGGTACCGCCGTTGCCACGGTAGTAAATACCGGTGAGGAAACTTATTTTGGCTCACTATCCAAATCGCTGGTTGGCAAGCGGGCTGAAACAAGTTTTGACAAGGGCGTGAACAGTGTCAGCTGGCTGCTGATAAGGTTTATGCTGGTAATGGTGCCACTGGTTTTCCTGATCAACGGGATAACCAAGCACGACTGGCTGGAGGCGCTGTTATTTGGCATTTCAATAGCTGTTGGGCTAACGCCCGAAATGCTACCGATGATCGTTACCGCAAACCTGGCAAAAGGGGCTGTGAACATGTCAAAACGGAAGGTGGTGGTAAAGCGCTTAAACGCTATACAGAACATAGGCGCGATGGATATTCTGTGCACCGATAAAACCGGTACGCTTACGATGGACAAGATCGTATTGGAGCGTCACCTGAACGTTTATGGCGTCGAAGATAATGAGGTGATGAAATGGGCATACCTCAACAGTTTTCACCAAACCGGGTTAAAGAATTTGCTGGATGTTGCGGTATTGGAACACGTGGATATACATGCCTGCCTGAAGGAGGGCGAGTCGTATAAAAAAATTGATGAGATCCCATTCGATTTTCAGCGCCGCCGTATGTCGGTTATCCTGGAAGGGCCGGATCATAAACACCTTTTAATTTGCAAAGGTGCCGTTGAGGAAGTGCTGGACCTATGTACACACGCGTTTGACCCCGGCGAAGACGACAGCCTGCAGATAGCTAAAGACGATATTATCCCGATGGATGATATTATGCGGGAAACTGTTTTAAAGAAGTCGCGGCAGCTTAATGAAGAAGGCTTGCGGGTATTATTGGTCGCAGTAAAACAATATGATGAACGACCGTTAAATTATAGCAAGAATGATGAGAGCGATATGATATTGACCGGGTTCATCGGCTTTTTGGATCCTGCAAAGCCCTCCGCCAGTTTGGCCATCGATGCGCTTCACAAACTGGGCGTAGAGATTAAGGTGCTTACCGGCGACAATGAAATAGTTGCAAAAAAAATATGTAAAGATGTCGGCATCCCTTTTAGCCGCATTTTGTTAGGACGCGACCTGGAGCAAATGAGCGACGAAGAACTGACCGGCCAGATAGATGCTGTAAGTATCCTGGCGAAACTAAGCCCCATTCAGAAGTCCCGGGTGGTAAAAGTGCTGCAGGCCAAAGGGCATACGGTTGGTTTTATGGGCGATGGCATTAACGATGCAGCCGCCCTCCGTGACGCGGATGTGGGTATTTCCGTTGATACGGCCGTTGATATCGCTAAAGAGAGCGCGGATATCATTCTTTTGGAAAAGGACCTTATGGTGCTGCGCAAAGGTGTGATTTACGGGCGACGGACGTTTGGCAATATTATCAAGTATATTAAAATGACAGCCAGCAGCAATTTTGGCAACATGTTCAGCATGCTTGGTGCAAGCGCCTTGCTGCCGTTCCTGCCTATGCTGCCCATACAAATTCTGATCAACAATTTGCTATATGATATTTCGCAAATATCAATTCCATGGGATAAAATGGATGAGGACTATATTGAAAAACCCCGTAAATGGGATGCCGGCGGTATAGGTAAATTCATGTTTTTCATCGGGCCTATAAGCTCCATTTTTGATTATTCAACTTTCGCGGTATTATGGTTTGTATTTAAGGCGAACTCACCTGAGCACCAGGGCTTGTTTCAAACAGGTTGGTTTGTTGAAAGTTTACTGTCGCAAACCCTGATCGTACACATGATACGCACCCGAAAAATACCATTTATACAAAGCTGGGCGACTGCGCCGGTACTGGCATTAACCACTGGCATTATGGCTATAGGTTTATTTTTGCCTTTTTCGCCATTAGCGCAAGCTTTTAAATTGCAGCCATTGCCCCTGATGTTTTTCCCGTGGCTTATCGGGATATTACTGATTTACTGCGTCCTGACCCAGGTCATTAAAAATTGGTTCATCAGGAAATTTGATCAATGGCTATAGAGCGCTGTTTTTAGACGATGGATATATAATGGGTTTTAGCGGCACAAGATAAGTGCGCCGCTAAGCCATTATATATTTAGCTGATAGCAAAAGCAACAAAGACCGGTCTGTTTTAGCTGCGGTATAGTTTTCTTTCAGCAGCCGTTTGATCTCGTCGTCCTTTAACTTAACGGCGGCTATTTGCAGGGCCTGGAACGACGCGGTTTCAAGGCTCTCGATATTTTGTAAGTAGAACAGTATCGACATATCGCGCATCCACGGGTCGCCGCTTTGCTGGTGAATGGCCGTAAAAGCATCGTCAACCAAACCCATCATGCCGTTAAAGCTTTCTATGGATATTTCTTCTTCCAGCAAACTGTAAATTTCCTGCATCCGGGCTATCTGTTTTTCAACGTCTTTCCGGGTGTCCACTATCGCCTGTTGCAGGTCGCTGAAATTGGCTTTGTCTTCCATCTCGGGCAGCCTGGTCACCAAATGGGTTTTGGCGCAATAAATCCGGTTTAAATGCGAAGTAAAAAACAATTTTAATTTGTCGGCCGCTGGTTTTAAAGCCAGGGGAAGCGGGGTAGAACTTTCATCCATAACCGTAAAATTAATTATGCGGCTAAATGTTGCCTTATTTTCGTTGATAGCTGGATAATGTCAAATGGCTTCCTCAGGTAATCGTCGGCGCCGCATTCGCCGCAAATTTTGCCGACATCCGACTTTGACGACAGTAAAACTATAGGTAACTTCTTTGTTTCAGGCTGTGATTTAAGGATGGCGCAAATTACAGCGCCGTCCTTATTGGAACTTTTTATCTCCAGGTCAAGTAAAATAAGATCTGGATTAATACCCATAATTTGATCCGGCTCTGCTTCATTTCCGGTTTCCGAAAGTACAACCTCATAACCTTCTTGCTGAAAAATAATATCTAATATCTCTAAAATATCCGGATCGTCATCGATTACGAGGATCCGCTTAGGCATACTTATCCGGCTACTATCAGCGCTGTTTTTCAAAATGGCAGTGGAAAAATGTAAACAAATTTAATTTTTTATTAATACCGCAACCAATTGTTTTGAAAAATATTTTTAGACATAATATATTGAAATACAATTGATTAAATTAAATAAATCAAACCAGTTATCTAATTAGTATTTTTATAAATTGTTTTAACGCCGTTTATTGCATTCAATTTAGTTAACGTTAGGTTAACCTGGGTCGTCCGGATGCCTAATCTCATGCTGCAATTCGTTTCAAGAGACTGTTCCATAATGTTCAGGTTATCATCTTTGATGATCTTCATCACATCATTCATTTGCGGGTAATCGAATTCAACCAGGTACACGTCATTTACGGTTTTTTCGATAACTACGGTTTTATCAAGCGCGTCTATAGTTGCCGATTTATAGGCATTGATCAATCCCGGCACACCGAGCAGTGTTCCGCCGAAATAACGCACCACGACAACCACGATATTTGTCAGATTGCGCGAAAGCAGCGTATTCAATATCGGCCTGCCTGCCGTTCCCGAAGGTTCGCCGTCGTCATTCACACGAAAAACCGACCGGTCAATACCCAGCCGCATGACCCAGCAGTGGTGATTTGCCTTTGGATGTTCGGACTTTAATTTGGCAACAATCGCTTTTATCTCAGTCTCTGCCGTTATCGGGTATGCGAACGCCAAGAACTTGCTTCCCCTGTCGCGGAACAGGCCTTCCACGGGTTTTTCAATTGTTCGATAAGTGTCGTCGAATAGCATTTTTAGTTGATTTAGTTTATTAGGTTGATAAAGTGAGCGGTTGAAGGGCTAACCCAATCAACTTAATCAAACCCAATCAACCGTTCACTAATACTTTCAATTCATCAGTCCCGGATAAAACTTCGTCTATAATTTCGCCGTCTATTACAGGCGCCCGGATGCCGGTAATAAAATCAGTGTTCCCGGTAAATATCCGCGCCTCGTCCCATAAACCAGCTTCAATGAAAGAGTTCAAGGTGAAAGCCCCACCTTCTATTATTACCGATTGTATATCGCGCAGATATAACTGGTATAAAATATATTGGGGTACATAACGATCGAAATCTTCGAGGGCGATATACTTAACGTGCCCGTCAGCATCCGTTTTTATTTCATTAAACACCAGTGTTTCAATCGATTGGTCAAATAAGTGCAAATTTTTGTTCAATTCCAGCCGCCTGTCTAAAACAACCCGCACAGGCGATTTACCATTGCCATACCGCACGTTCAATTGGGGATTATCGATCATGGCTGTATGCTTTCCAACCAAAACCGCGTCCTCTTCGCCGCGCCATTGATGCACCAGCTTTTTTGATTCTAGTCCTGTTATCCATAGTTGTTTACCATCAGCGGGCGCGAAAAAGCCCTCAGCTGTTTGTGCCCACTTTAATATCACGTATGGCCGGTGCTTTTGCACTCTTGTAAAAAACCTGCGGTTGAGCCATTGGCACTCCCTTTCCAAAACACCTGATATCACTTCAATACCGGCAGCAAGTAATTTTTCTGTCCCCTTGCCATTTACCTGGTCAAAAGGATCGCGGCAGCCGATAACTACCTTCGGTATTTGATGCCGGATGATCAGATCGGCACAAGGGGGCGTTTTCCCGTAATGGGCACAGGGTTCCAGCGAAACATAAATGGTTGATTGCTTCAGCAGCTCCTCATAATTATCAAAATCGCTGATAACCCGGTTCACCGCATTCACCTCGGCATGGGCCTGGCCATATTTTTGGTGGTAGCCCTCCCCTATGATCTTATCGTCGCAAACAATAACTGCCCCCACCATCGGGTTCGGGCTAACCGAGCCCAAACCCAATTGGGCCAGCTCAAGGCAGCGCCGCATATATTTTTCGTATTCCACCACGCAGCAAAAGTAGCTTTTATGTTACTTTGTTGCATGAAAACTATCCGCGATGTTTTTTCCGCCTTTAAACATGGTTTACAAACGATATACAATGCAAACGAATCGGAGGCCGTTACCCTGCTGGCAGTAAGCGAAATATCCGGGCTTTCTAAAGCAAAGATCAAAGCATTCTCCGAACGTGAGCTTACTCAGCAGCAATTTGAAAAGCTAACCGGCATACTGGAAGAATTAAAAACAGGCCGGCCCATACAATACATTTTAGGTGAAACTGAATTTTATGGTTTAACATTTAGGGCCAACCCTTCAGTACTGATCCCCCGCCCGGAAACGGAAGAACTGGTTGAATGGGCGTTGTTGTCAGTAAGCAGCAGTTCTCAGTTGACGGTTGGCAGTAGGCAGTTGGCAGCGGGGCATATATTGGATATCGGTACAGGCAGCGGCTGCATTGCCATCAGCTTAAAAAAACACTTGCCGGATGCAAAAGTTTCAGCTATCGATATCTCATCCGAAGCTTTAAAAACCGCCAAAGAGAACGCGAAATTAAATGAAGTGGCAATCGAATTTATCGAGGCTGATATATTGAACCAATCTTCCCTGTCTCACATCTCAAATCTCAAATCTCAAATCTCAATCATCCTGAGCAATCCCCCCTACGTTACCCTGCACGATAAAACCCAAATGCACCAAAACGTAACCGGTTTCGAACCGCATACCGCCCTTTTTGTACCCGAAAACGACCCATTGCTATTTTACAAAGCCATTGCTGACTTTGCAGTAGATCATCTCACAAACAATGGCTTATTATTTTTTGAGATCAATGAAAGCTACGGGCAGCAGGTGGCGGAGTTATTAGCAGATAAAGGTTTTAAGAACATCGAATTACGAAAAGACCTGAGCGGCAGGGACAGGATGATAAAAGCCATGTTGTGAGAACTATGATTTGAAGGATTAGATAATTATAGGATGATACTCCCACTTCTATATAACTTAATAATTTTAGTTATACGGAGTATGAACAAGATAAAATCGGGGTGTATCATTTTGTGAAAGAGGTACACCTGATACAACAGATACACGTGATACAGCAGATACAACTGATACAGCAGATACACTGACAAAATCTTGTCACCACCTGGGTTATTTTTGCCAACACATAAGGCACTTATTTTAAACCATTCCTAAAATCATCTAATCCTATAAACGGCGAAAGCCTTCTTGAACGCCTTTGAAAAGCAATAATATATAGCGAAAATCTTGGTCTAGCTACGCGGATGAAACTGTATGATCGTCCCTTTTAAATACTCCCTGTCCAGGTGGGTATAGATCTCCGTTGTGGTAATGCTTTCGTGTCCCAGCATTTCCTGTACAGCGCGCAGGTCAGCGCCGCCTTCGACGAGATGGGTAGCGAACGAATGCCTGAACGTATGCGGGCTGATCGTCTTCTTTAACCCGGTAAGCTGCGCCAGCTTTTTAATGACCATAAAAATATAAACCCTGCTCAACCTGGAGCCTCTCCGGTTTAAAAAAACCAGGTCCTCCTCCCCTTTTTTTATCGGGATATGCACACGGATATTCTCGGTCCATATTTTCAAAGCCTTTATTGCCGGGCCGCCGATAGGTACCAATCGTTCCTTACTGCCCTTACCGGTTACCTTTATAAATTCAATATCCAGGTACAGGTTTGACAATTTAAGCTCGGTTAATTCAGATACGCGCAACCCACAGCCATACAGCACCTCCAGTATGGCCTTGTTACGCGCACCTTCGGGCCTCGACACGTCGATGGCGTCGATCAGTTTGTTGATGTCGGCAATACTTAAAGTATCCGGCAACTTTCGTTGGATCTTGGGCGATTCGAGCAGTTCCGAAGGATCAACCTTTATCATATCCTCCATCAAGAGGTATTTATAGAATGCTTTTATACCCGATAATATCCTGGCCTGGGATGATGGGATCATGCCCAGTTCACTGGCCCACACAATAAATTGCCGCAAATGCGTTAACGTTATACTCTCCGGAAAAATCTTAATTGGCTGAATGTCAGAAAATTGATATAACTTTTCTATATCCCGGGTGTACGCCTCGATAGAATTTTCGGAAAGCGATCTTTCTAATTTTAAATAAGCCTGGAAACCTTTTATTGCCGAACGCCAATCCAATTGAGTTTTTCTAATGTTTTTAGTTAAGTTTGAATTGATGAAGATACAAATTATTAACGGCCCTAATTTAAACCTGCTTGGCGTTCGCGAAAAATCAATTTACGGCGATGCCAACTTTGAAACCTATCTTACAAGCTTACGCCAACAGTACCCAAACATACAAATTGATTATTACCAAAGTAATGTTGAAGGCGAGATCATCAACAAAATACACGAGGTTGGTTTTAGTTATGATGGTATTGTTTTAAACGCCGGCGCTTACACACACACCTCCGTTGCGATAGCCGACGCTATTGCTGCGGTAAATAATCCGGTTATTGAGGTGCATATATCAAATGTTTATAAACGCGAAGAATTCAGGCACCACTCAATGCTGGCAGCCGGTTGTAAAGGCGTGATCGCCGGTTTTGGTATGGACTCGTACCGTTTGGCTATCGAAAGCCTGTTAACTAACTAAATCAAACATGCGTAATCTGTTTAAGTTATCCTATTGTCTTTTAATCCCGCTGTTCTTACTTTCCGGGATAACAGATTGTTATAGCCAGCAAAGTAAACCGGTACATCGCTCCCTGCGCGATTCATTACGCCGCGCCGTATTGCAGCGCGATTCGCTTATGCGTACCTATAAGCATTCGGATAACTCGTTAAACGCATTTCTGCAAAAGATCGAATATTACAACAGCTTATACAACCAGGATTATTCCACGTACTCCCAGGGGTTTGATACCGCTGAAATAAACCAGAAGCTCCCCTCAATGGAAAGGCGTATGGGTGTAATGGGACGGCTGATAGCCAACGACCGTTCAAGCACGCTGGGTTACCTGTTTACCATTCGCGACATGGTATCGCATTTCGCAGATGACCTGCAAGCCTGGCAAAAGGATCTGGCCGATGATGACGAGAAACTGGATAAGATACAAAGCAATATCGTTGCATTTAAAAAAGATACTACGCTGCACATCCTTCCAACCGATACAAGTTTAAGGAATAAATATCTTTCACAGATCAGCCTGATCCAGCAAAAATGGGCCACGCTGGATACCGGCGTTCGAAAAAGCCTCATCAGGATAAACTTATTGCAAAACAGGGTAACCGCTCAGGACCTGCTGTTGCTGGACATTAATGACCAGATCGATCTGAAGATACATGATTTTACGATCAGATCTTTAACAAACGAATACGGATATATATGGGAAAACAATACGCAAAATATAGCGCCTTTTGATACGGTTGCGCGTAAAACGGCCCGTTTAAATTCCCGGCTGCTGAAGTATTTCTTTGATCCAAAAACTACCAGCCATATCAATATTGTCAGCCACATTGCGACCATAGTGGTGTTTATCATCTTTTTTAGCTGGATATACACCAGCCGTAAAAAGCTGATCCGGGTGAAAGACCATTACCAAAGCACTTTGGATCAGCCGCATTACATTGTAAAGCATGCTATTGTTTCATCTTTGCTTATCGCCACCATTTTAGGGCTATACCTGTACGATCAGCCGCCCTTTGTTTTTTTGGAGATCCTTTTAGTGGTTATGATGGCCTGCATCGGCGTTTTGATCAAACCGATCTGGCCTGCTCCTTTGTTTAAGCTTTGGGCAGCCGGATTTATATTGCTCCTGTTTTACGGAATAACCAACCTGTTTATCGAGGTCAGTTATTTCGACCGTATCTTCCTGCTTATATTATCGGCAGCCAGTGCAGCAGCTGGCGTTATGTTCCTGCAAAGGTCGAAAAATTCAACAGAGGGCTATCCATCGCACACGAGGTTGGCTGTAAAACTTTTTGTCATTTGCCACGCAGTCGCGTTTGTCCTCAATATCATCGGGCGGTTCAGCCTGGCCAAAATTATAGGGGTAACTACGGTATTTAACCTCTGTTTAGGTTTTGGTTTTTATTTGTTTATCCAGATATTGATGGAAAGCTTATTCCTGCAACTGGAGGCCAATAAAATCGCCAACAACTTTAGCTCGTACCTCGATTTTAAGATACTGCAAAATAAATTCAAGAACGTCCTGGTTAAAATTGCCGTTATATTGTGGCTCATCAAACTGACAGAAAACCTTGACATAGATGACTTTATTTATGAGAAGGCGGGAGACTTTTTAAGTCATCCCTATAAGCTGGGTACCGCTACCTTTACGTTTGGAAGTGTAGCCATATTTGTTGCTGTTTTGTGGGTATCTATCATCATATCCCGTGTTATAAGCTATTTTTATGATTACGCCGAGCAGCAATCCACCGCCACTTCGGACGCTAAAAAGAACAAGACCTCTATTTTACTGATACGACTGTCTGTATTCACCATCGGATTTGTTGCAGCCATTGGGCTTTCAGGTATTCCCATGACTGAAGTAACCATTGTTATCGGCGCCCTTGGCGTAGGTATAGGTTTTGGCCTGCAAAATATTGTGAACAACCTGGTATCAGGTGTTATACTGGCATTTGAAAAGCCGGTGCAGGTGGGCGATATTATTGAGGTGGGTAACCGGTCGGGTACCATCAAGGAGATCGGTATACGCGCAAGCAAAATTGAGGCAGGCGATGGTTCGGAGCTGATCGTTCCCAACGGCGACCTTATCTCCCAGCACGTGATCAACTGGACTTTGAGCAATAATAACCGACGTATTGAATTGATTGTAGGCGTTGCCTATGGTTCGGATATTGCAAAAGTTGAGGGTATTCTTAAAAAGATCGTACGCGGACGAGAAGATATTATGCAAAGCCCGCCGCCCCTGGTGTTCCTGCATAACTTCAGCGATAGCTCTGTCGATTTCAGGCTTCTATTCTGGGCGGCCGATATTGATAAATGGCTGTCATTAAAAAGCGATGTAATGAGCGCTGTATATACCGAATTTGAGAAGGAAGGCGTAGAAATTCCCCATCCAAAACGCGATATACAGGTGTTTTTTCCCGAAGGCACCAGCGCCGAAGTTAAAAGCCCCGAGATCAAGGAAGTTTTTCCGTCAAAAAATACCACTAAAAAAAATCCTCCGGGTTCAGCTGAGTAAATACCCGTTTATTTTTCATAAAAAACGCCCACACAATACTGCCTTTGTACATCCCGTTTAACCGGTGATTTGCCGATTTCGGTTTGCAGTTTGCGGTTGACAGTTGGCTGCTATTTTTACCTTTTGCATCTGCCCTTTTGCCTTTAACCTTAAAAAGGCTTCCCACAAAATTCTGGTGCGCACGGCTTACAGCCCAGGCATCCTTGCGCTTACCCTCCCCTAAAAACCGGAATATCGCCAGCAGGTCCATGAATATTCGTATGGGTATGATCAGCAATGCGCGCCAGAACGAAAGGTTATTTTGAAGCAGCAGCAGGTTGTTCCTAAAATTCAGGAACGTTTTAAATGGGTTCTCAACGTTAAGCGTACCTCCGCCTAAATGAAACACTTCTGATTCGGCGCAATACATAACCTTGTAGCCGCGGTTCTTTAACCGCCAGCACAGGTCAATTTCCTCCATGTGTGCAAAAAAACGTTCGTCAAACCCGCCGGCTTCATCCCAGTGATGCTTTTTTATGAACATTGCGGCACCGGTAGCCCAAAACACCTCTCCCGATTCCTGGTACTGACCCCTGTCCTCTTCAATCTCATAAAACATCCGCCCACGGCAAAACATATAGCCATAGCAATCAATAAAGCCCCCGGCGGCTCCGGCATGCTCAAACAGGTTTTTCTGGGTATACGATTTTATTTTAGGTGCAGCCGCTGCAATTAACGGGTCGCTTTCCATTAAATGAATAACCGGCGCGATCCAGCCCAGGTGAACTTCCACATCCGAATTTAAAAGGATAAAATAATCGGCATCCACCTGGCTCAATACCCGGTTGTACCCACCGGTAAAGCCGTAGTTTTGGTCATTTTGAATGATCTTTATAGAAGGATATTCTTGCTGTATAAATTCAATAGAGCCGTCGGTAGAAGCATTGTCGCCTATAATAATGTCGAGGTTAGGCCATACGGACGACATAACCGAAGGGAGAAACTGGCGCAAATGGTTCACCCCGTTCCAGTTTAAAATAACTACCGCGACTTTAGGTGTTTTGTTCATTTGGTTCAATAGTTCGTTAGTTAATTGGGGTTATTGGTTCTGTTGTTTATAGCTCGTTAGGTATGCCATATTTTAGCTCATAAATATATTACCAATAAACTAATGAACGTCATCAGGTTTAATTTTCCACCTCCTGTGCGACCATAACCAATACTCAGGCTTCTCCCGTATTATCGATTCCAGGTATTTCACGTGGGTTTCAGTAATTTCAAAAGGTGCCGCTTTGTTGGGCTCCTCGACCAATGGCACAATTGTGGATCTGTAAAAACCCCTTTTAACCATATCAATCCGGTAAAATACCACAACCGCGTCCGTCAGTTTTGTTAGCTTCTCGATCCCTGAAAATACGGCGGTTGGCTGATTGAGAAATGTCGTAAAATATTTTGCATCGTCCCGTGCGGGTGTCTGATCCGATGCCAATACCGAAAAAGTCAACTCATTTTTGTACTCGATCATTTTACGAAGCGTTTGCCGCATAGGGATCATTGTCGATCCAAAACGAGATCGCGTTTTGTTGAAAAAGTTGTCAAAAATACTATTCGATAAGGGTTTATAAACAATTATCCTTTTTTTATCCGTTATTAAACCAAATCTCACTGCCGCCATTTCCCAGTTACAATAATGCGCCGATACGGAAATAATACTCTTCCCCTGGTTAAAATAATGTTTCATCAGGTCATCGTTGGTGGTAAGCATGCGGCGCCTGACCTCGCTTTCTGAAATGCTGATAAGCTTTACCGTTTCCATTATCAGGTCGGCCAGGTATTTATAATATTTTTTCTCTATCCTGTCACGTTCATCAGCTGATTTTTCCGGGAAGGCATTTGCCAGGTTCTCTTTTACCACCTTACGGCGATAACAGGTTATATAGTAAAGAAAGAAAAACAAAATATCGGATATCAAATACAATACGCGAAACGGCAACAGGGACAGCAGGTATAAAAAGAGTGTACCTAACCTTGAAAGCCCTTTTTTTATCATTATTTTCGCCCGATTTTAACTGCAAACATAAATATATGATCGGAAATGGCGCTCTATTACCCATGTTTTATCTTCCGCCTGTTGAATACATGGCGCAGTTAAATGCCTATAAGCCTGATATACTGATAGAAAAGGAAGAACATTTCCCCAAACAAACCTATCGCAACCGCGCTCATATTTATTCGCCCGATGGTGTATTGGCTTTGACGGTACCGGTTACAAAAGGCTCAAAAAATCATACAATAATAAAAGACGTTAAAATAAGCTATGATTTTGAATGGCAGCGTTTACACTGGCTTAGTCTGCAGGCATGTTACCGCCGATCCGCTTATTTTGAATATTATGAAGATGATCTTTCGGTGTTTTATAATAACAGGTACGAATACCTGTTTGACTATAACGAACAGCTATTGCAATTCATACTAAAAGCTATAAAACTGCCCGTTGCTTTAAAGTTCACGGAAAGTTATGAACCTGCATACCCGGCCCTTGCCGACTTTAGGGATACGATCCACCCTAAAAAGGAAGCAGCCATTGAGCAAAAACCTTATTACCAGGTGTTTGAAGAGCGTCACGGCTTCCTGAAAAACTTAAGTATTATTGACCTGCTGTTTAACCAGGGGCCACACACCGTTAATTATTTGTGATAACCATAACATAATCGTAATAATTATTTTTGCAACAATAATATTACCTTTGGCATGAAGAATTTCTTTCGACCTTTACAAAAATTTTACGTTCCAGATTAAGAACATGCATTCCGTTAAAACAGCTCAAATATTCTTCTGCCTTGCAGTGCTGCTGTTTATCGCAAAGCCGTTTTTGGGCTTTAGCATGTTTACCCGTGTCCACCCGCCTGCTGCCGAAAACATTTTTATCAAAGCATTTAATAAACGCAAGCTGGAATACCGTGCAGGGGGTAGCTATGATATGTCTGCTGTCCAGAAGAAGTTAGCCGATCCGGTTAATCCGCTATTTTTGCCATTCCTTTTTCTTTTAGACATACTTTTTCCTTTAATATTTGCACCTGCCACCAACATAACCGGCGGATTATTACGCAGGATAAAATTAAACCTATCCCCCACAAAGTATACCTACCTGCTTAACGGCAAACTCATTATTTAATATTCCGGGAATACCCGCGTTCTGCGGATTTTAAACGGGGCTTTCAGCCTTTGTTGCTTTTGTTTTTTATCAAAATAATTTCCCGAAATAAAAATGTTAAATTTTAAGAGATGCCTGTGCATGACCTTATTGCTGTTTATAGCGATAGCGGCCAATGCTCAGCAAACACCAACACCTATTACCCTTAAAGAGTTACTGAACCGCGTGGATCAGAAAGCGCCGGCGCTGCTTACCGATTCCGCCGCGATCCTGATCCAGCAGGCACAGGCCGCTGAAACACGTAACAACTGGCTGCCTAACATGCGATTAAATTACCAGGCCGATATTGGGTCGAGCAATAACCTGATCGGGCCTTATTTTGGATTCGGCGTCGTCCCGTCAAGTACAAGCGGCGTACACAACACCAATATCAATACAGCCGCATCAACCAATTTAGGCATTGCGGCGCTTGATTGGGAGGTTTATAACTTTGGCGCCTATCGGGCCGCAAACAAGGTAGCTAACTCCGATATTACGGTAGAGCAAAACCAGTTTGCGCAATCAAAGTATAACCTGCAGGCATACACTATAGGCAATTATTTACAGCTGCTTCGGTTGCAGGATTACCTGGACATACAATACCGTGATATTCAACGCAACCAGGAGATCATGCGCTCGGTGCGGTCGCTCGCCCGCAGCGGAGTAAAGGCCGGCGTAGATACGAGCATCGCTGAGGCGGAATTGTCAAAAGCCCGGTTAAATTATATCGAACTTAATAATCAGCTTAAGCAGGTTCAATTACAAATATCGGCTGTTACCGGCGTTCCATACCAGTCAATAGTACCGGACACCACGGTTGAAATGACGCTGATCAATCAGCCGAATGCTTACTTGTTTACACCGGATACGACGAACCACCCGTTGATCAATTTTTACAAGTCGCTTTATCAAAATAGCTTGCAGCGGGAAGACCTGGTAAAAAAGCAGTATAACCCCAAAATACTGCTCGAGGCTGCTACCTGGGGCCGCGGATCTAGCATCAGTCCCAGCGACCAGTATAACCCCCTTTCAACCGGCTATGGTTTTCAACGAACCAACTACCTGGTTGGTTTGGGCATATCGTATAACCTGTTTGACTTGAAAAGACGGCAATTAAAGCTGCGGACACAAAAGGCCAGTACAAATTACGCCGAAAAAAAACTGCAGGAGCAGCAGCAGTTGCTTTCCATCAGCGCCAGCCAGGCGGATGTGGAGATGCAGACCGCTTTAAGCCGCCTGCAGGAAATACCCAATCAGTTAAAGGCGGCAAATGCCGGCTACCGGCAGCAATTGTCATTGTACCGAAACGGGTTGTCGAACATCGTTGACCTTAATGCTGCGCTCAATATCCTTTATCGCGCTGAAACGGACTATATGCAGGCGAAATACCAATACTCAAACGCGCTGTTCCAAAAAGCGATTACCGAAAATAAGGTCAATAACGTTTTAAACCTATTAAAATAATAAAATATGTCAATGGTCACATCCGCACTGAAAAGGCCCGTCACCGTAGTGGTGATAACCATGAGCCTTTTAATATTTGCCGTGCTCAGTGCAATAAATATACCGATAGATATTTTCCCGAAGCTCAACCTGCCCACCATTTATGTTATTGAATCCTACGGAGGCATGTCGCCCCAGCAGATGGAAGGTTTTTTCTCGACCCGTTTACAGGATCAGTTCCTGTATGTTGATGGGATTAAAAATATCAGCAGTAAAAACATACAGGGTTTAACCATCATCAAGCTATCCTTTTACGAAACCACCAATATGGCCGAAGCTTCGGCGCAGGTGGCTCTACAGGTAAACCGGGCGCAAAGCTTTTTCCCGCCGGGCGCTTTACCACCACAGGTTGTCAGGTTCGATGCCTCTTCACTGCCCGTTGGCGAACTGGTACTGGATAGTAAGACGCAAAGTCTGAAGGATATTTACGATATGGCGGCAACCCGTATCCGGCCTATGTTTGCCACTATTCCGGGCCTGTCGGCGCCGCCGCCATTTGGTTCAAATGCGCGATCGATCATCCTGAGTGTCGACCCCAATAAGCTGCGCAGCTTTAACCTTACGCCCGACGAGGTGGTTGATGCGCTATCAAAATTCAATGTGATGTCACCATCCGGCAATCTCCGATTAGGTAACACCATATACTTAACCACCATGAATTCGCTGATCAAAACAGCGGACAATTTTGGCAACATCCCGGTGCTCACTAAAAACGGCATACCGATATATGTAAAAGATATTGCCCGTGTTACCGATGCGGCGGATATTACCGTGGATTATGCCCTAGTCAATGGCAAGCGATCAGTTTACATCCCGGTAGTGAAAACAGCCTCCGCTTCTACCTGGACTGTGGTCCAAAATCTCAAAAGCAAGCTGCCCGAAATGCAAAACCTTTTGCCAGACGATATAAAGCTATCTTACGAATTTGACCAATCCATTTTCGTGGTAAACGCGGTAAAAAGCTTAATGACCGAGGGCGGCCTGGGCGCTTTGCTTACGGGGCTAATGGTACTGCTGTTCCTGCGCGACCTGCGGAGCAGCCTGATCGTGGTTATCACCATACCGGTCTCCATATTGATCGGGGTTTTACTGCTCGGTTTGTTCGGGCAAACAATCAACATCATGACACTGAGCGGCTTGGCGCTGGCTATCGGTATCCTGGTGGACCAGGCAACGGTAACCATCGAAAATATTCACCAGCACCTCGAAATGGGTAAACCAAAACGGCTGGCCATCTATGATGCCTGCGAAGAAATATCGTTCCCGTTATTACTGATACTGTTATGTATCCTGGCGGTATTTGCGCCGTCCTTTTTGATGAACGGCGTGCCCAAGGCGATGTTTTTACCATTATCCATGGCCATTGGGTTAACCATGATCGTATCCTATGTACTGGCGCAAACTTTAGTGCCTATATTAAGTAACTGGATGATCAAAGCCGAGCGTTATCAAACCTATCACCATGGTAAAATTCATGCTCATGCCGGTGAGGCGCTGGATAAGGAGCAGGCAATGCAGGTAAATAAACACCTGAAGGCGGAAAACCAACACCCCGAGGAAAATGATTTTTTTGAAAAGGTAAAGCTTCGGTTTGTTGGGATAATTACCCTTCTTATGCCCCGTAAAAAGCTGATCGTACCGGTGTACCTGGTAGTGGTCATAACATTAGCGGGTTTGTGTTTTGTCATTATTGGCAAGGACATGATGCCCAAGCTAAACAACGGCCAGTTTCAAATCCGTTTGAAGGAACCCGAAGGAACACGGCTGGAACGAACGGAGGATAAATTCAAAGAGGTGCTGCATATTATCGATCAAACGGTAAACCACCATGTAAAGATAACCTCGGGTTATATCGGTTTGGTACCCAGCAGTTTCGGCAGCAGTAACCTGTATGTTTTTAACACCGGCACACACGAGGCCGTGTTGCAGGTGAATATGGATGAGGAATATAAAGTGAATATGGATGAGTTGAAAGACGCACTCCGTAAGAACATCGCTTACGCAATGCCTGAAATGGCTATCAGTTTTGAGCCCATTGACATGACTGAAAAGATCATGAGCCAGGGCGCGTCGACGCCGATACAGGTGCAGGTTGCCGGTAAGGACATGCAGCAAATTGAAACTTATGGAAATAAAGTCTTAGCGAAACTAAAGCAAATCCCCTACCTCCGCGATGTGCAGATCGACCAGCCGCTGAAATTCCCGGTAATAGCCATTACGCTCGACCGGCTTAAAGTTTCGCAGCTGGGATTGAATGTTAAGGATATTTCGCGTTCAGTAACCGCAAGCACCTCGTCCAGCCGTTTTACCGAGAAAAATTTATGGCTGGATGAAAAAAACGCTTACACCTACCAGGTGCAGGCGCAGATACCCGAATTTGTGATGAACTCGATGGACGAGCTAAAGGAAATTCCACTGGTAAAAGGCCAAAGCAGCCCAACCCTGGCCGACGTTGCTACTTTTAAGATAAATTATATGCCCGGCGAATATGACCGTACCGGCCCCCGGCGTTTTATAACCGTTAGCGCCAATATTTATAAAAAAGATTTGGGCACGGCAACAACAGCTGTACAAAAAGCCGTTAAATCCGTTGGTGAGCCGCCAAAAGGCTTGCGGGCAGAAATTGGTGGTATGTCGAGCTTGTTGATCGAAACGTTAAGCAGCTTACAAAACGGGCTAATGTTTGCTATCCTCGTTATCTTTTTACTGCTGGCGGCTAATTATCAGTCGTTCAAAGTATCATTAACGGTATTGTCGACTATCCCGGCCGTAATATTAGGTTCGATAACTGCCTTGCTGTTGACCGGGTCGACGCTTAACCTGCAGTCGTATATGGGTATGATCATGTCGACCGGGGTATCAGTGGCCAACGCCATCCTGATCGTCACAAACGCCGAAAATTTAAGATTGGAGTATAAGGATGCAAGTCGTGCAGCTATAACCAGCGCATCCATCCGTTTGCGGCCCATTCTGATGACCAGTTTTGCCATGATCGCAGGCATGATCCCTATGGCCTCGGGCATGGGCGAAGCCGGCGAACAAACAGCGCCGCTTGGCCGCGCGGTTATCGGCGGCCTGTTTGCTTCAACACTTGCCGCGTTATTTATTTTACCGATGGTTTTTGCATGGGTGCAGAATAAAACAACCTACAACGAACCATCATTAATGCCCGAAGAATCAACCGAACCACACATTAAAATTGTATAAAATGAAATTCAGATCATATTTATTAATCACCATCACCGCACTGTTCGCGGCGTGCTCCGGTAACCAAAAGCCGGTCGACCTTACCGCTTCCAAAAAGGAAAGCGCCAATAAATACCAACTGGGCACCATAACCGAAAAGGCGCTTTCAAGCTCAGCTAAGCTGCCGGGGCAATTGGTCCCCTTTAATGAGGTTAACCTGTTCCCCAAAGTAAACGGGTTTGTAAAAAAGCTATTTGTTGACCGGGGCTCTATCGTAACCAAAGGACAATTGCTGCTCATACTGGAAGCGCCCGAAATGGAATCACAGCTGCAGGCTGCCAACTCACAATACCTGCAGGCGCAGGCAGATGCCCAGGCCAGCAAGGAAAAATACGGGCGGTTAAAAGAAGCCGCTAAGGAACCGGGGTCGGTATCGCCATTAGACCTGGATAATGCCAGTTCACAAATGAAGGCCAATGAAGCCAAAGCACAATCGCAGCGTTCAAATGTCGAAGCGGTAAAAACAATGCTTGGCTATCTGCGTATATATGCGCCTTTTGATGGTATGATCATCCAGCGGAATGTGTCGCCGGGCGCGCTCGTTGCCCCCGGCAAGGCTACCGATCAACCTATGCTTATCCTCCAGGATATTCATAAAATGCGGCTGACGGTAGATATACCCGAAGATTATGTAGATAAAGTGGACCTGACCCGCCCCGTTAGTTTTACTTTCAACGCCATGCCCGGCCGGGAACAAACCGCGAAAATAAGCCGCTCGGCAAATGCGCTGGGCAGCATGCGCTCGGAGGCTATAGAAATCGACGTGCTCAATAAAAACGGCCAGCTCAAGCCCGGCATGTATGCCGAAGTTAAGATACCAATGGTATCGGGCGCAAAATCGTTATTGGTGCCAAACAGCGCGATCGTCCGTTCCACCGAAAGGGAATATATCGTAGCCGTCAGGAGCGGGAAAGCGGAGTTGATCGACATTAAAGAAGGCCTGGTGAGCAACGACTCAACGGAAGTTTTTGGCAATCTGAAACCCGGTGATAAAATCGTCCTCCACCCTTCTGACGAGATCAAACAAGGCGACGATATCAAATAATCAAGGAATTTTATACCTGTGTTGAGTCGGTCGCTGTAAAAAGCGGCTGGCTTTTTTGTTTTATATATTACTTATAATCAACCATTTAATTCACAAAGTAAAAATATTTTCACTTTTTAGAAACAAAAATTTGCGATTTGAATTAATATCTATAATTTTACACTACTAAATAGATAGACTTTATAGATATTTAACATGAAAGCACTTAACTTTTACATCACCGGGACACTCCATAAACTCTTCGGATCGCAGCCACACAAGCTCTGCCTATGTTGTTGTAGCTGACCCTTATTGGCTGCGGCCCTCTTTAAATAACATATTTTTTTACTTCTAAAATTAACTAATGAAAATACCTTACTTCATCAGAACAGTACTCCTATTGAGTATACTTTTCGCAACAATTCAAACCAAAGCACAGCGCACCGACACACGGGACGAGGATATCATCAATCTATTAATAAAGAAAAATGTATTAAGTCAGCAGGAAGCTGACTCACTTCGTGCAGACCGTGCTATAAAAGAACAGGCCAAACTGGAAAAAGACAAGGAAAACCAGCACGGCATCACCATTGGCAGCCGCGCCCTGCAGATATCGGGCCTGATACAAACCCGCTACCAGGGGTTTGAACAAACCGGGGTGAACAATGCATTCGACCTGCACAGGGCGCGACTTGATGTAAAAGGCGATATAAATGACAACTGGAATTACGAAGTATACACCGAGTTCGCCGGCACCACAAAATTGCTGGATGCTTATACAAGTTATAAAATTGCCGATGCCTTAAAATTTACCGCAGGACAGTTTAAAGTTCCATTCTCGCTGGAAAGCCTGGTTTCCGATAGCCAATTGGAATTCATTGACCGCTCGCAAGTGGTCGAGGCGCTTGCAGGCCGGTCGAAGGATGTGATCGGTAACCAGAATGGCCGCGACATTGGGTTGCAGGCAGGCGGTAGCTTTGTAAAGCTCAACGACCATTACCTTTTCGATTATACGTTCGGCGTTTTTAATGGCGCGGGTTATGATGTAACTACAGATAATAACAATCATAAAGACATTGCCGGCAGGTTTACCGTTCACCCGCTTAAAAACCTGGCGATATCAGCCGATTTTTATAACGGACAAGGCAATTACGGCTCCCCCGCAAAAAACCAGGCCCGTAAACGCGGCGGTTTTGATGTGAGATATGTAACAGGTGGATTGTCATTAACTGCAGAATACGACAAAGGCACCGATGGCATAATCAGAAAAGACGGCTGGTATGCACAGGCTGCTTATTTTGTAGTTCCCAAAAAACTGCAGCTGGCAGCCAGGTATGACACATTCGACCCTAACAAGATCATCGCTACCGACCGGGCCAACTGGTATGAAGGAGGCATCAATTATTTCTTCAACGCGTGGGCAAAACTGTCCGTTGATTACAGCGACCGCCACGAAGAAGTTACCCAAATTAAAAACAACCTGCTGTCGGTACAATTACAACTAACATTTTAAAACAAGAAATTATGATCAAAACAATATTTAAACAACAAGCCATCGCACTGGGGATTGCCGCAGGCATTGTTCTTTTAAGCGTTTCATCGTTTGTAAAACGGCCGTTGTTACCGGCTGATGACCTGTCAGGTACAATTACTATATCGGGCGCCTTCGCCCTATACCCCATCACTGTTAAGTGGGCCGATGAGTTTAAGAAACTCCATCCCAACGTAAAGTTCAATATATCGGCAGGCGGCGCAGGCAAAGGGATAACAGATGCTTTATCCGGCCTGGTTGATATTGGATTGGCCTCGCGGGATATTGACCCTTCGGAGGTTAAAAAGGGAGCCTATACTATTTATGTAACCAAAGATGCGGTGGTCCCAACCTTTAACACCGGCAATCCCAATGCGGCCGCTTTGCTTGCAAAAGGCGTTAAACGCGACCAGTTTTTAAACATATTCGTTACCGGGAGCATTAAAAGCTGGAAACAGATAGCCGGGAACGCGAATATTCCCATACATGTTTATACCCGGTCGGACGCGGCAGGTGCCGGTGAAACCTGGGCAAAATACTTCAATAAGAAACAGGAAGACCTGCTTGGCGTTGGCGTTTACGGCGACCCAGGGCTGGCTCAGGCAGTTAAAAAAGATCCGACCGCAATTGGCTACAATAATTTGGCTTACTTATACGACCTGAAAACACGCAAACAGGTTGCGGGTGTGCATGCTTTGCCTATTGATGTAAACAATAACGGGAAAATTGATGCCAATGAAAATTTCTACGATACTATTGATGAGTTGACCAATGCCATTGCAACCGGCAAATACCCCTCGCCCCCGGCCCGGAACCTTGGCTTTTTATTTAAAGGAAAGCCTAAGAAAAAAGAGCTGATAGAATTCGTGAAATACGTATTGACCACAGGCCAGAAATATGTTGACGAAAACGGATATATACCACTATCAAAATCGAAACTGGGAGAAGAGTTGAGGAAAGTAAATTAATCTAAGTTGCAAATGTTATAAGGGTTGTAAGTCTTGAAATTACAACCTCTCCAACATTTACAACCCTTATAACCATGAATAACATCCGACTAATAAAAGATAAAATTTTCTCGAAACTGATGCTGGTGTGTACGCTAGCATCAGTTTCGCTTTTATTCGTGATCGGGCTTGGGTTATACTACAAGTCCGTTCCCATTTTACAACGGCTGTCCTGGGCGCAGCTATTAACCAGCAGCGTTTGGAAACCATTAAAGGGCCTGTTCGGGTTTTACCCGTTTATAATGGGTACGCTTTGGGTCACAGCAATTGCGATAGTCATCGCCTTGCCGCTTTGCCTGCTCACAGCCATATTTATTGTTGAATACGCACCCAACAAACTAAAAAGGATACTTACTCCCTTTGTAAACCTGCTTTCGGGCATACCGCCGGTGATATTTGGTGTTTGGGGCGTGCTGTTTATTATTCCGTTAATCCAAAAATATATAGCCCCGCATTTTGTTGATTACTCAACCGGGTACAGCGTACTGGCCGGGGGTATCGTTTTGGCGATAATGATATTCCCGCTTATCGTCAGCATCATCAGTGAAGTGCTTCGAACCATACCGGAAGAGTTAAAAGAAGCTTCATTATCTCTTGGCGCCACCCGCTGGGAAACCATAAAAAAGGTAATACTAAGAAAGGCGCTGCCGGGGATAGTAGCGGCAACCGTATTGGCCATATCGCGGGCATTTGGCGAAACTATTGCGGTGTTAATGGTTTGCGGTAATAATGCCACGGTCCCCCATTCAGTATTTGATCCCGGCTATCCCCTCCCTGCGCTTATAGCAAATAATTACGGCGAAATGCTTTCGATACCGTTGTACGATTCTGCATTGATGTTTGCGGCCTTGCTGCTGTTCATCATAATCCTGCTGTTCAATTTAATTTCCCGCGTGATTTTAACCCGGTTAGAAAGGAGGATGGCGTTATGAGAAGGCGCAAGTTCGAAGAGCTATTCTTCCGGATATTAATGATACTGGCAACAATAATTGTTTCAGGCAGTTTTTTTTTGATCGTAGGCACCATTTTTTTCAAGGGCATTCCTTATATGAACCTGGATATGCTCACCAAAACGCCGGGCGGTGGTTTTTATATCGGGAAAGAAGGCGGTGTGCTGAATGCCATAGTCGGCTCGCTTTATGTCGCGGGTGGGGCAACGCTTCTGGGATTGCTGATCAGCATCCCTGTAGCCCTATTCATCAATATGTACATGAGCGGGAAAAGGTTTTTATCCGATACAATTCGTATGGCTTTTGATGTGCTGTTTGGTGTCCCCTCCATCGTGTACGGGGCGTTCGGGTTCCTGATCATGGTTTATTTTGGCATACGCGCATCGCTCTTAGGCGGAATTATAGCGGTTACGCTGCTGGTAATACCCATAATGGTACGCACCCTTGATGAATTGATACGCACCGTACCATTTGAACTGAGGGATGCAGCCCTTTCATTAGGCGCTACCCGCTGGGAAATGGCTAAGGTGGTATTGCGGCAGATCAGGCCGGGCATATTTACCGCGTTGCTGTTGTCGTTCGGCAGGGCTATAGGCGATGTTGCTTCTGTATTATTTACGGCCGGGTTTAGCGATAACATCCCCACTTCCCTGCATGAGCCCGCAGCGACACTTCCGCTGGCCATATTTTTTCAGCTGGGAAGCCCGGTTGAGGAAGTCCAGGGCAGGGGGTATGCCTCAGCATTGATCCTTACCATAATCGTATTAATAATTACCGTGTTATCAGAAATCCTGGTAAAGAAATTTTCAAAACACAAAATTTAATGACCCAAACACCACATATCAGCGTTCAGCATTTAAATGTACATATCGGCAGCCAGCAAATTTTGCACGATATCAATTTAAATATACCCGACAAAAAAGTAACGTCTATCATCGGGCCGTCCGGCTGCGGGAAAACAACGTTATTAAAATCATTTAACCGCCTGCTGGATAATACCCCCGATGTGAAAATTACAGGCAAAATTTTGGTTGATAATGAAAACATTTATAGCCCCGATGCTGAAGTCACCCATATCCGTAAAAAAATGGGGTTGTTGTCTCAACGACCCTATCCCCTGCCCATGTCAATTTACGAAAATGTAGCTTACGGCCCGCGTATTCATGGCATCCGCAAAAAACACGAACTCGACCAGATCGTCGAAGAGCAATTAAAGGCAACCGGCTTATGGAACGAGGTTAAAGACAGGCTGCATTCTTCTGCCACTCGGCTGTCCATTGGTCAGCAGCAGCGGCTATGCCTGGCCCGTGGCCTTGCCGTGGGGCCCGAAATTATCCTGGGCGATGAATCCACCTCGGCTCTCGACCCGGTTTCAACTTCGATCATCGAGGATCTGTTTATCAGGTTAAAAGAAAAATATACGATCGTTTTGATCACACATATCCTGCGCCAGGCCCGCCGGGTGTCCGATTACATTATATTTGTATACATGGGCAAAGTGATAGAATTCGGCCCGACAGAGGAACTTCTACTGAATCCCAAAGAAGAGTTGACCAAGGAGTATGTTAAAGGATTTATTAGCTAATAATACAATTTTATGTGTAACTGATGAGTAAAATTGGTATTATTTATTAATTTATAAGGTCAAAATCAATATTTTAAATACAAATAAATCTAATACATACGGTATATCTGCCAAAAACCACCTAATTCTATATAAAAAGTGATTATATTGACATTTTTTTCGTTATATCGCATCATTTATTCATTAAAATGACCCCTAAATACAATCGAATCATTGTCAAGATAGGTTCCAATGTTTTTACAAAAAAGGATGGATTGCCCGATTTAGGGCGGATTGGCCACTTGGTTGAGCAGATCGCGGTGATAAAAAAACAGGGCACAGAAGTGATCCTCGTTTCTTCGGGCGCAGTAGCGTCCGGCCGGAGCTTAATTACTGTTTCCGAAAAATATGATGCCGTTGCCACCCGGCAGTTGTTGGCATCCATTGGCCAGGTAAAGCTTATTAATACCTACGCCCATCGCTTTGAACAATTTAATATTCTTTGCTCCCAGGTATTGGTAACCAAAGAAGATTTCAGGGACCGGATGCACTACCTGAATATGAAAAACTGCCTGCAAATATTATTGCAACACCAGGTAATCCCTGTAATAAACGAAAATGATGTGGTATCTGTAACTGAATTGATGTTTACGGACAATGATGAACTGGCCGGCCTCGTCGCATCCATGCTAAACGCCCAGGCGCTTATCGTTTTAACCAACGTAGACGGGATTTATACCGGCGATCCGAATAATAAAGATTCAAAAGTGATCGAAGAGATCAGCGATACCGCTATTGATTTTTCATCATTTGTCAGTTCCGGCCGCTCGCAGTTTGGCCGCGGCGGGATGATCACTAAATCCACCATGGCTCAAAAAATCGCCCAACTGGGCATCGCTGTGCACATTGCCAATGGCACCAAAGACAATATTTTAACCGATGTACTTGAAAATAAAGCCGTTCATACTTTTTTCATTCCCAATAAAACAGCCTCGGGTAAAAAGAAATGGATAGCGCATTCCGAACATAATGCCACGGGCGCCGTACAAGTGAATGAGGGCGCCAGGGTAGCGTTAACCTCCGGCAAGGCATCGAGCCTGCTTCCGGTTGGTATAACAAAGGTGATAGCAGGGTTTGAAAAAGGCGAGATCATTAAATTAATAGATGAACATAATGTGCAGATAGGCCTGGGGATTGCCGAATACAGCGCTGATAAAGCCGGCGAGTGGATCGGCCAAAAAAATAAAAAGCCTTTGGTGCATTATGACTATCTTTATATACAGTAGTTGGGTCAGTGGCGGGTTGTTTATCTCTTCCGCTGGACACTCGCTTTAAATAATCAGCCATGGACTACACAAGTTACTTCGAAAATGCACGGCAAACAAGCCGAAAAAGACTGGATCCGGATGTTATAAACCGGGTATTGCTGGATCTCGCAGCAGCAGCCATCACTCAAACCGCTTACCTGTTAACAGAAAACAAACGGGACCTTGACCGAATGGACCCCACCGATCCCAAATACGATCGTTTGCAACTAACAACAGAACGCATTAACGATATAGCCGCAGAAATACGTACGGTGGCAAAGCTTAATACACCCCTGGGACACGTTTTATTAAAAAAAACCATGCCAAATGGGCTGCATATCTCCAAAACTCGTGTACCGCTTGGTGTAGTAGGTATCATTTACGAGGCGCGGCCAAACGTAACCTTCGATGTGTTTTCGCTTTGCTTTAAAAGCGGCAATGTTTGTGTGTTGAAAGGCGGCAGCGATGCAGAGTTCTCCAATAAGGCCATTATAGCCTTGATCCGGGAGGTTTTAGCTGAGCATGATATTGACCCCGGTTTTGCAACGCTATTGCCTGCTGAGCGCGAAGCCACCGATGTCCTGTTAAACGCCAGCGGCTATGTTGATGTGATCATCCCTCGTGGGGGCCGCCAACTTATTGATCATGTGAGAAACAACAGCAAGGTGCCGGTTATCGAGACCGGGGCTGGAATTGTTCATACCTATTTTGATGAATTTGGCGACCTGGCAAAAGGACGGGATATTATTTTAAACGCCAAAACACGCCGGGTTAGCGTATGTAACGCACTGGACTGTTTGATTATTCACGATAGCCGGCTGCGGGACCTGCCGAAGCTGGTAAAGCCTTTAGCAGAAAAACGAGTTGAACTGTTTGCAGATGAAATGGCATACATGATATTGGATACCCATTACCCGCCCGACTTGATAAAGCGCGCGAAACCTGAACACTTTGGTACCGAGTTTTTGTCGCTAAAAATGGCAGTAAAAACTGTCGATACGATAGAAGAAGCGCTTGAGCACATTGCCAAATACAGTTCGAAACATAGCGAAGCCATTATATCTGAAAATTTGGAAAATATTGAGTTGTTTTTAAACCAGGTTGATGCCGCCGCGGTATATGTTAATACTTCTACCGCTTTTACGGATGGCGCGCAATTTGGGCTTGGCGCTGAGATCGGCGTAAGCACCCAAAAACTCCACGCACGTGGCCCGATGGGGCTGGAAGAGCTCTGTACCTACAAATGGATAATCAGGGGAAACGGGCAAATACGCACCCCGTAACGCCGCTCAAACGAATAAAAGTAAGTAAGGCTTTCAAATGCCATTATTTAAATAATTACATTATATAATATACATAACTTATTGATTAATAACATTAATTAACTTATAGTAAAGTCGGTATTTGCCCCAACATTTCACATTTTACCCTCCCCTGACTTACAATTTCCTATTCATAAAAATCAAACCAGTATCTTTGCAGCCATATGAGTAAGCATGGCAGGATATTAGTGGCGATGAGCGGTGGCGTTGATAGTTCGGTGGCGGCAGTGATGCTGCATGAGCAGGGCTATGAAGTTATCGGGCTTACCATGAAAACCTGGGACTATGCCAGCTCGGGCGGCAGTTCAAAAGAAACCGGCTGCTGCAGTCTTGATAGTATTAACGATGCCCGGGCACTTGCCGTTGGGTATGGTTTCCCGCACTATATCCTGGATATCCGTAACGAGTTTGGTGATTTTGTGATCGATAATTTTGTCGACGAATATCTCGCCGGCCGTACCCCCAACCCATGTGTTTTATGTAATACCCACATCAAATGGGAAGCGCTGTTAAAACGCGCGGATAAGCTCGACTGCGAATTTATCGCGACCGGGCATTATGCCAACATCCGTTTACAGGACAACGGCAGATATGTGATATCAAAAGGCAAGGACGAAAACAAAGATCAATCATATGTGCTTTGGGGCGTATCGCAAAAAAACCTATCACGCACCAAATTCCCATTGGGAAGCTTTTCGAAGCCTGAGATCAGGCAGATGGCAATGGATATGGGCCAGGTTGAGTTGGCAGGTAAAAGCGAAAGCTATGAAATATGCTTTGTGCCCGATAACGACTACCGCGCCTTTCTAAGGAACAAAGTCGAAGATCTGGATCAACGGGTCGGCGGGGGTAATTTTATGCTAACTGACGGCACTGTAGTGGGCAAACACCAGGGCTATCCGTTTTACACCATAGGCCAGCGCAAGGGTTTGGGTATAGCATTGGGACAACCCATGTTCGTCACCAGCATTCAGCCCGAAACCAATACTGTAGTTTTGGGAACCGTTGAAGAGCTGGAACGCAAACGGGCTTGGGTTAAGAATTTGAACCTTGTTAAGTACGAAAGCATTACGGAACCGATTGAAGCGGTCACCAAGATACGCTATAAGGACGCCGGCGCGCAAAGCACCATTGTACAAATGGGCGAACACATGAAAGTGGACTTTCTGCACAACGTTTCGGGCATTGCGCCGGGACAATCAGCCGTGTTTTATGAGGGAAATGACCTGCTGGGTGGCGGTTTTTTGATGTGATCTTTTTGTTGGAATGTTTTAAGGTTGCAAGGTTGAAATGTTGATTTATTAAAACAACGATCTCCGGCAAACAGCTTGATTTAACAACGCTTATATTGATATTTTCTCCTGGATATTGCCAAGTAAAAACCGTTCAACGTTCCAACTTTACAACCTTGCAACCTTAAAACATTCCTAAAAACAAATTTGCGTTTCGCTTTCTTTATGTTTTATTTGCAAAAAATACCTGCTTAATGGCTAAAAATCTTTTAATAGTTGAATCTCCGGCGAAAGCCAAAACCATTGAGGGATACCTTGGCGCCGACTTTACAGTAAAATCAAGCTACGGCCACATCCGCGACCTGGTTAAATCAGACGACGCTATTAATATTGCAAACAACTTTGAACAGAAATACGAAGTTCCGGCTGATAAGAAACAAGTGGTCAGCGAATTAAAGAAACTGGCTAAAGCAGCTGACATGGTTTGGCTGGCATCGGATGAGGACCGCGAGGGAGAAGCCATATCATGGCATTTATTCGAAACCCTGGATCTGAAAGACGCCACTACAAAGCGGATCGTTTTCCACGAGATAACAAAACCGGCTATTATGCGGGCCATTGAAACGCCGCGAAAAATTGATTATAACCTGGTGTATGCCCAGCAGGCCCGCCGTGTTTTAGACAGGCTGGTAGGCTTTGAGCTATCGCCTGTTTTATGGAAAAAGGTAAAACCCTCGCTTTCGGCGGGCCGTGTACAGTCGGTTGCGGTAAGGCTGATCGTTGACCGCGAACGGGAGATCAATAAATTTAAATCAGAAGCTGCATTTAAGATATCGGCGCTGTTTGGCAAGGGAAGAGAGGCTTTTAAAGCGGAACTAGCCGAGCGGCTCGGCAAACAGGAAGACGCAGAAAAATTTTTACAGGATTGCATAGGTGCCGATTTCGATGTAAAATCACTCGAAACCCGCCCGGCGAAACGCGCGCCTGCGGCGCCGTTTACTACATCGACCTTGCAGCAGGAAGCCAGCAGGAAACTGGGCTATTCGGTATCGCGTACCATGCAGGTGGCGCAAAAGCTGTATGAATCGGGGTATATCACCTATATGCGTACCGATTCGGTTAATTTATCTGATACCGCATTAAATGCTGCCGCACAGGAAATTATATCAGCCTATGGCGACAAATACCACCAGCAACGGACCTATAAAACAAAAAGCGCCGGTGCACAGGAAGCGCACGAAGCAATAAGGCCAACCTATTTTAACCAACACAGCATCGCGGGCGATTCAAGTGAAGCTAGGCTATATGAGCTGATATGGAAACGGGCCATTGCTTCGCAAATGAGTGAAGCGCAGTTTGAAAAAACCACAGCAAAGATCAGCATATCAACCCGTAAAGAGGAATTGGTTGCCAACGGCGAGGTGATGAAATTTGACGGCTTTCTGAAAGTCTACCTCGAATCAAGCGACGACGAAGACGACAATATACAGGATGGAGAAAATGCCATGCTGCCGCCTTTAACCCGCGGACAACGGCTGGCCTTACAGGAAATGACCGCTACCGAGCGCTTCTCCCGGCCGCCCGCAAGGTATACCGAGGCTAGTTTGGTCAAGAAACTCGAAGAGTTGGGGATTGGTCGGCCATCAACCTACGCCCCTACTATTTCAACGATACAGAACCGCGGATATGTAGTAAAGGAAGAACGGGAAGGCAGGCAGCGCGTATTCAGGCTGCTTACCCTAAAAGGGGACAAAATAGTTAAAGAAGATAAAACCGAAAATACCGGCGCCGAGAAAGGCAAGCTTTTCCCGACCGATATCGGCTCGGTGGTTAACGATTTCCTGGTGCAGTATTTTAAGGAGATCGTGGATTTCAATTTCACCGCCAGCGTCGAAAAGCAATTTGATGAGATAGCGCAGGGAATGACCGAATGGACGGAGATGATCCGCAGCTTTTACACCCCTTTTCATAAGGAAGTAGAGAACACCATTCAAACGGCCGATAAGGCCACCGGCGAAAGAGACCTGGGTGCACACCCGGTTAGCGGCAAAAAGATGTCTGTCCGCATAGGGCGGTACGGGCCGTTTGTGCAGGTTGGCGACAGCACCAGCGAAACCAACGAGGAAAAGCCGCTGTATGCCAGTTTGCGTACCGGCCAGAGCATAGAAACGATAACACTTGAGCAAGCACTGGAGCTATTTAAGCTCCCGAAAAAAATCGGCGCGTTTGAGGATAAGGAAATGACGGTTGCCATAGGCAAGTTTGGTCCTTATATCCGGCATAACAGCGCATTTTATTCCCTGCCAAAGGATATTGACCCATTAGATGTTACCGAAGAAAAAGCGATAGAACTGATACTCGATAAGCGTAAACGGGATTCAGAAAAACTGATCAAAGCATTTGATGAAGACCCGGCCATGAAGGTTTTGAATGGACGCTGGGGTCCTTACATTGAATTTGGCAAACTGAATATTAAGATCCCGAAAGATAAAGACCCGCAATCTTTAACTTTTGAAGAATGCAAAACATTAGCTGCAGCTGCTGAGAAGGAACCCAAAAAATCAGGCAAGAGATTTGTAAAGAAGAAATAATTGGTTGATTGGGTTGATTAAGTTGGATTGAGTTATAAGTGTTTAAAAGCTTTTATAAATCAAACCATTCACCTAATCAACTCAATCAACGTAAGCAACTAACATGATAAAAGACCTGCCCCAAAATATAGTCAAGGATATTGCTATAGCGGTAGCGCTGGAGAAGGAAAGTGTTGAGAGCAAAATATGGTACGTTTACCTGATAAACCTTAAAAACGTCCCTATAGAGAATGTACTGATCACTTCGAGGGGTTATGGTGAGAAAGACGGCAAGCCGGTTAAAACCTCCACCCTGCGCCACATGTTCCCGGTGATTGAGAACGGATCATATAAATTGATCGAACCCATTGATGAGCAAACATTCGGTTTAAGTAACGAGTACTGGCTGAGCTATTATATCGGTAAAGACATCTATGATAAAAAATTCATCTTCTTACCGGAAAGCATCGTTGAGCTAAACTTTATCAAGCTGCCCGTGGTGAACAAGGTTGGGGTAATGATACTTTAATCTAATAGACTTACGAAGTTTTAAAAACTTCGTAAGTCTCACTTTCTAACTAATCCATCCTCAGCATCCCATATTTCAAAATACAGTAAATGGCCCTTACACCATCCTTCCACCCTATCTTTTTGCCTTCTTCATAGGTGCGGCCATAATAAGATATCCCAACCTCATATATCCGGATATTTGGTATACGAGCGATTTTTTGGGTAACCTCGGGCTCAAAGCCAAAGCGAGGTTCGGTCAGCTTAATCGATTGGATGATTTTGGTATCAAAAAGCTTATAACAGGTTTCCATATCGGTTAAATTAAGATTGCTGAACATATTTGAGGCAAACGTAAGCCAGCGGTTCCCGATGGTATGCCAAAAAAACAAAATACGGTGCGGATTGCTGCCCATGAATCTTGAGCCGTAAACCACATCGGCAAAACCGGCGCAAACCGGCTTTAAAAGATCATTATACTCTTTGGGGTCGTATTCAAGATCGGCATCCTGTATGATCAAATATTCGCCGGTTGCTTTTGAAATTCCGGTATGCAATGAGGCGCCTTTGCCCTGGTTAAATTCATGTTTAATATAGGTAACAGCCAAATCAAGGTTGTTTTTTTGATATGCTGCAATGGCCTGTTCGGTATGATCGGTTGAACAATCGTTAACGACGATGATCTCTTTTTGGATATTGTCAATAAGTTCAACCGCCTTTATTTTGTTCAAAATCAGATGTATCGTATTACCCTCGTTATAAGCGGGAATTATTATTGACAGCTTTTGTATTTTCATTCTTGTATTGATCCTATTGGTAAATGTAAAAATATCTTTCTGTTTTTATCTATCCCATCGGCGTTACCTGTTCCTAAAGCCATATTACGCGTGATTATTTAAAACTAAGCCTGTAATGTTTATCTTGGCTGATAATAAAACACATACTTAGATGCTTGAACAATACGACCTTCATAACCTGATGGTGATTGATATAGAGACAGTTCCGCAATATAGCAGCTTTGACCAGGTGCCCGATCATTTTCAAAAGCTATGGGACGGTAAAACGCAGTACCAGCGTAAGGAAGCCACGCCTGAAGAATTCTATGATCGGGCGGGAATATGGGCCGAGTTCGGAAAGATAATTTGCATATCGGTGGGGATATTTACCAGCGGAAAAAACGTTGGGTTACGGGTGAAATCGTTTGCTTCGCACGATGAAAAGGAATTGCTTGACCAATTTTCAGCTTTACTCTCCGGCCAGCCGCCGAGCCTTATTTTATGCGCGCACAATGGTAAGGAATTTGACTTCCCGTACATCTGCCGTCGCATGCTAGTGAACGGATTGAGGATACCTTCACAACTCGACATAGCAGGCAAGAAGCCCTGGGAAGTAAATCACCTCGATACCATGGAGCTCTGGAAATTCGGCGACTATAAAAGTTATACCTCGTTAAGTTTATTGGCGGCCATTTTTAATATCCCTACTCCGAAAGACGATATCGACGGCAGTATGGTAGGCCATGTTTACTGGGTAGAAAACCAATTGGAACGAATTGCTGCGTATTGCCAGAAAGATGTTGTCGCCACAGCCCAACTATTGCGGCGTTACCGCGGCGAAGAACTGATCATGGACGAGTGCATTACATTAGTAGGTGTCTGATGCTTAAGGTAACCGATCTGCATATTCAGTTTAACACCCCTGGCGGCCCGTTCGAAGCTGTTAAGGGCGTTTCATTTAGCTTGGACAAAGGCGAGACGATCGGTATTGTGGGTGAGTCAGGTTCCGGTAAATCGGTTACGTCGCTCGCATTGATGCGCCTGCTGAATAAAGACGCGACAATAAGCGGAAATATCTTATTGAACGGTAAGAGCTTATGTGGTTTACCGGAAGCTGAGATGCGTAAGATACGCGGCCACCAGATGGCCATGATATTCCAGGAACCAATGACCTCGCTTAACCCGGTTTTAACCTGTGGTTTCCAACTCACCGAGGCGATCAGGCTGCATCTTGGGGCAAACAAAGCGGAAGCTAAAAAAAGAGCGATCAGGTTATTTAAGGAAGTTCAGCTGCTGCATCCCGAAACGATATTTGACAGTTACCCGCACCAGATTTCGGGCGGTCAGAAGCAGCGGGTAATGATAGCCATGGCGCTCTCTTGCAACCCGGAAATACTAATCGCTGACGAACCCACCACCGCGCTGGATGCAACCGTTCAAAAAACCATTATTGAATTGCTGTTAAAGTTAAAGGCAACGCGCAATATGAGCCTGGTGTTTATATCGCACGACCTCGGCGTGATCAGCGGGGTCGCCGACAGGGTGTTGGTTATGCACAAAGGCGAGATCGTTGAAGAGGCGCCTGTTAAAACCCTGTTTGCCCATCCTAAGCATCCGTACACGAAAGGGTTGCTGGCTTGCCGTCCTTCTCCCGATCTCCATTTAAAAAAGCTCCCGGTAATCGCTGATTTTTTAGAGGGTGGAACAAAAGATCAATTAAGTATCGACAAGGTAAGGCAGGAATATGTCTATCCCGCCAATGAGATTAAAGAACGAAAAAACAAGCTGTACAGCCAGCAGCCGCTGTTAACGATCAAAGACCTGAACACTTGGTTTCCGGCCGGAAGGAACCTCTTTGGCAAGCCGTCGGCATTCGTAAAGGCTGTGAATAAGGTAAGCTTTAATGTTTATCCCGGCGAAACGCTTGGGTTGGTGGGCGAATCCGGCTGCGGTAAAACCACGCTTGGCCGAAGCATTTTGCGGTTGATAGAACCTACTTCGGGCAATATTAATTTCGAAAACATCGATCTGCGGAAGCTTGCAAAGAACGATATGCGGGCGATCCGCCGTGATATACAGATCATTTTCCAGGACCCTTACTCCTCTTTAAACCCGCGTTTAACCGTTGGCGATTCATTGATGGAGCCGCTAAGGGTGCACCAGTTTTATACAAATGATACAAAACGAAAACGAAGGGTGTTAGAACTTCTGGAACGGGTAAACCTGGAACCCGCCCATTTTAACCGTTATCCGCATGAGTTTTCGGGCGGCCAGCGGCAGCGTATTGTGATTGCCCGGGCGCTGGCCCTGCAACCAAAGTTTATCATTTGCGATGAGTCCGTTTCGGCACTTGATGTATCTGTACAGGCCCAGGTGCTTAACCTTATCCGCGAACTGCAGCAGGAATTTAACCTCACCTATATTTTTATCTCACATGACCTGGCGGTAATAAAACATATCTCGGATAGAATGATGGTCATGAATAAAGGTAAAATTGTGGAAATGGGTGATCCGGATGATATTTACTATCATCCCAAAGAGGAATATACGAAGAAACTTATTGCATCGATACCTGGGGTGTAATGCGGAATTCGGAATGTCGATTGCGGAATTTAGAAATTGTAAAATTGATTAATTAAACAAAGAATAATATGCAACCTTTAAATGACCTTAAAATCAGGACAAAAACTTTTGCGCTCAATATTATTAAATTGGTTAAATCAATGCCCGAAGATAGAATTGGCAGGGTTTTGGGAAACCAAATCCTACGTTCAGGAACTTCGATTGCAGCAAATTACAGGTCAGCCTGTAAAGCAAGGTCAAAAGCAGATTTCATTTCAAAAATCACAATCGTTGAGGAAGAAGCGGATGAAACAACGCTTTGGTTGGAGTTAATAATGGAATCAGAAACATTAAACAGTGAATTCACCAGATCTTTGCACAAAGAATCAAATGAACTGACCGCAATTTTTACCAGTTCGGGCAAAACGGCAAAAGAGAATAATTTGAAGAAAAAATAATAGTGAATGCCAAATGCGGAAGGAATGGTTACTTTATTTTACAGGAAAATTCAATTTTTCAATTTGCATTTGACATTCCGCATTCAAAAAAACTTCCGAATTCGGCATTCCGCAATCCGCATTTCAAAAACTGTATCTTTGCTCTTACATACACCTACCTATGTCGAAAAAGAAAAAAAACAACTCCTCCATTAACCAGGTGCTCACCCAAATGGTGCTTGATATATTCGAACAAAACGGCAATACGCCTTTAAATTATAAACAAGTTTCAGCCAAACTAAACGTACACGATCCCGAAGCGCGCGAAATTATATTCGACATTTTAAAGGATGAATCATTCAAAGGCGTTTTAAAAGAGCTGCCACACGGCAAATTTCAATTGCTTGAACTCAAAACATTCATCGAGGGCGTTGTCGACATGACCAATGACGGTTCTGCGTTTATCGTTACCGGCGATGAATTTGAAAGCGACATCTTCGTTGCCCCGCGTAAACTGCGCACCGCGCTGAACGGCGACCGGGTTAAGGTGTATGTGTATGCCAAAAGCCGGGGCAAAAATAAAGAAGGCGAAGTTATAGAAATACTGCAGCGCGCCAAGATGGAGTTTACAGGTATCGTTAAACTTTCGGAACGCTTTGCATTTTTCATCCCGGACGACCGGAAAATGATGCACGATATCTTTATCCCGATCAACGAATTGAATGGCGCCAAAAACGGGATAAAAGCTATTGCCGAAATTACCGATTGGCCGGTGGATGCTAAAAACCCGATTGGCCGCATCAAACATATTTTAGGCAAGCAGGGCGAGAATGACACCGAGATGAACGCCATTCTTGCCGAGTATGGCTTCCCGTTATCGTTTACGCCGGAAGTTGAACACGACGCCGAAGAAATACCGGATGTAATCACACAGGAAGAGATCGCCAGACGGCGCGACTTCAGGAATGTGACCACCTTTACTATCGACCCCTTTGATGCCAAGGATTTTGACGATGCATTATCGTTTAAACAACTGGATAATGGCAATTACGAGGTTGGCGTGCATATCGCCGATGTGTCCCACTATATCAAGCCCGATTCAGCATTGGATAAGGAAGCTGAAGATCGGGGCACTTCTGTTTACCTGGTTGACCGTGTTATACCTATGCTGCCGGAACGATTATCAAATGGCCTGTGTTCTTTACGGCCGAAAGAAGATAAACTTTGCTTTGCCGCGGTTTTTGAGCTGAACGAGGAAGCGCATATCGTTAACGAATGGTTTGGTAAGACGATCATTCACTCCGACAGGCGGTTTACATACGAAGAGGTGCAGGAAGTAATCGAAACCAAAACAGGTGACTTTGAAAGCGAAATATCAAAACTAAACGCTTTAGCATACAAGCTCCGCGAGCGCAAATTTAAACACGGCGCCATCAGCTTTGAGACCACTGAGGTGAAATTTAAGCTCGATGAACAGGGAAAACCTATTGGCGTGTACGTAAAGGAACGAAAGGACGCCCATAAACTTATTGAAGATTTTATGCTACTGGCTAACCGTAAGGTTGCCGAATATGTAAACAGTAAAGGGAAAGGCAAACAGCGGTACACGTTTGTTTACCGCGTGCACGATACACCAAAGCCCGAAGCGCTGGCCAATTTCGCCCAGTTTGCCGCCCGGTTTGGTTATAAGATCAATACCAAATCGGACAAGGAAACAGCTAAATCGCTCAACTATTTAATGGAGGATGTAGAGGGCAAAAAAGAACAAAATGTACTTACTCAACTGGCTATCCGGTCGATGGCAAAAGCTATTTATACGACTAAAAGCAGCAGCCATTACGGGCTGGCCTTCGACCATTACACACACTTCACCTCTCCTATTCGTCGTTACCCGGATGTTATGGTGCACAGGCTGCTATTTCATTATCTGAATGGCGGCCAGTCGGCTAACGCTGAGCATTACGAGAAGCTTTGCCAGCACAGCTCCCAAATGGAGAAAAAAGCGTCGGATGCCGAACGTGCCTCAATCAAATATAAACAGGCTGAGTTCTTACAAGACCAGGTCGGGTCTGTATACAGCGGGGTTATTTCCGGGGTTACGGAATGGGGTATGTATGTAGAAATTATTGAAAATAAATGCGAAGGCATGATCAGGCTGAGGGATATATCGGATGACTTTTATACTTTAGACGAAAAAAACTATGCCATAATCGGCCAGCGGAAAAAGAAAGTTTATCAGTTGGGTGATGAGGTTAAAATACGGGTGAAAAATGTGGATCTCACTAAAAAACAGATCGATTTTTCGTTAGTACAGGATTAGGAATAAGTTATAAAGGTTGCGGAAGTTGTAAGGGTTGAAATGTCTTTCAACTTTTTAACCTTTGCAACGCTTACAACACTTACAACCAAAATGAAAAAATTAGAAGACCTGCAGGAATTAATAAGCGAGGCTGTTGACAAACTGGCCTTTCCGCAACAACCTGCAGCGTTATATGAGCCGATAAGCTATATTCTTTCCCTTGGGGGCAAACGCATGCGACCTGCCCTGCTTTTAATGGCATGCGACCTTTTTGGCGGCGATGTAAATGCGGCGGTGCCCCCTGCGCTGGCAATCGAGGTGTTCCATAATTTCACGCTGATGCATGACGACATCATGGACAATGCCCCCCTGCGCCGCGGCCAGGTAACGGTACATGAACGCTGGAACCAGAACGTAGGCATCCTTTCGGGCGATGTGATGCTGATAGAGGGTTATAAGCTGATGATGCAGGTTAAAGAGCATTTGCTGCGCCCCATTATGGATATATTTAATGATACCGCCGTAAGCGTTTGCGAGGGCCAGCAGATCGATATGGAGTTTGAACAGCGTAATAATGCCGGTATTGATGAATACTTGAACATGATCCGGCTAAAAACGGCAGTGGTTTTGGGCGGGGCCCTGAAGATAGGCGCCTTGATCGGCGGAGCTGAACCAAAAGATGCGGAGCTGCTAAGCAGGTTTGGCGAGTACCTGGGTATAGCGTTTCAACTGCAGGATGATATCCTGGATGTGTATGGCGACCCTGAAAAATTTGGCAAGCAGGTGGGTGGTGACATCATCTCAAACAAAAAAACCTTTCTACTGATAAAAGCGCTCGAACTGGCGAATAAAGAACAGGCGTATGAATTAAATAAATGGATCGCCCTTAAGGAATTTAATAGCACCGAAAAGGTAGAGGCCGTCACATCGGTCTATAATGCATTGGATGTAAGGCAGCATGCAGAGAGCAGCATGCAGGCGTATGCCGAACAGGCCTTCCTGGCGCTTGACGCCATTAACCTGCCCGAAGATCACAAGCAATACCTTCGCGATTTTGCAGATGGTTTGCTGGTCAGAGAAAATTAGTTTAATTTAGATTTGGGAATTTTGTCCAGATAGTTATCAGGACTCCATTTCGAATGCTTTTCTTCAAAAAGGGGCTTAGTCAATAATTTGCCATGAAAAGGTTTTTATTGGTTTTCGTTATTGTCACTTTTTCAGCCGGGTTGCATGCGCAGCCGGCACCCGCTATAAAAACGGCCGATACCGATAAAGTTTTCACTACACCCGTTGAGGTAATGCCGGAATTCGAGGGCGGAATGCAGCAGTTTTATTCACGTCTTAAAAATATACGCTACATGTTCTTGGACCGGATGAATAACATCGAAGGCAAAATACTTGTTCTGTTTGTGATTGAAAAGGATGGCACCTTAGGTAACATAAAAGTAGCGCACGGTTTGACAATAGCTCAGGACGATGAAGTTATCCGTGTTATCAGGCGCTTAAAAAGATGGCGGCCCGGGATGCATGAGGGCAAACCAGTGAGGGTGCAATATGCTATTCCGATCAATTTTCAGCTGGCTAAATTATAAAACTAAACATCAGATTGTTTGTAAAAGGAATTAATCAAATTTCATTTAAAGAAACTAATTTACGATTTAACGAAACTTTCATTTCACAGTTTCCGTAGAAATAGTTGTTCGCCCTTTCCACTAATTAAACTGTATATGAAAAAATGTTTGCTAGCAGCATGCCTGTTTGCCTGGGTGGTTAATGCCAAAGCCGGCCAGGTTGATACTGCTGTTTATCATTCGAGCCTGTTACCAGGCGAGATCAGTATCCCGGTAGTTAATGCTCCTGACCCATTTTTCGAACCCTGGCCGCAATATCCCGGCGGTGTCAATTATTTATACCAATATTTTACTGCGCATTTTAAATACCCCTCCACCGCCAGGAAACAAAATATCCAGGGATGCGTACTGCTATCATTTATTGTAGAAAAAGACGGGAGTATTACCAACGCAAAGGTTGAGCGCGGTGTAACGGACGAACTGGATAACGAAGCCTTACGGTTGCTGAACCAGTCACCCAAATGGAAACCCGGCACTTTAAACGGAAAGCCTGTACGGGTTCAACGTACATTGCCTGTCAATTTTATACTTGCCTCAAATAAAATATCTTACTAAGCCACGTTTCAATGAAAAAAGCCCGGTCTGTTTTCAGACCAGGCTTTTGTATGATCAAGTTTTGCTGATTACTCAGCAGCTTTTTCTTCAGTATCGTCAGCTTTTTTAGCTTTCGGTGCTGCGGGCTTTTTTGCTTTTGGTGCTTCAGCAGCCGGGGCTTCTTCAGCAGGTGCAGCAGCTTTTTTTGCTTTTGGCGCTTCTGCCTTTGGTGCAGCCGCTTCAACAACCTCAGTTTCAGCGACAGGTGCTTTTGCTTCAACAACCTTTTTCTCAGCCTTTACAGCCGATTTTGGTGCAGCAACTTCGGCAACAGCTTCAGTTTCAAAAGGCAATACCGAAACATATGAACGGTTATCTGCTTTCTTTTTAAAGGTTACAATACCTTCTGCCAATGCAAATAAAGTGTGATCCCTGCCGATACCTACGTTAAGGCCCGGGTTATGGTTGGTACCACGCTGGCGAACAATAATATTCCCTGCAATTGCCGGCTGACCACCGAAAATCTTAATACCTAAACGTTTGCTATGCGACTCACGGCCGTTCCTGGAGCTACCGGCCCCTTTTTTGTGTGCCATTTCTTAATATCTTTTATGATCCCAGCCAAAGCCGGAACCGGTTAAACTTTAAATTTATAATGTAATACCGGTGATCTGTATCCTGGTAAATTGCTGACGGTGACCGTTTTTCTTTTTGTAACCTTTTCTTCTTTTCTTTTTGAAGATGATCACTTTATCACCCTTTAAATGAGACACTATCTTAGCAGACACTTTAGCGCTTTTTAAATCAGAACCTAATTTAAATTTACCTTCGTTTTCGGCTAACAATACATTGTCAAATTCAATACTAGCGCCCTCATCACCCTGTAACCTGTGTACAAAGATCTGCTGGTCTTTTGCAACTTTAAATTGCTGTCCGGCTATACTTACTATTGCGTACATTGTTTGTTAATTATTGTTTTAAAATTCGAGGTGCAAATATAAGAATTCCTATTTCAATAAACAATACCCGGTTTATTTTTTCTGCCTGGCCTCCGCTTCGATTAAAACGGATTGAATTTCTTTAACCATTTGCAGATTGGCATCCACCAGTTTTTGCGGCCCGCCGTAGTTAGCATCAAAGATCACCTTTTTGCTTTTCCGCTGGTAATTGAATTCAATTACGTACCGGGGCGGTTTGGTGCCTTTTAAGTGAGATGTATCGTTTTCGCGCTCATCGGCAGGAAAATCCCACAGCCCAAGTTCGCTTGCCTTACGGTGAAGATATAGCAATTCGCTTTTATTCAGCAATAAATGTGTTTTTACCAGCGAGTCATGTTTGTTTATATATTGATAATCACCTGATTGCGAGTTGTACTTATTGGCCAAACTATCGCGGGTACCATATTGGAAGGTGAATGATTTAAACTCCGCAAACCGGTACGGCGCATTTTTAAACACATTCCCGTAATAATAAACACAGTAAAACAAGAATGGTACAACGATACATAACAGGAGGAAGATTTTTTTTGCGGTAGAAGACATGTAGCAATTAGTGATTTAGTGATTTAGTGAATTGAGGTTTTTCAGCTTTCATTTTTTCGATGACACCGTTTTTCGGGAAGCGGATACAATTCTAAGGATCTGGTTTGCTTCGTCGGACAGATAATTTAATTGTGAAGGGGTTACAATATCGGCTTCAACAAGTATTTCCATCCAAAAAACCGATTCATCCGCCTCTTCTACGACTGTCGATAATTTGGAGTGAAATTCGGCTTTCGATCTTGCTCTGCACGCGGCTCTATAGTTAGCCCCTACCGAGGAAGATGATCTCAATAACTGACGGCCAATAATTTTAGCTTCTTCAGTATTCGGCAAAGTTCTGTAAAATTTAATACTATCAATCACAAATTTTTTCGTGCGGCTTCTGAATGCCTCAGCGAATTCGGATTTCTGTACAGTTTCCATCATATTTTTTAAAAATGCAAATATCTCTATTAATCTCAATTCAGCAACTCAAGTTAATTCAATCATTCACCATTTTAAAGTTCAACAAATCATTAATTCACTAAATCACTAATTCACCCATTCACTAATTATCTTAACTCCCCTTCCCATTTGCTTATGGCTGCCGATGCAACAGCATTACCCAATACATTAGTGGCGGAACGGCCCATGTCTAAAAACGGGTCGATACCGATAAGCAAGGCGAGTCCTGCTTCGGGGATATTGAACATGGCTAAGGTGGCTGCAACCACAACGAGAGCCGCGCGCGGGATACCCGCCACCCCCTTGCTGCTTAGCATTAAGGTGAGCAGCATGATGAGTTGCTGGGCAAAGGAAAGATGGATATTATAGGCCTGGGCGATGAATAACGACGCAAAGGTCATGTACATCATGCCACCGTCGAGGTTAAAGGAATAGCCAAGTGGCAGTACGAAGCTTACAATTTTATTATTGCAACCGAAACGTTCCAGTTCCAGCAGTAATTTCGGGTAAACCGCTTCGCTGGTTGAAGTGCCGAAAGCAATCAGCATAGAATCTTTAATGTGTCCGAGTAAAGTAAATACCCGTTTTTTCAGCACCCAAAACCCGCCCATTAAAATAACGATCCAAAGTATGATCAGCGATAGATAAAACTCACCGATGAATAAAGCATACGTGGTTAAAATGCCGAGCCCCTGTTTGGCAACGATGGCGGTAATAGCGCCAAACACCGCCAGCGGAGCAAGCATCATCACATAGCCTGTCATTTTTAAGATCACATGAGCTATGGCATCCATCGCCTTTATCACTACTTCTCCCATTTTACCGATCGACGCCGTGCCGATCCCAAAAAGAAGGGAAAAGACGACTATCTGTAAAATCTCGTTATTCGCCATGGCCTCAAAAAAGCTGCGCGGCACAATATGGCCGGCAAAATCCCTGAGCGACAATGATGTTTTTTCCATGCCGGTGGCTACGTGGCCGTCGGGTAGCGCTATATGCATAGCTGTTCCTGGCTCAAAGAGGTTAACCATTATCATACCTATCAGCAGCGACACAAGTGTGGCAGCCAAAAACCACAATAAGGTTTTACCCCCAATACGCCCGACTGACCTGACATCACCCACTTTTGCCACCCCGACCACCAGGGTAGTGAATACCAGCGGAGCAACGATCATTTTTATCAGACGGATAAAAATATCGCCTAACAGGTTGAAACCTTCCAGTTTATCCTCCCGCAGGCTGTTATTATTATTGCGAATGCCGATTTCGGCTATACGTTGCTTTTTGAGTAAACTGTAAGCTACGGATGTAGTGTCCGTGAACCCTGACAACTGGTAATCTATCGTTTTTACATTTGCTTCGGCAGAATTTATCTGGGTATTGATCGCATTGATCACATAGATATTATAAAAATAGCCCGCGACAACGCCTAAAATAAGCGCGATGAAAATATAAAGGGTAAGGTTGTTTTTTTGCATTATAGCTTACAAAGCTATAATTTTTCAACTACCACAGCGGTACCATAAGCTAAAACTTCAGTTATTCCCTGCATTACATCGTTGGCATCGTAACGCATATTAATAACAGCATTGGCTCCCTGCTGCTGGGCATGCTGCACCATAAGCACGTATGCTTCTTCTCTAGCTGTTTCGCATAGTTCTGTATAAACAGTGTTGCGCCCGCCAAATAAGCTTTGTAATCCACCTACAAAATTCCCGCCCAGGCCGCGGGAGCGAACAGTAATTCCCCTGATTATTCCTAAATGCTGGGTAACTTTGTATCCTTCTAGTTGTGTGCTTGTTGTAACTAACATAGTTTTATCGATTAATAAGTTTACGTGCCTATATTGGACTGATAATCAGAAACCAAGTTACAAACAAAATAAAAGTATTGGATTTGTTTATTTTAATGCATTCGATACGAATACATTAAATGTTTCCTTTCTTAAATTCTTCAATGGCATGGTGTGCGGCCCTTGCTGTAAGCGCCATAAAGGTTAGCGAAGGATTTTGCACGCCGGTCGACGTCATACAGGCTCCATCAGTCACAAAAACGTTCGGGCAGGCATGCAACTGGTTCCATTTATTCAAAAGCGATGTTTTGGGATCCTTACCCATCCTCACACCGCCTACTTCATGAATATCCAGCCCTGGCGGCCAATGATTATCGTTCGGGGTTATATCCTTGCAGCCGGCTTTTTCAAGCATCTCGGCGCCTTGCTGTAAAAAGTCTTTTTTCAGTTTCTCATCGTTTTCGTCATAGTCAACCGAAACAGTTAGCAGCGGAATGCCCCAGTCATCTTTTTGATCTTTGCTTAAATAAACGTGGTTTGTTTCTTTGGGTATGGTTTCTCCCTGCATCATCATATAAATACCCCAGTCGCCCGGCTCCGAAATAGCGTCTTTATAATTTTTTCCTACCTGCTCTCCTTCGGTTTGGTGTCCCCAGCCGCCGCGCGTGGCCGTATAAAAAACCATATATCCCCTTAAAAAATCGGTTTCCTGTTTATATACATTCCGAAAGTTCGGCATCATCACGGCGGTGGGCCTGCGGCCATAGTAATAGGTATCTTCGTAGCCTTCCATCCGCGCGGTAAGTGAGCCACGGTAGTTTTGAAATGCAATGTATTTACCAAGCAAGCCATTATCATTTCCCAACCCATTGGGAAAACCGGCAGAGGTTGAATTTAATAAGATGAGATTGGTATTGAGTGCTGCTGCGTTAACAAAAATAATTTTCGCGTAGTACTCGGTGGCCTTTTTGGTATGTGCGTCAATCACCCTGACGCCGGTTGCTTTCCCCTTTTTTTCATCATAGATGACGGAATGCACCACTGAATCCGGCAGTATAGTTAAGTTCCCTGTTTTGGCAGCAGTAGGCAGCGTTGATGAGTTGGAACTAAAATATCCCCCGAAAGGGCAGCCCCGCTGGCATAAGTTCCGGGCCTGGCACTGGCCCCTGCCCTGCTCCAGGTGTATTTCTTTAGGCTTGGTCAAATGCGCGCAACGTCCGATAATAACATTGCGGTCTTTATAATGATCCATTATCCGTTTTTGCATAACCTTTTCCACAACATTCATCTCCCAGGGCGGCAAAAATTCACCGTCTGGTAAGGTTTCCAGTCCGTCGTGATTACCGCTTATACCGGCAAAGGTCTCTACATAACTATACCAGGGTGCCAGGTCGTCGTAACGAATTGGCCAGTCCACCGCGTAACCATCCCTCGCAGGCCCCTCGAAATCAAATTTACTCCAGCGCTGCGTTTGGCGTGCCCAAAGCAATGATTTGCCGCCAACCTGGTAACCGCGTATCCAGTCGAACGGCTTTTGCTGGATATAGGGATGCTCCTTATCCTTAACAAAGAAATGTTCAGTACTTTCATCAAATGCATAACAACGGTTTACTATCGGGTTTTCTTCTTTTACTTCTAAAGGCAGGTGGCCGTGGTGTTTAAAATCCCACGGATTTTTGGTGGCAGTAGGGTAATCTTTTAAATGAACAACATTTTTGCCGCGCTCCAATACAAGGGTTTTTAACCCGCCCTGGCATAACTCTTTAGCCGCCCAACCGCCGCTTATGCCCGAGCCGATAACAATGGCGTCGTAAGTATGGTCGGCATTGGCTTTATAGTTGAAATCAACTGAAGACATAATCGGAAGGTTTAATAATTGGATTAGCTAATATAAGGATTGGTTGATTAAGTTGAATTAAAAAGTGAAGGGTTGATTGTGTTGGATTAAGTTGATAAAGTTAATATGTTTAAGGTAATTTGTAACTTAATTAACCACTCACTTAATCAACATAATCAACCACAACATGCTTCAAATAAGCGGATTATACATTTATCCTATTAAATCACTGGCAGGGATTGCGGTCAAAGAGGCTGAGGTTACGGCAACCGGTTTTAAGCACGACCGGCGCTGGATGCTGGTGGATGTAAATAACCGCTTTATTTCGCAGCGCGAAGTTCCGCAATTAGCTTTGCTGCAGGTAGCAATTGAACAGGGAGCCTTACGGGTGACGGATAAGGTAAAAGGTGATTCCATTGCTATCCCGTTTAAATCCTCAGGTGTTGAAACAACCGTAACCATCTGGGACGACAACTGTACCGGTGAATATGTGAGCAAAGAAATCGACGAATGGTTTACGGCGATGTTAAGTTTAAATTGCAGGCTGGTTTATATGCCCGATACCAGTAAACGGTTGGTTGACCAGCGGTACGCCCCCGGCAATGCCATTACATCATTTTCGGATGCTTATCCATTCTTAATAATAGGCCAGGCCTCATTAAACGACTTGAACAGTCGCCTCGGCGAAGCGTTGCCGATAAACAGGTTCAGGCCCAATATGGTGTTTACCGGCGGCGAGCCTTACGAAGAAGATTTATTCGCCCATTTCAAAATAGGAGATATAAATTTTTATGGTGTAAAGCTGTGCGACAGATGCGTCATGACCACCATCGACCAGAACAGCCTGGCAAAAGCAAAAGAACCGCTTAAAACCCTGGCTGAATACCGTAAAAAAAATAATAAAATATTGTTCGGCCAAAACCTGGTTCATGACGGCGACGGTGTGGTCGCTATTGGTGATCACTTACAAATTATAAGTATCAACCACGAGGAAAGATTTATAATAAACCAGGCTATTTGAAGTTTCAGATGTGTAAGCCATCAAAACATTTTATTAATATTGTGTGCTGCTGATGGATAATGGTGAAATTGATCTAATATTGATTTTTGACTGCCCACTTATTCAACCTAATCAACCAAATCAACTATCTTTGTATTTTTAAGAGATGTTATCGAAAAAAACCAAGTACGCGATCAAAGCCCTTGTCATATTGGGTAAAAACGCGGATCAGCCGCCAATGCAGATCTCACGGATCGCTGAGGAGGAACGGATACCAAAAAAATTCCTGGAGCAAATATTGCTTGACCTGCGCAACGCTGGTTACCTGTACAGTAAGAAAGGTGCAGGGGGAGGCTATAGCCTGAATAAAGATCCTAAAGATATTTACCTGGTAAGCATTATGCGCATTACCGACGGCCCCATTGCCATGGTGCCCTGCGCCAGCTTAAATTTTTACCATAAATGCGAAGAGTGCCGCCAAGAAACAACCTGCGGCATCCGCGATGTGTTTGTGGATGTAAGGGACGCAACACTTAAAATACTTTCGGAAACCAGCATTGCCGATATCATCGCCCGCGAGAATTCGCTGATCGTGAAGGAGTGATTTTTTAGAACCAGGAAGTAAGAACCAGGAGCCAAGACATGGCGGACTAGCTTTTAGTTTTGGTTTTTGATTTAAATCTTGATTCTTGCATCTTGGCTCTTGGTTCACTCTTCCCCTGCCGGTCAAAATATAATCAAAAAGTAAAAATCGATATTTTTAAAATAAACACGACAACTTCCATATACTATCTATATATTTGTTGTCGATATAATTGTTGCATTGTAAAAAACAATTTATTGCGACTATTGTAAAATGAAAGTATCAGTTGTTTCGGACACAAAGTAATGGCTCCTACTTTAATTGTTAGTTAAAGCACACCGCACCGGCGATAGCCTGAGCGGTTTTATCATTCATAAATTAATACCCACTTTATGCAAAGCTTCAGAACCGAGCTGGAGGATCCGATTGTTGAAAAAGACATAATTGACCTGGAAAAAAAGATCAGGGCTTTTCGTGAGGGAAAGATACATGACGAAAAGTTCAGGAGCCTGCGCCTTGCACGTGGCATTTACGGACAGCGCCAGCCCGGCGTACAGATGGTGCGAATAAAGCTGCCTTTCGGGAAAGTTACTTTTAAGCAATTATTGAAGATAGCAGATATCGCCGACGAATACGGAAGCGGTAACCTGCATTTAACTACACGCCAGGACATTCAGATACATTATGTCAGCCTCGACCGTACACCACAATTATGGGCGGAATTAGAGCGCGACGATATCACTCTGCGCGAAGCATGCGGCAACACGGTTAGAAATGTAACCTCCTCTCCCACCTCCGGAATCGACCCGGATGAGCCGTTTGATGTTTCGCCTTACGCACAGGCGACGTTTGAATATTTTTTGCGCAATCCCATTTGCCAGGATATGGGCCGCAAGTTTAAGATATCATTTTCGTCGAGCGAAGCGGATACCGCGTTTTCCTATATCCATGATGTTGGCGTAATACCAAAGCTGAATAGCAATGGCGAACGCGGTTTTAAGGTAATGATCGGCGGCGGCTTAGGCGCCCAACCTTTGCTGGCAAGCATTGTTGAAGAGTTTTTACCGGAAGATCAGCTAATACCATATATCGAAACGATCATACGCGTATTCGACCGTCATGGCGAACGCAATAATCGCAATAAGGCACGTTTTAAATACCTTATTCAAAAGATTGGCCTGCCGGAAGTGTTGTCGCTGATGGAAATTGAGCGGAAGGCAAATAAGGTAAAGAGCTATCCCATCAATACAAGTGCAATACCGGAACCGGTTATACCAGAACCGGAATCTTTCAAAGAAGTGACTTTAACCAATCCTTTGCGCTACGAACAATGGTTGATAACCAATGTTTTTGAACAGAAGCAAAAAGGATTTTATGGGGTGTATATAAAGGTGCCCGTTGGCGACATACACACACCGGTTGCACGGAAATTGGTTGAGGCCATCAGGCCTTATGTGGCCGACGAGATCAGGATCACGCAAAACCAGGGTTTACTGCTGAAATATGTACGCAAAGAGGCTCTGCCGGCTCTTTATACCGGTTTGGCAGAATTGGAACTCGCCGCGCCAGGGTTTGACAGTGTAGCCGACGTTACCACCTGTCCCGGTACTGATACCTGCAACCTGGGAATATCAAACAGCATGACCCTTGCGCGCGTGCTCGAAGATGTTATTTATAATGAGTATGAGGATTTTATACTTAACCGCGAAATAAAAATAAAGATCAGCGGGTGCATGAACTCATGCGGGCAGCATGGGCTGGCGCATATCGGTTTCCATGGCAGTTCGCTGAAAGCAGGAACACGGGTTTTACCATCTGTACAGGTGCTTTTAGGCGGAGGCACCGTTGGCGACGGCGTTGGCCGCGCAGCCGAAAAAGTTTTAAAAGTGCCTGCCAAGCGCGCCACACAGGTTTTAAGGGCGGTGCTTGATAATTATAAAGATCAGTCGATAGAAGATGAAACTTTCCACGCTTACTACGATAGACAGGGCAAGGATTATTTTTACCAGATGTTAAAACCATTAGCCGACCTGACCACCCTGACAGACGACGAATTTGTTGACTGGGGACACCAGGAAACATTTGCTACCGCCATTGGCGTTGGGGAATGCGCCGGCGTGGTAATAGACCTGGTAGCTACATTATTGTACGAATCAGACGAAAAACTGGGCTGGGCGAATGAATCATTCAGTGGCGGCGCGTGGGCGGATGCCATTTATCATTCATACAATGTATTTATCGGCTCGGCTAAAGCACTGCTGCTTGATAAAAACATCAACAGCAGTACCCAAACCGGCATTATCCGCGAATTTGACACGAATTATATCAACACAGGAGAAATAAATCTTAACGGCAGCTTTAATGACCTGGTGTTACAGATCAATAAAAACGAGCCGTCTGAAGCTTTCGCAAAGGATTATTTGAATGCCGCCACAGATTTTTTAAAGACAGTTAAAGCAAAGAGAGAGGAATTGGTACAATCATGAGTATAACGACACCTAATAACAGTAAAGAACCACGTATAACGTTAGTCGGCGCGGGACCGGGTGACACCGACCTGATCACGCTAAAAGGCGTAAAAGCACTTAAAACAGCCGATGTTGTTTTGTACGATGCGCTGGTAAACGAAGAACTTTTGGATTTTGCGCCCGAACACGCTACCCGGGTATATGTAGGCAAGCGATCCGGCGACCATACTTATTCGCAGGATGCTGTTAATAAGCTGATGGTTGATTATGCCATCAACTACGGACATGTAGTGCGCCTGAAAGGCGGCGACCCGTTTGTATTCGGCCGCGGGTATGAAGAATTAGATTTTGCTGCATTGCACGACATTCCGGCACAGGTTATACCCGGCATCTCCAGCTCGATAGCTGTACCCGGATTACAGCAGATACCTGTAACACACCGCGGCTTAAGTGAAAGCTTTTGGGTCGTAACAGGCACCACCGCCAGCGGAAAGGTATCAGCTGATGTTTATGAAGCGGCGCGTACAAAAGCCACCGTGGTGGTTTTAATGGGCATTCATAAACTGGCCGAAATTGCCGAAATATTTAAAAACGAAGGAAAAAACGCACTCCCTGTTGCAGTTATCCAAAGCGGCTCGACCAAGGATGAAAAAGTTGTTGTTGGTATTGTTGACACCATAGTTGAGCTGGCCGAAGAAAACAAAATTACTTCTCCCGCGATTATTGTATTGGGCGAGGTGGTATCGCTGCACCCCAAGTTTCAACCTATGAAAGAATTTTATGACATTGTTGCCGAAGGATAGCAGGTTAAATGTGATCCGGGATAAAAAAATTGCCGGAAGCAACCCGTTGTTTCCTGTTTTTTTAAAACTGAACACATTGCATACCGTGCTGGTAGGCGGCGGGAACGTTGGGTTCGAGAAGCTGAACGCAATCCTGCACAACAGCCCGGAAGCAAAGGTTACGGTTATTGCCCTGGACATTTTACCTGAAGTATATACCCTGGCTGAACAATACAAAAGCATAAAGATCATTCAAAAAGCCTTTACCGACGACGACCTGGACATTGCCGACGTGGTCATTGCCGCAACAAGCGATAGCGAGCTGAATAAATTCATCCGCCAATCGGCGCATGACAGGAAGTTACTCATCAACGTGGCCGACAAGCCAGAGCTATGCGATTTTTACCTGAGTTCGATCGTTCAAAAAGGCGACCTGAAGATCGCTATCTCAACCAACGGCAAATCTCCAACCATCGCCAAACGGCTCAAGGAAGTTTTGAACGAGGGTTTGCCCGATGAACTGGATATCACCCTGCAGCAAATGAGCAACCTCAGAAACTCCCTTAGCGGAGATTTTGCGCATAAGGTTAAAACATTGAATAAAGTTACCTCGGTGTTGGTGGAGCCCAAACAGCTCGAAAAGAAGAATTTGATATGGCTGATATGGGGTACTATTTTGCTTTCTATCATTACAGTTATCGCGGCGCTTTGGATCAAAGAGCCTGCCTTTAAATTGTATGTACAGGGTATTAGCCCGATATTCTATTATTTCCTCGCGGCGGGTTTTGTTTTCGCTTTGATAGACGGTGCCATTGGCATGTCGTACGGCGTTACTTCCACAACATTTTCATTGTCGATGGGCGTGCCTCCAGCTTCGGCGAGTATGGGTGTGCATTTATCCGAAATTATGAGCAATGGCATTGCCGGCTGGATGCATTACCGCATGGGCAATATCAACTGGAAACTATTCAAGCTTTTGCTGATCCCCGGTATTGTCGGCGCTGTTACCGGTGCGTACCTCCTTTCATCATTAGAGCATTACAGCCAGTATACCAAACCTTTTGTTTCGGTTTATACGCTGGTATTGGGTCTGGTTATCCTGTCAAAGGCATTTAAAATCGGTGCAAAAAAATCATCCGAAAAAATAAAAAGGATCTCGCTGTTGGGTTTGGGCGGCGGTTTTATCGATGCAGTTGGCGGCGGCGGCTGGGGCTCTATTGTGTTATCCACACTGATCGCAGGAGGCAGGCACCCGCGATTTTCATTAGGAACCGTAAAATTATCCCGGTTCTTTATAGCCCTTATGAGCTCGATAACCTTTATTACCATGCTGAACAGTAATCACTGGGAGGCTGTTGCCGGCCTGGTTATCGGGAGTGCCATTGCTTCCCCTATCGCTGCTAAAATATCAAACAAGATATCCGCCAAAGCGATCATGATAGCAGTGGCTGTGATCGTAATTTTGATCAGTATTAAAAGTATCGTTGCTTTTTTAATGAAGGTGTTGTAAGATGAATAAGTTTGCCGAAAATATAAATAAACAAACCGAAGGCCTTAAGCCGGCTGACGCATTGACGCTGTTGGCGGATGCTTTCCCGGGGCAGATCACCTTTTCAACCAGCTTTGGATGGGAAGACCAGGTGATCACGCACATGATATTCAGCAATAAGCTGCCGATCAAAGTTTTTACGCTTGAGACCGGCCGTTTATTCCCGGAAACGTATTATGTTTGGAACCGCACAATGGAAATATACGGGCAGCCGGTACATGCCTATTATCCGAACAACGAGGCGCTTGAGCAAATGGTTAACGCAAAAGGCCCAAACAGTTTCTACGAATCGGTGGATAACCGTAAGGAATGCTGCGGTATACGCAAGGTTGAGCCGTTGAACCGGGCTTTATCGGGTAATAAATGCTGGATAACCGGCATTCGTGCCGAACAATCAGAAACCCGGCAATCTATGGGGCATGTGGAATGGGATGAACCGCATCAGCTGGTTAAATTTCACCCGATCTACAACTGGACACTGGATGATGTGAAAGCTTATATCAAACAGTACAACATCCCATATAACACCCTGCACGACCGCGGTTTTCCGAGCATTGGCTGCGCGCCGTGCACCAGGGCCGTTCAACCGGGTGAAGATTTCAGGGCAGGAAGATGGTGGTGGGAAGACCAGTCGAAAAAAGAATGCGGCCTGCATGAAGAAGTTTTTAAGGCTTAACAATGAAAAAAGAAAAAATTCAATAACTCAATAGTTCAGTAATTCTATAATTAATGACAATGAAACATCAGCTGGATTATTTAGATGAGCTGGAAGCAGAGGCGATCTATATTCTGCGTGAGGTAGCCGGTCAGTTTGAAAAACCAGCCCTGCTATTTTCCGGGGGCAAGGATTCTATAACATTGGTGCGCCTGGCAGAAAAAGCTTTCAGGCCCGGTAAATTCCCGTTTCCGTTAGTGCATATCGACACCGGCCACAATTTTGCTGAAACCATTGAATACCGCGACGCGATGATGAAACGCATCGGCGAAAAGCTGATCGTAGGCTACGTGCAGGATTCGATAGACGAAGGCAAGGTAGTTGAACAAAAAGGAAAAAATGCCAGCCGGAATGCGTTACAAACAGTTACCCTGCTTGATACCATTGCCAAATATCAATTCGACGCCTGTATAGGCGGCGCACGCCGCGACGAGGAAAAAGCACGGGCGAAAGAACGTATCTTTTCGGTACGTGACGAATTTGGCCAGTGGGACCCTAAACGCCAGCGCCCGGAACTATGGAACATTTTTAACGGCAAAATACATAAGGGCGAAAATGTAAGGGTGTTCCCGATAAGCAACTGGACGGAGCTTGACGTGTGGAACTACATCCGCCGGGAAAAAATAGAATTGCCTTCTATCTATTTCGCGCACGAGCGCGAAGTGATCATGCGCAATGGCCAGTTAATGGCCGCCTCTCCTTTCCTGAATATGGATAATGAAGACGTGATCGAAAAGCGCAATGTAAGATTCCGCACCGTGGGCGATATGACCTGCACAGCCGCGGTTGAATCGTACGCTTTCCAGATCGATGATATTATAGACGAAATAAGCGCCTCGCGGATAAGCGAACGCGGCGCCCGCATGGACGATAAAGTAAGTGAGGCCGCGATGGAAGACCGGAAAAAGGGCGGATATTTTTGAGTTACGATTTTAGATTTACGATTTTAGATTTGAAAGTGATGCCACTGTCGGTTATAACACCATAAATACAAATATTTTAAATCCGAAACGGCGAAGCCTTCTTGAACACCATTGAAAACAAACAAAAGTGAAAAATCGTAAATCGCAAATCCGAAATAGAGAGACATGGATATTTTAAAATTTATTACCGCAGGTAGTGTTGACGATGGAAAGAGCACCCTTATCGGGCGGCTATTGTACGACAGCGAATCGATATTGCTTGATCAGCTTGAGGCTTTACAGCGCTCCAACCGCAAAAACGACGACGGCAGCATCGACCTGGCTATTTTAACCGATGGCTTAAAGGCCGAACGTGAGCAAGGCATCACCATTGACGTAGCCTATAAATACTTCCAGACCGAAAAGCGTAAATTCATCATAGCAGATACGCCGGGACATATTCAATATACCCGCAACATGGTTACCGGCGCGTCAAACGCTAACCTGGCCATTATTCTTATCGACGCCCGTAAAGGCGTGATTGAACAAACCATACGCCATTCATTCCTTGTCTCGTTACTTGGAATATCGCAGGTAGTGGTTTGCATCAACAAAATGGATATGGTTGATTTTGGTGAGGATGTGTATGACAGGATAGTTGCAGATTATAAGGTGCTGGCTGATAAAGTGGGTCTTAAGCATGTGCATTATATCCCCGTAAGCGCGCTGAAAGGCGATAATATCGTTAATAAATCATTCAATATGCCCTGGTACAGGGGCGAAAGCCTGCTGCATTTGCTGGAGACCATTGAAGTAAAAGTTGACTACAGCAGGGCGCATGCCCGCTTCCCTGTTCAATGGGTGGTTCGTCCGCAAACAGAGGAACTGCATGATTACCGCGGGTATGCCGGCCGAGTTTCGAGCGGTTCGTTTAAGGTGGATGATAAGATTACCGTTTTGCCATCCGGATTCCATTCGTCGATCAGTAAAATTGAGGTACTGGATGAAGAACCTGCCGAAGCATTTGCAGGTATGTCGGTAACTATGCATTTAAAAGATGAGATCGATATCAGCCGCGGCGATATCCTGGTAAACAGCTCAAATAAACCCGAAGTTGCCCAGTTGATCGAAGCCGACCTGTGCTGGATGGATACCCGCCCGCTGGATACTTCACTTACTTATTTTATACAGCATAACAGCAAGGTTACGCGTTGCAAAATACAGGAAGTGGTTTACAAAGTAAACATCAACACACTCGAAAAGGAATTTAGCGAAGATTTTAAGCTGAATGACATCGGCCGTATCATCATAAAAACTGCCGAACCGCTGGCGTTTGACCCTTACCAGGACAACAAAGCAAACGGCGGAGCGATCATTATCGACAGCCGCACTAACGTAACCGTAGGCGCGCTGATGTTAAGAGCAGCGGTTGATTAATTTCAAAAAGACTTACGAAGTTTTTGAAACTTCGTAAGTCTCAATATATCTCTATTTCTGAAACTCCGGTTTTAACAGCGCCTTTTCAGCCCTTCTGAATTTCATTACTTTAGGTTCGGATACACCGGCGATGTAAGGATTATCGCCGTGAAGCCGGTAATAACCCTGGTGGTAATTTTCGGCGGGGTAAAAGGCTTTGAAAGGTACAACCTGCGTTACTATGGGTTCGGGGTAATGTTTCGACCCGTTGACTTTTTTAATGACGTCCAGTAAAATGGCTTTTTCTTCGGGGGTGCGGAAAAATGCAATAGAGCGGTAATCGGTGCCTTCATCCGGTCCCTGCCGGTTTAACTCGGTGGGGTCATGCGCAAAGAAAAAAGCGTTTGCCAGCGCGGCAAAGCTGATCACCTTAGGATCATAATAGATCTGCACACACTCTGCATGATTGGTTGTACGGGAACTTACTTCCTCGTACGTCGGATTTTTAGTAGTCCCGCCTGCATAGCCCGATATAACTTTGGTTACGCCCTTCAACTCCGACATAGCCTCGCTCATGCTCCAGAAACAGCCGCCGCCGAAGGTGGCTACCTGTACATCGCCAATAGGTTTTGGCAGCTTTGCAAAATCGTTACCCTCCCTTGACTGCCCGTTAACACAACCGGCAAACAGCATTATCAGCGCAGCATATAGAATTGATCGTCTCATAATAATTTACGTTTTATCAAATATACGGAGCACGGTGTTGTATGGATCGTCATGGCTGCGTAATTTGATTTAGGTTGGAAAAAGTTGGAAATGTTTTAGTTGTTATACAAGTTGGAATTTACACCTCTTCAACACCTACAACCCTTACAACCACTTAACCCCCTCTCAGCGATTTTTTTATTCCTGCTAAAATCGACGACAGCCCATTTGTCTTTATCTCGAACGTGGTGCCGAGCAGCATGCCCAGTTTGCCGGGCGGCAATCCCTTACCGTGCAGCCACTCCAGGTAATATACCGGAAGGTCGCTTATCAATGTGCCTTTATATTTACCATAAGGCATTTTGGTTTGTACAATCTCTATTAAAATTCTCGAATCGGGGGTTACGTTCTCCACAACGTAAAGATACAAGGATTTAATCTGCTTCGGCTGGCAAAAAATGACATCCTGCCGATCTGCCAACAGGATTGTGACATATAAAATAATGCGACTAAGCCTTAACTTTGACCTAAATAACATCACTATGGAAAAACGGGAAATAGGTACGTCGGGCATAAAGGTAGCCCCTTTTTGCTTTGGCGGAAATGTATTTGGGTGGACTATTGACGAGCAGGCGTCATTTAAAATACTGGACGGGTTTGTAGATGCAGGGTTTGATTTTATCGATACCGCTGATGTATACTCGCGCTGGGCGCCCGGCAATACAGGCGGCGAGTCGGAAACCATTATCGGCAACTGGCTGAAGAAAAGCGGCAAACGCGACAAGGTAATTATCGCAACCAAGGTTGGCAAACCAATGGGGCCCGGTAAAGAAGGCTTGTCGCGTAAATATATCACGCAGGCAATTGAGGATTCGTTAAACCGGTTGCAAACCGATTACATCGACCTCTACCAGTCGCATGATGACGATAAGGATACGCCGTTTATTGAAACGCTGGAAACCTTTACCGACCTGATAAAACAAGGCAAAGTGAGAGCGATCGGCGCTTCAAATTACGACCCCACCCGGCTTAGGGAAGCTTTGCAGGTAAGCAAAGAAAATAACCTGGCCGCCTACCAGTGCCTTCAGCCGGAATATAATTTATACGAACGCGAGTATTACGAAAAGGAGCTTGAGCCGGTATGCCGGGAAAGAAATATGGGTATAATTACCTATTATTCGCTGGCAAGCGGCTTTTTGACCGGCAAATACCGGTCGGAAAACGATCTTTCACAAAGCAGCCGCGGCGCGGGTGTAAAAAAGTATCTGAATGCCCGCGGATATAAGATACTGGCTGCCCTGGATAAAGTAGCTGCAGCATATACCACCAATCCGGCAAGTGTTGCGCTGGCATGGGTTATAGCGCGCCCGGGTATCACCGCTCCTATTGCCAGCGCCACAAGTATTCAGCAACTGAACGATCTGACAAAGGCAGTGCATTTAAATTTAGATAGCGAGGCGATACATTTATTGACTGCAGCCAGCAGTTATTAATAATACCGCTTTAATATTTACTTTTACTCCCTTAATAGATATCAAGGTAACGGATAAACTATGCTCGCAAAAAGAATAATACCCTGTTTAGATGTAAAAGACGGGCGAACAGTAAAAGGCGTAAACTTTGTCGACCTGCGGGATGCGGGCGACCCTGTTGAACTGGCCTGGAATTATTCGCGCCAGGGAGCGGATGAGCTGGTTTTTCTGGATATAACGGCAACCGTGGAACGGCGGAAAACGATGGTTGAGCTGGTGAAAGCTGTGGCACGCCAGATCAACATCCCGTTTACCATCGGCGGTGGTATCAATGAAATAGCTGACGCTGACGCTCTTTTGAATGCAGGCGCTGATAAAATATCCATCAACTCGGCAGCCGTGCGCAACCCCGCTTTAATCGACCAACTGGCCACTGCTTTCGGCGTTCAGTTTGTGGTGGTGGCGGTTGATACCAGGGCTATTGCAAACAAAAACATCGTCCATCTAAATGGCGGCCGGATCCCGACAGAAAAAGAAACCCTGAATTGGATACTGGAGGCTGAAAGCCGGGGGGCCGGGGAAATATTATTAACATCCATGGATCACGACGGTACCAAAGCCGGGTTCGACAATAAATTCTTAAAATTAGTGAATGATTCGGTAAATATCCCGGTGATCGCTTCCGGCGGGGCGGGAAGCGTTCAGCATTTTGTGGATGTTTTTAAAGAAACCAATGTTGACGCCGCATTGGCTGCCTCGGTATTTCACTATGGCGAGATACTTATTCCCGACCTGAAAAAAGTGTTGAGGCAGCACCAGATCGAAGTGCGCGAAGTTGAAAAAACCCATTAGGATTCTCCCGCTAAAATTATGATTTTAGCGGGATGGAACTGCTGCTGCCGCTTCAATTGCCCCCCTATCCCTTTAAGATCACTGAACAAAACGGGCAGCTAACCCTTTTTGACGTCATCAGGAAAAAAAACATTGTAATAACCCCTGAAGAATGGGTGAGACAGCATTTTGTACAATACCTTATCCGCCAGAAACACTATCCTAAAACCTTAATAAAACTCGAAGGCGGCCATAAACTTAACGGTATGCCGAAACGTTCGGACATTGTGGTTTATAATCCTGCGGGTGAAAAAATCCTGCTGGTAGAATGCAAAGCGCCGTCTGTAGCTATCAATCAAAAGGTATTTGACCAGGTAGCGCGGTACAACATGGTTCATAAGGTTAAATTGCTTGTTGTAAGCAACGGTTTACAGCACTATTACTGCAGCATTGATTTTGAGAAACAAGCCTATCAGTTTATACCTGACCTGCCCGATTTCAAACAAATCTGATCAGGAAAATGCTACCAGGTGATGGATTTTTTCCATCAGGTCGTCGGGACGGAATGGCTTGGCCAAGTAATCATTCATACCTGAATTCAGCACCTGCTCTTTCATACTGCTTAATGCTGCAGCGGTTACTGCAATAATCGGGATACTCGCTTTTTTAGCGTCAGCCAATTTTCTTATACCAATCGCGGCATCAAATCCATTCAATACCGGCATTTGAATATCCATTAACACAATATCAAAACTCCCCGATTTCAGCAACTCAATTACTTCTTTCCCGTTTCCGGCTATCGTTGGAGTAATATCCCATTTGGCCAGCATTTTCTTGATGAGCACCACGTTAACAGCGTTATCTTCGGCAATCAATACACGCAGGCCGGCTTCCCTTTGAAATAACTGGCCTATTTTTCTGCCAGATTCAAAAGTCCGGGTAAACTCAGAATTTACTTCCGACAATATCTCTTCATTTTTATTGGTTAGTTCCAAGACCTTGCTAAGGTCAACCGCGTTTGCCTCGCTTTTTGTTTTCATCAGGTTCAGAAAATAGGATTTATGGTAGGCTGTCTGAATAATAACTATTAGTACGGTGTCGACAATAAGGCTGATGATAAGCTCATACAGATCGACCTTCCCGGATCTGAGCGCGTTAAAGTAGTTATTGTTATATTCTAAAATGATGAATACCAGGGTCGGCACCAGGTTTAACAACGAATAAAATAAGCCCCACTCGTTTCCCATCATATAAAAGCTGAAAAGGATCGCAAGCAGTATTAACTGGATATTCAGGATATCGATGCTTTGGAAAGTTATATAAGCATTACTAAAGTTTACCAGCGTTGCAAGGATCAGCAATGCGTGAGACACTTGTGTCCACATTGGCCGGTAAACAACATATTTAAAGAAAATGGCGGTGCAAAACAACACCGTGAAGGCTGTAACTATACTTAAAAGTGTATGCTGAACATAGATGCTGATTAATAATCCCGCTAAGGATGCAAAAAAGATCAATGCATAGTACAAGGCACGATTACGCCCATGATCGGGAGATGTTTGCCTAATTGAAGCGTCGTTATTCGGAAAATTAAGAAAGCTCACGTTATTGCTCATTACATAAAGTAAATGCAATTACTCAGCCAAAGCCGACAAGCCCTCCTCAATTATCTTCAGTTTAGCCTCTGCATCGTCTTTCTTTCGCAGCTCAACCTCAATGATCTCGGGCTTCGCATTGCTCATGAAGCGTTCGTTCGTTAATTTGGCATTAACCGATTTCAGGAACCCAAGCAGGTAGTCTTTATCTTTTTTAAGACGGCTGATCTCGGCCACGGGATCAATATTCTCCGTTAACGGTATATAAAATTCATCCGTTGAGACCATAAAGTTGGTTGTTCCCGGTAGCTTTTCGGTAATGATATCTACCGAACTGATGTTCCCCAACTTCTTTATAACTTGCTCATACGACTTATACGACATCGCCGAATTTGCCTTTACTGAAAGTGTGAGCGCCTCTTTAGGCGATATTTGTTTACTGTTGCGAATATTGCGTACCTGGCTGACGAGCTGTTTTATAATTTCAACCTCCGAAAGCAACTGGGTATTTATTTCCCCGGAAGCTGGTATTTGAGCAACAATACAGCAATCATATTCGGCCCGCCCGCCGAATAACTCATCATGCCAGAGCTCTTCCGAGATAAACGGCATAAACGGGTGCAGGATTCGTAATACGTCCTCAAAGAAACGGACGGTTGCATTGTAGGTGTCGCTGTCAATAGGCTGCTGGTAAGCCGGCTTGATCATTTCAAGATACCAGGCACAAAAGTCGTCCCAAACCAGTTTATAGGTGGTCATCAATGCTTCCGACAGGCGGTATTGCCCGAAATTTTCCTCAATTTCCATCAACGCCTGGTTAAACCGGCTCCGGAACCACTCGATGGCGACTGCATTATTATTTGGAAGCGTGGTGTCAACTTCCCAGCCTTTAACCAGCCTGAAGGCATTCCATATTTTGTTGGCAAAATTACGGCCCTGTTCGCAGTAGCTTTCATCAAACATCAGGTCGTTACCTGCTGGTGAACATAGCAGCATCCCCACCCTAACCCCATCAGCTCCGTATTTTTTTATAAGGACTAACGGATCGGGCGAATTTCCCAATGATTTTGACATTTTGCGGCCAAGCTTATCGCGAACGATGCCGGTCAGGTAAACATTCCTGAATGGCAACTCACCCCTGAATTCGTGCCCTGCCATGATCATCCTCGCAACCCAGAAAAACAGAATTTCAGGAGCTGTAATCAGGTCATTGGTCGGGTAATAGTAATTGATGTCAGCGTTGTTCGGATCTTTAAATCCGTCGAATACCGATATCGGCCATAGCCATGATGAAAACCAGGTGTCGAGCACGTCCTCGTCCTGCTTTAAGTCCTCAGATTTGAGATTTGAGATTTGAGACTTGAGACTTTTTGTCTGTTCAAATGCTTCCCCGCGGGTTTTGGCTATGACAAACCGGCCATCAGGTAAATACCAGGCCGGAATTTGTTGCCCCCACCACAGCTGGCGGCTGATACACCAATCCTTCACATTCTCCATCCAATGCTTGTAGGTATTGATGAATTTATCGGGTATCAGCTTAATATCGCCTTTTATCACGTAATCCAACGCCGGTTTCGCCATTTCGTCCATCTTACAAAACCACTGCATCGACAGTTTTGGCTCTATTACCGCGTCGGTACGTTCTGAGAAACCTATCTGCGAGGTGTAATCCTCTATCTTGTCCAGATACCCATCTGTTTCAAGCAACACAGCGATCTTTTTGCGGGCAATAAAACGGTCCTCGCCCACTAATATTTTCGCGTTCTCATTTAAAGTTCCGTCATCATTCAAAATGTCAATAACCGGCAGGTTGTGCTTTTGACCCAGCTCATAATCATTCAAATCGTGCGCTGGTGTTACCTTCAAACAGCCGGTACCAAAATCCATGGTAACATACTCATCCAATATCACCGGTATCTCGCGGTTGATGAGCGGTATCAAAACCTTTTTGCCATGCAGATGAAAGTATCGTGCATCGTTCGGATTGATACATATTGCCGCGTCGGCCATAATGGTTTCGGGGCGGGTGGTAGCTATTGTGAGGAAGTCAGAAGTCGACTCCTGACTCAAGATTACAGACTTGGGACTCACGACTTTATACCTGATATAATAAAGCTTCTGATTGACTTCCTTACGGATAACTTCTTCGTCAGAAACAGCGGTTTTTCCCTGCGGGTCCCAGTTAACCATGCGGACGCCACGGTATATTAACCCTTTGTTGTACAAATGAATGAACGTATCAATAACCGCCTCCGACAGGTCATCCTCCATGGTAAACCGTGTACGGTCCCAGTCGCATGAGGCGCCCAGTTTTTTAAGCTGCTCGAGAATGATCCCGCCATATTTTTCCTTCCATTCCCAGGCATAGGCCATGAACTCGGGTCGCGACAAATCCTTTTTGCTTATTCCACGCTCTTTGAGCATAGCCACCACTTTAGCTTCGGTGGCGATGCTGGCATGGTCAGTACCGGGTACCCAGCAGGCATTTTTCCCTTTCATCCGCGCCCGGCGGATAAGCACATCCTGTATCGTGTTGTTTAACATGTGCCCCATGTGCAGCACACCCGTAACGTTCGGTGGCGGAATAACGATGGTATAAGGCTCCCGTTCATCAGGCACTGACCTGAAAAAAGCATGATTCAGCCAGTAATTGTACCATTTATCTTCGATCTCTTTGGGCAGGTATGTTTTAGGAATGCTCATAAACTGCAAAAATACAATAGTTCATGGTTCATAGTTCATGGTTCATGGATTTTTTGTCCATACACCACGTCGATTGACCATAGTAGGAAACAGCCGCATCTTCGGGTTTCAAATTGCTATGGACTATCGACCATAAACTATGGACTCCTTTCATCACAATAATTTTACAATTAGAAAGTTAATTCTATAAACTCCGCAGTTACATGAAAACTTTGCCCGTATATCGCTTTTTGCAGGATATTTTCCGAAAGGCAAAGTCGTCATTTTTAATAAAGTGGTTCAACCGCTAACCCGCCGCACGCAAAATCGTTGCAAGCTTCATTAAAATTGCTACTTTTAAATTCTTAGCGTTAAAATCTTATTAAATAATTATGAAAATAAATTACACAAATTTTATGCTGATGGGCTTGTTATGTCTGTCGGCAACCTCATTTGCTGCAATTGGCGGTAAAAAGGGGAAAGCAACGACAAAGAAGATCGTCGCGATCCCGCCCAAAAAATTTATTGATCCGGCAAACATGGATCTTTCAGTAAAACCCGGCGACAACTTTTTTGAGTATGCCAACGGTACCTGGGTAAAAACCCACCCCATCCCCGACAAACAAACGCGCTGGGGAAGTTTTGGCATTTTAGGCCAGGAAAACACCGACCGGTTACTGGTTATTTTAAAAGATGTGAGCAAAACACAAGGTTTACCAAAAGGAAGCCTGAAACAACGTGTTGGCGATATGTACGCCAGCGGAATGGACAGCGTAAGTATCGAAAAACGAGGATACGAACCGATAAAATCCGACCTGGAGCGGATACACAAGATAAACAGTGAGGCGGGTGTAGTTAACGAAATGACCTACGAAAGGTCGCACGCCATTGCCGACCCGTTATTTGGTGTTGGTGTAAGGCAGGATTCCAAACACCCGACCAGGTATATCGTTGGCTTTAACCAGGGCGGAACAAGCTTGCCCGACCGCGATTACTATTTAAAAAGCGATGCCCGCAACACAAAAATTCAAAATGCTTACAAGCATTACATCACTACTTTGTTTACTTTAACAGGTACGAGTGAAGAAACAGCGGCCAAAAATGCGGCGATCATTTTCGGTATAGAAACCGAATTGGCAAAAGCGCAGTTAAGCCGCACACAAATGCGCGATCCAAAAGTAACTTATAACAAGTTTTCGGTAAACGGTTTTGAGAAGATTACACCGCATTTAAACTGGAGCCAGATACTGCCCGAACTTAAAATCAAAGGAACTATTGATAGTGTACTGGTTGGCCAGCCGGAATTTTTTAAGACCGCAGATGCAATGCTGGTTTCGAAACCTGTTGACGACTGGAAAGTATACCTGGAATGGAATATCTTAAAAGGTTCTGCAGGTTCTTTAAGCTCACCATTTGTAAAAGCATCGTTTGCGTTCAGCAGCGTGTTAAGCGGGCAAAAAGTTCAAACGCCGCGCAGCGAGCGCATGTCGGGGTTTATTGACCGCAGTATGGGCGAATTGCTGGGCCAGCTATATGTCGAAAAATACTTCCCGCCTGCGGCTAAGGAGTATATGGTTAACCTGGTAAATAACATGAAAACCGTTTTGGGCGACCGTATTAAACGCCTTGACTGGATGAGTGCCGAAACCAAGGAACATGCTCTTAAAAAACTTGCCGCATTCAGCGTGAAGATCGGTTATCCTGATAAATGGGAAACCTATAACGGGCTGGTTATCGAACGTAACGATTACTTCGGTAACCTTAGACGGCTCGAAGAATGGCACTATAATTTCAACGTAAACCAATACGGAAAACCGGTTGATAAAAAGCGTTTCAATATGACGCCGCCAACGGTAAATGCCAACTACAGCCCCACAAACAACGAGATCACGTTCCCTGCAGGTATCCTTCAATTCCCATTCTTTGATTTTCATGCAGATGATGCAGTGAACTACGGCGGTATAGCCGCGGTTATCGGGCATGAGATGACACACGGGTTTGATGACCAAGGCCGTCAATATGACGCCGACGGATCATTGCACGACTGGTGGTCAAAAAGTGACGCAGATAAGTTTAAATTGCGTGCCGATATGGTAGTAGATCAATATAACGGTCTTACTGTATTAGATACGATCCACGTGAATGGCCGTTTAACACTTGGTGAAAACCTTGCCGACCTGGGCGGTTTAAATATTGCATACGAAGCCTTTAAGAAAACCAAGGAGGGGCAATCAACCACAAAGATCGACGGTTTTACACCTGATCAGCGGTTCTTCCTATCGTGGGCACAGGTATGGCGTTCATCGCAGCGCCCGGAAAGCGCCGCTTCACGTATACTGACTGATCCGCACTCACCCGAGCAGCACCGCACAAACGCGCCTATCACCAATATAGACGCATGGTATAATGCGTTCAATGTTAAGCCTGGCGATAAAATGTATAAGAAGCCGGAGAACAGGATTAAGATCTGGTAGTTATTGAGTGCTAAGTCTTGAGTCGAAAGTCTTAAGTCCTAAGGAAAAGCAAAGCCCGTTAAAATTAGCGGGCTTTGTTTTTTAATATCAACGATTCTTTTCGAAAACGAGGAAGACTTACGAAGTTTTGAAAACTTCGTAAGTCTTTTCAGTTAAAATATCGCCTCGGCAATTTTCTTCGTCGGGCCCGGGTTGCTCATGGTATAGAAATGCAGCACCGGCGCGCCAAACTTCATCAGCTCCCTGCATTGCGCGATCATCCATTCGATACCCAGATCTTTTACTTCTTTTTCTGATTTACAGGAGTGGACGGCGTCACTGAGATCTTCAGGAATGTCGATATGGAATATTTTGGGCAGGTTGATGAGTTGCTTTGATGAGGTGATAGGTTTTAAACCGGGTATGATCGGCACGTTGATGCCGTTTTCGCGGCATTGTTTTACAAACTCAAAATACTTACTGTTATCAAAAAACATTTGGGTCACAATAAAATTAGCGCCCATGTCAATTTTTTGTTTCAGGTATTTAAAATCTGTTTTTAAGTTAGGCGCCTCGAAATGCTTCTCGGGATAACCGGCTACGCCGATACAGAAATCAGCATTTACCACTTCGTGATCTTCATATAGATATTTGCCTTTGTTCATGTCAACAACCTGCTTTAGCAGGTCGGTAGCATAAGCATGGCCACCGGGGGTTGGTATAAACGATGTGTCGGCATGCCGGGCGTCGCCACGTAAAACCAATACGTTGTCGATACCTAAAAACTGCAGGTCGATAAGCGCATTTTCCGTTTCTTCTTTTGTAAAACCACCGCATATCAGGTGCGGCACGGCATCTACTTTATAACGGTTTATGATAGCCGCGCAAATGGCAACGGTCCCCGGGCGTTTACGATAAGCCACTTTTTCGAGCAGCCCGTTATCATGCTGCTTATAAATAAAATCCTCCCGATGATAGGTTACATCAATAAACGGCGGATTAAACTCCATGAGCGGGTCTATCGCATCATAGATACCCTGTATGCTTTGCCCCTTTACCGGCGGTAAAAGCTCGAACGAGAAAAGTGTTTTGCCTTTGGCGTTTTGAATGTGTTCGGTTATCTTCATTTGAGAAGTAGCAGTAGCAGGTTTAAGTAGCAGTTAATTAACGGATTTAGGGACAAATTTTTCAGGATGTTGAGCCATCGAATTTAGCATTCGGCCTATCTCACTATACTTATCCTGTAACGCTTTAAAGGTTGTTAAATCTATATAATTGCAGTCCAATGCAAAATCCAACCAAATTGATGTTTCAGTAGCTTCACCGTCGGCATCAGTCATTTTAGATGTAAAATGCTTAGGATATATCCTTTTTCGGTATCCTTCGCCGATATTTACGCACACAGATCTAGACGACCGTCGTATTTGGTCGACAAGTGAATAAGTTTCTTCTTTGGGGAACTTCATGCTTATTAAGCGGATTTCCCGAGCAGCTTCAAATGACAATTGATAAACTTTAAGTTCTCTAAAACTTCCTGACATAGTCATGCAAATAATCGCCTAATATATTAAACTGCCACTAAAAACTGCCACTGCTACTAAATTCAGTATGCCAAATTCGGCCCCAGCCACTTTTCAACTTCGTCTACCGGCATATTTTTACGTACAGCATAATCCTCAACCTGGTCCTTGCTGATCTTACCCAAGCCAAAATAACGTGCCTGGGGGTGAGCGAAGTAAAACCCGCTTACGGATGCGGCCGGTGTCATGGCCAGGCTTTCGGTGAGGTGCATTTTGGTGTTGTCTTCCGCTTTCAATATTTCAAACAGCGTGGTTTTTTCGGTATGATCCGGACAGGCTGGGTATCCCGGCGCGGGGCGGATACCCTGGTATTCTTCCTTGATCAGTTCATCGGCACCCAGCTGTTCACTTTTGGCATAGCCCCAATAGTCTTTACGTACCAGCTCGTGCATTTTCTCTGCAAAAGCTTCCGCAAGGCGGTCGGCAAGGGCTTTGGCCATAATGCTGTTATAATCGTCATGATCAGCTTCGAACTTAGCAACCAGTTCATCGCAACCAATGCCCGCTGTAACGGCAAAACCGCCCCAGTAATCGGGTATACCGCTTTCTTTTGGTGCGATAAAATCTGATAACGCGTAATAGGGCTCACCCTTTACTTTTTCGGATTGCTGGCGCAGGGTGTGAATTGTCGTAAGCAAGCTTTTACGGGTATCGTCGGTATAAACTTCGATATCGTCGCCAACACTGTTTGCGGGCCAAAATCCGATCACGCCGTTTGCCTGCAACAGCTTTTCGTTAACGATCTGCTTTAACAGTTCCTGTGCATCGTCGTACAGCTTTTTAGCCTCGACACCTACATACTTGTCGTCAAATATTTTAGGGAAACTGCCGCGGAGTTCCCAAGTATGGAAAAATGGTGTCCAGTCGATGTAGGGTACCAGTTCTTCCAATGGAAATGCTTCAAAAACTTTTGTACCGGTAAACGTTGGCTTTGGTGCGATAGAGCCATTCAGATTGATCTGCATTTTAAACTTACGTGCGTCTTCGATGCTCACAAAGCGCTTATCCGACCGTTTATTTAAATGTGCTTCGCGGGCTTTCGCGTATTCCTCTTTTATCCCTTTTACATACGGTTCACGTTGCTCACGGTTCATTAAGCTGCTGCAAACGGTAACACTGCGCGATGCATCAAGCACGTGTATAGCAGGACCGGAATAATGCGGGTCAACCTTTACCGCAGCATGAATGCGCGAGGTGGTAGCACCACCAATAATCAACGGAATGGTAAAGCCTTCGCGTTCCATTTCCTTAGCAAAATGTACCATTTCGTCCAGCGAAGGTGTAATTAAACCGCTCAGGCCGATGATATCGACGTTTTGTTTTTTTGCCTCTTCAATGATCCGTTGTGCCGGGACCATCACGCCCAGGTCGATCACCTCGAAATTATTGCAGGCTAACACTACGCCGACAATGTTTTTACCGATATCATGCACATCACCTTTTACGGTAGCCATCAATACCTTCCCGGCGTTGGCCCTGCTCCCGCTTGAATCTTCGCCGGCATCAATAACCCGCTGTTTTTCCAACTCGATAAAAGGCAACAGGTAAGCAACTGCCTTCTTCATTACCCGCGCTGATTTCACCACCTGCGGTAAAAACATCTTACCCGAACCAAAGAGGTCGCCTACCACATTCATACCGTCCATTAGCGGGCCTTCTATTACTTCAAGCGGCTTGCTGTAAGCCTGCCGGGCCTCTTCCACGTCATCATCGAGATATTCTATAATACCTTTTACCAGGGCATGCGATAAACGTTCGGCAACGGGCGCTTTGCGCCATTCTTCATCGCGCACAATTTCTTTGCCTTTGCTTTTGATGGTATCGGCAAACTCAACGAGCCGTTCGGTCGCATCATCCCTGCGGTTGAGCAGAACATCCTCAACCAGCACCAACAGATCCTTTGGAATTTCTTCGTATACCTCGAGCATACCGGCATTTACAATGCCCATATCCAGCCCGGCTTTAATGGCATGGTATAGAAATGCCGAGTGCATGGCCTCGCGTACTACGTTATTGCCCCTGAATGAAAATGAGATATTACTTACACCACCGCTAACTTTTGCAAACGGCAGGTTGTTCTTTATCCAGCGTGTTGCTTCAATAAAATCAACCGCGTAGTTATTGTGCTCTTCGAGTCCGGTTGCAACCGTTAAAATGTTAGGGTCGAATATAATATCCTGCGGCGGGAAACCCACTTCATTAACCAGTATATCATACGAGCGTTTGCATATTTCCTTACGGCGATCAAGGGAATCGGCCTGGCCGGTTTCATCGAAGGCCATTACAACCGTCGCTGCACCATAGCTTAATATTTTACGGGCCTGTTCTTTAAATTTCTCTTCACCTTCCTTTAACGAAATGGAGTTAACAATACCTTTCCCCTGCAGGCATTTCAAGCCTGCCTCGATAACCGTCCATTTGGATGAGTCGATCATGATAGGTAGTTTGGAGATATCCGGCTCGGAGGCAACGAGGTTAAGGAATTTAACCATTACCGCTTCCGAATCGATCATGCCCTCATCCATATTGATGTCTATCACCTGCGCGCCGCCTTCAACCTGCTGGCGGGCAACAGTTAACGCAGCCTCATAATCTTCAGCCAGTATCAGCTTTGAAAATTTTGGCGAACCTGTAATATTTGTCCGCTCCCCTATGTTTACGAAATTGGTTTCGGGTGTTAATGTCACTGCTTCCAAACCGCTCAGGCGTAGGTACGGTTCAATTTCGGGTTTTATGCGTGGCGGGTATTTAGCGGCCTTTTCGGCAATGCACCTGATATGGTCGGGCGTGGTACCGCAGCAGCCGCCCACGATGTTTACCAGCCCGGCTTTCATAAATTCATCAACCTGGTGGGCTGTTTCATGGGCTGTTTCGTCGTACTGACCAAACTCATTCGGCAAGCCTGCGTTCGGATAGGCGGAAATAAACACATTGGCTTTTTCGGAAAGCTCTTCCAGGTGAGGGCGCATTTCCTTTGCGCCTAATGCACAGTTCAAACCCACTGACAATAAATTGCCATGACTTACCGAGTTCCAAAACGCTTCAACTGTTTGACCGGAAAGTGTCCGTCCGGAGGCATCGGTAATGGTGCCCGAGATCATCACGGGTAGATGTTTACCTGACTCGTTGGCATATCTTGTTATCGCAAATAATGCTGCTTTCGCGTTAAGCGTATCAAAAATTGTTTCAATCAATAAAACATCCGAACCGCCGTCGACAAGGCCGCGCACCTGTTCGTAATAAGCTTCCGCCAGATCATCAAATGTCACAGCACGGTAGCCGGGGTCGTTAACATCCGGCGAAAGCGAAGCCGTCCTGTTGGTGGGGCCAATGGCACCCGCCACAAAGCGGGGCTTGCCCGGCGATGTTTTATTGTATTCGTCAACCACCTCGCGGGCAATGCGGGCGCCTTCATAACTCAGTTCGTAAGCCAGTTCTTCAAGGTGATAATCTGCCAGCGATATACGCTGCGTACTGAATGTATTGGTTTCAATAATATCCGCCCCGGCATCCAGGTATTCTTTATGTATAGCTTTTATCACATCCGGGCGCGTGATGTTCAGCAGGTCGTTATTACCTTTCAGATCGGACGCATGATCACGGAAATGTTCGCCGCGAAAATCCTCTTCGGATAATTCGTAACGCTGTATCATCGTGCCCATCGCCCCGTCAATTACCAGGATGCGTTTTTGTAGTTCGTCTTTTATCATAATTAGTATTAAGTAGCGAGTATCAAGTAGCAAGTAAAAACTTGCAGTTGTGTTTAGATAACAGTGAACAAAATCTTGCTACTTGATACTAACTACTTGATACTTAAAATCGGCTTATATCGAAAAGTCGGTTGTAAAAGACTCTCGCTTATCTTTCTCGAGCGCAATGGAGCCGTTCAAGTAGAATGTAGCACCTTGTAAGCACAGGTTGCCAAGACTTCGCAGGGTCTAATCCCTCCGTCTTTCTCTATAAGCGTTACAAAGATGCACAATAAACAATTAATTTGCAAGAGATCTTGCCTTACTCTCTCCAACCGCGTGCACCGTAGCTTAGCGGTGGTGCAAGCAGAGGGTTCTGAATTAAGTAAATAAAAAAGCTGCCCGGTTGTTAACGGGCAGCTTTCCTTTTATAGTTCTTTGATTAGTTCCTTCTTCCGAACACGCGTAACAGCATCAGGAACAGGTTGATAAAATCAAGATAAAGCGTTAAGCCACCCATCAGCGCCATTTTTGAAGCAGATGCCTCGCCATATATCAGGCCTGCGCCGATGTTTTTTAACCTTTGCACATCATAAGCTGTTAAGCCTACAAATACAGCGACGCCGATATAGCTGATCAGCATGTCCATGCCTGAGCTATGCAAAAACATATTTACCAGGCTTGCCACAATTATTCCGATCAGGAACATGATGAGTATCGAGCCAAATTTGGTGAGATCTTGCTTAGTGGTATATCCGGCTATAGCCATAATACCAAACACTACAGAGGTGGTCAAAAACACACCCAGTACGGAACTCGCAGTAAATGCCAGCAAAATAAAGCTGAAGCTGATGCCGGTAACCGCCGCATATGCGATAAACAGCAGCGCGAGTACAGGGTACGAAATGCGGTTAAGGCCAAAGCTTATCAGCAGCACGAATGCAAGAGGAGAAAACATCACCAGGTAAGCAAATCCGGTTAGTTGCCTTGTGTTTTCGTCGACAAGCATTTGCAGTAGCGCAGGTGTGTGTCCGAAAACGTATGCGCACAAAGCAGAAACGCCCAATGCCGCAAACATCCATAAAAACACACTGGCAATAAATTTACGTGATGCATCTGCATCGTCTAATTGTATTACGTTTTTGTAAACGTAGTCGGGATTGTTATTTTCCATTTGATTTGATAAAATTTATTATTACAAATTTAATTATAGATACGGGATTTTAGATAGGTGGATTGTAAAAAAGTTTAGTTGGTGTTAGAGATCAGAGATAGGAGATTAGTTAGATCTGCTATTTCACTCCTAACCTCTAATCTCCAACCGCTAATCACTAATTGAGCCTCCTTATCAGCTGCTCCTCTACTTTTTTGAATACCTGCAACGGTTTTAGCGTGCGCCAGCCCAGATCGTCGAGCGCACCACCGAAGTTGATGTAGTAGTCGATATTGTTCCTTTTGAACTCATCGATCACATGATCGCGAAAGTTGATACCAGCTATCCAGCCGTCTTCCACATCCTGGAACCATTCCTCGTAGTAGCAATCATCCGATGAGTGAAAGTTGAGCACGTTTTCGCCGATGAGGATAAAATGGTTTATGCCATTATCGATCATCAGCTCAAGTATCTCGCGCTTCATCAGCATTATATCGTTATTGATGGCATCGTTCCATTCGCCGATAAATTCAATGATGGTGTAGCCACGCTCATAATCAGCAAATAACACTTTCATATAAAGCGTATTTGAACCGAACGAATCCCATTGCGGGTGCAGCAGGTAATTGTATACCTGCTTATCAAATTCAAATTCGCTATACTGTGTAGCATAAAATGGCGAATACTCATCCTCGGATGCGATATAATCGTCACGCCATTTATAATATGGTTCTATCTCATGCATTCTTTTCAATTCCAAATGTGCGGATGTGCAGATGTGCAGATAAAATAATCTGCACATTCGCACATCTGTAATCTGCACATCAATTCATCCCTTTATAACTATCCACCGCCTTGCGCACGCTGCCGTGCTCCTTTAATAAGCCGGCTGCCGTATGCTCGTCGAGTCCGGTTTGACTCATCACCATACGGGTTCCGCGATTGACCAGCTTATTATTAGTCAACTGCATATCAACCATTTTATTTCCCTTTACACGGCCGATTTGTATCATTACACAAGTGCTCAGCATATTCAGCACCAGCTTTTGCGCCGTACCTGCCTTCATCCGGGTTGAGCCGGTTAAAAACTCGGGGCCGGTAATTACTTCCACCGGGTATTTAGCCTCCGCCGCCACCGGACTGCCACTGTTACAAACAATACAACCCGTGGTTATATTATGTCGGTTGGCTGTTTTTAAGCCGCCTATTACATAAGGTGTTGTGCCCGAGGCTGCTATTCCTACCAAAACATCCTTTTCGTTAATTTGATATTCAGCCAGGTCTCTCCAGGCTTGTTCAGCATCGTCCTCTGCAAATTCAACGGCGCGGCGTATGGCGCCGTCGCCACCGGCGATCAGGCCGACCACCATATCAAACGGGACACCGAAAGTTGGGGGACACTCAGAGGCATCAACCACACCTAAACGTCCGCTAGTGCCCGCACCGATATAAAAGAGCCTGCCGCCGGCCTTCATCTTAGCTGCCGTGGCTGTTGCCAGCGCTTCAATTTGCGGGAGCGCTTTTGCTACAGCTTCCGGAACGGTATGGTCCAGCTTGTTGATATGCTGAAGAATATCGGGAACCGTCATTTGTTCCAGGTGATCGTAATAAGAGTCTTTTTCAGTCGTAATTTCCATTCGATGCGCCAGTATATTTTTACAAAATTCGGTAAAAATGTTGATTATTAAGTATCACTTATCCGCTTTTCAATTATCCGCCCGGGTCATTTTAAGTTGCATTGACAGTTGTTTTGCCTGCTTTAAATGGCGACGCCTTTAATAATTCAAACAAGTACCTCTACCAATTGTACTTATATATATTCCTATTAAAAAACCAATAATTTATGAGAAAGCTTTTTTTTATGACAACCGTAATTGCTATGGCATTTACGTCGGCGTTTGCCCAGGACAGGCCACAAACCGACCAACGGACACACGATCAACAAGTACATGATCAGCGGGTTCGCGACCAAAGATCCCGCGATCAAAGAGTGCACGACCAGCAACTGAACGATCAAAGAACACATGATCGGAATCAAACCGTCCGTGACCGGAATAGCAGCAGCTATCATAGCACCGGCAGCCGATACCGGTCGCGCAAGCATTATCGCAGAAGAACAACTACCTATCGTCCGGAAGGAAACTAACAATAAAGAGCCTAAGCAATTAGGCTTTTTTTTATACCGCTTCTATTAAATCATACAAATCTTCGCAAATAGCTAATTGTTACTATTTTTGGGTGCATGTTATCGATGACCAACCATACGCTTGAGAAACTGGAGCTGCTGCTGCGGACTGCCGGCTACCGTGTGAGATATGAAAAAGGGAACTTTAAAACCGGGGCGTGTTTATTGCTAAACAGCAAGGTTATTGTGGTTAATAAGTTTTCGGGGCTTGAAAGTAAAATACTGGCGATAAGCGAACTGGCATGTGAGCTCGAAATTGATTATAATGTGCTGGATGAAAAGCAGGTGGTTTTTTTACAGCAACTAAAACAAACAAAACTGGAACTGTGACCATAACGTTTTTAGGAACCGGAACATCGCAGGGCGTGCCCGTTATTGCCTGCAATTGCGAGGTATGCACATCGGCCGACCCGCGCGACAACCGTTTACGGACGTCAATACTGATAGAAGCTGAAGAACGGGTTATCGTTATTGATTCGGGGCCGGATTTCAGGTACCAGATGCTGAGGGCTCACGTACAGCGGCTGGATGCGATCGTATTTACCCACGAACATAAAGATCATATTGCCGGGCTGGATGATATCAGGGCGTTTAACTATAAACAGCAAGCCCCGATAGATGTTTATGCCGACCAGCGCGTACAGGAGGCGCTGAAACGGGAATTCCATTATATTTTTGACGATTATAAATACCCCGGCATACCGCAGTTAAACCTGCATACGATCAGGCTCGAGCCCTTCAATATCGGCGGAATAGAGTTTATTCCTATCGAGGTGATGCACTATAAATTACCTGTCCTTGGTTTCCGCATTAACGATTTTACCTATATCACTGATGCTAAAAGTGTATCAGACGAAGAACGGGAAAAAATCAAAGGGTCGAAAATACTTGTTATCAACGCGCTCCAAAAGCAGTATCATATTTCGCACTTTACGTTAGATGAGGCTATCGCTTTCGCGGAGGAAATGGGCGCCGAAAAAACATACCTCACACACATCAGTCACCGCCTGGGGACGCATCGTGCTATTTCGGCCATGCTGCCGCCAAACATCGGGCTGGCGTATGACGGGTTGAAGCTTTTTGTCTGAACACGATTTTAAGAATTTTCAAGAATTGCCGATCACCCGATCAGAGATAAACCATCTTAATCCAAAAAAATCAATCAAATCCTTAAAATCGTGTACGGATTACAGCTTTACAAAACTCACACGGTCGATCGAGCCGCGGTAGCTGCCCAGGTGCCCTTTGTGAGCTACATCGATCTTACCGCGCAAGGTCACGGTTTTATTGTTTATTTGCGTGAATTTACCATCGTTGAATTCAAATAAACCGATATGGGTACCGGTAAGGTATAATGGACAATCCTGGCTAAAGTTTACCCAAATGGCGTGGTTGTTTGAATGATTAACAAATAGGCTGTCATTGACCAGGGCCGATTCCTCTTTTGATTCCTTATACGTTCCTGTTATCTCGACAAATTGCTGGTCGTACATGTCGATGCTGTCAATTAATTGTGTAAAGCCAATATGTTTAAACGAAAGGCCGTCGTTGCAATCACTTTTATATATCTTTCTTTCGCTTGTGCATGACTGCATGGTGGTAAGAAGAACCACGAAAATGATCGATATGTTACAGAAAATCACGAAATGTTTAGGGGGCGTAAATTTCATCCGGGGTATTATATTTAATATTAACTCTCGCAATGCCCCATACATTGCATCCGCACAAAAAAAATTATGTATTAGACGATTTACAATACAAAAGGTTTAATTTGATAGTTTTTGGGTTGCAGCGATTAACTTTACATTTAAATAGAAAAGTAACTATGTACAAACAATTAGCCATCGCCGGGTTGCTATTTTTAAGCATCGCGGCAAACGCCCAAAAAGTAATCCCGTTATATCCCGGCGCAGCTCCCGGTTCTGAAAAGTGGGCCTATAGCGAAAAGCAGCTTAAAACGGGCGATTTCGAACTGATCTATAACGTTTCGCGCCCCACGTTAACCGTTTATACGCCCGATCCTGCCATTAACACGGGTACTGCTGTAGTTGTTTGCCCCGGCGGCGGGTTTTATATCCTGGTAACCAGCACCGAAGGCACCGACGTTGTTAACTGGTTCACAAAAAAAGGTGTAACGGTGTTTTTATTAAAATACAGGCTTGGCGAAAGCCTAACCAATGACCCCGGACAGGAGCTGACCGAGAATCTGAAAAAAGGCAATTTCGAGGAAAAAATAAAGCCGATTGTCCCGCTTGCGGTTGCTGACGGAAAAGAAGCCATTAAATATGTAAGGGCACATGCCGCCGAATATGGCATCTCTCCTTCGCGCATCGGTATCATCGGCTTTTCTGCCGGGGGTACTGTTGCAGCCTCATCTGCTTATAACTATACTGTAGAAAACCGCCCCGACTTTGTGGCCCCGATATACGCTTTTATGCCGCCGCACCTGCAGGGTGTTATTGCGAACGATGCGCCGCCCATGTTTTTGGCTGCCGCATCAAATGACGAGCTTGGCCTTGCACCGCACAGCGTGGACCTTTACTCAAAATGGCTGGCGTCCAAGCACCCGGTTGAATTGCATATGTACGAGAAAGGCGGGCATGGATTTGGCATGCGGCCGCAGCACATCCCGACAGACTCCTGGATAGACCGGTTTGGCGATTGGCTGGAATTAAATGGGTTTTTAACACCCATCGACCCGAAAGTTGCGGCGAATATAGAACAACATGAAAAAAACAGGAAGATACAGGCTGAACGGCCCAGCAAAGACTGGGCCTATATAAAACGATACGAAGTTGAAAATGCGGCTGTTCCGCCACCCGCGCCCGGCGAAAAACGAGTGGTATTTATGGGCAACTCGATCACGGAGGGCTGGAAAGCCTGGGGCGATGCGGCATTTTTTAGCGGCCGGCCTTATTACGACCGCGGCATCAGCGGGCAAACAACCGGGCAAATGCTGGTACGTTTCCGCGAGGATGTTATAAATTTAAAACCTGCTGTTGTAGTTATAATGGCCGGTATCAACGATATCGCCGAAAACAATGGCCCGTCGAAGCTGGAGGATGTATTTGGCAATATTGTGTCAATGGCCGAGTTGGCCCGCTTAAGCCATATTAAGGTGGTACTTTCGTCGGTAATGCCTGCATACAATTTCCCATGGCGGCTGAGCATCGACCCCAAACCGAGCATTACCGCACTTAACGCGATGCTAAAAGACTACTGCGAGAAAAATAAGCTCGTTTACCTCGACTATTTTACAGCTATGGCTGATGAAAGGCGCGGCCTGCCGGCCAACCTGTCGAAGGATGGGGTGCACCCCAATTTAGCCGGTTATAAAATAATGGAGCCGCTGGCTGAAAAAGCTATAGATGAAGCGTTGAGGAAGGAGAAGTAATAAAGTATATTAAACTTACGAAGTTTTGAAAACTTCGTAAGTTTTTGACGCTTTTGTTTATCCGGTTACTTCACCACCGGTAATATCAATTTGGATTGGTCGTGATAAACGTTGATCGTTTCCTTTACAAAGTCGGCATCCTTTGCATGATAAATATCGATGAATTGCTGCGCGTTGCGGTCAACCAGCGGGAACCAACTGCTTTGCACCTGCACCATAATGCGATGGCCTTTTTTAAAGGTATGGGCAACATCCGGCAGTGTGTATTTCACTTGCGTTGGCTTACCGGGCACAAATGGCTCGGGGTCGGAATAGCTATTGCGGTACCTGCCGCGCATAATTTCGGCACGAACCAGCATTTCGTAACCGCCCATGGGGTATTTTAACGCAGGGTCGTTCTCTGCGTAAATGTCGACGTTATTATAGCTGCCGTTATCCGGGAACACATCGATCAGCTTCACGACGAAATCGGCATCGGTATTCGATAAACTCACCAAAAGATCAGCAACTACCGGGCCGGCCAGCGTTACATCATCGGTTAAGATATCGGTTTTATAGGTTAAAACATCCGTACGGCGCTCAGCAAAACGTTGATCGTCCGTCATGTAATTACGGGTACGGTTAAAATGGACATCCTGGGTATAAGGTACCGGTTTAACCGGGTCGCTGATGTAAGTATCAAACGAAGGTTTTACCGCATTTGCCTTTCCAAATGAAAGCTTCTCCCCTTTCTGCAGGTATATCTCTGTCGGCTGCACATCGACAGGCGGCCACTGCGGCAACTGGTGCCAGGTATTTTCGCCGGTAAAAAACACGCTGGCTTTGCTGATCTTGTCAACCGAACCAACACCTCTCAAATAATAATCGAAAAAAGGTATCTCTATATTATTCGCATACCATTCGCTGGTGTTGCTGCCCCACGGCACATTGCCTAAGTGGGTGCCGTCGTTATTGCGCCATTGCTCGTGGTACCAGGGGCCCATAACCAGGCGATTGTTTGTTGCCGGGCTTTGCTCATTTATCGCTTTATACACGTTCCAGGCGCCAAAGCAATCTTCGGCGTCAAATATCCCGCCAACTACCAGCATGGCCGGCTTAACGTTTTTAATGCCCACCCTGGCATTTCGCGCCATCCACCAGGCGTCGCGGTTGGGATGGTTCATCATCTGGTTCCAGAATATCATGCTGTCGCCCATTAATTTGGTAAGGTTGGGCAGCGCGCCTTTACTCAAATAAAATTTATAGTTATCGTGTATCGGTGGATCATATGTCGGAGCTGCTACCGGTGTGGGGCGCGGGTGCGGCTGGCCAAAACCAAATTCCTTGTAAAAAGCAAAAGCATCCATTTGGAAGAAAGCGCCGTTGTGATGAAAATCGTCACCTACAAACCAATCCGTTACGGGCGCTTCCGGGCTGACAGCCTTCAGTGCCGGGTGCCCGCTTAATGAAGCCATGGTTGAATAAAAACCGGGGTATGATATGCCGAATACGCCAACATTACCATTGTTATTCTCCAGGTTTTTTACCAGCCAGTCGATGGTGTCGTAGGTATCGCTGGCCTCATCAATATCTTTATTGGTCTTTTTATTGGCATTGAACGGCCGCACATCCATAAAAACACCTTCGCTCATCCAGCGGCCACGCACATCGGCAATTACCATGATATATCCCTTGCGGCAATATTGAATAAGGTGGTTTACCCAAAACGGCCGGAATTGGTCTTTTCCGTAGGGCGCACACGAGTATGGCGTGCGCTCCATTAATATGGGATGTTTTTCGGCGTTATCCTTTGGCTGATAAACCGATACAAACAGCTTAACCCCATCGCGCATAGCAATGGTGACCTCTTTTTTTGTATAATTATTTACAAACCAGGTTGAATCGGCGTTTTGCGCGGAACCGATAAAGGGCGTGAGGAAAAGAATAAGGATGTATAACTTTTTCATGTAACCAAATTAAAAGCGAAAAATGCTAATTTTTTGGTTAGAAAAAAAGTTCGGCCAAATAGATACCTTTTCCCGCCGTCAACCCTCACACATGGTGGTTAAGCCGGCTTTTTTTAAAATATAAGTAGGAATAAACTACCGGTATCAGCACCAGGATGCCCACGCAGCTCATAAACATGATAAAGCCAGCCTGGCCGGATATTAATAGCGTAAGGATGGTAATAACAATTCCTCCTGCAAACCACAACCTCCCCGCAAGGCGGTGAGTGGCGCGCCAGTTATCTTCACTTTCAAGCGTCCACGGTGTACGAATACCTGCAAAGTAATTGGGTTTTATACTGAGCATAATATTGCCTATAAAGGCGAACAGCAAGCCAACCAAGGGGAACAACAATCTTTCAACCCTGAAACCCTGGTGTATCGTGGCGAAGATAAGAGCCGTATTTAAAGCGGTAAAAAAAATGATCAGTCCCATCCCCAGCTTCTTAAAAGTGTCCGTGCCATATTTGATCTTCTTTTTAGGGTCGATCAACGGCAGGAACTTAAATAACAGGTAAAGCAGCGCCGGCACAACCAGCATAATGCATTGATATGTCAAAAATTCGGTTTTAGAACCGTACCTGTCAACATCGCCGTTTAACCCAAAGTGTACAGGCACCACCTGCGCCAGTGCAGCATAATTAAAAAATAAATAAAAAACGGGCAGCGACCAAATGATCAATGCGGCTGCGTCTAAAAATGAAAACTTTTTCATGTTATTGTGATTTATGATTTAACTTTTTGTGATTGTAAATTGATTATCCATTTCAGCATCTCGTCCATTACGGTTGTATTCAGTGAATAGTAAACAAACTGCCCTTCCTTAACCGATACCACCAGCCCCGCCTGCCTTAACAGGTCGAGGTGGTGCGATATGCTGGGTTTCGAAATACTAAACCGGTCGGCTATCTCCCCTGCTGTAAGGTCCTTATCTTTAAGTATTTCCAAAATCTCGCGCCGTGTCGGATCGTTGAGTGCTTTAAATATTGTATTCACTTCGGTATCCATTTATATATTTAGACAAATATCTAAATACTTTTGGAATTTCAAAGACTTTTATGATTTTTTTTCTCGCACATTTAAGTCAGTAATTTTTTGTTAATTGTGTTTTTTATCAACCCCTATCATGCACAGAAGAAATTTCTTAAAAACCGGCTCCTTAGCAGGCTTAACCATAGGCGCCGTAGCTGCCGGTTCATGTAATTTAGCCCCTGCCGGTAAAAAGCCGCAGGACTCTACCAATCCGGATACACCAGATGATTTTGTTTTGAACGAAGTGACTATCGACGCCTTACAGCAGAAAATGCAAAGCAAGGAATATACCTCGCGCTCGATCACTGAATTATACTTAAAACGCATTGAGGCCATTGATAAAAACGGCCCGAAACTGAATGCAGTTATTGAAATAAACAAGGATGCTTTGACTATGGCTGATGCGATGGACAAGGAGCGTGCCGCCGGGAAAGTGAGGGGGCCGCTGCATGGCATCCCGGTTTTAATAAAGGACAACATAAGCACCGGCGATAGCATGCATACCACTGCCGGGGCGCTGGCCATTGCGGATAATATTACCAAACAAGATGCCTTCATTATTCACAAGCTCCGCGAAGCAGGCGCCGTACTACTGGGTAAAACCAATCTGAGCGAATGGGCCAATTTCAGGTCGACGCACTCAACCAGCGCGTGGAGCAGCCGGGGCGGGCAAACCAAATGCCCTTACATTCTCGACCGTAACCCCAGCGGATCGAGCGCGGGCTCAGGCTCGGCTGCGGCAGCTAATTTATGCGCCATTGCCATTGGTACCGAGACGGACGGGTCAATTGTTTCACCGTCTTCAGTCAATGGTTTGGTGGGTATAAAACCTACAGTAGGTTTATGGAGCCGCTCGGGAATTATACCTATATCAAAAACACAGGACACCGCAGGCCCAATGGCCCGAACAGTTAGAGACGCTGCCATTTTATTGGGTGCACTGGCAGGAGAAGATTCAAAGGATAGCGTCACAGCAGAAAGTAAAGGAAAAGTTGAACCGGATTATACTAAATATTTGGATGCCGCTGGATTAAAAGGCAAGCTTATTGGTGTTGAAAAAACAGGGTTAAAAACCAGCCCGGCGATGGATGCATTATTTCAACAGGCTATCGATACGCTAAAAAATAACGGGGCAACTATTGTTGAAGTTGAGCTGAATAAACAATTGAAGAAGATCGGGACGGCCGAAAACACGGTGCTGCAGTTTGAATTTAAAGATGGCCTGAATAAGTATTTGAGCACAGCCAATTCCAAGGTGAAATCGTTAGCGGACGTGATCGCGTTCAACAAACAAAACGAGGCCAAAGCGATGCCCTTTTTTAAACAGGAGATACTGGAGCAATCGGAGAAAAGAGGCGGGTTAGACAATACGGAATACCTGAATGCGGTAAACCTGACCACCGGCACTACACGGAATGCCATTGATACGATATTAAAAGAAAACAAGCTGGATGCCATTGCCGCACCAACCAACGGCTTTGCCTGCTGTATCGACCTGGTTAACGGCGATTATGATAACGGTTTCAGCTTCTCCTCGCCTGCCGCAATGGCCGGCTACCCGCATATTACGGTGCCAATGGGGTTCGCGTATGGGCTGCCTGCCGGGATCTCTTTTATCAGCACGGCTTACAAGGAAGGCGATATTATTAAACTGGGCTACGCCTATGAGCAGGCTTCAAAGAAAAGGGCAGCGCCGGTATTTAAAGTTGATCTGCTGAGTTAGAGGTTAGAGATTAATTAGAGATTAGGTTTAGTAAATAAAGCAAATTAAGACAGCATGGAATTTGGACGTTTAAAGCCGGAAGAATTAATGGAAGTTGATTTCACACTTCCACCCGACCCGGAGCTTACGATTAAAACGCTTAAGACTGCAAAAAACGATGAGCCGATGGCCGTGCATGTTGGCTGCGCCAAGTGGGGCCGAAAGGAATGGCTGGGCAAAATATACCCAGCCAAAACCAAGGACGCTAATTTTTTAGATGAGTACGTAAAGCATTTTAACTCAATTGAGCTGAATGCAACGTTTTATAATATATACGGCCCGGAAACCATTGCTAAATGGAAAGCCAAAACCGAAGGCAATCCGGAGTTTAAATTTTGTCCTAAATTTTCACAAAACATCAGCCATATCCGCCGTTTAAAAAATGCGGAAGAAATTACAACTAAATACTACGAAGGCGTTTTAGCTTTTGGCGAGAAGCTGGGGCCCATGTTTTTGCAGGTGGGCGATAACTTTGCACCGAAGAGCCAGCCCGATCTAAAGGCCTATCTTGAACAATTGCCTAAGGATGTCCCTGTTTTCCTGGAGATGCGGCATAAGGAATGGTTTTCTGTACCGGAAATTCGTGATGAGTTATTTAACATGATGCACCAGTTGAATATCGGCGCGGTAATAACCGATGCCTCGGGCCGCCGGGATGTAGTGCACATGCAGTTGCCTACACCGCATGCATTTATCCGCTTTGTGGGGAACAGCCTTCATTCTACAGATTACTCACGTATTGATGATTGGGTGGAGCGTATCTACCAATGGCAGCAAATGGGCCTGCAGTCGGTTTGGTTTTTTATGCACCAGCACGATGAGCGGTATTCGCCAGAATTGGCCGATTACGTGGTTGAGCAGCTGAATAAAAAATTAAGCTTAAGCCTTCCGCGGCCGCAGTTTATTGACAGGGATAAAGGCTTGTTTGATTGACACTACTGCGCTACCAGGCCCGATATGACATTGATGCTTAGCGCGACTATCGCTGTATTAAAACCAAAAGATAACAAGCCATGCAGCCATGCCAACCGCCGTATCTGGCGGGAGGATATCTCGACATCCGAAACCTGGAAAGTCATGCCAACCACGAACGAGAAGTAAACAAAATCGAGATAGTCGGGCTCATTTTCGTCCGGGAAAATTAACCCGCCAACTTCTTTCGGCTGCCCATCGTCGGTATCTGTATCGTAATACATATGCGCGTATCGCATGGTAAATACAGTATGTACGAGCCACCACGAAATAAACACCGCGCCAATTGACAGGAAAATACGCTCATTGACAGCGCCCGAATGGCCTTTTGCTGATTTCAACAAAAAAGCAATGGCAACCATGCTTATGATCGAAGCAGCAATCACAAAAAGGAATATAAACGTACGGCTGGAGTCCTGGATTTTGGCAATTTTCCGCACTTCGCGCGGGTGCGATGTAATGATCACCGTCCAATCAAGGGCGATCACCGTAAGTGCAAAACTGATCCATGTAAATAAGGTTACCGCCGGCCACGTGAAACGAGGCCAAACGAAAAAAAGGACGATAATACTAACGGCCAGCGCTATCATCAAGCGGTAATGCGCATCCAGCCGGAAGAATAATCGTTTATCAGGTTTTAAAATGTCAGCCATAATTAATTTTTAATACGCATTATTGTTCGTCAATTATTTCAGCCACGCGCCCTATCTGCCCGTCTTCAAGTCGCACTTTTATACCGCGTGAATGGAAGGATGAGCTGGTTAGCAGGTCCTTCACTATCCCTCTTGTTCGTTTACCCGACCGCTGGTCTTTTTTAAGTATAATATCGACCTCGAGGCCGGGGTAAATGTCATTCCTGTTTTGCCCGTTCATTTTGCAGTTTACTTTATTCTTTTAGTTCTAATTGCAAATAAGTCATCTGTAGTAACAAGATTAACGAAACCATTTTCTATCAATCCCTTGAAAAGCTTTTTGTCTCCCGACCATATTTTGCACCTAAATTGTTTAGCATAAGCCACATATTGAACATCTTTTATATCGATATCATGAACTAAGTCAAGTGATTCATTCCAAAATCCTGGATTTATTTGCTCTTCTGAAATAAAGGTAATCTCTTTGCATACCTGGTATTCGGCCTCAATTATCCTCTCAATACTTAAACCGGAAATCGACTGAAGTCTTTCGTACTTAGTTTTAATCTCATACCTCAAGAACTCGGGAGCAATAAAATTGAAGTACTTTTTTGAGTTGATTAACAGATCTCCGATTTTCCCATCGGAATTCAGTATGCCGCTGAATACAATATTGGCATCAACAATTATTTTCACTTAACAAATCGTGATTTATTTGCTTCCCACCAGGATGAGTTTACTTCGTCGGCAAGTTTATCGATGTCTGATTGTTTAACTTTTGTTAATGAGGTCGCTTCGAGATATTTCAAATAATCAATCAGTCGTTGTAAACCAAATCGGTCTACCGACGACGATACCGTGATGGTAATTTTATTATTATCTGCATTTTCAATCAACATATACAAATGTAACGATTATTGAGGGCAAAGTAAATACTGTTTTTATAGCCTGAATAGCGATTTAATTTAACAATGTGATCATGCTAAAAGTTTTCCAACTGCTTCGCCAACCTTTCCAAAATCAAAGTTTTTTATCAATTTATCCATAGCGGCAGCGATTTGCTCATTGCCCAAATTGCCTATGCTCCCTTCGTGGGTATGATTAACCTGCTTATCTGGCTTAAATTCGCCTTTTTCGATGGCCGCTCCCACCTGCTTATAGGCATCGCGGAAGGGCACGCCGCTTAATACCTGCCGGTTAACCTCTTCAACGCTAAACAGGTAAGCATACTTGGGGTCGTTTAAAATATCTGTGTTTACCGTTATGTTTTGCAGCATAAAGGTTGCCATATGCAGGCAGTCTTTCAGGTCGGTGAAAGCCGGGAAAAGCAACTCTTTTAATAGCTGTAATTCGCGGTGATAGCCCGAGGGCAGGTTTACCGTCATCATAGCCACATCGGTTGGCAGCGACTGCAGCCGGTTGCATTTGCCGCGCATGATCTCCCAAACATCCGGGTTCTTCTTATGCGGCATAATACTGCTGCCGGTGGTCAATGTATCGGGGTAGCTTACAAAAGCGAAATTCTGGCTCAGGTAAAGCGCCTGGTCCATCGCCATTTTCGCCAGGGTTGCCGCTACAGACGATAAGGCCTGGGCGATAACCCTTTCGGTTTTTCCGCGACCCATTTGCGCGTAAACAACATTATAATTAAGACTCTCAAAACCGAGTAACTGCGTAGTTAGCGTACGGTTGAGCGGGAACGACGAGCCGTAACCCGCGGCCGATCCCAAGGGGTTTTTATTGGTGATCTTATAAGCAGCCAGCACCATTTCGAGGTCATCGGTCAAACTTTCTGCGTAAGCGCCAAACCATAACCCAAAAGACGAGGGCATGGCTACCTGTAAATGCGTATAGCCCGGTAACAGCACATCTTTATGCTTGTTGCTTAATTCAATGAGCAGGCGGAAAAGTTTGTCGGTTTCTTCAACAACCTGCTGCAGCTCGTGGCGGAAAAACAGTTTCAAATCAACCAAAACCTGGTCGTTGCGTGAGCGGCCGCTGTGGATTTTTTTGCCGGCATCGCCGATCCGCTGAGTGAGCAAAAGTTCAACCTGCGAGTGCACATCTTCTACCTCCTGCGCAATGGTAAACTTCCCGTCCTCAATATCGCGGTAAATATTTTTTAGCTCTTTTTGTACCAACTGCAGATCATCCGCGCTCATTAAACCGATACTGGCTAACATTTGGGTGTGCGCCAACGAGCCAAGCACGTCAAATGCTGCCATTTGCAGATCAAATTCACGGTCGCGGCCTACGGTGAAGTTTTCAACCAGTTCGTTTACGGTAACGGATTTTTGCCAGAGCTTATTCATGTAAAAAAAATAATTTCCAGGCGTCATTGCGAGGTACGAAGCAATCTCTACGCTTTACAGGGCGACCATTGCGGCCACCTTGTATGTTGGACCTACTTATGTAAAGATTGCTTCGTACCTCGCAATGACGCGCGGAGAGTTCAAACTTACTGCTTTTGTAATAAATATCCGCAACTCAAAGGATACCTTCCAGCATTTTAATATATAACGCTATCCCCTCTTTGATCTCCTCTAGATAAATAAACTCATCCGCCATGTGCGACCTGGCCGAATCGCCGGGGCCTATTTTGAGAGAGGGAATATCCAATAACGCCTGGTCGGATGTTGTTGGGGAGCCATAAGTTGTGCGGCCCTGGGCAATTCCGGCCTGTACAATGGGGTGATTTTTATCGATCTTTGATGGTTTGAGGCGCGTTGAACGCGGGTTTACATCACAACCTACATGCTTTCGAATGATCTCTAAAATCTCCTCGTTCCGGTAGGCATCCGTAACGCGAACATCAACCGTGAACATACAGGTTGCCGGGACCACGTTGTGCTGGGAGCCCGCGTTTATGATGGTGACTGACATCTTTACCGGCCCGAAAACTTCAGACTCTATTGGGAATTTAAAATTACGGAACCATTCGATATCAGGCAGCGCTTTATAAATAGCGTTATCGCCTTCCCCGCGACCGGCATGGCCGGCTGTGCCGTGGGCCACACAATCCAGCACCATTAACCCGCGCTCGGCTATGGCCAATTGCATTTGAGTAGGTTCGCCGACGATAGCAAAGTCAAGCTTGCCCAACTCAGGTAATATTAATTCGATACCATTTAAACCTGAAATTTCCTCTTCTGCGGTAGCAGCGAGGCATAGGTTGTAATTAAGGCCCTTTTTACCATAAAAATAAAGGAAGGCAGCCATCAATGATACCAGGCACCCACCCGCATCGTTACTGCCAAGTCCGTATAACTTACCGTCTTCTATTTTTGCATCGTGCGGATTTCGTGTATAACCTGTATTTGGCTTTACAGTATCGTGGTGTGAATTGAGCAGTATAGTCGGTTTTGACGGGTCGAACTGCTCATTGCGGGCCCATATATTGTTGATCTTGCGGTGGGTTACAACGCCGTTATCCTTTAAAAACTGCGCTATAAGATCAGCTGTCCCATCCTCCTCTTTACTAAAGGACGGCGTCGCGATCAGCTGTTTTAACAACGCAACTGCCTGCTGGGAAAGAAAGTTAATGTCCGTCATGCGCCGTAAAAATAGTGTTTTTTGGGGAGCCCCACCTAAATCCTCCCCAAAGGGGAGGACTTTAAATATCGAAAAAACAAGACGATTACTCAATTTTTGAATATTTCCGGGTATCATTCATAGTGATATAAAGGATCAGCGATAAGACGATACAAATGGTTACATACCAATAAAACCATTCCTGGTGCCCCTTATCTTTAAAAAGCAACGCGATATACTTGGCTGTTCCGCCGAAAAGGGAAACGGCGATAGCATACGGAAAACCTACGCCCAACGCGCGGACATTTGCCGGGAAAAGCTCGGCTTTTACTACTGCGTTTATGGACGTGTACCCGCTAACGATAACCAGTGCACACATGATCAGGGCAAAGGCAATCCAGAAATCTTTGGTCTGACTTAGGGCAGTCATGATAGGAACTGTGGTTAACGTACCTAATATGCCGAATGCGATCAGTAGCGGTTTGCGGCCTATCTTATCGGATAATAATCCAAACAATGGCTGCAGCAGTATAAAAAAAACAAGCGTTAACGTGGATACCAGGGTAGCTGCATTTAACGTAAAGCCGGCGCTGGTTACCAGGAACTCCTGCATATAAGTCGTATACGTGTAAAACGCTACCGTACCGCCGATGGTAAGCCCTATCACAATTAATACGGCTTTGGGATGCTGCATCAAGGCGTGCAGGGTGCCGCGCGAGGACCTGGCGTTCTTATCTTCCAGGATAACCGATTCCTGCAGGCTGCGCCTTAAATACATGGCGGTAACAGCCAGCAGGGCGCCAATGCCAAACGGAATGCGCCAGCCCCATTGGTGCAGCTGTGCGTCGGTTAAAAAAAAGTGCTGCAGTAAAACCAATACGCCCAATGCCAGCAGCTGGCCCATGATGAGCGTTACATACTGAAAGCTGGAGTAAAAGCCACGGTGCTTTTTAGTTGCAACCTCGCTAAGGTAGGTCGCACTGGTGCCATACTCGCCGCCTACGCTGAGGCCCTGGATGATACGTGCTACGACCAATAATACAGGCGCGGCGATACCAATTTGTTTATACCCGGGAACTATCGCAATAATAAGCGAGCCAACGCTCATCAGCAAAACGGAGAAAGTGAGCGCAGTTTTACGGCCTTTTTTATCCGCGAAAGCGCCCATAACCCATCCGCCGATAGGCCGCATTAAAAACCCGATGGCAAAGATGCCGGCGGTGTTTAATAACTGCACAATTTGATTGGCGGCCGGAAAAAATGCACCGGAGAAATAGATAGAAAATGCGGTGTAAACATACCAATCGTACCATTCAACCAGGTTGCCCAGCGAGCCGCCAATTATTGAGCGTATCCTTTGGGCGGTTGTGGTGGTTTGGTTTTGCATAGGCAGATAAAAATATTATAAATATTTAAAGAATCTTCACAAATACTAAACCTAAGCATTAAATAGTTGTATAATAGGCCAAGCCGGGTAATTTTAATTATTTTAGCCGCCCTATTACCTGCTTGTCGTTTACCATGGATGAAAATTTTAACCTGCGTGCTGCATTAAAATCAGACGAAGAACTGCATAATTGTATTGATAACCGCGATAAATATCTCCCGGAATCAGTAGAGGCTGCCGTCGTTGAATTGCAGCACCGCGGTGTGGAATTTTCGGACGAAGAGTTGAAAGTGATCAGCGAGGATATGCAGGCCCGTCGGGAAATTGCTGAATCCGGGACCGGGATATTCGGCATATTCAACACCGGGTGGAACAACAATATGGTTGAGGACCCCGATGCGCCGCTCTTTTTTTCGAAACGGGCGATATTCGCTTTTGCCGTACTCTTCAGCGTGTTTTTTGGGTCGATACTATTGGCCATAAACGTCAGTAAAACCAAAAACCGCAGCAGCGCCATGCTGGTGGTAGTGTACGGGCTTGGTTTTACATTATTGCAGGGGATATTGCTGCGCTCCTACCCGATCGACCCGATTATCTCACTTATGAGCAGCATAGTAGGCGCTTATATAATGGACAACTTATTTTGGAACAGGTTTGTCGGCAGTTCAACACTGTACAGATCAAGACCCGTTTGGGTGCCGCTGATCATTGGCGTTGCGATCGTCGCTTCTTACTTAATTATGCTGAAATCTTACGGCAAATTGCCTGTTTAATTATTTACCAGCTTAAAAGCGCCCTCACCATACCGTAAACCTGTATTGGGATATTGGTCGATTATGCTTTGAATGCCCTGCATATCCGCCGGTGTCAATTCAACATCAACCGATGCCGCATTTTCGCGCAGGTATTTTGTTTTCTTGGTTCCGGGAATTGGGATAATATCATCACCCTGTGCTAAAACCCAGGCTAAAGCCAGTTGCGCCGGCGTGCAGTTCTTTTGTGCAGCAAAATGGGCGAAAGCGTGTGCCAACTGCTGGTTATTATCTTTATATGTATCGCTAAAGCGGGGAAGCGTTTTGCGGAAATCGTTACCGGCCAGCTCATCGATATTCAGCGTGTTGGTCATTAGCCCGCGCGAAAGCGGGCTGAACGGCACGAGCGATATGCCCAGCTCGCGGCATACCGGCAATATTTCGGCTTCCACATCACGTGTAAGCAGCGAGTATTCACTTTGCAGGGCGGCGATGGGATGAACTGCGTGCGCCTTACGAATAGATGCAGCTGAAGCTTCCGACAAACCCAGGTAACGTACCTTTCCTTCTTTAACCAGATCAGCCATAGCGCCAACCATTTCCTCGACCGGCACATTCGGGTCAATGCGGTGGGCATAATAAAGGTCGATGGTTTCGATCTTTAGCCTTTTAAGGCTTTTTTCAACCGCCGACTTAAGATAAGCCGGTGAGCCGTCGAAATAAGATCCCGCAGCGCCCGGAAATGCGTCAGTATCCTCTTTTTGCCTGAAACCGAATTTGGTTGCGATGAACACTTTATCGCGGTTAGGCGCAAGTACTTTGGCCACCAGTTCTTCGTTGCGGCCGTTAGCGTATATATCGGCAGTATCCCAAAAGTTAATGCCCAGGTCAATTGCCAGGTTTAAGGTGGCTATGGATTCGTCGTCGTTAAAGGTGCCGTAGCCATGGTTCATGCCCATGCAGCCAAGGCCTAAGGCAGATAGCTTCTCGCCGGTATTGCCGAGATTTCTGTATTTCATAGGAGATCGTTTTTGCAAATATATAGGCGGGGTGCGGTAAATGGTAGTGGATTTTTAAATGTTGCATTGGCGTGATTGTAAGGCGCAGAGTTGACTCACCCGGTCTTTGCTTCGCGCGACCACCCTCTCTACCGCAAGCGGTAAAGAGGGAAAGGAAAAGAGAAAAAAAATTTAGTGGAGTTACCCTCTTTACGGTAAACCGTAGAGAGGGTCGACCAGCAGAGCGTCGTCGGGGTGAGTCTATACGTAGGCAAGGTGAAGAAGCATGTCGCAGAGTTGACTCACCCGAACATCGCTTCGCTTGTTCACCCTCTCTCCGTGGGCCGGAAAGAGGGTAAGGGGAAGAGAATAAAAGTTTCTTTTCATTTTCATCCTTCTTTTTCGTTTACCGTAGAGCGGTCGACCAACGTAGCGTAGTCGGGGTGAGTATATGCGGTTATAAATGAGTATATGCGGTTATAAAAAAGAGGGTAGTGAAGCTTGCATAAATCACTCTATTGTCAAAAAAAGATGTTTAAACAGGTATTCTTTAAAACCGTTCGTTTTTGTATTAACTTTGTGACAAATCGAATTGAATTAATCATTTAATAAAAAACAATCATGAAAAAAATCATCACTTTAATCGCTGTAGCTTTGATCAGCACAACGGCATTTTCGCAAACGACGTGGAACGTTGACCGCATGCATTCAAAATTACAATTTACCGTTACCCACCTGATGGTGTCGGACGTTGATGGTGAGTTTAAAGACTTTTCGGCTACTATCACGGCAGCAAAACCTGATTTCAGCGATGCTAAATTTCAATTTACTGCTAATGCAACTTCGGTAAATACCGGTGTTGACCAGCGTGATAACCATTTACGGTCGGCTGATTTTTTTGATGTAGCCAACTACCCTACCCTTACTTTTACCAGTACAAGCGTCATTAAAACTTCGCCTAATCATTATCAGGTGAATGGGAATCTAACATTACACGGGGTTACCAAACCGGTTTCATTTAACGTTTGGTACCGCGGCACTATTACCACCCCGCAAGGCAAACAGGACGCCGGTTTCCAGGCTACAGGCGTTATTAAACGTTCTGACTTCGGTTTCGGCAGCAAGTTTGGCAATGCAATGGTAAGCGACGAAGTTACTATCCGCGCTAACGGTGAGTTTGCACCGGCTAACTAAGTTTTTCATAATTATAGTTTTTTCATAGCTAAGATGAGCAACCGCGGATTTCGCGGTTGCTCTTTTTTTGGTCATAAAAACGAAAGGGTGTCATGGTGAGGTTCTCGAACCATGCGGGCAAAGGCCTTTCCGTTATGTATTGCGGCATTTTCTTCGAACAATTTGACTATTCGTCCGATAAACATTCGTCAACCCTGGCACCGTGGTTCGACGGAGCTCACCATGACATGCCTTTTGTCATTTCACCTTTAGATTTTTTTAAATTTTACCACTCAAGTTAACACCCCATTTTTATTCAAGTGCAAACATTTGATAGCTTTATCCTTTCTATACAAAAGCTATCGATGGATTCACTTACCCATATTACTTTAGGCGCCTGCGCAGGTGAGGTACTGCTGGGTAAAAAACTGGGTAAGAAAGCCTTGTTTTGGGGGGCGCTTTCGCAGAGCTTGCCGGATATCGATACCATAGGCAGCTTAATTTTACCTGCCGACCAGTCTTTTTTATTTCACCGGGGTATTACGCATTCGTTTTTGTTCGCAGCGATTGGGGGAGTTGGGATGGCGTTCGCCGTGAAAAGATTATATCGGGAACACGAGCTTTCTTTACCATTCCTGGTGTTTTTCTTTTGCTTACAGCTGGCGCTGCACGATACGCTGGACATCTGCAACAGCTATGGCACGGGTTTGCTTGAGCCGTTCAGTCACCAGCGGTTCTCGGTTAATTTACTTTTTGTGGCCGATCCGCTGTTTACCGCCGGCTTGTTTATAGGCACTTTGGTACTGATATTTAAGAGCACGCACTATAGATTCCGCGCGCGGTGGGCGCTTGGCGCGATAGGCGTCTCCATCCTTTACCTGTGCTTCGCGGCTTTCAACAAAATTAAAATAGATCAACGGGCGGAAGCGTCCTTTGCGGCGCAGCATATCGCGCGAAAGCGATATTTTACCACCCCAGCCCCTTTCAATACTATGCTATGGTATATTGTGGCGGCGGCTGACAGCGGGTATTATACCGGTTACAGTTCGGTGTGGGACAATGCCAAACAACGCATTGATTATGAAACGTACCCGAAAAACGGTACGCTGCTAAAGCAAGTCCCTAATAAGGAAGTGTCGCAGCATTTACTCGCTTTCGCGGATGATTATTATACGGTTTCGCAAAGCGGGGGTGCGTTTTATTTTAATGTGCTCCGGTTTGAGCAGGTGCAGGGCTGGCAGATTAACCATGCGCCTTTTGTTTTCAGCTATCCTCTTTTGGACACAAAGGGCCAGGCGGCGTTGCTGCAGAAAGGGCGATTTGCCGGATGGAACGGCACTACTCTGAAACTATATTTACATCGCATTGCGGGCAACAACGTCGCTAAACAAAACACAAAAACTAAACGCCTATGAATTGGCTTATACCGGCCGGGATCATTTACCTGATAATTGTTATACGCGTTTGCCTGCGCATTTTGTACGACGTAAATGACGAAACCAAAACCTTTGCATACCTGCTTATTGCGGTGTTACTGCCCGTAGTGGGGATCATTATCTATTTAGCCGTTGGCGCCAATTACCGCAAGGAAAAGCTGTACAGTAAAAAGATAATCAGCGATGACAGGCTGCTGGACGAGATACAGAAAAAGATCATCAAAGAATCTGAAAAAACATGGAGCACGGGCGAACCGGAGGTGAAAAGCCATATAAAACTTGCGCGGCTGCTGCTGAATGATAATAGTCCGCTTACCGGGGGTAACGAGGTTAAGCTGCTGTTGAATGGCGAGCATAAATTCCCGGCGGTGCTTGAGGCTTTGAAGGCTGCCAAACACCATATCCATATGGAGTATTATATTTTTGAGGACGATAATATCGGTAACCAGGTGGCTGACGTGCTGCTGCAAAAGGCCGCAGAGGGCGTCCAGGTGCGGTTTATTTATGATGATTTCGGGAGCCGGTCCATCCGCAAAACCCTGGTGCCGCGGCTAATACAGGGCGGCGTTGAGGCCTACCCTTTTTACAAGATACTGTTCATCGCGCTAAGCAACCGCACCAACTACCGCGACCACCGCAAGATCATCGTGATCGACGGCTGTATGGGCTTTGTGGGCGGCATTAACGTGAGCGACCGGTATATTAACGGCATTGACAAAAAGCAGCTGTACTGGCGCGATACGAGCCTGATGATACATGGCCCGGGTGTATATTACCTGCAATACCTGTTCATTTGCGACTGGAACTTTTGCACCGGGCAGAAGTTGCCTATACAGCATGATTTCTTCTCCACAGCCAAAACCAAACACGGGCACGCCAGTGTGCAGATAGCCGCCAGCGGCCCCGACTCAGACAAGCCTACTATTATGCTTTCGCTGATGGAAACCATCGGCATGGCGCAGGAAGAGATACTGATCACCTCTCCCTATTTTATACCGGGCGAGAGCGTACTGGATGCCATTTGCGTGGCTGCCATGAGCGGCGTACAGGTAAAGCTGCTGGTACCCGGGGAATCCGACTCGGCTATTGTAAATGCTGCGGCACGATCGTATTACGGCGATATGCTGGATGCAGGTGTGGAAATATACCTTTACCAGAAAGGGTTTGTACATGCCAAAACCATTGTAGCCGACGGACAACTGGCTATTATCGGGACCGCGAATATGGATCACCGGAGCTTTGAGCTTAATTTTGAGGTGAACGCAATGGTGTACGATACCAAAGTGGCACATGAACTGCGCGACGCCTTTTTCAACGACATTAAGGACGCTACCCAAATCGACGCGAAAAAATGGGCCAAACGCACACGTTTAAAGCAATTGCCCGAAAAATTGTGCCGGTTGCTGTCGCCGTTATTGTAGAGCGGTATGTGGAATTAAATGGGGCTTATACCAAAGCCGGTTGACAATTCTGTTTTTCGTGGAAATTGATGAGTTTTACCATCACATCGATCGCGATCTCGTAGTTTCTTGAACCGACGAGTTTTTTGTATTGCTCTTCCAGCTCATTGATCTGCGTTTTTACGTACTGGTAATATTTTTCGCCGTCGCTGGTGAGGAATAGCATCACTGCCCTTGCATCCGAAGGGCTTTTTTCGCTTCGTACCATATTCATACCCTCAAGCTCTTTGATGATCTTGCTGGTGGCTTGTTTGGAAACGTTAAGCTTTTCGGCCAGCTCGTTATTTGAAATACCCGACGTGCCGATACTCATAAATAAAGGCAGCTGCGAATAATTAAAATCAGGATAATGTTCACGGCACAGCTTTTTTTCGTTCCATTCGTCCATGAAACGTTTTAGCAGGTAAACCAGCTTGCAGGTTACTCTCTGTGAATCTTTGAGTTGCATTGTTTTATTTTTTAAAATCCGGCAAACATAATTACTAAGTATTTATGCTGCACTAACTTATAACTTAAAATTAGTCAACTTAGTTTACGAAGGTATAATTAAAAATCAAATTTTACACGCCCCCTTATGCCCCATTTTGGTGCGTCCGGATGATCAAGATAGGTGAAACGCCTAACCAGGTCGACCCGCAACAGTTTAAAAATATTGCTGACACCTACACTGCCTTCCATATAAGGCGTACCGTTTAACGCATAGGTAGTTGCTACGCCGGTGCTGTTAACCGGGAATCGCAGCAGCGACGGATCGGTTGAGGGGTTATTCTCGCTCCTTACCCCACCCCATAGCGCTTTAAAGTCAAGCGTTTCACGCAGTTTTAGTTTTTTGATCAGTGGCAGCTTATTGAAAATAAAGCCGTTAAAATTATGATCGAGGTTGATGCTGGCGTAATGGTCGCTTACAAACTCCTGGAAATTCATCAGGTTATAGGAATCGAGCTGCAGGGAATATGTTTGGTTGGCGTGGTGGATATCCATTAACGGGAAAGGCACCTTGCCAAAAATATAGCCACCCTCGGTCACCACATCGGTATAACCCAACTGCGACAGGTAAAAACGTTTGCTGATATTGCCGGTCACGCTCTGGTAGTTGTAGCCGCCGCCAAAAAAGTTTTTGATGCCCTCGTTATAGCGTAGCGTAAAAATGGGGTATTGGTCAACAATAGGCACGCGGTACAGTTTGCCCTGGTAAAAGCTTTCATGCGGCGCATAACGCAGTTCGAGCGAAAACTCGGTGGTGCGCACCGTATTTACATTATTAAAATTGTTCCCGACAAGGTTTAAGAAATATAAACCGCCCGCGGGGCTTTGGTCCCACTTTTTAAATCCTGCCTTGTAGGAAAAATGGCTGTCAAACTCGTGCACGTAATCCAGGCGGAAAATGTCATTGTACAGCCACATATCATTGGCACCCCGTTTGAACGACAGCAGGAAGTTATCCTCCTGCACAAACTGCAGCTCCTGGCCCGGGATCTTGGTATCGTGCTGGTAGCTGGCACGTATGTAATTTTGTGGGAAAGAATAAATAGACTTATTATTAAGCGAGTATGTCGAACTTAAAAAATATTTAAACCGCTGGTCCAGTGTTCCGTAAGCGCCGTAGGTTTCAAAATAGTAGCGTTTGCTCAATTCCGGCGTGCTGCGGCCGCCGAGGCGCGCGCGGAAACCTTCTACCGGGTTAAAGCTGTAAAAAGTACTCGCCGGCCCCATTTCAAACGGGCCAAAGTCTTTGTAGCCGGCCACAAACAGGTTAACCCAGCCCATGGTGCGCCTAAAAGAAGGCATGGTTTGCAGGCTGTCGATATTCCTGTAAATACCGGCTTTTGCTGCCGCGAGCGTGTCGGGGCGGCTGACGAGCCAAAAGCGGTCGTCTTTATTTTCGGCGTTCATGGCCATTACCTGTGCCGGGCCGTCGTAAATTTGTTTCGGGCGCGCTGTATTAGCCAGGAAACTATCCACGATCACCTTGCGCTCGCCGAATATGCCGCCGCCCTTATTTTTGCTGAGGGCAAACTCTATCTTCAGGTCGCTTTGGTTTAAGTGATATTTGCCATCGTTGTTTTTTTCGAACGACAGGTCGGCCTGCAGCTGGCGCACAAAGTTAAGATTGATGTTTTTGTTAACGGTTAAGTGTGCATTCTCTACTGCGTAGTTGCCATCCATTGTGACGTATAATTTACCGGCAAAAAGCATGTCGGTGTTATTGCGGGGCGTAAAGCTCAACTCAATCAGGTTGGGCACCTGGTCTTTTATGGTGTCGGTAATAAAAAACTTATAAAAATCAGGCGCATGGTCGGCTATGGGGCTTAGCAGCTCGTTCGAGATCAGTTCAATGTTGTTATTATAAATATCAATATCCTGGTACATGTGGTTGAAGTACGCCTTAAGGCCCTGGTTGTCGATAAAGCGCTCGTCGTATTTCACCTGCTTATTGGCTTCGACCACCTGTTTTTTTGTATATGGTGCTTTACGGAAGTAATTCTCCGACAGTTTTTCCTCCATATAGATAGGCAACAGGGTTTTGCCGCCTATAGCTGTCGAATCCTGCTCCATGAACAGGAACTGGTATTTTTTAAAGATGCGTTTGTTCCTGAATTTCTCCGACAGATTGCTCAGGTAAAAGTTCATGAGCTCATATTGCCGGTATTCGGCGTAGTTGTAGCTTTCAACACGGTTTTGCGCCTTGTGCGCGATAACCTGCCTGATGAGTTCAACGGCGGGATTATTTTTATTGTGATACTTTGTTTTTTTACCCGATTTGATCACCACTTCGCCAAGCAGGCGGCTGTCTTCGGCAATGGCAGCGTTGATCACCTGCGCTTTGCCCGGTTCAATATTTTTGAGCACGGTTTTGTAGCCGATGAAAGATATCTGGACCTGGCTATAGTTATCATTTGTTATCAGCCGGTATTTACCCTGGTTATCGGTACTTATCCCGTGCACACTGCCGGCAAAAGCTACCGTTACATATGGCATCGGCTGTTTTGTTTTAGCATCGGTTATGGTGCCGCTTACTATAGTTTGCGCAAATGCGCTTAAAGCGGAGGTTAATAAGATAACCACCAGCATTATCCTGTTGAAGGTGAAAATTGTTTTCATTGTGCGAGGTTTTTAAAAGAGTAGTCTCCTGGCAGCTTGCTGAACAGGCTGGCTAGGACATTTTTGTGAGATAAAGTTTTGGCGGCGAACTGGCTGAAATACTGCTTTGCAGTTATCAGAGCTACCTGCGCGTAAACCCTGATGGTAAGCTCCAGGTATTCGGTATTGATATCGGCGCCAAGCAGGTTAAGCTTTAGCGCTTTCTCCAACGCGGTAACCGCGAAATCAGCGGCTGATCTGACAGGTGATATATTTTTTTTCTTCGCGGCCGTTGGGATACTTATAGTGTAATTAAACGGTGTAAAAGAGCCCTGTTGCCGGTCGGCAGAAAGGAAGGCAACAGCCCCGGTTAGCGGGGCGTTTGCAGTTTGTTGTGATATGAAAGCCGTTTCCATTATTTTGTTGTAATTGACACAACAAATGTAAACTAAGTTGACTATATTGGTCAACTAAGTTTACGAATATTACAAAAGAAACACATCAGAATGACATTTAAATGATGATTTTAAAAAGAAGTAAATTTTGTGTTAAAATAAATCGCTGTTAATCAAACGATTGAATAATCGTGACATTCAGATGAAACTATCGCGTTATTTTCTGCCGTTACTTTGCTCCGTGTTTAAACACACAAATATTTATTTAACATACAAAATCATGAAAAGTACATTTAAAATCTCAGCACTTGTTTTAGCCTTCGCCGGTTTGGCATCAGGCGCATTCGCACAAACATCAACAACTGCAAAAACCACCAGTTCAAATGGTGTTATTTTAAGCGTCGGCGTTGACGCAGGCATTCCTACCGGAACATTAAACGATACGCACGACTGGAACCTGGGCGGTTCGGTACAAGCCGATATCCCTCTTTTACCACACCAGCTATTTGTTACCGTTAACGCGGGTTATGACAACTTCTTCGGTAAAAAGAATTTGAACGGTACCGGCTTTAATGCTACCGATATTCAATTATTGCCGGTAAAAGCGGGTTTAAAATACTTCCCTGCCGGTAATTTTTACATACAGGGTGAGGCCGGCGCCGCGTTCCTGTTGAATAAAACAGCATTGAATGATGATAACGGCACTGCCTTTGTTTACGCACCGCAAGTTGGCTACCAGTTTCCGTTGGGTGGTAAAAGCTATATAGATGCCGGTGTACGCTATGAGGCTACCACCAAATTCAACAGCGCCATCAGCAACAGCACCGTAAACTTTATCGGCCTGCGTGTGGCTTATGCGTTTGCTACGAAATAATTTTTTACACAATGACTACAAATGACGAAAAAGGTTTTACCGCCTTTTTCGTCTACTTCATTAAACACTAATCTTTTTCAACCATGCGCAAACTATTAACTATGGCATTACTGCTGGCTTTAAGACTGCTCCCGGCATCCGCGCAAAGCGAATGGAAACTGAGGACCGAAAAGGACGGGATAAAAATATACGCCGGCGATATAGCCAACTCCAAAGTTAAAGCCATCAAAGTTGAAACCGTGCTTAACGCGACAACAGCGCAGGTAGTAGCCGTGGTAATGGACGTGAATGCCTCAACAGAGTGGGTTTACCACGTTAAGCAGAGCGCCATTGTTAAACAGGTTTCGCCGGGCGAGTTGTACTATTATGCCGAAGTGAGCCTGCCCTGGCCCGCAGCCAACAGGGATTTTGTGGCGCATTTAACCGTGAGCCAAAACCCGGACACCAAAGTGGTAACCATCGACGGCCCGGCCGTTCCCGGCCTTGTGCCTGTTAAAAAAGGGGTTGTAAGGATCGAAAACTCTACCGGCAAATGGGTACTTACCCCGGTTGCCCACGACCAGGTAAAAATTGAATATACTATACACGTTGACCCGGTGGGCGCCCTACCCTCCTGGCTGGTAAACATGTTTGCCACCGAAGCGCCAATGCAGATATTTAAAAACATGAAGCTGCAATTGCAAAAACCGGTTTATAGGAATTCGTTTGTGGCGGTTGTAAGGTAAACACTTCTGTTTCCGATTTTTGAAATATTGTCTTAGCGTCACGAGCGCCAGGTTGAGACTATAAATGCTATGATTCTAATTTAAATCTATTTCGCTCATATTAAAATGATATGAGTGCAGATGAGTTCTAATACCATAAAGGTCTCTACGCATAGAAATTGCCAATTGGTTTAACGAGGAAATATCCAATTTTTCTAAAAATATTTTCATTGACACTATCACTTTGTCGGATGCAAAAAGCGACATATTTATAAATTCTGCTTGCAATTCATTCAACAATCTTTTTTTAGATGGAAGATCAGGTCGGTTAATAACCAGTAGCGATGCTTCCTTATCATAGTACACCATTGCATAACAAAGTAAGATAATTACTTTATATCGCTTCTCGGTAAGCGCTATTCTCAACTCTTGTTTGGATGTTCGAGAAGCGGTAAAAAAGTCAAGTAAGGTTTTTAAGGCGATACCTACAAAGACAAATGTTGCATTAATGATAATTGGGTTCATCTTTTAATTTTAATATTTTGTTCCATGGATCTATCCAATATAATAGCCCCTCTCTTCTGGCGCGAGAATGCAGCGCAGGCAAAAGTGGTGGCGTTCTCGTGCCCGGCTGACAAGTAATAACCTATGCCGGCCATCCTATCATCGGCTCAACCAAACTGATGTCAATTAAGCCGGGCAAGCCGTAATAATCCCGCGCACTGCTGTATAAATAATCTTCAGGCTTGTCAACTATTCCGGCGACAACAGGATTATAATGAATGTAATCCAGCTTTTGATGTAATATCTTTAAATCAAACAACTCCACCGGGTGATTGTCCTGCTGCCAAAGCTGAAATTCGCTGTTATGATTATTCTTTTTCCCGGCCCGTTCCATCATCCATAACATCCATTCCCTGCGGCTTTCGGCAGGGTGATCTTTGATGGCTTTCTTTAAAGCAAGCGAAGTATGCTTTTTCATATCCCGCATGATGTTTTCAAGATTGTCGCCATGCGTTCCTATGATCATGTGTATATGACTGGTCATGATGCACCAGCCATATATTTCGAGGCCTTTATTGGCCTGGCAATGCTTCCACGAGTCGAGCATGATGTCCTTATATTCATTGCGGATAAAAAGGTCAATCCAGTTTATGACCGAAAAGCTGACGAAATAAAGTTTATCCTGGTCTCCGAATTTATATTTGGTACTCATTATGGTTTAAAAGTACACGACTAAAAGAGATTATCCAAATACTGACAAACATACAGTTGCCGACCTATCAGCGAGGCACGAGAACTCAGCGCTTTTGGCCTTTGCCCGGCATTCTCGCGCCAGAACTGAGAAATAAGATAAGTGAGATAAAAGTTAGTTTTTTCATGTTTATTGATTTAAAGATTGAGGTTATTTATGCTTATAGTTTTTGTGAGGTAAACTTCGCGCCAGAGCTGAGAGCTGAGTTTAATCCGGCTTCCAACCAAAAATGGACCGCAAATCCACAACCACCGACGGTTGCGGACTGCAGATCCATTCTAACTAACCAACTAAACCAAAAAGTCTTTATATCCAGTGCAACTATCACTAAGTCAACGCAGGGCCCTCTTTCGGGCGGCCCTGCGAGAACGGCAGAAGGACCATCATTGAGCCGCCCTGCGGAAACTGATAAATCACTTCTTTACCATATCTAAAATACTGTACCATTCGCGTTTGCCTTCGCCTTTGGTTACCAGCACGCTGAACTTTTTGCCGGTATTGGCGGCAGCTTTCTGCGCAGCTTCTAACACCCGGATGGTGGCATCGTCGTCGTCGTCATCGTACAGGTTGTGCTTTGGCGCGGGCATGTGGTAAACTGTCTCTTCTTCGCGCGCTAGCAAAGGCCGGTAAAAACCCTCTTTTTCCATCTCGTGGTGCAGCCGGACGTAATCATGCTGGTTGTGCGCCCCCTGAAATTCTACCCGTACAGTGAAATGTTCCATGTTAATAATTGTGATAAGGTTTAGGACCCTGGGTGTAAATGTAGGGTGTTGAAATGGGAAAAAATACCGTGAAAACACGGTATTTTCAAAAAGTTTGGGGAGAGTTGACTCACCCCGACTGCGCTGCGCTGGTCGACCCTCTCTACGGCAAGCCGTAAAGAGGGGTTGGATATAAAAAACGTCATGCCGATTACGGCATGACGTGATGGCTACGGTGTCGCGCTATCCTTCCGACAAAAAATCGGTACCCAGGTCATTAAACGGAAAGTTTGGCTGTAAATGATTTTGCTTTTTAGTGAGCAGGTATGGGTAATAGGATACGCAGCCGTTATAGGCAAACAGGGTATTATTACATACGTAACAGTAAATAGTTCCCTTGTCTATCTTCTCAATGCGCTGAGAGGTTAGTATATATTGTGAACCACAAACCGGGCATTCAATTTGCATTTTGCTCATAACGCATTCAGAACGGCTAAAAACAACAAATACGGTTTATTATGCATGGTAACAGTTGTGTTACACTATTGTTTAAGTTAATTAATTTGAAGCCGCCCTTTGCAGGGCGGCTAAGCTTCGGCCATAAACTGCCCGCAGGCAGCGGGTGTAAAATTAAAAATAGATTAATATTAACCAAAAATTAATTTAATTTATTTTAGAGAATATTTTAGTATAACAAGAGGCCGCATTAGGGTGGTGTTTTGGCGCAGAAATGACTCACCCCGACTGCGCTGCGCTGGTCGACCCTCTCTACGGCAAGCCGTAAAGAGGGGTTGGATATATTTTAAGAATGCAATAATATTTGTCATTTTGAGGGTAGCGAAAAATCTTCTTCGTTTGCATGTCCGCTTTGCTTTTCGGGCACAGAAGGATCCTTCGCTACGCAACCCATGACATATTTGTTCCCGAAAAAAAAAGGTGTCATGGTGAGCCCCTTTTATCATTTCGACTTCAGAGTTGTTAAATGTTACCGCCCGGGATGACTAAAGGAAAATAGCTTAATACTTCTTCATCACTTTTACCAGCATGTTGGCGATGATAGCCATGCCCCTATCGGACGGGTGCAGGCCGTCGTAGGTCATATTTACGGCGTCGATGGGGTACGGGTATTCGTCGGTAGCGGGGTTAAAGGGAATTTGCGTATAGGCCGGCCAGCTGTAGTTTTGATACAGGCCGGTTTGCGGGTTTTTGAGGCGCTTGTATTTGACACAGTTTTTTGGTGTGATACCGCTGTCGTTATATAAGTCTACAAGCGGGAGGTTTTCGGTCATCGCTATATATTTCACGACTTCGGCGTATTCGGACAGCCGGCGGCCGTTTTTTTCCTTATATGAACCCCACGCATTATTTTTAAAATCACGAAAGTAAACAAAGTCGCCGCGCTGCATAGGGCTTATGAGGATGATGGCGGCCCTGGGGTTGAGGCTGCGTATTTTATCGATAATGGTACGGTAAGCGCCATACATGGTTTTGTTGCCGGTATGGTTGGCATAGTCTGCCGGCGTGCCTGTTGGCAAGCCCGACCACCAGTCATTCGTTCCTAAAAATATAGTGTAAATGTCGGCCGTCCCGATATGCAACTTTTCGATGGCATTGGCCATGGTGGCTGTTGTCCAGCCGCTGTGGCCGTGGTTGGTGTAATGGATGTAAGGCAGCCTGTCGCGTACCATTGTCATGTAACCCTTAGTGATGCGGTTACCGGCTTCGTCGGGATGTTCGTTCAGGTAAGTGATCGAGTCGCCTATGGCCATCCAGGTGAGGTCTTTTCGGGGAGAAAAAGATGTGAAAAGGATGATGATGGCAAAGGTGGTTAGAAGTTTTTTCATATGGATATGATCGGTTAATTGCATAGCGTGTTTACTCACCCCGACTACGCTACGCTCGTCGACCCTCTCTACGGCAGGCCGTAAAGAGGGTTTGAGAAATGGGATTGAAACCGTTATCCGGAAACATTTCACTCTTTCTTTTTGAGCGCATCAATATCACCCATATCTTTTGCTCGTCCCGTTGCCTGCTTGTTTGCGATAAAGTCGGAAATATTTATAAATGAGATTTCGACGACACCATCAAAGGTCATTTTGCCTGGTGGTGATAACCTTCGTCATCTTTTCGGGAAAGGAACCATTTAGCCGGCTATAATAATTTTTTCGCAGCCGCATAACCTCCTGCAATCTTTCGGACGCACTTTTTGATCGCCAAAAAAGCACATCTAAATTATCCTCGTCTTCCATTTTAACCTGGTTAACGATTTTAACTATTTTCCTGTCCATGCCTCAAATATAAACAGCAGAATTATATATTTTTATATAAAAAAAGCATTTTAAATGGCAGATATCAACCACGGGCTGCCTGCGGGGCTTTTGGAATGCTGTGCGAAATGAGGATATTTGCGGCATTCGAATGGATAATCAAACGGTTGCCGCTTATATCAAAAATGTTTCGCCGAATATATCTGACGGCGATATTCCGTTGCTGGTTAGCTGCGCCGCGAACCGGGAATTAAAAAGAGGGGAGCTGATATTAAAGGAGGGCGAGGTATGCCGCTCGTTTTACCTGGTTGAAACGGGTTATTTGCGTACCTATTATAATAAGGACGGTATCGCTATCAATTTGAATTTCACTTTCGAGGGCGATTTTGTCAGCAGTTTGAAAAGCCTGAGGGGCCATAAGCCATCCGAAGTGGTGATAGAGGCCGGCGAAGATACCTCGGTATGGATATTCAATTTAGATGTGATAATGGACCAATTTAACGCCGACCCGGCCATCGTATTGTTCATCCGGCGTTTAATGGCGCATTTACTCGTCGCGTCGGAAGAGCAGGGTCATTTTTTTAAGCTATACACCCCTACCGAGCGTTACCGGTATATCGAAAAAAATAACCCGCGGCTGCTGCAACGGGTATCGCTTTCGCAGATGGCATCGTACCTGGGCGTAACCCGCGAAACGTTAAGCCGCATCCGAGCCAAAAACAATTAGTGTAATGTTTTGAGGTTTTAGTCCTGAGTCGAAAGTCCGAAGTCTGAAAGGCTTAAGACTTACGACTAAAGACTATAGACTTGGAACTGATTGTGACAATTGTCACAGGTGCTTGCGGCTAAATTGCGCCATATTTGCAGCGTATATGGCAATCAGTACATTCAGGGCATTCAAAAACCGTAATTATACTTTATTTTTTACCGGGCAGCTTATTTCGCAGGTAGGCACCTGGATGCAGCGCACCGGCGTTAGCTGGGTGGTTTATACCATGACGCATTCAACCGTGATGCTTGGCTTAACTATTTTTGCCGCACAGTTTCCATCGTTCCTTTTCTCGCTGCCGGGCGGCATTGTTGCCGACAGGTTTAACCGGCATAAGGTGCTGCTGATCACCCAATCGCTGTCGCTGGTACAGGCGTTGTTGCTGGCAATACTGGTTTTTACAAATCATTATGCGGTATGGCAGATACTCGCGCTGAGCGTGATGCTAGGCATCGTAAACGCCTTTGACGTGCCCGCGCGGCAGCCGCTGGTAAACGAGCTGATAAAAGACAAAGCCGACCTGCCGAACGCGATCGCGCTCAATTCGTCAATGGTCAACCTGGCTATGCTGGTTGGCCCGGCGCTGTCGGGATTGGTGCTGGTAAAATTTGGCGCAGGCATATGTTTCCTGTCGAACGCCTTAAGCTTTGTTGCGGTATTGATCTCGCTTCTGGTCATTAAGCTGCCGCCATATAAGCCATCGGCAACAAAAAAGAAGATCAGTTCGGAACTGTCGGACGGGTTTATGTATCTCAAAAAAACACCCGCTATAGCCATGGTGGTGATCTTGATAGCGCTCGTAAGCCTGCTGGTAATACCATACAATACGGTGCTTCCGGTTTTTGCCAAAGTAATATTTAAGGGCAACGCCGCCACGTTTGGGTTTATTAACAGCTTTATTGGTTTGGGTGCGCTGGCGGGGGCGTTCTTCCTGGCATCGTTAAAACGCGGTACCGATCTTAAAATAGTGCTGCTGGCTAACCTGGCAATTTTCGGCGGAAGCCTTATCCTGTTTTCGCTGACCAGCTATTTCCCGCTGGCTATGCTGTTTGCTGCCATGAGCGGATTTGGCATGATGTCGCAAAGTACCGTTTGTATTACGATTGCGCAGGTTGAGTCGTCGCCCGAGATGCGCGGCAGGGTGATCAGTTATTTGGTAATGGCCATTACCGGGATGTTGCCCCTGGGCAGTTTGCTCGTTGGTATTATTTCGCAGCATATTGGCTCGCCGCACACACTGCTTATCCAGGGCGTCATTGCCCTGGTGATAGCCGGCATATTTTTGCGGTTTTTGAAGAAAGATAAATTGAAAAAAGCCACACAGGAACAGCTTAAAGTAGTTTAATAATTATCCCTATATCATACCATCAAAAAAACAACAGAACAATGGAACAAACACAAAACACCGCACTGCTGGTAATGGACATGCAGGCAGGCATAGTTGCCATGCTCCCTGATGCCGCACATATTTTAGGCGCTGTTGCGAAAGCAATAGCGCACGCACGTGAAAAAAAGATGCCCGTTATTTACGTGGTTGTTGGTTTCAGGCAGGGCGCGCCCGAAATAAGCCTCAATAACAAGGGTTTTGCCGCCGCAAAGGAAAGATTCGCCAATGTTAATATGGACGAGTTTATGACCGTTCACCCCGAACTGGCCCCGCAGGCAGGCGAACTAACCATAGTGAAGCGCCGCGTATGCGCATTTACCGGCAGCGACCTGGAGGTGGTTTTAAGGACATTCAATATTCAGCACCTGGTGCTTGCGGGTATTGCTACCAGCGGCGTGGTGCTTTCCACCGTGCGCGAAGCATCGGACAAAGACTATCGTTTAACGGTGCTGGCCGATGGCTGCGCCGACGGCGACGAAGAGGTACACCGCGTACTCACCGCCAAAGTTTTCCCGCGCCAGGCCGATGTGCTTACCGTGGAGGAATGGTGTAAGTAAAGCATTGGGAGAAGCAATTTTTCGATAGCGATGGGTTTGAAGCCTATCGCTATCTATGAGAGATTTTTTGGCTATTCTTTTGAGGACTTAGATAACTAATAATTCAGATTTAAATAGTTTCCGTCATCCTAAGGCTAGAGAAAAAAAGCAACCGCATTACCGCACCCTGCACGATTGTTGAAAATATATTTTGAAATTTAATAAATTATTCGTTAATTTTGTTTCGCATCTAAAAATTAAATTTCTATGAGCACATTAGCATGGTTAGGTATCATAGTGCAGGTGGTTCCTGTATTTTTTATCATTAAAACAGCAGTATCGATGGCAAGACGCAGGTCTTTGTAAGCGATATTTGACTTCTTTATTTACGGCGGCAGCAGCAGCATTGAGCATACGGGATCTCAAAAAGAATTATTATGCTGTTCGTCACCGCTAGTGGGGCATGCCACCCGGGTGGATAAACACAGCGTTAACTAAGCAGAGGCAGCCAGTTTATTGAGGCTTCGGTAAACGTAGGTGTTAAAGATATGCCGCCTGGCAAACCTGCCGGGCGAATCGGCATTGACCAGCTTCCTGTAAACTTCCTTTGGCACGTCGAAATATTCATATACGTTATCGTCCGAAAAATATATTTTAAGCACCTGTGCCTTGTATTCAAAATCACGGATGCCCGAGTTAGTGGTAGTGCCGGTATATTCCTCTGCCGACTGAAGCAGCGTTTCGGGCGCAATGCTCACTAAAAAATGGTAGGCTTCAATAATGGCTTTACTTTTTTCTTCGGCTTCAAGCTTGGTTTCATCGTTCTCAGTGAATTTATCGGGGTGCCAGGTCTTCATCAGGCTGCGGTAAACCGTTTTCAGTTCCTGTAACTCTGCATCTTTATTTACCCCAAAAAGCTTCCTGTAATCGACTATTTTTTTCATGCTGTATTCTTTAACTTATTGTCATTGAATAGATAGCATATCAAAAAATAAGCTTTTTCCCATGAAAATAATTTTGCAAAGGTACGCTTTTTAACCCTAAAAAAATCACGCGTCTGAGAATAGCCTGGTGCTGGTAAGGTGTAAACCTATTGGGATAACAAAAATGGTGGCAGTATATTGACAGTGTTCGGGGGTGTTCGGGCATGTTCGGGGTGTTCGGGGTGTTCGTCCTCACCGCAAAGCGAACACCGAACAAAAGCCGGTTTTAATTGGCGCGGTTGGCCAGGATGCGGTCGGGGTGCATGGCTTTTAGTTCGGGGATATCGTCACTGACCTTTTTAAAAGTGAGCGTGCGGCCGATACATTTGAAGTGCCAGTAGCCCCGCACTTCAAGCAGTCCTTTTTTATTTATATATGCTGATGCGTTCCACTCGCGGCCATGCTTGGCGTCGTATACAAGGCCGTCTTCCCACGAGTTTTTATCAGGATAGTAGCTCAGGTTTTTTAAAATGCTCATGCCCAATACTTTGCGGCTGCGGAGAGATTTATCCGGGTTTTGATCATCGAGGGTGGTATACATCATTTTGGCATCGCCCCCGCTATTGAACCAGATGATCCTTGCTTTGTAGATATTGTTCTCGCGGTAAACTTCAATGATCAGGTTTTTTTCAGTAGATGCCCATTTGCCGCATATCAGCTCTGGAGATGGAGCGGCGTGCGCGTTTGTAGTGCCTGTAAAAATAAACACTAATGCAAAAAAATTAAGCAAAAATTTATAAAACATAACTTATTGGTAATTTATGGTTATAACTCAATCCTAATGCCAGTATTCAAAATCAATCTTATATTTGAAAAATAAACCGAATTGTATTACGATGAAAAAACCATTATTGTTGCTGTTAGTTGTACTTACCTGCTTTTTGAAGTTATCCGCACAGGAAAAAAATATTTACCACAAAGGCTGGGTCGATTTTAATAAGAACGGAAAGATGGATGTATTTGAAGATCCGTCGCAGCCTATTGACAAACGCGTCAACGACCTGCTGAGCCAGATGACCGTTGAAGAGAAAACCTGTCAGCTGGCTACCCTCTACGGCTACAAACGGGTTTTAAAAGAAGAAATGCCAACGCCGTCGTGGAAGAACGAGGTTTGGAAAGACGGCATAGCCAATATTGATGAGGAATTGAATAATTTATCCTCGCATACGGATGCCGCTCCCACGCAGTACTCTTATCCCTACAGCAAGCATGCGTCGGCTATCAATACCATTCAAAAATGGTTCGTTGAGCAAACGCGGATGGGCATACCGGTTGATTTTACCAACGAAGGCATACATGGCCTGAACCACGACAGGGCCACATCCCTGCCCGCCCCTATCAGTATCGGCAGCACCTGGGATAAGGATTTGGTGCGGCACGCCGGCCAGGTTGTTGGCCGCGAGGCAAAAGCGCTGGGCTACACAAACGTTTATGCCCCGATATTGGACGTGTCCCGCGACCAGCGCTGGGGTCGCGTGGTGGAAACCTATGGCGAAAACCCTTTCCTGATCGCCGAACTGGGCAAGCAAATGACCCTGGGCATACAGGAGGAAGGTGTTGCATCAACTTTAAAGCACTTCGCTGTATACAGCGTGCCTAAGGGTGGCCGGGATGGCGCCGCGCGGACCGACCCGCATGTGGCTCCCCGGGAAATGTACCAGATGTACCTCTACCCTTTCCGCCGGGTGATACAAGAAGCACACCCGCTGGGTGTGATGAGCAGCTATAACGACTGGAACGGCGAACCGATCACCGGCAGCTATTATTTTTTAACCGAGCTGCTGCGTCAGAAGTTTGGTTTTAACGGCTATGTTGTTTCGGACAGCGAGGCGGTTGAATACATATACAGCAAGCACCACGTTGCCAGCAGCATACAGGAGGCGGTGCGCCAGGCCTTCGAAGCCGGGCTCAATGTACGCACCAACTTTACCATGCCGCAAACGTACATTATGCCGCTTAGGGAATTATACAAGGAAGGTAGAATATCCATGAAAACATTGGATTCGCGTGTGGGTGATGTGCTGCGGGTAAAGTTTCTGCTTGGCTTGTTTGACCATCCTTATGTTGAGGATCCCAAAATAGCGGACAAAATTGTCCACAATACCGACGGTACCGATATGGGGCTGAAAATGAACCGGGAATCGATGGTGTTGTTAAAAAATGAGCATAATCTTTTGCCTTTAAATAAGGCAGCTATAAAAAACATACTGGTAACCGGCCCGCTGGCCGCCGAAATAAATTATGCTACAAGCCGGTATGGCCCTTCGCATAACCCAGTGACGAGTGTATTAAACGGCATTAGAAATTATATGGGCGCCGGCGTCAATGTAACTTATACAAAAGGCTGCAACATTGTCGACGCTACCTGGCCCGAAAGCGAGATCATTGAAACGCCGCTTACCACGCAGGAACAGGCTGCTATAGATTCGGCAGTGGCGCAGGCCAAACAGACAGATGTGGTGATTGCCGTGGTCGGCGAAGATGTTGACCGGGTAGGCGAAAGTTTATCGCGCACCGGGCTTAATTTACCCGGTCGTCAGCTTAAGCTGATACAAGCCTTGCAGGCTACCGGCAAACCGGTGGTGATGGTGATGATAAACGGTCAGCCGTTAACCATAAACTGGGAGAACAAATATGTACCAGCCATCCTTGAGGCGTGGTTTCCCGGCCCCGAAAGCGGCAAAGTGATCGCTGAAACTTTATTTGGCGATAATAATCCAGGCGGCAAGCTTTCAATTACCTTTCCAAAAACTACCGGCCAATTAGAATTTAACTTCCCTTTTAAACCGGGCTCACAGGCTGGTCAAGGAGGTGCAAATAGCTGGGGCAAAACCAGTGTTAACGGCGCATTGTATCCGTTTGGCTATGGCTTAAGCTATACGTCGTTCGCTTACAGCAACTTGCAGGTTTCGCCCGAAACGGAACACCAGCAGGGAGATATTCATATATCGGTGGAAGTAACCAATACAGGCCAGCGGAGCGGTGATGATGTAGTACAACTGTATCTTAAACAGGAAGTGAGCAGCGTTACCGTATACGATTATGATTTGCGCGGTTTTGAGCGTATCAATCTCAATCCCGGCGAAAAGAAAACTGTCGATTTCACCCTGCACCCTGATGACCTCGCCATCCTGGACAAGAACATGAACTGGACCGTTGAGCCCGGCAAGTTCCAGGTGATGATAGGCAACTCATCGGAAGATATTAAGCTGAAAAAGGAATTTACAGTTGAGAAATAAAGTAAAATTAACGTAGTTGCGGGTTAACTGACCAATTATTCTGTTATTGCCGCTTTATTTCTATTTTTAGCGAAACAATAACATAAAACTGAATTTTTTAGGAGATAAATTATTGATGGAAGTTAAACCCAAAGGTATAAAGGGCAGCCATTTAAAAAACATGATCATTAAGCGCCTTTATTTTGACAAGGCGATGTCGTGTGCGGAATTAAGCGGACTTTTTGATAAAAGCATCCCTTCCATAGCAAAAGCTTTAAACGAGCTGATCGACGAGGGCTTCCTGGTTGAACAGGGCTATGCCCCTTCGAGCGGCGGCAGGCGGCCATTAATGTACGCCATAAAGCCCACCGCGATGTATGTGCTGGCTATCGCGATGGATCAGCTTTCTACGCGCATTCAGCTGGTCGATCTGCTTAATCAGCCTGTTTCAGACCTGGTGACATTTGAGCTTAAATTACTGAATAATGACCGGGCGCTTTTTGATCTCGTAAAAAACATAAATGAATACGTTCACCATTCAAAAATAGACAAGGAAAAAATTGTGGGCATGGGTATAGGTATGCCTGGTTTTATTAACCCGATACAGGGGATCAACTATACCTATCTTAATGCCGGAGGCAAAAGCCTTGCTCAACATATCGCCGACGAAACCGGGCTAAATACCTATATTGATAACGACTCCAGCCTGATCGCCCTCGCCGAGCAAAAGTTCGGGATTGCCAGGTCACAAAAAGAAGTTATGGTGATCAATTTGGGCTGGGGCATTGGTTTAGGTATGATCGTTAACGGCGAGATATTCAGGGGCAGGAATGGTTTTGCAGGAGAATTCAGCCATATCCCATTATCCGAAGACGGCGCACTGTGCACCTGCGGAAAACGCGGTTGCCTGGAGGCCGAGGCCTCGATGCTGGTGGTTTCAAAACAAGCTATCGAAGGCATTAAAGCGGGCCGCGTGACCAGCTTAAAACAAATTGACGAAGCACATTCAAAACAAATGGGCGATGCCATTATGGAGGCTGCCAATAAAGGCGACCAGTTTGCAGTCGAGTTATTTTCGGAGGCCGGCTATAAAATAGGCAAGGCGCTGGCTATCCTGATCCATATTATGAACCCCCAAACGATCGTTTTAAGCGGACGGGGAGCTAAAGTTGGCAAAATATTACTGGCGCCTATACAACAGGCATTACACAAGTATTGCATCCCACGCCTGTCGGACGGTACCGAGTTATTGATATCCGAACTTGGCTTTGATGCTGAGCTTATAGGCGCCGCAGTGTTGGTTATGGAAAACTTTGATAAACAGGTAAAAAATCAAATGGTAACGGTTTGAAATTGCATTTTTCAATCTTCCTTAAATATTTAAATAGCTTAAAATGCAAAAACCCGACAGCCTGATATTTGACATGGATGGTACGCTTTGGGACGCAGTAGATACCTATACTGAATCGTGGAATTTAATTTTTAAAAAGTTAAATCTCAACAGAACGATGGCCAGGGAAGAATTGCTGGAACGAATTGGCTGGGAGGGCGATAAGGTGATGCAGGCCGTGCTGCCCGAACTTGACGCCGGTAAACGCAAAGAAATTTACGACGAGGTTGGCGGATTGAGACGTGAGCTGCTGCAGCAAAATGGCGGTGTTTTATACGATGGTGTTTTAGATGGCCTTAAACAACTGGCAACCAAATACCAGCTATTTATTTTAAGCAATTGTGCTAAAGGCATTATCCGTGTTTTTATTGACTGGGCCGGTATTGACGACTACATTACAGATGAAATTGCATATGGCGTCAATTGCATGCCTAAAAATCATAACATTAAATTACTTATCGGCACACATAAGCTCAAAAACCCGGTTTACGTTGGCGATACAGCAGGTGACAGTGAGCAAAGCCGCCTTGCGGGCATTCCGTTTGTATTTGTTAGCTATGGGTTTGGCTCAACGAATGATCATGACCTTAAGTTTGATGATTTCAAGTCGCTGACAGACTACTTTATGGGTTTGTAACCCTTAGACTTATGAGGTTTTTACAAAACTTCATAAGTTTTAATTGTGCAGCGGCAAGCTAAAATAGAAGGTGGAGCCCCTGCCTTCCGCACTCTCCACCCCTATTTTCCCTTTGTGAAGCTGTATGATCTCATTGGCCAGGTAAAGCCCGATACCGAACCCTGAAATATTTTTCATGCGCTCGCTTTCAACCCGGTAAAAACGTTGAAATAATTTTTCCTGGTCTTTGAGTTTAATACCAATTCCATTGTCTATAACGGAAACGGTTACATCATTATCCGTTTTTTTTAAGGATATCGTTATGGTAGATCCCTTATTGGAATACTTTATGGCGTTGCTTAAAAAATTGGTTATAACCTGCCCTATCTTCTCCCTGTCCGCGTTCACTGTTATACTGTTTTGCGGCTCAAAGTTGATAATATGGCCCGGGTGAGTAAGGGACATTTCTGCTAAACAATCATTGACCAGGCTATTGATCTCAAAGTCTTTTTTATCAAGCTGCAGCGTGCCCGGCTCTAGTTTGGAAAGATCCAGAAAACCATAGATCAGGTCGGTCATTTTATTTATCTGGATACCCGCTTTGGCAAGTGTGCCGGTAATAAAACTATCATCCGACGAAGCCAGTTTTTTTGATAACAGCTGTATGTAGGCTTTCAACGAAGTTAACGGTGTTTTCAACTCGTGGCTTGCCATCGCTATGAAGTCGTTCTTCCGGATCTCATCGCGTTTGGTTTCGGTTGTATCCAGGATGGTGCCCAACATCCTGATCGGCTGGTTATTTTTATCCCTTACTACCAATCCCTGCGTTTTTATCCAGTGCAACGACCCGTCGGGCCAGGTTATCCGCACCTCGTACAAATAATTGCCGGTTTTTAATGCTTGCCCATATGCTGTTAAGACAATATTCTGCATATCATCCTCGTTGACCTGTTTACGGATATTTTCAAGTGTAATAACGGTTTCCGGCGGGTGGCCGAAAATCTGGGATAACCTGGGTGAATAAATAAAGGTTTGATTTAACAAATTCAGATCCCAGGTCGCAAACTCAGCGGCTTCTGCAGCCAGTCGTAAACGACTTTCACTTTCAATTGCCGCTTCCTTGGCTTTTACTTCCCCGGTAATATCAACAACTGTATTTAAAATGTAGGCAACTTTACCATCATCGCCCAAAATCGGCGTGTTGCAGCATGACCAATACCTTATCTCGCTTTCATTTTTCTTTGTATCGTAAACATCAAACCGGTAAGTTGGAACTTCAATGGCTTTACCTGTTTTCGTTACTTTTGTAAATACATAACGTGCATTGGTGTGCTCGTCGAATTTTTCATCATCAGGGAAAACTTCAAAAAATCCTTTTCCTAAAATAGCATTCCGGGTGCTTGATGTGATCTCGAGGTAGGAATCGCTTGCGGCTACAATTGTAAAATGCGGAGCGTCGGCTTTAACGAGTAATGACCCCGGAGATTTTTCAAACACAGTCTGAAAAATATCTTCGGGCAACACAGGCAGGGAATCGGCATTCATAGGTAGCGGTAAATTTAGAAAATTATCGTTTATATTTTAATCGATAAAACTATATCTGAAACAAAATACCGATATCTGTATTATACCATTGCTTCAACCAAACAATTATATATATGAAATCAAGCACCGAGCTCGCAGTAAGTATAAAAGGTTTTTGGCGTAAACTTGGCCCAGGTTTGGTTACCGGCGCTGCTGATGATGACCCCTCGGGTATTGCTACCTATTCGCAAACAGGTGCGCAATTCGGCTATGGGCAACTGTGGACGGCGCTTTGGATGCTGCCGCTGATGACAGCTGTGCAGGAAGCATGCGCACGGATCGGCCTGGTATCAGGCAAAGGCATCACCACTATAGTAAGGCAGTGTTATAGCCGTACGGTACTGTACCTGGTTGTGGGATTGGTAGTGGTGGCCAATACGATCAACATAGGCGCCGACCTCGGCGCTATGGCTGCGGCGGCGCAGCTTCTTGTACCTGCACCATTCATTGTATTAACTTTAATATTTACTACGGTTGTTTTACTGCTCGAAATATTTACTTGCTATAAAACCTACTCCAAAATTTTAAAATGGCTCGCAATTACCCTGCTGGCCTATCCGATAACCTTGTTTATAGTACATCAGCCCTGGGCAACGATTTTTAAGGCCAGCATTGTGCCGCATTTTGAATTCTCATTTGCATTTTTCTTTATCATTACGGGTGTACTGGGCACTACTATTTCGCCCTATATGTTTTTTTGGGAGGCATCGCAGGAAGTAGAGGAAGATAAAGAAAGACATTTAATAAAAGGGGGAAAGACGCTTATAAGCTGGATAAGCGTACGCCAGATGCGCCTGGATAATACCTTTGGCATGGTATTTTCGGAATTTGCCACCTGGAGTATTATTGTTGTTGGCGCTACGGTTTTACATAACAGCGGCGTAAAAGATATCGCCACAGCAGCAGATGCGGCAAAAGCGCTCGAACCGCTTGTACACAGCTTTCCGCACGCCGGTTTTTTATCAAAACTGATATTTTCTATCGGCATAATCGGGCTCGGGTTGTTGGCAATTCCGGTACTCTCCGGCTCGGCCGCCTACTCGGTATCCGAAGCTTTCAAATGGAAAGCCAGCCTAAACATGAACATGAAAAAGGCGCCCGGATTTTATGGGGTTATTATTGCGGCAACTGTCGTTGGATTGATCATCAACTTCATCGGCGTCGACCCGGTAAAGGCGCTGGTATATGCAGCTGTATTAAACGGGGTGGCCGCCGTCCCCCTTTTGTTTTTGGTCATTAAAATTTCAAGCGACAAAAAGGTAATGGGCGAGTTTAAAAGCGGTTGGCTTTCGAAAACAATATTGTGGGTTACTTTTGTTGCGATGAGCGCAGCTGCTATAGGCATGTTTTACACCGTTATAAAGCAAGCATAACATCAGCTTCTTGTATTATGATCTGTTTTCTTTAGCCGGCGCATGCCTGGTTCTAAAACAAAACATTTGTATAAAATCTGTTGTTACGATGTAATATTTATATGAGCAGACCAATTCGTTAACCAATAGATCATGAAAACCATAGTTAAAAATTACCTATTAGCAGGCCAGCTCATCATGCTGTCATGCCTGGCTGCATGTAACGCTAATCACAAGAACAGCAGTGAAGTCGCCGATTCTGCCAATCAAAAATTTATAGCTAAATCCGATTCTGCCAATAAGGTGCAGGAGCGGAAAGATGACTCAGCCCTAAGGGCGAACAAGGATGTAATGAGAGATGCCTCAAAATTCCTGGTGAAATGGTATGAAGCCGGCATGTACGAGCTCCAGTTATCGCAACTTGCCGCAACAAACGCGCTGGATGCCGACGTGAAAAACCTGGCAATTACGTTTGTTAACGATCATAAGGACATTAACGCCAAAATCGAATCAATTGCATCCAATAACAACTTCGTGTTGCCCACAAGCGTAAACGCCGACCACCAAAGGGACCTGCGCGACATCACGAAATTAACCGGGGCCGATTTTGATAAAAAGTACATCAACACCATTATCAGTGCGCATGAAGAGTCGGTTGATTCCTACAAGGATGCCTATAAAAACCTGGCCGCCGGCGAAACGAAAACTTTTGCCGGTCAGGCCCTGCCGGCCCTTGAAGACCATTTGACCATGGCAAGAAAAGTGGCGAAAAGGATCAATTGACCCGGTGAAAAAAAAATCGATTTCCCGAAAAACAATTTTATTAGGTTTGCTATTATTAGATATTAAAAAATTGGCGTAAAGTTTGCTAGTAACCCGCCAATGCTTTATTAAGTGCATAAAATGGCAAAAGCTAATAACAAGGAACAAACAAAATCTAACCATCCGCAAATACCGAAAATGCCGACAGGCATTATCGGGCTGGATGAAATTACCGGCGGCGGGATACCTAAAGGAAGGCCCACGCTTCTTTGCGGAGAGGCCGGATCCGGGAAAACACTTTTCTCCCTCGAATTTATTGTAAGGGGTGCTATTCAATTTAATGAGCCGGGTGTTTTCATGGCCTTTGAGGAAAAGACGGAAGAGTTGGCTTCGAATGTTGCATCGTTGGGTTTCGACCTAAAAAAATTACAGGCAGATAAGAAAATCAAAGTCGATTACGTTCAGGTTGACCGCAGTGAAATAGAAGAAACAGGAGAATATGACCTCGACGGGTTGTTTATACGGCTTGGCTACGCCATTGATAGCATCGGGGCCAAACGGGTGGTGCTGGACACGATCGAAAGCCTGTTTGCCGGTTTGTCGAACATGGGTATATTGCGTGCCGAACTGCGCAGACTGTTTCAATGGTTAAAAGCCAAAGGCGTAACCGCCATCATAACAGGCGAACGCGGCGACGGGCCATCCCTCACCCGGCAGGGATTGGAAGAATACGTTTCAGATTGCGTTATCCTGCTCGACCACCGGGTGATCAACCAGATATCAACCCGCCGTTTAAGGATCATCAAATACCGGGGATCGGTACATGGCACCAACGAGTATCCATTTATGATCGATGAGGATGGTATCTCGGTATTACCGGTAACTTCATTAAGCCTTCAAAAAGAAGTATCCTCTGAAAGATTATCATCCGGAATTCAATCATTGGACAAAATGCTGGATGGCAAAGGCTTTTTTAAAGGAAGCAGCATCCTGGTTTCGGGCACTGCGGGCACCGGTAAAACAAGCATAGCTGCAAGCCTGGCAAACGAAACATGCAACCGGAATAAAGTATGTCTTTATTTTGCGTTTGAAGAGTCGCCAAAACAGATCGTCCGCAATATGAAATCCATTAATATGGATCTCCAAAAACATGTGGATAAAGGTTTGTTGCATTTCGAAGCTTCGCGCCCCACATTGCACGGGCTCGAGCAGCACCTGGTAGTTATCCACAAACTTGTTAAAAAATATAAGCCCCAGGTTGTTATCCTCGACCCGATCACCAACCTGATCACAGTTGGTTCGGTCAGCGAAGTGAAATCAATGCTGGTACGGCTGATCGATTTTTTAATGGAGGAGCAAATTACGGTAATGTTTACTGCGCTTACGCTGAATACGGTAGTTAGCGAACAAACCGACGAGGGCGTTTCGTCATTGGTGGATGCCTGGCTATTTGTTAGGGATATAGAGTTCAACGGCGAACGTAACCGGGGCATGTATATCATGAAATCGCGCGGCATGAAGCATTCAAACCAGGTAAGGGAATTTATCATAACCGATAGGGGGATCGACCTGGTGGATGTTTATCTCGGCCCTGACGGTGTGCTGACCGGCTCGGCAAGAGAGGCACAGAAATTGCATGAAAAGACCGGGTTAGTGCTCCGCAACAATGCCCTGACCATGAAAGACCGGGAAATTGACCGCAAACGCAAGGTGCTCGAATCGAAGATCGCGAGCCTGCAAACCGAGTTTGAATCGGCCGAGGAAGAGCTTAATAAAATGTATATAGAAGAAGAATTAATTAAAAAAGTAACCGAAAGCGCGATAAAGGAAATGACGAAATTGAGACAGGGGGAACGTGGTGAAGACGGTAAAAAAGAGAGAAAAAAGTAATGAAGTCAACTGAAAAAAAATATGAGTTAAGATTATATGTAGCCGGAAAAACAGCAAAATCCGTAGCGGCCTTAACCAATTTACAAAAATACTGCGAAGAACATTTAAAAGGACAATACAAAATTGAAGTGATCGATCTGCTGGTGCAGCCGCAGTTAGCCGAAGGCGACCAGATATTTGCTATACCAACGCTGGTGCGTAAAGTGCCGGAACCTATCCGCAAAATAATTGGCGATCTGTCAAATGAAGAAAAAGTACTGGTGGGTTTGAATATTCGTCCGGTAAATATGCAAGCTATATGAATGAACAACAAGGGGTAACTAAAGACACGGATTGTAATGAAGACTTTTACAGGTTACGCTTATATATAACCGGCGCCAGCCCTAACTCATCACGTGCAATATCCAATTTAAAGGATATATGTGAGACCTATTTAAAGGGCAATTATGAGCTGGAAATAATAGATATTTACCAGCAGCCATTGATGGCTGAAAGTGAGCAGATCATAGCCTTGCCATTATTGATCAAGAAATTCCCGGCGCCTGAACGCAGGATGATCGGAGACCTTTCCGATACCGAAAAAGTACTGAGAGGTTTGAGCTTAGCCGAAAGCTAATAAAGATGGAACAAGTAAAAACGACATACGATCAGCTATTATCGGAGAATCATGAGCTCCGGATGCAACTGGAAGAAGCCAATGATACTATTGATGCTATCCGTACCGGCCAGGTTGACGCGCTAATTGTTAATGCTGGTGACAACCCCCAGCTATATACCCTTAAAACAGCCGATCAAACCTACCGCGTTTTCATCGAAAAAATGAACGAAGGTGCTGTTACCATAAACCGGGAAGGAATAATCCTATACAGTAACTCGCGGTTTGCCGAGATGGTAAGTTTGCCCTTGGAAAAAGTTATCGGGCTGCCATTTAATACATTTATCCCGCAGAAATCTCACCAGCAGTTTAATAAATTAGTTGAGCATGCCTGGGAAAAAGATAGCAAAGAAGAAGTGGGCCTGCTTAATCATAATAACCAGGTTATATGGTGCCTTTTGTCCTGCAACACGCTTGAACTTGATGAAGGAACGGCGTTAAGCCTTATTTTGACAGATCTGACCATACTTAAGGAAACGGAAAGCCAGCTTAAAATAAAAAACGAGCAGCTGGAAGTCGCTCACATTGCTGCAGAAAAGCTGAATGCCCAATTGGAAGACACCGTAAAGGAAAGAACCAATGAGCTTTTTTTAAGCCGCGAACATTTTAAATATCTGGCCAACAACATCCCGCAAATGACCTGGACCAACCAGCCCAATGGTGATGTTGATTATTTTAACCAGCAATGGTATAGTTATACCGGCTTGAGTCCGGAAGAAAGCAAAAAGCAAGGCTGGCAAAAGGTTATACACCCCGACGATCTGGCTATTACAATGGATAAATATAACGCGGCTATAAAATCGGGGCATATTTTTGAAGTTGAAAGCCGTTACCGAAAAGGTTCGGACGGGAGTTACAGGTGGCACCTGAATCGGGCCGTTCCCCTGCATAACGAAAAAGGTGAAATTGTTTTTTGGGTAGGCACAGCTACCGATATTGAAGACCAGAAAAGGGAGATGGAAAGAAAGGACGAATTCATCGGTATAGCCAGTCACGAATTAAAAACTCCACTCACGAGCCTGAAAGGGTATTTGCAGCTTATTTCCAATTATAAAAAGGAAGAAATCCCGTCGGTTGTTAAACAATATATCGCCAAAGCAAATATAGCTTTGAACAAGTTACAGCGCCTTATAAACGATTTACTTGACGTAAGCAAGATACAGGCCGGCCGCCTGGAATATTCACTTGAAAATATTGACATCTGCGATTTGATCAAGACCTGTATTGAAGAAAATACGCATATCTATCCCAGTTATAACTTCGTAAATGAGGCACAAACTGAATGCATTGTAAAGGGTAATGCGGAACGACTGGAGCAGGTGCTCATGAATTTGATCAACAATGCCGTCAAGTACTCGCAGGAAAGCAGAACGGTGATCATCAAAACCATGAAACTTGATAAATATCTGCGTGTATCTGTAACCGATTTTGGTGTTGGTTTATCCCACGAGCAAAGGAAACGCATATTCGAGCGCTTTTATCGTGTTGAAGATAAAAAGAATATGACCAGCGGGCTGGGAATGGGCCTTTACATATCTGCCGAAATAATCAGGAACCACAACGGCACAATTGGCGTAGACGGCGAACTGGGCAAAGGCGCTACATTTTACTTCGATTTGCCATTGGCGAATGAAAAGGGTATCAAAAATTAGCGTTTATAATTAGTTAGATAGCGTAAGCTGTTAAGCTTATCGCCCGGAGATCGGTGCATGTGATGTGACTGTTCAGGATGTACACCTGTATCACACTGTATCACACTGTATCACACTGTATCACCTGTATCACCTGTATCACCTGTATCGCTTTCAGAAAATGATACACCCCGGTAAATAATTAACGCCTCCCGGACCGGGAGGCGTTAATTATTTAGTTACATTGTCCTGTCGCACATTTTTCTTTTGTGCAATGGGTTTTGCATTCCGCCGTACAGTTTTTCTTCGTACAGTTTTTGCAATCAATGGGTTTTGCAAATGCGGATATAGTTAATACAGTCGCGATAGCGAACATGATGATCTTTTTCATGATTTTAAATTTACTTAAATTGTTACTAAATATTACTTATGGAGTTTATTCATAGGTAGTTCGGGCAACAATTCAGGCATTTGGCGGCCGCCAGCATGAGGGGTTATAGTCGGACAATTTACTTTGCACCAGATCGGGATAACTTACAGACACCGACACAAAATTTCTTCCGATCCCGGGCTTTGTCGGAATTATGCAAGCGATACAAAGCACGCAGTAATAACAAAAAGAACCGTTTGTATGCTGCGGTTTGCTTTTATTACAGCAGGCCGGCTTCGCCACCTGGTGTTTCACCACTGTGTGTTTAGCGCAATCCATTTTCATAGCTGCCACGGGTGACCCGAACAGGCCGGATGCCAGTATGATTATAGCCAGGAAGAATGAAAAGCGTTTCATAACCTATGTCATCAAAACTAAATTATTTTTATAAACAAAACAAACTGATCAAATAGAATAACGAAGCTATTAACCTTTTATTTTTTTCGAGATCACGCCCTGCCAGGCAATGGATACCACATCTTCCAGCATATCCCGCCGCACTTTTGACAATTCAACAAAGGTGGCGCCTTTTAAACCCCATTTATTGGGCACAGGATAAAAAATACCTGGGTCAAACGAATTGAATACGGATTGTTCAATAAGTGGCAATTTCACCATCATACGGTTTTCGGGTAGCCACAGGGTCGAAAATATCCGGTTATTTACCCTGAACGAAGGCCGGCCAAAATGATCCTGTTCTACCGTTCCCGGCAAAGCCAGTGCAATTTGGCGCGCGGTGTCTATATCAACCATTATTGTTAAATTTACCGTCTATTCAAATATATATGTCCGCAACCGATAATGGAAATGTAACCCTGGCAATCAGTCAAAACGGTGTTGCCACCATCAGCTTTTATCACCCCGCACAAAATTCACTGCCCTTCTCGCTTCTGGGCGAATTAGAAAATAAGATCATTGCTGCGGGAAATGACGCAAACACCCGGGTTATCATATTAAAAAGTGAGGGCGACCGTACCTTTTGCGCCGGCGCCAGTTTTGACGAATTATTGCAAATAAAAACTAAAGAAGAAGGAGCCGTGTTTTTTTCGGGCTTTGCAACGGTTATTAATGCATGCCGCAAATCGCCGAAGGTCATAATCGCCCGTTTGCAGGGAAAGGCTGTAGGTGGCGGGGTTGGGTTGGCCGCCGCAGCGGATTATTGCCTGGCAACCGAAGCGGCATCAATCAAATTAAGCGAACTGGCTATCGGCATCGGGCCTTTTGTTATCTCACCGGCTGTGATCAGGAAGATTGGTTTACCGGCATTTTCACAGCTTACGATACGGGCAAGCGATTTCCAAACAGCCCAATGGGCACAGGAGAAAGGTTTATATAATGAGGTTTACGGAGACATTGCCGCGTTAGATGCCGCTCTTGATGAATTAACGCAAAAGCTTGCGTCCTATCATCCGGATGCGCTGGGCGGTTTAAAACAAATATTATGGGAGGGGACTGCGGATTGGGACGAGTTGCTCAGTCAGCGTGCTGCCATCAGCGGCGAATTGGTATTATCTGAATTTACGCAGAACGCCCTGCACGGTTTCCTGGGCGGGAAACGATAGTAAATTACTACGCCTGGAACCGATTTCTCAGTAAACGCATTTCTTCCTGCATCTGTTCGATCCGCTGCAGTAAATAGCTTATCGCTTCAATACCCGCGATGTTTATTTCCAGCTCGTGGTGCATGCGGATCATCCGCTCAAGCTTTTGCAGATCGCTGCCGGTAATATACGGCGTTTGGTCAACTACCGTTATCTGTATCAGGCCGGCCTCTTCCAGAGAATGGATAAACGTAAATTCCACTTCGTGATATTTACATATATCGGATGTTGCTATTAAATTTTCTCGTGCCATTTCAGTGTTCGTTCGTTCATGTGTCCAATTTTGTTCGCCCCTGTTCGGGGGCATTCAGGGGTGTTCGGGCCCGTTCGGGGTGCTTCATTGCCGTTCTTTAGCCAGCTCCTCAAACAGCTTTTTTTCCTTTTCGGTTAGGCTCACAGGTATCTGAATATCATAGGTGATATAAAGATCGCCAAATTCTCCTTCTTTTTTATAAACAGGCAGGCCCTTGCCGGTTAGTTTAACTTTTGTTCCGTTTTGTGTTTCGGGTTTTACCTTTATTTTTACTTTGCCGTTGAGCGTATCTACCGTTATCTCACCGCCAAGCACTGCTGTATACAGATCGAGTTTTACAGTGGCATACAGATCGCTTCCGTTTCTTTTAAAGCGCGGATCGTCGGCAACAACAAAGGTGATATAAAGGTCGCCAGCGGGACCGCCATTCGCACCGGCGCCGCCATGGCCGGCAATTTTTATGGTCTGGCCGTTTTCAACGCCGGCCGGTATGGTTATCCTTATATTTTTGCCATTAACAGTTAGCGTTTGTTTATGCGTTTCGGCAGATTCCTTTAAACTAAGGTGAAGCTCAGCATTGTAATCCTGTCCGCGATATTTCGGCTGCCCGCCCCGCGCCGACCCGCCACCCCGCTGGCCAAACATGGATTGAAAAAAATCGGAGAAATCGTCACTTCCAAATCCTTCGAAGCCTTCAAAACCACCACTCTGGCCGCCGCTGTAAGTGCCCCGCGGCCTGCTTTGCTGTTGTTGCTGTGCGTACTTTTCATACTCCTCGCCGTGCTGCCAGTTTTCGCCGTATTTATCGTATTTTTTTCTTTTTTCAGGGTCGCTCAAAACCTCGTTAGCCTCATTCAGTTGCTGAAACTTTTTGTGGGCTTCCGTATCATTGGGATTTAAATCGGGATGATATTTACGCGCCAGCTTACGATAGGCAGTTTTAATATCCTTGTCCGAAGCGGTTTTGTTGATGCCTAAAGTTTGGTAATAATCAATAAATGCCATAGTTCAATATATACCGGTTAAAGTTTAAACCTCATCCGGCGTATTTAGTTTGGTGATGCAACAATAAAGCTACTAAATACAAACAAACATCCGGCAAGCCGAAATTGCCAATAAATATTTAAATTCACAGCGAATAATTCTATCAATGCCAACTTATGGATACGTCAATATTTCATCGCTTCAGCGATATCAAAACCAAAGAAATCGCCCCCGGATTTCTTTCAAAATTGATCCACACCGATACCAACACCATAAATTTCATTGAAGTTAAAGCAGGCTCCACGGTGCCGCGTCATCAGCATATCAATGAGCAATGTGCTTTTGCAATTGAAGGAAAATTTGAGCTCACCGTTAACGATGTGCCGCAGCTTTTGGAACCGGGTTTGTTTGCCATTATTCCGCCGAATGTATGGCATGGCGGTACTGCCATTACCGACTGTAAACTGATCGATATTTTTAGCCCGGCACGCGAGGATTATAAAAAGCTTTAATACGTTTAATTCCGAACTTATATGCCCATTGTAAAAGCCGGCCGCACAGATGTCCCGGCGCTGAATGTTTTAGTTAACAATGCCTACCGTGGCGAAACTTCAAAAAAAGGCTGGACCACCGAAGCCGACCTGCTTGATGGTTCCAGGATCGATGAGCGCACGCTCAGCAGTTATTTTGACGACCCGCATATCATTATTCTCAAAAACACCGAAAGTGACAGGCAAATAACCGGGTGTGTATATCTCGAAGTACGCAAGCCAAAACTGTACGTTGGAATGTTCAGCGTTTCACCGGAACTGCAGGATAAAGGTATTGGCCGTGCCCTGCTCGCGGCGGCGGAAGATCATGCAAGAAAACTGGGTTGCCATACCCTCACCATGACAGTCATTAGTACCAGACACGAACTCATTGCCTGGTACGAACGGCGCGGGTTTAAAGCAACCGGCGAAATAGAGCCTTTTCATCATGGTAAAAAATTTGGCGAGCCCAGGCAGCACATCGAACTAATCGTAATGGAAAAACATATTTAAATACCATTTATTTTCTTTAAAAATCTCAGTCGGGGTGCAACCTTCCCGGAATATTGACGTCTCATAGAGTAATTGATCTGACGCTTTATTTAATGGAAGAGATACATCCGCAGTTAAAGGAGTTTATCGTTGATTATTGTACGAAGTATAGGATACGGAAGGTTGACCCATGTTCATTAACCCTTAATACCAGTATCGATCTCGACCTGGATATTGTTGATATTGAAATTGATCTTTTTATTGCTGAGTTTGCCGAACAGTTTCACGTCGATCAGTCAAAATTCAGCTGGTATAAATACGGCTACCCTACCGGGTCGGCAAGTGTAAATGTGATAAAGGCATTGTTTGGCTATCAGTCCTCGTGGGTAAAACGTTTATCTCAACGAATTTATAAGCCAAAATTCATGGTTAGCAATCTGCAGGATGCTGTAAAAACAGGAAAATTACTTTGATAGCCGTTGCTATGGTTATCGCGGGGGTGCCTGGCGATCTTTCCGCCGCAAGGCGGGCAGAGCGAATAAATATGTGGTCAGCTTGCAGTGTCTGCATTTTAGGAGTTTGCCGGGGATCCCCGCAATAGCCTCACTTTCCGCCCAATCGATATACGGTTGAAAAAATCCGAAACGGCGAAGCCCTCTTGAGCAGCATTGAAAATAAACAACAGCGAAAAATTGAAAATTCGAAATTTACAGGTCCATTATCCTGGTGTGCACCTTTTTGACATAGTTGCGGATATCAAGCACAATACCGGCGAATATGTAAAATATCAGCGGAAAGCCGACGGCTAAAAATGACGAGTAAATAAAAAACAACCTGATCTTGGCGATAGAAATATTAAATTTTTCGCCCAGGTAGGTGCATACCCCAAATGAGTATCTCTCGAAAAAAGTAATTATCCTTTGCAACATATCAGCCTAAATTTAAAATCTTATTACCAACGCCGCATTGCAGGCATTTCTTATAATTACAATAGTTATTTTTTAACTCCAGCAGTGCCTGCGACTCAAACGCCGTTTTTATTTTCACTCCTAAGGTACCAAAATCTGCAATAATATTATTGGTTTCATTTGGTAAACTTTCCAATAGCTGCAGGCTGCGATCTATATAGCGCTGCATTTGATTGTGCTTACCATAACTGAATAAAAATAATGCCAGTGTGTTTAAAAGCAATATATCAATTGATGCTTTTCCCAAATTTTTTGTGGACGGCGGAGACTCAGCGTCAAAACGATAGTGGTTTTCCCAATATGCATTTAGCTTAATATCGGTAAACAAATTTTGCAGCCCCTTTACATCTTTGATTTCCAATACTTTCGAAAAAAGGTGATTTGATTGTACCACAAGCGCCGCAAATTGCGCCAGCCTTACAGTAGGAAAATTTTGAGGGCGGAGCCGCATAAATTTCCATAAATGATTTTCAATCGGTGTCAGCTTGTATTTTTTGCGTAAAAAGTCATATTCCTTTTTTAGCTTCCGCGGATAGTCATCATTAAGCTTATCAGTTAAAAAACCGGCTTGCCCGAATAGCAATGCCTCAATTTGCATTGGGTTATTTTTATGCTTTGCCAGGATGTTTTGCGGCAATGATTTAGCCAGCAATTCAAAAGGGAGTGCGTTTATTTTAAAGCCGAAATTGGCGGCTAAAAACTGGTAAAACGTTTCTTCCCAATCACCGCGATTTAAGTTTAGTCCGGTAACAACCGCCGCCGAGCGCTTTTCCAGCCGCTCAACCAATACGCGGGTAAGCCAGTTTTGCATGGTCAGGCTGTCAATTGATGCAATATTAGCTTCGCAGGGAATAATGGTTTGATGTCCAAAAACTAAATTATGATAGCGGTTATAAAGCTCGGCCGGAATACGGCTTTGCAATTCAAGCGTTGGGACACGGCGCCCCGTAGCCAATACAAGCGGCTCGTCATCCCGGTATACCACATGGAGAATTACATTTTCGTACGCATTGTCAGTTGTGTGTCCGTGCTTCTGCCAGTCGGATGAAGAGAGGTGAACCTCAACATTTCCCGCCCACACCGTATCGCCAATTCGCATTCGCGCATTTTGAAAATCAGGCCCGGCATCTGAGTTATGCAAGCCTGCGGAAAATATTTCCAGTTCTTCACCGTCGCTCGTCCGCAGATCCAGCCGGTCAAATAGCCGAAACTTCCATACATAGTGTAAAAAATCTTCGTTGAAAAACATGCTGTTAGTTGATTGGGTGAATGGTTAAGTAGTTGATTGAGTTATTACGTTGATTTAATTTAAAGAGTAAGTTGAATTAAAAGTACGCACATAACCACTAACTTATAACTTAATCAACCTAATAAACTTAATCAACCAATTTTTTCCCATTTTCCCGAATCAAGGCTCCTGTAAATCGCGTCCACTACCTTCATGTCCTTTAGCCCTTCTTCACCGGGAACGCGGGATACTTTATTTTGGCGAACGCATTGGGCGAAATCGTCCATTTGCGCCGCTTGCTGAATAATTTGCGGGAAGGGCATCTGTTTGCCGTTAACGCTGCCGTCAATACCGCCATAGCCAAATGCCGGGCCCAGTTCAAACTTGCCGTGCTCCTCGTCAACCTTCAGGTAGCTCCAGTCGTGGTTATAACTCGACTTACCCGTGGTTTTAAAGCCGCCTGGAAACTCCAATTCCCAAAAAACAGTTTCATCCACTTCTTTAAAAAGTTCGGGGCGTGTTTTCTCCTGGGTGGCCTTTACGGCGATCGGTTCTTGGCCTAAGGTATAACGGCTTCCCTGTATGCTGTAAATACCCATATCCATTAACCCGCCGCCGCCCGCCATGGCCTTTTTTAACCGCCAGGCGTTAGGATCGCCCCGGTAGGTGAACCCGTTGCCGGTATCCAGGTGGGTTACCTTCCCGAATACATGTTGTTGCCCCAGGCGCATCACTTCAACGGTATGCGGTTCAAAATGCAGCCTGTAGCCTATTGACAGTAAACGGTTGGCCTTTTTACAGGCAGCTATCATATCCGCACAATCTTTAGCGTTAAGCGCCATGGGTTTTTCGCATATCACGTGCTTACCGGCCTTTGCTGCCCGTATCGTATATTCCTTGTGCATGGACACGGGCAACACCACGTAAATGATATCAATATCCGGGTTATGCGCTATCTCATCGAAAGTTTGATAGTTATAAATATTTTTCTCAGGAATATTATATCTTTTTGACCAATCAGCTGCCTTAGCAGGGGTACCGGTTACGATACCGGCCAGGTAGCAGTTTTGGGTATGCTGTAAAGCGGGCGCAAGCTGGCCATAGCTGTAATTACCCAACCCAACCAAAGCAATCCCAAGCTTTTTATCCGATTTTGACGATGCCGCTGCCAGCGATGATAACGCCGGACTCAATGCCAGTACACCGATGCCGAGAGAACCCGTACGTATAAAGGCCCGGCGCGAAAATTTACTTGTTTCCATATCCTGAAATTAAATTCAAGATAAAAATAGGATTTTATAAGATGTTATTAAAGTGTAATTCTTTGTAATTAGAGCAGTGCTGTCAATTCATTTAAGCTGCTTATTGTTGCTATCTGCCCGCTTTCAACCTTGCCAAAGCCGTAATCAGCAAAAATAAATGGTACGCCCGCTTTGGTCGCCGATTGGTAGTCACCCATAGTGTCGCCGATATAAACCGGGGAGGTAAGTTGGTGGTCGTTCACTATATCCTTAATATTTTCGGCTTTGGGATTGCCTTTGGTTCCGTAACACTGGTGGCCGCTAAAATAATGCGCCATGCCGCTGATCTTAAAAAACACATCGATATACCCATTTTGACAGTTGCTTACAATAAACAGCTTATATTTTTTCACCAGGTAATCAAGCGTCTCCCCGAGGCCGGGATAAAGGTCACCTCCTTTGCTATGAAGCACATCGAGCTCGCTTTTAGCGCAGATCGCCATTAACTCGTTCCGCTTCTCCAGGTCAAGGTATGGGAACAGGTTATCAAAAATAACGTTGTAGGCCAGGCCGGTTATTGCGCGCACTTTGTCGCGCGTCATCACTTCATCAACATAGTCTACCTGGTTGATAGCCGCCTGCCAGGCTATGGCCACGTTTCCGGTACTGTCCCAAAGCGTTCCGTCAAGATCAAAAATTATTCCGTCGAATTTATTTTTTAAGGCTATCATACGATTTTTTAACGGGGGCAAAAATAGAAGAATTTATTGGAAGCCGCTTTGTCATCGGTTCTTCACAAAACTTTAGCCGCTCATAAGCCATTTAATTATTTGGTAATTTTACATCTCATTAACTAAAAGCTTCTCGTTGAATATCCGCCCACCAAAAAATACCCGCACCGAACCTTTGACTTTAAAAGAACGCCTTGCTGCACTGCGCAACCTGCCTGCTCTTTTTAAACTGGTATGGGAAACCAGCCCCGGGCTAACTGTTGTGAATGCCCTGCTGCGCATTGCCCGCTCCGCTATGCCGGTTGCGTTGCTGTACGTTGGCAAGCTGATCATCGACCAGGTGATATTCCTGACCCGTCATCACAGCACCGATACAAATCATTTGTGGCAATTGGTAGGCATTGAGTTCGGCCTGGCGATATTAACAGATGCATTGAGTAGGGCGATCACGCTGATGGATGCCTTATTAGGCGATCTTTTTAGCAACCATACCTCGGTAAAAATAATGGCCCACGCCGCAACGCTTGATCTTGACCAGTTTGAAGATGCCGTGTTTTACGATAAACTGGAGCGTGCAAGGCAGCAAACCGTTGGGCGTACTATGCTGCTTTCGCAGGTGATGAGCCAGGTTCAGGATTTGATCACGATGGGTTTCCTGGCCGCCGGACTGATGGCTTTTAATCCCTGGCTGATCATCCTTTTATTAATTGCTATCATACCTGCTTTTTTAGGGGAATCGTATTTTAATGATCAAAGTTACGCACTTACCAGGGGGCAAACGCCGGAGCGCCGCGAACTGGATTATGTGCGCTACCTTGGCGCAAGCGATGAAACGGCCAAGGAGGTTAAGATATTTGATCTATCCGGCTTCATTATCGACCGCTTCAGGCATCTTTCCAATAAGTTTTATCTTGAAAACAAACGATTGTCTATCAGTCGTTCGTTGTGGGGCACCTTGTTCGCAATGCTCGGCAGCATCGGTTACTACGCCGCGTACGTGGTGATTATCATTAAAGCTGTTGATGGCAGCGTGACCATTGGCGAACTCGCCTTCCTTGCCGGTTCATTCAGGCAATTGCGTACTTTGCTGGAGGGTATCTTGAGCAGGTTCACCGCAGTATCTCAGGGCGCCATTTATCTGCGCGATTTTTTTGAGTTTTTTGAGATAAAGCCAAAAATAAAACTTGCGGAACGTCCCCTTCCCTTTCCCAAAACTATACAGCAAGGTTTTACATTTGAAAATGTAGGCTTTCGTTACCTGAATTCGGAACGCTGGGCCAACCGGCATTTAAGTTTCACTTTACATCCGGGCGAAAAACTCGCATTGGTGGGTGAAAACGGCGCCGGGAAAACCACGCTTGTAAAGCTGCTGGCCCGGCTTTATGACCCTACGGAAGGGCGTATTTTGCTGGATGGAATTGATTTGCGCGAATATGACCTCGCAGACCTCCGGTTGAATGTGGGTATCATATTCCAGGATTATTTGCGTTACCAGATGACTTTCGCTCAAAACATTGCCGTTGGCAACATCAGCCAGCAATTTAACCGCCCTTTGATAGAGGCTTCGGCTAAACAAAGCCTGGCCGATACACTGGCCGCCAAACTACCCGGCGCTTATGACCAGCAATTGGGAAAACGTTTTGCCCAGGGGGTTGAACTATCGGGCGGCGAGTGGCAGAAGGTTGCCCTTGCCCGTGCCTATATGCGGGACGCTCAATTGCTGATCCTGGATGAGCCTACCTCGGCCCTGGATGCCCGTGCTGAATTTATGGTTTTTGAGCGTTTTGCTGAATTAACCAAAGGTAAATCCGCAGTCCTTATTTCTCACCGCTTTAGTACAGTGCGCATGGCCGACAGGATATTGGTTCTCGAAAAAGGAGAGCTTATCGAAATCGGCAGCCACGAGGAACTCATCCTGAAAAACGGCCGCTATGCCGAGCTGTTCAATCTGCAGGCGATGGGATACCGGTAGGCGATGTGCAAATGCTTAAGCTTTCAGCTTAATGTAAGCCCCACATAAATATTCCGAGAACAGGAAAGCCGATCAATACAAAAACTCTTGCAATTTGATAGCTGCTTGCGTTACCCTCTACAAATACATTATAAAGGTCTGCTTTTATGGTGTTTAATCTATGTTCCATGATCTTTTTATTTAATCAGTTGTCAATAGGGTTATTTGCTATTTATGACTGAAGAAAGATCGAAAGGATTAAATGCAACAAGATTATTATAAAGATTACAACAGCGGCCGGAAAGCATATTACTCCCCCTTTTCGCCGCTCAATTCGGGGTGATAATGTAAGCCGGGTGTAAGCCAATGCAGCAGCATAACTCTTGAGTACCTGAAATTAAAAGGCGCAAGAATAATCCCTACCGCAATAATGACAATTACGTAAACCCATGGATTATTGCTCCCGGTTAAAACATGAATAGCTACGGCCATTGTTATCATTTCTGCAACGAACATGGCATAGCTGATAAGCATCGCGACATAAAAATAACCCGGCTCGCGTTCGTAAGTTAAACCGCAATGCGGGCAGGTCTTATTCATCACCTGCGACTTAAAACTGTACATAGGTGTATCAAACATATCTCCCCGGCGGCAACGGGGGCATTTGGCATGTATAATTGCCGGCCACATCGGTAGTATACGTACTTGATCTTTCATCGTTAACGCATTTGTAACAGGTTATTTTGCATCATTCACCTCGATCCAGAATCCATCAGGATCCTGGAAATAAAGCTGCCTCACATTGTCGGCACGTAATTGAATTTTCTTAGGCTCGCCCGTCCAGTTGCCATATTTTACATTTAGCCTCTCGAGTCGTTTGATAAAAGCATCAAAATCAGGCACACTGAAGCATAAGTGAATGGCTATGTCATGTCGATTGGTCGGGCAATCGCCTTGTATCACATGCAGGGCGGTACCCTCTCCTATTTTAAACCAAACGTGAAGCGTATCATTGAAGGGATGATGTATTTTTTGAAGCTGTAATACTGTACTGTAAAAATCGGCCGTCTTTCGGAGATTTTTCGCACACAAGGCGAAATGATTAAACACCGGCTGATTAGTATTGCTGCCTGTATTTTGCGCATTAGAGATCGCCGGAAAGCAAAAGGCCAGCACAAGGATCCCCAATGTTAATCTGTGAACATTTAAGTTTGAGAAGGGTTTCATTTAACGCTATTTTGAAGCGCTAAATATACGTGAATTTGTATCGATATTCCCTAAGATTCGAGTCAAAATCGTGTTACCACACCGTAACCGGAATAAGGCTGAATTTTGCAGTTGGAACCGACACAGAATTGTGCTGGTTCCAATCGTCGATGTCAATAAGGCCAGCCACCGTTTGGTAGTGCCGGTCGTCATTTGAACATTTTACAACATAACCAATATCGCTCACCGGTGCAACCACCGGACGGGCGCCGCAATCTTTGCACCGTTTACAATAAATTGTTTGTGGAATGTTTATATACCCTCTCATACTACCAATTACGGAGTTAAAATGAGAATGGTTTGCTGACGATTAAACTATTTTAAAGAAAGTTATCGTTACCGCCTTTTTTGCTGATTGGTGCCTATTGACTTACTGATTTGCATTCCTTGTAACCAAAACCCAATCGACTAATATTTTCGCTTTCCCGGCCTTTATTTGTTCAACCGAATACCCGGATAGGCCCGGATACGGAGTCTTTATCTTATTAACCCCTTCAGGATAACCGCCACCCAAAGCGAAATTCAGGATGATGAATTTTGGATTATCGTAGGCCCATTTTCCGTAATGCTCAACCATTGCCCGGGTTACCGTATAAGTTACTTTCCCATCTACTTTAAAAATAAGGCTGTCTGCGGTCCAGTCTACCGAGTAAACATGCCATTGATTTACATTTTCTCCGGCTGGAAAAAAGGCACGGTAAGCCAATGGCGTATTCCCAAAATAGCCGGGGCCATGCAGTGCGTTGCTGATCCAAGAGGAATCTCCAACGGTTTCCATCATATCAATTTCTCCGCAGTCTGGCCATTTACCGTTGCCCAGTGCCCAAAAAGCCGGCCACATGCCTGCTCCCGACGACATTTTCATCCTGGCCGAGGCAGTTCCGTACGTAAACTCCATTTTTTGTTTGGTATTGATCCTGCCCGATATAAAATCGTACTTTTTATTGTTAATGGCAAATCCTGGCTGATATACCGGTTTCAATACCAGGGCGCCGTTTTTAGCACCTTCGGCCGCCCGGCCATGTACCAGGTAAATAGTCGCCGCAGAATCAACATAAGCCTGCTGCTCGTTATTAACAGTATGTACCCTGTCCTCAACGTTCCATTTGCTGCGGTCGAGCGTTTTTTCATTAAAATCTTCAAAGAAGACCGTATCGGTTTTAGCGTGGTTGTCCTGTGCTTTAATTGTGGTAAGTGATAACAACAGGGCTGCGCTCGTAAAAAGAAAAATTTTCATAATTAATTAAAAATTGGCGTTTTAAAAGTAGGTTTATTTTTTGTGAAGTTGAGTAAATGGATTGTTACAATTTATTCAGTTCGGTAACCAGCAGCTTGCTTACCGCATTAAAATAGCGTCGCACACCAAAGCCCATAACCGTTTGAATACCACGGCCGGCGTTTGTTAAAAATACTTCGTCGGCTTCATATAAAATTTCGGGGTTGATCTGTGCTTCCGTTACCGGGATATTGTTTTTCCTGGCCAGGTTAATAACTACCTGGCGCATTACCCCCTCCACACAACCTTCACTTAAAGCCGGGGTATATAAATGATTTTGATATAAGATAAAGATGTTAGAACTGTTGGCCTCGCACAAAAAACCATTCTGATTTAATAAAAATACTTCATCCAGCTTGTTTTGTGTTTTATACAAACCAGCCATCACATAAATAAGTGAATTACAGGTTTTTATATTCGACAAATAATTGGATGGTTTAGGTATCTCCGTAAAGATATCCATGATCAAGCCTTTCTCATTCAGAAAGTAGCGGGGTTCGTCCAGGGGTTGCATTTCAAGGCACCAACCAGCCTTGTTCTGGGTTGGGGCGTACATGCCCTCCGAGTCCCGGAAAACGGTTAAACGCAGTCGCCCATGCTTTGCTTTGTTTCGTTGAGCAAGGTCTTCCGCTTTTTCTTTCAGAAACCAGGTATCCATCTGCGAATAGCCATCGATCTTAAGCGCCCTCATACCGCGCTGCAAACGGTCGGCATGCATATCGGCAAACTTCAGCTGCCCTTTCATCATCCGCATGCTTTCAAACAAACCATCGCCATACCGGAATGCCCGGTTAGTAACCGGCATCAGTTTAGCATCCTGCGGGTATATCTCACCATTAAAATTGATAAAAACCGGGACCATAGTTTAGCAAAAGAGGTTGAATCCGGATGCAAGATACAAGAACAAAATTTTACAACTTATTTATTTGCTGCCAAAATTGCCATTGTATTGGTTCATAGTATAATATTGTTTTACTCAGACGCGGCATATTTTTGCCATCTTTCTAAAACCATTTCAAAATCTGGCGGCAACGGCGCTTCAAAAAGCAGGTTCTTTTTTAAAGTAGGATGTAAAAACCCCAGGGTTTGCGCATGCAGCGCCTGGCGCGGCATCAGTTCGAAGCAATTTTCAACAAACTGCTTGTATTTATTAAAAACGGTCCCTTTTAAAATTTTATCGCCGCCGTACACCGCATCGCTGAACAAAGGATGCCCGATATGCTTCATATGCGCCCTTATCTGGTGTGTACGCCCGGTTTCCAACTGGCATTCGATCAGTGTTACATAGTTCATCCGCTCCAGCACTTTATAGTGCGTTACCGACCATTTTCCTTTTTCAGGATCATCATAAACCGACATCACCCGCCTGTCGTTCACGCTCCGGCCAATATAACCCGAAACGCTGCCGTCATTTTCAAGATCGCCCCAAACCAATGCAATGTATTTGCGGGTAATGGTATGATCGAAAAACTGCTTTGCCAGCCACGTCATGGCCCTTTCGTTTTTACTGATGAGCAGCAGGCCCGAAGTGTCCTTATCTATCCGGTGCACCAGGCCGGGGCGGCCCTCATTTCCGGGTAAAGTAGGCAGTTGCTGAAAATGATAAACCAATGCGTTTACCAAAGTTCCGGTATAGTTATTATAACCCGGATGCACCACCATGCCGGCCGGTTTATTGACTATTAATAAATCATTATCCTCATAAAAAATATTTAGCGGAATATTTTCAGGATATACTTCGGTATCGCGCGGCGGATGGGGCAACACCACCGAAATAACATCCAACGGTTTAACCTTGTAGCTGGCCTTTATGGTTTTATCGTTAACCAGCACATTGCCAAGCTCAACCGCGTTCTGAATCCGGTTACGCGATGCATTTTCAACCCGGTACATCAAAAATTTGTCAATACGCAAAGGCGATTGTCCTTTGTCAACTATGATGCGAAGGTGTTCATACAAATCCTGCTCTTCCTGTTCAACTAACTCATTATCAGACTCCATTTACGCTAAAGTACTTGTTTTTCAGATTATCTATTATTTGTCAAATATGTATATATTTATGTCGTTAAATTATAATATATGAAAAAACCTTACTCACTACTCACAGTTGCAATTTTAATTTTAACTGTATTTACCGCACGCGCCCAGAGCAGCAACGGGGGCGGCTTTGATCAATTAATTAAATCCAGCCCGGCCGACGTCACCAGGTTGTTTCAGGCCTATGCAGAGCCTTTATTTAAGGGGTTTGGAACAGGTTTAAACAGCGGCTGGAACAATACTGCCAAAACAAAGAAGTTTTTACATTTCGATTTACGTATTACTGCAAACCTGGCGATGGTGCCTGATGCGGATAAAAGTTTCGATGTCACCAAAATTGGTCTGTCAAGCCATGTTACCCCTGCTGATCCGTCAAACGTTATCGCTCCGACATTTGGAGGCGCAAAAAACGACGGCCCTATAATGAATATCAATGACGATAACGGCAAGAAGATCAACCAATTTACTATGCCTAAGGGTCAGAGCCAGTATATCCCGGCGCCAAATATTCAGCTTACTTTTGGTATTTTTAAAAATACCGATATAACTGTTCGTACCTCGCCCGATATCAACCTGGGAAGTAACGGCACAATCGGCATGCTGGGTTTTGGTATCAAGCATGATCTTATCCAGGATTTTGCTTCCAAGAAAAAGATCATCCCTTTTGACCTTGCCATAGCTGTAAATTATAATAAAATCAGCTATTCAAAAACCTTGAGTGTACAGCCCGACGCCGGCGCGCAGCCCGCGCCCGGGACCCAGGCCGCTGATTTTTCAACCCAGCGGCTTGACGCCCATTTCAGCGGCGTAAATGTATCGGCTATTATATCTAAAAAATTATCGGTTTTTACACCGTTCCTTTCAGTAGGTTACCAAACGTCGAACTCAACCTTTGGCGTATTGGGTAATTTCCCGGTTCAGTCAACAGCACCCGGGCAAACGGGTTATTATGTAACAGTAAGTAACCCTGTAATTATAAATGAAACAAGTATCGATGGCCTGCGTGCCGATTTAGGCTTCCAGCTTAATCTGGGATTCTTCCGGATATATGCTGCGTACAGCGTAGGCCAATACCAGTCTGTTAACGGTGGCATCGGTTTCGGATTTTAATTGATATCGACTTCGACTTTTTAAGCCCTGTTCATCAAATAAAAAATAAATTGTTTGACGAACAGGGTTTACCTTTTTTATAAACCAGACGGCCTTAATTCACTCATTATCAATTCACTTTATGTAAAAGAACTTATTTTTCATAATTATCAATTATTTGTCAAATATGTATATATTTAGTCGTTTAATTATAATACATGAACAAACCTTACTCACTATTAACGGGTGTCATTCTATTTTTCACAGCATTTACAGCACGGGGCCAAAGCAGTGGCGGCGGCTTTGGCCAATTAATTAAAGCCAGCCCGGGCGATATAACCAAGCTGGTTCAAAACTACATTGATCCTTTATTTAAAGGACTCGGAACCGGATTGAACGGCGGCTGGAATAACACAGCAAAAGCCAAAAAGCCCTTACATTTTGATTTACGCATATCGGCCAGCGCCGCATTTGTACCCGAAATGGACAAAAGTTTTGATGTAACCAAAATTGGCTTGTCGAGTCACGTAACACCTAAAGATCCGTCAAATGTTTTTGCGCCAACGATTGGCGGTGCCAAAACTGCAGGCCCCACGATGTATATAAATGACGACCAGGGCAATCATATCAACACCTTTATAATGCCGCAGGGACAGTTGCCATCACTGGGGCAATCACCTCTGGTACCTGCGCCCAATGTACAACTGCAATTTGGTATAATAAAAAATACAGATATAACAGTTCGTGCCTCCCCCACTATTAATTTAAACAATGGTGACGGTACAATTAACACGTTCGGTTTTGGTATCAAGCATGATATTATACAGGATTTTGCTACCAAAAAAAAGATCATCCCTTTTGATTTGGCAATAGCCGTGAATTATAATAAGATCACCTATTCAAGGCCATTAAATGTACAGCCTAACAGCGGCTCACAGCCTGCTCCCGGAAATCAGGCTGCGGATTTTTCAACGCAGAAGTTTGATGCTACCGTCAGCGGACTGGATTTCCAGGCTATTATTTCAAAGAAACTGCGGTCATTTACCCCGTTCTTTTCCCTGGCTTACCAAACCGCCAATTCAACAGCGAATATTCGTGGTAATTTTCCTATCGAATCAACGGCCCCGGGGCAATCAGGGTACTATGTAGTGGTCAGCGATCCTGTAAATATTAGCGAAACCAGCATCAGCGGTTTACGCGCCAATGCCGGTTTTCAATTAAACCTTGGTTTTTTCCGTATCTATGCATCATATAGCGTCGGTCAATATCAGTCTGTTAACGGTGGTATCGGTTTTGGATTTTAATTTGAGTTAATGGATATCGACCTCGATTTTTTAAGCCCCGTTCACCAGATAAAAAGTAAATTATTTGACGAACAGGGCCTAACTGTTTTTATTAAACGCGACGACCTCATCCATCCCATCATTTCGGGCAATAAGTGGCGCAAGTTAAAGTACATCTTAAAACAAGCGCAGGCGGAAGAGAAAACCCGGTTGGTTACCTTCGGGGGTGCTTATTCAAACCACTTATTGGCAACAGCGGCCGCAGCGGCCAAATTCGGCTTTAAATCAACAGGTATTGTGCGCGGCGAGCAGGTAAATAACGACACCCTGTTTCTTTGCCGTTTGCACGGGATGAATTTACTGTTTACAGATCGCGAAAGCTACCGCGATAAACCGGCCTTGTTTAGAAAATTTTTTAAAAACGACCCCGGCGCATATTTTATCGAAGAAGGTGGCGCGTCATCACTTGGCGCACAGGGATGCAGCGAATTGGTCGACGAGCTTTCGGAAACTTACAACCATATATTTTGCGCCAGCGGTGCCGGCGCAACTGCCGCAGGTATTATTAACGGTATAACAGCACATAATCTTCCAACCCAATTCCATGCCGTGCCGGTATTTAAAAACGGCGAATTCATCAGAGGTGAGATAGACAAGCTGTTAACCGCACGCGCCGACTATTATCTGCACACCGCCTACCATTTCGGCGGGTACGGCAAGGCCGACGATCAGCTCATTGAATTTATTAAGCAATTTGTAGCTAATACCGGTATACTTATCGAACCCGTTTACACCGGCAAAATGTTATTTGCGCTGTACGACCTCGCCGCTAAAAACCACTTTAAGCCTGGCAGCCGCATACTCGCAATCCATAGCGGCGGTATTTGGGGGTTACTTGGAATGAAGGATCGGTTTTAGAGGTTGGAAATTGGAGGTTAGGTTAATACGCCAACTAATTTCCAATCTTCAGCCTCTAATCACGCTAAACCACTGTTCAAATTTTTGAAAGTTGAACACCTTGAACACTTTGAACATCTTGAACACTGGCAAATCGCTGTCACCACTTTTCTGATCTTTTTTTAACAAAGCGCAAAATTTTTACTTTATGGCTCTTGATTCTGACTCAAGACTACAGACTCCCGACTCAAAACTGCCCACTGCCTACTCACTCCTAAGGCTTTTCACCGGGTTGGCCAGCGCCGCCATTATTGAGCGGTAGCCAACTGTAATGCCCGCGATGATGAAAGTGGATAAGATAGATGCGATGAATATTCCCGGCCCCATCGTTATCCTGTATTTAAAATCCTGCAGGTAGTGCGTCATGGCCCACCAGGCCAGCGGAGCGGCAATTACAAATGCAATGATCAGCAAACGGGCAAACTCCTTCCCGAATAACCATAAAACATGCGTTATATCGGCACCCAATACTTTGCGCACCCCGATCTCCTTTGTTTTGCGGACCGCCATAAATGAAACCAACCCGTATAAGCCAAGACAGCCTATTACTATGGCGATGCCAGCAAATGCTTCTATTAATCTCAGTAGGATAGAATCCAGCTCATAAAACTTAGCAATAGAGTCGTCCAAAAACTGGAATGAATACAATTCCTGCGGGTAGGTATCATTCCATATCCGGTCAAGTGACGATAATGAAGCCTTTGTATCGGCAGATTTGATCCGGATAGCGCAGGTTGAATAATTCCGGTAATCGGGCATAATGCATATCGGGGATATTTCCGTATGAAAGGAATAGTTATAAAAATCCTTCACAACCCCTACTATCGTTCCCTTCACCGTATTTCCGTTGACCTTTAACATTTTGCCAACCACATCGCGCGGCTTCAAATTCAATTTTTTAACAAACGTTTCGTTTACCATGAACTCCTTTGTTGTATCAGCGCGAAATATATTTCTACCGGCGACCAACTTTATTCCAAATGTCGAAAGGTAGTTTTCGTCGGCATACTTGGTATTTATGCTCCAGTGCTCATCCTCGGCCCTGTTGTCAAAATTTAAGCCCGTGCTATTGTTTGATTGTGAAGCCGGTGCTGTATAACAGTAAGAGATGTTCTCAACGCCCTTCACTTCGTTAAGCCGGTTACGCATGGTATTCAGCTTCACCTTGTCGTTTTGCGGAATTGATAGTAATACAACGTTATCTTTCCTAAAGCCCAGGTCGGCGTTTTGCGAGTAATGCAGCTGTGACACAATGATGATGGTGCCGATGATAAGCACCTGCGAGATCGAAAACTGCGTAACCACCAATACCCGCCGCAGCGAAAAGCCGCCGATATGCTTTTGTGAAAGTTTGCTCTTTAGTGCAAGGATCGGCTGGAAACGCGCCAGCACCAACCCCGGATATGATCCCGACAGGAAAACGACGATTATGGTGATCGCCAAAATAAATAGGGAAAGCTGCTGCCAGTTAAACTGGATCTGCGATTGGAATAAATTATTGATGGTCGGTAATGTAATTATCGAGATCAAAACTGCAAAAACAGTGGCAACGATGGTAATTATGGCCGTTTCTGCTATAAATTGCCAGAAAAGCTGGTGTGGTAAACTCCCCAGTACCTTCCGGATGCCGATCTCCTTCGACCGATTAAGTGCCTGCGCAGTTGCCAGGTTGATAAAATTAACGCATGCAGTGACGATCAGGAACAGCCCGATAAAAAACAAGGCCCACAGGTATTTTTGATCGGCGTAACCACCCAGTTTCGGGTTGAAATGTATATCTGCCAGCGGTTGAAGTTTAAAATTCCATACCTTTAAATCTCGTCCGGTGTAATGTTTTTTTACCATTCCCTTCAACGCTTCGTTGGCCCGGGCCAAAGTAATGCCGGGTTTAAGCAACGTAAAAGCCTCACAACCGCTAAATACGCCGCCCCAGTTCTGCTCGCGCCGTTTATCAGTATACTCATCCATGTTGCTATACGACACATACACCTGCTGCCGGCGATCAGTATTGTTTGGAAAATCCTTTAAAATACCGGTAACTGTAAAACTCACCTTATTATCCAGGCGGATCACTTTCCCGATGGCATTGTCATTGCCAAAATATTTATACGCGACTTTTTGCGTGATGATAGCTTCATTCGGATGTACAAGCACGGTTTTCTTATCCCCCTTCACCAGCGGAAAGTTCAGTATATTAAAATAGTCGGGCTCGGTAAAAGCTACGCCCTCTTCCTCATTAAACTTTTTGAGTTCATTACCCTTTGTAACTGTGATCAAATTATTGTGAAAGCTTATTACCCGCGCAGTCTTTTCACCTATTGCAAACTCGCTGCGAAAGGCTTTCCCCAACGGCTGCGGCGTTCCCTGCGACTGTCCAACGCCATCATCATGCCATTCGGTGTAAAAGCGATAAATACGATCGGGGTTATGATGGAAATTGTCAAAGCTTAAATGATAGCTGATCAACGTAAATATCAGTATACCGCAGGTTATGCCCAACGCCAGCCCGGTAACGCTTATAGCGGCGTATCCCTTATTGCGCTGTAAATTTCTCCAGCCAATTTTAATATAGTTCTTTATCATGAGATTCAATTGTTGATTTAGTGAATTATTGATTTAGTGAATTAATATTCCGTTTTCCATTATTTAACTGCTAACTGCTACTGCAAACTTCTTACTCACTTCTCAAACTATTCACCGGGTTGGCTACCGCCGCTTTAATCGACTGAAAACTAACCGTTATCAACGCGATAACCAACGCTATACCTGCAGCGCCGCCGAATATCCACCACGAAAGGCTGATCCTGTATGCATAATCTTGTAACCATTTATGCATCACCCACCATGCGATCGGAAAGGCGACTACACACGCAATCAATACCATTTTAATAAAATCAATTGACAATAGCGATACGATATGCCGTACGCTGGCGCCCAAAACCTTACGTATACCTATCTCCTTAACTTTTTGCTCGGCGGCAAATGCGGCAAGGCCAAGCAGGCCAAGTGCCGAAACAAAAATTGCTATAGCAGCAAACAGGGTAATTAGCAGCGCGGACTGCTGCTCCGCTTTGTACAGGCTGTTATATTTTTCGTCCAAAAAATTAAAGATAAAGGGTTCGCCCGGTGCAAATTTTTCCCATATACGGTTTGCCGCCGAGATAGCCGCCTGGTTATTCCCCGCGTAAGTTTTAATGTAAAAGCTGTATTCCTCACCGGGTTCTTCCGCAACAATCACAGGCCCTATTTTATCATGCAGGCTTTGATAATGAAAATCCTTTAATACGCCGATTATTTTCCCTGTGTCCCCCTGGTGTATAAATCGAGTGCCTATTACCGGTTGCCGGATATGAAGTAATTGAACGGCGGTTTCGTTAAGTAAAACATTATGCTGATCTGACTTCTCAGAATTGAACCATCTTCCACGGACTGTTTTTAACTGCATCATTTTACCAAAATTCTGGTCAACCTGCAATGGCGTAAGGCCCGGGTTAAAATCCTTTGGACGCCCTTCCCAGTCAAAGCCACCCGAACTGGAACCTTTAAAATCAACTATTGGAGCATTAGCCATCGAAACATCCGCCACTGCGCTCTGCTTTCGAAATTCGTTTTTTATTGTATTTAAAAAAGCTTCGTTTTTTTTATTGTCAAAACCCAATAATTTCCACGGCAACGAAAAAGTGAAGACCTGGGATTTATTATAGCCCAAATCAACTCTTTCCATAAATCTTAATTGCAAAAAAATCACAAGTGTACCGATGATCAATACCACTGAAATGGTGAACTGGGTAACCACAAGCGATTTTCGTAGTGCTTTGTCTTTAAAATTTAACAGCGCCTTACCCCTGAAAACGTTTAACGGATGAAAGGATGACAGTAAAACAGCGGGATAAAGTCCGTTTAACAGAAAAGCGACAATAAGGGTTATTCCGGCAATTTCCCACATTACCGGCGAGGTTAAGGCATTTGAAAATTGCTTGTCGGTGAAAACGCTGAACCAGGGCAGCGTGAGCTGGACCAACAAAATAGAGAACAACAACGCCAATAGGCTTACCAGGACAGATTCGGACATAAACTGGCCAAAAAGATGTGAACGGCCAGCCCCTACCACTTTCCGGATACTTACTTCTTTTGATCGTATACTGGCCCTCGCAGTAGTTAAATTTACGTAATTAATGCAAGCGGTAATCAGCAGCAAGGCCGCCAACACGATAAACACGTTTACGACTTTTCGGTTATCATGAATAATGCTTGACTGCATCAGGTCGTTCTCGAAATGAATATCTTTCAATTTAACGAGCGTGAAACTGGCGGTTGTTTTTATTCCGGGCCGGTTTACTTTCACTATTTGCGTTAGTTTGGCCGAAACCCGTTTGATATCCGCACCGGGCTTAAGCTTCATAAACGTCATAAAGCCATATTGCCCCCACCCTAAAATGTTCTTCTTTTCTTTTGGGTTCGCCAATTTTGCCGATAAAGGAATTAACACATTGAACTGAAAACTAGAATTTGAGGGGTTATCTTTTACAACAGCCTGTACCTGGTAACCCACCGAATCCAACTTTAATATCTTTCCTACCGCGTCCTGCCGGCCAAAGTATTTTTTTGCAGCAGACTCTGTCAATATCAAACTGAATGGATTTCTCAAAAAAGAATCTGGGGAGCCCTCTACAAAATCGTAGTGGAACATTCTGAACCATTGGTCGTCAACGTATGCCGATTTTTTTTCTATAATTGAATTTCCGTTATAATGAAAAGTTAAATCATCGTAGGTGTTTGCTTGAATTCGGGCCAGGCTTTCTATTTCCGGTATCTCTTTTAAAGCATGTACGCCCAATACATATTGTGATGTTTCCCATAACCAGTTTTCATGCGGCGACACGGCCAGGCTAACCTTCGTACGATAAATATTCTCTGAGTCGGGCTGAAAACCATCGAAACTCAATTCATTTTGCACCCACAGTGCAATAAGCACGCTTGCAGCCATGCCTATTCCCAGCCCGGCCACGTTGATAGCTGTCATCCGTTTATGGCGCCATAAATTACGCCAGGCAATTTTGAAGTAGTTTTTTATCATGATTGGTTCAATTGTTCATTAGCCATTATTTAACTGCCAGCTGCTACTGCAAACTGCCTACTCACTTCTAAGGCTCTTCACCGGGTTTGCCATTGCAGCCTTAACCGACTGGAAGCTTATAGTTACAAAGGCTATGATCAAAGCTATTATGCCCGCCATAACAAATATCCACCAGCCGATGCCGACATGAAAGGCGAAATTAACAAGCCATTTGCTCATAGAATACCAGGCTATCGGGAAAGCAATAACCGCAGCTATCAAAACCAGTTTCATAAAATCCCTGGATAGCTCAGTTACTATTTGCGGAATGCTTGCGCCAAGCACTTTACGCACGCCGATTTCTTTTACGCGCTGGGTTATCGTAAACGCCGACAGGCCAAATAAACCCAGGCAGGCGATAAAAATAGCAATGCACGAAAATATGGTGAACAGCCTGCCCTGCTCCTGTTCACTTTGGTATAGCTGGTTAAATTTCGAATCTAAAAACGTAAAATCAAATGGTGTTTCGGGCAGGTACCTTTGCCAGGTGGTTTGAATAGTGCTGATAGCCGACTGTACATTGCGCCCGTCGATCTTTACAGACAACCGGTTATAAAATTCCCTACCGGGTAGCTGAAATAATAAAGGAATGATCTTTTGATGCAGCGATTCAAAATGAAAGTCTTTAACAACACCGATCACCTTTCCTTTGACGCCACCATAGGCAATGTCTTTGTCTAATGCATTTTGCGGCGTTTTCCAGCCCAGCGCCTGTACTGCAGCTTCATTAATGATATAATTGGTTGTGTCGGTCGTAAATTCTTTAGAAAAATTTCGGCCGGCCGCCATCTGCATACCATAAGTAGGGATAAAACCATAATCGGCAGTGATAAATTTTAGGTCGATCTTTATGGGCTGCATCGAGCCGCCTTGCAATACTTTGGCGTCCTGGTCGTCAAGTAACCGCCCCGTCGGAATACGCGAAGACCTGCCCACTTCCTTTATCGCGCCATTTTTCATAATATCGCTCTTAAACGCGTCAAATTGCTTATTCAAAAGGCGGGTGTATTGTGTTGTTAAAATAAACTCCTTATTGAAACCTAAGGATTTGTTTTGTATATACTGTAACTGCCGGTAAACTACCGTAGTGGCCACTATTAAAATGATCGATATGGAAAACTGCAATACAACCAGCACTTTCCTGAACGAGAGACTTCCGGTACCAACCTTAAGAATGCCCTTTAATACCTTTACCGGCAAAAACGACGACATAAACAAAGCCGGGTATATACCGCTTATTATTCCCACCACAAATGGAACGGCGAGCAACGATAACAAAACGGACCATTGCAACAGGCTGCTAACTGATAGCGCCTGGTTCGACAAGTGATTGATAAACGGCAATACAGCAACCGTGAGTATCACGGCAAGCAACAGCGAAACCATAGTGATCAATACCGATTCGCTTAAAAATTGTGCGATGATCTCTTTACGCTGTGCGCCTATCACCTTCCTGATACCTATTTCTTTTGCCCTTAATGCCGAACGGGCTGTTGATAAGTTCATGTAGTTGATACAGGCGATCAGCAGGATAAATAAAGCAATGGCCGAAAAAATATAGACGCGGGTAATATCCCCGTTTTCTTCTACTTCATCATCCAGGTGTGAGCGCAGGTGGATATCGGTCAGTTTTTGTATGGTGAGTTTGGTGACCTGGTGCGTTTTTAAATTACCGGGCAGCCCCTGAAAGTGCACATATTTATCCAGGAAGTCGGGCAGTTGACCTTCAATTCGATTTACATTATAGTTTTTCGGGAAAAGCACGTAGGTATAAAAAGAATTGTTGCCATAATTGGTCTGCAGCTGTTTTTCGCCATAAATAACAGGATCTTTTAATGTATTGAACGACATTAAAATGTCGGGATGCATGTGTGAGTTAGCCGGAAACGGTTCAAAAATACCGGCTACCTTAAACTCATGCTTATTGTTATCCAACAGCACCGTTTTGTTCATAGGGTCGGCATCGCCAAAATATTTTTTGGCGATGGCTTCAGTCATCATCACGGTATAAGGCTCAAGTAGGCCTTTATGGGCATCCCCTTTAACAACCGGCACACTGAAAAAGTCGAAGAAATTCTCATCGGCAAAAACGGCGCCGTTTTCATTAAACAACTTATCCTTATACCGCAGTGGTGTGGTTCCGTTCGGCAGTACGCGCGTTACTTTTTTAACATCCGGAAATGCATTTTGCAGCAACGGCCCAAACGGCGGCGCAATTGAACTTAAGTGCAGGCTTTCAACATTCGGCGCTGAATAAAAAATGCGCGTTACCCTGTAAATGTCATCAGCGTTTTTGTTAAATTTATCATAACTGCGTTCGTTAATGATATACGCCAAAATAAGCAGGCAGCAGGTTAGTCCCACCGTTAAGCCGAATATATTAATGAACGAAATAAACGGGTGCCGTTTGATGTTTCGAAAGGCACTCCTTAAGTAATTTTTTATCATGACCTTATCAATTATTGAATTATTGATTTAGTGAATTATTGAATTATATATTTTCATATCAACTGCCAGCTGCTACTGCACACTGTCAACTCTTCTTACTCGCTTCTCAAACTCTTCACCGGGTTTGCCAGTGCCGCTTTGATCGCCTGGTAGCTTATTGTAGCCGCCGCAACCAGCAGGGCAATTGACCCCGCCGCTACAAACACCCACCACTGTATGGTGATGCGATAGGCAAAATCCTGCAGCCATTTGTGCATAGCATACCAGGTTACCGGAAATGCAATAAGCGAAGCTATAATGATCAGTTTTAAAAACTCTTTTGATAACATGGCGGTAATGCTTCCGGCAGAGGCTCCCAATACCTTCCTGATGCCAATTTCTTTAACCCGCTGCCTTATCATATACGCCGCCAGGCCAAATAAACCCAGGCAGGCGATAATGACAGCTATAACCGAAAAAGTAGTAAATATCTGGCCTGTACGCTGTTCAGAACGATATAGGGTAGCGAATTGCTCGTCAAGGAACGAATAACTGAATGGCGCACCGGCGTGGTAGTTGATCCATTGGTTTTTAATATCATCGATCAAATGATGTACATCCTCAGTTTTTATCCGGACAATTATGGAGCCCTTGCCGGTGTTTGATGCCAGCATCATTAGCGGGGCGATCTTTTGCTTTGCCGACGTATAGTGAAAATCCTTTACCACCCCAACTATGGTATAGTGGCGTTGGCCCGAGCGTATAATTGTTTTGCCCAAAGGGTCGGTATTGCCGAAACCCAGGTCGCGAACTGCAGCTTCATTAATGATAACCGATGCCGAATCGGCCGGGGCCGACGGATAAAAATTCCTTCCTTTTGCGATTTGCATACCCAATGTGGGGATATACGAATTTTGTATCCAGTAAATACCGGTCTGCAACTCGGTGCGGGTGCCTTTATTGGCAATGTCGCTGGCATAAATTTCGGTGCCGCCCATGTTGTTGTAACCCGGTACATTGTCCGATATGGTAGCGTTAACCACCCGGCTATCATTCAAAAGCTGCTGCTTAAAGGCCTCGATGTTATTGCCGAGAGTATTCGTGTCGTTGATCACCAGCACCTGGTTCTTATCGTACCCAAGCTTTTTATTTTGCATAAAATAAAGCTGCTGGTAAACGATAAAAGTGGCGATGATCAGCGCTGTCGATATCCCAAACTGAAAAACGATCAGGCTGCTACGCAGCCCGCCCCGGTTTGCCGGTTCGGTACCTGTGTTGCCTTTCAAAATTGAAATGATCCGGAAAGACGACAAGAAAAATGCCGGGTAAATTCCGGCTATAAGGCCAACAAACAATGTCAAAGCAATTTCCAGCAAAATAGCCCGGTAGGTTAAAAAGAAGCCGATGGATATTTGTTTACCCGAAAGACCATTAAAATATGGCAGCAACAGGTAAACCAGCGCTATGGCAAACAGCATCGCCAAAAGCGTAAGCATAACCGATTCGATAAGGAACTGCGATACCAGCTTATTTTTTGCAGAGCCCAGTACTTTCCGGATGCCTATTTCTTTTGCCCGTTTAGCGGCGCTGGCGGTTGACAGGTTGGTAAAATTGATGCAGGCCAGCAGCAGGATAAATGCCGCAAGAGCGCCGAAAATATATACATAATGGATATCGCCGTTCGACTCAAATTCGTATTTTGTGGCTGAATGTAAATGAATATCGGTGATCGGCTGCAAAAAGAACAAAAATGAGTTTACCGATTTTTGCGCTTCTGCAATACTGACGCCCATATCATGTTGTACCTCGGGCACCACAAACTTAGCAACCAACTGCGGAAACCTCGCTTCCAGCTTTTTTGGATCGGCGTTTTTATTTAATAAAAGATAAGTATAGTAACCAACGTTGCTCCAGGTTTGCTTTGCCCGCGGCGTAACGAAAGTTACCATACTCATAAAAGCATCGGCATGAAAATGTGAATTATCCGGGATCTTATCGATAACGCCGGTTACTTTTACCAGGTCGTTGCCGACCAGTATAGCTTTGCCGAGAGCCGGTGAATCGCCAAAATATTTTTTTTCGAATGCCTTTGTTACAACAATCGTTTTAGGCTCATTCAGCGCTGTTTTAATATCGCCCTCAGCAAGCGGGATCGAAAACAACTGGAAAAAATTTGAGTCGATAAGCGCGATCTTGCTTTCCTTAAACTGGTTATTTCCGTATTTGACAAATACATTGCCCCGGGTGGCCAGGCGGGTACTGGCAAGCACTTCAGGAAACGCAGCTTTTATCCCCTGCCCTACGGCTATGTCAACACTGGGGAAATCAGCTGCAGCATTGTTTCCATTTGAATGCAGGGCCACCCGGTAAAGCTGTTTGGCTTGCGCCGGATAATTATCATAAGTTAGTTCCTGGTGTAAATAGGCCCCTATCAGCATACAGCAGGTAAGGCCAACCGACAAACCAAAGATATTTATAAATGAAAAAACCTTATTTCCCTTAAGGTTTCGCCATGCTGTTATGATGAAGTTTTTGATCATGCCTAACTATTTTTTACGATAGGTTTAAAATACATACCAATCATATAACCAACTAACATTCAACCACTTACATTTATTATCCTTTTTCAACTGTTCGTAAGCGTAACACCTTGTGTTCGTTTATGATACAGTCCGCTTTTGATTTCGGAATTTGGATTTACGATTTTTCATTTTTGTTTTTTTTCAATGATATTCAAGAAGGCTTCGCCGTTTCGGATTTGAACAATGGGTATTCCTTTATAAAGCAAAAAGCGGCCCCGATGTGACGTAATCACACCGGGGCCGCTTAACTCAATAATAAAACTATTTTCTAAACCTTAATTAAAACTAATATCCAAATGTCCGCTGGCATCAACGTGCACCGGCACACCTCCCCCGTTTACACTCCCTTTAACATGTGTTTTATCCCATTCGCCAGAAAAACCGCTTATATTAAACGGGTTATTTATCCTGTTTGCTGACATATTAAGGTCCATGCCCTGCTTTAAAGGTAATTTGAGATTTACGTGGCCGCCACTCACCTCAAGCTTCACATATTTGCCCACATGATTCATTTCTACATTCATACTGCCGCCGCTGGTTGAAGCCTCAAGGCTGCACGCCATTTGCGTTAAATTAACGCTGCCTCCCGATGTACCTGTAATCAACTCGCCTTCAATGTTGTTGGCCTGTATGCTACCCCCACTGGTGCTTGCGTTGATCGTACCTTTCAGGCCTTCAAGGTGCAACGAGCCTCCCGATGTTTCGAGTTTGATAGTGCCGTTGCAGTTAGATGCCCGAATACTGCCCCCGCTGGTTTCCAGGTTGATATTACTGCCTGAATTGGATACCTCAATACTACCGCCCGACGTTTCACCTTTTATAACCCCTGTCAAATGGTCAACGTGCAGGCTGCCGCCGCTGGTGCTAAAGTTTTCATCGCCTGATAAATTATCCAGGTGTATGCTTCCGCCGCTGGTATTTAAATGCGTTGCAACCTGTCGCGGAACATATACTTTAAAGGATATGCTTAGCTGCCGCCGCCAGTCAAAGTTCATGCCGCCTTCATGCTTGCGTTTTGCCGAGGCGTGCACTTCGTGGTTGCTTACCGAAACCTGCAGGTCGTAATCTTCATCAAGGCGCTTTTTAATTTCTTCGCGGGTTAGTTCCTGGTTATTGTTCCCGTGAACAAATATCTCTACCCGGGCAGCTTCACCGCTTGCACCGCTAACACTGATGCTGCCGCCTGATGTCTTTACAAATACATCCCTTATGGCATCATTCGCCAGCGATTTGGTTTCGTAAGGTGTTTTATTCCAATCCTGCGCCAAAGCTACATTTGCCACGCAGGCAAATACTAAAAGTAAAAAATAATTTTTCATGTTTGTTGTCAGTTAGTTGACTAATAGACACAACCGTTGGTTAATACGTTGCATCTTATATAAACAATTATTTATTACCCCATAGTTATACATGGTTTACCGCAAACCAACCTTTCCGCTTAACGTCTCCTACTCGTTCTTCAAACTTTTAACGGGATTTACTATAGCTGCCTTAAATGCTTGTATGCTCACCGTGATACCGGCAACAATTAAACAGGCCACGCCAGCACCGATAAATAACCACCAATGAATATGTATACGATACGCAAAATCCTGCAGCCATTTATTGGATATATACCAGGCTATCGGCGATGCTATCACGGCAGCAATAACAACCAGGTATAAAAAGTCTTTAGAGATGAGCAGGATAATACTCGAAATATTCGCGCCAAGCACTTTACGGATACCTATCTCTTTTGTTCGCTGTACAACAGCGAAGGCCGTAACCGCAAACAGCCCGAGGCAGGCAAGTAGAATTGCCAAAACAGAAAACGTTGTAAAAACCCCGGCGGTACGTTGCTCGGTGCGGTATAACGCATCGTAATCCTCATCTAAAAATTTATATTCAAACGGCCTTCCGGGGAAACGTTCTTTCCATATTTTTTCTAACGCAGGTATAATTAACGCTGTATTATTCCCATTTATCCGCACAAACACATTTTGGGTTTGAAAATGATCTAAAAATATCAATAGCGGACCGATCGGATCGTGAAACGATTTAAAGTTAAAATCCTTGACTACCGCCTTTACGCGCCCCGGGAAACCTTTTTTCAACTCCTTGCCAATAGCCTGTTCCGGGGTCCACCCCAATGCGCGGGCGGCAGACTCATTAAGCATAAAAGAAAAACGGAAATTTTTACTTTGGTCGGTTGTATCAATTTGTAAAACGTCGGTTTGGTTATAATCGGTCCCGGCGATGATCTTTATTTGCATGGTTTTGATGAAATCCTCATCCATGGGCAGAGCGTTTACCGAAATGTCCTTACCGTCAGCTGTTTGTATCGCATCGCCCCATCCTACATTTACAGGCTCGTTGTTTGCGGCTGCAACGCCTTCAACCCCTGGCAGACTGCTGATAGCCTTTTTTAAGGCGGTGACCTGGGGCAGCATTTTATAGCTTACCGGCAAAACAACCACATTACTTTTATTATAGCCAATGTCCTTATTGCGGATATAGGATAACTGCTGAAGGATAACTACGGTTGTTACGATCAGGAAAATCGAAATGATAAACTGGAAAATGATGAGTGATCGCCGCACATTTTGCCCGGATGTAAATGAAAAACCCGACTTTAATATCTTAGCTAATTTTACGTTTGATAAAATCAGAGCGGGGTAGGTACCCGCGGCAAAGCCTATAATTGTTCCTAACAAAATCAAGCTAACCACAATTAACGGGTCAAGTAAAATAGTAAATGTGAGCTGCTTACCCGACACCTGGTTAAATAACGGCAGTAATAAAAGCGCCAACCCAAAAGCCAAAACAACAGCGATGGCCGTTACGAAAAGCGATTCGCCGATAAATTGCCTGAATAGCTGGTGTTTGGCAGCCCCCATTACCTTACGTATGCCAATTTCGGCGCCCCGGCCTGCGGACTGCGCAATAGACAGATTTACGTAGTTAACACATGCGACAACCAATATCAGTACGGCCACTACAAGCATGATATAGATGTAGGTGATACTCCCATTTGGTTCTAATCCATCCGAAAGACTGGAGTGCAAATGAACGCTGGTTAATGGCTCTAAATGGTAAGTCAGGTATTGACCAGCGGGAAGTTGCAGCTCGTTTTTGCCGATGTTGGTCATATAGTGGCTTATCTGCGCCGCCAACGGCCCAATGTCAGCACCGTCCTTAAGCAGCAAATAGGTAATATAATTAGCCGACCACCACTGTTCAGGCTTTTTAGCCGCAGAAAGGTTGGCAAACGGCACAATAAAATCAAACCTGACCTGCGAATTTGTTGGCGCATCTTCAGCCACACCAGAAACCATAAAGCTTTGGTCGCTAAGCTTTATGGTTTTGCCAATGGGGTCGTCATTATCAAAATATTTTTTAGCTGTACTTTGCGTGATAATAATTTTGTGGGGTTCATTTAAAGCTGTTGTTTTATCTCCTTTGACGAGTTTAAATGAGAATATTTTTAAAAATGAAGGGTCGGCAAACAAAAGGCCATTTTCCTTAAAAACGCGATTATTGCAAGTAACAACTTCCGACCGCTTTTCGAGCCTCGCAAAATCCGTTACAGCAGGGAAGGTCCGTTTAAATTGCGGGCCAACCCTGGTACCGGTTAACGCCACTTTCTGCGGGGCTTCGCCATGCCCGTAATCCATGGTAACGCGCACAATCCTGTCGGCGTTTTCGTGAAAACGGTCGTAACTAACCTCATGTTTAATATAAATACCTATCAGCAGGCAGCTAACAATACCCACCGTTAACCCGGTAATATTTATGAATGCATACAACCGGTTCTTCTTTAAGTTCCGCCATGCGATTTTGAAATAATTTTTTATCATGACAATTCCAATTATTGAATTAGTGAATTAATGAATTTGGTGAAGAAGTCATTGGTCATTTTATTTATTCTGACATTTCCAGCTTTCGGTCTTCCTGATCTCTAATCTCCAATCTCTTTTTACCAACTACAAACTGCCTACTCACTTCTAAGGCTCTTCACCGGATTTGTAGCGGCTGCTTTTACGGCCTGGAAACTTATTGTTGTTAAAGCCACTATAATTGCCACTATGCCGGCCAACCCGAATATCCACCAGCTTATTGTTATGCGATAGGCAAAATCCTGTAACCAGTTGTGTAATATGTACCATGCCACCGGGATAGCGATCAAGATAGCGATAAGCACCAGGCGTAAAAAGTCTTTTGATAACAATACAACAATATTGGCCACTGAGGCGCCGAGTACTTTGCGTACGCCGATCTCCTTCGTGCGCTGAATGGTCGCAAAAAGCGAAAGCCCCAACAACCCGAGGCAAGCTATAAAGATGGCAAAGCCGCCAAAAATGGTAAAGGCTTTTCCAAACAGCTCGTCGTTTTTATACTGGGCATTAAATTGTTCGTCGAGGAAATTATAATCGAACAGGTTTCCCGGAAAAAAGGCCTGGTATTTGGCTTTAATGGCCGCTACGGTTGCGGCCACATTTTTTGTATCTATCTTGACCGAAATCTGGCTTTGAATATTCAAAACGGGCTCAAGAAAAGTTGGTTCGATGGCGTAACGCAGTGATTTTTGATGATAATCAGCAATCACGCCAACGATAGTCCATTTTTTTGTACCGTTTAACATCGTATGTCCGACTGCGGCCTGCGGCGATGGAAACCCAAGTACTTTTACGGCGTTTTGATTTAAAATGATATTTTGAAGCTTATTGAAGTCTGGATTATAGTCCGTTGACACAAAGTTCCTTCCGGCTATTAGCTGCATACCATACGTTTTTAAATAATCGCGGCTTACACCGTCAAAACGCATAGTAAAATGCGTACTGGGGTCACCCTCGGGCCTTCTGATATTAAAATTCCTGCCCATTTCATTTCCGGGTACCCAAAACGAGGTAGCTGCATTTTTCACCGCCGGAATTTGATCCAACTCGTTTACAAAAGCGTTTGTGCGGGTAACAAATGTGGTATCGCGTTTTACAAACACCGGCCCGTTAACCACCATTACCTGATTGATATTTACGCCCAGCTTTTGCGCATTCATGAATTTGATCTGCTTATACACAACAAACGAACCTGTGATCAGCACTACGGTTATAGCAAACTGGCCGATCACCAGGCCTTTGCGCAGGATCACCCCTTTTTTCGAACTGCTGAACCTGCCCTTTAATATCATAATAGGCTTAAAGGCCGACAGCACAAATGCGGGATAAAATCCGGAAACGAATATGCCGGCGACAACAACAGCGATCAGCCCTACAGTGATCACGTAGCCGCCCAGGCCTTTTTTAAACAGGTAACCAAAAGAGAGCTGATGCTGCACCAGGCCGTTAAATATTCCCTGCGCCATATATATCATTAGCAAGGCCAGTGCTAATGCAGCCATGTTTATAATTAACGACTCGGTAAGAAATTGCCTGATCAGTTGCCCTTTGGTGGCACCTGCCACTTTTCGAACGCCTACTTCCATGGCACGTTCAGCCGATCGCGCCGTGGCCAGGTTGATATAATTTACCCAGGCAATGCCAACAATAAATAATGCGATAATGAGCAATCCCCACACAACGGTAGAACTGCCTGTCCGGCCTATCTCGTACTCGGTATCTGAATATAAATGGGCGTTTAATAACGGCTGCAAGTAAAACTTCTCAACACTTCCCGAAACTTTATTTCCTTTGAAATGCCGTTCGCTAAAGGCTGCAAGCTTGGCGTCAAATTTTTTATAATCTGTGCCCGGTTTTAACTGGATATAGTGCCAGAAATCGGAATCGGTAAAGTCATAATCCGCCTGCTTATATCCATAGCTGTGTATAATCGTTTGATACGATTGCAGCATATCGAACTGCAACAGGGAGTTCTCGGGAACATTTTTAATTATCGCGGTAACTTTTGAGGGGAAGGTATCCTGCGATACTTTTATTAGTTTCCCTACGTAGGGATCAAAATTATCCACTTTGATATCGAACACTTTCCGGGCTGTGGTCTCCGATAATACTACCGTATTGGCATCCTTTAACGCTGTTTTAAGATCGCCCGCTAAAACCGGATAAGAAAACATGGAAAAGAAAGAATTGTCCACGGCCAAAGAACCAATCTTCGATAGTTTTTTATCATTATAAATTATAATTTGATTGCCACCCGGCAAAACCCTCGTGTAGTTTAATACTTCGGGGAAATCATCCTTCATCGCTTTACTTACACCCGAATAAGTGATCGTACCATGTTGGATGAGCTTGTTATTCTGGTAACGGTCATTTACAACACGGTAAATATCCGGGGCATTGTTGTTGAAGTGGTCGTAACCAAGCTCAAAATTAACGTATTGCAAAATCAACAGGCAGGCTGCCATGCCAAGCGATAAGCCAAGTAAGTTGATCAACGAAAAAACTTTGTTTTTCCATAAGTTCCGCCACGCGGTCTTGAAATAATTCTTTATCATGATATTTGGTCATTAGTCCTTTTTTCTAATCAAACTAATCTCTGATCTCCAACCTCTAATCGCTATTCCGATCTCAAACTCTTCACAGGGTTGGCCAAAGCCGCCCTGACGGATTGAAAACTTATCGTTAAAAAAGCAATAGTTATAGCCGCTATCCCGGCGACGGCAAATACCCACCATTGAATGCTGATGCGGTATGCATAATCTTGCAGCCATTTATTCATGGCATACCAGGCGATCGGCGTTGCTATGATAATTGCAAGGATAACCAACGCTATAAAGTCTTTTGATAACATAGCCGTGACGCTGGCAACACTCGCTCCCAAAACCTTGCGGATACCTATTTCTTTCACTTTTACCTGCGCTGTGTAAGTGGCAAGACTGAACAAACCGAGACATGAAATGAGTATGGCTATTATTGCAAAAACATTAAATAATGAGCCGGTGCGCTGATCGGATTTGTACACGCCGTCATATGCCAGGTCTAGGAAGGTATAGTCAAAGGGGAAGTTTGGATTATATCTGTTCCATATTGTCTCGACGGCATTTATGGTTTTTGGCGCATCTTTACCAGTAGTTTTAACAAAGAGCTGCCAGCTATTCGGCCGGTATTGAAAAATGAAAGGCTCAATTTTTTGCTTTAAGGATTCAAAATGAAAATCTTTAACCACGCCTATTATAATACCGTTTACACCATGCAGTTTAAACCGCTTACCGATGGGGTTTTTTATTCCGGTGTTCCTTACTGCCGTTTCGTTTAAAATAAAATGTGCTGAATCGGTTTTTACGCCCGTAAAATTTGCCCCAAGAGCTAATTTCAACTTAAAAACAGGAATAAAATCCTTATCGATATTTCCCCAGTTAATCAGAAAACTCTCATTTGGATTTTTTCCATCCCAATCTGTATCGCCGGTACCACTTTTCTGGTTTATAATATTCTTATCCGCGGTAGTAACGCCAAGAATAGAAGATTGATTAAGCAATTCGCCTTTTGCCGCCATGTAATGCCCTTCCATATTCCGCATAGGCACTGAAAATACGTAGGATCTGTCAAAACCCAGTTCTTTTGAACGTATGTAATCAAGTTGACTATTGATGATCAAAGTACCGATGATCAACCCTATCGAGAAAACGAACTGGCATACCACCAGTACTTTCCTGAAAACAGCATTACCCAAACCGAGGGAAAGTTTACCTTTTAACGCATTTACAGGTTTAAATGATGAAAGCAATAAAGCAGGGTATATGCTCGAAGCTACCAACGTTATTGCAACGGTGAACCCAATTATCTTCCACACATCGCCATTCAGCAAATCGAAGTGCATTTGTTTGGCTGACAGGTCATTGTAAAACGGCATCAACAATGCAATTATCCCGAATGCGAAAAGGAGCGATATGGTAAAGAACAGGACAGTTTCTATAATAAACTGTATAAATAGCTGCGTTCTTTCAGCGCCAATAATTTTGCGGACACTTACTTCTTTCGAGCGAAGCATGGCACGCGCTGTTGAAAGGTTAATGTAATTTATGGCAGCTATTAATAATATTAAAATAGCGACAATAGCAAATACGTTAACCGTTTGTATTGCCGATGAGCTGCCATCGGCATTATAAAGGTGTATTTTTGTAAGCGGCTGAAGGATATAATGCCCGTCTGATAATTTTGCACCGGCCTCGTGTGATACATGAATTTGAGTAAGTTTATCCTCAACTGCCTTAAACGAAGTTCCGGGTTGCAATTGCAGGTAGGTATCTATTAAATAATTGCCCCAATCTTCATCCATTGATTTCGAGGAATACTTAGGGCTATATTGATTTTTCAGCACATTTATTGAAAACAGGATATCGGCTTTGATCGAGGAGTTTTCGGGAAAATCAGCCATAACGGCATCAACTACATAGTTATCCTTATTGTCGGCCAATAATATTTTCCCAATAGGGTCAGTTTCTCCAAAATAGCGTTTAGCCGTACTTTGCGTTATAATGATAGATTTATCTGTTGGGAATGGATTATTAACATTGCCTTTCAGCAGTTTAAAATCGAATATTTTGAACAGTGAAGGTTCCGTAAATTTCAACATTCCACGATCTTCTTTTAATAATTTATCATGATACCTGAATACTGAGTAATCATTATCATCAATTATCCTCACTGCATTTTGAACTCCCGGAACTTCCTTTAAGGCATAAGTGGCGACAGGTCCCTGCACAGCTCCCCATACCTCGCTGCTGGTCCCGGTCGCTATCCGGGCATTAACTTTATAGGTCTGACCGGCCTTGGCATTGAACCGGTCAAAGCTCAACTCGTCATTGACCCAAAGCAAGATGAGTAAACCAACTGCCAAACCGACGGTGAGGCCGATGATATTAATTGCGCTGTAAAACTTATTGTTAAACAAATTGCGCCATGCGGTTTTGATATAGTTTTTTATCATGATAAATCAATTATTGAATTAATGACTTCAATATTCGCTTTTACCGCTAACTGCTACTGCCTACTGCAAACTTCTACTACTCGCTCCTCAAACTCTTCACCGGGTTAGCCAGCGCCGCTTTAATGGCCTGGAAGCTTACCGTTATTAACGATATGATGATAGTGATTAAAGCCGCCAGGATAAATACCCAGATACTTATCGAAATACGGTAAGAATACCCCTGCAGCCATTTATGCATAGCCCACCAGGCTATCGGCGTAGCAATAGCGAAACCGATCATTACCAGCTTTAAAAAGTCTTTGGATAGCAGGGTTGTTACACCAGCCACCGATGCGCCTAAAACCTTGCGTACACCGATCTCCTTTATCCGGTTTTGAGCCATATAAGCCGCCAGGCCAAATAAACCAAGGCATGATATAATTATGGTAAGGCCAGCAAAAAGGCTGGCTAATGTGCCAATGCGCTGCTCATCGCCAAATTTTTTGGCATAATCCTGGTCAATAAAATTGTATTCGAAAGGATAATCGGGGTTGAATTTTTTAAATACTTTCTCGGCTAGTTTTAAATTCTCAGCGGTGGTATGGGCACTATTCAATTTAAAATGAATTACATTAAACCACGATTTAGGGCCCTGGATGATCATTGCTTTTACAGGTTCGTATGGTGACTGAAGGATAAAATCTTTCACCACGCCTATTACGTGCCAATTGGTGAAATGCGTGGCGTCATTGTGCCTTTTAACGATTTGCCCGATGGGATTTTTAAATCCCATCGTTTTCACCGCGGTTTCATTCAAAATCATCGCCACCGAATCGGTTGGGTAGGTTTTAACATCAATATCACGCCCGGCGATTAATTTAAGTCCCATAGTTTTTACCAGGTCGCCGTCGGTGTTGAACATATTAAAATCTATTTTTTTACTTATGTCCTTGCCATCCCAGGCGAAATCCCAGCTGTCGCTCCAGCCCTGGGTGATGGGAGCGCTGGTTTTGCTTACTGCAGTTGCTGCACCGCTGGCGAGCAAATCATTTTTTATCAGCGCGTATTGCTTTTCTACATTCCCGGTCATCATCACATACACCAGGTTATCGCGTTTGTACCCGGTTTCGCGGTCTTGTGCATATTGCAATTGCTGGCGAATAATTATCGTGCAAACGATAAGTACAACGGCAAATGTAAATTGCACGACCACCAACAATTTACGTGGTGTAATTAAGGCATTAGCGGCTTTAAAGGTGCCTTTCAAAACACTAACCGGCCTGAATGATGATAGGTACAACGCCGGGTAACTGCCGGAAATAAGTCCTGTAAATAAAATGAACGAGAGTGCGGTTAGCCAAAACCAGGGGTTACCGTACGGGATATACAATTGCTTATCGGTTAGCTGGTTAAATCCGGATAAACTAAGTTGCACCATTACAATAGCGATCAGGCCGGCAATAAGCGCGATTAAAATGGATTCACCCAGGAACTGGGATATTAACGAACCGCGCAATGCGCCCACAACTTTACGAATACCTACTTCCCTTGCGCGTTTTTCGCTACGCGCTGTACTTAGGTTCATAAAATTAATACAGGCAATGATGAGGATAAACGCAGCTATTAGCGAAAATATCCTGATGGTGTCGATACGTCCTCCTGATACCTTGCCTTTTTGGTCAAATTTTGAATATAGCCTCCATTTACTTGCCGGGTGCAGAAAAACGTCAATATCCTTCACTTCAGAGTGTGACCTGGTTATGTTTACGATACTTTTATTTGCCTCGGCTTCGGTGACACCAGGCTTTAGCAACGCCCATGTCTGTATTGAGTTATTACCCCAACCTGTGTCGTCTCCGCCAATTTTTTTCAGGTACGACCATGGCATCAGGTATTCGAATTTAAACTGGGTATTGTTCGGCAGATCCTGCATAACAGCAGATACCGTGAAATAAGCGTTACTGTCAATCTTTATGGTTTTACCCATCGCGTTATCATTTCCAAACAACTTTTTGGCTAATTTTTGCGTGATAACGATGTCTTTAATGGTGTTTAAAGCGGTATTTGGATTCCCGCTAACCAGCGGAAAACTAAACATGGTTAAAAACCCGGGGTCGGTGAAATAGCCGGGCACATTCAGGTGCTTATCACCAACGGTGAACAAAAAGTTATTGTTATTCGTGCGGGCAACTTCCTCAATTTGGGGATAATCCTGCTTCAACGTTTTAGCCATTGCCTTGGGGGTAGTATTCCAGCACCATAGCTTGCCGTCAAAAACCGAACGGTTATAAACAGAGTATAGCCTATCCTTCTTTTCATGGAACTGGTCGTAGCTCACCTCGTTCTGTATCCACAATAATATCAATGCCGAACTGGCCATACCAATTGCCAAACCGGCGATATTTATCAATGAAAAGGCTTTATGCCGGAGTAGATTTCTCCAGGTAATTTTTAAATAGTTTTTGATCATAACTCTTGATTTGGTACAATAATTCCAGTTGTTATTAGACTATACTTTGGACGCAAACGTTGCATTTGATATCAATAGATCCTAAAAGCACCTTTTTCCTTGCATCCTCAATCTTTCATATAACTATTCGCTTCTCAAACTTTCTACCGGGTTTGATAAAGCCGCTTTTATTGACTGAAAACTTATGGTAATAAAAGCGATCAGGATAGCTGTAAGGCCTGCAAGCGCCAAAATCCACCATTGTATGTTTACCCTGTACGCAAAATCCTGAAGCCATTTATTCATCAAAAACCATCCTGCAGGCAATGAAATTAGCATGGCGATAAATACCAATTTTATAAAATCAAAAGAAAGCATAGTGGCAATAGTGGCTATGCTAGCACCCAATATTTTCCGGATACCGATTTCTTTTGTGCGTTGTTCGGCAGCATAAGCGGCAAGACCAAACAGGCCGAGGCAGGCAATTATTATTGCCAATGAGGTAAACACTATGAATATTTTCCCAACCCGCTGTTCAGTACGATATGAAGCATCAAAATCCTGATCCATAAAAGAAAAATTCATTTGCACGTTGGGTGAAAGCGCCTTCCATCTTTGTTTTATTTGAGATAGCAGAAAAGGCACGTCGGTTGTATTTACCCGGACACTTAACGCCCCCTTATTTTGAGCCAGCACCAACACCATCGGACTAATAACATCCCGCAGAGAACTAAAATTAAAATCTTTAACAACACCTATAATATGATACTCCTTTGAGTTTGATATGTCCTGTTTACCACCGTTTGATCTGTACAGCGGTTTATTTAACGGATCTTTAAGGCCCAAAAACTTCGCAGCAGATTCATTAATGATAATACCTGATGAATCTGTTAACATCTGGCTTGAAAAATTGCGGCCCAAAGCCATTTTCATGTCCAGTGTTTTGATATAATCTTCGTCAACCTCCCATGTTTGAGGAAACAAGGCCTTTTTTTGATCAAAAGCTGCATCTTTAAAAAATATGGACGTATTTTTCCAGTTAGATGTGGGAAGAAAGCCGGTTAAGGTGGCGTTTATTACTCCGGGCAATTGCTTAACCTCCTGTTTGAAGACCCTGGCCTGGTTATCTAATTCAAATGTGTTTTGAATGATTAAAACCTGGTTACGGTTATACCCTAAATTTTTGTTTTGGATATAATTTAGCTGGTTGTAAATAACCAACGTGCCTATGATAAGGAAAATGGATATTGAAAATTGCAGAACAACTAAAAAGTTCCTCAACCCGCCGCCTTTAAAACCTGCGGATAATTTACCTTTTAATACATCAATTGGTTGAAATGAGGAAAGATAAAAGGCAGGGTATGAACCCGCCATTGCCCCGACAAATAAAACGATAAACAATAATGCCGGAACAAGCCATGTAAGCGTTTGTGCTGAAACAGATAACGCTTTGCCTGAAAGCTGATTAAATGCCGGCAATAATGCTACCGCAGCAAATAAGGCTATAAGGGTAGCCGCAAAAGTCACCATTATTGATTCTGTCAGAAACTGGGTTACCAGATGTTTCCGGGCAGAGCCCAGTACTTTGCGTACCCCAACTTCCCGCGCCCTGTTTGAGGACCGTGCGGTTGAAAGGTTCATAAAATTAACGCAGGCGATCAACAGTATAAACAGGGCGATAGCAGAAAAAATGTACACATATTGAATCGTTCCATTTGACCCCAATTCACCCGAACGGTTTGACCTGAGGTGGATGTCCGTTAGCGGAGTTAAATTTAACCTGAAAAAGCTACCTCCCTTTTCAAAAGCGGCCATGCTCATTTTTAACTGTGCCTGCATTTGCTCCCCGCTGTATTTGTTCAAAAAAGCCGGCAAGGCTGTTTCAAGCTTTTTATGATCGTCCGCATCCTTAAATAAAACATAAGTGTTATAATCACTTCTTAGCCATTCGGGTGACCTGCTATCAGGATATGAAGACATTGAGATAAAAAAGTCGAAATTAAAATGCGATTGCGCCGGTATATCCCGGATTACACCGGCAACTTTGTACCAGGTATCGTTAAATTCTAATGTTTCGCCGACAACGTTGGTGCGTTTAAAGTATTTCTTTGAGATGCTTTCGGTTATTACCACGCTGTTTGGCTCTGCCAAAGCCGTTGCAGGGCTCCCATTGATCATAGGCAGGGTAAACACATTAAACAGCGAGGGGTCGGCTAACGCTATTTTAGTTTCAAGGATATTTTTTATCCCTTTTTTAACATGCATTGAGCCGGCGTTTTTTATTCTTACCGTATTTTCCACATAAGGGAAATCATTTTTTAGCGCCTGTGCCAAAGGGGGCATACATACCGCATAATTCACATTGTTTTCGCCAAGCTTCAGGTCTTCGTTTACGCGGTATATCCTGTCGGCTTTAGTATTGTAGCGGTCGTAGCTTAACTCATCAGCAACATATAAAATAATAAGCAGACAGCTTGCCAGGCCTAATGATAACCCTAATACATTTAATACCGTAAAGCCCTTATTTTTTAAAAGAGAACGGTAGGCGGTTTTTATATAGTTTCGTATCATTTTATTGGTTGCTTAGTTTATTGGTTGCAGAACGTATCTTTCGGATGCGGGTTTTTCCCACTTTCAGACTCAAGTAAAGGCAACACTCAAGCTAACCCCTCCGTTTGGAGGAGGTTAGCAGAGGCATTAAACTACTTAACTTATAAACTGTCTTAAAGCCTGTTCGGACGCCTGGTGGGGCGTTTAGATCATAATGTTTTCAACCACTGTTTGTCCGTCTAACAAGCGGATGATGCGGTGACTGTAGCGGGCATCGTGTTCGGAGTGGGTTACCATGATGATCGTTGTTCCCTGTTCGTTCAGATCGGTCAGCAATTCCATAACCTCGTTACCGTTGCTGCTGTCGAGGTTACCTGTGGGCTCATCCGCCAGTATCAGTTTTGGCTTATTCACCACGGCCCTCGATATGGCTACACGCTGCTGCTGACCGCCCGATAACTGCTGCGGATAATGGTTGCGGCGATGCATGATCTGCATTTTATCAAGCACTTCTTCAACACGTTTTACCCGCTCTGCAGATGGCACCCCAGTGTAGATCAAAGGCAATTCTACGTTTTCAAATACAGTCAGTTCGTCTATCAGGTTAAAGCTTTGAAATACGAAGCCGATATTATGCTTGCGCAGATCAGCGCGTTTGCGCTCGGTAAAATGGGCCACTTCTACACCGTTGAAAATGTAGCTTCCGCTGTCGGGGTCATCGAGCATCCCCAGGATGTTGAGCAATGTTGATTTGCCGCAGCCCGACGGGCCCATAATGGCAACAAACTCGCCTTTTTTAACTTCGATCGACAGCTTATTTAAAGCAATGGTTTCTACCTCCTCTGTACGGTAAAACTTTTCAAGATCTGTAATTTTTATCATGTTAAATTAATTATTGAATTAGTGAGTTAGTGATTTAGTGAATTATTTGAAATTCGATCCTTAATCCTTATTTCATGTGTCTTTTTTGTGTCGTTCGTTCCCTATTTCTTCAGTACCAGTTCCTGTATGTCGCCATATGTTTCATAACTTGAGGTGATCACTTTATCACCTTCTTTTAACCCAGACATCAGCTCATAATAATCAGGGCTCTGACGGTTAATCTGTATATCAACTTTATAAGCTTTTTTCCCGTCATCGCTAACTTTAAATATCCAGTTACCGCCTGTTTGCTGGTAAAATCCGCCTTTAGGCAGTAGCAGCGCGGTTGTTTCGTCGCTCAAAGCAAGGCGTACCTGCAGGGTCTGCCCCTTTCTTATACCGGTTGGTGTGGGCCCCACAAATGCCATATCCACCTGGAACTGCCCGTTTACAACCTGCGTAAACACTTTTTTTATGACCAGGTGATAAGTTTTATCAGCAAACTGAAAATCGCCTTTCAAACCGGTAAAAACGCGCGATATATAATGCTCCTCCACGCTCACTCTCACCTTAAAACCTGATAAGACGTCAATTTGTCCCAAATGTTCCCCTTTTGTTTTAGTTTGTCCGATTTCAGCGTCAAACGAGGTCAGCTGGCCCTCGATAGGCGCCCTCACCGTAAGGTCGCTCACTTTTTTACGCATCATATTCAACGCGCTTTTCATTTGAGCGATTTGCTCATGTGATTGGCCTTCCTGCTGTTTTACAAGTGCAGTGTCCTGAGTTAAAATCTGCCTGGTTAACTTTCTTTTTTGCAACTGGTACTGGTAAGTATTTACAGCCTGCTGATATTCCTGCAGGCCAATTGCCTTTTTATCGTAAAGATTCTTATCCAGTTTGTAAACCCTTTCAGCATCTCTGAAAGTATTTTCCACATCGGCCATATTTTGAAGCTTTGATATGGTATTTTGCTGGGCGGCGTTATGCGATATCTGCATTTGAATTTGTTGACCGTATACATTGGTTTCCTGGGTAGCCAAACTCAATTCGAGGTCGGTATTTGACAGACGTAAAATCGGGTCGCCCTTTTTCAGGTGGGCTCCGTCTTCAACATATTTTTCTTCAACCCGGCCACCGTCGGATGCATCGAGGTAAATGGTCGTAAGCGGCATTACAACGCCGTTAACCGGGATAAACTCCTGAAAAGGCCCTTTTTTAATTTCGCTTATGGTAAGGCGTTCGGTATCAACATCCAGCTTGCTTTTGCCCGATGTAAAATAAATGCTTCCGGCAATTAGCAAAACAAGGGCGGTTATACCGCCAATGGTTAATAGTCGTTTGGTATTCCAGGTCTTTTTTTCAATTACTCTGTCCACTGTAGTTCTTTATATTTTAGTTAGTGATGATTATGCTATTGGTTATAAAAAGATATGCCACAAATTAAACACCTGTTTTTCAGCGTTTTAAACTTCAAATATCCTTGTGAGGCGTTCGCTTCTGTTACATCATGTGTTCGGTTATGATACAATGTGATTTTGGTCACTGGGCATTCGTCGTTGGGCATTGGGATTCACTAATTTGGGCTTTTGTTCATTAGTTTGTTGATTTATAGGATTGTATTTAAAGCAGATGTTTAATAATAGTGATTTATTATTCATATTTATTGCTGATTGGGCTTTTAGCATTAAAATTGCAGACCTGTATGAAGTTGGGGTCATTCCCTTATCGTTTAAATTTACAATATTACCGGCGATGCTCTACCTATTGACAAATGACTAATGCCCAATGACTATTGACCATAACCAATGACTAACAAAGAATGATACTTAAAAAAGCGACTGTTTTAATTGTTGACGACGACCCGGACGTGCTTACCGCTGTTAAGCTTTTGCTTAAAACAGAAGCGCACGAGGTGATCACCGAAAAAAATCCCGAAAACGTGAACTGGCTGCTGCAGCGTAACCAGGTTGACATCGTGTTGCTGGATATGAACTTCAACAGCGCCATTAACACCGGCAACGAGGGCCTGTACTGGCTGCGCAAGATCAAGGAATGGAAGCCGGATGTATGTGTGATCATGATCACTGCTTATGGCGATATAGACCTCGCGGTTCGCTCATTAAAAGAGGGCGCCAACGACTTCATTGTAAAGCCATGGCATAACGAACGGTTGATAGAAACCATAAAACAGCTGCTGGATAAGAAGGAAGGCGTAAAAACCAATAAGTCATCTGTAAAAAGCACTGCCGGCGAAAAGTCAATCCTGGGCGAATCAGATGTGATGCAGGATATTTTTTATAAAGTAAATAAGATCGCCCCTACCGATGCCAATATCCTGCTGCTGGGCGAAAACGGCACCGGCAAGGACCTGATGGCGAAAGCCATTCACGAACGTTCGTTACGCGCCGCTCAGCCATTTATAAAGGTCGATGTGGGCGCTTTGACGGATACGCTGTTTGAAAGCGAGTTGTTCGGACACAAAAAAGGCGCGTATACCGATGCACGCGAAGACCGCTCCGGCCGGTTCGAGGATGCACATAGCGGTACCCTGTTTCTTGACGAGATCGGCAATATATCCCTGCAGCAGCAGGCCAAACTGTTAACCGTTTTGCAAAACCGCCAGGTAACCCGCCTGGGCACCAACAAGGCCCTGGATATCGACATACGCCTGATATGTGCCACCAACCTGCCGCTGTCTGAATTAGCAAACGAAAACCGTTTCCGCAAGGATCTGATCTATCGCATCAACACCGTCGAGATCAATATGCCCCCGCTGCGCAAGCGCAATGAGGATATAGTGATACTGGCCCGCCATTTTGCCAAGCTTTACGCGGCTAAGTATTTGAAAGCGGCTATGGATTTCGATCTGGCTGCCCTGCAAAAACTTAAGTCGTATAACTATCCGGGCAATGTACGCGAACTGCAATACACTATTGAAAGGGCCGTTATAATGGCCGATGAGTCTGTGCTGAGGGCAGACGACCTGATATTTTCTATCTTAGAAACCTCGCAGGACATTGTTGCCGACGACGACAATATCCCGTTAAGCCTGATGGAAAAAAATGCCATTTTACGGGTAATTGACAAGCACAACGGTAATATTACCCGGGCCGCTAAAGAGCTCGGGTTAACCCGCACCGCCCTATACCGCAGACTAAGCAAATATGATATTTAAGCGATACGAATGGCGGCTGGTGCTGCGTGTACTCATCCTGTTTGCTACGCTAACGGCAACATCGGCGCTGGTGCTTGTTGCACGCGAGTATATTTTATTCCTTGCGATCACCGTTCCGCTGTGCGTGTTTGAGGTAATTGACCTGATACGTTTCCAGAAAAAAGCGCAGGACGAGGTAAGCCAGTTTGTGGAATCCATCCATTATCGTGATTTTTCGCGGCATTTTGATGTGCGGAAGGCCCCTACCGAACTAAAGCCATTGCGCAAGGGTTTTAACGAGATCAACACCACCTTTAAACTTATCAGCCGCGAACGCGAAACGCAATATCATTACCTGCAAAAAATACTGGAGCTGGTGGATACCGGCATCCTGTCGTACGAGCAGGAGAACGGCGAAACCGGCTGGATAAATGAAGCCTTCAAAAAGCTGATTGGGGTGCCCTATTTAAAAACCATCCATTCGCTCGAGAAACGCGAAGAGGGCCTGTATAACGAGATCATCAAGTTAAAGCCCGGCGACGCAAAGATCATCACCATCACCCGCAACCAGCAGCTGGTAAAAATATTGGTGACCGCCAGCATGCTCCGCAGCGACGAAAAAGTTTACAAGCTGGTAGCTTTCCAGAACGTAAGCGAAGCGCTCGACGAAACCGAATCAAAGGCCTGGCAAAAGCTACTCAATGTAATGACGCACGAGATCATGAACTCCGTTGCGCCCATCTCGTCGCTGGCGGATACGCTGAAGAACAGGCTGCAAAGCCCCGAGATAAAAAACAGCCCCGTAAGCAGCCAACTGGAAGACCTGGAACTCGGCATCGACACCATAAAGCGGCGCAGCGAAGGGCTGCTTAAATTCACCGAGAGTTACCGTAGCCTCAATAAAATAACCAGGCTTGATCTCACCAAAATACTGGTACGCAACCTGTTCGAAACGCTCAACAGTTTGATGCGGCCCACGTTTGAGAAAAAGCATATTGAGCTGGAGATCATCCTGCGCGACCCCACCCTGGCCATCGAGGCCGACCTTAACCTTATCGAGCAGGTGATGATCAACCTGCTGGTAAACGCGGTTGAAGCCGTAAAGGAGCGCGATGAGCCGCGCATCACTCTAACCGCGGAGGTACAACCCAACAACAAAACCCTGGTAAAAGTAGCCGACAATGGCATGGGCATGCCCCCGGAACTGCTCGACAAAATATTTATCCCCTTTTTTAGCACCCGCAAGGCCGGTAGCGGCATAGGGCTAAGTTTGTGCAAGCAAATTATGCTGCTACACAAGGGCAATATACAAGTACAATCCACCAGCGGTATCGGCTCGGCCTTTATATTGCAGTTTGGTACGCCAGGAACCTGATTCTGTAAACCCTACCTTTTACCTTTCGCCTTAAAGTGTATCATTTTGTGAAAGAGATACAGGTGATACAGCTGATACAGGTGATACACTTGATACAGTGTGATACAGATGATACAGTGTGATACACCCCTGAACACCCCCGAACGCTGGCAAAAAATTTGTCAGGGTTGTACTTGTAAAGAAATTTGTAGCTTGCACAGCGGAAAGTAAAAAACAACTCAGTCCTCCAATCCATTAAAGATGGCCTGCATTTTTTTCCTTAGCTCGGGCAAATCGACCGTTGCAATTTCCCATACCTTCGCTACGCTCCCGGATGACAAAAGCAAAGCCCAAAAAACAAAAATGCCCGTGACGGTGACGGGCAGCAGCGGCAGTAACGTTTCGGCTTATATAATAAGCAACGATAGCGCCCCCGCGATATTGTAAATAAAGTTACAATAATAAAATTTAGTCGCGCCAAAACATTTCCTCAATATCGTACTGTATGTTAAACGGGATAGCGTTATTGGTAACATGTACACTCACCAGGTTGCTGCCCTTGATCTTCACACACGTCATAATATCCAGGTTGGCTGAATCAAAATAGTTTTTGTGCTTTTTTTCCACCGCCTTTAAACAGGCAATTGCAAAATCCTTGTTTTTCATCTTCAATCAGTGTTAGATAATTAACGATAAAATACAACGACCGTAAAGCTGGCTGCCAATCAGGGAATGCAAACCAAGTTTCGGCTAATTCAGTTCGAAATTAAAAAGCGGTTTAAAAAAAGCAAAAAAATCTTAACAACTTATAGTTGTGAAGATGGTTGACTCTATCCGCCAGTCGTTGCGGGTTACAGTGGGATTATCTACAAAAAAGCCGGATGACCTGGGCGTCCGGCTCACGTCGGTCGTCGGATCATCCGGCTGATACGATAAGGTGAAAAATTTAAAGGCCTGTCATGCTGAGGTACACAAAGCATGAACGCGTGACCTCTGTACCACCTGGCACATCAGGCAGCTATAACCATGCGGTATTGCGCAGCAATGCGGTTGCCTATCTCGTCAACCAGGTATGGCGGGGTATAATTACTATCCACCACGTACCAGGTATGCCTGATGCTGCCCACCTTAATATGGCCAATGGTTTTATCGTTATGCAGTACGGTAAAGCGGTCGTTATCCGATACAATGCTCAGTGTTATCTCGTCGCCTTTGTAGGTGGTATTAAAGTTAAGATTGAATCCCTCAATGGGGTATATGTTTGTCGATGATGTATTCATGTCAGTAAGTTTAATTAGTTATTAATTAAATTTCAAAACGTAAATCAAAAACATTGCCAAAACTTATTTTCCTTGAAGTTAATTTTAAACTTTCTTAAAACATTATCTTTTTTTACGCATTAAACCTTTTTAAGAGGCTAATTTGTTTGGGAATAAGCCCTGTATTTTTAATTTTGCCTTAAACCAGTCATTTGATGTATGCCCGAAGCGGACAGTATTAAAACAACGTATCACCAATGTCTGGAAGGCGGCGGCGAAATGGGCGAACGCATCAGGTCGTTCGACTGGGCGAAAACCGTATTGGGTACGCCCGATACCTGGCCGCAAAGCTTACTGACCGCCGTTGGCATTATATTAAACTCCCGTTTCCCCATGTTTATCTGGTGGGGTCCCGACCTTGTACAATTTTACAACGACGCCTATCGTCCCAGCTTAGGGCGCGAGGGAAAACACCCCTCGGCCCTGGGCCAGCGCGGCGAAGAGTGCTGGACCGAGATTTGGCCGGTAATAAAACCCCTGATCGACCAGGTGATAACGGGCGGCCCGTCAACCTGGAGCGAGGACCAGCTGATACCTATTTACCGCAACGGCAAGCTCGAAAATGTGTACTGGACGTTCAGCTACAGCCGCATACACGACGACTCGGGCGGGCACGGCGGCATACTGGTGGTGTGTAACGAAACCACATCAAAGATCAAAGCGCTTGACGAGCTTACCAAAGCCAAGCAGGACCTTGAGAAGGCACAAACCGAAGCGCTAAGACAGCGTGACCGCCTCAAAAGCTTCCTGGTGCAGGCGCCGGCAGGCATTTGTGTGCTTGACGGGCCCAACATGGTTTTCGAATTGGTTAACGACCCTTACCAGCAGCTTTTTCCCGGGCGCCAGCTGGTGGGCAAACCATTACTGGAAGCCGTGCCCGAAGTAAAAGGCCAGCCCATTTGGGACATTTTGCAGGATGTTTACCAAACCGGGAAAACATTTGAAGGCAACGGGCTGCTTATCCCCCTGGCGCGTCATGATGGCGGCGAAGTTGAAGACCGCTATTTTAATTTCATTTACCAGGCAAGGTATAACGCCGCCGGTAATGTCGACGGTATTTTGGTTTTTGTGTTCGAAGTGACCGAAATGGTGAACGCCAGGCACGATCTTGAGCGCGAAAAAGACAAACTAAAACTGGCTATTAAAGCCGCTGAGCTGGGCACTTTTGACATGGATCTTATAAAGGGTACCATGGAATGGGATAAACGCTGCCGTAACCTTTTCGGGATAAGCCATTCGGACATCGTTACCTACGAGAAAGATTTTATAACCGGCCTGCACCCCGATGACCGGAACCGTGTGGTTGAGATCATCAACAATGTTTTCGTTAAAGCCATAAGCAACGGCGATTATGATGTGGAATATCGCACCGTGGGCGTTGAGGATGATAAAGTACGCTGGGTGCGCGCAAAGGGTAAAACCTATTTTGATGAGAACGACCGCCCCACCCGCTTTGTGGGCGCCGTGCTGGACATTACCGAGCAAAAGTTTGACGAACTGCGCAAAAACGATTTTATCGGGATGGTTAGCCACGAACTGAAGACACCTCTGACCTCGCTGAGCGCCTACGTGCAGATGCTGCATGCAAAGGCATTAAAAGAGCAGGATAATTTCGTTTCGGGCGCGCTTGATAAAGTAAACATACAGGTACGCCGCATGGGAACTATGATCAACGGCTTCCTGAACGTATCAAGGCTGGAGTCGGGTAAGATATTGCTTGACAAGCACGATTTTATGCTTAACGAGCTGGTGCTTGCCATGACCGAAGAGATCAGGCAAACCGGGCCGGGCCATAACCTGGAATGCATTATCGAAAAACCGATAACTGTACATGCCGACCAGGATAAGATCGGATCGGTGATCATTAATTTGCTTAGCAACGCGGTTAAATACTCGGCAAAGGGCAAAACCATTACAATTAACTGCAGAGTGACCGGCAATATGGCACAGGTAAGCGTACACGACGAAGGTATCGGCATAAAGCGGCAGGATATGGATAAGCTGTTTGAACGTTATTTCAGGGCCGAAAGTCCGCAAACCAAATATATCTCAGGTTTTGGTATCGGCCTTTACCTTAGTGCCGAGATCATACAGCGCCATAACGGTAAAATATGGGCCGAAAGCGAAGTAAACAAAGGCTCCACTTTTTACTTTACCTTACCACTGGATAAATAAAACAGGGTTATTTTTTTAAATCCTTGCTGTCATCCTGCGTGTTTAAAAATTTCTTTAACAGGTGAAAGCACTGCACTTTAAATTCGGCGCAGCAGCAGGTTAGTTTAATGCTGTCGTCGTGGCCAACGGTAAGTACCGGGTGCTGGTGGTGCACCGGGCAGGTAATTTCCTCAATTACCGACTTAAGTTCGGGTTTAATGGGCATAATTCAATAGGTAGTTAGGATTCGCAACGTAAAGGTATGTGAAATTATATTAATACGAAAATTAAAATCCTATAAATATATTTTTTAACTTAATAAGATTAAATTAATAAAGACTCAGGCTGAGTCACTGGCGCAATTCTTGCCGGTATTACCTAAAAATTAACATGCCTGAAGGTCCTTCGATCGTCATTTTAAAAGAGGCTGTACAACAATTCGCCGGGCGGTGCGTAATTGAAGCGGTCGGCAATACCAAAGCACTCGACGCGACAATACTTGCGGGCCAAACTTTAACCGGCTTCAAAAGCTGGGGGAAACATTTCCTGATCTGCTTTCCGCGATTTACTATCCGCATCCATTTTATGCTGTTTGGCTCGTACCGCATCAATGAGCCGTCCGGCAAACCGCCCCGCCTGCACCTGCAGTTTGAAAACGGCGAACTGAATTTTTATGCCTGTTCCATCAAAGTGATCGAAGAACCCCTGGACGATGTCTACGATTGGTCGGCCGATGTTTTAAGCCCGATCTGGAGCGCCAAAAAAGCTATCCAAAAACTAAAAGGAAAACCTGCCCTGCTGGCCTGCGACGCGCTGATGGATCAACAGCTATTTTCGGGCGTCGGTAATATCATAAAAAACGAAGTCCTGTTCCGCACCCGCATCCACCCGCTGAGCCGGGTAGGTCAGCTGCCGCCGGAAAAACTAAAAGAGCTGGTGGCCGAAGCGGTTAATTACAGTTTCGATTTCCTGGAATGGAAAAAAGAATTCACCTTAAAAAAACACTGGCTTGCTTACAACAAAAAACTCTGCCCCCGCGATCATGTACCCTTCCTCCGGGGCAATACCGGTAAAAGTAACCGCAGGAGTTTTTATTGCAATATATGCCAGGTGTTATATGATAACGAATAGATGAATTCGTGGTCCGAGCGTATGTAGTATCTATCGGTTCCAGTCATGTTTTTTAAAAATTTGATTTTTTTTAAAAAAACCGTAACCTAAAATAAATACATGCCGTATAAACGAACTCATTGAGCGCCCTGCTCATCAATAATTTATCAAATCGAAAAGTCCCCGGCGCGAGGTTTGGGGATTTTTTTTTATAAAACGAATATAACACGAAACTTTTACAAAAACAATATCGTAAAAAAGAAAAAGCTTAAAGTTTTAGTTAAGTTTAATAGTTACAATAGGTTTCGTTGTAGCCGGGGAGAGGTCCCTGGCTATTTTTTTGACCGCTGATTTATTTGATTTCCGATTTCGCTGATTGATCTGCGGCCGGAATATTGCCCAATCTCACGCAATTGCCAACCTCTAACATAAGGCATTTTACCGAAACACCGGTGGCAGCTTCTTTCGACTTCCGGGCTTTACTGACTTTTCGGACTAATCTCCAATCACTAATCTCCACCCCTAAACCAAAGCTTCCGCTATTTCAACAAAACCTTTTTCACGGGCCAGGTCGGCGGGGAGCTTGCCCCCTTCCATGCGTACGTTTACATCGGCGCCATGCTCCAGCAAGAGGATCAGCAGGTCGATATTGCCGTTCTGCGCAGCAGCATGTAATGGTGTCGACCCGGCCTGCTGTTTTACATTTACCAGCGCGTTCGCCTCGATCAGCATCCGCACGATCTGGGTATAATTTCCCGCTGCAGCGGAATGAATAGGATAAACACCAAAACCATTGTCCGACGGAAGGTTTACATCCGCGCCCTTCAATACCAGGTAACGCGCCACTTCATACTGTCCGAAGTAACAGGCCAGCCCCAGCGCGGTAAACCCGTCTTCGGCATAAGCATTTATAGATTCCGGATTATTGTATACCAAATGCGCTACCACATCGAACTTGCCCGCCGCCGAAGCTTCGAATAAGTTGATCTCATCCAGGTATTTAAGCAGCAGGCTGGTCACTTCGGGCTTTTTATAATAACAGGATAACATAAGCGGCGAAACCTGGTGGCTGGTACGGCTTTTTGCCAGCGCGGGCTGCTGTGCAAGCAGGCTGTTCAGCGCGCCAAGGTCGGCTGTGGTGATGTACTGTTCCAGTTGTTCAACGCTCATTGATATGCGATTTACTGCCCCGTTTTGACGAAAAAATACTGCCGGATATAACTATCAAATCTATACCGTATTATTATGGCAAATCAATAATACTAAAAATTTAAAAATTCGGGCTAAATAAGTTGTTTAATCTATTAACTTTATATTTGCACAATATGAGGGTTACATCAGGATGCCGGTAAAAGGAAATCAATTCAGATCAAATAACTTTAAGGAAGAAAATCAGCCCCGTCAATCCTCGTCAAAAACTGAAAAGGATCGCCCGGTAAAACAAAAGCCCGAAAAATCGCGGAGTTTTGATTTTGACGACAGCAGGCTCATGAAAATAACAGGCCTGTTTTTCCTGTTACTATCCCTTTATTTTTTGGTTGCCTTTACCTCGTACCTCTTCACCTGGCAGGAGGATCAAAGCTATGTTTCGGCAGCGAACGGCGGCTGGCATAACCTGTTTAAAACCACCCAGGAGCTGATGACCAGCGGCGTTAAAAACCCCGTTGTTTTAAACCGGCTGGGCAAATTCGGCGCCTTGCTTTCAAACCAGTTTATTTATGAGTGGTTCGGCATCGCGTCCTTCCTGTTTGTCTTTGTATTTTTCATTATCGGGTACCGGCTGTTGTTCAGGATCAGGCTGTTCTCCATCAGCAGAACATTGGCTTATTCTTTTTTCGGCCTGGTATTTATCTCGGTAACCATCGGCTTTGCCCATGCCTTTGTGTCGGATGTGCCCAATTACCTTGAGGGTGGTTTTGGTTACTGGACCAACCGCCTGCTCGACGCCCAGATAGGCGAAACCGGCACCGGCGGCATATTACTGTTCGCCGCGCTCACCGTGCTTGTAATTGCCTACAATATTGATTTTAAACTGCCAAAACGCAGCGAAAAACTGGTTGCAGCTGAAGAGGCAGGCACCATAGTTCCCGAACCTGTTGACCTGGTGGATGAAGAAATTTCATTGCCCGTTGAATGGGCCGGCCGTAATGGAAAAGATGGCCCGGTGAATATTATTCGCCCCGGTGCTCCCGTGCAAAACCCGGCCGCCCACGAGCCGCTGGTTTTGACCCCCGATCCCGGGGCTGAAGGCAACGAACCCGAATTTGAAAACGAGATACCGCTTACAGTCGGTGTAAGCCGCCCTACCCCTGTTTTAAATATCGAACAGGACGACAACGAAAAAGCCAACAGCCTTGTAGAAGAGTTTGGTACCTACGACCATACGCTCGAACTCGCATCCTATAAATACCCGCCGCTTGATCTGCTCGAAAACTACGGTTCAAACAAAATAAACGTTAACTCCGACGAGTTGGCTGCCAATAAAAACAAAATCGTTGAAACGCTGAATCATTACAACATTGAAATTGATAAGATAAAGGCCACAATAGGCCCAACGGTTACTTTGTACGAGATCATTCCCGCCCCCGGCGTGCGGATCTCCAAAATAAAAAACCTGGAAGATGATATCGCGCTGAGCCTTGCTGCCCTGGGTATACGTATCATTGCCCCGATGCCGGGTAAAGGAACCATCGGGATTGAGGTACCTAACCAAAACCCCGAAATGGTTTCCATGCGCTCGGTACTGGCGACCGAAAAATTCCAGAACACTACCATGGACCTGCCCATCGCACTGGGTAAAACCATATCAAACGAAGTGTTCATTGCCGACCTGGCCAAAATGCCGCACTTGCTGGTTGCCGGTGCAACAGGGCAAGGTAAATCTGTAGGTATCAATGCGATATTGGTTTCGTTGTTATACAAAAAACATCCCGCCGAGTTGAAATTCGTGCTGGTCGACCCTAAAAAGGTGGAGTTGACCCTTTTTCGTAAGATAGAGCGCCATTTTCTGGCCAAACTGCCCGATGAGGCCGATGCGATCATAACCGATACCAAAAAGGTGGTTAATACGCTCAATTCGCTGTGTATAGAGATGGATCAGCGCTATGACCTGCTAAAAGATGCCGGTGTGCGTAACCTGAAAGAATACAATCAAAAATTTGTAAACCGCAAGATAAGCGATCCCGAAAAACACCGATATCTGCCATTTATAGTGCTCGTAATTGACGAGTTCGCCGACCTGATGATGACCGCGGGCAAAGAGGTTGAAATGCCGATAGCCCGTATCGCGCAGCTGGCACGTGCGGTAGGTATTCACCTGGTAATTGCCACGCAAAGGCCTTCCGTTAATATTATTACGGGTACCATTAAAGCCAACTTCCCGTCGAGGCTGGCTTTCAGGGTACTGTCAAAGATCGACTCGCGTACCATACTCGATAGCGGCGGCGCCGACCAGCTGATCGGTCGCGGTGATATGCTGCTTTCAACCGGCAGCGATTTGATACGCCTGCAGTGCGCCTTTGTGGATACGCATGAGGTTGAACGAATATCCGATTTCATTGGCAACCAGCGTGGCTACCCGTCGGCTATGCTGCTGCCCGAATACGTGGGCGAAGGCGAAAGCAGCAGTACGAAAGAATTTGACCCGGACAACCGCGACCCTATGTTCGAAGAAGCGGCACGCCTTATCGTCATGCACCAGCAGGGGTCAACCTCGCTCATACAACGTAAAATGAAGCTGGGCTATAACCGCGCCGGGCGTATCATCGATCAGCTGGAAGCAGCAGGCATCGTAGGCCCTTTCGAAGGCAGCAAGGCCCGTGAAGTTTTATACCCCGACGAATACAGCCTTGAGCGCCACCTCGAGACACTCCAAAAACAATCTAACAATTAAACCTATTATCCTTAAGCCATTCAAACGAACCAAAATTGAGCACAGCAAGCTGACTATGAAGAAACTTACTATATTTTCCGCATTAATTTTAACAACAGTTACAGCTGCGCTTGCGCAAAAAGATGCCGCCGCCAGGGCTATCTTAAATAAAGTAAGCGAAAAATACCGCACTTACGACGCTATAAAAACCGATTTTACCTTTACCCTTGAAAGCCCGCAGGCCGGCGTAAAAGAAACGCAGAACGGCACGTTAATCACCCGGTCGAAAAGTAATAAATTCAAGGTTTCCCTCTATAGCCCCGACGCATCAGGCAACCCGGAGGTAGTGCAGGAGATCATCTGCGATGGCAGGACGCAATGGACCTATTTGAAAAAAGATAAAGAGGTACAGGTAAACAACGCAAACAGCAACGGCGAAGGCCTGAACCCTGCCCAGGTGTTCACCATTTATGAACATGGTTATAAATACATCTACAACGGCGAAACCAAAGCAGGCGGGAAAGTTTACCAGGAGATCGACCTCACACCCGAAGACATCAAAAAGCCGTTTTTTAAAGTACGGCTACATATCGACAAAGCAAAAAAACAGATATACAGCGCCCTGATATTCGACAAAAACGGCAATCGCTATACCTATACATTAAAAAGTTTCGTCCCAAACATTTCCGTGCCCGATAATACATTCATCTTTGATGTAAAAGCCCATAAAGGTGTGGAAGTTGTTGATTTGAGATAATACCCTACCGCCCAATCGTCATGCTGAACTTGTTCCAGCACCCCACATGCAAGGTCTGTGCCATCCTCGTCCTTTCGGCCTTTTACAAGGAAACAAGCTATATATAAATATTTATTCAAATCAACCGCAAACACTGTATCAAAATACCTGCAGGTCTCGTATTAATATTTACAAAGTGTAAATTTTAAATAATAATCTCATATCTAACATCTCGCGTCTCATATCTGACTGAACAATTTATTAGATTTGTAGTAAGAAACAATGAAAAAAACGGCCGGCATCGTCTTCAGGACCTCTATATTATTGCTGCTTGGGATAGCTATTGGCTTGCTCATCAGCGATAATACCCTTACCGGCCGTTCCCTCGGATTTTCCCTTTCGGGGAACGATAAAATATCAAAGGTTTTAACCCTGGTGAAACATAACTATGTCGACTCGGTAAATGTGGATAGCGTTGAAGGCGTAACGGTAAACAGCCTGCTCCAAAACCTCGATCCGCATTCGATGTATCTGCCGCCCCAGCAGGCGCAATCTATCAATGAGCGGCTCGAGGGTGGCTTCACTGGCATCGGCCTGGGCTACCAGTTGCTGCGCGACACACTGGTGATCACGCAGATATACCCGGGCGGACCGGCCGCTAAGGCGGGGCTAATAGCCGGTGACCGCATTATCAATGTTGACGGCAAAAAATTTTCGGGCACCAAACTAACAGCTGCCCGGGTCGACAAAGCCTTCCGGGGCGATAAGGATGCTGAACTGGTATTTGCCGTATCTGCGCCAAATACCCCGGCTTTAAAATTGTACACATTAAAACGCGGCTATGTTGACCTAAGCAGCATCGATGCGGCTTACATGATCTCGCCGGGACTGGGTTATATTAAGATCAGTAAATTCGCTTTAACTACTGATGCCGATTTTCGTGTGGCATTAACTAAGCTTAAGGCGCAGGGCCTTAAAAAGCTGGTGCTCGATATCAGGGAGAACGGCGGCGGCTATCTCAATGCAGCCACCGCGCTGGCCGATGAATTTTTAACAAAAAACAAGCTGATCGTTTATACCAAGGGCATGCATGAAGAACGTAGAGACTATTTCTCTACCGATTCGGGTATGTTTCAGGAAGGCAAATTAGCTGTAATGATAGACGAATATTCTGCCTCGGCAAGCGAGATACTGGCCGGCGCACTGCAGGACCTTGACCGTGCCACAATTGTTGGCCGCCGCTCATTCGGTAAGGGCCTGGTACAGGAACAATTCGGGTTTGGCGACGGCTCGGCCGTTAATTTAACCATAGCACGATATTACACCCCTTCGGGAAGGTCGATCCAAAAGTCGTATAAAAATGGCGTGGGTGATTACCGCAATGAAATAGCGCAGCGTATGCGCAAGGGCGAGTTTTTTTCGGCGCAAAACAACCTGAAGGACAGCGTTTTCCGCAAGCACTCGCCCTATCATACCTTAAAAGGCCGCGAGGTTTACAGCGGTGGCGGCATCATGCCGGATATTTTTGTACCGGCCGATACTAGCGACAACAGCGAACTTGTACAGGATATGAGCGACCAGCAGTTATTTACCGCATACACGATCGATAAACTTCTTCCGGTTTTAAATAAGTACGCTTCCGCGGATGATTTTGTAAAGCGCTATAATGTTAGTGATGATGAGTTTGATAAGTTTATACTGTATGCCTCGCAAACCATCAGGGAAATGGATTCGCACGAACTGCTTGTTTCCCGCCCGATGATAAAAACAGCCCTCAAAGCCTTCGCCGGCCGTTTCAAATGGGGTGAAAACGCCTATTTTAAAACGATAAATACCAATGATCCGACTTTTAAGAAAGCGGTAGCTGCGATAGAGTGATTTCGAATTTCATAATACAGTGTCATTGCGAGCGTAGCGCGGCAATCTCGTCGGGCGTTTACACTTTGCATGCAACGAGATTGCTTTCCCGAAACAAGTTCGGGACAGGCAGTCGTTCCTCCTCGCAATAACAAAATTGATTACTTCTGCCTAAACCACACCTGCACCGGCGCGCCCGAAAAATCAAAGTTTTCCCTTATCTTATTTTCAATAAAGCGGTAATAAGGCTCTTTTACATATTGCGGCAGGTTGCAGAAGAAAGCAAACATCGGCGAGGTGCCCGCTATCTGCGTAATGTATTTGATCTTTACGTATTTGCCTTTGATAGCCGGCGGCGGATAGTTTTCAATGATCGGCAGCAGCACCTCGTTTAACTTAGATGTGGGTATTTTACGCGCCCGGTTCTGGTAAACCATATTGGCGGTATCAATTACCTTTAAAACACGTTGTTTTTCGGTAACTGAAGTAAACACGATAGGCACATCGGTAAACGGGGCTATCTTATCTCTTATCTGCTCTTCAAAAACCTTAATGGTTTTGTTATTCTTTTCGATCAGGTCCCACTTGTTTACCACGATCACCACACCTTTTTTATTCTTCTCGGCCAAATGGAAAATATTGATGTCCTGCGACTCTATCCCTTCTACAGCATCTATCATCAGGATCACTACATCGGCTTCTTCAAGCGCCTTAATGGTACGCATAACCGAATAAAACTCGATGTTCTCCTTAACCTTTGTTTTTTTACGCAAACCCGCAGTATCTATCAGCATAAAATTATGCCCGTACTGGTTGTAGTGGATATGGATAGAATCCCGCGTAGTACCAGCGATCGGCGTAACAATATTACGCTCCTTCCCGATCAGCGAATTAATGATCGAGGACTTGCCCACATTAGGCCGGCCTACGATAGCATACTTAGGCAGCTGGTTTTCTTCCATCGGTTCATCGTCGAAGTGTTTTACCACCTCGTCCAGCAGTTCGCCTGTGCCCGAGCCTGTCATCGACGAAATATTGTATAGTTCGCCCAGGCCAAGACTGTAAAATTCCATTGAATCAGCTAAAAGCGAAGTATTATCGAGCTTGTTAACCACCACGAACACCGGCTTGTTGCCTTTGCGCAGCAGCGATGCGATCTCATCATCCAGGTCGGTAATGCCGGTGGTTACATCCACCATAAAAAGGATAACCGTAGCCTCCTCAATAGCAATGATCACCTGCTCGCGTATAGCAGCCTCGAATACATCCACCGAATTGGCTACATAGCCACCGGTGTCTATCACCGTAAACTGCCGTCCTATCCATTCAGACACACCGTAATGCCTGTCGCGCGTTACCCCGCTCACATCATCCACAATGGCTTTGCGCGTTTCGGTTAAGCGGTTATATAAAGTTGATTTGCCTACGTTGGGCCTGCCCACTATGGCTACTATGTTACTCATGTTGTCTTTAGATGTGAGATATGAGATTTGAGATATGAGACAAATGTCCACATGCTCTATCTTTCCTCTAATTTAAGAATTCGAGATGCTATGACGGAGTTTCGAGCACACATTTCATCTCAAATCTCATATCTCGCATCTCAAATCTGTCTACTCGTACCCAAATTTCTTCAGGTAATTTTTCTTACTGCGCCAGTCGGGTATAACTTTCACGAACATCTCCAGGAATATCTTTTTCTGGAAAAATTCCTCCATATCCCGTCGGGCGTAGGTGCCTACTATTTTTAGCATGCCGCCGTCCTTGCCGATCAGGATATTTTTTTGCGAATCGCGTTCCACGATGATCTCCGCGCTGATGCGGTGCAGCTTCTCCCCTTCCACAAACGCGGTGATGATCACCTCGCTGCTGTAGGGAATTTCCTTTTTGTATTGTTTAAATATCTGCGCCCGTATCATTTCCGAAGCAAAAAACCGGTCGTTACGGTCGGTTAACGCGTCCTTCTCATAATATGGCGGGTGCTCCGGCAAATGTTCTATTACAAAATTCATCACAGCAAGCACATTATAATCCTTTAGTGCAGATATAGCGAATACCGCCTTGGGGTTCAGCTTTTCCTGCCAGTATTCTACCTTGGCTTTTACTGTTTCCTCGTCGGATTGATCCACTTTATTGATCAGCACCGCCAGCGGCGCTTGCGAGCCTTCCAGCTTTTTCAGCACGTCGGCCTCGTCATACTCTTCGTAAATATCGGTCACCAGCAGTATCAGGTCAGCATCCACGATCGAGCCGTCAACCTGGTGCATCATGCTCTCGTGCAGGGCATAATGCGGCTTGATAATGCCGGGCGTATCCGAGAAAACGATCTGGTAATCAGGCTCGTTAACGATGCCCAAAATACGGTGCCGGGTAGTCTGCGCCTTGGGCGTGATGATCGACATTTTTTCGCCCACAAGCGCGTTCATCAGGGTTGATTTTCCTGCATTGGGTTTGCCAATAATACTCACGAATCCGGCCCGGTGGGTCATAAAAAAATAAATAAAATTTAATTTGGACTGCAAAGAAACGAATTATATCTTTGCAGTCCAATAAAAACGGAGTGCAAATTGCATTTTGGGTATTTGGAAAGCCTTTTTGCCGTCATGTGGCAACTCGTAAACCAACAAAAATAGTGCGGGATGGAGCAGTTGGTAGCTCGTCGGGCTCATAACCCGAAGGTCGTAGGTTCGAGTCCTGCTCCCGCTACCTCGAGTCCTCAGATTTATCTGGGGACTTTTTTTATGTCCTGAATTTTGGTGGAGAAGTTGGTAGCATAACCGTCCGGCAACAGAAGACGGACGTTGATTCGAGTCCTGCTAACGAATCGATTATTCCACTTATATTATTTATAGTTTTTGATTTTTTAAGCATTTTACAGCGTCTCAAAAAGTTATATATCACGTTAATAAGTTCATCTACCTAATACTGTCCCAATCATCGGTACGGAAGGGTGATGCCGGCAGGTTTGCCCCGTTGTATAAATTACAAAACGGGTTATTTGCCCAGGCATAACGCACGGCAACAGGGTTGGCAACATCGCTGCTGCTTACTATTACTTTATTGCCTGCTATTACTGCATTTGCCGGGTAGAATTTTTTATCGGCGCCTGCTATGGTAAATCCTTTCAGGGTGTCACCTTTGGCAAGCAAGCCATCATCGGTATGGGTAAATTTCAGTTCAATTTTATTGCCGTTAATTAAGTGTGATCTATAAAGCGGACCCGAGTAAGGAATATTTTCGCCATAGGTTTTGGCACGCGCTATTAATGCCAGCCGGCGCCCTGCTTCCTGTTTATTTTGCGGGTGTATGCGGTAAGCATCGCCAATATCAATGGTTACCGCCATGCCCGTATTAGGTACAGAAAGTGCGCTTAACTGGGCATCGCGCAAGGCGGCCCAATCAGCAGCAGGTGGCTGTTCGGTGGCGTTATAGTTGGCAATCTGCACAAAGTAAAACGGGAAATTGCCCTCGTTCCATTTCTGTCGCCAATCATTAATTAACAGCGGGAAAAGCCGGCGGTATTGCGTGGCCCTGTCGGCATTACTTTCGCCCTGGTACCATATCACCCCTTTTATGGTATAGGGTAAAATGGGGTTAATCATGGCATTATAAATAAGCGTTGGCCGGTTGGCGCTGTTTGATTGAGCAGGTGGTTGTGGCAATAGCGTAAGCACATTGGCTTTGTGATAAACCCATTGACCTGCCAAATCAATTTGACCGGTGGTATCAGTGGCTAATGACAACTGCAGCGGTCCTTTATTTATACCGCCAAGTCCGCCATTATCAAAAACGCGTATGGCTATGGTATTTTCGCCGGCTTTTACCAGGCTGCCGGGTATGGTATAGCTGCGTTTATAAAAAAACGATTCCGTATGCCCTATTTCGGCCCCATTGAAATAAGAAACGTCATAATCATCAATACCGCCCATGTTCAGTTTTAAGTCCCTGCCGGCCCATGCCGCGGGAATGAGTACCTTTTTCCTGAACCACATAGTACCGTCATAATCAGGCAGGCCCGCTTGCTCCCAATAGGTTGGCAGGATCATTTTTTGCCATGCGGAATCGTCAAAATCCGATTCAGCCCAAAGTAATTTATCTTGCCGAAAGCCCGGGTCTTTTACATTTATCGATTCAATCCACCTGCCTAGTTCAGTTTGGTATTGCTCATCAAGCTTTTTCTGCGTAAGGCCGCCTTCAGCCGCATTTACGAACGGAGCAAACTCGGGCATTGTTTTTAAGGCGCTGCCGCTAGTCCAGGCTTCGGCAACGGTGCCTCCCCAGGTACTATTAATAATGCCAATAGGCACATGTTTATCTATAAATAAATTTTTCGCGAAAAAATAAGCAACAGCTGAGAAATCGCGCACGGTTTGGGGGCCGCATATTGCCCAGCCGCCTTTGGTTTGCACCTTGGTAAGTGGTGTAAAGCTGGTTTTGTTATCAATTTTTATCATCCGTATTTCGGAATGATTAATCGCATCGGCCAACTCATGCTGCAGGTTCAGCACATCGCCATAAAAACCGGTTAGCGGCATCTCCATGTTTGACTGTCCCGAGCATACCCAAACCTCGCCTATCAAAATATTTTTTAAGGCTGATATTTCACCATCATTAAATGTAATGGTATAAGGGCCGCCGTAAACCGGCGTACTTATTTTTATTTTCCAGTTACCGCCTGCATCCGCGGCAGCTTTATAGATTTTATTATTCCACGATGTGGTTACAGTAAAGTTTTTGCCGGGAGTTTCGGTCCCCCAGAGGTTTACTTTGGTTTGCCGCTGTAACACCATGTTATCGGTAAAACATGCGGGCAGCATGATTTGGGCATAGCTTATATGGATAAAAAAAAGGAATAAGCCAGTTAGTAATATCCTATCGATAAATGGTTTGTAAAACGTTTTAGCTTCCATGCCGTAAAACTATTAAAAAATATAAAAGCAATTCGCATTCAATAAGTTAATAAAATGCGAATTCGTCTTAAGTCTTCTATAAAGTTGTTCGAAATTTGACCGGCAAGGGCTATCATACTGGTAAATCAACTTTGTTTAGTCGTCTTACATATTTTAAGTTTCAAACGGCTTTATCCCATCAAAAAGGCAATCGCTACATTTACTTGAGTAATTCGAGATCGCATCCTGCCAAAATAGTTATAGTTTTTTCTATATTGCAAATCGATTTAGCAAACCATTAAACACTACTTCATGAAACACGCTTTTCTATTTTTATTAGCTATTTCAAATTTGTTTTACATACAATCTGGCCATTCACAATCCAAAGCTGCTGAAACCGTCAACCGGCCATGGAATACTAATTGGATAGCGGCACCCAATGATGACGGCGCCGGGTATGGTGTTTACTATTTTCGTAAAAGCATCAACTTTACCGCCAAACCTGTGTCGTTTATCATTCATGTTTCTGCCGATAACCGCTACAAGTTATATGTTAATGGCACACTGGTATCACTCGGCCCGGCACGCGGCGATACTTATTACTGGAACTACGAAACGGTTGATTTGGCGCCTTACTTTACCGCAGGCAAAAACGCGGTATCGGCACTTGTTTTCAATGAATCCCGGTTTCGTCCCGAAGCGCAAATTTCTGTGCGCACAGCCTTCATAATACAAGGAAACTCCGCCAATGAAGAAATATTGAATACCGACAATGCCTGGAAATGCATTCGCGACGCCGGCCATCAGCCTATTCCTGGTTATTTTTTTGCCGCCAGCAAAGGCGAAATGGTAGATATGAATCAAGCTATTAAAGGTGACTGGACGGCAGTAAATTATGATGACAGTACATGGCCTGGTGCTGTTAAAGTGCTCGACGGCAAACTCAAAGGCATGTCGTGGGGTGTAGATTGGGCATTGGTGCCTTCGATGCTGCCGGCAAGGGAAATGACCTACCAACGCATCATTAAATTGCGTAGTGCAATTGGCATGAGCGTTCCGCCAGCGTTTCCGGAAAAAAAGACCGCATTAACTATCCCCGCCAATACTACAATTGCGTTATTACTCGATCAAACTTTTGAAACAAACGCCTATGTAACGTTAAATTTTAGCGGCGGAAAGGATGCAGGGATATCATTAGGCTATGCCGAATCACTTTTCGAAAAGGGCAGCAAAGGTACGCATAAAGGCAACCGGAATGAAGTAGAGGGCAAGGATTTTGTAGGGCGAAAAGACAGCCTGATCGCGGACGGCAGCCAGGGGCAATCGTTTACAACATTAAACTTTCGCACCTATCGTTACATCAGGCTAATTGTACAAACCAAAAATCAGCCGCTGATTATCGATGATCTTTACGGCACTTTTACGGGTTATCCTTTTAAACGGGCAGCGGTGTTTAATACAGATAATACCGAAATAAATCAAATATTGGATATTGGCTGGCGTACAGCAAGGCTTAACGCGTGGGAAACTTATACGGACTGTCCTTATTACGAGCAATTACAGTACATCGGTGATACCCGGATACAGGCACTGATATCTTATTATAATACCAGCGATGACCGGCTGGCGCGTAATGCCCTCACCCTGATGGACCATTCCCGTATTACAGAAGGCGTAACCAGGAGTTGTTACCCGACGAGAGGCACACAGATCATATCAACGTTTTCGCTATGGTATATCTGCATGCTGCACGATTACTGGATGTATCGTAACGATAGTGATTTTATTAAAAACAAATTAGTGGGCGAAAGAGCGGTGCTGGATTTTTTCAGTAAATACCAGCAGCCGGATGGTTCATTAAAAGATACACCTTATTGGGCGTTTGTTGACTGGGCCGGCAATTTGGCCGGGGATGTTAAAGGCGCGGACGGGAGCGCGGCTATCTATGACCTGCAGCTACTCTGGGCATACCAGTGGGCAGCGGAAATGGAAGCTAAAATTGGCCTGCAGGATTACGCCCGAATTTACAATCAAAAAGCCGCGCAGTTAAAAGCCACTATACAGCGTAAGTATTGGGACCCGGTTAAAAAATTGTATGCCGATACTAAAGAAAGAAAAGGATACTCACAGCATGTTAATTCACTGACCATACTTACAAGCATGGTTAGCAATGTGGATATGCCCGCTGTAGTTAACGGGCTGCTTAACGATAAAAGTTTAACGCAATGCACTGTTTACTTTAAATATTACCTCAACCAGGCACTGATAAAGGCAGGCCTTGGCAATAATTATATGAGCTGGCTGAGCATTTACCGGGAAAATATAGCAATGGGCCTTACTACCTGGGCTGAATATTCCGACATTAGCAGTTCCCGTTCCGACTGCCATGCCTGGGGCGCGAGTCCAAACATTGAGTTTTTCAGAACGGTATTGGGTATTGACAGTTATGCTCCGGGATTTGCAAAAATAAAGATAGTGCCGCATTTGGGCACTTTAACAAATGTAAGTGGCGATATCCCCCACCCCGACGGAAAAGTTTCAGTAAGCTACCAATTACAAAACAGCAAATGGCAGATAAACATCAGCCTCCCTGGAAAAACGTCAGGAATACTGGTTTGGAAAACTAAAATTTACCTTCTCAAATCGGGTGCGAATTCCTTTTTGATATAAACCAAATAATCCGGACAAGCTTTAAGTACAATTATAAAAAAAGCACATAACCAATGGTTATGTGCCTTAAATTTATTTGTAAAAACTAGTTGGATAATTACAAACCGATAATTGAGTATGGTATCCGTACGCCCTTGATCTGGTAATAATTAGGGTCCTGGTTGTTGTTAAAACAGGTAGTTGTTGAACAGGAACCGCCCTGCGCGTTATAATTTAAACAATAAGTAACCAGCAATTCATTGAGGCCATTTACAAATTCGCCATGTACTATAGGGGTATAATACTTTGCCAGGTGCCCGTTGTACCAATCATTTATGGTGTATACTAATTTCGGTGCCGTAAACGGCCCGAACGGACTTGTAGCAGTTGAAATATAAATACCGTGGGGATTTGGATCGCAGAAATAACCCAGATCCAACTGCATCATTACATATTTACCGTTAACATACGAAACCATAACATTTGCCTGTGTTGAAGTTCCGGAACCAACAGTTATAGCACCCGATAAAGATGTAGTATCGGGAGTTGAGGCCCAGCTATGCCCTCTCCAATATGACCATACCGAAGGATTGTTTGCGGCGAACCTGGCAAGTGTTATCGCATTCGCATTAAAGAAAGTACTTTGTGCGCCATAAACATATACCGTATCGCCGGCCGGTTTTTTTATCATACCAACAGAAAATGACATTTTAGTTTGGCCAGACATGCCGTTAGGCGTTAAGCGGGTAGCTGCCCCCCATGCGGTGCTGCTTGTGCTTTCGGCTATGCTATATAATACCTGGTTCGCCGGTGTTGACCCATTTGCAGACTCGTACGAATTCAATAAAACATTGCTGCCTACTTCAACACCTGCACCCGGCCAGGTGTAAGTAGAGTTGTGAGCGCCCGGGCTCTTAACTATTTCCAATTCGTTTATTCCGGTACCGGCATTGCTGGTAGTTGTAATATTTGGCGTTGAAGCAGATGCCCAATTTGTAGTTGATGGCTGCAAAAGCCCTGAATTGTGGTATGAGAAAAACTGGCAAAACAGCTGGCCGTTACTTTGCAACTGGCTTGATGCATAGGCATCCTGTGTTATCCACAATACCTTGCCGTTATTGCCCCCATTGGTAAGCGGAATACTGTTTCCCTGGTCAAAAGCTACAGTCGTATTGGCCACAGCACCCCTGTGGAAGAAGGTTACGACAACGTCGTCGCGGTAAGCTTCGGCGGTTATACTGCTTAAACTCCAGTATTGTGTTGTACTGTTGCTGGCAGTTTCCTCCGTAATTGGCGCACCATTAGCTGTTGAATTGCCATGGTCAGTGAGTACCAGCCCGTTTGAATTCTTAATTACATAATAAGTTTGGCCGCTTACCTGTTGTATATTCCATATTTGTGAAGGGAAGCCGTTGGTATGGTCAACCCATAATGTAGTGCCTGATGTACCGTTCGGTGCTTCCAGGAACATTCCGTTTGCTACGTTCATAATTTTAAAAGGTGTAGTGCTGGTAATTGCTCCTGTACCTTGCTGTATAAGATACCATTTTTGGTTTCCTGCAATACCCAGACCAGAGCCAGCGCTGGCATATTGCTGCACGTTGCCGGGGCTGTTTTGCGCACGCATCAATGTTGAATCGCCGCGCACCTCTAAAAGTTTACCGCTAAATACATTAGTGATTTGGAAAGTGGCGTAACTGGCCGGCGGGCTACCGGACCGCACTTTGGTTTTTAGGCCGACAGTTGGGGATTGGCCCGGTTTAAGTTCATTTTTGTTGCAGCTTATAGCCACAATTAAGCCCAGTACCAGAGTACAGGCAAGTAATTTTGTTTTCATAATTGTTGTTTTAGGTGTGAATTGGTTAAGTAAATTTAACTTAAGTAAATCGTTTTAGCAAATATATTTTTAAATTGCCCCCGGAAACATTAAAAACATTTATGAGACGAATTTTCAGCCTGGTAATCATCAATCTATTGTTTTTTCAAAACGTATCGAACGCACAAAGGATCGTATTGAAATGGAAGCTATATCCGCAAAACGAAAGTGTGTACAACTTGAAGCAACTATCAACACCCGGATTAAATACAACCGGTTGGGTTAACGCGATAGTGCCGGGAACTGTATTTTACGCTTATGTAAAGGCCGGCAAAGAGAAAAGTCCTGATTATGGGGAGAATATCTATAAGGTTGATAAGGCAAAGTATAACCGGCCATTTTGGTACCGTACCGAATTTTCCGCTAAAAGCTTTGCACCCGGGAAAAGGATATGGCTCAACTTTAACGGTATCCATAAACGTGGCGAGATATATTTAAACGGGACCCATATTGGCACGATTAAAGGTATTGTAGAAAGGGGGTTGTATGACATTACTTCCCTGTTACATAAAACGGGCGCGAACGTTATTTTAGTGCTGGTTGTACCTCCAGGTTATGATCCCGGGCACAATCACCCCTTAGCCAACTGGGAAAGCCCCACCTACATCAGCAGTGGCGGCTGGGACTGGATGCCCACTGTACCAGGTTTAAACAGCGGTATTACTGATACAGTTAGCATAATTGCAAAAGGGCCTGTATCGGTTTTAGATCCCTGGATACGCGCTCGCATGCCTGATAAAAACGCGGCAGATCTAACTGTAAACGTCAACCTCAATAACACATCGCCTTCAACAGTGAGCGGTATGGTTAAATTTACTATCAACCCGGGTAATATTACCGTCACCGGTCCAAGGCTTACATTAAAGCCCGGCAGCAGCCAAATAGTAAATTACGATTGGACACAATTTTCGCAACTGCATATTAAAAACCCTAAACTGTGGTGGCCAAACGGCTATGGCGGTAAAGCCGACGGAACGCAAAATTTATATACCTGTACTGTTCGTTTTGATGTTAATGGCGTAATCCCATCCGATGAGGTTATCAAAACATTTGGCATAAGAAAGATTAGTGCCGACACGACCTCGCTTAACGGGCCGTTGCGCGTTTATGTTAATGATGTGCCGATATTGCTAAAAGGCGGCAACTGGGGCATGAGCGATTATATGTTGAAAGCCCGGGGTAAGGATTATGATACCCGCATCAGGTTTCATAAGGAAATGAACTATAATATTATCCGGAACTGGACCGGTGAGGTTACCGATGAAGCTTTTTATAATTACTGCGATAAATATGGCATTATGGTTTGGGACGATTTTTGGCTGAATAATTTTGGTCAGATCGATAGCCTGGATATATTTAAAAGCAACGCAATAGAAAAAGTTAAAAAATTAAGGGACCATCCGTCTGTGATCATTTGGTGCGGCGCAAACGAAGGGGTACCAGGTGGCAATCCTAACGGGCCGCTGAACAATGTAATTAAAAACGCTGTCAGGGATAACGACGGAGAGGACAGATTGTACCTCGCGAGGTCAAACGCAGGGGAAACCAATCCAAATTTTTCTATTCATGGCGGCAGCCGGGTTTTATCGGGCAGCGGGTTTTGGAGCAACGCCGACCCTAAAACATATTTTACCGATCCGCATAATGGCTATCTGTTCTCTAAAGATTCATACGGTATGCGAAGCGAACTGGGCATGGCTACCTTTGTAAATATAGAAAGCTTTAAAAAATTTATGCCCGCCGATTACTGGGTGGCGCCGACCGCGGAGGCTGTTAACAGCAAAACCAATATGTGGGCCCGCCACTATTTTAGTACTGATGGCGGCCTCGGCGGCGGTTCCGACCCGGTCAAATATATCAACACCATCAACAACAGCTACGGCAAAGCAACCTCGCTGGAAGACTTTTGTAAAAAAGCCCAAATGCTAAATGTAGAAACCATGAAAGCCATGTACGAATCATGGAACGACCACATGTGGAAAGACGCTTCCGGTATGCTGATATGGATGAGTCAGTCGGCCTATCCATCAATGATATGGCAAACTTATGATTACTATTACGACCTTACAGGTGCGTACTTTGGCGCTAAAACAGCTTGCGAGCCTATCCATATACAATGGAACCCCGCTACCAATTCCGTTAAAGTAATTAACAATAAGCCTTATAACATAACCGGATTAACTGCCGAAGCATCTGTTTACAATATGGACGGCCAGATTGTGCCCGCGTATTTACTCAAAAAACAAATAAATGTTAGTGCCACATCGGCAACAGAAGTTTTTAAAGCATTTGAAAAAAGCGCTGATCTGCCAAAACTATCTGAGGTGTACTTCCTGAAACTTAAACTTTTTGATGCAAAGAACGAACTGTTGTCGGAAAACTTTTACTGGTTGGGGAGCACTTATTTAAACTATGCCGGCTTAAATAAAATGCCTTCCGTTGGTTCGAATTTATCGGTAAGCCGACCGGTTATAACAGTGGCAAAAAACGGCGTTAATAAAATACTTAAATACATTATTGTCAATCACTCTAAAACGGCAGCTGCTTTTGGCATTAGGGCGCAACTATTAAATAATGCAGGGGCACAGTTGTTGCCGGCTATATATAGCGACGGGTATTTTTCTTTAATGCAGGGTGAAGTTAAAACACTTGAAGTGGAGATAGACCCTCACCTGCTGAATAAAGGTTACAAGTTACAGGTTAAGGCATACAATAATTAACGATCGTAAGCTACCGCCGAAGATGCATTTATCGCCGGTACCGAAGACCCCCTGATATTAAAGTCGGTTTTCAGTATTATGGATTGTGAACTGATATGCTGAGATAATGTATTTAATTTATTTAGCAGGACAGTGATAACGCTATCGGCAATGGCCTCAATTGGCTGCGCGATCGCGGTAACCGGTGGTGAAAAAAGCTTAAATACATCATAATCGTCAAAAGATACCAGTGCAAGTTCGGAAGGCACTTTTATACCAAGGCTATTGATCACTTTAAGACCGCAGGTACCCACATGGTTGGTGCCAAAAAAAACAGCGTCAAGGTCTTTATTCTTTTTTAGAAAAGTAGTAATCGGGCCTATGATCAGGTCTTCGTTTTGGTTAAATACAATCTCCTGTACATGCGGCTTATACCCGCTTTCGTTTAAAGCGTTATGATAGCCCTGCAGGCGCGCCTGCATTTGCGTTTGCCCCGAAGCGAATGTGATAAAAGCGATATTCTTATACCCCTGCTGAATAAGGTGCTTCGTTGCATTATAAGCGCTGAATAAGTTGTCTATTTCTACAAAATCGGTACTTACATCAGGCAAATGCCTGTCAAAAAGCACTACCGGCATCCCACCTTTTAACAACGAGCTAATATCGTCTTCGATGCCTTTAGGCGGAGCAATTATATATCCGTCGACATGCCGGTCGCGAAACATATTGATCAGCTCCCGGGTTTTTAGCGTGTCGTTGTCGGTACTGCAGTAGATTATTTTGTAGCCGTTTTTATAAGCCCTATCCTCAATAAGCCTGGCAATAGCCGAAAAAAAAGGATTGGAAATATCCTCAACCATTAGCCCGATGATGTTTGACTTACCCGTACGTAAGCTTTTGGCCAGCGAATTGGGTTTATAGCCCACTTCGTCAACAAATTTCTGAACACGCTCTACCAGTTCCTTACCTATTCTTTTTTCTTGCGCACGTCCATTCAAAATAAAAGAAACAGTAGTTTTTGACACATTCAGATGGTTGGCTATATCTACTATTGAAAGTTTTTTCACGTGCTGTTTTTATAAAATCAAATATAAAATAATATCTGTAAGAAAACTGCTATAGAAATGCCATTAAATCGATTTACTCCCTTATTACAAGTATCAGTTTTATTGTTATTTAGCCAGTTTTTTATTCAGTTTATTGTAGCTGTATCCGAATACAAATATTACCGAGTAGCAAATAATTGGCAGATAGTACGCTTTAGCTACGCTATGATTAGCTATAAGCCCCATCAGGGGCGGAAAAATACCGCCGCCTACAACACCCATTACAATGAAAGAGGACGCCTGTTGGGTTTTTTTGCCCATATTTTTTAAGCCCAGGCTAAATATGGTGGGGAACATAATGCTGAAAAAGAAATTGATAAACAGCAGTGCAATAAACGATACCCAGCCAAAACCCTGAGCCACAATTATACACATGGCAATATTGCACAGGGCGAATGCGGCAAGCAGTTTATTAGGCGCAATGTAGCGCATTAAAACGGTACCGGCAGAGCGGCCCACAACCATCATGATCATGCTTAAAGAAAAAAAGTAGCCCGCTTTTTCATCGCTGAAATGCATCACATCATGCCCATAATTAATAAAATAAGCCCACGTGCCACCCTGTGCCGCTACATTAAATAATTGTGCAATTGCCGCAAGCACAAAATGTTTATGCTGAAAAAGTTTTTTATCTAAATGCCCCTCTCCTGCTACTGCGTAAGCATCGGTCGCCGTAATATGCGGATCGCTTAGTTCGGGTACTTTTACAAATGCAAAAGCAACACCTATCAACGCTATACCGGCGCCTATGACAATATATAAATGCTTTACGGATACCAGGTCGTTAGAGTGCTCCTGCCCTGCTTTTAAAATAAAATAACTGCCAATAAGCGGGCCTATAACACCGCCCAAACCATTGAATGCCTGTGAGAAATTAATACGCTGATCGCTGGTACGCTGGTCGCCGAGGGATGCCACAAAGGGGTGCGCAACGGTTTCTAATGTAGCCAGCCCGCAGGCTAACACAAAAAGAGCTATCCTGAAAAAATTAAAAGATTCGGCATTAGCGGCGGGGATAAATAAGAATGCCCCTGACGCATAAAGAAACAGGCCCAGCAGTACACCGTTTTTGTAACCAAACTTTTTCATAAACATACCCGCCGGGATACCCATTACCGCGTAAGCTCCAAACATGGACAATTGTACGAGTGCCGAACGCGATTTAGATATATGGAGTACATTTTGAAAATGCCTGTTCAGCACATCGCCCAGTGTTAAGGCAATACCCCACAACATAAAAAGTGATGTAATAAACAGCAGGATCACAACGTACTTGCGTTCGGTAAACTTGGGTTTAGCGTTCATAGAAGAAAACTTAATAGTTTGGCTAATTATTGGTGCCGTAAATTAAGTCAAAACTTTACAGGTATCAAACGGCTATATTTACTTTAAATCGGCAAACCGGCGATGCTTTTTTCCGGTCCTTCATAACCGTTCACTTTTTGACAGGGAAAATGGTTTATCTTCCAAATCAAGTCCCCTGGTTGTGTTGGGCTTATCTCCCATTTCAAAATGCAGGGTGCCGCCGTTCATGATATCAGCATGGCTTATCCAGTTATGCATAAGAGGTTTACCATTTAGCGTCGCCGACTGGATATATACATTTTGGTCACTGTTGTTGCTGGCCTCAATGGTGAATTTCTTGCCGTTTTCCAGTGTAATGGTCATTTTTTTAAATGCAGGGCTGCCTATCACATATTGATCGGTGCCCGGGCAAACGCTGTAAAATCCCGCGGCGCTCAATACGTACCACGATGACATTTGCCCCTCATCTTCGTCACCCGGATAGCCATTTTCTGTTGCGTTATACATTTTATCCATTACCTCGCGCAGGTGTTGCTGCGCTTTCCAGGGTTGACCGGCATAATTGTACAGGTATAACATGTGTTGTATAGGTTCGTTGCCCTGCGCATACTGGCCCATTTTAAAAGCCGCCATTTCTGTCATCTCATGAATCACCTGCCCATAGCCGCCTACTTTAATGGTTCCGGGCACGCTAAATACCGAGTCCATTTTATTGACAAAGTTTTTGTTGCCGCCCATTAAATTAATCAGCCCCTGCACATCCTGAAAAACCGACCAGGTCCAGTGCCAGGCGTTTCCTTCAGTGTAAGGACCGCCCCAATCCAGGGGATCAAAAGGTTCTATCCAATTCCCATGGGCATCCTTAGCACGCATAAAGCCGGTTTTTTCATCAAACAAGTTTTTATAATTATACATCTGCCTTCCAAACACGTTTTGATAATGGGCATCGTCAGTTTGCTTAGCAAGCTGATAGCCGCAAAAATCGTCATAGGCAAACTCCAGCGTCCAGGCGGTAGCGCCTTGTGTGTGTGGTGTAAATGGCACATAGCCGTCTGCAAAATATTCTTTCCATCCTGGCCTGCCATTGGCACTTCCCCAGGGCCCCTTGTTGGTAGCTTCATGATAGTAAGCATCTAATGCACGTTTAGGGTCGAAGGTGTGTATGCCTTTTACCCAGGCATCGGTTAACAGGGATATAGCGTGGTTGCCCAGCATGCCGCCCGTTTCTGCGGGAAACGACCAGGCCGGCAGCCACCCGCATTGCTGTTGCGCGTCCAGTAAGGCATTTACATACTGGCCCTCCATTTTGGAGTGCATAATGGTATTTAATGGGAATTGCGCCCTGAAGGTATCCCAAAAGCCATTGTCGGTGTACATATATCCGTCGTGAATTTTACCGTCGTACGGGCTATAGTAATAAGGCTTGCCATCTTTATTATACTCAAAAAACTGGTGCGAAAACAGGTTGGCGTGATACAGGCAAGAGTAAAATGTGGCCTTCTGCGCCTCGGTGCCACCCTCTACCGCCATACGGCCCAGCAGTGTATTCCAAATCTTATCGGCGGCTTTGTGCGTATCTTCAAATGAGCGATATTGTCCAAGCTCTGTTTGCAACGTTAACTCTGCCTGGTCGGGACTTACGTACGATGATGCTACTTTTGCAGATACCGTTTCTCCGTCTTTAAATTTCAAATAGGCGCCTATGCCATTCCCTTCGGCTTCTTTTTGTTGAGCGCTCGTGGTGTTTTTTTTATTTTCCCAGGTACCGTAACCGGCAAAAGGTTTATCAAATATAATTACAAAATAATTTTTAAAGCTTTGCGGCGCCCAGCGGCAGTTATTTACCCAGCCGGTAATCATTCTTTTCGCGGGATCAATTTTTACCATGCTCATTTTTGTATACCCGTCGAGCACCAGGTATGAGCCCTGGCCTTTTGGGAACGTAAACCGCAGATGCGCGCCACGTTCTGTGGGGCTAATTTCGGTAGTGATGTTATTGTCCAGTTTAACCTTGTAATAGGATGGCTGCGCAATTTCGTTATCGTGGCTAAAGGATGCGGCTCTTTCATTTTCATCAACTACCAGTTTACCTGTAACCGGCATCAGGCTAAACACAGCATAATCGTTAACCCATGAGCTGCACTGGTGTGATTGCTGAAAGCCGCGGATGGTTTTTTGGAAATACTGATACTTCCAGCCATCACCGTTTTTACCGGTTTGTGGCGTCCAGGTGTTCATGCCGAAAGGCAATGACGTAGCCGGGTAAGTGTTACCGTAAGAGAATTCGTACTTTGAGTTAGTGCCCTGACGAGTATTAACATATTTAACCAGGTCGGGTTGCTGGGCAAACAATGCCGTGCAACACAGCACTGCAGCGCCGGTAATTAAGCCTTTATTCATGCGTATTTTATCTTTCAAATATCAATTAATTATTTACTAAAAAGGAGGCGCTCCCGCCTCCTTTAAACCAATATAAATCAACTCAAGTAATGCTAATTAATAACAGCCATATACATTAATCGGGCCGCGTATTTATTGCCCTCATCATTAAGATGCACGCCATCCTTTGTTAAGATGTCCCTATCTTTATTTTGTGGGTTGTTCTTAAGGCCGTATTCATGAAACAAGCTGCGAAAATCTACCAGGCTGCAGTTGTACTGTTTAGCCAGATCGCGGATGCTTTGCGAATATTTGTTTAAATCACCATCCAGCTCATTGCTGTAATCGGTTTTTTCGCCTACGCAAGCCGGCGTACACAACACCAGCTTAATATTCCTGGCCTGGAATTTTTTGATCAAAGCGGTATAAAAACGCCCAAATTTATCATAATCTGTGCCCGTTCCGGCCAGGCGTTTATGCCATACATCGTTTACACCTACCCATATCACAACCACATCGGGGTTTTTAGCGAGCACGTCATCTTCATACCGCAGATACAGGTCATAAATTTTATTGCCGCCTATACCTGCACCGCTTACCACATAATCAGCGTCTTTATGTTCATCTTTTAACCGCTGCTGTATCAAAGTAATAAAACCATTTGGTTGCACGGCATATTCGGTAATAGAATCGCCAAAAAAAACCACGTTAACGGGCTTTTTTTGATTAAATGAACATAAAGCAAAAATAGCTGCCAGCAAAATGATCTTTTTCACAAATGTATATTTAAGAATAAATGCTAAATTGATTTAGCTAAGGTAAATGATAATTTATTTACTTGCAAAATTATTATAAAATTACTCGAATTTTACCCGGATAAACCTGGGGCGGTACAAATTCGGGTGTACATTAAGGTCCTTAATAAATTCGACGGAGTTGACATTGTAGCTGATAAGCAGTTCGCCGGGTTTAGAAAGGCTTGGGTGGGCCTTCGCATTGTACACTACAAAAGTTTTCTCAATAAGGTCGGGCTTGCAGTCCCAAAGTTTAATGACAGGGCCAAACGGCCCCCGGGGGCTTGCCCCTATTCGCATACCTACAGTGGTACTCATGCCGCCCAATTGAAATACCAGGACATAACGTCCATCCGGCAAAGCCGACATGCTCAATTCGTTGGAGACACCATCAACGACATCCGCTGCAGCTTGCATATCGCTTACCCAGGCTTTACCGTCCCAATAGCTCCACGTGTTAAAATTTTCGAATTCCTTTGGCAGGACGCGGGCAACAAGCAAATTTTTAGCTATCCCTTTAACCCCGTATACATATATATAGCCATCGGGATGCGGCGCTCCGGCCTGTTTGGTATTTACATAAATACCAGCACCAAATGAACCTGAATCGCCTTTTTTATCCGTTAAGAAAAAAGGGGTGTCCATTTGCCCGGCATTTTTGAACGGCGGTTTACTGCCTGCCTGGATCTTTATAAGCGTGTTACCCACTTCTTTAAATCCAAATGCGCCGGTACTTACATTTCGCACCCGGTAACCAAAAATATAAATATTGTTACCGAGCGCCTGATTTACAAATCCATCGCCAAGCCAATAATAGTCAGATGGATCTGTTTGGGGCGTTTTAGGCGTAAAAACAGGTTCGGCATTACCGTTAGCATCTTTACCCCAATAAAATTTCATTTGATTTTTTAACGGTGCGTTACCGTTTAAAATCGCCACCGAATTATGGATCATTTTGTAACCCGGCATCAGCCTGTTACCTGCAATTTCACCTAACATTGTGTCGCTGAATATAAAGAGTACACTATCCCGGGTATTTGCCTGCCGGCCTTCTGCCCCGCTAAATGGAATTGTATATATACCATCGCCGCCAAACCACCCCGATTCCCTTTTTAACAAATCGGACCATTCAGGCGCTTCTGCTACCGAAAATTTTAGAGAGGTCAAATCTTTTACGCCCTGACCGTATCCTGCGCTTGCGATTAAAAAGCCAAGGGAGAATAAAATAATCAAATAGGTGTTTTTCATTTCAATTTGTATTTAATCGCCCGCTGTTTGAAGATGATAAAAAGAATACCAGAAATGCCTCCGGCCACTAAAATAAAGCCTATTATTTCCGCTTGCGTAAATATCATCCCCAAAAAGTGATGGCGTTCATTTACCCGGATTGTCTCGATGAGCAAACGTTCCACTCCATTTAATATCAAAAATAAACAAAACATCAATCCGGGCGTATGAATATATTTTCTTATGCTCCACATAAAACCAAACAACGTGATACACAAAACTGCCTCGTACAGCGATGTTGGATAAACGCCCCTGGGAAGTTGACGGCAATGTTCGCCAAAACATCCCGGAATCAGTTCCCCGGCGTCAATCGCGTTATGGGGAAATTTAAATGACCACATCCAGTCGGGAAGCCAGGTTAGCCAAACTGGCTTTGCCGCACTGGTGACACCCCAATCACCGTCGCCCGAAAGATGGCATCCTATGCGTCCTATTCCATAAGCCAGCATCATGCCCGGTGAGCCGATATCGGTCAGATGTATCAGTTTCATTCCCTTTTTATGACAGATATACAGCCAGGCCAACGAGCCAAATATTAACCCGCCATAGTAGTTAAATCCGTTACGGGAGAATAAAGTATCAACCGGATGATAGATAAAATCTTGAAAATTTTCAAGAATACTGAAGAGCTTAGACCCAATGACCCCCGATATCCCCAGTACAAATGCCAGGTAAACCATAAGTTGATAAGGATGCACCACTTTTATTTTAACAATAGGTTTTGGCAATTGATCGCGCCTGCGGTCAATGTATATCCATATTATAAATATTAAGCCGCAAATTAAGCCGCCGGGCAGGTTGCCACGCGGTGAAAATATAAAGCTCCCGGGGTCTGTCGAAAAGATTTTATAATTAAGAGCGAGATCGACTGCCTTAAATCCAAAAATAAACCCCAATAAGCCGTTAACGATTAACTCGGGAATTGAGGCAGGCACACCTGTCGGCTCATCTACCGTGTAGGCCGATATTTGGCCATCAGCCTCTTTCCTTTTTAGTTCAGCGACAAATACAAAATAGGTTATAAAGAAAGATAGTGCTACAAAGAACCCAAAAGTTTGAATCGGGATGAGCAGGTGTACATGAGAAATATATTGTATAAGATCAGTTAAAGTCGGAAACATTGGGGTAATTTATAAATAAAGCATTCAAACCACAACTCGAAAGGTGCAGTTTGAATACTTACATTCAAGCCGGATTGCCGTACCTTAAAAACCTAACTGTAAGCCTAAATTGATCACACGTTGGTTAATGTAGGCGTCCCCCGCCGTATTCGTGGAAACCTCGGGGTCCTGTTGGTATTTATTGTAATTATCCCAGGTAAAAAGGTTGTAGGCGCTCAGGTAAATACGCGCATTATTTAAATGCAATGGAAGAGATTTACTTGGAAATTGGTAGCCGATATCAATGGTTTTTAGCCGGATATAGTGAGCATTTACCAGCCAGTAATCGGATGGGTAATAAGTTGGGCTGTTAATGGTTGACGGGTTTGTGGTTAGCCTTGGGAATTGTGCGATTGAAGCTGTCGCAGGCGTATAAGCCAGTTCATGTATAGGCTGAAACTGGCTTTGGAAAGGCTCGATCCCGGTACCGGTAATAATAAAGCTATAGTTAAAGGAGCCCTGGAAAAGCACGCTTATGCTAAACCCTTTATAGGCCGCGGTTAAATTTAAACCCAGCGTTGTATTGGGTAAACTAGGGTTGCCTATCGCCGTTTGGTCGTAAACGTTAATATACCCGTCTTTGTTCAGGTCTTTATATTTTAAGTCCCCCGGTTGGATAACTTCTCCATTATCAGGAACCGCTATCAGATCACCGGCATTACTTCCGCCATGAGCTGCCTTATATGAATTGATTGAATTTACGTCAGCAACCGAATAATATCCAAGGCTTTGATATCCGAATGGCTGGTTGATCGCTTTTCCTGTGCGTGCAAGCCAGGGATATGCAGGCTGCGCTTCGCTTTCAAACAAAATTTTGTTTTTAGCAATAGAAAATACAAAATTGATCCCGTATTGCACGTCTCTGATATGATCATGATAGCCAATTTGCCCGTCGAATCCCTGGTTTTGGGTACGCCCCAGGTTTATCGCCGGCAACCCAACACCTAAAATAAGGGGTATATTATTGGGTGTGATAAGCTGATCGTACCGCACATTATGAAAATAGTCGACCGTCAAAGATAATTTATCTTTAAACATATTCATATCCAACCCGATATCTGTTTCTTTCTGTTGCTCCCAAACAACATTGGTATTCGCAAGCGCACCTTCATAATACTGATTATAGGTATTGGGCGACGTTCCAAAATTATAAGTACCGGAATTTTGGATATAATTTTGAGTGTATATGTAAGTATTACCTGGTGCTACGTCCGAACCCACGATGCCGTATGAGGCCCTAAGTTTAAACAGGCTAAAAACAGGAAGGCTCTTCTTGAAAAAACTCTCCTTCGAGATATTATAGCCAACGCTGGCAGCTGGAAACCACCCGTAACGATGATTTGCTGCAAAACGGTCTGTTCCGTTGTAGGCGGCATTAATATCGAACAGATACTTGCCTTCGAAGTCATATCCACCCCTGAAAGAGATGCCCCTGAATTTTGCGGGAACGCCTACCTGTGTGGATGGCAAAGCGCCAAAACTCGTATTATTGGCGTCAAACGTCTGGGCAGATTGGTTTAAAAGCACTAGACCGGTAACGTGGTTTTTGCCAAATATGTGGTCATAGTTACCGTATAACTGGAGATTAACATTGGTAGTGTAAAGATTCACATTACCGGCATAATAGATATTTGGGAAAACGTAACTCGCGGCAGGATTTAATGTTGTAGTATTTGTTACAGGATCATAATGGTAAGACGGTATCGGGCCGTAGTTGCCTGTCGACCTGGTGTAGGCCTCCGAACTGGAATAGGCGACTCTTCCGGTTAAAGACAAACCGTCTGTTATCGCATCCAGCTTTTGCGTCGCATTGAATAACACGTTGTAATCCGTTCTCTTTTGGTCTTGATATCCGCCGGTTGCCAGCCTTGCATTTAAGGTGGGCAGATGTCCCGAATTAAACGGAGAATACGCATATGCGTAACTGCCATTTGGGTTTAAAAAGGGAGCAGTAAACGGGGTTTCTGTCGCGAAGCTATAAATATCAGATAAGGTGCTGGCAGCCGACTCGTTCGGCGAATTAGTATCTGAAAAACGGGTTGTAACATCCAATCGAATGTCCAGGGTCTTATTGGCCTTCAAATCGAGATTGGACCTGAAGTCATACCTTTTAAAGTCGTATTGGGTATTAACATTCGCCAACGGATCGGGAAAATCCCTGACCAGGCCATTTTGCTGCAAAATACCTCCCGAAATGAAATATTTGACCTGGTCGGTGCCGCCTGAGATATCGAGGTTTGAATTGACCTGGTAACTATATTTTTTGAAGATTTTATTATACCAATCAACGTCAGGATGCCCATAAGGGTCCGAATGATTTTGAAATGCTGTAAGGTCACTCTGACTAAAAGTCAACGGTTTGCCATCGTTGCTCTCCGCTTGATTGACTAATAGGGCAGACTGATATGAATTTAAGAAAATCGGCGTCTTTGTAGGCGATTGCACACCAGTTTCATTGCGAAAATTAACCTGGGGTTTTCCGGCCTTTCCGCGCCGGGTAGTCACCACCAACACCCCATTCGCACCCTTAATACCATAAATGGCGGTAGTCGAGGCGTCCTTTAAAATAGTAATGGTTTCTATTTCATTAACGTTTATCTGCTGGAGCTGGTCGTAGGTATATTGTATATCATCAACAATAATAAGCGGTTGATTTCCGGCAGGATTTAATGAACTTACACCCCGGATGAAGAAATCCGACGCGTCTTTTCCCGGCTGCCCGGACGCCTGAGTTGAGAAAAAACCCGGCAGTTTGCCAACCAAAGCATTTTGCACATTTGCCGTAGGAACCGTACGTATATCAGCAGCACTGATCGAACTCACCGAACCGGTATTTGTAACCCGTGTCGTTTTACCGTACCCAACTACAATAACCTCACTAAGGCCCTGGTTGTTCGAAGCTAAGGTGATGTCAACACTACCGGTTTTGCCGGCAACATTAAACTCACGGGTGGCATATCCTACAAAAGTCACCACCAGGGTATTGGAATTGCCCTTCAGGGTTAAAGTAAATCTTCCGCTTGTATTCGTGGTTACACCGTTACCGGGAATGCCTTTTTCAACAACCGAAGCGCCTGGTAAAATGCCACCCTCGTCTCTTACAACACCCGTTACCACTTTATTTTGGGCATACAGAAAGGTTGGTAATGTGCTGGTGATCACAAGAAAGAAAAGTATCAATTTTCTCATAACTGCTTTATTATTTAGTTAAATGATGATTTTGTTACCAACCCAGGTTTTGTTTCAGGTTAGGATTTTTAAGAATTTCATTATATGGAATCGGGTGCAAATACTGTTTCGTTGTAAATACCGTCGTTAACACATTAATGGGGTTGTAGGTCAGCGTTGCTCCCGTTTTAACAATTGAAACACCTGTTCTGGGCTGATTCATAACAGTTTGGGCTATCTTCCACCTTTTCATATCAAAATAGCGATGCTCCTCGAAAGCAAATTCAATACGCCACTCATTTTGAATAAAGGCACGCATTTGTGAGGTTGACATATTTTGTGGCACCCCGTAAGTCGAGCCGGCGCCAGGAGCAATTCCCGCCCGCGCCCTTATTGCATAAATTTGAGCATAGCAGTCCGAAGGGGGTGTCGCAGCGGCTTCATTTTCAGCTTCAGCGAGCGATAGCAATATCTCCGCATATCTAAAAATGACCCAATCAGATGAATGGTTGCTATAAGCCGTTGTTTTTTCAAAGGCGCCCATAAACTTTCGCATATAATAGCCGGTAAGGGTTTGCTGTGTATTCACATTGGGTTTACTTTGGCCGCCTTCAAAAGTTTGTACCGAAGTATTGAGCCATGTATCGCCATTATAAATGATCGAAGCGGCAAACCTGGGATCGCGTTTTGGCGTAGAGTTTACAGCGTAGGGATCTGCAGGATTATAGCCCGAAGTGGGGTCTGTGATCGCTAACCCGTTGGCCATCGGGAATGCGTTAACCAGTTCCTGTGTGGGGTTGGTATTTCCAACAGCTGATGCGGCCTGGAAGCCCACCGGCCCATTATTCGTTTCTATACTCACACTATTGCCAATAGGGCGAATAAAAATTCTTTCGGGATTGTTTTGTGTTAAAAATATGTCCTTAAAGCTCGGATCTAACGAATAGGAATTAAGGGCGATAACGTCCTTCGCAGCGTTAGCGGCCAGTGTCCAGCGATTAATATCATAACTTGTATATCCTGTTAAAGGGTTTGATGGGTCGATGTTTCCGCCGTTAAACAAGGGGCTTGCTGCGAATAATAACGCACGTGCTTTCAACGTAAGGGCCGCACCTTTCGTAACCCGGAAATTATCATTGGGATTGCTTAAAGGCGCTGTGATCAAACTATCTTTAATAGCGTTACATTCGCTGACAATATAATTAATGCAATCCGAAAAACTGTTCCGCGGCAAGGCTATGACATCGTTAATATTGTAAACCTTATCGCCCAGCAGTGGCACCCCGCCATACCGTTTAACCAGTTCAAAATAAAAATAAGCCCTCAAAAACCTTGCTTCGCTTTTCCAAACCCATCTTGTTCCTACGCCATTCGACAGAGCGCCTTTTACCGGAACAACGGCAATATTTGTTATAAATTCGTTTGCCAGCCTTATTCCGGCATAATATGAATTTGGCGGACCTACGGGGTTGGTACCTTCCCAAACATCTTCACTGCTGGGAAACGTCGCCGCTGTTGTTGCATTTGTCGACATCAGAGTAACAGGCACCAAACCTGTTTTTGAAGAAACGGCATCATCCGACGCGGCATCCAGATAATCACCGCCTACCCGGTTATGGCCATTTTGTACAGCGGCGTATATCCCGTAAAGATACGACTGGGCGTTTGTACCGGCAGAATCAAGCGGGTCGAAAATATAGTTTTTTGTTACCTTATCAACCGGAAACTGTTCATACTTTTTGCATCCGCATATACCGGATAGTAAAGTAATTAGCACCGATAAACCAATTATAGACTTTTTCATATTGTATCTTGATAATGTTAACATTAAAGCTTAACAGTCACTCCTGCATTTATTACACGTTGAACCGGATATGCGCCCATGGTTGTCTCTTCAGGATCAATGCCTTTAAAACCCGCCAGGGTGCCAAGATTTTCACCGTTCACGAACAGTTTTAAGCCGGCAATTCTTAGTTTTTTTGTAACACTCAAAGGCAGTGTATAGCCAATTTCAGCGTTTTTAATTCGCATATAATCTCCTGATTTGATCCAAAATGATGAGGGTAACGCATTGTTGTTATAAGCTGAAACAGCCAATCGCGGCAAGGTCGCTATCGTGCCCGTTTCCGGCGTCCAGCGGCCGGTTGAGTTCAAATAGGATTGCTGGTTAATATTTGAATAGTCCAGTCCAAACTGTGTTTCGATATTGTTGCCGCCCAGATAAATCTGGCGGTTAGTAACACCCTGCATTATAACACTCATATTAAAGCCCTTATAATTAAATCCAAAATTGAGGCCGTAAAATATCAGTGGCCTGGTGCCGCCAATAGTTGATTCATCGAATTGATTTATCACCCCATCCCCATTCATATCTTTATACTTAATGTCGCCCGGCTGGGGAGTATAGCCTGCAATATGTGGTGAAGTGGCGGCGTCCTGGGCCGATTGATACAAGCCCAGTGCTGTATATCCATAAATAGTACCGGTTACCGGTTTACCGGTTTGCAGGGTATAACCAAATGGCGAATGTAATTCGTCATTAAAAATTATTTTTGAAGCCTGCAGGTTCACATTCCCCGTGATAAAATAATTGAAATTATTCACGTGATTCTGGTACGTGAGGCTAAGTTCGGCTCCCTGGTAAAGATTAATGCCAATATTTTCCAGCGGGTAAGAAGTCCCCAAAAGGGCAATTGAATTGCCACGATACCCAAGAACATTAAAATACCTGTCATGATAATAATCAGCGGTAATCAGCAAATGATTTTTAAATAAACTTATATCTGTACCAATGTCAATTTTATCAGCGCTTTCCCAGGTTATATATGGATTTGCCAATGTACCGTCATGCTGGTAAAAGACCGTGGTGTACCCTGTCCCTACCGGGTAAGCATACTGGTAATTGTTTACGCTGTATGTTTGCGCATAAGCATAGTATAAAGAAGCCTGCTGAGCGATGTTACCCGTACGCGCATAAGTTCCCCGCCATTTCCACGAATCGATCGCTGTAAAATTATCCTTAATAAAATCTTCCTTACCCATTTGCCAGCCAAGGCCGCCGGCGTAAAATGTGCCAAACTGATGGCCCGGAGGATACCGGCTATTGCCGCTTCTGTTAACAGCGGCTTCCGCGAAGTACTTTCCGTCAAAGTTATAAGTGCCTTTCGCTGCAATATCAGTTACATTCTCTGCAATATCATAGTTGGTAACCAGCGACCTGCTATCATAAAGTAATGTGCCAGCCACCGCATTTTTACCAAATTGCCGGTTGTAGTTCAGCGCGAATTGACCAAATGACTGTCTGGAGGTATAAACAGTAGAGAAGTTGTTACTCTGGGCTATAATTGACCCCAACTGGGAATAGGTACTGTCCTTATTCATTTGAAAAGACGGATTTTGCAGGCTTCGATTGAGCGCCGTAACAGATTGATAGCTCAGATTCCCTTTCAATTTAGCAGTCAACCCATTCAGGACACTATTCAAATTATAGTTTAAATCAAGGTTAGCAAGAATATCATCGGCATTGTTTTGGATATATCCTGAATACTGAGACTGCGCCACCAGGTTATTGCTATATGGCCCATTGTTGCCGCCAATATTTGAGCCGCCAAAAGAGCCATTGGGGTTATACACCGGGTATGCGTTACTGGGCGTTGTAAAAAGCGAATTCAATAAGTTAGTATAGCCCGACCCTGGTTCAGTAGTGGTTTGAACACGGCCGAACAACTGCAGGTCCACATTTAAATTTTTATTTACCTGTACCGATATATCTGAATTGATGAGATACCGGCTCAGGTCATTGTTGGTATTGTAAGGAACCTGGTTTGCCGTTTTAAAAATTCCAGCCTGATCAAAGTATCCCAATGAAATGGAATACTTGGCAACTTCCGTCCCGCCATTAACATTTAATTTATAGGATGTCATCGGAGAATAATCAGTTAATATTGTTTTAAACCAGTTCACATCGGGATGTCCGAAAGGATCGGTATGGTTTTTATATGCTGCAAAATCAGCCGCTGAATACTGCGGAAGTTTACCATCACTGGTCAGTGTTTCGTTAACAAGGTATGCATATTGGTAGGCCGGCAGGGGTGTCGGTAAATTTAAAGACTGTTGTAAAGCAGTTTCCGCCGTAAACGTTATACGCGGCTTACCCGCTTGCCCACGCTTTGTGGTAACCAGTAAAATTGGCCTGGAACTGTTTATCCCCATCATTATTGTCGACAAACCGTCTTTCAAAATGGAGACCGATTCAATTGATTCGGGATCGATGGACGATATCTCACGCTGTACGCCGTCGATAACCGTTATTGGCGATTGCCCGCGAACCGTGATCCCTATTTCCGTATTATCGGTAGTTGAGTTATTATTGGAAGCAGCATTTACCAGGTTCTGCCCGATAACTGACCCGGAAGAAAGCGGAGCTGTATTAAACGAAGTAAAACCACTAGTTTGCTGGGTATACAAGCCGGCCAACTGTCCGGGTAATGCATATACATATAAGGAAGCCGGAGTGGTGGTTAACTGATTTGTGTATATAGTAGCTATTGATCCCAGTACGCTTTCTTTGCTCGCCCTGCCGTAAAGGATATCTATAGTTTTAGGTGTTTTAAGGAATGATACTTCCAGCTTTACATTGATGGGCTCAGCACCTTTAACACGCACTTCGCGTACCAGGTGGTCCGGAAAATTAAAAATTACGATATCACCTGCATGGGCATTAATTTCAAATTGGCCATTGCTATCCGACGTAGCAGCATCGATCCTTCCATTAACAGTTATTTGAACATTTTTTAAGGGTTGGCTGTACTCATCGAATACCGTGCCTGTGACCCATCCGGCATGTACAGCACGTTTTAACGTGGTATCTTGCTGTATAGCGGCATATCCGGCGTTTACCGACACCAGCAACAGGATAATGATTCCTGTTAAATATTTCTTTGCGTAGCAATAATGCATAGAATAAGATTTAAGTTGTTAACTGATTGAACATATTATTGGCTGGTACCCGGAAAAAATCCAAGGAATATTATATCGTTTCAAGAATTGTATTTTCGGCCAACAGGCTTATCTCACGAGCATTTAAATTTATAAGTAAAGGCTGCGGCTGTGTTTCCATACCCTACCTGTATGGCGCCGGTTTTATCGGTAATATAATAGGTCATACTTACCACCGTTTGGGCCGCCGTAGTTCCGAAAAAGCTTTTAGGCCAGAATGTTAGCTGGTAAACACCGCTGTTGGCCGATGTTTGAGTAAGCATTGTTTTTGCCGTTTGACCACATACATTTACCGTTGAACCATCACTTAATGTGGCAGTGGCACATAAATACACCGCATTACTGCCCGCTAATGAGGTTGGAGTGACGTTGTTATTGTAGGTAATTGTCACCAGGTCATTATCCAACGATTTAGGGGGATTTATCGTTGTTAACTGCGGGTTGCAAAAGTCAACCAGGTCACCCGTGCCGCCGGTGAGCTGAAAACAGGAGGTGACCAACTCATTATAATATTCACTTGTGGGACTGGAATCTCCATCGTTCCCATCAAAGGTAAATCCGTTTTGATCATTCGCCACGACATAACCAAGCTTAACCAATGTGGGATTACCATCGGCGCCAATATTACTAAAGGTAATATTAACGGTTCCAGTGATCTTATCTCCGTTAGCATAATTGATCGGCGCATCAGTTTGGTAAGCAACCCATTCTACATCATCAATCAAATTTCCCGCATTGCCAAAAGTGGCTTTCATATAAGCCGGCCAGCTTAGTCCGTTACTATTTGGAGCTATTGTGGTGGACGGAATAAGTACCATATTGCCGTTACCTTTTGTACTTGCCCAGGTAATTTTGGCATTTTGTGATGTTTTCCACCCTTTCGGCGCCAGAAATCCAAAAACAAAATGGGCCGTACCGCTGCTGTTACATGAATTTTTGACATTGACAACAATATTCACAGTTGACCCTACGACCGCAGTGGCCGGTTGATTAACACTGACAATTATTGTATAGCAACAACTTAATGCAATACCTAATACCACCAGGGTACAAAGTATCCATAAATTTCGTCCCTTAATATGTAGAGTTGTTTTCATTAACTAATTTTTAGAGATCAATTACTTTTTGTGAATGTATATACATATGTATTTAGCGTGCATCCCGGGCTAAAACTCAGGATTATTGTCCTTGAACCTGCAACAATCGGGTAATTGAACGCAGTGGTTACAGGCGTTCCGCCACTGGCGGTAAAGGTTAGTTTAAAGGGGTATTGCGGATCATCCAGCGCATATTTACCATCCGTTCCAACAATAAATGGAAGTGGGTTTGCTAATGTATAGCTTTGCGATTTTGCATCAAACTTTAATATAAACTGAGAAAAATCGTATAGCGGAATGAGGTCAGTTCCATTCCTTGTCGCATGTACCACTTTCCACGTGCCGGTAAGATCTTTGGTTCCCTCATTTGCGGCAGTTATCTTTTCAACTTTACATGATGCAAATGACAAGCCCATCAAAATAATAAGCAGGTGCAGGTGTCTTTTCAATTGCGGATATCTATTCATAATAATTTAATTTGTCATATTAGTTACCTGTTAATAGCCTGGATTTTGTACAAGCGTTGGCGATTTGCCGGTTTCAGTGATCGGGAATGGCCATAGGTACATCGCCGGCCTGAAGTTATGTTTCGTGACATTAAAAGTATTATAGGTAGTATTTGAGCCGTTTTTATCTACTTCCATTCCCAAAGTCTGGATATTATCCGTTTGACCGGCTATTTTCCAGCGCCTTACATCCCAAAAACGATGGCCTTCATATGCCAGTTCAATCCGCCTTTCGTTTTGAATATAGGTGCGCATTGCGCTTTGGCTAAGGCCGGCAGGCAACGCGGATGGATTGAGGCCGGCACGTTGTCTTATTGCATTCATTGCATTGTAGACATTTGCAGTCGGCCCATCAAATTCGTTAGCTGCTTCCGCATAATCCAAAAGTATCTCCGCATACCGCATCAACGGCAGGCACCGGTTTGTTGGGAAACCGATTGTGGCAGCTATTGCAGCCGGATCAAGCATCTTATTGTTGTAATAACCTGTAACTGTGCCCTGGTGTACAGCGTCGGGGTTTTGGTTATTTCCAGCGCCTATGTAAATATTCACAGGGGCCTGTCCGCTGATCAAGCCATTGCCTGTACGTACATTCAAAATAGTTTGATCATGAATAATCGTATAGTTTAAGCGCGGATCACGGTTAGCATACGGATTTGCAGGGTCGTAGCCAGATGTAGGGTCGGTAATTGATTTGCCGTTTTGCATGGGGAAAGCTTCTACCATTCCTTCGTAGGGGAAAGCACCATTTGATCCAGCTCTCGAAGGTGGCAGAAAGAGATTTTCGAGGTCGGAATTAGCCGGTCGCATTAATTGAAATATATATTCGGAATTTACGCGCTGGGGAAATAGTCCCTGGAAACCAAATCCGGGAGTAGACATCTGATATGTATTTACTTGGTTTAGTGAATAAGCGCCGGAGGCGATGACTGCCTGTGCCGCAAGCTCGGCAGCCTGCCAACGCCCAGGATCAGCCGTTGGATAACCTACCAGGTTCGGGTCTACCCCACCGCCGCCAGCATCGGCAACCAGCGTTGTTCCATTAAATAACGGACTGGCTGCATATAACAGCATCCTGGCTTTTAGCGCCATACACGCCCCTGCCGAAGCACGGCCATAGTTTAGCCCGGATTGCGTAAGAGGCAAAACGGCACCTGCAGCATCACATTCAGAAGTGATATAATTTACACAGGCGGCAAATGTGGACCGTTTGACAGTAATTGGGGCAGCATAGGTGTAAAGGCTATCCCCCACTAACGGAACGCCGCCATAATGTTCAACGAGTATAAAATAGTACCAGGCCCGTAAAAACCGAGCTTCCGCGACTGCTTGCGTTTTATTCGCGGCCTTCATTTTTGTCAAATGGATATTTGCCAGCAGTTGGTTCACTGCCCTTATTTGGCTGTAGCAGGTTGTATAGGGAACATTGCTTACTATACCCGCGTTTATTGTCCCGGTTGCAAAACCTGAAGCATCCGTCGCATAGGTATGAGATGGCTCAGATTCATCGCAGGCAGCATCCAGGCCGCCACATACAACATTGTTAGCTACAAATCTTGAAGGGCTGGTACTGAAACCCGCGGATGCGTAAATATTCGCGAGAAAACCCTCAGTTTGCGAACTATCTGCGAATACCGACGCCTGCGTGAGATTCGTGGTCGACGTCGCAGCCAAAAAACTTTCCCCTTTTTTACAGGATTGAAGGCTCACAGCGACCCATACACTAAAAAAAGCAATACAGAATGACAGGTAAATTTTCTTCATAATATGGTATTACATAAATTAACAAAACGAAAAACCGGTGATAGGCGCTGGCTAAAAAATCGTTTTAGCCAGCAGGCAATAATTCAGCTTAATTCGAGATCGTCAATTAGTTTTAAAATTCAGTTGTTTATTTGGCTAGGCTAATATACGTTACAAAATCGATTTAGCAAACATTTTTAAATATTTTTTTTGAAGTCTATTTTTAATGCACTGTACTAAAAAATATAATCTCTTAATGCGAACGATCTATTTTTATTAAATACTCAATTTTATTCCGGATATCTTGGAATTATTGTTCCTTGAAGCAATTATTTTTCAAACCCGATTTTTCTATTTTGGAAGCACATTATTGAAAAAATGGTTAAAAAATAACATTTGATAGGTAATTGAATTTCCCCAATACGTCCAGGAATGCGCGCCGGGGCGCACAGTGAAGTCGTGCGCAATGTTTCGTTCGAGTAATTTTTGATGCAAGCTTTCATTTTCGCGAAATAAAAAATCATCGTATCCACAATCGAATGTAAGTGCCAATGCGTTACTTTTTAATAAATAGACCATGTTGACAATACTATTTTGCTCCCAGGGTTTCGGGTGTTCGCTGTACTTACCTAATACCTGTTCAATGCCGAAACTATCAGGAAATGGCCTTAAATCAACCAGCCCGCTCATACTTCCCGCCGCGCCAAAAACATCCTGGTGTTTAAATGCAATATAAAATGCGCCGTGCCCGCCCATACTTAACCCTGTTATTGCTCTTTTAGCGCGGTTATTTATCGTATTATAATGTGTATCGACCCAGCTTACAAGTTCAGATGCGATATAGGTTTCGTATTTGAAATTCTTATTTTCAACACTGTCAAAATACCAGCTCGCAACATTGCCATCGGGGCAAACTATAATTACATGGTAGGTGTCGGCCAGGTCTGCAATCGCAGGGACCTTTTTTATCCAGTCGCTGTAGTTGCCGCTAAAGCCATGCAACAGGTATAGAACAGGGAACCTTTTACCATCTTTATAATCAGCAGGTTTTACAATAACCGCCTTAATATTTTTGTGCATTGCTGCGCTGTAGGTAAGCGCGGTATCAACGATGGCCGCGTTTGCTCTGCTGTATGCGCAAGCACAAAACAGTACAATAGCAATAAATTTTCGGGTATTCATCCTCTTATAAATCGTTTGTTATTTGTTTGCTGCCACTATTTCGATGTGGTGTATTTGTGGCTTATTAATGGCATAAATCTGATCTGTTAACACATTCATTTCTTTTTGCCAGGCATCGCGCAGGCTCTTGTAGCGGGCACGGGTAAAATTGTCTTTATTACCGTTAACAAAAATGTCTTTTACGGCATATTTTTTCACAGTATCCATAGCGGCGTTATCGTCCTTATACAACAGGTTCCTGCCTTTTAAGAAATCATATTCCATCCACATATACATGCGCAGGCGCCGCTCAATTTCCCACCGTTCTTCATTCAGTTCCCGAATTTGAATGGCCTGCTGATACTGAGGTGTGCTGGTAATCTCGGCCATGTTAACCCCCCCGGCAAATTGACTGGCGGACCAACTACCCATCTTTTCGCCATCTATCAGCAAGCTATAATCGCCGTTTCTTAAACCTTTAACGGTTAAAACTTCCTGGTTGAATTCTTTATTAAATGGTATTACTTTAAGTGCATCCGATTGCTTTTTGTGGTTACCCCAACTGCGCGGAACGGTATCCAACGGGTATGGTAACGAATTGGCAAGGTAGCTAAATGACAAGTTATCCGATGTTCCTATAACATTGCTTATCCGGCAGTTAATAGCTTTGGCTACAGTTTTACTGGCGGCATTAATACTAATATCCGCCACAGCCTTACTGTCCAAACCTTGTGCTTTTAGGAAAATAGCAGCCATTACCAGGTGCCCGTCGTTATCCGGATGCACCCGGTCGTTCGGTGTAAGACTGAAGGTTGAGTCTTTAGCCTGCTCACGTTTATTGATCTCCGTCATCGGGTGAAAAAAATCAACAAATGCCCAATGGTTATCTTTTGCAGATTGCTCCTGGTGTGCTATTATAGATGCCAGGGCAGCGCTTTTATGAGGCCAGATATTTTTAGTAGTGAACTTAGTGGTTTCGTCATACGGCGACCCGCCTATCAATATCGTTCTGATTTCGGGCCTTTGCTTTAACTTGTCTGCAACAAGATCATATGTTTTATAACTGTTCACCATACGCTTCTCAAATACATCCTGTGCATCCGCACGCGCCCATTCAAAATAACCGCTATCGTTCATTCCCCAGCTTAGCGTTAAAACTGTTGGCTTTTTTGATAGCACATCGTCGTCAAACCGATCGGCTATCTGGCCAATAGCATCGCCGCCAATACCTGCATTAAAACAAGTAATCCGCATATTAGGAAAATGCGTCATGTAATAAAGCCAGATGTAGGAATGATAGTGCCCGCCATCGGTAATACTGTTACCAACAAACACAACACGGTCACCTGCCTTAAATGGCGCTACTTTTTGGCCTATAGCTACGTTGAAAACAAAGCAGCCTGCCAGCAGTGTAATAATTATCTTCTTCATATTAGTTAAGTCCCCAGTTTTTATTTGGTGTATTGCCCATCGTTAATTCCAGCATACCACCTGCTGCTATATCTTTAAAATCGATGTAGCATTTATCATAAGATTTGCCGTTTAACCTGGCACTTTGTATATACACGTTTTTAGCTGAATTATTTTTAGCCACAACGGTAAATGTATCACCCTTGGCATATTTAGGATCGAGCTTTAGCGTGATTTTGTCGAAAACAGGACTGGTTATCTCCTGCCGTGTATCACCCGGGCAAACCGGGTGCAAGCCGGCAGAAGCCAGTATATACCACGCCGACATCTGGCCCACATCCTCGTTGCCCACCAAACCTTCTACCGAGTTTTTATATGCCCGCCGACATATCTCGCGTGTCCATTTTTGGGTAAGCCACGGCACGCCCAGGCGGTTATATAAAAAGGGCACATGGTGTACCGGCTCGTTTGCCTGATTGTAATAATCATTCCACATCATGTCTTCGGGCGTTTTTTCAAACAGGTTATTGAGATCGGCAATTACTTTTTCTTTGCCGCCCATCAGCTTTACCATACCATCAACATCGTGTGGTACAAACCAGCCTTGCTGGTAAGGGTTGGATTCAAAAGTGCCATACCATTGGGTTAGTCTCCCGGAATCGGGCCATGCAGCCCAGTTTCCATTACTGTCCTTTGGCCTGAACCAGCCCTTCCCTTTATCGAAAATATTTTTATAATCCTCACTGCGCGCCAAATATTTTGCAACATCCGCGGGATGGTTTAACCATTGCGCCAACTGTGAAACGCACCACTCGGTATAAGCATATTCTAAAGTTAATGCAATGCTGTTAGAACCGAGCGTGTACCCTTTATCGCCATTGCCAAATTTCTCAACCGAGCCAACCGAAAGTGCATAAGCCTTTGGTATATCAAAATTGCGGATGCCCTTGGCATAAGCATCGGTTATTACGGATACGGCCGGGTTACCAAACATGCAGCCGCTATAGGCATTCAACAGTTCCCAGCGTTCGAGGTAATTTTTATTTTTTTCGCCGGCCAGCGTTACCAGGGAATTGATCATGTCATTTACCAGAGATGGATTGATGATCGTTTGCAAAGGCATCTGGCTGCGAAAAACATCCCAGCCACTAAATACAGTACGTTTTTTAAATGATCTGCCACGGTGTGCTCTGCCGTCGCCACCAGGGTATTGCCCGTCAACATCGTTAATAATGCGGGGATCTATCATGGTATGATACATGGCAGTATAAAAAACAGTTCGTTCTTCCGGTGTTCCACCCTGTATTTTCACTTTAGCCAACGCCTTGTTCCAAAGCGTTACCGCACGCTGATGCGCCGCATCAAAATTCCAGTCCTTAATTTCGGTAAGCAAATTATTTTTAGCACCCGCTATACTTACATAGGAAATGCCCGATTTCAGGATCACCTGCTCATTTGCTTTTGTTGCAAATTCAGTATAAAAGCCCAGGTGCTTGCCTTGCTTTTGTTTAATGCCTTTTAAGATACCCGCATGAGCAACCCAATCCTGGTATTTAGCGCTTTCCACATCCTCGCGCTTCCGGCGCTGCCCTTCAGGTATATCTGCAGTCCAAACACCGAAATTTTTTAGCGGCTTGCTGAATTTAGCATAAAAATAAACAGTATAATCGGCATGGCCGTCGCCGTCGCCCCAACCTCCGCCCTCGGGCGTACATTTCATCCAGCCTTCTATGGTATTTGCATCAACTACCTTTACATATTGTAATGTTGAGGTCCCTCCCACCCGTCTTGCCAGATCAATTTGTATTCTCGATTGTTTATTTTGCGGAAAAGTAAAACGCAGCATACCGCTATGCGGGGCGGCAGTCATTTCGGCCTTAATATTATAATCGGTGAGCAAGGCACTGTAATACCCGGCCGTTGCTTTCTCACTTGACTTTAAGTACGCCGAGCGGTACCCTGCCTTTGGATCGGCAAGTGTACCTGCACTTGTTTTCAGGTTGCCGGTTGTTGGCATTACCAAAAAATTACCCATATCCCCATACCAGCCTATCCCGCTCATCTGGGTAAAGGCAAAGCCTTCTATACTTGTATGTTCGTAACTATAACCAGAGCCATTATCGCCTCCGGTGATCGTATTGGGGCTCACCTGCACAATTCCATAAGGCGTAGTTGCTCCCGGAAACGTTTTACCCAGCCCATGATAAATACCGGCAGCGGCGGCACTGCTACTGGCGCCAATCAATGGATTTACGTAGGATGCAACATCCTGGCCGTTTGCTGCCAAAGCACTTACAGTCAAGCCGGCCGCAATTGCCAGGGCAAAAAATCTTGCAATGTTTTTAAACATTTATGCTCTTGAATAACTCGTTTTAAATACAGGCTGTATTTATTAATTGGTATAATAAAGTGTGCAAATATATAAGAAAAAACGATTTAGCAGCTATTTAGCAAAATTAATTTGCCATCGCACTGTTCATCCATTTCCCGCTAAAAATTACGTGCGTTTACCAGTTTAATGGTTCTGATACCGAATTTTGGAATGGTTATCATTGCAGAAATTTGATGTGGTTGTTTTAGCAATGTTAATTCCAAACCTTCTTTACCATTAAGTCCAACAAGTACGGCTTTGGCTGCCTGACAGCCAAATGCCACTTTTTGTTTATTGCCGGTACCGGTATTGAAAATTCGCACCAGCATATCGTCGCCGTCAAAATTTATTGCTGATACCTCATATCCGGCCGGCACCTTAACAAGCGACCTGCTTATTTCCGGCGGATGCCTATCAGCCACGATTGCAACTAACGGCTCACTCCACCTGGTTCCCTCCGCCCATATACCTGATTTATCCCACTTGCCCATATGTGGTATTAAAGCGTAATTGATTTGCGTGGGGTCGTCAATAACATAGTTTCTACCCCATAACCCTGGGCCTGAATATTGGATAGTGAGTGCTAAAGGAAAATCCTCACCATGCGCGTAGCTGGTTGTATGGTCTGTAAACAGCGCCATGCCATACTGGTCGTTCTTGTCAGTAACATCTACCCAATTTAATATTACGTTATTTTTTATACTGTCCCAGCGGGTAAAAAAAGTGTTTTTTAATTTGCTTTCGGTTACATCAAAAGGTGCGTTTTTGTAAACTTTCTGTCCTTTTAAATTCAGCGGGAACATGGTGAGCAGCTTATCGCGGTCGTCATAAAAGGGTTTAGTCGGCAAATCGCCTTTGTGAGCGCCCGGTTTATTATCCTGGCCTATACCCGGACTGCCTTTCCAATCGATATTTAATTTAATATCTATCCGTGGTTGTCCCTGCTCCAGGGATATAGCCTGCGTATAATTGTTACCGGCTATTTGGCCCTTCACCAAAATTCTAATCCTCAGCGGCCCGTTTTCCACGATGTCAACATCGGCAGCGCTATCCACGCTTGATTTAAAGCCACCGGCATTGTAAAAATCACCACGTAATTCGTTAAAACTGCGGGTGTTCAACTGATCAACAAATTCCTTATTATTTAATTTTTTTGCAATGATACTTTTTATCACTCCGCCATGCGCCGGGTCGACCATAAGCGTATACAAATCTGTTTCCATTTGAAATTTGCCATCAGCCATTTTATTTACACTTGCGCCTTTTGCCCGCATGGGTGTTTTATCCGTTAACTGATAAACGCTGTAACCTATTGATGGTACCCTGGCTTTAAAAATTATACTATTTTCGGTTGTAATCTGTAACCGAACTGCCTGTCCGCTTTCATCAGTCAAACCAATATTAGCTAAATTCCGGGTGGGCGGCAGCTGCAATGCGATTACCTCATCGCGGTTAACAGCTGTAGTATTGTAAACAGTAATAAAATTGCCGCTAACGGCAGATTGGTTTAAAGTGACTTGTGCCCGGCTAATAATGCTGTCACATATCTGGTTAGTATGGCCTGTCCAGCCGGTCACTTTGTCGGCCCAGGTATTACCGGGCTTGCCATTATAAGGCACTATCCAGCAATCATGGTGTTGCGATAATAACAGTGTACGCCACGCCGAATCTAAGGCCACCTGCGGCCATACTGCCATGGCATATATTTTCGCTAAAGCTGCCAGCTTCTCGGTAGCTACCAGCTTATTTTCAGACACCCTTACTTTTTGTGCAATTTGCTGTGTAACCTGCGATCCCCATACCAGGCTTACCAGTATATCTTCCTGCGATACTTTCCAGTCTTGCCTTGGGTCCCTGGCAGCTATGTTGGCGAAATAATTGCGCCATGTAGTATAAATGCTTTTAATATTGCCGTGTACACCGTTACCGATAAAGGGGCCGCCTTTCCAACCGGCATCCTGCAGTGTCATTCCTATCGGGTGTGCCATGCCATCGGCTATCGCCGCGTTAACATATTCTGCCGAATTATTCCAGGCGATAGTTTGCCAGGTTGATTTGGGAGCCAGTTTTTCTATATTGTAGCGTGGAGAAGCTATAATAGCGGTACCGTCCGGACCGATCCAGTTAACCAGTTCGCCACCATGCGGGCGGGTATAACCGCCAAAACAGGTGTTCGGGTTTTTCAACGACGCGTATTTAAACCCGAAAGACGTTAAAATCTGCGGTAAAGCACTAGTAAAACAAGGTTCTTCCGACGAGTAACTTGTGAACACTGCTTCCGGGAAATGGGCTTTTATCATCTTCATACCGTAGCTGAACTGCCGGATAATGCTCTCGCCGGATATATTGTACATATAACTCTGCGCGTAAGCGGGATTTACATATTCAATTCTTCCTTTCAATGACTGATCTGCAAAAAGTGTCTTAAAATCTGCATATCCCTGTGGGTCAACGGACTGCGCTTTGTCCCAGGTTTCGGGTTCTAACTCGATGTTTATCTTCCAGTCGGGGTTTTTGTTGAGCATATCTGCCATAAACCTGGTATTCCAATCCGGGTAATGCCCCCATATCCCGCCATGGTACCCGTCTATATAATACGCCGTTTGGGCATATGCTGTTACACAGTTAAAGCAAACAAATAAGGTAAAAAACAGGTAATGTGCTTTTTTTTTCATCAGTATTATTTAATTAAGATGATTTCGAAATGATGAACAACGGGTTTATTGATCTGGTACATTTGGTTGGTAAGCAGGTTTATTTCCTGTTGCCAGGCCTCGCGAACGCTTTTAAATCTTGCTTTACGGTAAGTTGGAAGGGTCGCCGCTACAAAAAAATCCTTCTTAGCATATTTTTGCAGCGAATCGACAGTGGCATCACCATCATTAAACAACAAGCCCTTCGGCTTAAGTATGGAATAATGGATCCAGTAATATTCGCGCAGGCGGCGCTCAATTTCCCAACGCTCTTCATTAATATGCATTACGGCCAATGCCTGCTGGTATTGCGGGGTAGTTTTAACTAAAGCCAGGTTAATACCCCGGCCAAGGTCGTCACCGGTATAAGTGCCGATAATTTTACCATCAATTTTAAGCGTATATTGGTTGTGTTTTAGTCCCTTGACCTGTAATGTTTCCTGGTTAAATTCATCGGTGAAGGGAATTAGTTTTAAAGCTGCCGATTGCGCACGCTGCGGCCTGCCAAAACCACCAGGAATGGTATCGGTGGGATAAGGCAATGAATTGGCCAAATAACTGAATTTGATAACTACCTGTGATATATGCGGCTGTGTAATGGTGCAATTTTCGGCATGCTCTACCATTTTTGAAGCGACGTTGATCATCATGCCTGCCACTTTTTTACTGGTTAAGCCCTGGGCCTTTAAAAAAACATATGCCATAACCATTTGCCCATCGTTTGCGGGATGAATGCGATCAGCATTATTAAACGTAAATAGTGAATCGCGCTGTTGCTCGTGCAGGCTGACCTCTGTGAGGCCGCTATTAAAATCTACATAACCCCAATTACTTCTGACCGCCGCTGCTTTTTGTTCTGCTGCTATCCTTAAAATGGCAGCATTCTTTTTTAATAAGGGATTGATCTTTATTTTAGATGTCTCGTCATAAGGCGGTGACGAGATCATGATCTTTTTGACTTCAGGATGTGCCTTTAGTTTTCCTTCAATAAGCGCAAAGCTTTTTAAAGATGCAGCTACTTTAACGTCATAAACCGAATCCGCTTTCCGTCCTTTCAGGTTCTGGTAGCCGGTATCATTCATACCAAAGGTAAGCGTCATCACGGTAGGTTTATGGGCAAATACATCGCTATCCAGCCTTTCATATATTTGCTGTGCTACATCGCCACCTATTCCTGCATTAAATATCGTAATGCGCCTGCGCGGATAGTGCGTTAAATAATACAGCCAGATGTAAGAATGGTAATGGCCGCCATCAGTAATACTGTTACCTGTAAATACCACCCGGTCGCCCTGTTGAAAAGGTTGAATTTTTTGCGCCTTTACAATTCCGGCCAGAGAAAAAAATAAATAAAAGGCAGATAAACTTAGCTTCATAGAACAAATCTATAAAAAGCTAAATCAATTTAGCTAAAAAGTGTAACTCTTTTAATATTGTTACAATTTTTAAAAAGCAATTCGAGATTTGCCGCGTTGGCGAGCATCTTGTCGCCTGTTGCCATTATAATGGTCCGCAACCAATCGATGTTGATAACACGGTTGATTTAAATACAGATATTTAGATTTAAATACAGATATTTATAAGACAACATTCCATTTATTCAATTAAAACACTCGCCAACTTTTTCAAATCTTCAAAAAAGTGGTTCGACTTTAGTCCTGTCGGGGCTACTTTTAAAAATGAAAGCCTCAAGTCGAAAGATTTGAGGCTTTTTGTTTTTATTGGGTAGTCTGAGACTACGGGCATATTCGTCCGAAGTTATAAACTTCGGACAGCGGATTTAAGACCCTTTCTTTTGTTACTTTTCTGTTTAACTTTGTTAAAACAGTAAAGCTAAACTCATCATGCGTGCACAGATCACTCCATTCCTGCTCTTTAATACCGAGGCCGAAGCAGCAGCCCGTTTTTATGTTTCTATATTTAATGGCAAGTTGTTAAACGTTCAGCCTTACCCTGACGGTACGCCGATGCCGAAAGGCACGGTCATGACGGCGACATTCGAAATATTCGGGATGACGCTGACCGCGCTGAACTGGGGACAACCGGCCCATTATACCGAGGCGGTTTCTTTCGCGATTGAGCCGGAAACCCAGGAAGAAGTTGACCATTACTGGAATACGCTGATCGGTGATAGCGGCCAGGAAATGCCTTGTGGCTGGCTGAAAGACAGGTATGGCGTAACCTGGCAGGTAGCGCCTGAGGTGTTGCCGCGGCTCATGAACGATCCCGACCCTAAAAAGGCATCCGCCGTGATGCAGGCCATGATGAAAATGAAAAAGATCATCATCAAAGACATCGAGGAGGCTTACGCTCGGGCCTGACCGTAGATAAACTTATTTTTTGCCGCTGTTCGGAAAATTCACGCCCGGCCCGAAATAGCAGTCGTTCTCAGCGATCTTGCCATCCTTGAATTTGAAATATTCCGTATTCCGGAACACCCGGCCGTCATTGGTATAGCCATTATAGGTCACAAAGGCATCATCGTTTCCCATGATCACTTTTTCCAGGTCGAACCTTTTGGTGTTTTGGCTATTCGGCCAGCATTTTTGGTGATAGGTTTCAAGGTTAATAGGTTTATCAACCGGGCTGCTGAAATGGAATCCGGGGCTTAAAATAGATTTTAATAAATTCCAGTCCTTTTTTTCATAGGCCCGGTAATAGCTGCGGAGCAGTTTTTCGTTGCTGGATTGGCTGAAGCCACTGTTCACGAGCGCTATCAAGCCAAGTATCATTAATAGTTTTTTCATAATCACCAAGTTACAATTTTTTTTAACTTTTTGTAATGAGCTATTTTATTGCATTATTCAAAGCGATCTCCCCGAAGCCCGGCGCTTCCGCTAAAAAATGGAAGCCGCTTAAGTCGGAAGATTTGAGCTTTTTTTTTATATTCGATGGTTGAAGATTGTCGGCATATTCGTTCGACGTTAAAACTCCGGGCAGCAAGCTATATCTATATAGATAGCCCTTACCGGCCATTATAAAATAATATAAAATCGAAAATAGATAAAATACAGGATAATATGAGGAAAATAATTTCATTTATGCACATATCGCTCGACGGTTTTGTAGCAGGGCCGAATGGGGAAATGAACTGGATTAAAGTTGATGAGGAAATTTTTGATCATGTCGGCAAACGGATAAGCGAAAGCGATACGGCATTGTACGGACGGGTAACTTACCAGATGATGGAAAGTTACTGGCCCACCGCAGGAGATAAGCCTGACGCGAGCAAGCACGACATCGAACATTCAAAGTGGTATAACAACGCTCACAAAGTTGTTTTATCAAAAACAATGGAAGGCGCGGATTTGACCAATACAACAATTATTAGCGACAACATTTCGGACAGAATAAATGAAATAAAACAACAGGCAGATGGAGAAATCCTGCTGTTTGGCAGCCCTGCAGCAACACATTCACTTATTCAACTGAACTTAATTGACGGCTACTGGCTATTTGTTAATCCCATTATTCTTGGACAAGGCATTCCATTATTTACAGGCATCAAGGACAAAATAAAACTAAAACTATTGACTACCCAACAATTTACTTGCGGGGTAACTGCACTGAATTACATAATGGACTGACAATAGCAAAGAACAGCTAAATCGGGTCCAGATCGTGCCCCGCTACCTTTAATAAGAAGAAGCCTAAAGCAAAAGCCCAGGGCTTTCTTTGTTTAGCACAATTGGCAGATCATCCGGGCTCATATCCCTGCCCCTGCTACCGAACGGAAGTCATTTTTCGAGATTTTGCCCGGGTTAACCCTTTTTGTTGAAATGAAAGAAATTTAACTACTTTAAAAAATCAAAATCAAATTTATGAGAAAAGTCATGTTCGCGATGAATATCAGCATTGACGGCTGTTATGAGCATACCCATTTCAGCCCGGATGAGGAACTCATGGACTATTTTACCCGGCTTATGCAGGACACCGGCCTGATCGTCTACGGCCGTAAAACGTACGAGTTAATGGTTCCTTATTGGCCGGAAGTCGCCAAAAACGGGTCTGACAGGCCCGGCGATGTCGCCTTTGCTAAGGCCATGACCCCGATTGAAAAAATCGTCCTTTCGCGCACACTCAAAAATGCCGCGGAAAATACAAGAATAGTCAGTGAAAATCCCGAAGGCCTGATCCGCGAATTAAAACAGCAACCCGGGAAAAAAATCGCCTTCAGCAGCACTACCCTGCTTCCGCACCTGCTGAGACTTGGACTGATCGACGAACTTTATTTAGTCGTCCACCCGGTTCTGGTAGGAGAAGACAAACGCTTATTTGAAAACTTCACCGGCCCGGAAAAACTCAACTTCAAACTGGCACACACCCGGGTATTCAAATCCGGCGCGATTGCCCTGCATTACCAAAAAAACTAGCAGCGTATCAATCCTGTTGTTAATTGCATAAAGTAATGATATCGCTATTTACTATATATTAGCAAGTTAATAATTTGGAACAGCAATTGAAGCAATAAAACCACTTGGATGCCTATGTTTTCCATATCACCGGTTACGACCTGGCCTTCCTGGGAACGATATTTATCGGGCTGACTTTCACCCTGCTGTTATGGTTTGCCAATAGGATCAACCGGGCCGCAAACCGGTTTCTTGCACTAGCCGTGGCAACCATCGTTTTGTGGATGGCCTGGGTATTGGGTATTGACATCCGGCTGGAGACTTACTTTCCCCGATGGAGCTGGTTGCCCCTGCAATTTTCGCTGATACCTGGCCCCCTGATCTATTATTATGTGCTTAAAATAGCCCGGCCGGAATATAAACTCCGTTGGAAGGATCTGCTGCATTTTAGTCCGTTGCTGCTGGAATTGGGTGCCCGGGCATTGGAAATTAGCGATAGCATAAAAACCGGCGCAGCTACTTATGAAACGTCGGCCTTTCAGCAACTGAACCCGGTATTGCAATTACTGGCGTTTGTTTCAGTCAGTGTCTATCTGTATCAGTCTCATAAGCTGATAGGGCGATTTTACCGGCGACTAAAATTTAATGGAAATGACCGGTACCGGTACGAGTTGCGCTGGCTGCATCGCTTACTGGCTGGTTTCGGCCTGTTATGGCTATTGTGGGTGTCTTTTACAGCCGCCGACTATTTTTATTACCATAACCAATTAAGTATACATGCTTATTATCCTTTATATCTTCTTTTAGCGGCAATGATGATCTGGATGGCGGTGGTAGCTTTTTTAAGACAGAAGGCTGGCGTGCTGGTTGAAACCCCGCCGTTTTTAAAGCCACCACTTCCCGCGGAAATGAAGCAAAGGGGTATATGGCTAAAGAAAGCCGTGAAAGCCGGCCTGTATTACCAGGACCCGGAGCTAAGCTTAAACTCGCTGGCTGAAAAGCTTGGGCTGGGCCCCCATGAATTATCCCGGATCATTAATACAGCGCTCAAAAAAAGCTTCAATGATTTCATCAATGAATACCGCGTTGCGGACGTCGTTCAAAAAATGCAGGACCCTGCTTATGACCATATCACCCTGCTGGGTATCGCGTATGAATCGGGATTCAATTCCAAAACTACTTTTAACCGCACTTTTAAACAAATGACCGGGAAAAGCCCGGTGGAATATAAAAACGACCTTAAAAAAGAGCGCCCATCTTATAATGTGGGGCGTTATCCCCGGTTTGCGACGGTAATTTCGTCTCAGGAAGCCACTCCCGGGTGGTCTCATTACAAATTAAATCGCAATTACATGTTTAAAAATTATTTGAAGATAGCATGGCGCAACCTTACGCGTAATAAAAGCTATGCCGCTATTAATATTACCGGCCTGGCTGTAGGTATTGCCGTTTGTATGGTGATCTTTATCATTATACAATATCAAACAAGCTTCGATAATTTTCACGCAAAGAAAGATCGCATCTATCGTGTATTAACCGAATATCATCATGTGGAATCAGGAAATATCTCTTATGGGAAAGACCTCCCTTTTCCAATGCCGTTAGGATTGAAAACGGGTTTTTCCCAAGTAGAACAGGTAGCCCCGGTTTTTGCAAGTCATGATGATGAGGTGCTGCTACCTGATGATAATGGAACTACTATAAAGGAATTTAAAGAGCAGCGGGGTGTATTTTTTACCGGGCCTTCATTCTTTAAAATATTTGATTTCCCCCTGCTCGCAGGTTCGTATGCCTCATTAAAAGATCCGAACAATGTGTTGCTTACAAAAGAGATCGCAGAAAAATATTTCGGCGACTGGAAAACAGCGATAGGCAAAACCATTAAACTGAAAGCAGGCGGCTATATATTCGAGCACGGTACTGACGTATTGAAAGTTTCGGGCATTCTTGCCACCATACCTGCAAATACCGACTTTCAGATAAAACTTATGGTGGCCTATGGAACAGGTTTTACCGGGGATTACCTGGCAAAATCTACCGATTGGGCTAATGCGGTACCTGATTTTGGTTGCTACATTTTGTTGCCGCCGAATACTTCTGTTGACAATTTTAACCAGCAATTAAGGGCCTACTCACGAAAGGCAGAATCTCCCGACAATAAGGATAGTCATATTATACAACCACTAAGTGCGGTGCATTATGACGCGGAAGCGGGCAATTACAGCAACAAAACAGTCAGTCATCAACTGCTCAATGTATTGTGGCTGATCGCGGCATTCATCCTGTTAATTGCCTGCGTAAACTTTATCAACCTCGCCACCGCGCAAGCTGTTAACCGTGCAAAAGAGGTTGGCGTAAGAAAAGTTTTGGGGAGTAATAAATCTCAATTGCAAACCCAGTTCATAATTGAAACATTTTTGATAGTTACAAGCGCAGTATTGCTTGCAGCAGTTATTACAATGCTTGCATTGCCTTATGTAAATCAACTTTTAGAACTTTCGCTTTCATTCGACATACCCGGCAATCCTGCGATTATTTTATTTATTTTAACTGTAACGATTATCGTGACCGCACTCGCGGGTTTTTATCCTGCTATCGTTTTATCACGTTTCAATCCTGTTAATGCTTTGCAGCGGAAACTCACATCAGGTAGCGCAAAGGGAATTTCATTACGAAGAGGATTGGTGGTATTTCAATTCATCATTGCACAGGCACTCATCATCGGAACACTCATCATTGTAAAGCAAATGGATTATTTCATGGATCAACCCTTAGGCTTTGATAAAGATGCCATTGTAAATGTTCCGTTCCGTGTGGATAGCCTTCGCATCGCCAGGCTGGATTATTTAAAGAACCAGTTATTATCGGTAAACGGTGTGCAGGCAGTAAGCTATAGCTCAAATACGCCGGTTGAAGACGCTAATGATAATTGGAGCGCTATAAGGTTTAACCATGCAATAAAGGAAACAGGTTTTAAAGCTATTACCAAATTCGCCGACGAGGGCTATGTGCCCGCTTATAAATTAACACTGATAGCCGGAAGAAATTTACAACCTTCTAAAATGACAAGAGAATTTTTAGTGAATGAGTCGCTGATGAAAAGTTTGGGAATAAAAAACCCTGATGAAATATTGAATAAAGAAATAAGTATATGGAACGGCCAGATAAAATGCCAGGTTGTTGGTGTATTGAAAGATTTTAATGACAGGTCTTTCCGCAATGATCTTGCACCATTGGTTATTACCACAGACGTCGCGATGTACAACCAGGCCGGGATAAAGCTTGCAACCAAAAATATTTCTTCCACCATGCAATCTGTTAAACAAATATTTGAAAAAACATATCCCGATTTTGTTTATGAATACAAGTTTCTTGATGATAAAATTGCAAGTTTTTACAAACAAGAAAATCAGTTATCGCAGCTGTATAAAATTTTTGCAGCCATCGCCATATTCCTTAGTTGTCTTGGGTTGTATGGTTTAGCCTCATTCATGGCAGTGCAGCGGATTAAAGAAGTTGGTATTCGTAAAGTACTCGGTGCTACTGCAGGCAGTATCGTTTATTTGTTTTCAAAAGAATTTATCATACTCATTTCAATTGCCTTTGCCATTGCTGCACCCATTGCATGGTATTACATGCACCAATGGTTGCAGGCTTATGTTTATCGCATCAGCGTCAGTTGGTGGTTATTTGCTGCAGGCGGACTTGCTTCAATAATTATTGCACTTGCAACGATAAGTTTCCAGGCAATAAAAGCAGCAATGGCAAACCCGGTGAGGAGTTTGAGGAGTGAGTAGTCATTTTCCGTTGTCGTAGGGTCTCTCACAGAGGCCCCTGCGCTGTCAACTGACCTGCAAAATGCCGGGTTCCGTATCAGATACCCCAGGGCGACATAAAAATACCATTCTCAACTCAAAACCAGCCCGTCGCGCAAGGCCTGCTCGTATTTTTCTTTGTCGAATTGATATAAATGCGGGGAGCGGTGCGCGCCTATGCTGCGTTTCTCGTCAAGCTTTTGCAACAGGCCCAGGCTTATGAGTTTTTTAGGGAAATTACTGATATCGAGTTTTTTGCCAAGCATGGTCTCGTAAAGGGCATGAATTTCGGAAAGTGTAAATTTCTCGGGCAGCAGGTTATAGCCAATAGGATAATGGTACAGCTCCAGGCGCATCCTATGCAAGGCATCCTTCACCATTTCATCGTGGTCAAACTCCAGCGGCGGCACGTTATCGATGTCGAACCATTCGCATTTTTCCACCATCATGTCCGAAGCTGGTATGCTGCGTGAAAAGTCTGTTATAGCATAAAAGCCGATGGAGATAGTTTGATCTATCAGCCAGTTGTTCTTATCGATCCGTATACCGCTCGCCTCAGACCACCTCTCCTCATCAAATTGGCTGAATGTTGCGCGGTCGGGATCGCCAAAGGCTTTAAATTGCTGTAAAAAAAGATTGTCGATACCCGTCCGTTCCTTCACATTACGGTTGGCTGCTTCTACAAGCTTTTCGGTACGTTTAATGTAGCCGCCAGGCAGGCACCACCTGTCCATGGCTTTATATTTGATCAATAAAAGCTTAAGCTGTCGCTCATGATAACCGAATACCGCGCAATCCAGCGACACATGCGGCACATAATGCAGGTGCCCGTTCAGTATAAAATTCCTTAATTCAGCTTCGGTTTGCATGGGCTAAAGATACAGAAACAATAGGGTCAAAAAAATATTTAGTAAAAATCACTAAATGATAAAAAAATGTTTCTACCTTTATTTAGTATATTTTACTAAATAACCAATTAAGACCATTTATATGACCAAGCATAAAAGAAGATTTATTAAGAACCGCGCCAAGTTGCTTTTTTTTAAACCAGCCGCCATGATGTTTTTATGCTGGCTTTTCTCCGCATCAGCACTCGCACAAAGTAAACATGACACGACAAGTTATATCCAGACGGTTGATATCAAAACAGGAAAAATTGATACGGTATTAGTTGCTAAAGGCGATTTCGAAGCGCCCAACTGGCACCCTGACAATTACCTTGTCGTCAACTTTAAAGGTAAAATATACAAGTTGGACCTGGCTACCAAAGCGTTAACTGAAATTAATACCGGGTCAATTAATCAAATCATGGACGACCACGGGCTTTCACCGGATGGCAAATGGATAGCAATAACCAATACCGATACGTACAACCCCACGCAAAGACTTTTTAAATTTTCTGTTTATATCGTTCCTGTCGCAGGCGGGCAACCGAAGAAAATAACCTCCGGAGATCTTTCTTTTTGGCATGGATGGAGCCCTGATGGCAAGACAATAGCCTATTGCGGGGGGGACTTTAGCAACCTGGATGTTTACACAATACCGGTGGAAGGTGGCACTGCGAAAAGACTGACTGACACCCCGGGCTTAGACGACGGGCCTGATTACTCTTCTGACGGCAAGTATATATATTTCCATTCATACCGTACCGGCCGTATGCAAATTTGGCGGATGCACACCGATGGCTCACAACCAGAACAAATGACCTTTGATGAAAATGCCAATTGGTTTCCACACCCGTCACCAAATAATAAATGGATCGCTTACATAGCCTATACTACCGACGAAAAACAAAATCACCCGTTCGGTAAAAATGTCAAGCTCCGTTTAATGGATCCCAAAACAAAAGCTGTTAAAGATATAACATCTGTGTTTTATGGCGGGGCGGGCACCATTAACACGCCTTCGTGGAGGCCTGACAGTAAAAAGATCGCTTTTGTAAGCTATTCGGTCAAATAATGTTAAAGCGACCAAGCTAATTATTGAACCAGTATTACTGAAAAAAATACCGGCGATCTCCGGATCAGTTATAATCCCGGAAAAGCATAATTGAACAACCAATTAATAATCACCAATATGACAAAGCTTAACAGACGAACATTCATTAAAAACGCCGCCATCGGCGCTGCCGGCGTTGGCCTGGCAACCAGTTTTCCGCAGCTGCTACATGCCGGAGAAAAAAAGGGCTTGTTCTTTAAATTGGCTATCTCGCAGTTTTCATTTGCCAGCCAGTTTTGGACAAAAAAACTCGACCCGCTCGATTTTGCGGCAAAATCGAAAGAACTGGGAATAACCGGCCTGGATTATTGCTCGATGTTTTTTGCAGATAAGGCTAGGGATACCGCTTACCTTAACGATCTGAAAAAACGTGCAGCCGACAATGGCAGTTATAACCTGCGCATCATGGTCGACCTGATGGGGGTACCTGGTTCGCTTGGTAATCTCGATGAAAAAATACGCCTTAAACAGGTTGAAGGCCATTACCAATGGATAGACGCAGCCGCAATTTTAGGCTGTCCGATGATCAGGGTGAATATGGACGGAGAAGGTAATCCCGATGACGTAGCCAAAGCTTCGGTTGACAGTTTAGGCCGACTGCTGGAATACGGCAAAAAGCAAAATATCGACGTTATAGTCGAAAATCACGTAGGCATCTCCTGCAATGCCGCCTGGCTGGCGGGTGTGATGAAACAGGTAAACAGCAGTCATTGCGGTACCCTGGCTGATTTCGGCAATTTTTGCGTTAACCGCACCAAACCCGAAACAAACGACATAGCCGGGTATATGAAAACCAAATGCCTTGAGGAATACGATCGTTACAAGGGCATAGCTGAGTTAATGCCCTTCGCCAAAGGCGTACACGCCAAAACCCACTTGTTTGATGCCAGCGGCAATGATACTGAAACAGATTTCTACAAAATGTTCAAAATAATTAAGGATTCAGGGTTTAAAGGCTGGGTGAGTATTGAATACGAGGGTGGCCTGCTTAAAATGTACAAGCCCGGCAGCCCTTACCTGGGCGATTATGAAGGCGTTGCCGCCACCAAAAGATTGGTTGAAAAAGCAGGTACGATGGCCTGAAATTTAAAAAAACTGAAAACCTAAAGCAATGCAGATAAAAAAATCGCCGACCGTATATGACGTGGTCATTATCGGTTCGGGCGCCGGCGGTGGTATGTCCGGTTACGTACTGGCAAACGCCGGCATTAAAGTGTTGATGCTGGAAGCCGGCCCCTTTTTCGACCCGGCAAAAGATTCGGACCAATTGAAATGGCCTTACCAATCGCCCCGGCGCGGCGGAAACGCAACACGGCCCATGGGAGATTTCGACGCGGCTTATGGCGGCTGGCAAATAGACGGCGAGCCTTACACACAAAAAGACGGATCGGAATTTCAATGGTTCCGCTCCAGGATGCTGGGCGGGCGCACCAATCACTGGGCGCGCATTTCGCTGCGCATGGGTCCAAAGGATTTTAAATGCCGCACTGCTTATGGCGTGGGCGATGATTGGCCGGTAACTTATGATGATATCAAACCTTACTATGATAAAGTCGATCGGCTGATTGGGGTGTACGGCTCGATGGAGGGACTGGAGAACGATCCGGATGGCATATTTCTGCCTGCGCCCAAACCCAGGCTAAACGAGTTATTTGTGAAAAAGGCCGCTACCGCCGCCGGCATCAAAGTGATAGCAGGCCGTGGTTCGGTGCTAACGGCTCCCCTACCCGGCAATACCGACCGGCAGCCTTGCTTTTATTGCGGCCAGTGTAACCGCAGCTGCAAAATTTACGGCGATTTCTCGGCATCCTCGTGCTTAGTGATCCCGGCAATAAAAACAGGTAACCTGAAAGTGATCACCAATGCTGTGGTACGCGAAATATTGACTGGCAGCGATGGGCAGGCCAACGGCGTTTCATACATCTTAAAGGACGATATGCAGGAGTACCAGGTGCGCGCTAAAACGGTAATACTTGCCGCAAGTACCTGCGAATCGGCCAGGATATTGCTTAATTCAAAATCGGCACAGCACCCCAACGGGCTGGCTAACAGCAGCAATGTAGTCGGCAAATATTTGCACGACTCGACCCAGGGCGGCGCGGCGGCCATTTTGCCCCAGTTACTCAACCGCAAACGTTTTAACGAGGATGGCGTCGGCAGCCTGCACTTATATGCGCCCTGGTGGCTGGATGATAAGAAGCTCGACTTTGCGCGCGGTTATCACCTCGAAATATTTGGCGGCATGATGATGCCAGGCTATGGCGGTTACTTAGGTTTCGAGGGGTCAATTGTCCCTTTCATTAATGGCTATTTGCCGGGTGCAGATGGTAAAATGAAAAATGGCGGCGGTTATGGAGCATCACTAAAAGACGATTACCGGAGATTTTATGGTACGATGGCAGGTTTTGGCTGTCATGGCGCTTCGACTGCCCGCGAGGATAACTATTGCGAGATAGACCCTAATGTTGTGGATAAATATGGCATACCGGTGCTCCGCTTCCGTTATAAATGGAGCCAGGACGATATAAATCAGGCTAAACACATGTACGAAACCTCAACCGAAATATTAAAGCTGATGGGCGGTATCCCGCTGATAAAACCCGCCGGGCCTGAAAATAATTACGGATTGGATAAGCCGGGCAAGGGTATTCATGAAGTGGGTACGGTGCGCATGGGTGACGATTCGAAACGAGCGCCTTTGAACAAGTGGGGGCAGGCGTTTGATTGCAAGAACTTGTTCGTGACGGACGGCTCGGTATTCACACAGCAGTCAGAAAAGAATCCAACGTGGACGATCCTTGCCCTGGCCATGCGGACAGCTGAGTATTTGATAGATCAGCGCAAAAAACAGAATGTTTAAGATCAACAACAGAAATCATGAACAGAAGAGATAGTTTAAAAGCATTGGGGATAGGCACCTTATCGGCAAGCGCATTGCTGGCCGGCTGCCACCCAAAAACAGCTGAAGAAAACGGAAGCGAAGCCGCCCTCACTGATACCACCGGCCGCCAGCCATTTGAGGTTGAGCGCGATAAAGCCCTGCTCAAACAAACTTATTTTGATAAACACGAAATGGCTACCATCGCCGTGCTGGCTGATCTGATTATACCGCGCGACGGCCACAGTGGCAGCGCCACAGACGCTAAAGTGCCCGACTTTATCGGGTTTATTGTAATAGATGAACCCGAACATCAACTGCCTATGCGCGGCGGATTAAAATGGCTGGATGTGTACTGCCTGAACAATTACGACCGTGCTTTTATAGATTGTACCATTCAACAACAAAAATCGGTGCTCGACCAAATAGCCTATCCTGCCAAAGCCAACCCTGGGATGTTGCAGGGGGTGGCTTTCTTCAACAAAATGCGCGACCTGACGGCAATCGGCTTTTTTACCAGCAAGATGGGAATCGAAGACCTGGGCTATAAGGGCAACTCGCCCGGCAAATGGAATGGCGTGCCCGAAGATGTGCTGAAGAAATACGGTTTGGAAGGAGTGTAATTCCGAAGCGTAGAGTTCCAGTTGGGTTTAAGTTAACCCACAAAAATCGGGATTTTACCCCCGCACATGCGGGGGTGATATCGAAATTGATCTCGGACGCAATTATATACGTTAAAATTCTGTAGAGACAAGTAAGAATTTAAAAACAAACGTTACCCATTCAAGCTACTTCCTGGCTAAAGGTATTTGTAAATTGGCAGGCCTGTTTTCTTCTTTATCAAAACCACGTCCATCCACATTTCTGGCGCCCCAAAAAAGCATGTCATTAAATATATAGATCAGATCAAGCTCTTTGAAATTTTGACCCTCGACAAGGCCGAACGGCGCAAATGTTTTACCAAAAATACTTTGTACATGACCCACTTCCCACTTATCATAGCCCTTACTGGCGACCTTATTCAGGACATCGGCGAAACCAGCTGCCAGGGGCGTAACTTCGTAAGCTTCATCTGCTGTAAAATCTGCTTTTTGGGCTCCGGGTTTAATTGCATGATCTCCCGGCCAGGCAATATGCCCTTTGATGAAAATTTTAACCAAAGGAATTTTTCCATAAGCATCGGCTGAATTAATAATAGTTAACTCAAATTGGTCATTTTCAGCATATTTGAAATCACGTGTCAAATAGAAAGGCTTCGCACTTCCATCTTCATTTTTTAAAACGCTGGGTCTGATCTCGGGAGCTATGCTTATCCATTCTCCCCGAATGGTTTCCTTAATTTGTGCTGTGGTCATTGTTTTAGATTTTTAAATTTTGCATTTGTACGCCTACTTTTATGGCGATTAACATAATCAACAAAGCAGGAATAAAAATTTCACATGCTTGCTCACGCTTCTTTTAAGTAAAACTGCAACATTTATACTGTATAACAAGGTAGTCAATAATAAAGCACCTAATACATTAATTTAGACCAATGGATACATCACGCAAAAACAAAAATTTCAACCCGTATAATTGCCCGGTTACCCACTGCCTGAATTTAATTGGCGGCAAATGGAAAATCCTGATCATTTATGCAATTAGCAAGAATTGCAATCGCTTTAGTAAACTGCAAAAAGCAATAACGGTGATAAGTAAGCAAATGCTGGTCAATCAGTTAAGGGAGCTTGAAAATGATAAAATCATTGAACGCGAAATATTTGCAGAAATGCCTCCCCGGGTAGAGTATAAAATCTCGCCTTATGGTCAGTCTCTAATGCCGGTAATTGAGGTTATGCAAAAGTGGGGTTTAGATGATATGCGTTTACGAAGCATATAAAATGCTTCGTACTATTAGCGCCTGAATAGCATATACCTCTTCAAAATGAAAGCCACGGGTGTTTCGAACTTAAGGTTTTCAGCTTTTTCTTCGCGCGTGCCGGCACCGATACATTATTTCAAGTACTCCTTAAAAAACTCAATCGTGCGTTTCCAGGCAAGCTCTGCAGCGGCTTTGTCATACCGGGGTGTTGTATCGTTATGGAAACCATGGTTTACATTATCATAAATAAACGCCTGGTATTTTTTCCCGTTCGCTTTCAACGCCGCTTCGTAAGCCGGCCAGCCGCCTGTTATCCTGGTATCCAGCGAGGCATAGTGCAACATTAAGGGCGCATTGATCTTAGGCACATCCGCAGCATCAGGCTGGCTACCGTAAAAAGGCACCGCCGCTGCGAGGTCAGGTATACGGGCGGCCATCATATTGGCTATGCCGCCGCCGTAACAAAAACCCACCACGCCTACCTTACCGTTACAGTCCGGATGATTTTTGAGATAATAATATGCGTCTATAAAATCCTGTTCCATTTCGCCTTTATCTCTTTTACTTTGCAGCTCGCGTCCCGCATCGTCATTGCCCGGGTAACCACCCAGGGGTGTCAGCGCATCCGGCGCAAGCGAAATAAACCCGACTAAAGCTGCCCGTCTGCCTACATCCTCGATGTAAGGGTTCAACCCCCGGTTTTCATGAACTACTATAATGCCCCCAAGTTTCTTTTTAGCATCTATGGGTTTTGATAACAATCCTTTGATCGTTCCGCCGCCTTTTGGCGAAGGATAAGTGATGTATTCCGATTTTAATCGGGGATCATCGGCCTTGATCTGCACATTGTTTTTATAATCCGGCATCAGGAAACTTAGCAGCGCGGGTACGGTTAACGCACCAACCGCATAGGCAGATAGCTTTTGCACAAAATCACGCCGGTCAAGCCGGTTATGTGCATAGTCATCATACAGGTCAAACACTTCCTGCTTGATGTCTTCTTTTTTGATCTGGCTCATAATTAAAGGTTTATTCAAATGTAATAATTCGCCATAACTACTTGCAAACCCAAATTAACAGTCTCGTTACCCTGCCTGGGATACCTGGCCTCATAGCGGATTAAAGGTATTTATCCAAAAAACCACTCTTCTTCAAGAAAACATTATAATCCTTTATATTCAGAATTTCGTACACAGCCTGCTTTTTATCGGCTGAATTGTTATAGTATGCCTCAGCTATTTTATATCCCATCCAATAACCCAGGTCATTCGGCCGGTCATCGTTTTTAGAAACGGCATATAACCAGTCGGCATAATCCGTTCCGTTCATTCTTTTTACAAACTCACCGCAAAGCGTTTCAGCATGTGAATTTCCGTAGATGCATGCTTTCATATTGCTGTTTACGCCCGATATCATTTCCCCTAAAAAATCCGCACTGCCTTCCAGGATGCTCTGCTGCAATAAAGTCGGATTGTTATTGGGCCATTTCTGCTGGAAATGGATTAGCTCATGAGCTACGATATAGGGTATATTGTCGATATTGCTTTGCATTTCGCCGCCAATGAACAACCCGCCGGCATTTGACGTACCTCCGGAATTATATGCGCCTATCACAAAATATACCGGTGGAAATTTAGCGCCTGGATATATGTACTTTAAGGCATAGAAAGTACTCCTGCATTGTTTCTCTTTTTCTTTTACCCTCAATGTATTGAGCCTGACCCGTTCATAGTCCGATACACGCTTTTTAACTACCGCATGTAAGTGTTCTGCATTTTGTATACGATTAGGAGTAAATCCCTTTACACCGGGGCTGCCAACAGCAATATATTCCGATAGAAAAGGATTAAGGGTGGAATCTCTTTTAAAATCATCAAAAGCTTTCCAGAAACGATCGATATCGCTGGTTATAAACCTGGCGCTGTCGGGCGAATCCGGGAAATTGCTTTGAGCAAAAATCCCAGTGCCTGTGCATATCAAAAAAATAGTGGTCAGTAAAAATAATTTCATTGTTTGCAGGGTTTAATTAATCAATCATCTAATCATTACCAACAGACGTGTTTGCGGTGAATACGTTGCATGCCTGATTGCCTGACGGTAACATGAAACTAACGGGAATTCACCAATTTCCTAACTGCCAAATTGCTGAAGATGATGGTCAAGATGCTTGTAGGAAAGTGCGCCAATCTGCTCTTTGGTCATCTTCCCAAAAAACCAGTGTACCACAAAGGGCTTAGAAAATGTTTCGTATTCGTTGATCAGCGAGATCAGGTTCTTTTTTTCCGCCTCCGTATCGCCGTTGCCGGTTACAATAAAATGCCGGCTGGTCTTAGCGTTCTTCGGGAATGGGGTGCCTTCTTTTAAGATGTTTTTTAGGGCAATTTTGCCAAATAGGCGTCCAAGAAAAATCCTATCGTACGTTTTCTTTCCCAAATACAGTTCATCCGACAAATAGCAATGTTTCAGCATCTGGTAAGCATTCATTTTACCCCATTTTGGCGTTTTATTTTCATCCACCGAATTGATCCTTGCCGCCAATTCGTCCCTGGTTTCTTTATCAAATACCGTTTTCATTTTATTTACAGAGTTTGTAGTAATTGGTCTGCATTTTTTTCAACACCAATATACTTATTTCTATGTAAATAACAATTGCTGTCATAAACCAATTCAAACTACCTACGGTATTGAGATTGTGACACAGATTTAATGTTTTAGTAATATAAGAACCTCTTTTTTTGTAAATCTCAGGATATCCCTCTTTTTAGGATATCCGGCATAGGCTTAGTGTGTTTACCGCTTAAAACAATAAAATGAAATTAACATTTATCTTATCCTTTACCCTTCTATCATCATTTTTCTTCATCAGCAGTGATGTCAACATGAATATCAGGCGCTCGGTGACTATCGATTCGTTAGGGGCTTGCCAGGGCATATCCTTCCAAAAGGGAAAGGCTTTCTTGTATGGTGATCGCGAGGTTGGAATGATTCGGCAATTTTCCTTTGATAATGATACACTGGTATTTGATCACAAAGAATGCAAGCTTACAGTTGCCGGAAAAAACGTGATCAATCACCCCACCGGCGTTGCCTTTCACGGCAATATGCCTGTATTTATGGGAAACTCCATCAGGTTGAATAAACAAGGTACTTCGTGGAAAGCGATGATTTATTGTATAAACTGGAAGGGATTATGGAAAACAGGCACGCTTGATGGCAACCTTTTGAATACGATTGAGGATGATGCCTGCATACAGGGCACGAGGCCTGAATATGTTAAATACAAAAACAAATGGTATGTAGCCACTGCCGATTATGGCAATCACGGCAATGAAGTGCGTTTGTATGACCCCGAACGTTTGAGCCATTGTGCCAAAACAAGCGAGCCGGGCGTATTATACAAAAAATTCACCTGTACGCCCTGGGTGCAGAATCTCTATTGGTTAGCAGACAAAGGAATAGTCGTGCTTATCCAAAATCAAATCGAGGGCCGTAAATGGCGGTTTACATATGTCGATCTTGAAAAGTCGATCCAAACCGGGCAGCAGCAGGTAATAAAAGTGGTGGATATCGACGAAAGGAATGATGAGCTGGAGGGCTTTGCATTTACCGGGGATGATAAAAAAGGCATAGCTGTTACCTCTTCCCGCAAAAACAATGTGAATTATATGAATATCGGCTGGTGAGCACATTAAAATTTTCTTTCTTAATATGCGCTTAACAAACTATATGTTGTAGCCGCATAGCTTTGCAGTATTAAATCAATTGGGCAAAATGATATATCAAAATCTATCAGACCAATTGCTGTTGGCCAAATGCAGTGATGGTGATAAGGGAGCTTTTCGTGAAATTTACAGCCGGTATAAAGAATTTGTTTTCGCCGTGGTTGTTGCAAGACTTAACGACGATGATGATGCAAAAGATATTACCCAGGATATTTTTATAAATCTTTGGACGGCCCGGGAGAAACTTGCTCACCTGAACGAATTTAAAACATACCTCTACGTTTTGAGCAGGAACCAGGTGGTATCCGCCTACAGGAAGCAAAACGTACGCATTAAGGGCGAAAACTATCTCAGCCAGCGGCTCTCTGAAATAGACCATTCCGCCGAAGATCATCGTGTTGCCAGCGATCTTAACGGTGTTATTGTAAAGGTAGTGGAACAATTGCCCGAGACCATGCGTAATTGTTATCATTTAAGTAAAAATGAGGGTAAAGAGAATGGCGAAATTGCCACTATTCTTAATATTTCTGAAAAAACGGTCCGGAATAACGTTTCAGAGGCATTGAAGCGGCTTAAATTAAATCTGCAAAACAGCTACCCCGAATTAATGCTGCTTATGCTATTCCACTTCTTCAGCCAAAGTTTTCTGTTGAACTAAACCTGCTGCGAAAAAAGTAACACATTGTTAACCTTTTCTTAAAGGACAATCCGAGCGCCGGTGCGAGCTATGTTAAAACACGCTCTGTGGACAATAGGATCAAAGAATTATTCGAACGCTACCAGTCTGGATCAGCCAGTACTGAAGAACGCAAACTGGTTGAGGATTGGTTCGATAGCTTTGAAAACGGCCAACACGAAGAGATCAGTTCAGAAAAAAAAGCTATGCTCTTTGAACAAATGGATACGGAGATCAATCACTTGCTTCGGGATCGTAAACCATGGGCAACAAGCCATTGGTTACAAGCAGCAGCTGTCGTGCTTATTTGTTCATGTGCAGCCCTATTTACAACATTCAAAATACTGCACAAGCCGGGCGTTTCTCTTACCTATACACTTATTTCGGCGCCTAAAGGGGTAAAAAAACAATGCGCCTTAGCCGATGGTACCATCGTTTATCTGAACTCGGGTTCAACTATGAGTATACCGTCAAATTACGGCACGATCAGGGAGATATTACTTACGGGCGAAGCATTTTTTATCGTTAAGCACGATCCGTCGAGGCCGTTCAAAATCCGGGCAGGCAAGCTTGCCGTAGCTGATATTGGCACCTCATTTAACGTTAAAGCCTACAATGACGAGGGCCGGATAAGCGTAGCTGTGGAAAGCGGCATAGTGAGCGTGGAAGAAAATAATTTACGTCAAAAAGCAAACGTGTTCGCCGGCGCAATGACGCATAACCAGGAACTGATATATGACAAAAAGAGCCGGGGCCATATTTTAAATAATATTCAAACCAGTGAGATCAGTGCCTGGAAAGAAAACAAACTAAAGTTTGATAACGCCTCCATTGATGAAATAGCGCTCACCCTGGAACGATGGTATAATGTAACTATAAAGCTGGATAATAATACCGGACATTTCCGCCGCTATACGGTAAGCTTCAATAACGAGCCTGTCTCGAAAGTGTTAGACATATTGGGGAACCTTTCCGGCCTGACTTACAAGATCAACAACAAATCCATTTCCATTAATCTAAAACCTGTGAAAAAATCATGAAGTAAAAACTGACAACCACAGCAGGGGATGTTCCACCACCCCCTGCATGGCCGCGCAACGAATTGCGCCATCATTTCAACGATCGAACAATCATTAAAATCAATTCAAAAATGCAAAAATTTTATCTGATCAAGCTTTCAAATTATTTAATAAAGCTTTTTATATCAGGGGCATTACCCCTGGTAGCAACCATTTTACTCGCCTTTATCTTAAGTGTACCGGCGTATGCAACCGGAGGGCAAACCATCGATAACACGCGTATTTCGGTTATGGCAGACGATGTGCCGTTAAAAGAAGTATTTAATGTCATCGAGAAAAAAACGTCGTTTGTTATAGGATATGATAATGCGCTCGATGTTAACAAGCATGTTTCAATACACATGAGTAATAAAACTGTTAACGAGATTTTACAACACGTGCTGAAAGATTACAGAGGAACGATCAGCCAGGTTGATAAATACCATGTACTGATAAAGGTAGAAAAAGCTCCTGTCGTTCAGCAGCAACCGGTCACCACCGTTAAACAGGCCCCTGTTAAAATTACAGGAACCGTGGTTGATGAGACAAAGGCTCCCCTTCCGGGCGTAAATGTTTCAGAAAAGGTGTCCCACAAGGGCACAGCTACCGACGTTAATGGCAAATACACAATTACAGTTGAACAAGGCGCAACTTTAGTGTTCTCCTTTATGGGGTATGCAAGCCAGGAGGTTGTTGTTACAAATCAAACTGAGATCAATATCAATTTAAAACCGGCCACCAATATCCTGAACGAGGTGGTTGCTATCGGTTATCAAACCGTCCGCAAAAGCGACTTTACCGGCGCAATTGCCAGTGTTAAGGCAAATGAGCTCAATCTTACAGCGCCGACCGTTGGCCAGGCGCTGGTTGGCAAAGTAGCCGGTGTACAGGTTTCACAGGTAACGGGTGCGCCCTACCAAAGCACTAAAATAAGCGTACGGGGCGTCGGCTCGATCAGCACCAGTACCGACCCGCTGTACGTAATTGATGGTTATCCTGCTGGCAACGACCTGTTTATCAATCCGGAGGATATTGAATCGATAGATATATTGAAAGATGCCGCATCGGCGGCCATCTATGGCTCCAGGGCTGCCGGTGGTGTAGTATTAATTACAACTAAACATGGATCAAAAGAAAACAGCAAGGGCAAGTTTGAATATGATTACCAGGTTGGTATTAACCAGCTGGCAAAAAAGGTTGATCTTTTAAACGCCGATCAATTTGCACAATTGATGATCGACGGTCGTAATAATACCTACCACGACCTTTGGGTAACAACCGGCCATACCTGGAACGACGCTATGTATTCGGATCCGAATGCCACCCGTATTGCCAATGTAGGGAACGCCGGTTCCGTAAGTATTCCGGCAACACTCTATGATTTTGCAACCCAATCACTCATTCACCAAACCGTAAACACCGACTGGCAAAACGCTTTATACCGCAACGCTTTAACACAAAGCCACAATCTGTCGTTCTCTGGTAATTCAAATGGTACAAGTTATTATCTGAGTACAGGTTACCAGGATCAGCCGGGTATTATGTTAGGTACCGGCCAGCAAAGAATTAACCTGCGCGCTAATGTTGACGGCAGCATTGGCAAAAGGCTTAAAGTAGGCGCTAACGTATCGTTTACCCAAAATACCAACCAGGAAACCCAGGACGGCCGCTGGGACCACAGCCCCGCTATGGGCGCGCTGATCTACATGCCTATATTCCCGGCTTACAATCCGGATGGCAGCATTGCCACTAACCTGGCAGCTGCACAATCACCGGCATATGGTTATCAATCAATTGAAAACCCTATTGCAACTGCTACATTAATAAAGATAAACCGTATTGGCGATCGGGCAACTTATAACGCCCATGCCCGCTATTCAATTACGGACGCCTTGTCGTTTAATGCCAATTTAGGCATGCAAACCTACGCCGAAAACTATAACTATTACTTGCCCACTAACATTAGTAATGGCGCAAACCCACCGGGCTCGTCTCAGTCAATACAGGCAGCAAAAGCTGTTCGGCAAATGATTGATTATAGAGATCAGTTAGGCGAGTTTACATTAAATTATACCAAACAATTAGGTAAAAACCATTTTGATGGATTGGTAGGTTATACTGCTCAAAAAACTGTAAACAATGTACTAACTATGCAGGGTACAGGTTTCCAGAACGATAATATACCAAATATAACAGGCGCAGCCCCAAGTCAGATAACCCTGATTACGCCAAGCAGCCCTGCCATTGAAGGTGTACAGCCAACCCAGGATCAAACCTATACCCTGTTGTCATACCTGGCGAGGGTAAATTATAACTACGACAATAAATACTTTTTGTCAGCTTCATTTCGTACTGACGGTTCTTCCCGTTTTGGCGCCACCGACCGGTACGCATCGTTCCCTTCAGTATCCGGCGGCTGGAATCTGTCCGACGAATCATTTTACCACAGCTGGCTTGGCGATCAGTCAACCGTTAAATTACGCGCGAGCTGGGGTTTAAGCGGAAATAACAATATCGGTAACTATAATACACAGCGTGTATTTAACTCACCATCAAGTGTGGTATTTGGCACGGGCAGCTTATCTCCCGCCCTTACAGCCGGCAATATTAAGGACGCTAATTTGGGTTGGGAATCAACTTCGCAATACAACTTCGGTGCTGATTTGGGCTTGTTTAAGGGCCACTTGTTCGTGATTTTCAACTATTATACGAGCCAGTCATACAACCTATTATTTAATCAGCCAATATCCGCTGTTTCCGGAAGTTCAACCATACTTACTAACTTAACTAACTCAAAAGTGAGTAATAAAGGGTTTGACGTGCAGATTGACGCTAAAGCAATTGCCAGTAAGGATTTCCATTTGAATTTGAGCGGTAATATCTCGCTGAACCGTAATAAAGTATTGAACCTCGGTGGCAACAACACCATTCTCACAGCGGGTGCCGAACGATCATATATAACCAGCATTACGCAAGCCGGCCAGCCAATAGGAATGTTTTACGGTTACCAGGTTGCCGGTATGGTTACACAAGCCGATCTCGCCAATATAGCCGCCGACCGCGCAAATTATAACTCAAGTACCCAATCTTATCCTGCAGGTTATAAACCTAAAGGACCACCTATTTCTACATTTTCATCCACACCGTTACAGGCGGGCGATCTTTATTTTAAAGATGTTAACGGCGACGGCGTAATTAACAGCAAAGACCTGGGCGTTATTGGTAACCCATATCCAAAATTCACCTATGGTTTTGCCGTAAATGCATCCTACAAAAATTTCTATTTCACCTCTTCGTTTGCCGGTTCTTACGGCAATCAGGTACTGGACGGACAGGATTATTACCTGTATAACATGGAAGGCTCAGGCAACCAATATGCCGACGTTGCTAACCGCTACCGTAACCCGGCAGATCCCGGTAATGGTATTGTTTACCGTGCATCACGCGGTGGTACACAAAGTAACAGCACAAGGTTATCAACCTTTTACTTACAGGATGGCTCTTTCCTGAGAAATACAAATACCACATTGGGTTTTGATGTTAAATCAGATTTCATCACGCACAATTTGGGTTTAAGCGGCTTAAAAATATATGGCGCCGTAAATAACGCTTTTACCATTACCAAATATAAAGGCTATAACCCCGAGGTTAACTATTCGTACACCTTTGGCGGTTCGCAGGGCGCTAATTTGTCACCTGGTATTGATTATGGTGTTTATCCGTTGGTACGGTCGTATAATCTTGGAATTAAAGCAACTTTTTAATTGAAAAAACAAATTCAGAAGCAAATGAAGAATTTTAAAATATTATGCCTGGTATCATTAATTGTGCTGGGTTCGTGTAAAAAAAGTTTTTTGCAGCAAAGCGATCCTAACGCTAATGCTATAGGCAACTCTTTCAAAACTGAAAATGATGTATTGCTGGCTGTTAACGGTTGTTATTCTCTGTTAAGAAGCGCCAATACCGTTGGCGAAGGCAGTGATCTATGGACCGATCAGCGTTCAGATGATACAGGGACAAATGATAACCAATCAAATGCCGGTGAGCCATTCCAATTCAATAACTTCTCGCTGGTGCCCACCAATAGCTATATGTATACACATTGGTTAGCCATGTATGCAGTTATATCAAACTGTAATATCGTATTATCAAATATTGATAAGGTAACCTTTGGATCTGCTGCCACCAAGCAAAAATACAAAGCAGAGGCCGAGTTTATACGCGCCTTCATATACTTCGACCTGGTGCGCGAATGGGGCGATGTACCACTGGTTACTACACAGCTTACATCCACTACAAGTGTTACAGCAAACACTTTCCGTACACCGCAGGCGAAAGTTTACGCCCAGATCGTAGCAGATTTAACGGATGCAGCTAACAGCCCGTTGCCTGCAACACAATCTGCAGGTGTAATAGGCCGTACTTCGCTTGCTGCGGTAAATTTTTTATTGGGGAAAGTGTATTTAACAATGGCTACTACACAGGACCAGGCAAATAGAACAACAAATCTGAACAATGCTCTGGCAAGCCTAACTGCGGTGTATAATGTGAAAAGCTTCTCAAACCTATCGGCTATCCCTTACACTGATGTGTTTGACGTTACCAAAAAATCTACCTGCCCCGAGCTTATCTGGCAGGTAGTAAATATACAGGGCGACCCAATTTATAGCTCAAGTATTGCGGCAAACAGCCAGGCTAAAGGCGAAAACACCGACTCGCAGAAACCATCAACAGGTGTTGGCGATAATGTGACGCACGACTTGGTTAACGAGTATGAAACCGGCGACCCGCGTATGGCGTTTTCAATAAAATATGCCAATGCGGCAACAGTTAAAGACTGGTATGTAACAAAATTCAGAGATGTGAGCGCCGGGGCCGGAATAAACGGCTATGGCGGAAATGACTGGATACTGATGCGTTACGCAGATGTGATACTGATGCTTGCCGAAGTGAATATGTATCTGGGCAATAATGTTGCAGCAATCCAATATCTGGATATGGTCCGTACCAGGGCCGGCATGCCAATTTATGAAGTTTCATCTCTCGACCCGGTTTACAGCGCCAATTTCCCAACGCTTAAACTGGCGATATTGCATGAGCGTCGTGTCGAACTGGCTTTTGAACACCACAGGTGGTTTGACCTTTTGCGCTTCTTTACTACTGATGAGCTGGTTACTTACTTTCATGCCAAAAGCCAGGCTAATTTTGGCTCAGCATTATTGAGCAACTTTTCCACCAAAGACAGGTATTACCCGATACCATTTAACGAATACAAACTTAACCCGGTAAAAATGTATCAAAATTCCGGTTATTAATTTTCCGATCATAAAGGGAGACACTTTTTAGTCTCCCTTTTTTAATTTTTTAAGTAATATGAAACACACACAAACCAATAACAAATGGCGTCAAACCGGCCTCATCGTATGCCTGATACTTTTGTTTAGCAATTATTTATCAGCACAAGTTAAACCTGGCGCCGGGTACGATAAAAATTACCATTTTCTGCATTCAGATAACTTAGTAGCAGATAAAAACTTTTACCTGCTTACTGTTATAGATCAGACGCCGAACGTAAGAAAACTGATTATGGGCGATAGCTATTTAAAACAGTTGCTTACCGACCGGGTGGCTATGCTTAAAAACCATGCGACGGACACCTGTTCGACAGCTATGTCGCTGGTTAACGGATTTAAATACACCAAGCAGGACTCGATTCAGCTTACCGAAAATATGCTTGCACTTTATAAAGCCCATCATTTGGTGTTTGATCAAATGATCGATCGTCACTTGAGGGCATCAGGCTATTATCAGCGATATGCCGGGCTAAGTAATGCCGATCTGTATTTAAAAGCGTGGGGCCAGTATATCTATGGAATTAACTATATCATAGATCAGTTTGGCATGGGTAAAAAAATGCGCTTTCCGCGTATTGATACACCTAACTACGTCGTGTCAAGCCGGTATTATCGAATAGTGATGAAGGACATGTTTGCACTGCTTGATGAACAATCGGATAATTTAACGCTGTTTTACCAGCCCTCGCTGGTTGTAGCCATGCACTTAATGGATGCCAATGATCGCGACGAACCGGCACGTTTTGAGCCCATGGAACAACGGGATAACAAAAAGGCTGTTGCAAAAATAAAACAGGTACAATGGAGCAAATATCCTTATGCAGCTATTGTGATCCCCGGTAACGGGCCCGAACTATATACCACCCCCATAAGCCCGGATAATAAAATACATTGTGATGCGGCCGCTATGCGATATCTTAAAGGCATGGCCCCTTTTATTATTACCAGTGGCGGATACTGCTACCCATTTCGCGGGCCATATTGTGAGGCTATCGAAATGAAAAAATACCTGATGCAAAAATACCATATTCCGGAAGATGCTATCCTGATCGATCCGCATGCACGCCATACCACAACCAACTTCCGCAATGCCGACCGCCTTGTTATCCGTTACGGTATCCCGGTTAATAAACCTGAATTGTTTATAACCAGCAAAAGTCAGCACGATTATGTGATGAACAATGCTTTTGACGCAAGGAATGTCCGTGACCTGGGTTATTTGCCATATATGGGTAAGAAAAGTATATCTAACCACGATATCGTTTTTTACCCGGTAATGGAAAGCCTCCATATGGATCCGCTTGATCCCCTGGACCCATAGCATCCGGACTTTATTTAAGATCAGTCAAATATTTAGTTCGACGATCCAAAAAAACTCATTTTAGCTACTGATTTTACCACAAATCAGTAGCTAGTATTTTCACTATATAACTCAGGCGTTCCCTTCCCTTCAGTTAATAATTTATACAGGCTTCCAATATAATAGGTCCATCCGGCTGAACAGCCGTTGTAACATTCAACCTCCGGAACTAAGCCAAAGTGTGTAAATTTAACTTGCGTTTGGTTGCCATGTTCAGCTATTTCAAAGCTGATTTTTGTATTTGTCCATTCTTGTTTGTCTTCAACAAAATTAAGTTTACTATCGGTAACCAGCCATACAACTTTTTTGTCCGGTATAACCTCAACTAATCTTTGCTTTGACATGTGGATATCGCCAAAACGGACCGTGAATTCATCACCCAATTTTTGCGAAGCGCCTTCCAAATTTTCTGTCCACCATGTGCGAACATCATTGATGGCGTTGAATGCAGCGTTCGGCGTTTGGTCTACCAGCAGCATAGTTGTAAAATCTGATGTTGTCATTTTCTTTATTTAGTTAACCAATTTGTTATTTAACAGCGTTTCTAATTTTTTCAATTTCGATGCCCAGAACTCGTCGAAGTACGATATCCAGGCTTGCAGTTCTTCAAAGCCGTCCTTTTTTAGCGTACAATAGCGTTCCCGGCCAATGTCCCGGATGGAAATAAAGCCAGCGGTGTACAATATTTTGACGTGCTTTGACACTGCGGGACGGCTCATATCGAAATTATCGGCCAGGCTGTTGATGGTCATGCTATCTGCAGACAGCAGCATCAGCATCTTCCGCCGGCTGGGGTCCCCTATTACCTGGAATGCGTCAAGCGTTGGTATTGCCATAGGTTGCTTCGTTTAGACGGTTGGCGATGTTATGCATATTTCTCAGCCAGCCATCGATCATAGAATTGAACAAGGCGAGGTTTTCCATCACTGCAAAATTGTTGTGGTTCAGCAAAAGCAGCGTGCCATTATCCTTTGGCTGCAATTCCCAATTCACTACCGAGTCGATAGTAATGCTGCCATCGCCCGGCCCGCACTTCCAGGAGTAGGAAAGTTTTTTGAACGGAACGATCTCCAGCACCTTGCAGTAGAAGATACCACCGAAATTGACATCAGGGTGCGGGTTCGTCCTGAATTCAAATTCGTGCCCTAAAACGGGTTGAAAATTGTTCTTCATCAGCCAGAGCTCCATCAACTCGGCGTTCGTCAGGTAATCCCAAACCGCTTCAGGCGGGTGAGGGAAAAATAATTGGTGTTTAATAACTTTTGCCATAATAAGTAACTTTTAAGTTACTCAAATGTATAGGTAACTTTCGAGTTACGCAAATATTTTTTAAAAAAGTTTAAATGTTATTGCATGTTCACCGCTATATTAGGTCATTACAGCTGTTTAATTACCACAAAACCAATGATTTATTATACACAACTTATTTTTATAAAGCCGGGATGCGAACAGCAATTCCATGCTTTCGAAGAAAAAGTGCTGCCATTATTGAAAGGACATAACGGAAGTCTTGTTTACCGCGTGAGGCCCGGTAAAAGCGCTTTTATCGAAAGCAGCCGCGAATTGCCTTACGATATCCATTTAGTAACCTTTGGCAGCAAGGCCGATTTCGAAGATTATAAAAATGACCCGAAGCGCCTGAATCTCATCGAAATGAAAAACAATTCGGTTGAAAAAATAATTTTAATCGAAGGCATCGAATTGTGAAGCTTCGCCATTGCGCAATTGCTGGAGTTGTCTCCAACAATATCTCCGCTGCGCCTGGGCTAGCCGTTATAAGCTATCCGCATAAACTTTCGTACCTCATCATTTATATCTTCCTTATTCAGTATCCTTAAATGATGGTATACTGTGTGTCTTCCGGACACCTCCTGTATCCGCTGAAAACAAAGATTATCATCATACCGCTGTTTAAAAGCAAACACCACATGAATAAAACTTTTGCCTGCCTGCGTAATATAAACTACCGGCTTGTTCGCATTGGCAATAGTGACCATGGTTTTGTGCAGATGAATAGTGACGGGGCCGATCATTTGCAACTCGGCTAAAAAATGGTCGAACAGCATCAATGCACACTCTGACCTGACGATAGAATCATCCCGTATTATTTTCATTTTATCCAACCCTCGCTTTTTAAAAATTTCAACAGGCGGAGGTCATCAGCCGACATTGCCGGGAGCCAGTTGCCTATCGCTTCCCGGGTCCAGTAAAGGTGTTGCGGATTGCCTGGGTTTGCAAATTTATAACGATACAGCACCGCGCGGACAAACCGCGGCGGTTTACCGGGAAAAGGATTTTGAGCAAACAAGCCGATTGCACTGCTATCGTTATGCAAAAGTTTCCACACCAGGTTTAACGTCCATGGATATTGATCGGGCGTTGACATCCCGGCAAACCACATCTGCCAGTCCAACCGCAGCTGGTATGGGGCTATTTGGGGAGGGCGCTTATCCGGCAATACGGGCAAACCTTTGTAAATATACGGCTGCCAGCGAACCTTACCGCCGGTTGTATCGTCCATTGTGCCTTCAAATACCACATTAGTTCGCTCCTGCCCCACCGTTCCAAACGCACCATAGGTGTTTACAAGATCAAGCGGGTCAAACGAAGTGTTCATCACCTGCCCCGGTGATACCAGGTTTAATACGGGCTGAATACTCAGCAATATAACAATACCCGCGACAACCCATGCAGTGGTCAGCATTGACTGCGATTGCTCCGCACGGGCCGCAGCGTGTTCTGCCTTGCTGACGAGCGTACAGGGCAGTAACCTGGCCCAAAATCCGTCATCAAAGCATGCCAGCGCGGGAATGACAGTCAGCCAGTTTAAAAACGAAAGATTGCCGCTTAGCGCGATGGTTAGCTGAAACAGGATGATCACTCCCCCGGCAATGTGGCGGGCCACCCGCGGCCCGAACGCAAACCACGGCGCCGCCAGTTCGGCCAGCCAGTTGAACCATACGCCGATCTTTAATAACGTATGCGGCAAAAAATGAAACCAACGACTGAGCGGACCCGGGATGGGCTGCGTTTCAAAATAATAATAGAGAGCTGTCTCGTCGCGCCAAATTTTATCACCACGATATTTGATAAGCCCGGCGCCAAGCATAATGCGAAAGGTGAGCCACCTGAATAATACGATAACCGGCATAGGCGGCGGATGCCGGGGAAAAGGCCGCATCTCCAGCAGCGGGCAAAGAAAAATAGCAAGAAAGCCGGTTTCAGTTAACTGTATCTCCCACCCGTAGCCGTACCAATCCTGCCCCACGTGAACAATCGACATATACAGAAACCACAACGCACCCATTACCGGTACATTCGCGTAGCCGGCGGCCACAACACATGAAAGAATAAATCCAATCCAAGCCGCCGTTAAAAGGGCCGCATCGGAATGCCACAACCAAAACACCGAAGGCAGGCGCACAAAACCGGCGCCGGCCGAGCCAAGCGCACTGCTTACTTGTCCAAGATAATTGCTTACCGGAAGCAAGCCATTAGCGCCAATTAGCGGAACAATTTGGTTAATGGCAACAAGGAATGCTACGGCGTAGATGATGCCCAGCAAACGGAGGATCATAAAGCGCGTAAGCCAATACGTCGGGATGCTCCCGGGCGCCCGGAAATTGATAGTGGCTGTGCCGTCTATGTTGTTTTCCGCCTCCATTGCAGGTTTATTCGGCGATTAACGCAAAAGTTAATATTACCCGTTCAAAAAATCTTCAACCAGTGTCGCGGTGATCACCGGCATTTTACCATGCTCATTTTCCGAGCCCGCTTCCCCGATGATCGACCCATGCGTGCCGGGCAGTATAGCCAGGCGCGAGCCGGCTATCAGGCGCGTGATCTCAATCATATGCATAGGCGTCATCACATCATGGTCGGCTGCTATAATCAACGCAGGCGCCTTTATCGAACGCAGATCGTCTTCAGGCCAGTCTTTAAAGGTTGCCATTCGTTCCACGTCCTTCTCAAACATCACCTGTAAGCGGTTCTTATCGGGCGTCACTTTTAAAAAGCCCGCCTGTAGCGGCGCCGGCATATGATCCAGGGTGGCGCCTGCGAATCCGTCGAAAAAGCCCGGAATAAACCCGTTTCTTTTATAGGCGCCCGAAATAATGACAATTTTATTAACGATACCCGGGTGCCGTATGGCTATTTGCATGGCGGTGCTGCCGCCATTACTGAACCCTAAAATATTGGCTTTACCAATTTTGAGATAATGAAGCAGTCCTGCCACGTCGTCAGCATCCTGCTCAAATGACTCGGGGGCATCCCTATCGCTTGTGCGACCATGCGCCTGCAGTTCAACGGCTAGCAGTTTGCCGTAACCTGAAAGCAGTGGTATCATTGTACTGAATGATGTTTCAATGGTTGAACCGCCACCATGTATCAGCACCAGCGGCATGTCGCCATCGCCATATATTTCATAATACATATTCAGCCCGTTTACGGGCGCATAGCCAGATGATTTGAGTTTTTCCATCGCCTGGATAAGGTTTTCATACTGAACAAAACGCAGTTAGTTGTTATCCAAATATAATAAATGTTTAATGGCTGATGACCAGATAGGTGCTTTACAACCTAAAACGCTTCGTTCAAATTCAGGAAGAATCCTTTGTTACCAAATTTGCCGTAGGCATAATCAAGTGCCAGGTTGGTACGCGTGGCCTTGTTGAACAGCACCCGCAGGCCTGCACCGCCGCCCGGTTGAAATACCTGGAATAATTTGGTGCCGTGCTCGTCATTGGCCGACTGCATGCTCGCGAATGCAACGCCGCTTATAAATTTGTTTGCCAATATCGGAAAGCGAAATTCAGCCTCCGTATCGTTAAATTGGGTGCCTTTAAAGTACTGCGCTGTATATCCCCTTCCGCTTCTGAATGATCCGTCCCTTGCTGTGCCGGGCAGTTCGAGATAAGGAATGGCGCCGTTCGCCAGGTATGATCCCCAATTCCAAAACGCCAGCACCGTTTCGGGATTTACATCCGACAGGCTGAAATATTTTCTGAAGTCAGTAGTAAATTGCACTGAGTTTTTTGTACTGCCGATCCATGTTTGGTTAATCCTGACGCCTGCATCAAAATAAATCCCCTTATAAGCGCGGTTCGGGTTATCGCGCGATGTATATTGCACGTTAAACAAAAACCCGTTCGCCTGGTAATGATCCTCCGGAAACCCGTGCTTAATGTTATAGACGCTAACGGGTGTCGCATTATCAACTGTGTCGGTTTGCTGTATCCTGCGCCTGATCTCGAATGACGCTCCCGCCCCGAGAAAGAGATTCTTCGCCACCTCTTTATAAGCCTTTTCCCTGAAATTAAAATATAACGAATGGACGGAGTAAACTTTATGATTCGGATCCGCAAGCGTCTTTTCGGCATCACTTCCCCCTGAGATCGGCTGCCCTATACCAAACCCATAGTCGGGCGTAACGGTTTTTGATACAACAATATTTCCCTGCAGGTTCCATGCATTACCGGGGGTAAATATATTATGGTTGATATAAAAATAAATAATACCCTTGGTGGTAATAGAAGCAGATGTGGCGCCAACTGAAAGCAGCGTATTGGGGTCGTCCCCTAACCTTCTCCCTGCCACCGCTTTGATACCAAGCTGTTCGCCTATGGTGGGATTTGCCGCTACGTTTGGTACGACAGTAATGCCCGATCTTTTATGCGGCGTGCCGGGCGTTTTTTTGGAATGGAGAATATCGCGAAGCAAATCACCGAAGTCGAGTTGTTTATTTAGATCATCGGCAGGTTTTTGAACCTTTGCTTTCAGCGAATCAACCGGGCCCTGCACCTGTCCGTAAGCCACACTTTGTATGCATAATAACACCAGTAAGAGTTTTAATACATGAAAATTTTTACGGCTATGGGTATACTTCACTGTGATGTTGGGCGTTAGGGGCAACTTACTGTTAAATAAATTTAAAGTAAGCAATGGCTTAAATTGATCAACCGCTAAGTTAAAGCATCAGGCTTCTAATTGTACACATCCCAATGTCACAAATCTGTGAAGATTGAGTGAATATCGCAGCTTTTTTAAAAACGCTGCCAGGCAACCATCACAGCTATAAAGAAAATAATTACGAGCGCCGGTAACATCTTATAGTCTTTTTTTATGTAATGAACCACGAATGCGCCAACCATTACAACGGCAAATCCCACCGCGGCAAGCGGCGTTAACACAGGGTAAATATTAAGCAGCCACGGAAGAATGATACCAAGAACACCCAATACTTCCGTAATACCCAGGAGTCTGTATGGCACTGCCGACTCGTCTGCTGCGATCGCCTTTTTTTCAATTAAGCCTGCTTTAGATATAAACGTCTTCATCGTTCCGGGAACAATAAAAAACGCTGCTAACAGGCCTTGCAGCACCCACAAAAAAATATTCATAATGTATTTATTTAAATTTGATTTCAAAATTAGCTTACTTAGGTATACTTTTGCTATCAGTTACATAAAGTATACCGGTATAAAAACGTATAGCGATGACTGAACATTCACCTCAATCTTGTTCCCAAAGCCGCCGGGCGGTTCAGGACACTTTAGAAATAATTAACGGAAAATGGAAGCTGCCTATACTGATTACGCTTTATAGTAAGCCATTTAGGTTTAAGGAACTGTCAAGAGAGATTGGCATCACGCCGCGCATGCTTTCAAGGGAACTGCAAGACCTTGAACTGAACCAGTTAATCAGCCGTACAGTCCTCCAAACAAGGCCCGTAAGCGTTGAGTATGCTGTAACGGAATATGGATTAACATTTGTAGAGGTGCTGGAAGCTATGAAAAACTGGGGCGTTAAACACCGGAGGAAAATTATATTTGCAGATGCTCAGGTAGTCACATAGCCCATAATCCTGTCCGGCTATATTTATTTCTCCCGCTTGAATACTGAGAGAAAAAGCGCCGGTTTACTTCTAGTTTCAAATGCCTCCGGGTAACCGTTACCTATCAGGTTGTAGCAAACGGTCAGTTCATCATTTTCAAATTTGTAAATGGCTGTAAAATGCTTTCCTTTATTTACCCCTTCCCGGCCGTAAATATCCATTTTACCGTCACCATATCTTACAACTCCCTTATCTACGCTTTCGGCTATAACTGTATAGGTGCTGTCGCTGATGATAAGCCTTTCCCGCTCAAAAACCTTTTTTGGAAGTGACTTTCCTCCCAGTTCCTGTTGAAACGGGACCCACGTGCCGTTTAATTTGTCCGCTGTGATTTTATTGTTTTTTGTGCCTGCGCCACCTAATCCAAGGATGAGCAGGGAAATGAAGATTGTAAGCCGCATATCTTTTGTCTTTAAGCTTGTGATATAAGTTGGGAAATCATAAAGCGCAACAAACCAGCCCGATGCGTATTCACTTAATTAAAATTAACATATTATTTCCGGATATTCAAAATACCGTACTGCTTCAGCACGCTCCATGTAATAAACAAACATTATCCGGCGAACATCGTTCACCTTATGCAAATAGTGTGACCAATATTGTAATTTTATATGCACATGCATAAACCAAGCTACTATGTAGTAAATCTTCTTACCCTCTACCGGCTGATAGCGGTTCCGGTATTGCTTTTTTTGATATTCAACCGCCAGTTCGAACTGTTTAAATGGCTGCTTGTCATTAGTTTTTTAACTGATGCTGTCGACGGCTACCTGGCCCGGAAATTTAACGCCATCAGCAAACTGGGCGCCACGCTTGATTCCATAGCCGACGACCTCACCATAGGTGTCGCCATTGTTGGCGTTATCATATCTAAACCGGCCTTTATTAAACAGGAGGTTGTTTTAATCGTGATCATGTCGGTGCTTTATGTGGTTGAGATTGTGCTTTCGCTGATGCGGTACGGAAAAATAAGCGGCTTTCATATATATACAGCTAAAGTTGCGGCGGTGTTGCAAGGGATATTCATACTGCTGTTCTTTTTTCTTCCCCAGCCGGTTTATATCTTGTTTTATTTCACCGCTGCCTTAACCATAATCGACCTGTTCGAGGAAATAACCCTTGTATTCCTGCTGCCCAAATGGCGGGCGAACGTTAAGGGCGTTTATTGGGTATTAAAAAGCAGGCGCCCTAAGTAGCGCAGCTTTATATCGCCGCCAACCGAACAATGAAGGCGTTTTTACGTAGTACAGGGTATGCGGTCCAATTGCCTGTTATATAGCCTGGTTATCATTATCCTCTCCTGTAAAGGGCCGGGGAGCGATTCCAACTTAACAACTTCCCCGGGAAAGCCTGTTAATACAGAGTTAATAACGGACATTAACACCGGCAAAACAACCCCGTCCGAGCTGCTGGCCTTCGCCTGTTCGCTTGAGGGAACACCCTATAAATATGGCTCTATCGATCCGAAACAAGGTTTCGATTGCTCCGGCTTTATTACCTATGTGTTTAATCATTTCGGAATACTCGTACCGAGGATGTCAGTCGATTTTACAAATGTTCATCACCCCATCGACGTCAAAGACGCCCGCCCCGGCGACCTGATATTATTTACCGGTACCGACAGCACAATCCGCGTTGTCGGTCATATGGGCATCGTTGTTGCCAACTCCGGGAAAAACTTGATATTCCTGCACTCCACCTCCGGCAAAGCCTATGGTGTTACCGAAACCCCTTTGAATAAATATTACCGGGGAAGATATATGAAAACGATAAGGATTTTTCCGGAGAATGACAGGTAAGAGTTGTTTCACGCACATATTGGTATTGTCACAACATACTCCCTCATTACCCACAATTAAAGATATTCCTTTTCTATTTGTATCTTGAACTCCCGATTCCCTTTTCATGCTTATTATAATGAGATACTTATACTTTATCCCCGCAGTTATCTTTTTATCCGCTTTTTATTTTATCCGAAAACCAATGGATACGAATTTTAAAGATTCTGCCGCAGCACGCTGGCTCGATAAAAAAGTTTTGGATAAACGAATATTGGATAACATGGAAACCCTCGACAACTGGCGTTCGTTCACTACATCCGGCACTTCAATAGTCGATGCCAGGAAGATAATAAAGATCGCAGATTCAAGCAGTTCCGTTGCCACTATTGAATTATCAACGCAATACGTTCAGGAAGGGCGCTGGTCTATGCTGATGACGACACCAACCAGGCTGGCCGGCCCTGCACCAAAAAACGGGCGCGGTTGGGGCAGGTCGGGCGTGAGGCGATTGTTTAACGGTGAAGACTGGAGCCGATATAACCGCATTTCTATCTGGATATATCCCGACCTGCCCGGCTTTTATACGACCGCGCTGGATTGCCAATTGTACAACGATGGCATTGTAAAGCTGCCTGCCATTTTCGGCCAGGAGGGCGAAACCTCTCTTGTGCTTAAAAATCACCAATGGAACCACGTGGTTTGGGAAATTAGCAATGTGGCCAGGGATAAAATAAATGCATTTGAAATGTCATACGGCTTATCCGGCAGTTACCCGGGAGAGGCGGATAAGATCCGTTTTTATTTTGACCGTATGGAGCTTGAAAAAGTTGACCCTGATAAGGTTGAAGGCTGGGATGTTTGGAAGGGCCGGATAGCTTATCCCCATACGGGATACCAAACAGGTGCACAAAAAAGCGCCATTGCCAGTCATATCGATGCAAAAGAATTTAAGTTGATCGATCAGGGTACCGGGAAGGCAGTGCTGACCAAGCCCATAGAAAACGCTGCATCTTATATCGGAAGTTTCCGGGTGATGGATTTTTCTGAGGTCAGAAAACCCGGGACTTATGTTTTGCAGGCCGGTAAGGTAACTACAAAGCCTTTCAGCATTGGCGCTGATGTTTATGAAAGAACAATATGGAAGGCGTTGAATTTCTTTTACGCGGAACGCTGCGGAATGGAAATTCCCGGTATACACGGCAACGAGCACCAGGATTGGATTTGCGTACATAAGGACAAACGCATGGTGATAAACGGCGGCTGGCACGATGCGGGCGATCTGTCGCAAAGCTTTGAAGGCACGGCGGAGATCACTTATGCTTTATTAAGCATAGCCGAAAAGCTGCATACCAGGAACAATAACCCGGCATTGTATAACCGTGTGCTCGAAGAAGCAAAATGGGGCCTCGACTGGATATTAAAAACCAGTTTCGGCGACGGTTACCGCAATACCGGCTCCATTAACAGCCGCAGAACGAATAATATCGTTGGCGATGATGATGACGTTGTAACTACCGCGCAAAACAACCCGATGGCAAATTTTGAAGCCGCCACTGTTGAGGCGATTGGTTACAGGGTATTTAAAGATAATGATCCGGCTTTTGCCGGCCGGGCGCTTAAAATGGCCGAAACCGACTGGAAGTTTGCCGCAGAAGGAATGCCTTTAGCTAAACCGTCAAAAGATCTATGGCGGGGTAATTTCGACTCCAACAATGTAGAGGATGAATTGTCCTCGCAGGCCATACTCTCGTCGGTGGCTATGTGGAAAGCCACCAGCGATAAAAAGTATGCCGTGCTGGCAACCGCTTTAGCGCCTGTAATTATGAATGCCCAGCAGCGAAGCCGACCGGATTGGGAAACACCGCTAACCGGCTTCTTCTATACTTCGACTGCGAAAGACAGAATACTGCACTATTGCCACCGCGGCCGGGAACAGGCGCCTACCATGGCGCTTACAGCGCTTTGCTACGCCTTCCCGGATAACCCGGATTGGATAAAGTGGTATGCATCGGTTACGCTTTACTCGGAGTATCTTAAAACCATGGCCAAATATACAGCGCCCTATAACATGATGCCGGCCTCGGTGTATGTCGATACCGAATACAGGCATGTGCCCGAAAGCAGGCAGGAATCATTCCGTAAACAGGTGCTCAAAGGCGTCGCTTTAGGTAAGGGGCATTATCTGCGCCTGTTCCCGGTGTGGATGGACTACAGGGGGAATTTCGGGACTATTTTGCCGCAGGCCCAGGCACTGGCAAGCGCCGCCCATCTTCGCGGCGACCTGTCTTTGGCACAACTGGCCGGACGCCAGTTGGAGTGGATAATAGGGCGAAACCCATTTGCACAAAGCACCATGTATGGCGAAGGTTATGATTTTAGCCCCCTTTATACACCGTCTTCCGGCGACATGGTAGGCGGCCTGCCTGTGGGGATACAGACAAAAGGCGAAGACGATGCTCCTTACTGGCCCGTACAAAGCATGTGGACCTATAAGGAGATTTGGGGACATCCCGCAACCAACTGGATATGGCTATTAAAGGATATTGAAGGGCCCGCCGCGGTTGAAGGGAGGGCACCCGGCCCGGTGATATTTAAAGAATTTAAAACCAAAATAGCTACAACCGTAACACCGGATAAAGCGGGTTATTTTAAAACCACTATCCCGGAAGGAAAATATATAGTGATCAGCAATGGTAACGAACAAGCGCAAACCTTTTTACCCGGCGGCTCCTATCATTTAGAATATCGTAGCAATGCGTTGTTAAACTATGATATATCGAAAAAGGTCTCCACAAACGGGGAAGTTATAATTAAACTAACTGCCCGGGGCAACGGGCTTCATCATTTCAATATCCGTACAGATAATCTTACGCTTTCATCCGCGTCAAAAGAGCTTAACCTAAAAGTCGGGAACACATTAAGTTTTGAATGGACCGGCCATATCACCTCGCCGGATGCGCCATGGGTGGCTGTGATAGTGCCTGATAATAACCTGTCGCAGCGAAAGGAAATCCGGGGGGCGGTTTGGGAAAAATAGAAAAAATGCTATTAAATTTGCTTTGGATAACCTCTGCCCATGCAAAAAACTGAATGGTTCAACAGAAAATTTCCGCCAATTGAGGATAACGGCACACTGCCCGCTATTATCGAGCGGTTAAGCGGCACGCCTGCACGCGTTGAAGAAATAGCTAGCAAGCTGAACGGCTCTGTTTTAACGATAAAGCCAAATGGAAAATGGTCGGTAAAGGAACAGATCGGGCATTTGTCGGATATGGAGCCGCTTTGGCTGACCAGGCTCGACGACCTGGTGAATGGCCGGCCGGAGCTTACGGTCGCCGACCTCACCAACGAGCGCACGTATAACGCTAACCACAACGCTACAGAAACAAAAACGCTGTTGCATCATTTCAGGGAGCAGAGGGAGCTGTTTGTAAACCGGCTGCGTCATCTTACAAATGATCAATTATCAAACGCATCTCTGCACCCGCGTCTTAAAACGCCGATGCGCATTGTTGACCTGGCATATTTTGTCGCTGAACACGATGACCATCATCTGGCCAGTATCCGCGAAATAACGTTATCCGGCCTTTAGCATCACATTAAAATAAACTTCGCGGCGGGTGTAAAAGCCCAGTCGTTTATACACTTCAATGGCACGTTCATTATCATGCCGCACATGTAAAAACGGTGTTTCCGATGCTTTTTTGATGCGATTGATATGATGGACCAGTAATTGCCTTGCATAACCTTTTCCTGTATGGTCGGGATGTGTGCACACGGCGCTTACCTCAGCATACGCAAACGCATGCATGCGCTGTCCGGCCATAGCTACCAGCTGACCGTTTTCAAAAATACCCATATAATGCCCGAACCGGATAGTCTCGTTCGCGAACGGGCCCGGGTTGGTCAATTTAGCCAGGGCAACCATCTGTGGCGCATGTTCGTGTGTTAAAGGAACCAGTTCGATCAGCTCGCTATCTTCTGCTTTAACAATATCACAAACCATTTGTAGCCCCCTTATAACCTGCAGCACTTTCCATTGCGCGGGAATTTCCGTCTGTTCAGCTGTCAAAAATAATACGGGTCCGTCATGCGGTAGCTGCTCATAAAGCAACTGAAAATTCTCCGGTTTTTTTTCTTCAAGCCCCACGAATGGCGAAACTTCCTTATCAAAATATCTAACCGGTCCGTTCCCAAAAGCCAAATCCTTATTGCCCGAAATCAGGGCGTTCCACGCCGGGCTATCCAATACATGTTTCATTGGCGCAAACGTATAAAAAAGCTTATTATAATATCTAAAAAAACCGCGCGATGTATCCGGAAGGTATTTGAGGTTTAGGCATTAAAAACATCAACCATCAAAACATTTGTGTAACTTTTGCGTTACAATATATTATTAACCAACAATAATTTAACTGTTACTATGAAAAACTACATTCTTATTTTTGCCGCTATCATTTGTTTCACGGCGGCATCTTGCAAAAAAAATAATTCCACCCCAGGGTCGACCCACGTGACCGTTAAACTGACAGATGCTCCCGGAGCCTATGACGCCGTCATCATAAGCATTAAAAGCGTTGTGGTCGTTACAGACAAAGGCGAACAAACCATTGCCGTAACCGGAGGACCAGTCAATATCCTGAATTTCAGGTTTGGAAAAGACACGTTACTGGCTGCACAGGATATTCCGGCCGGTACAATTCAACAAATACGATTAGTACTAAATAACACGGGCAACAGGGTTGTTGTAAACGGAACATCATATGACCTTACAACACCAAGTGGTCAAACCTCAGGTGTTAAACTCAACGTTCATGATAATTTAGTTGCAGGCGTTGGTTATACCTTAAGGCTGGATTTCGACGCGGCACAATCTATCGTATTAACCGGTAACGGAAAATATATATTAAAACCGGTAATACGCGCTATCCCGGTAGCAGTATCAGGTGCCATAACAGGCTTAGTTACACCGGTGGCATCATCTCCGAAAGTTTTAGCCATTATGGGTACCGATACCATTGGCACAATTGCCGATGCATCTGGTAAATTTTTCTTCCCGGGTGTTGCCGCAGGTACCTACAATGTTAATTTTATACCGGTTAGCCCTTATTTAAATAAAACTGTAACCGGGGTAGTGGTAGCTACCGGTGCAGTAAAAGATATGGGTACAATTACTATAACCCAATAACAAAACTTTTTAAAAAAAAGGGCGGCTCGGTGAGCCGCCCTTTTTTTTTAGGAATTGCCCCAGTGAGGAATCATCCGATTTAATCGTCATTCATCTTCGCCACCTCACTTACATTTACATTTTAATATATTAATTAATTATTAAACAATTTAACTTAAAATTAGTTTATTAGATATAACCAAACTACTAAAACATGAAAAATATATCAAAATGGCTTACATTAGCCTTGCTGGGTATTAGCACCACACTTGCTACAGCTCAAACTGCAAGAACCACGCGGAAATCATCCGCAAGTGTACAAACTTCCACATCGGTTCATCTTAAAAAAGACGGCACGCCTGATAGGCGTTATAATGATAATGCAAAGGCAACCACGCAAACCTCACATGTAAGAAATGATGGTTCGCCTGACATGCGCTATAAGACAAACCGGACGACTGAAGCAAGCAGGACTGTTCAAAGCACCAGTCACACTAAAGCTGACGGCTCACCAGACAGGCAATACCGGGAAAACCAAACTGCAGCCACACGCGATAATGCACCATCGCAAGTGAGCATCACAGACCGAAGGGTAGCTTCAAATGTAAGCACAAGTACTTCTGTACACCTTAAAAAAGACGGCACACCAGATATGCGCTATAAAGAAAATAGGAAAAACCATTTAAATAAGGATGGTTCTGTCGACAGGCGCTATAAGCAACGGTAATCTATTAATAAGTGAATGTAATGTAACGGGAACGCCGGGCAATTGCCCGGCGTTTTTTTGCGGCCGGCCAATTCTGTCGTGTTTAAAAACATGATTCCAAAAATCGACAAATGGCGCCTGTATAATGAATTTATATTATATTGCACTAGCTTACTGCACGAAACCTAACGGCTTAGTAAACAAAGAAACTGCTTAGAGAAATAAGTTGAACCCATGAAGTGGATATATGCTTTATTTGTTTTTTTAATTGCAGATAGCTGCAAAAAACCATTTATTCCGCAAGCTATTTCGTCCGACAACAACAGGTATCTGGTGATCGAAGGTGTGGTGAACAGCGGCAACGATTCAACTTTTATCAAACTTAGCCGCACGCAAAAAATTGATACGACGCACACGGTCAGTCCTGAAATAAATGCTAATGTAACAATTGAAAGTAATGCCGGTGCAAATTACAAACTGGCAGAAATAACGGCCGGCACGTATGCGGCCCCTCCATTAAATCTTGATGCAACGCGTAAATACCGCCTGCACATTAAAACTTCAGGCAACAAAGAATATATTTCGGACTATGTTGTTGTAAAAAATTCGCCGCCGATTGACAGTGTGGGCTTTGTAGCCGCAAGCACCGGCGTGCAGGTATATGTAAACACACATGATGCCACTAATTCAACACGGTATTACCGCTGGGATTATGCCGAAGACTGGCAGTTTCATGCAAAATACCCATCAACGTATTACAGTAATGGGGTCGATAGCCTTAAAGCACGAACGGTTAGCCAGCAGGTTTATGATTGCTTTGCCCACGATGAATCGAGTTCGGTTACGCTGACATCTACTACAAAACTTACGCAGGACAATGTGTATCAGGCGCCGATTACTACAATACCCTCTACGTCCGAAAAAATTGAAACGAAGTATAGTATCCTTGTTAAACAATTCGCGTTAACCAGCGATGCTTATAGTTTTTGGCTGAACTTGCAAACCAATACCGAAAAACTGGGGAGTATATTCGATGTCCTTCCATCCGAGAACCGCAGCAACTTTCATTGTGTAACCGTTCCCGGCGAGCTGGTAGTGGGCTATTTCAGCGTGGGAAGCATAGCCACCAAAAGAATATTTATAACGGCAGCACAACTATTGAAAAGCTATAGCCCGGTATACCCTGCCGGATGTCAAATTGATACCGTATTTGACAACCCGCCTCACCCGCATACACTCCCGTTTAGCGTCCTGATCCCCCCAAACTCGCCATACGTTGTTTTACTGGGATTGTATTTACCTCCCGCTAATCCGTTTGGAAAGCCAACGGCATACTCATACACAACGAGAATTTGCGGCGATTGCACTATTAGAGGCAGCACCAAACAACCCGCGTTCTGGAAATAAAGCGTGCTATTTTTTTACTTCAAATACAAAATATCCACTGCCGGCTTCGCCATTTTCTGCATTCCCTTCAACAATGCCTATATACCTGCCCGGCCGGTCGCTGGTATAAAATATTAGATTACCGGCGGCACTCCGGGCGATATTGACATCTGCATTCCAGTACAAAGCAGTGCGGAAATCAGGCAGTGCGCTTTTCAGTTGCTGATCGGTATCATATACCGGCGAATAAAATTTGCGTTCCTGCTGCAAACCTTCGTAATCCATTATTACAGCACGCGGATCCAGTTCAAATCCGTTCATATCGCCTTTATAGGTTGTAAAGCTCATTATTCCGTTCAACACCACCGGGCCGTACAGGTAATCGGTTGAAACCACATCCAACCGCTTTATTTTTAGCGGATCAACATAAAATATTTTATCTGCATCAAAAACAGGCGCGCCATCTAATAAAATAAGCGGTTTGCCATCTAAAGGCGTTTCGCCATTATACATCCTGATGTTGAATTTACCCAGCCGTTTTGATACTGCAATTGATGTAACATATTCGCGTAACACCTCTTCTATCGTGGTAAAACGGGTAAAATCATCAAGTAAATACGTTTTAACTGGCTTGCCATAAAAGGGTGTACTGTCGACCTGGGATAAATAAAACTGTTTAAGCAGGCTACTCTTAAAAACATTCTCGGTCTGCATGGCTATGCTGTTTTCAGTAAGTATGCGTTCTGTTTCTTTAGCCAGTACAAACGGAGCAATTGGATTAACTGAGTATTGCTCGGAGAATGGGCTTAAAATATCGACATGATAGGTACTGTCATATTGTGTATTGGTTTGAACGATTATTTCTCCGGGGCCATACAGGCCGTGGGCGTTAAAAAGAAGCCGCCCGGCTGAATCGCTCTTTGCCATATATATTTGCTGCCGGCTGCCGGGTACGCTCAAATAGGCAACAACGCCTTTAGCCGGATCGTGGCTTACACCGTTAACGATTCGCCCGGTGACGATGTGGCCGGTATATTCCGGCAAAAACCTAAACCCTGCCGGTTTAACCGACGGCGAATCCCAGTCGAATTGCGTCCACCCCTGTGAAAGTAGTAAATTATCAAGCGCTTTATTTGCTTCTGCGTCAGTATGCTCAAGGTAATAATCAGGAGATTCGATATAGCCTCTAAGCCCGGCACAAAGCCACAAATAACCGTTGATCTGGCCCGGTTCAATGTTTTGTAATCCGTCATCACGAAAAACGGAGACGGATAAATTTGCTGATACCGATCGATCATCCCGGCCACGGGTTGTTATTGATAAGCTTACCTTGTTACGGACACCATAATTTTCAGCACCGGTTTTCGCTTCGACGATCAATTTCTTTTCCGGATATTTAAATATAAGCCTTTGGCATAAAGGCCTTTGCCTGGCATCAAATAATGTGATATAATTTAAACCCTCATCCAGTTTATTTTTGTCGATCGCAAACACGGCGCTATCGCCAATCAAATTGATCTCACGGGCTATTTTAACAGCATTACGGCTATGTACCAGTATAAAAAGGCTCTTTTCCGGGTTAGCGCCGGTATATTGGACCTTAACATCCCATCCGTTTCCTCCAGGTATTGCATGCAACACATAGCCGGATTCGTTTATAGGTAGTTCCTTCGTGATAACCTTGTTATTAATATTAACAACCGCTTTATAAACATGATGCCCGGCTGGCGAAAATACAAAACTCCCCATCCCAAATTTTGCAGTTTTAAACCGGGCTGCAACGTTATTTTGTTCGTCGGTTATCACACCCGAACCGGGGGCGCCCCTGCCATCTGTATCTGTAATTTTAAAAGCCAGTCTACCGGCAAGCCCATATACCAAATGGCCGCCTTCGGGGAAAAACTGAACATCATACGAAGGGGTATCAGCTTTAGCTGGGATCACCGGTGCTTTCAGCGGATTAACAATAGTTATCTGTTTCTCAAAAAAATATTCAGGGCTAAAATTTCTCATCCAGTTCGTATACGCCCTCAACTGGTAATTGCCGTTTTTTATTGATGCCGGAATATATAGCGAGCCGTTTCCCCGCCCGTCTTTTAAGGCGATTTTTGCCTGCATCACAGCAACGCGGTTATTGTCAAGTACCTCTACATAGGCTACTTTACTGATGTCGCTCCGCTTATTCGTGCCGCCATCAACCAGGTAGAGCTTAAACCAAAGGATTTCGCCCGTGAGATAAAAGTTCTTATTTGTATGAACATACGCCCTTTCCTGAAAATTATTTTCCTGGTAATTGGCGAAGATATTTTGCAGCTTATCAATAACCTGCGCACAGCTTATCGAAAACGAAAGCGGTACAATTAAAAATAGCATAACCACACGAAGAATATTCACGTTCATTGCCGACTGTATTTTATGTAGATACGACATCAAAATCTGATATTATAATTAACAAACGGGATCGGGTTGGCAAAAATCGACAGTTTGTAACCATTGATCTGTCCGCCCTGTTCTGAAAAATATGTTGAATAGGCATTATTGCGACCTGTAAGGTTATAGACGCCAATCGTCCATGAATTATGAAAAAATTGATGAACCTTATGGTTTCCATCAATATTAATTGAAAAATCCGTCCTGAAGTAGTCCGGGATACGGTACTGGTTCCTCTCGGAGTACAGTACCCGCTGCGACCCATCGTAATTGTAAACAGCAATCGGATAAGTTATCGGGCGCCCGGTGCTGTAAATAGTGTTTAGGGATACACTATACCGGTGCGAGAACCGGTAATTGCCAATAAAATTAACGCTATGCGGTTTATCATAATTTGCCGGATAATAAGCCCCGTTATTAATAAGCGGCCCCGCAGTAATATCATCCTGCTTTAAGAAAGTTCGCGAATAGGTATAGCTTAGCCAACCGTTTAACTGGCCGGTGGTTTTTTTAACCAGTAATTCAATGCCATAAGCTTTGCCATGAGTTGGCAATACATCTGTTTCAATATGCGGGTTTAAAACCAGCGTGGCGCCCCCTTTATAATCCAGGTAATTTTTTAGGTTTTTATAATAAACTTCAACAGATGTCTCAATGGTATTCGATTTTAGATTTTTATACAATCCGAAGGATACCTGGTCGCCGAACTGGGGTTTAATGTTTGGGTCGCTTAGTTTCCACACGTCGGTTGGCGAAATTGCTGTGGTGTTTGACAACAAGTGGATATACTGCCTGAGGGTATTATAACTAGCCTTAACCGAAAAGTCGTCGCCTAAAATATAGCGTGCCGAAGCCCTTATCTCGGGGCCCTGGTAAGTATTGATCACACTACCACTACTGTATGTCATAGTGGTTAATAAACTGTTGCTGGTTTTCGGCTCGCCAGCCAGATAATAATTAACCGAATGCGGGCCCAGGTAGTTATACATCGAGTATCTGACACCGGCGCTGATCGAAAATGAAGGCGTAATGTCAAATTTATCGCCGGCATATAACGCACTCTCCAGTGCCTGTTCCTGCTCGATAGTTGTAGATGCAATTTGTGAGTCGCTGTTAAAGGGTATATTACTCCCCGGGTTAATTTGATAGTGAATTGAATTCAGACCGAAGGTGACCGTATGCCGCGGATTAAGATAGTAGGTGAAATTAGTTTTGAAGCTGGCTTGGCCAATATTCGAATTAAAACGAAACGCGTCAACTTTGTTTGCTGTACTTACAATGCTGTATTGATAGTAATCAAACCCGCCTATAATTTCACTGAAAAGTTTATTGTTAAAATTATGCCGCCACTTCAGCGTCGCATTCCGGTTGCCATAGCTATAAGTGGTATCGCTGTTTAACCTAAAACCGTCGTTGCTGAAATAAGTTGTCAGGTATAAGTTGTTCTTATTGTCAATTTTATGGGTAATATTAAAATTGATATCATAAAATGAGGCACTGCTGTGGGAATAGGCTGGCGGAAGGGATTTCAAAAGCCAGTCGGCATACGTAGTGCGAGCGCCCAGTATAAACGAAGTTTTATCGGACCCTATCGGGCCCTCGATATTAAAACGGCTGGTTATCAAACCTATCCCCGCATTACCGGTAAGTTTCTTTTTATTACCCTCGCGCTCGGTAATGTCAAGAACTGATGAGAGCCTGCCGCCAAATTTTTCGGGAATGCTGCTTTTATACAATTCTACGCTTTGCACAATGTCGGGATCGAACGCTGAAAAAAAACCAAAAAAATGAGAAGGATTGTAAATCGTAGCATCGTTTAGCAAGATGAGGTTTTGATCTGCCGAGCCTCCCCTTACATTAAAACCGGTACTGGCCTCGCCAACGGTTTGTACGCCGGGTAACGTTAAAACAACACGTAAAACATCGGCTTCGCCAAACACTGACGGTACCTGCTTCATGCTTTTAATGTCAAGTTTGGACACACCCATTTCCAACCCCCGAACATTGGCTATCTTTTCTGACGATACCTTGACCTCTTTTAACGAAATAACCTGGTCCTGCAAATCAATATTGAGTTCGCCATTACTGTAAAGGATAATCTGGCGTCTTGTATCTTTCATTCCCAAAGCCTTTATGACAAGGGCTTGACGGCCTTTCGGCAGATTGATCGAGTAATACCCAAATTGATTGGTTACAACGTTTCTTTTAATTGAAGGTATATAAATATTTGCCCCGGCCACCGGTTCGCCAGTTCTGGTATTTAGTGTGTAGCCCGCCAGGGTGGCATTTCCTGTGCTTGCATTGTTTGTTACGATACCTACCTGGTAAAGTTTGTTTTCAGATGTCGATTCAGGTATCTTTTTCGCGGCAGCAGCATCATTGATGACAATTTCGGCAACGGCCGCATTCCCGGCTGTATTGTTAAAAAATCCGGCAGGCAGCGATGTCCTTATCTCCTTATCTTTCGTTAAGACGACCTCTTCCGGTCCGGTGAAGGCATAATGGTAAGGTAAATTTTGGAATATCCGGGTTAAGACGTCATTTAAATTTTTATGGCTTATTTTAACGGTAACCCTTAAACTATCAAACTGCACCGGGTCGTAATAAAAGTAATAGCCGGTTTTCGATTGCAGGTCGTTGACAATTTGCGCTATATCGGCGTGGTTATAGTCGGCATCGATCAGGCGGTTGTTATTTTGCTGGGCATATACCCGTCCAAACAAACATACGATAGATAGAAGGACCGTGTAAAGTTTTCTCATTTTAATGGCGCTATCTGATCGTAGTACCGGGCCAGGCTAGCTACCGATCCTTCCTTATCGTTATTAAATTTTATGTTATTGCCAGTAAGATATTGCTTCAGCTCCCTCTTTTTGTCCTTCAAAATATCCAGAACCCCAGCCTTATTACTTACACGGTATATCTTACCGTCTTTTTTTATGTATATATCGCTATTATCCTTGTAAATGACTTCAACCGACTGAGAGGTAACAGTGTTGCTCACTATTTTAGTCCGTTTCACCAAAACCACAAGCTTTCCACTGTATAGCTGATCGTAATAGCCAGGTTTTAACAGGTTGTCAGCCTCTCCGTACAAATAAATAAAGTGGTGATTCGAAAAATAAATATCTGATAGTTTATCGACCCGTAAAATGTAGTTGACGAGGTCGGGCGATTCGGCCACCATAACATCGTTGAATACATCATACAGCACCGGCACGTTTTTATACCAGCTATTGTTATAGCGTATGGTACTGGCTGTAAAATAATTTTTGTCCTGGAAATAAACCGAACCCCGGGTGGCTTTCGGTCGCGAATCATACAAAGTGCCATTATATATTTCCGATTGCTCTGCTATTTGCGCATTATAAAGCGTTATGACTTTTGACGCTGCACTGGTATTTGAAAGGCTATCGGCCGAAATCGTTTGAGCGGCAGACCTGGAGAAGAATAGCACAGTTAAAGCAACTGCCAGGCACCATTGTTTAAAGGTCATAAAAGGTCAAAAAAAATAGGTTCGTGAAATTTAATAAAAATACAAATTGAGTTGGATATCAACTAATAATTTAATTAACAGGCGATTGATAGGAAGATCCTGCATGATGAACCTTTGTTGCTTTACATGCGAGGGCATGTAAACTGAAAAATCTTAAACTTAAAGCCCTTTTATTTGTTAATTAAGCTAACGGCGATCATAATGGATATGATCAGCCGATAAACAAATAGTTATGAAAATTAAATTTTTGTTCCCGTTAATATTATTAGCAGCAGTGACACAGGGTTGCGTAAGCAATAAAAAATATGCTGAATTGCAGTCCCGATACGACCGTTCCATCGACACCAACCGCAATCTGAAGCAAAGCTGGCAGGTTACCCAGCAGGAACTGGCCGGGTCCCGGGCGCAGGCCCTTAGCCTGCAGGATCAAATAGCCCAGGCCAGATCAAATGCAACCGCCTTGCAGGATGCGCTGAATAAGTGTTTGGCAGGCAACAACCAGGGAAATGTAAATATTGCCAAACTGGCCGACCAGATAAATGCTTCCGACAAATATATCCAGCACCTGGTTAACCTTAAAAACAAAAGCGATTCGCTCAATCAGATCTTAACGAACAACCTAACACGTTCATTAACCCCGGATGAGATGCGCGATGTAGATGTGAAGGTGTTGAAAGGGGTGGTTTTTATATCTCTATCTGATAACATGCTTTATAAATCAGGCAGTTATCAAATTTCGGACAGAGCCGGGCAAACGTTAAGCAAAATAGCCAAGATCATTAACGATTACCCGAACTATGATGTGCTGATCGAAGGCAATACCGACAATGTACCTATTTCGCAGGTAAACATCCGCAATAACTGGGACCTGAGCGCGCTTAGGGCATCCTCGGTAGTACAGGCGCTGCAAAATAGTTATAATGTAGATCCGAAACGTTTAACAGCCGGCGGGCGCGGTGAATATAATCCCGTGGCCGATAACAGCACCCCAGCTGGCAAAACAAAAAACAGGCGCACCCAAATTATCATCGCGCCAAAACTCGACCAGTTTATGTCGCTGATCGGGAAACCTGAGCCTGCACATTAAGAACAATTAATTCAATAGCTTTAAAAACGCCCCCGGTATAACCGGGGGCGTTTTTTTATACAATTGACCTGTAACAACCCGTATACACATGTCGTCCAATATATAACCTATTAACTGGCCTTTCTGCCCTTTTAACAATAATATTGTACCTCATAATCAATTAGTTATCATTTATATTTGTTTTTTACAGAACTATGTATTGCATAATACTATATGAAACACATATCTTTGTTAACAGGAGAACGCAAACCTTCTTTTCTGACCAATAATACAGGTTTACACTAAAACAGCCTTAACATGAAAACAAGCTTTTACTTAACCGCCTTCTGCCTGGTGTCTTTAAGCATTTTTCTGCTTTATGCAAAAATGGGAAATAACACGGGCAGCATCGCTATAACAGCGAGCGACACCGACAACACCTACAAGTTTACCGCTTCATTTGATCCGAATGCTACGCCAAGGGTTTTATATTATATCAATAAAAGCATTGAGCCAACGGGCAGCGGCGATTACTTTAATGTAACCAGCAAACGGATAGATGTAACCACCCGGCTAAATGATCAAACTGAATTTTACATAAAGGAATCGCCCGGCGAATTAAAGGTGGTTCTTGATAAAAGAAAAAACTCGCAGACTTCGGCTTTACGCATTAAGCGTATGTGCGAGGGGATAAAAAATCTGCTGGCAGGCAAATCTTAAGACCTTAATTAATAATAAAGTCCCAACTAAATTAAAATGAAAACAATAACACTTATTTTCTCGCTCCTGGTAGCCGGATGCACCATGAGTTTCGCCCAATGCGAAAAAAACCTTGTACTCACCTCGTCTAAAACCGAGCACATGAATGCCGACGGCGTTGTTCAGCGTACTGATGATGAAACAGCGAAGATCGAACTCACCAAAACAGCTATAAACGTATCAGTAAATGATGAACACAAAATTACTGGTACCATCAAATCGCAAACTTGTGACTGGAAAGTCCCCTTTAAAGAAGGAAAAACCGTTATAAAAGCCGCCGTAAGCAACGACCAGGGCGAAGAGCGAAACGTAACCATTACCATTGAAGGCAAAGAAGGTAAGGTTACCCTCTTGTTTGAAATGGACGGCATGCCCGACGACCGTATACGAGTGGGCATTGATAAATTTGCCGAAAAGAGCTGAGTAAAATATCAGACTTACGAAGTTTTGAAAACTTCGTAAGTCTCAAGATGATTTACTTCGAACAACACGATGTGCCCGCCTGAACAGGCGGGCATTTTACCGACCCGTAACTGCAAAAAACGCAGCAATCGCCGGCTTTGGGTTTGAGTATAGCTTTGCAATTTTCACATTCATAAAAAAACATGCACGAGTCTTCGGGCATCGTTTCCGCTTTTGCAAAACCGCAAGCCGGGCAGGTTATTGTTGAGGTGAGGGTCATAGAATTTGCCATTTGCTTAACTTCAATGTAATATCTTAAATACCAGTTCTTTCATTAGCCCGCCGTGGTCGGTAGTTGAATCTACACCTTTACTTTTTACATCATATTCGCGCAGGTAGCTGATGATCTGTATGGTTTTGCCATAATTATAGCTGCGTGCGGCCTGCTCATAGTCCTTCACAAAATATGGGTTAACGCCCAGTTGCCGGGCCAGGTTTTGCTGCGACTTATCCAGTACGTAATGATAGGTAAGCACTTTGCTGAAGAAAGTATTCAGATTGCTCAGTACCAGTACGATCGGGTTAGCCTTCGGGTTAGCCTCGAAATAATTAATGATCTGGTTGGCTTTAAAGGCATCCCGTTTCCCCAGTGCAGCCTGCAGCTCAAACACATTATATTCTTTGCTGATGCCGATATTGTCGTGGATATGCTTTAAGGTAATCTCCTGCCCTGCCGCCACGTTCAGCATTAGTTTTTCCAGTTCATTGGCGATCTTTGAAAGGTCGTTACCCAGATATTCCGCCAGCATCAATGATGCCTGCTGGTTTATTTTATACCCTTTCTCAGCAATAAAACCTTCAACCCATCCCGGCACCTTGCTGTCGTACAACGGCGCCGATTCAAAAATAAGCCCGTTTTTTTCAATGGCCTTGTAGGTTTTTTTACGTTTGTCGAATTTACCATACTTATAGCAGAATACGAGGATAGTGCTCGTCAGCGGGTTTTCGAGATAATTCAACAGCGGATTAATGCTCTTTTTGTCCGTATCGTCACTCCCCCATTTCATATCCTGGGCCTCTTTTACGATCACCACCTGGTAGTCGGCCATCATGGGGTAACGCTTGGCCGCGCCAAGTACCGTCATGATATCGGTATCCTTACCGTATAGCACAGTTTGGTTAAAACCTTTTTCAGCATCGGGCAACAGCTGGTGCTCCACATAATTGCCGATCAGATCGATATAATAAGGCTCGTCGCCGTGCAGCAGGTATACGGGCTTATATTTTTTTTGCTGAAGGGTTTTTATGATTTCTGAAGCGGTCATCCGGGCAGTAAAATTACTGATTTATTTTTGCAGGTAAATCGTTATTTGGTTTTGCCTGCTTTAATAAATATTCCTAATTTCGAAAACCAATACAAACCGTGCATGCTTCGTGGACACATGTTAGCCTGCATAAATAAACCATACATTAACCTAATTAAACATGATTAAAAATTCAATTCTGAAAGGCCTGTGCCTGAGCGCCGGCCTGCTATTTTTACTCGGATGCGCAACAGCGTACGCCCAGGACATCAATAAAGATTCGGCTAACGGCTGGCGGCAACTTTTTAACGGTAAGGACCTTAGCGGGTGGAAACAGGTTGGCCCTGGGAGCAGGTATGTTGAAAATGGATTAACCGGCAGTCATGGCGGCATGGGCCTTTTATACTGGACCAAAGAAAAATTCAGCAACTGCACTATCCGTGTGGTTTATAAGATGCAAAAGTTCAACAGCAACTCAGGCGTGTTCATCCGCATACCCATTGAACCACGCGAACCCTGGATGCCTGTATTTTATGGATACGAAGTGCAAATTGACAACCACCCGGAAACGTCAAAGGAAGATGAATACCATGTAACCGGCACTTTATATTCGTTAACCAAACCGCTTGCAAAACCCGGCAAGCCCGGCCCGGAATGGAACGTTATGGATATTACCCTGGACGGCCCGCGCACCATTGTTGTGGTGAACGGCCAAAAGGTGACTGATTATACCGAAGGGCAGCCAACACCGGAACGTAAATTTGATTTTGAGCCTTATCGCGGCCCCAGACCGGTTTCAGGCTATATCGGCTTACAAAACCACGGTAATGATGATATCGTGTTCTTTAAGGAAGTTGCCGTTAAACCACTCGCCAAAAAATAATTGCTATGGAAAATGACGATAAAACAGTTAACCCAGCCATCAGCCGGGGCGATTTTATTAAAAAGAGCGCTTTGGCTGCAGCCGGATTTTATATTGTGCCCCGATTTGTTTTAGGCGGCAAAGGCTTTACCGCTCCCAGCGACAAATTGTATATAGCCGCTGTAGGCACTGGCGGCGAGGCCGAAAATGATATTCATCACTTTGCCGCTGCGCCTAAAAAGAATGCGGAGATCGCTTTCTTGTGCGATGTGGACGAGCGGCCCGCCGCCGTGCGTCGCAAAGAGTTTCCGAAAGCGAAGTTTTATTACGACTGGCGCGAAATGTTCGAAAAAGAGCACAAAAATTTCGATGCGGTTACCGTAGCTATTCCCGACCATAACCACGCGGTAGTTGGCCACAGCGCCATGCAAATGCGGAAGCATTTATACCTGCAAAAACCGTTAACCCATGATATTTATGAAGCACGCGTATTAACCGAAGCGGCAAAAAAATACAAGGTGGTTACCCAGATGGGCGACCAGGGTGCATCGTGCGATGGCATGCGAACTATGCGCGAATGGTTTGAAGCTGGCCTGATCGGCGATATCGAAAAAGTATATTGCTGGACTGACCGGCCGGTGTGGCCGCAGGGCATATCGTGGCCCACCGCAAAACCGCCGATACCTAAGGAACTTAAATGGGATCTTTGGCTGGGAACAGCCCGGAAGCTCGATTATATCGACAACCTGGTACCCTTTAACTGGCGCGGCTGGTGGGAGTTTGGAACGGGCGCTTTGGGCGATATGGGCTGTCATATTATGGGCCCGCCGTTCAAATTGCTCGAACTGGGTTATCCAACAGATGTTTCCGGCAGCGCAAGTACCGTTTATAAAGGCATTTTTAAAGAAGGGATTTATCCCGAAAGCGGCCCGGTTTCCAGCTCGATCAAATTCAAATTCAAACAAAAGAACGGGAAAGACCTCGACCTGTACTGGATGGACGGCGGGATCACACCCGAACGTCTTAACGAACTCGACCCTGATGTAAACATGAATGAAGCATTGGGTGATTTTCCCGGCGAAAATGATTTTGAGGGGTGTACGCTGTTTATCGGCACTAAAGGAAAAGTGTCTTGCGGCTGGGGCGGCAGTCATCCGCGGTTGTTACCGCTTTCGCTGAACAAAGATGTGAACGTTCCACAAAAATATCCGCGTGTTACAGGCGGCATGGACGGTCACTGGTGGCAATGGGTTGACGCCTCTATAGCCGGTTACGGGAAAATGGAAGTCGATTCTCCATTTGAAGGTTATGCCGGGCCGTTAACCGAAACGGTACTGCTGGGCAACCTGCTGCTGCGCAGTTTTGATATACAGGAGAAAATTAAACGCAACGATCCCGTTTATGGCAATATGGAAGGGAACAAATTCAGCGGACGTTATGTCGACCTCAAATGGGACGGCGCAAACATGCGCGTAACCAATTTCGAGCCCGCCAATCAATTCATCCGGCGGACATACCGCGAAGGCTGGGGTGATTTGAAGCTATAATCTTCAGTTGCGAAGAATAAACATCAAAGCCGCGATGAGTTCCCGCAAACAACTGTCGCGGCTTTGTCGTATTTATACCTTTAATTGCTTAATTATTGAATATGTCGTCTAATTATCCAACCTTTACAGCCGCGATACGAATTAAACAATAATGGATATAGATTTTAATAAATCTGACGGGCTGGTACCTGTTGTTATACAGGACGAGCAAACGCTGGAGGTGCTGATGCTCGGTTATATGAACCAGGAAGCTTACGATAAAACGGTGGCAGAGAGCAAGGTCACCTTTTTTTCGCGCTCAAAAAACAGGTTATGGACCAAAGGTGAAACCAGCGGCAATTATCTGCATGTAAGCACCATGCATATTGATTGTGATAACGATACCCTGCTTATAAAAGTTAAAGCAGACGGCCCAACCTGTCATACCGGCGAACGCAGCTGCTTTAAAACCGGTTATAACCAGAATTTTATATTGCAGCTCGAGGAAATAATTGCCTCCAGGTACGAGCACCCGCAGGAAGGTTCATACGTAAACAAGCTCCGCAACAAGGGGCTTAATAAAATAGCGCAAAAGGTTGGAGAGGAAGCTGTAGAAACAGTAATAGCCGCCTTGAACGAAACCGAAACCGATCTGATCAACGAATCCTCCGACCTGGTATTCCACCTGTTGGTATTGCTCCGCGAAAAAGGCTTAACCCTCGAAAGGATCGCTAAGAATTTAGAGGAAAGGCATAAGTAGACCATAGTTGATAGTCCATAGACCATGGATTTAGCGATTGGTTTCCTGTTATTTTTAATTCAAACAAACTATGGTCCATGGTCTATGGACTATCGACTAAAATGATCTCTGTAGAAAAAGTAGCTGAACTCACCGGGCATGGCAACCCCATATTTACCGTGGAGCTTTCACAAAAGCCGGGTATTATCTTTACCGGCGGTAACGACAAGGGGCTGGTTGAGTGGAGTTTGAAGAACTACGCCTTCATCAAAGTAATGTTCCCGGTGCCTGCATCTGTTTATGCCATACATTGCCCGGTAGGTTACCCCCTGTTGTTCGCCGGGCTAAGGGATGGTACTGTCCAGGTTTTCGATTTTATAAAACAGCAACTGCTTCCTGCGCTTAAAAACCATCAAAAACCTATTTTCGACATCAAATCTGTTAACCACAAAAAAGAGCTATTGGTGGCGTCCGAAGATGGGACAGTTTCGATTGTAAGCCTCGAAACGCTGGAAATACTGCACAGCATTAAAGTTTCGGCGGATACCGTACGCTGCATCAGCATTTCGTCGGATGAAAAAACCGTTGCATTCGGCCTTCGCGATAACCAGGTTAAAATTTACGATCTGGAAGATTACAGCCTGGTCAAAACATTAACCGGCCATACCATGTCGGTTTTCTCGCTGCAGTTTGCGTCATCCGGCGAGTATCTGATTTCTGGTAGCCGCGATGCGCAATTGAAGATATGGGATGCCAGTTCATACGAACTGCTGCAAACCATTCCCGCACATTTGTTTGCTATAAACAGCATTGTTTTTCATCCCTCGTTGCCATATTTCGCAACCGCAAGTATGGATAAAACTATAAAAATTTGGGGAGCAGATAACTTTAAGCTTTACAAAACCATTAGCCGCGAAAAAGGATATGCAAGTCACCAGCTATCCGTCAATAAGCTTGCCTGGAACGGCGATCAACTGATATCCGTTAGCGATGATAAAAAGGTAATTGTGTGGGAAATACGGTTTGAAGGGTGATAGAAGCAAAGTTGACGGAGTCAAGAACCAAGAGGCTTGACTCCTGTTGCCTTAATTCCTGACTCTTGATTCTTGCTTCTTGGTTCTCCCACCTAAAACATTCGCCTGACCACACTCAATTTATGGGTATAACGCTTTAACTCTTCGGAGTAAATACCCTTATCATCGATCGAATCGATCTTTACTTTGCCTGAAGCGTGAATTATCTTTTCACTGTTGAGCATAATACCGACGTGAACCGTTCTCCCTTCCGCGTTCTCAAAAAAGGCCAGGTCGCCTAACTTGGTTTCCTGCAATGAATTTACTTTGTGCCCTTGCTCAATCTGCAAACCCGTGTCGCGTAACAGGTTAATGCCCTGCATTCTGAAAACTGCCTGCGTAAATCCAGAACAATCGATCCCGAAATGTGTGCGGCCGCCCCATAAATAAGGCGTATTTAAAAATGACATGGCGGTAATGGCAAAATTTTCCTTCTCACCGATTTCGCCTATTATTTCAAACCGCTCATCGCCGATGTGGCAGGTAGTACCTTCTAAAAAAGCGAGCGAACTTCCTGCAGGCAAATATGAAATGCTGTTATTGGCTATTTTCCATGCTTGCGTAACCGGGCGAAGCGTTAAAGGGGGTGGCGTTTGTTTACATTTTTTATAAGCCAGGTGACCCAGCATGGTGAATTGCAGCCTGCCGATCCAGCCGGTGTAGTTATCAATTGAGGTAATAATTTTAACCCAACTCTCGGCCCACTCCGTAATCTCGAAAATTTCGCCAAACAGCACCTGCGATACCTGCTCGCTTTTGTCGCTGGCCTCGGCCCGTAGCGGGGCAATAGAAAGGTTACAAATACCGTATTCCATAAGATCGATATCCTAGTTTAAATAAGCGATGCGGTTTAATTGGCAAAAAAAAAGCATCCCGATACAGGGATACTTTTTCAATTTATCAAATATAATAAAAAAACTTATTCGTTCATATGCAGCCATTCTTTTTTGGCCAGCAGCTCTTCTTTTGTTTCACGAACATCTTCATCATCTACACAACAGTCCACCGGGCAAACAGCCGCGCACTGTGGTTCGTCGTGAAAGCCCACGCATTCTGTACACTTATCGGGTACTATATAATATATATCGTCTGATAAAGCGGCCTGGGTTTCTTCAGCGTTCAGCGTGTTGCCGTCGCCAAAATCTATTAGCCCTTTAAGGCCGGTACCATCCGAAAAGCGCCATGCAGCTCCCGCATCATAAATAGCATTATTGGGGCATTCAGGCTCGCACGCTCCGCAGTTTATACATTCATCGGTGATTTTAATCGCCATATTGTCTTAATATCTTATATTCTGAATTACCTTTGCCGTGTTTTTAAGGCGCACAAAGATAACAAAAAAAGGCTTGAAGGGTTTATATCCCGACCATATATATGTCAAATTTTACCAAAACCCACTTAATCGACGCGTTTTCCAATCTTGGAGAACAGCTAATTAACCCAAACGAGCAACTATCAGCCATCATAAATGACGAAAGGCAATTTAACGCCTGGTTCACACCCGAAAGCGTACTAAACGCGGTGAAAGCAATCGGAAAAATGCTAAATCGCGAAGACCTGTCGTCATGGTTAACCAGTTATGATATCGATTATAACAAAACGCCAAAAAAAGTGGGGCTTATTTTAGCCGGTAATATCCCGCTGGTAGGTTTTCACGACGTTTTATGTGTATTGATAACCGGCAATCACGCGTTGATCAAAGCTTCATCGCAGGATGCCAGATTAATAAAACACGTACTGCAAATGCTTTGCGACATTGAACCCGAGCTTAGTGATCAATATAGTTTTGTGGAACGATTAGAAGGTTTTGATGCGATAATAGCCACCGGCAGCAATAACACCTCGCGATATTTTGACTATTATTTCGGGAAGGTCCCGAACATTACCCGCAAGAACCGCAACAGTGTAGCTGTTCTCACCAGCAATGAAACCGAACAACAATTGTATCGGCTGGGGCATGATATATTTGATTATTATGGCTTAGGCTGCCGCAACGTGTCAAAAGTACTGGTGCCAAAAGGGTATATTTTCAATTTCTTTTTTGAGTCGATTGAAGCCTACCAGCCGATTATCAATCACCATAAATACAATAACAATTACGATTATAATAAGTCGATTTACCTGGTTAACAGCGACAAGCATTTTGATAACGGCTTTTTATTGCTGAAAGAAGACAAAAGGTTAGCCTCTCCCCTTGCGGTGTTGTACTACGAGTACTATGATGATATAGCATCTGTCCAAAATTTGCTCGACCGGGAGAGCGAGAACATACAGTGCATCGTTAGCAATGCACCCTTACAGGTAAAACCGCAGGTGGTTGATTTTGGCATGAGCCAGCAGCCTGCCTTGTGGGATTACGCTGACGGTGTGGATACGATGGCGTTTTTGGTTGGGTTACTGTAGTCAATAGATCATACTATTGTGGTCCTCATATTAAAGACTTATTAAATGAACGCTTTTTACATTCGGATTTACCTGGTAAACCACGTATGTTCCTTTGTCGCCTTTCGCCGTCCGAACCTTTTGTGATTTGTTTCCCTGCTTTATAGATACTTGTTCCCAGTTTTCGGGCACGTACGTTTTAAGGGTTAATGGAACATTATACATTTCCTTATCCAACGGGTTGGTAAGACTTAAATTAATTCCGCCCTTTGCTTTACTGCTTGTCACAACGACATGCTCCCGCTCCCGCATGTATTTGGTTACATCGCCAAAAGTGGCCACCCAAAGCTTGTCTTCCCGGTTTTTGATGTATTGAAAATACCCGTCAAGTAAGGTATGCGGTAAGGCTTCGTAACCCAATCCGTCAACACCGTGAATAACCAGCACCAGCCAGGTATCTTTCCGTGCCACGGTAGTATCAACCCACGATTTCATTAGCGGCAGAGGCGCCCGTGTATTGCATTCGCGCTGCCATTGCACATAGTCCTTGTCGGTCATTCCCGGTGTTTTTTTGCTGGGACGGTCAATTTCCTTTAGCCATGGCTCGGGCATACGGTTGCGCAGGGCCGGGTAAATTTTATAGGCTATTTTCATAACCCGTTCATTTTCATAACCATAAGGCACCTCTGCCGAAAAGGTATATTGAGGCCCCATCTGGGTTCTGATGTCCTCTTTACTTTTTTCAAGCTCGTAAACAATATTTACCGAATCCAGTCCCGGCATACCTGCATGGGTAATTGAATGACTGGCAAACTCATAACCTTTTGCTGCATCGCGCCTGAAATCATCCCATGTCGAACCCTTTTCCTGCAACATTTCATCGCAGGGCTGGTAGCCCGGTTTAAAATCGCCGTTACGCACTTTGGCATAAAGCTCATCCATTAATTTGTAGGCTTCTGTGGTTTTTCCTCTATCATAAAGGCCGGCTGCTTTGGTATGATAGGTGATTGTCCCGGTGTAACCGAGATAACCCGCTGCTGAACAACGCTCTAAAAAATTCTGCGCGTTCGTAGGTATTGTTGCCGATTCGGCGATGATCGTTTTTACCGGCCGTCCAATAAACCTGCCATGATATTTTGAACCCGGAATACCGCCTGTGATCACAAAAAACGTAGCGCGCAAATGCAGCCGCTCCATAACAGGCAATGCCCCTTTGAACTGGTTGTACGAACCGTCGTCATAAGTAATAGAAACGGCCCCGTTCTTCCCGTACTGCCATTCTGATATTGTTGTTTCGCCAATGTTAGTTGCCTGGCTTTTGGCCATTACAGCACAGCAGCTTAACGCGATAATTAGAATTAAAGGTTTCATAATTGGTATGTGGAAAGTCAAATATAAAAGATAAAAGAATGATAACCCACAGGCTATTGTATCAAATCTGTTATCGACAATACAATGACTAATGACCCAATGACTAATGACCAACCTCCCCCCAGGCTGTGATCACCAAACTTCTTTTCGTCGCCTCATCGCGATGCTCACATAAATAAATGCCCTGCCATATTCCCAGGGCCAGCCTGCCATTACGAATGGGTATAGTAACGGAACTACCCAATAAGGCAGCCTTAAGGTGGGCCGGCATATCATCCGGGCCTTCATCATCATGCCGGTAATCGGGGTCGTTTTCCGGAACAGCTTTATTAAAATACATTTCAAAATCTTTCCTGACATCCGGCGCGGCATTTTCATTGATGGTAACCGAAGCCGACGTATGCTGGATAAATACCTGGCAGATGCCGGTTTTTATTTCGCTGAGTTGTGGCAGTGCATGCAGGATTTCTGATGTAATGATATGAAAGCCTCGCCGCCGTGCGGTTAGTTGAAGCTGCTGCTGGTATATTTTCATAGGATATTAGTTATTGTAGTTTAATTATTTATCCAGCCTGTTATCCAGGGCCAATAAATCCCCGATCATCTTCCCAGTTCTTATCAAATTTTCCCGGGTATTTTTCATGGCGGTTTCTAAATCTCCGGACTCATTATTGATGGGCATCAAAACATCAAAATACTTCGCTAATTCTTCATCTCGCTCCAAAGGTACTTTGCCGGCAACGCCAATTACCGGCACATTTGCATTTTTTGCCTTAACGGCGACACCGAACGGCCCCTTACCCTGCAAGGTTTGTTTATCAATACTACCTTCGCCGGTTATCAATAGATCGCAATTCTTCAACGCCTCGTCAAAACCGGTAAGCGATAAAAAATAATTGATACCGTTCACCAGTTTGGCGTTTAGCCAGGCATGCAAACCAGCCGCCGCGCCGCCAGCCGTTCCGCTGTGTTTAATGCCGGTTATATCGATTCCCGTTTGCCGGGATGAAATAGTTGCGAAATTCTTTAAAAATATATCCAGCAAATCAACTGCCTCCGGCGTAGCACCCTTCTGCGGGCCGAACCCATGCGCCGCGCCGCATGGGCCAACCAGTTCGTTGTCTACATCGCAAAGGATTACGATCTCGCAATTAAGGATCCTTTTGTCAAGCCCGGAAACGTCCACTTCAACCATCCCGGCAAGTCCTTCCGGGTTTGCCGGTAAAGATTCGTCGGAAGCATTTAAAAAAGAAACTCCTAAAGCATTCAATATCCCGCAGCCGCCGTCAACCGTCGCGGAACCGCCCATGGCGATAATAATTTTGTTTACGCCTGCATCAAGCGCAAACCTAACCAATTCACCAGTTCCATAAGAGGATGCGTTCAGTGGATTCAGATCCTCTTTATTCAACAGCCTGAGTCCCGATGCATCGGCCATTTCAATAACCGCCGTTAGCCCGTTATCTATCAATCCGAATAAAGCTTTTATTTTTCTGCCCAGCGGATCATGAACTTCTTTCTCAATTACTTTCCCACCGCATTTTTCGATAATGAGACTGCCTGTGCCGTCGCCGCCATCGGCTATTGGGAAACAAACCGAAGTGCAATCCAAACTGCTTAGCGTTAACCCCTGCTGTATAGCAAGAGCGGCGTCATTGGCGTCCAGGCTATTTTTAAAGGCGTTTGGGGCTATCAGAATATGCATGTCGTTATTTCGGATTTTTAAAGATTTGAGTAACTTAAATTTGCCAGCGCAATTTATAAAAACAACATCTCAATTTTTCCTTTCCCCTCTTTCCGGCTTGCCGGAGAGAGGGTGATCGAGCAACGCGATGACCGGGTGAGTTAACTCTAAAAGCGACCCTATAAAACCTTTGATAATATATAAACCATTGCCATGGTCGTCACCCCCATCCATATTGTAGCGACCGAATATACCTTTAGCATAGTTTTTATTTCCAACCCTGAGAATTTTGCGATCACCCAAAAATAAGCATCATTGGCATGGGATATCATCATAGAGCCTGCGCCCATCGCCAGCACGCAAAGCAATTTGCCATTTTCTGTATCCAGTCCAAGTGCAGGGAGCAATGGCTGCACGATAGAAGCGGCTGTAATGATCGCTACTGTCGACGAGCCCTGGGCGGTCTTCAATACCGAGGTCATTAAAAACGGGAAAAAGATACCCATGCTCCCCAATGCCAGCGACTGGCTGAAATGTTCACCAATTTTAGCAGCGGTCAAAATAGCGCCAAAGGCGCCGCCCATGCCGATGATCACCAATATCCCGCCGGCCTTTTCCGTTGCATCCTGTAAAAGTTTGCCGGTCTCACTTTTCTTCCACGACCGTTTGCCATTGAACGCCAGCAATACACCTATCGATAAGGCAATAACCGGGTCGCCAATGATTGTTATTATAGCCAGCCACCCGCCGGAAGCGGTTGTACCTGTTGTCAAAAAAGATTTTAGCCCGATTAAAACAATCGGCACAATCACCGGGAGGCAAGCACGGGTTAGTGATGGGTACTCATCTTTTTCATGTTCGGCGATCACGTCTTCAGCGAGTTTATCCGGTGCTCCTTTCCCGGCGTACCCGGCCCATAAATTACCTACTATCATCGCCGGCAAGGCTACGGCTATGCCAACTAAGATCAGCTTCCCAAAATCAACGCCGATAATTCCCGCCGCAGCGGAGCTGCCCGGATGCGGCGGCACAAGGCAATGGACAGCATACAACCCCGTTGCCAGCGAAACCGACATAATGGCTATTGGGATACCCGTTCGCCTGGCCATGGACTTATTTAATCCACTCAACACAATAAACCCCGAATCGCAAAAAATGGGCAGTCCGGCTATAAAGCCGGTGATGCTCATGGCCAGCGGCGCATGGCGGTTGCCCAGTTTTTTTAACAGGAATGCGGCCATTACAGCGGTGCTGCCGGTATATTCAAGCAATAAACCCAAAGCCGTTCCCAGCACAATGATCAATCCCAGCGACTTTAAAATATTGCCAAACCCATCCTTTATTAGTGTCAGCACCCCGGTAAACGGAAGCCCGATGCCCAGACCAACCAGTAAACAGGCAAAAAATAAAGCAAAAAATGCAGGTACTTTAAATTTGGTGGTCAGCACCACGATGAGCGCGATGCCGGCAACTAAGAAAGTTAAAATATAAGGAAAGGAATGGGTCATATTTGACTGCACATGAATACCAGGTAGCAAGATAGAAATAATAGCTATATTTAACCCCGCTGGCGCTCCAATTTTAATGCTTATCAATACAATCTCCATTCACATTTTAGCCGTTATCTTCATTGCAACAATTTTCCGCTCAGCCTTTGGTTTTGGAGAATCGTTGGTGGCAGTCCCTTTGCTTGCGCTATGGCTGCCGCTTAACGTTGCCGTCCCGTTGTCGGTTTTTGTATCGATAACAATAGCTGGGGTGGTGGTTGTGCAGGATCGGGGAAAAATTCATTTTCGAAGCGCCGGAGGGCTTATATTATACACACTTTTAGGCATCCCCCTTGGTATTTTGCTTCTCCGTAACGTTGATGAAAGAATAATAAAAATTGCTTTGGGTATTATTATCGCTGCATTTTCCATTTATTTATTGACCGGAAAAAAGCTTACAGAATTGAAAACTGACAATCGCGCCTGGCTTTTCGGATGCGGCTTATTTGCCGGCATCCTGGGAGGGGCGTATGGGCTAAACGGCCCGCCATTAGTTATATACGGGGCAAAACGACGATGGTCTGCCCAGCATTTTCGTGCAACATTGCAGGGGTATTTTTTTGTAGCCAGCATTGCAGGCATGATTGGTTACTGGCTTACCGGGCTGCTTGTTCCGGCTGTCATTCATTATTACTTACTGAGCTTGCCCGTATTACTACCTGCAGTTTTTATCGGCAGGATGATCAATCACCGTTTGCACGGCGAGATCTTTTTTAAATATGTTTACTTTATCCTTTTCGGTATCGGAATATTTTTATTGATCAATTCCATCTGGTAGTTAATAATAAACCCGGGATTTATCTTTGACGCCTCATAAGAAGTTGTTTAAAAACGATTTTTATGATTGTAGAGACGCAATACTTTGCGTCTCGGGCTATACAGAGCGGATTTGCGATTTGGATTTGCATGCGGGAGACGCAAAACATTGCGTCTCTACACCCGAATCTATCTCAAAATAATCTGCTGTTAAAAGATATTAACATTTTTAAACAGCCTCTAAGACACTTAAACAAGATAAGGTGTACCACCCGGTACAGGTGGATACACCTGAACACACCTGGTTACGCATAAACACACTGTCGATACGCGATACTGGCAATTAAAAAAGCGAGGATATATGCGTAGGAATGGAGCATATTGATAAGTATGAAATTAAGTCAGCGAATTAATATTATTCACTGTCCTCGTCTTTTACACCTTTTAGTAAAGCATAAATAGCCATGGCATGACCATGCCCCAGGCCGAAATCCGTTTTAAGCCAGTTAACGATATCGCCGGCTTTTACGGCCGGTTTAATTTCGCCGTTCTGCGTAAAGCCCTTTTGTCCCGCAAGTTCCCTGAAATCCTTTGGGCCCTTGCCTGTTTTTGTTTTGATATTGTTTAAGTAAGCCTGGAATGACATATAAGATGACTAAATATTGGATAAATATATGAATATGAAAGACTGAAAACATCAATCAATTGATAACCAGCTTCTCACCCACAAACTTTATTTTCCCGGCATCCAGCAACAGGCGGATGGTCTCTATCTTTTCTTTTTCGGTGCCGGTCATGGTTGAGGTAACGAGTGAGCCGATATCCAGGGATGACGTTCTTAATAATTGAACAACCTCGCTGGTGATGTCATCAAATATTTCGGAGGCGTTCTTTTTTCGTTTTTCTTCGAGGCATACGTCGCAAACGCCGCATTTATCGGCGTATGGTTCATCAAAATAAGCCAGCAGCATCTGGCTGCGGCATTTTTTGTGTTCCGCGTAGGCGAAAACAGCCTCCATTTTTCGCAGGTAAGTGGCTTTTCGTTCGTCGATTGCCTTTTTATTGATATACAGGGCATTAGCCGGCTGCCGCGGTTTTAAATAAGTAACCTGCGGCTGGTCGGTTTGCTGCTGGTAGCTTAAAATGTTAAAATCCTGCAGCTGCTTTAAGCCGTCGATCACCTGCTGCACATTCATATGCGTGCGCCGGGCCAGCTCAAATTCTCGCAGCCGCACATAATTTTCAAACGCGCCACCGTACGAGCGCAGCAGGGTTTTAATGAATGGATCCCAGCCCGGATTTTGTATCTGGAAATTATAAAGCGCTTCATTCGCCACCTCGAACCTGAACCGCGACGGTAAAAAAACACTCTCGTTAAACGACAGGTATTCGTCCTGTTCCAAAAACTTCAGGGCGTTGATGGTTTTTACCGGATCGAGCTTAAAACGACTGCAAAAATCGCCCAGGTCAAGATCGAAGCTCAAACCCTCACCGGCCTCAAAGGCCAGCTGGTAATAATTGGCCAGGTAATGATATACCTGCTTGATCTCTTCAATTGATGGGAAACTTAACGCAAATTTCTTCTCCTGTTTCAGCCTGTCGGTATGATTGAACAAAAGAACCGCATAGGCCTTATGCTCATCGCGCCCGCCCCTGCCCGCTTCCTGGTAATACGCTTCAAGGCTTTCGGGCATATCTTTATGGATCACAAAACGCACGTCCGGTTTATCGATCCCCATACCGAAAGCGTTGGTAGCCACAATAATGCGGGTGCGGTTGGTTTTCCAGCTATCCTGTTTTTGCGACCGCAAACCGGCTTCAAGCCCGGCATGATAAAAATCGGCCTTAATGCCGTTTTCATTATAAAATTTAGCGATGTCGGCCGTTTCCTTGCGGCTGCGCACGTATACAATGCCGCTGCCTTTTACCCCTTTTGCAATATCCAGCAGTTTGCGCAGCTTGTTTTCCTCGTTTTGTACCACATAGCTGATGTTTTTGCGCTCAAAGCTTTTCTGGTAAACCGCGGCATTTTTAAATTGCAGCTTTTGCTGGATATCTTCCCTTACATCAGCGGTGGCCGTGGCGGTAAGCGCCAATATCGGAACATTGGGATGCAGTTCGCGCAGATCAGCAATATGGAGGTACGGCGGCCTGAAATCATAACCCCATTGCGAGATACAGTGCGCCTCATCAACCGCTATCAGGTTTACATTCATGTATTTTATCCGCTCGCGCACCAGCTCCGATAATAAACGCTCGGGCGACAGGTACAGGAATTTAATGGGCCCGTAAATGCAATTATCCAGGGCGATGTCGATCTCCCATTTGCCCATGCCGGATACGATCGAAATAGCATCAATACCTTTTGCTTTCAGGTTTTCCACCTGGTCTTTCATCAGGGCTATCAGCGGCGAAATAACAATGCATATCCCCTCCTTCGCCAGCGCCGGAACCTGGTAACAAACCGATTTACCGCCGCCCGTCGGCAGCAGCGCTAGCGTATCGCGCCCCAGCAAAACAGACTGGATGATCTCCTCCTGCATCGGCCGGAAGGCGTCATGGTTCCAATATTGTTTAAGGATTTCCTGGAGAGACATTTTGATTTACGAATTACGATTTACGAATTACGATTTGAGATTTGGTGATTTAAGCGAGATTGTAAAGATAAATTCGAAATCGAACATCCGAAATTATACGACATTAATTATTTATAAGTAAATTTGTTAAATACGAAATCGATTATGCAAGCAACAAACATTCGCCAGAAACTGCATCAGTATGTAGACAATAGCGACGAAAAGTTACTAAAGTTAATGTTTGCCCTGGCAAAGGAATATAATGAAGACGATGATGTTGAATATGAATTTTCGACTGAGGATATAAAGATCTTTGACGAGCGGAGGGAAAAGCGTTTGAGCGGTGAAAGCGCCACTTATAAATGGGATGAGGCCAAACGCATTATTACCGGAAAAAAGTAATCTATGGCTTATGTCTTATTGATCCAGCGAGAAGCGCTGCTGGAAATTCAGGAAGCTTTTGACTGGTACGAAGAACAAAAATACGGATTGGGTTATGAGTTGATACAAGAAATAGAAAGTTGTTATAAAAAAATCAGTGCTCATCCTGAGCGATACGGTTATATAAATCAATTCTACCGCCGAATTAAAACCGATCGTTTTCCCTATATTTTAGTATTTGAAATTGATGACAATAGCATCATTATCAATTCCGTACGGCATATTAAACGAAAACCCAGCTAGACGAAATCGAACATCCCTGCCTTCGGCAGGCAAACGAAATCCGAAATCACATAATATTTCTAAATTCGCAGCATAAAGATTATATAATGAGATCATTCTTCGCTGCTGCCCTGTTTCTCTTCCTCGCAACAAATCTCCAGGCTCAAAAATGGAACGTTGAAAATCCACCTACCCCGGCAAAAAAGGTAACGATCAATACCGACGAAGGTACCTGGATGAACCTGGATGTGAGTCCCGATGGCAAGACGATAGTTTTCGATTTGCTGGGCGATATTTATACCATACCGGTAAAAGGCGGTAAAGCTACGCTCCTTTCGGGAGGAAAAGCCTGGGAGGTGCAGCCGCGGTTTAGTCCGGATGGTAAACAGATTTCCTATACCAGCGACCGCGATGGCGGCGACAATATCTGGATAATGAACAGCGATGGCGGCAATAAGCATCCGGTAACTAAAGAAACCTTCCGGCTATTAAATAACGCATCCTGGACACCCGACGGGCAATTTTTAGTAGCCCGCAAACATTTCACGGGCACACGTTCGCTCGGCGCGGGCGAGATGTGGCTGTATCACAAAACCGGCGGCGAAGGTATACAACTAACCAAACGCAAAAACGACCAGCAGGACGCAGGTGAGCCGATCGTATCGCCCGACGGAAACTATGTTTACTGGAGCGAAGATGCAACTCCCGGGCCTAATTTTGAATACAATAAAGACCCTTACAAGGGGATATACGCCATAAAGCGGTTAAACCGCCAAACCGGCGACATTGAGACAGTTGCAAGTGGCGCAGGCGGTGCATGCCGCCCACAGATATCGCCTGATGGCAAGTTGATGGCGTTTGTAAAGCGGGTAAGATTAAAATCAGTGTTGTACCTGCATAATTTAAGTACCGGCGAAGAATGGCCTGTGTATGACGAGCTTTCGCACGATCAGCAGGAGGCCTGGGCCATTTTTGGCTTATATCCAAATTTTGCCTGGACACCCGATAGCAACAATATCATTTTTTATGCAAAAGGCAAGATATGGAACCTGGATATCGCTTCGCTGAACGCTGTTCAAATACCTTTTGAAGTTACGTCGCAGCAAAGCGTTACCGACGCGCTTCACTTCCCTCAAAAGGTTTTCCAGGAGGAGTTTACGGCGAAGATGATCCGCCAGCTGACCACCTCACCCGACGGAAAAGTAGTAGCCTTCAACGCCGCGGGATATATTTATATCAAAGCCTTGCCAAATGGTGTCCCCACACGGATAACCGCAACGAACGATTTTGAGTATGAACCGGCTTTCAGCCCTGACGGAAAATCATTAGTATATATCGACTGGACTGATGAACTGAAAGCGTCGATCAACAAAATTGACCTCACCACCTGCCTGGTAACACGACTGACCTCCGAGAAAGGATATTATTACTCGCCCAAATTCTCAAATAAGGGAGATAAGATCATCTACAGAAAGGGCGTTGGTAACGAAATTTCGGGCCTTGCATTTGGCGGCAATCCGGGTATTTATACTATCCCGGCAAACGGAGGTACGCCAAAGCTGATCATCAACAATGGTATTTATCCGCAGTTCTCCGATAAAGATGCGAAGATATACTACCAGAGCCACGATGGCGATAAAAAAGCCTTTAAGATGATGGATACCACGGGCGCCAACCAGCAAACATTATATACTTCAAAATATACGACGCAGTTTAACCCGAGCCCGGATGGCAAATGGATGGCGTTTACGGAATTGTTTAACTGCTACATCACCCCGATGGTAAGCACCGGCGCCGCGCAGGACCTTTCGGCGGCAAATAAAGCCATTCCGCTGGATAAGCTAACCCGCGATGCGGGCACTTACCTGCACTGGAGCAAGGACAGCAAAAAATTGATGTGGACGCTTGGGCCAAAATATTATGTGCGGGATGTACGCAATGCGTTTCCTTTTGTTGATGGCGGCACCGACAAAACCCCGCCGGTAGATACCGCGGGTATTGACATCGACCTGAAATTAAAGACCGACGTGCCCGATGGCAGGATCGCTTTCAAAAACGCGCGCATTATTACCATGAAAGGCGATGAAGTGATCGAGAACGGAACCATTGTTATCGATCAGAATAAGATTGTGGCGATCGGGAAGTCGGATTTGCCTGTACCGGCAGATGCAAAAGTTTATGACCTTAGCGGGAAAACGATCATGCCGGGCATAGTGGATGTGCACGGCCATTTACATACCAGCCCCGACGGCATATCGCCACAACAGGACTGGAGCTATTATGCCAACCTTGCCTTCGGCGTAACCACTGCGCACGACCCTTCGAGCAATACCGAAATGGTATTTAGCCAGTCGGAGATGTTGAAAGCAGGGCACATGGTTGGCCCGAGGATATATTCTACCGGCACTATTTTATATGGCGCGGATGGTGATTTTAAGGCCGTGATCAATGGTTTGGACGACGCACGTTCGCACTTGCGCAGATTAAAAGCGGTGGGTGCGTTCTCAGTAAAAAGCTATAACCAGCCGCGCCGCGAACAGCGCCAGCAAATTATCGAGGCCGCGCGCGAGTTGCAAATGGAAGTGGTGCCCGAGGGCGGATCAACCTTTTTCACCAACATGAATATGATACTCGACGGCCATACCGGAATCGAGCATAATATTCCTGTTTGGCCGGTTTATAAGGATGTGAAAACTTTGTGGAACGACAGCAGATCTGGTTATACGCCTACTTTGATAGTTGCATACGGCGTCCAATCCGGCGAGAATTATTGGTACGACCGCACCGATGTATGGAAAAACGAGCGCCTGCTTGACTTTACCCCACAGGCCATCGTGGATGCGCGTTCCCGCCGCAGGACAACATCAGAATACGGCGACTATGGGCATATCGAAGTGTCGAAATATGTTAAACAGATAGCAGACGGCGGCACAAAGGTCAACCTGGGCTCACATGGACAGCTACAAGGCCTTGGCGCGCACTGGGAGCTATGGATGCTTGCCCAGGGCGGTATGACGCCTCTGCAGGCCATTCGGTGTGCCACGATAAACGGAGCCTCCTATTTAGGCATGGAAAAAGAGATCGGCTCTTTAGAAACCGGCAAACTGGCTGACCTTATCGTGTTAAACGCCAACCCGCTTGCAGATATCCGCAACAGCGAAAAAATAAAATATGTAATGGTGAACGGCCGTTTGTACGATGCAGAGTCCATGAACGAGATCGGCAACCGTGAAAAACCGCGCCTGCCCTTTTGGTGGCAGCAACCCCACGGCGCCATGAGCAGTCTGCCTACCGGAAATACCGAGACTTATTTGTTTGGGGTTCAGGATGGCGACTGATTGATTTTAGATTTACGAATTACGATTTAATCGAACGTCATGCCGAACTTGTTTCGGCACCCCACCGGACATTCACGCTTGCCTGGTCGCCGAATGCATGTCGCAGACCATTCAGGTGAGGTGCTGAAATAAATTCAGCATGACATTCGGGGGGCAAACGTTTATTCCCGTTAGGAAATAAACGTTTTTGCTTTTTCGAGCGCGCGGGTTAAGCCGCTTGCATCGCTGCCGCCTGCGGTTGCGAAGAACGGCTGGCCGCCGCCGCCGCCTTTTATTTCTTTAGCCAATTCACGCACTATTGTTCCTGCATTCAGGTTTTTCTCCTTTACCAGGTTGTCGGCTATCATTACCGTGATACCTGGCTTGCCATCAATATCGGCGCCAAGCACGAGGAACAGGTTGGGCACAATATCCTTTAGGTTATAAGCCAGGTTTTTGATGGCTTCAGCATTCGGCAGGTCGACTTTTTGTGCGATAAAGTTTATGCCGTTTATTGATTCCGCTTTTTTAGCCAGTTCATCCTTTAAGCCGGATGACCTTTCAAGGACGCTCTTTTCAATTTCTTTTTTCAACCGGGTGTTTTCATCCAGCAGGCTTTCCACGCTTTTTGAAATGTCCTTCGGGTTTTTTAAGATCTCCTTCAGGTGGTTTACCAATCGTGTTTGTTCATTGATATAATTTTCGGCAGCCATGCCTGTTATAGCTTCGATACGGCGTACGCCCGCGGCCACCGCGCTTTCTGATATAATTTTAAAATAGCCGATATGGCCGGTGGCTTTTATATGTGTCCCGCCACAAAGCTCTTTCGAGAATTTTTCATCAAAGGTGATCACACGCACAAAATCGCCATATTTCTCGCCAAACAGGGCAGTTACCCCGCTGCTGATGGCCTGGTCATACGGTACGTTCCGTTCCTCTTTTAAAGCGATATCCTCCCGCACTTTTTCGTTTACGATGGCTTCGATCTGCGCCAGCTCATCGTCCGTTACTTTGGCGAAATGGGAGAAGTCAAAACGCAGGTATTCTGCATTTACCAATGATCCTTTTTGATTGACATGGCTTCCCAGCACCTGTTTCATAGCCGCGTGCAGCAAATGGGTGGCGCTATGGTTGTTCATAATGGCTTCCCTGCGCTGGTGGTCAACGATAGCGGTTAATGCATCATTGATTGCCTCGTCGGTAGGCAGTTTATCTACAAAATGAACGATCAGCCCGTTTTCTTTTTTGGTATCCGTTACCGGGATCACTTCCCCGTCCGGGAAAACCAGGTCGCCGGTATCGCCAACCTGACCGCCGCTTTCAGCATAAAAAGGTGTTTTATCCAGTACGATCTGGTATTGCTCTTTGCCTTTGGCGCTCACCTTGCGGTATTTTACAATATGGGCGATGGTTTCGGTTTCGTCGTAACCGGTAAATTCAACAGTATCATCGTCTTTTAAAACTGTCCAATCGCTGGTATCAACAGCGGTAGCAGCGCGGGAGCGGGTTTTTTGTTGTTCAAGTTCTTCTTCAAAACCTTGAGTATCTAAATCCCACCCTTCTTCCTTTGCAAGTAATGCGGTTAAATCTATTGGAAATCCGTACGTATCAGCCAGCTTAAATGCGAAAATGCCAGGAATAATCTTCTTTGCAATTATATGGCTATGGCTGCTTTTAAAATCACGTTGTTCAACAAACTCCTCATTATTAGTTGCGTTAAGAGTAGTAAGAGGCTCTTTTGTTAAATTATAAAAAAGTTGCAACCCTCTCTCTAGAGTCCTCAAAAAGCTCACCTCTTCTTCCAAAACAACCTTCTGCACAAAATCTTTCTGCTTATACAAGTCGTCAAACACGCCTTTAAACTGCCCTGCCAGTAAAGGCACCAACTGGTTTAAAAAAGGTTCCTTAAAACCTAAATACTGGTACGAATACCTCACTGCCCTGCGTAAAATACGGCGTATCACGTAACCTGCTTTATTATTTGAGGGCAACTGCCCGTCGGCAATGGCAAAACTGATTGCGCGGATGTGGTCGGCCATAACCCGCATGGCTACGGCATCATTCCAATCCTTATCGCCCGGCATGGCACTGCCATTATATTTTTTACCACTTTTCTCAGCAATAAACTGTATCAGCGGCTGAAAAACATCGGTATCGTAGTTGGAGGTTTTCTCCTGCAGCACCCTCACCAAACGCTCAAAACCCATCCCGGTATCTACATGCTTAGCCGGCAAAGGCTGTAATGAACCATCCTTCAGGCGGTTAAACTGCATAAATACATTATTCCATATCTCTATAACCATTGGATCGTCGGCGTTTACCAAACTTTCGCCTTTCACCTTTAACCTTTCGCCTTCCTCCCGGCTGTCGTAATGTATTTCCGAGCATGGGCCGCAAGGGCCGGTTTCGCCCATTTCCCAAAAGTTATCTTTTTTGTTGCCGAGCAGGATGCGGTCTTCGGGAACATATTGCTTCCAGTAGTCGTACGCTTCCTGGTCTTTGGGCAGACCTTCTTTTTCGTCACCACCAAAAACGGTCACATACAGGCGGTCTTTATCAATTTTATAAACTTCGGTCAGCAGTTCCCAGCTCCAGGCAATGGCTTCCTTTTTGAAATAGTCGCCAAAACTCCAGTTGCCGAGCATCTCGAACATGGTATGGTGATAGGTATCGATACCAACTTCTTCCAGGTCGTTATGCTTGCCGGATACGCGCAGGCAGCGTTGCGTATCTGCTACACGCGGAAATTTCGCCGCTTCTTCGCCCAAAAAAATAGATTTAAACTGGTTCATCCCCGCGTTGGTGAACATTAGGGTAGGGTCGTTTTTGATCACAATGGGGGCCGAAGGCACAATAACATGGCCCTTAGCAGCAAAAAAATCAAGGAAAGCCTGGCGTATTTCGGTAGCAGTCATGGTTGCAAAGGTAATTATTTGGAGGAAAGTCCGAAAGCTGTCTGAACCGTTGATTACAGCTGATTTGGTGATTTCGTTGAAGACGTTTAGGGCGATGAGAAGATAAACAAAACCAACTCCGCTAACTTTCGTTAAAGGATATCTGAACGTTATTCATGAACCCAACCATCCCATACGGAAAGAATCCTGTTACGGGCTCAACCGCCGAACTGGACGACGCGTCGATCTACTATGAAATATACGGCGCGGGCGAGCCATTGCTGCTGTTGCATGGGAATAATCAATCCATCAGTGCATTTATTAACCAAATCGGCGAGTTTGCAAATCGTTACAAAGTAATTGCCGTAGATACCCGCGGGCATGGCAACAGCAGGGATGAAAGCGACGGTCCGCTGACCTATGAATTGTTTGCAGACGATATGAAGCTGCTGCTGGATGATTTAAACCTGCAAAACGTAAATATTTTAGGCTGGAGCGACGGCGGCATCGCCGGGCTGATCATGGCGATGAAATACCCGGAATACGTGAACAAATTAGCGGTGATGGGCGCCAATATATTCCCCGCGCCGGATGCGCTGAAAGACGTCGTATTCAGGGATGTGAATGAGCTGATTGATGATCTGAAAGATAAATCCGATAAGAAATCCGTTGACCAGCGAAGAATTTACGAGCTCGTTTTGAATGAACCGCGCCTGGCTTTTGACGATCTGAAAAAGATCAAAGCGCCGGTATTGGTTATGGCCGGGCAAAATGATGTGGTGACCGAAACCCACACCCGCCAGATAGCAGAAAACATCCCCAATTCCCAACTGGTGATCTTTAAAAATGCCAGCCACTTTGCACCCTACTATAACGCGGCTGAGTTTAACCAGGCTGTTTTGGCGTTTTTTAACAGTCAGCTTCAGTAAAAACCCTTAATTGTTCGGAATTCGAAGGTTATCGTATCCAATTCCCTGATTAGTTAGTTTTCGCCAGCAATATTTTTTGTGAATTAAAACCAGACGCATCATCTATTAAATCAACAATCAACGGCCAATCTGCAGCCTTCTCGAAATTATTATTATAAACCCTGTTAACGTAAATAGTTAAAACATTTCCTGTAATTGCCGCTGACGTCGAAAACGAACCCGTTTTGTTGGTCTTTTTGGTGGCAAATGCTTCAACTCCCTTAGCTGAATAGCCTTGCGGAATTGTAATGGCGATGGTGTACTTAAAGCTACGCGCACATGGCATATAAACGTCTATGTCCCGTTTACGCGCCCGATCTTCAAGGCTATAAAAGTCGCCTGTTAACTTCCCGACATCAATGATGTAGTTGTTCCCGGCCTTTTTTACCATGTTATTCAAAACAAACGATGAACTATATTGAAAAACCGGGTTGGTATTTTCAAGCGCGATATCGATAATTTTGCAATCCTGAACTTGTTCCGGATCCTGGCCAAATTTGTTTTTAATTTCGGACGTAAAATTTTTATTCATTTCCGTTTTCTCCTTTGTAAACGAGTAAATATAATCCTCCGTCATTTTCTTTGTTGCCTGGGATTTTTTTAGCCTTTTATTTAATTCCTCCCCATTGATCATATTCTTATATCCGTTATCTATATCTTCTACCGGTATCAATAGTTTTTGATCGTTGTGCCTCAGATCACCTTGTTCCTTAACGAGACGGGTTATTTTTAATTTTTGCATGTTACCTGGCACTAAATTCACTTGAAGCTGTTCTTCCAACTGGTTTTTATCACTGGAAGCGACTGGGAGGGTAGTCTCACTCTCGGTAAATGTATCGCCGGCGTAGTGCGTTTTTGGGTGCAATACTATTGCACTTTCGCCCTGAAAACGCGCCGGTATTTCGTTAAAATGAGTTACTATGTCATCAAAACACATATACAATGGAGTGCTTGCATTAATACGTATCAAAGCTTCCATGTCATCAATATTATAAACATTCTCGAGCGAATTGCTATTACGTGAGGCAACCAGCAACACATCATGATCGATATCCATCTCACTCAGCGCCAAACTAATTAGCGCTGCCCTTAGCGTATTTGCTTTACGATAATTCATTTCTTCGATGTTCTCTAACTCCTTACCTGTATAGTTGCAAAAAACATCAAACTTCCACTCGTCATATAGCACTTTCATTACACTATCTAACGGCGCGTTCTTTAGTGCCTTATGGCTTTTAAAGTAATCCTTCACCTTAGATTCGAGCTGATCGTATCCATAGAATTTCATAAAAGAATGTTCAAAAGCGTTTTTTTGATTTGTGAACATTGAAAATTTGGGGTTGATTTGATAATCAACTCCCGTTAACAAAATGCCTGTCGAACGGAAGGTGCTTCCTATCTCAATATATGGGTATTGTCTAAGCGGGGAAGTCCACAACTCTGTTTTGTATTTAGACATGTTTCTTATCTTCAGGCTTAGTACAAGGTCACCGGCGTCATCATGGCTTTCTTCAAAATGCGGTGCGCCATTGGCATATATGTATTGAACATTTATTTTTTTGTTAAACTGAAAATCCAAACTATAATATAAAACATGATATTGATCCGCCAGGATAAACAAATTATCATTGTTTTTATAAGAATTACTTTCAACGTTTTCCGACATATCAACAGCGCTTATATAATAATCTAAAATGTCGCCTACCTGCAAATCGGGAATAGCAAGTTTTCCTTTTTGGTCTTTGTTGTCGTTTTTCAATAAAACTGCCTCGCTTGTATTTACAATTATTTCTTTACCATTTGGTTTAATAATTTTTGCACCTACGTAAACATTTTTAACATCGATAAACTTGAACACCAGGTACGATGTTGTTTTATCCATCTTTTTTTGGTACTCAATTGTCGAGAAATCTGCTAATGCAGTTTTATCATTAATTTTGACTCTTTCGTGAAAGGTAGTAAGTTTCATGGTTCGCAGCGCTGCTGTTGCCATAAACTTTATCCTCGTGTGTGAGGTACGCTGTAGGTTAAGCGACCGGGCAAGCACAACTGCGCTCTCATTATTTAGGTTAGCCGGAGCAGTTGTCGAGCTAAACTCGGGCACATGCGTACCCCATATTTCCTTTTGCAGCTGAGCTGCTTTTTCAGCATACGGAATATCTTCCTGTGCAAACAGATTAAAGGTTGTTATTAATCCAAAAAATAAAAGTAAGGCTGTTCTCATTGTGTAATAGGTTCTAAGGTTATATTTTGATCGTAAGCTTTTGAAAGCTGTTCGATATCATTATTCCATTTCGCAAATTTTGAAGTTGGAAGATGTGTGTTTTTTATCCGCAGGGATTTTTTATAAATTAACTTTCCGGATAACAACGTGTATTGAATATGAAATTCGTAATCAGAATCGACAATATTCAGCGCGACTGGAAGACTGGTGGCTTTATAATTAGCCGGTAATAAAAGTTCTATTTCCTTGCATATATTCATTTTGTAATCAAACCAGTAATCGTGTTTGCGCCCGGGTATTTTTAAATTTAAATTATTAAATTCCTTTTGGGGGTCCAGTTCGATATAATAGGATTTCCCAAAAACAGAAATGGCCTTTTTATCATCAAAACTATAACTCGCAGTAAGGTCCTTATCCACATCATCGGTTTTTGTCAGTTTCAGGTTGTTGATATGATGATCGTTATTGCCGTTTGATAGAAACCTTACCATGGCTTCATCTGCCTTTTCCTTTTTTATATTATTCAATCCGCTTAAAACTCTCTCCTTATCTTCCCCCTTCCATAAATGCGTAACGTTGCCGGCGAGGCCGCTTCCATTTATACTTAACTGGCTGGTTTCGAAGTCATAATTTTGTGATGGCCCAGCATTAGGTACCCGTGTAAGAATATATCTTTCACCATCTTCCATTAATACCTGCCGGTTCTGTATACGCTCGGCATATTCATTGATGCCCAGGTACTTTTCGGTCGCGTCCAGGTAAATAGTTTTGCCTTTATAAATCAGCCCGCATATCATGTGATTATCGACAGCCAACGAAGGCGTTTGGTAATCGTAAGCAATATGGTCGGTACCGAGCCAGCAAAGCCGGGCATCAAAACCTAACGAGGTGAGTAACTCCTTGGTTAAATTAGCCATTCCTTTACAGTCACCATACTTTTTCCGTAAAACTTCGTCGGCTTTTTCGGGTTTAAAACCTGCCATACCATCTTCAAAAGCTATATACCGGACATTATCCATTACATAATAAAAAATGGCCTTAACTTTGTCCATTTCGCTATTAAGTCCGGCAGTAAGTTCTGTAGCTTTGGCTTTTATTATTTCTTTATTCGTATTTATCTCACCGGCCAGAATATGGTACCATCCATATTGGTCGGCAAGCGTACCGAAATATTTAAGGTTACGGCCCCCGACTGTTGCCGATTTACATAAAACTAACAGATGCGGATAAATATATGTGGGGCCGGGGCTGTTATCTTCACGCTGCATCGCCGGAAGGTTTTGAATTGTATAAGTTATAATATCTGCATCGCTTTTATTATCGTATGTGGTTGTTTTATCGATGGCGTAGTCTTTAAAATTCATCTCTTTAAGCTCAACATTCATCCAGCGGGGTATTTTAACAGAAACTTCCCCGTGTTTAATAGCCCATTCGTTTGAAAAATATACCGTCGTAAAATAACGCGGATCATCAATAGTTTCGCTGAAAGTAACATTTGCCGTACTTCCCCTTTTTGGCAGCATTAACGGGAAATAGCAAATTTTTTCATCAGAAAAGAAAACATCATCCGTAGAATAGTATGAATAAATAGGCTTAAAATCATGTACCGAATGGTTATCAACATTGGCTTCGACATTGTCAATCGTAACATCATTATTATAAACTTCAGCAACCGGGAGTTTCACCGCATAGGTATTGCTTGTGTAAAGCGTATTTAAAATTTCTTTAACCTCAACCCGACCGGCTTTTTGATTATAAATAAATTCGTAACTATTTTTTGAAGAGATAATGGAAGCTGATGAATCCGTGGGGACGGCAATTGCATTGAGTACAACAATCAGGCAAATGAAATAAGAAACTAAAAATTTAATCATATCAATATTAGTAATGCCCTAATATAAAAATATTCTTTAGAGTAAAACGAAAAGTTAACCAGGTGGAAAAACGGCAGGTGGTGTACGAATTATTTCACCAAAAAGTTTTGCCACCCTCACGACTCCCAAAAAACAATTACATTTGTGCATGCCTTACAGGGAACGCGAGATCAGCAAAATGTACTATACCATGGGAGAGGTTTCCAAGCTCTTTGATGTGAACCAGTCGCTGATCCGGTTTTACGAGAAGGAATTTGACATCCTTACTCCAAAAAAAAACAAAAAGGGCAACCGTTACTTCACCCCCGAAGATGTTGAGAACCTTAAAATTATTTTCCACCTGATACGCGATAAAGGCTATACGCTTAACGGCGCCAAAGAACATCTCAAAAACAACATCACCGATAGCAAGGATAGCCACCGCGTTATCCACTCCCTCGAAAACCTCAAAAAATTCCTGCTCGAAGTGCGCGACCAGTTGTAATTTACTGCGTAAAAGTTATCTTTATTTTTTTGTCATTGCGAGCGATAGCGCAGCAATCCCGTCATTTACAGAGCCGCCAATGCATAGTTCGCGATTGCCGCGCTATCGCTCGCAATGACAATTTTGGTTATTTATGATCGCAAATCACAAGGGCGAAATACCGGTTGTTATATTGCTGCTGCCATTTTTATCGGGCATTGGTTTAGGTGTGGGCTTATTTTCAGGCACGAATTTAACCGGGTTAATTGTTTCGTTCCTCATTCTCAGCACTGTTTTTATCGGCCTTAATTTAAATTACCGAAGGCTGAACCTGCATAAATACCGTTGGCTGGGCGGCAGCCTTATCACTTTGATTTTGTTTTTATTCGGGCTGGTAAGCGTTACCCGCTATAATGAGCTTAATCATCCTGATCATTTTTCAAAGACCGCTGCGCAGTATCTCGTAGTAAAGATCAATAATGAGCCCAATGCTAAAAACGGCCTGACCCGCTTCACTACTGAGGTAATCGAAAGCGTTCGCAACGGAAAAAAATCCGCGGCAAGCGGAACATTACTTATCGCAACAAAAGACACCAATGCAACCAAACTTTATTACGGTGACGAACTGCTGATACCCGCCAGATACAACCCTATCGACCCGCCTTTTAACCCGGCGGAATTCAACTATAAAAAGTACCTGGCCAATCAAAATATATGGTACCAGGCATTCCTGTTTCCGAAACAATTTGTCGTGCTTGCCGCTGATCAAGGCAACCCTATCATTGCTTATTCATTGCGGTTACGGCAGCGCCTTGTTGAAAAACTTAAGTGCAACATGCGCGATACCGATGCCGTAGCTGTGGCATCCACCTTAATATTGGGCTACAAAGCCGATCTGAGCAATGATATTTTGCAGGCTTATTCAAAAACTGGCACCATCCATGTACTTTCGGTATCCGGTGCACATGTAGCCATTATTTATATTTTGCTTGCTTTAGCACTTGGCTTTTTAGACCGGTTCAAATATGGTAAACCGTCTAAGGCAATTATCATTATTACACTCATCTGGTATTATTCAACGCTTTCAGGTTTTTCGCCCGCGGTTTGCCGTGCGGCGGTTATGATCAGCATGGTGATCGTTGGCAAAACATTCAGCAGGTATATCAATACGCTAAATATCCTGGCCATTTCCGCTTTCCTGCTTTTGGTATATGATCCGTTTTTCATCACCGATGTGGGTTTTCAATTATCGTATCTCGCGGTTTTCGGCCTCATCGTATTGCAGCCGGTAGTTTACAATTGGTATCCATTTAAAAACAAATGGGCCGATAAGCTCTGGGCGCTTTGCTCAGTATCCATAGCCGCACAAGTGATCACATTTCCTTTAAGCGCTTTTTATTTTCACCAGTTCCCGGTGTATTTTCTGATCAGCAACCTGTTTATAATCATCCCAACCGCCGTCATCATGTATTCGGGCATTGCTTTTTTATTGCTTCCGCAGATACCGGTAGTTTCAACAGTTATAGCCTTCATCCTGGAAAAATCAATAATCCTGATGAATAAGGGATTGGCTTTTATCGAGCATACCCCTTTTGCCAGTTTGGGTAAGATATGGCTCGCGACGGCCGAGTACATTTTGCTTTACGCGATCATCATCAGCGCTTTTTATTTTTTGCATGAGAAAAAAGTATGGCTGCTTAAAACAGCTATGGCCTGTATCCTGTTCCTCTGTATAAGCCTGAGCATAAAAAACATCAGCTTATCGCGATCAAATCAAATTGTGTGGTTAAATTTAAAAAAACACCCGGGAATAGTTTTCAGGCACGGCTACCGCGCAGTTGTACTCACTGATATCAAAACCACCGATAAAACTTTTCAATATTCCGTACAGCCCTACCTTGACAGTTGCCAGGTGAGCGATATCAAAATGATTAGCTTGAGCCAAAACATCAAAACGCAGTGGTTGGCAAAGGAAGATAATCTTATCCAGTTCATGAATACAAGGATAATAGTTTTTGATGGCAGGAGTTATAGTCATCCACTTCCGGAGAAATTAAAAGCCGACTATTTGTATATAACGGGGAACCCGGCAGCTGGGTTAAATGAAATTAACAATTATGTCGATTACCCCATGGCGGTTATTGACGGAAGTACTTCCGATCGATTACTCAGGCAGGTTGCAAACCAGGCCGGCATAAAAAAGATTGACTATAAAATATTAAAACGTAACAATTCGCTTATTTCGGTATCTAATTAAAGTTAAAAGCGGAAAATTAATAATATTTGCAACTGACCGCGAAAAACCCTACTTTGTAATAACAAAACCCAATTTATGAATAGAAAATTTTTGAATGTTGCCCTGGGCATAGTGCTTGCAGCAACCACCTACAGCGCCAGCGCACAAAAGGTCTATAAAAGCGGCATGGTATCGTACTCCATGGAAATGCGCGGGCAACCAGCCGATGTTAAGCAATATTTTACGCCCGATTCAACTGCAGCAGTAATTGTTGTAGGTCCGGCAAATGTTAAAGTATTAAGCAACGCCAGGCGTGATTATTTAGCCGTTGTGTTGGATGTGCCTGTAGCTTCATTGAAAAAAGCGGGCATTGCTACCCCTGCTGAACTTGAACAAGGTATGGCTGCTTTACCTACTTTTACCTATACCCCAACAACTGAAACCAAGCAGATCTCAGGATTTAATTGTAAAAAGGTGATCGCGAAGGACACCAAAACAGGAAAAAACTATGATGTATGGATAACCAATGATATCAGTGTTCCGCCAACGGCCTACCAGCCCTATTACAGTACAATAGGTGGTTTTCCCGTTCAATTTACTGCTTTTCAACAAGGTCAGGAGGCCCTCATTACTATTTCTGCCGTATCCGATCAAAAAGCTCCTGCCGGCACATTTGCTATCGGCAAAGACTTTGAAAGAGGTACTTTAGCTGACCTGAATGCAGGCGGTTAATTAACTGAAAATTTTAAGAACTAAAAGCCCTTTGGTGATTACCAAAGGGTTTTTTGTTGTTAGAGAAAATCAATTCAGTTTACTTCCCTGCCCAGCGCGTCTACCCAATCCGAAAACAAGCGGGTCTCAAACTCAACAGCCTTCGATGCATGCGTCTCCCAATCGGGCGAGAACTTTTTCAATTGTGCGAGCATTTCCTCGAGGTGGCCCTCCTCCTCTAAAATGATCGATTTAACATTTATTTTGCTGGAAGCGGCGTCAAGCGCATCCTGGTAAACCGGGTATAGTTCATCGGCGCGCACTTCAATGGCATAAGTTACCAGCAGGTAAGCGGCAAAGCGCAGTTCTTTTCCTGCCAGGCCAAGGTCTTTTTTCAGGTAGCGGCAAACATCAATATCCAGTTGGTTTAAATAATACCTGCTAAAGGCCGGGGCAATTAAATATTCGGCAGCATAAGTCGGGCAATAATCTTCACCTGTTTTTTCTATCTGCTTTTTCAGGTAGAAAGCATGGCGATGCTCCTCGGCAGCATGTTTTAATATGATGTACGTAACCGTAAGCGGGTCTTCACTCGCCGATATTTTGCGCGCGCCGGTATTTTCCATTAAGGATAATGTATTCAGCCAGCGTGCATGTATTTCATTATTGGCTATAATAGCAGGTAGCAGTGTATTCAGTTCCATCTTTGTTTTTTTGATTTCACCATCGGTGGTAATCATTATATCTCTTCTAGGGCTTGTTCTATTTTGCTGTAAATGTAAGCCAGTTCTTCGTTGGTAATGCAATACGGCGGTAAAATGTAAACAATATTTCCAAGCGGGCGCAGGATGATGCCGGCATCCAGAAAATATTTATACAAAGTGTCGCGCAGCGAACTAAAATAAGACGTGCTCCCCCCGGTTTCCCATTCCATAGCCAAAATAGTTCCTGTTTGCCTGGTAGTTTTAATTTTGGGGTGATCTTTTATTTTTAACGCGAACTGCCGGTGGGCGCTTTCGATCCGTTTGATATTCGTTGCTGTAGAATCATCCAGGAACAAGTCCAAACTTGCCAGTGCGGCCGAGCAGGCCACCGGGTTAGCTGTAAACGAATGGCCGTGAAAAAGTGTCTTCATCCGGTCGTCGGACAAAAACGCATCATATATCTGTTGCGTACAGGTGGTCAGCCCTAAAGCCATCGTGCCGCCGGTAAGGCCTTTTGAAAAGCACATGATATCAGGCTGCTCCGTTACATGGTCGCAGGCAAAGGGTTTCCCTGTGCGCCCAAAGCCGGTAAACACTTCATCGGCTATCATTAAAACGCCTTCCTGCCGGCAATGCGCCATCAGTTCATTTAAATACCTGGCCCCGTACATCAGCATCCCGCCGGATCCTTGCACCAGCGGTTCAAATATGAAACATGCGAGATTGGATTTGAGATGTGAGATTTGAGATTTGAGATTTTGGATATTTGATTCATTCGGCAGCTCAATAAATTCCACCTCGAATAACAGGGAATCAAACGCAGCAGTAAATGCGCTGCGGCCGCTTACAGCCATCGCGCCGAAGGTATCGCCATGATAGGCGTTTTTAAACGCCAGCATTTTTGTTCTCTTCTCTCCCCTATTATGCCAGTATTGCAGGCACATTTTTACGGCTACCTCAACGGCTGTTGAACCGTCGTCCGAATAAAAGGCCTTTTTTTGGTTGGTTGGTAAAATTTCAAGTAGTCTTTCGGCTAACTCCACCGCACCTTCATGTGTAAAGCCGGCGAAAATAACATGCTCCAGCTTTTTTAGCTGCTCCGATACTTTTTGCGCGATGTGCGGATGTGCGTGCCCGTGGATATTTACCCACCAGGACGAAACCGCATCGATATACCTCTTCCCGTTCTCGTCATACAGGCAGGCGCCCTCGCCCCGCACGATCGGGACAGGCGGCAAGGCTGTTTGCATTTGCGTATAGGGGTGCCATATTACTTTTAAATCGCGTTCAACAAGGTTCATAAACTATTTTTTAAAAGTTTTACAACGTGCTGGTCTGTCGGGAACATGAAATCTTCCGGCGCCAGGTCGGCTACTTTTACCAGCCGGAATGATTGTAATATATCGCCATCCCCGTCAAAATCAAAAACCAACGTTTTTATATTGAGGTTGAGTTCAGTCGTATTTTTTACCCGGTAATAAACGCTAACGACCTGCGATTCATTAAACGCTGACTTTACAAAAAAATCAGTTGTATAAAAATGCTCCAGGATCTCAACTTCAACATTACACTCCTCTACAAACTCTCGCTTTAAGCCGTCGATCAGGCCTTCGCCAAACTCTAAACCGCCGCCGGGGAATTTGGTGAACCGGATACCATACTCTTGTTCATCGCTGATCAAAACTTCATTTTGGTCGTTGATCAGCAGGCCGTAAACGCGCACATTAAAAGGGTACATTATTCGTAGTGTTTTTTGTTGCGGATAATTTTATCCATTGTCCAGGCTATCAGCTCAGTTTTAGGTTCCGACCGTATCGGACAGTTGGGCATGCTGCAATAGTGACAGCACTCAGGTACACAGGGGTCGGTATGGATAAATAATTCTGTTTGGGTGACCTCGCTATTGATTAACTTATCGATCAATGATACCTCTGAATGTACACGGTTCAAATCGAAATAATTTGGTAAGGTTAAATGGCAATCGATATGTAGTTCATTGCCATATTTTTGCGCGCGAAAGTTATGTATATCGATCCATTCCTCTCTCCTTTTCTCATTCAAAACCTTTATAACGTTGGTCACCACGCCAAAATCTGCCTCGTCCATTAACCCTGAAACCGACCTGCGCACCAGTTTGACGCCGCTATATAAAATATACAAAGCAACAGCTATCGACAAGCCGCTATCCAGCCATTTTATTTTTGTGAAGTCGATCAACAGCAGCCCCGCTACCAGCGCAATGCTGGTTATCATATCGGCTAACAAATGCCGGCCGTCGGCATCTAGTGTAATGGAGGGGAGCGACTTTCCCTTACTTATCATATAGTAACCTAAACCGCCGTTAACCACACCCGTTGCCCCGATAATGGCAGCACCTGTTAGCAGGTCGTGTATCTGGGTAGGGTGGATAATACTGTAAACTGATTTAATAATAATAATTATAGCCGCGATGCCGATCAATGAGCCTTCAATAAAAACCGAAAAGTATTCAACCTTGCCATGCCCGTAAGGGTGGTTTTCGTCGCGTGGCAGTGCAGAAAGGGAAATGCTGAAGAATGCAAAAGAACTGGCAAGTACATTCACAATACTTTCGGCAGCATCGGTCAGCACAAAGTTTGACCCCGTTAAAAAATACGCTCCAAATTTTGCCAGCATCAGGATTATACCGGTGACCAATGCTATCAGTATGATCCTTTTTTGTTCTTTCAAAGCCGTTTTGTTTGCGGGCAAATTTATGAATTTAAAGCAGAAAGCTTAAGGCCATCCCAAATCATTTGCTACTTTCTACAACACCTGAATTTATTTTTTTCAAGTGTTCCAATTTTTGAGAGATGAACACTTTGAACACCTTGAACACGGACACACATTGAGCGATAAATGGCATTGCACCGTTTAAGGCTTAAAGCGGAAAACTCTGGATACAAATGCATTTAAAAAATGCTTTAAGCTTTGTGCTTTTAGCTTTCTGCTTATTTTCTATATTTGCCGCGACATCAAAAAAACGATATGACTGCATTAAGTAACAGGATCAATAACCTGTCGGAATCCGCTACAATTAAGATGGCCAAAATGGGCCGCGAGCTAGCTGCCAAAGGGGTTGACGTGATCAGCCTTAGCTTTGGCGAACCTGATTTTCATACACCCGAACATATAAAGGAAGCCGCCAAACAGGCGATGGACCAAAACTATACCTATTACACGCCCGTATCCGGCTACCCGGAATTAAGGAAGGCTGTTGCCGCCAAGCTAAAGAATGAGAACAACCTGGATTATGATTTCAGCCAGATCGTTGTTTCCACCGGCGCAAAGCAGGCTATTGCCAACGCGGTGCTTTGCCTGGTAAACCCGGGCGAAGAAGTTATTATCCCTACACCTTACTGGGTATCTTATTCGGAGGTGGTGAAGCTTGCAGAAGGCGTAAGCGTGTTTATCGACGCGCCGGTTGAGCAGGATTTTAAGATAACGCCCGCGCAACTGGAAGCAGCCATAACGCCAAAAACCAAGCTGTTTATGTTTTCGTCACCATGTAACCCAACGGGTAGTGTTTACAGCCGGGCTGAACTGGAAGGCTTAGCGAAGGTATTTGAAAAACACCCCAATATTTATATCCTTTCGGATGAGATCTATGAGCATATCAATTTTGTTGACAAGCATGAATCGATAGCTCAATTTGATTATATAAAAGACCGTGTGGTGATCATTAACGGTTTCTCAAAAGCGTTTGCCATGACCGGCTGGCGCATTGGCTATACGGCATCAAATAAGGACATCGCTGCGGCATGTGATAAAATGCAGGGACAAATTACTTCCGGTACCTGTTCCATCACCCAGCGCGCAGGCGTAGCCGCTTACGAAGGCGGATTAGAAAGTGTTTTGGAAATGCGCAGTGCCTTTAAAAAACGCCGCGACCTGGTGTACGGACTCCTGAAGGACATTGAAGGTATAAAAGTAAATTTACCCGAAGGCGCTTTTTACTTTTTCCCGGATGTGACTGCGTTTTTCAGAAAAAGCTATAACGGCAATACCATTAAAGATGCCGATGAACTGAGTATTTATTTGCTTGAAGAAGCGCATGTGGCTACCGTTGGCGGTGATTCATTTGGTGATAAAAAATCCATCCGAATCTCCTACGCTGCGGCCGAAGATAAATTGGTTGAAGCGATGAAGCGGATCAAAGCGGCGCTGGGAAAACTAAGTTAGACGTGAGATATGAGATTTGAGACATGAGATGGATTTGAGCATTGCTTTAATCTCAATACTCAAATCTCACATCTCAAATCTTGTAAATTACAATCCAAAGGCATAAGCCAACCGCAAGCCCACAAGGCCGTAGTTATTGTTCTGTCCCGCGAAGTTTTCATAACGTACACCTACGTCCCAGGTTTTATTGGCAAAGCCCAAAGCCGGTGACGCAATAAATTTGGTGCTGCCCCCGCTGTTGGTTTCGAAACCGGCACCTACTTCGGCGCCGAAGTAAAGGTCTGAAGCAAAAAAGGCTTTAATACCTGCTTTTAATGGCACGATACCAAGGCTTTGGTATTTAACGTTGGTGCCGGGAATATCCTTGCCAAACATGTTGTAATACCCTGAAGTTAGGGTTATGGCAAGACTCTTAGCTGCATCGTACTGCAAACGTGCAGTACCGCCTAATTCAAAATCTGAAACATTGTGAGCATTACCTGTAGGCACACCGGCTTCAACGCCAATACCCAACCGTAGTTTACTGTCGTCGGCTGTTTTGGTCGTCTGCGCTTTTACACTGCCGGCAAAAAATAACGCTGCCGCGCTTAACGCTACTGTTATTAATTTTGATGACTTTTTCATAAATTGTTGTTTTTTGTAAATTTATAATTAAATAGATTAATCACAGATTAACAAATACTTTGCCATTTGTGTCGGTTTTGGCCATCCGGATGGTAGGGAAGTGCAAAAAGCACCGTTTAATTTTCAACTTTTTTAACAATTGTTAATTGCTTAACGGCTGATAATCATCACAATTTTGCGCAGACGGTACGGATAAAAAAATTACCATTTTGAAGAAAATTTTCTTCAAAAAAAAATCAGCTCAACAACAGATAAGGAACCTGTTTGAGCTGATTTTGTATGATATAAAAGGCAAAAGGCCTTCGCTAAACTTGCGGATCGTGCTCCGGATCGGGTTTATAATTCTTCTCCAGTTCAGCCAGTTTTCTTTTTCCGTAGGCAAAACGGGTAATGGTATAAAATAAAACCGGCACAATAAATACAGCCAGCGAAGTAGCTGCCAGCATCCCGCCGAATACGGTCCAGCCTATTGTTTGCCGTGCCTGCGCACCGGCGCCTGAGGCGAATACCAGCGGCAATACGCCCAGTATAAATGCCATGGAGGTCATGATGATAGGTCGTAAACGCAGCCTGACAGCTTCGAGGGTTGCCTTTTCAAGCTCCATTCCCCTGTCCACACGCTCTTTGGCAAATTCCACAATTAAAATGGCGTTCTTCGCCGCCAGGCCTATCAGGGTAATCAAACCGATCTGGGCATAAATATTGTCATCAAGGCTTTTATTGAACGTTAAAAACAATATCGCACCGAAAGCCCCAAGCGGCACCGCCAGTATCACCGAAAATGGTACCGACCAACTTTCGTATAATGCTGCAAGAAAAAGAAATACAAACCCGATAGACAGCATAAATATATAAACCGTCTTCGAGCCGGATATAATTTCCTCCCGGCTAAGTCCTGCAAATTCGTAACCAAACCCTTGCGGCAGCGTTTGCGCAGCCACTTCCTGCAGGGCTTTGATCGCATCGCCGCTGCTATAACCCGGCGCAGAACTGCCGTCGATCTCGGCCGACCGGAATAAGTTAAAATGTGATATTAAAGGTGCGTTCTCAATTACTTTGTAGGAGGTCAACGTACTCAGCGGCACCATCGTCCCCGCTTGGTTTCGTACAAAGTATTGCCCTATATTTTGAATGTTTGTGCGGTAATTTGTATCGGCCTGGGCCAGCACGTGAAAGTTTCGCCCGTAAATGGTAAAGTCGTTTATAAAAGCGCTGCCCATATATGTTTGCAGGGCCGAATTGATATCAGATATCGAAACGCCCAGCTTTTTAGCCTTTTCCCTGTCAATGGTTAGTTGATAAGCTGGTGTATGCGCGGTAAAAAAAGAAAACGCCTTGCCAATCTCGGGGCGCTTGTTTACGGCGGCGATAAAGCTTTGCAGCACTTTTTCGAAGTTTTTGATATCTCCGCCGGCCTCTTTTTCCTCGAGAATGAATGTAAAACCGGCTGAACTGCCCAATCCGGGTATCGCCGGCGGGGCGATAACTACCACGTTTGCTTCCTTATACCTGGCTAGTTTCTTTTGTATCCGGGCAATTACCGCAAATATTTGCTGCGATTTTTTCTCCCGCTGGTCCCATGGCCTCAGCTGGCAAAAAATGGTGGCACTGTTTGATTTACTGGCAAAGCTTACCGCGTTCAACCCGCCGAGCGCCGCATAATGATATATTTCGGGGATGCTATCCAGCGAACGCATCATCTGGTGCAGTACTTCAACCGTACGCTGGGTTGATGAGGCCTCGGGCAAATCGTATGTTACATATATACGCCCGTCGTCCTCTGTTGGGATAAAACCGGTCGGTTTGGTTTTAAACAGCAGTATCGCACCAACAATAATGCAAACCAGTATAACGACGACAAATTTCGAATTTTTTATACCCCGGTGTACGCCGTTCCGGTATTTGCCGGTAAGGCGCTCAAACCAGGTGTTAAATAAGAAAAAGAACTTGTCCAGGCCCTTTGACTGTTTATCCAGCTTATGCGGCTTCAGTATAAGCGAGCACAATGCCGGTGTTAAGGATAAGGCTACGAATGCCGATATTAATACGGATATAGCTATCGTGATGGCAAACTGCTGGTAAAGCCGCCCCACAATACCTGGTATAAAACCTACCGGGACGAACACCGCTGCCAGGATAAGCGCTATGGCTATTACCGGCGCGGAAATATCGCGCATGGCATGGATGGTAGCCTCTTTGGGCGACATGCCCTGCTCATCGATATAATGCTGTACCGCCTCAACCACCACAATGGCGTCGTCCACCACAATACCGATGGCCAGCACAATACCGAACAGCGTTAATGTATTGATGGTGAAATTAAGCGGGATAAAAAATATAAAGGTCCCTATAATGGATACCGGTATCGCAAGCACCGGGATAAGCGTGGTGCGCCAGCTTTGCAGAAACAGGAAAACTACCAATATTACCAGCGTAAGCGCGATAAGCAGGGTGATCACCACCTCATGTACCGAAACCTTAACCACAGTTATCGACTCAAACGGGACCACGTAATCAATATCGGCAGGGAAGCTTTTTTTAAGTTGCTCCATGGTGGCGTATACGTTATCGGCGGTTTGAAGAGCGTTACTGTTTGGCGCCTGGTAGATCAGCAGGTACGAGGCTCTTTTGCCGTCGACAAATGAATTGCCCGCATAATTAAATTTGCCCAGTTCTACACGGGCTACATCCTTCAAATGAACAACCACGCCGGTTTTCGGCAAAGTTTTTACCACTACATTTCCAAACTCCGCCGGCTCGGTTAAACGCCCCTTTACCAGCACGGTGTACTCAAATGCCTGCGTTTTTTCCTGCGGCGTTGAACCGACCGAGCCGGCCGCTACCTGCGCGTTTTGTTCCTGCAATGCTGCGGTCACATCGGCGGCGGTCATTCCCAGCGCTGCCAGTTTATCCGGCTTCAGCCAGATGCGCATGCTAAAATCATCCGCACGGGTAAATACATCGCCCACACCTTTTGATCTTAACAAAGCATCGCGAACAAAAACGTTGGTATAGTTATCAAGGAAGGTAACATTGTGCGTTCCCTTTGGGGCATATATGGCCACCAGCATTAATATGCTGGGGTTACGCTTACGTACAGTTAAGCCCAAACGCTGCACCTCCTGCGGCAGGGTTGGTGTGGCTATGCCCACGCGATTTTGCACATCAAGAGCGGCGATATTTATATCTGTTCCTACCTCAAAATTCACGGTCATGCTCATTTGGCCGTTGCTTGTGCTGTTGCTTTGCAGGTAGGTCATCCCCGGTGTACCGTTCACCTGCGCTTCAACCGGCGTGGCAACAGTTTGCTCCACCGTAAGGGCATCGGCCCCGGTATAAACGCCGGATATATTAACCGTGGGGGGCGTAATTTCCGGGTATTGCCCTATGGGCAGCGAGGTCATGGCTAAAACACCAACCACCACAATCACCAACGAGATAACAATAGCGGTAACTGGTCTGCGTATAAAGGTCTCTGCGATCATTCTGTCGTGATTTTTGTGGTATTATTTTGCTTGCCCGGATGATTTCGAAACACCCGAAGTTTTATCTCCCGCTGCGCCTTCTCCCCCGGGATTGCCAAGCGTTATTTTCCCGCCATCGCGTAAACGCTGGAAGCCATCGGTAATGACCTTATCACCGGCCTGCAATCCTTTCATTATAACGATATTTGTCCCCACCCTTGGGCCAAGCGTTACTTTACGCTGTTTTGCAATGGTATCCTGGGCAGTAAAAACAAAAAACTCGCCCATTTGCTCGCTTATCGCTTTGAACGGAACCTGGATGCGGTTGCCCGAATCATTGTTCAGCACATTCAGCACGCAGCTCATGCCGTCTTTAAGTATATCATTATCGTTAGGAAACTGTATCCTTACTTTTACTGTCCCGGTTTGACTGGCCACACCGCGGTCGATAGCCAAAACCCTGCCCGGCTTATGGTACTCACTCCCGTCAGACAGTTGCAATTTAAAGGTTGAGTCGGTGCTGCTTTTTTGCAGCTTATAAAAACGGTCGATATCACTTTCATTGATAACTACGTCCACGCCTATCGGGTGCTCGCTCGAAATAGTGTTTAACAACGTTGAGCCCGGCGTAACCTGGGCGCCCAGCTTAACTTGCGAAATGCCGATCCGGCCGGTAAACGGCGCGGTAATGATAGAATAGGAAAGATCTGTTTTAGCTGATAGCACCCCCGCTTTGGCAACAGCCACCTGACTTTTGCTGGTTTCGTAGGCAGCTACAGCCTGGTCAACGGTTTGACGTGCCACAGCATCGTTCTTTAGCAGCATATTATACCGGTCAACATCTTTTTGTGCTTTAACAAGATTCGCATTGGCGCTTTGCAGGTTAGCAATCGCCTGGCTATAGGCAGCCTGGTATTTACGCCTGTCGATCTCGTAAAGCGGTTTGCCTTTCGGCACTATTTCGCCTTCCTTAAAAAATATGCCTGTGATAAACCCGGTAACTTCGCTGCGCAATTCAACGGTATTCAACGCGGTTACGGTTCCCTGGAATTTATCATAATAAACCGCATCGGCCACTTTAGCTTCTGTAATATTTACAGGTGTTGGCGGCAGTACCATATTTTGCTTGGCAGGCTGATGGCAGGACGACCATATTAATCCGATGAACGGTGATAGCCAAAGTATATTTCTAGTCTTCATATTCGTTTTATTGTACGCCAAGAATACCCAGCGATTTTTCCAAATCAATTTTGCTGGATAGTAACTGGAATAATGAGTTGTAATAGTTTAGTTCGGCTGTCCGCAGGTCGGATTGCGACACGATAACGTCCAGGTAAGTTTTTATGCCTTCCCGGTATTGCAAGCTTACCACCTTATATACATCCTTCGCCAGGTCAACATTTTGTTTGATCAGCACCCAACTGGTATAATTACTTTTATAGGCTGCCAGCGCCTGTACATATTCCGTGTTAATGGTGTTGGCTGAATTTTCAATATCGAGGTTGGCGCGGTCGACCTCCAGTCGTGCCTTGCTTAAGTTTTGCAGCCGTTTCGTCCCCTGGAAAATAGGCAGCGAAAGCGAAAGCCCGGCATAGGCGTTTGGATAAGTTTTATTGTAAAGGTTCGAAAACTTGTCGCTTAAATAAACCAGGTTATAATTACCGAATGCTGATACCGAAGGTAAAAATCCCCAACGGTAATAATTTACACTCAAATCCCTGAGATTTTTTTGTGTTGTGAGCAACCTGTACTCGATACGGTTGTTCACATCCAGTTTCTGGTTGGTATCAATATACGCCTCTTTTTCAAAACGTGTTGAATCGTATGCAAGTACCAAATTATGATCGCGGTTGATGCCCATTATCTGTTTCAGATAGGCAATTTTACTGTTAATGGCTTCGGCAGTTTGCTTGCGCGATGACAAGGTGTTATTTAAAGATATGGTAGCCTGTTTATAATCGGTTTTATCGGATACACCGGCCTGGTACCTGTTATATGCGTCCTTCAAACTCCGCTGCAGCCTTGCAATATCTTCATTTAAAATATCAAGCTGTCTTTGGGATAGCAGCACATCAAAAAAAGCTTTGCTTACATCAGCAACAACATTTATCTGGCTGCTAAAGGAATTATCCTTATAGTACTGACGTGAATATTTGGCCGCTTTTGCAGCCTGCAGCACATCGTTATTGTATATTACCTGGCTGGCCTGCAACCCGAGGGTCGAAAAGTTGTCAAGGTTTGTGCCGCCAGGCAGCGTGGCGCTCCCGGTGCTCGCTACGGGGCTGCCTTTAAAGTAATATTGATATTGTCCGGAAGAATTCAACTGCGGCAGCCATCCCGCAAGACCGATCCGGATATCCTTTTCGTTAATTTGCTGATCGAGCGAAGCCTGCCTCACCGCAGGCTGATTGCGCAATGCAAAATCAATGCACTGTTTTAACGTTACAACAGTATCGCGGCTGGTTTGCGCAGAAAGAACTGCAGGTAAACTAAATGTTAAAATAAAAAGCAATAGGCAGGTAGATTTTCTTTTCATGCGGCAGAATATTCGTATCGCTTACAAATATATATTCCGGCGCTGACAGGTAAAAGCATTCGCCTTAATTTATAAGAAGTGCGAATATCCTATATTTAATAACCACAAAAAATATAAACGATGAAATTTTACACGGCAAACATAAAACCACATTATTTAAGGTGTTTTTTAGGCGTTTATGAAAAAAATACAATTTTGTGGCACTAAATAAATAAAAAATTTAATTAATTTGCCGATTAAGAACTGGTTCGCTTTTCAAGTAATTCAAAAAAATTACACCTAAATAATGCGTTTTTAGCGAATTCATGGTATTTTTACAAAAAATTTAAGCAGGGTTAATACATGGTTAAAAAACTACATGAGAAAATAGCTCAGTTCCAGGATGCAAATGCCATCCGGGAAATGGGGCTATATCCATATTTCAGGCCTATCGAGTCTGGGCAGGATACCGAGGTGATTATCGACAATAAGCGTGTATTAATGTTTGGTTCCAATTCTTACTTAGGATTAACAAATCATCCCAAGATAAAGGAAGCATCAAAAAAAGCGATCGATAAGTACGGTACCGGCTGCGCAGGGTCAAGATTTTTAAACGGAACACTTGATATACACATTGAATTAGAAAACAGGCTTGCCCAATATGTAGGCAAAGAAGCTGCTGTTTTATTTAGTACCGGTTTCCAGGTTAACCTGGGTGTACTTTCGTGCGTAACCGGCCGTAACGACTACCTGATATTAGATGAATACGACCACGCCTCGCTGATTGACGGAAGCCGCCTATCCTTTTCAAAAGTTATTAAATATACCCACAACGATATGGAAGACCTTCAGCGCAAGCTGAGCATCTTGCCTGAAGAAGCGGTGAAAGTGATAGCTGTTGACGGGATATTCAGTATGGAAGGCGATATTGTTAAACTTCCGGAAATTGTACAGGTGGCCGAGCAGTACGGCGCAAATATCATGGTCGATGATGCCCATAGCCTGGGTGTAATAGGCCATAACGGTGCCGGCACGGCATCGCATTTCGGTCTTACTGATGAGGTTGACCTGATTATGGGTACATTCAGCAAATCGCTGGCATCATTGGGCGGTTTCATCGCAAGCGACGCGGCAACCATCGATTACCTCAAACATCGTGCACGTGCCTTAATGTTCAGCGCGAGTATGACACCGGGCTCCGTGGCAAGCGTTATTGCGGCGCTTGATATTATAGAATCAGAGCCTGAACGTATAACCAAGCTTTGGGATAATACAAACTATGCCATGAAGCTGTTACTCGAAGAAGGTTTTGACCTGGGCCCTACCGAAAGCCCGATCCTTCCGATCTACGTTCGTGATAATCATAAAACTTTCCTTGTTACAAAGTTTCTTCAAAACGAAGGGATTTTTGTGAACCCGGTTGTCTCGCCTGCTGTCCCTTCAGACTCCTCGCTGCTGCGTTTCTCTTTAATGGCCACTCACACCTTCGGGCAGATAGATGAGGCCGTTGAAAAAATAGCAAAAGCATTTAAAGAGGTAGGCGTAACATCCATCAAAGAAAAAATATGATAGAAATAAAACCGGTTTATTCGAAAAGAGAACTGGCTTCTTTCATAGATTTCCCGCATGACCTGTACAAGGACGACCCGAACTATGTACCCGAGCTGTTTATTGCCCAAAAGGATCTGCTGACAACGCACCCTTTTCATAAACATTCATCGCTGCAGCCCTTTCTGGCTTATAATGAGGGCAAGATCGTGGGTCGTATTGCCGCTATTTTAAATAACAGCCACAATAACTTTAACAAAGTTAATGATGGGTTTTTTGGGTTTTTTGATTGCATAAACGACCAGGAAACTGCAAATACACTTTTCAGTACAGCTGCAAACTGGCTGAAAGAAAAAGGCGCCAACCAGAAATTTATCGGGCCGGTCAACTTTTCAACAAACGAGGCCTGCGGTTTATTGATCGAAGGTTTTGACAGTCCGCCGGTTTTGATGATGACCTATAATTATCCTTATTATGCAGAGTTAATTGAGAAGGCAGGTTTCACCAAGCAGATTGACCTTATAGCCTGGCATTGGCAGGGTGAAAGTTATGATGATAAATCGGTTCGGTTATTAACGGCTTTACAGGAACGTTTAAAGCGGAACAACATTGTTATCCGTAAGGTTAACCTAAAGAATTTTAAACAGGAGGCCGCTAAATTGCGGGAGGTTTATAACTCGGCCTGGGATCAAAATACCGGCTTTGTGCCTTTGAACGACGAAGAATTTGACCACCTCGCAAAAGATCTTAAACTGATATTGGATACTGATTTCGCCCTGGTAGCCGAGCAGGACGGCAAGATTGTCGGCTTCGGGCTGGCACTGCCCAACTTTAACGAAGTGCTTATCAAGGTAAAACGCGGCAGGCTGCTGCCGACGGGCATCTTTCAAATTTTAATGAACAGGCGCAAAATAAAAAGCATCCGCATTTACGCGCTCGGAGTAATTGACGGCTACCGCAAAATGGGTATTGAAGCATGCCTGTACGGGACGATTATTAAAGAATACAAGCGCAAAGGCTTTGAACACGCTGAAGCTGGTTGGACGCTTGAACACAACGACCTGATAAACAACGCCATTGCCGCCATTAAAGGCGACCCTTACAAAAAATACCGCATTTACGAAAAAGCACTATGAAGGGACGGGTACTGATAACCGGTGCAAGCGGATTTGTAGGGTACCATTTAATTGAAGAAGCTTTAAAAAATAACCTGGAGGTATTTGCCGCTGTTAGAAAGAGCAGTAAGACCGATCACCTGGCAGGTTTCGATATCCAATATACCTGCCCTGACTTCAACGATGTGGCCTCCCTGAAAAGGGATATCCTGGAAAAACAATACGATTACATTATTCATGCCGCCGGTATTACTTCGGCCCGTTCGGAACAGGAATATAATGATGTAAACGCGGGATACACAAATAACCTTGCGTTAGCTGTCCAGGAAAGCGGCATCCGGCTCAAAAAATTTGTTTTAATAAGTAGCCTGGCAGCTGTCGGCCCGCTAAATACCTTAGAGGGAATTATAACCGAAACCACTCCGCCCCACCCTATCACAGCTTACGGCCGGAGCAAACTCCTCGGCGAAGAAAATTTAAAAGCATTTCCTGAATTAAATTACACCATTTTGAGGCCAACGGGCGTCTATGGCCCGCGTGACCGTGGTATCTTCATTTTTTTCAAACAGGTATCAAAGGGGATCGAGCCTTATATTGGCCGTGATGAACAAAAGTTTAGCTTTATATACGCAGCCGACCTGGCCCGGGCAGCCGTTAAAGCGCTGTACGCCGGGAATCGCAAAACCTATAATTTATCCGACGGTAATTTTTACGGCCGTTACGAGCTGGGCGATCTTACCAAATCAATCCTAAACCAAAAAACGGCTAAATTTCATCTGCCTGTAAAGTTTGTAAAATTTATAGCATACCTGTCTGAAAAATACTGTTATTTGAGTAACCGGCCCGCCATTCTGAATATTGAAAAACTAAGCGAGCTAATAGCTGTTAACTGGTATTGTTCTATTGCGGAAGCTAAAGCCGATTTAGGCTTTTCTCCGGAATACGACCTGCGATCGGGCTTAACCGAAACACTTAACTGGTACCGGTTAAATAAATGGATCTGACTACAAAATATAAACCGTTATAAACCAAATTTAATGAAAACCAATATTGAACCGGCCGAAGGAAAGCTTGGAATATTAATTCCGGGATTGGGCGCAGTAGCCACTACCCTGATTGCAGGAGTGGAAGCCGTAAAAAAAGGGATATCGCAGCCGATTGGGTCGCTTACGCAGATGGGAAATATCCGCCTTGGCAAACGTACGGAGAACCGTTTTCCGAAAGTGAAGGATTTTGTGCCCCTGGCCGATTTAAACGACATTGTTTTCGGCGGCTGGGATGTGTACTCGGATAATGTATATGAAGCGGCTATGAAAGCAAAAGTGCTTGAGCCAGGTTTGCTAAATGCCGTTAAGCCCGAATTGGAAAAGGTTGTACCGATGAAGGCGGCGTTTGATAAAAATTATGCAAAAAACCTGGTAGCTACCAATATTAAAACAGGTACCCGGTACGAACTGGCGCTGGCTGTAATGAATGACATTACTACCTTCAAAGAAAGAAACAACTGCAGCCGTATCGTATTGATATGGTGCGGGTCTACCGAAATATATTACGAGGCTTCGGAAATACATGAAAGTCTTGAAAGATTTGAGCAGGCTTTAATAGATGATGACAAGCGGATCTCGCCAAGTATGATCTACGCCTACGCGGCATTAAAACTGGGCATTCCATTTTCAAACGGCGCACCTAACCTGACGGTTGACATCCCTGCGATGATCGAGCTGGCAAAATTAACGAACACGCCGATTGCGGGGAAAGACTTTAAAACCGGTCAAACTTTAATGAAAACCATTTTGGCTCCGGGTCTGGCGGCACGTTCGCTTGGCGTAAGAGGGTGGTTTTCAACCAATATACTCGGTAACCGCGACGGTTTAGTGCTGGATGACCCCGATAATTTTAAAACCAAAGAGGTTTCAAAGCTGGGTGTATTAGAAGATATTTTACGCCCGGATGCCAATCCCGAACTGTACGGCGATCTGTACCATAAGATACGTATCGACTACTATCCGCCGCATGGCGACAACAAAGAAAGCTGGGACAACATCGATATTTTTGGTTGGCTGGGGTATAAAATGCAAATCAAGATAAACTTTCTTTGCCGGGATTCGATTTTAGCAGCTCCGATCGCTTTAGACCTCGCCTTATTCAGCGACCTGGCAAAACGTGCCGGCATGAGCGGGATACAGGAATGGTTGTCATTCTATTTAAAGTCGCCGCAAACAGCACCCGGCTTACATCCCGAAAACGATATTTTTAAACAGCTGATAAAGCTGCAGAACACCCTGCGCCACTTAATGGGCGAGGACCTGATAACACACTTGGGATTGGATTATTACCAGCAGTTGGTGGATGTGCTTTAGATAGTTTACTAAGTTGGATTGGGTTGATTAAGTGAGCAGTTACCGTTCGGGTTCAATGAAATATAGGAGAAATCAATTCAATCAACTAAAAACATGCTATTCCACAAACTTATATCAACCAGCCTGGGCATAGGCTATATCGGCAAAGGGGCCGGCACGGTTGCCGCTATTGCCTGTTGTGCTTGCTGGTACCTGGCGTGGAACGGGGGTTATCCCCCTGTTTTGATCTCAATAATTATTACCGTGCTTATTACACTCATTGGGGTTTGGTCGTCTACCGCGGTTGAACAAATTTGGGGTAAGGACCCCGCGCGGGTTGTAATTGATGAGGTTGCGGGGATGTGTATAAGCCTGCTTTTTTTGCCGGTGAGCCTGAAATATTTGATATGCGCGCTCGTGTTATTCCGGTTTTTCGACATCGTAAAGCCGCTGTCGATTCGTAAAATGGAACTATTGCCTGCCGGCTGGGGCGTAATGATGGATGACGTGCTGGCGGGTGTTTATACCAATATTCTGGTTTCCGTAATAGTAGCATTTAAGTTGTTTTAGCAGGGGTTAATTGCGTTTAGCCAGGACAATAATGGGTATGTTAAAGGTTATCTAAGTATCGAAAACATTTTTAAATTTGTATAGTTGACCAGCCATGGCGGTTCGCGAATTTCCAGCAGTTCTGCGTAGTTAGATAGGGGTCGTACATCAGGGCAATTTTATTTCTAAAAGGGGCGTAATCATCAATGGAACAGCAAACATCCATCCGGACTAATCTGCAATCAGGTATTTATAGGGTGATTGACCCTGTGGTTAGGGTGCTCATAAAATTAGGCCTCACGCCCAACGTGGTTACCTCTATCGGGTTCGTATTAAACTTAGGCGTCGCCGTCATATTTATTTTGGGCGCCGAGGAAGGCAATCGCGGCGACCTGCGATATGTGGGCTGGGCGGGTGGATTGATCTTATTTGCCGGGCTTTTTGATATGCTCGACGGCCAGGTGGCGCGCCTCGGCAATATGAAATCGACCTTTGGCGCCCTGTACGATTCGGTACTCGACCGTTACAGCGAGCTGATCATGTTTTTTGGGATATGTTATTACCTGGTTGGCCATCACTATTTTATAAGCTCGATGTTTGCCTTCATCGCTTTGATCGGATCGATGATGGTAAGCTACGTACGCGCGCGGGCCGAAAGCCTGGGGATCGAATGCAAGGGCGGTTTAATGCAGCGGCCGGAAAGGGTTGTATCCATTGGTTTATGCGCCGTTATTTGCGGCCTAACTTCGTTATACATCGGCGGCGATTATAAACTTTTTATCCCGGGTATAAAATTTCACGTTTTTGAACCGATGTCCATTTTTACTATTCCACTGGCTATCATAGCCGTTTTAACAAACATAACCGCCTTTAACAGGCTGGTGGATGCTAAAAAATCTCTTTTGAAGCAGTGATAACAGCCAGGTATCAAGAGCCAAGAACCAAGATTTTTCGTCGTTTTCTGCTCCTAAATTGCCTTCTTGTCTCCGGGTTTTTGATTCTTGGCTATTGATTCTTGTTTCTTATCGCCGTACGGCAGAAAAATCATATCTTCGTAACAATTACACAAAAACGCTTAAACTGTACCAAATCTTTCTTAAAATTGGGGTTGATTAACAGGCAGAGAAATTTTAAAACATTTTAAACCCTGAGTGGCTATGAAAAAAAACTATGTTTCCAATTCACAGGAATCTGTGAGAATGTTCAAAAGCGACCTGCTCGAAAGCCTGTCGAAGGTTCACTTTACTGTGCCGCTTTTTATCTTTGTTCCGGTAATCGGGTTTTGCGTTTATAAGGCTTTTTTTCAGTATGACCTGGGCTTTTTAACCTTTGCCGAGTTATTTATCGCCGGCTTATTTGTTTGGACTTTGGTCGAATACATTATGCACCGGTTTATATTTCATTACGTGCCCGTAGGTAAGGACTGGGCGATGCGACTTCATTTTATATTCCACGGCGTTCATCATGACTATCCAAGCGATGCTATGCGGTTGGTTTTACCGCCATCGGTAAGTATCCCGTTAGCAACCGGCTTTTATTTTTTATTTAACGCCATTTTACCAGTACACTATATTTTCGGGTTCTTTCCTGGCTTTATTCTGGGCTACCTTTTTTATGATATATCGCATTACGCCATACATCATTTTAATTTCAAGGGGAACATCTGGAAAAAAATAAAACAGCACCATATGCTGCACCATTACCAGGATCCCGGTAAGGGTTACGGTGTAAGTTCGCCGCTTTGGGATAAAATATTCGGCTCCGATTTCTTAAAAAAATAGCATGGGCCATGCTGCTGATGACGGGATAAAGATCGCTGTACCATCAGTAATTGTTGTTTCCGTTATATCGTTGGCTTATTTACTGCTCTCGTGGTGGCTGGTTGGTTATAAGCCCGATCAACTGGTATTGCTAATCATTTTTAACTCGCTCTTCTTTCTTTCCCCGGTTACACGGAAATTCATCGTCGGCTTTTCTATATTCATTGTTTACTGGATCATCTTCGACTATATGAAGGCGTTTCCCAACTACAATTACAACTCCGTTCATATTGCCGATTTATACAATCTGGAAAAGCGGTTATTTGGCATTCATTTTAATGGATTATTATTAACGCCGAACGAATATTGGCAGTTAAAAGGGACTACTTTTTTAGATGTAGCCGGAGGTATTTTTTACTTGTGCTGGATACCTGTGCCGCTTGCTTTTGCAGGATTTTTATTTTTCAGGAGCCGGAAGCAGTTCTTGTACTTTTCACTCACCTTTGTTTTGGTTAACCTGCTGGGGTTTGTGGTTTACTACCTCTACCCTGCCGCCCCGCCCTGGTACGTGGCTTACCACGGCTTTGCTTTCCATGCAGCTACGCCGGGTAACAGTGCCGGGTTAGCCAAATTCGACCAGTTTTTTCACGCAGCCGTGTTTAAGTCGATATATGCCAAAGGCTCAAATGTTTTCGCGGCTATGCCCTCTTTACATTCCTCCTACCCCGTAATCGTACTTTACTATGGGTTAAAAAATCGCCTGGGGGTAATAAACATATTTTTTGCGTTGGTGATGCTGGGAATTTGGTTTACCGCGGTGTATGCCGGTCATCATTATGTATTGGATGTTTTGGCCGGCATAGCGTGTGCTTTTGTCGGCATAGTTGCTTTCAATCTCCTTGCAAGGACAAAATGGTTTAGCAAATTCATTCAAAAATTCGACAATGTTATTCAGTAGAATCGGAATCCATTCATAAATAAAGGACATAAAGTCAACTTTTGGAGGTTATTAACATTCTTTATTAACAAATGTTAAAAAAAATCAACGTCTAAAAACGCGCTTTAAACTATCTCCAGGGCAATAAATGGCCTGATTTCCTTAAAATCGTTGTAGGCAAGTGTATCAAAGGCATATTATTTGAACGTATACTATGATATTTGAAGCCCCTAAGCTGACTAGCTTATGAAGAAACTAGCGACCTTATTAATTGTTTTACTAACCTGTTATAACTTATCCGCATCAGGTTTTTATAAAGATACCACCAGGGTGTCCGCAGCCGACCATGCATCCGATAGCATGAAAGCAGTTAGCCATAATGATGGTTTAACCCCTGCATTGTCCGTATTTCATAAAAATAATTCGATGTCGCAGGTGGGTGTGTACTTTCCTGAAATTATAAATTTATCAGTTCTTGTTCACCAGGCCGACGTGATCCGGGCGTCCATGTCGCAGGTGGGTGTACGCTTCCCTGAAATTATAAATTTATCAGTTCTTGTTCATCAGGCCGACAGTCTGCGCGCTTTAGATGCCGCTGCACTGGTCGAAAGTATTAACCTGATGAAAAAGATGAAATACGATGACAGCGTGAAAACGGCTGTATATGTTGCGCACCTGGATAGCCTTCGGCTGCCGCAATATGTGCAGCTGATGGACAGCTTGAAACAGCGGCTAAAGTTCATGAGCCTGGATAGCCTGAAACAGCAGGTAAAACTCAACAAATACGAACTGTTAAGCGGGCCTATCTATACCGAAATTGCGGCCAGGTATATGGATTACGATACCATATCGAACAAAAAGCTTCGTTTAAGCTATCAAACCGAAGCATTAAATTATACCATGCGGGCGCTTCGCCGTTATTCAGCGTATAATGATACAATAGGCTTGCGCACTTGTTTTGATAACCTGGCTAAGGTTTACATTGCGCAAAAAAAATACCCCCAGGCCAAGTGGTTTATCCTGCAATCAAACACGCTTTCGCGGATAAAAAAAGACATACCAAATGTAATTACTTCGTTAATAACCTTATCTGCTATAAAAAGCAACATCAAAGATTATAACCTTGCTATGCGGGATTTAAGCGAAGCCAACCAACTCTCTGTGACTAACCACCTGCCGAGGACCCAATTGGAAGTATTGAGAAATTTCGCGTTGCTATATAGCCGAATGAAGAATTATCCCAAAGAGGCGCTTATCTTAAAAAAACGCGATTCGCTGGTTGACAGCATCCGGAAAGATGAAAACGCAAAATTAATGGCTAAGATAGCCGCGCAGGATTCGCTGCAGTCAAGAAAAAGTGATTCGTTACAAAACAAAAAAAAAGTATATACTTCCAATATAAAGAAGCCCTACAAAGGGCTCTCGCCCAGAAAAACAGCCTTATTATAGTGCTGATAGTTACCATTGTGCTAATTACCGCAGTCATTCTATTATTCTACAAAACGAAACGGCGCCGGCGTTCGGGCGTTAGGAGGAAAAAGCGGTGATACGTATAAGAATTTCATCAAATTTTAAACTACAATGCTTTTCTGTTGTCATAACGTTATGAACAATTTATTCAAAAGCATATTTACATTTATCATATTATGTTCGGGCTTGAGTGCGTATAGCCAGGAAACGGTTTCGAACCGGCAATTCAGGCGTGAATTTTTGAACGATATAAACAGGGTTCGGCAGCAAGGCTGCAACTGCGGTACTACATACATGCCGCCTGCTCCGCCATTGGTATGGAATAATAACCTGGAGATCGCGGCCATTGGCCACGCCCGGGACATGGCCAACAACGACTACTTTAACCATACCAGCAAAGACGGGCGCAGTATGGAAGACCGCATAACCCTGGCCGGCTATACATTTAAAGGCTACAAAAGCTTTATGGCCGGCGAGAATATCGCACAGGGACAAATGAGCATCGCCGAGGTAATGCAAGGTTGGTTTAAAAGCCCGGGCCATTGTAAAAACCTGATGAATCCCGGCTTTAAAGAAGTAGGTGTTGCAGAGTATAACACCTATTGGGTGCAGGACTTTGGCGGGCGGGTATCTTTTTCGCCCGAACAGCAAAGAATGTTAAAAAGCGGCCGCGCCAGGCTGGTGGAGCAAAGCAGTGAATAACACTCTGTTATGGCATGTCGCAGGGTAACCGGCAAGCCTATTCAACATTATCTCAATGACAAATACCAACGATTAAACCAGCCTCTGATCAAAATCGAACGGCTCTCTTTTTAATATCTTCACTTTCTTCATATCCGGGTGCCGGGTATTAAGCAAATAATTAAATTCCGCAGGGACAATAGCCGACGGTACTTTCATTAACAGATTCGCTTGTTTTTTTAAGAATTCATCGCCCGTTTGGCGCAAAATCATTGGCGGAGAAATATCTTTCCAATTAGCTGGTAACTGATTGGCTGATATTTGAGTGATGCTATTATCTGGCACGGAAATTTCAACCAGGCAATAATCATTGGGGATCATCAGTGGCGGCAGGTGCACCAGCACTTCAAGTACAGCCAGCGACCGGGACGACGCCAGATATACGGCTGGCTTCCCCTCACTGCTCCAGCGACCGCCATATAAACGAGCGCCCGTACCGCTCAGGTCGTCGGCGTAGCTGCATTTTACAATACGGTAAAGTATCATCAGGCAAATATGCCGTGTTCAATACGGCCAAGTTCCTTGAAAACCATATCGAAACCTGCTGAGGTATCGAGCACTGAAACCGGCGCCTCGCCATTGAAAACAACGCTGGGCGCTTTCATCCATAATTTGAATTTATCCATGGAGTCAAATACTTCTTCGCCACGGGTATATAGGCGCGCAAGTTCGACGGCCTTTTCGGCATATTCAGTTTTAATAATGGCATTATCATCATAGCGCTGAAGCGTGCGCTCCGAAATGTGAAGGATATTGGAAAGCTCCTGAAGGTTTAAGGATATTTTTTTTGCGAGGGCAAGTAAAACTTTTTTTGGAAAACCTTCGCGCGCAAGCCTTACGATATCAAAATCACTGGAGAGTTTTAATGATTTAACACCCTCAAATAATTGATAAAACGGATTAAATGAACTTGTTGCGCCATACGCCATCATAGGTTCATTAACCACACTGGGTTCAATACGTTTTACTTTATACGACATTCATACAAAAATAAATACATTTTGTCGGATTATCAAATTATTCCGCAACAATTAAATAATAATTTTTCTTGCCTTTTTGGGCTACAAGGTATTTGCTATTTATCAGGGCATCCGGCTTGTAAACAGCCTCTGCAGATCCAATTCTTTCTTTATTAATCGCTACTCCACCGCCCTGGATCATTTTTTTTGCTTCGCCTTTTGAAGGGAAAACCAATGTATGAGCGGCTAGCAGATCCACCACATTCATACCTTGCTGCAGTTCGCTTAAGCTGATATTAAAATTCGGTACGCCCTCAAATAAACCCAGCACCTCGGCATCGTTTAGCTCATTCAAAAACTCGATACCAATACTGCCGAACAAAAATTCAGAAGACTTGATAGCTTTTTCAAATTCGGCTTCACCATGTACCCGGATAGTAATATCTTTTGCCAAAGCTTTTTGCAGCACGCGCAAATGAGGGGCGGCATCTTGTTCTGCTTCTAAGGCTTCAATAGCGCCCTTATCAAAAAGGGTAAAAATGCGGATATAAGTTTTGGCATCCTCATCACTGGTGTTTAACCAAAATTGGTAAAATTTATAGGGCGAAGTTTTTCCCTGATCGAGCCATATATTGCCGCCCTCGGTTTTACCGAATTTGGTACCGTCAGCCTTTTTTATCAGTTGTGTGGTAAGGGCGTAGGCCTCACCGGCGTCCTTGCGGCGTATCAGTTCCGTGCCTGTTACAATATTTCCCCATTGGTCCGAACCGCCCATTTGCAATGTGCAGTTATGGTTTTTCCACAGGTAATAAAAATCGTACCCCTGTACCAATTGGTAAGTAAATTCGGTGAAAGACATGCCGGTTTCGCCGCTTATCCGGTTTTTAACCGAATCCTTTGCCATCATATAATTAACCGTAATATGTTTACCTACATCACGGATAAAGTTCAAAAAGGTAAAGTCCTTAAACCAATCGTAATTGTTTACCATTTCGGCGCTGTTGGCGCCGCAATCAAAATTCAAAAATTTCTCAAGCTGGTTTTTTATACCCTGCAGGTTATGCTGCAATGCATCTTCCGATAGCAAATTACGCTCCTGCGATTTGCCCGAAGGGTCGCCAACCATACCGGTAGCGCCGCCTACCAGCGCAAAAGGTTTGTGGCCCGCGCGCTGAAAATGTATCATCGTCATGATCTGCGCCAGGCTGCCTACATGCAGCGAATCGGCCGTCGGGTCAAACCCAATATATCCCGAAACCATACCCTTGTTCAGTAAATCTTCGGTTCCGGGCATTATATCATGGAGCATTCCTCTCCAGCGTAATTCTTCAACAAAGTTCATTATAATTCAGCTTCAATCCCGGTTAGCTATCGGGATGGCAAATATAAAAGAATAATCGTTGGATAGGATTGCACCGATTGTTAATTGATTTCGAAAATATCATGCGATCATTCTTATATAGGTGAAATCACCCTACATCATCGGCGAAATCAAAAATATTTCCGATATTGGGTTAAACGGGGTATTTTGCAAAACACCTATGAATTTTCTATCGCATTTTTATTTCGACCGGGATACGGACAACTGCTACCTTATTTTGGGTACGGTACTGCCCGACCTGTTGAAAAATGCCGATAAGACTATTGTGTTACACCCCGAGAAATTACATCATCCCGATAAGGCGGTAAATTCCATTATAGAAGGATGGAAAAAACACCTGGAGGTTGACCGCTATTTTCATTCGTCTGACTTTTTTCTCACCCATTCACACCAGCTAAAAAAACTGCTTACCCCGGCTATTGAAGGCTCGCCGGTAAAACCTTTTTTTTTAGGGCACATCGCCCTTGAACTCATTTTGGATAATTTGCTGCTCACCACCAATAAAATCACTGTCGACGGTTTTTACAAACACCTGGAAGGTTGCGAAACAAACCTGATAGCTGAGTTTTTAACCTTTTCCGGCCTGGCAGATACTTCCGTTTTTTTTAAATTTTATGATGATTTTAAAAGAAGCCGATACCTGTACAGCTATGCCGATACAAAAGAGATTGCCTATGCCCTCAAAAGAATATGTATGCGGGTATGGAACAATCCGTTTACGCCGCCGCAGGAAGCTGACATGAACGGGATACTGACCGATTACAGGGCAAAACTGCACCATAATTTCATGTCGATTTTTGACGAGATCGAAGATAAATTAAGCCTGTAACAGAATTTTTATCACCGATGTAGCTGTTTTCTTTCCGGTAAACGTTCAATTTCTGCCTTAAAACGCTTAAAAATCAGCATTTAACAGTAAATTAATTTTTATGGAATAAAATTATATACCTACCTTTGCAGTCCCAATTAACAAATTGGGAAAAGGAGAAAATTTATTTAATGGCAAAAAAACAGGAAGCAGAAAAAGAATTAAAAGCTAAGGAAGCTGAACTAGATGTAGTTACAGCCCCCCAGGAAAAAGAAACGATTGAATCAGAAGCCGATTCAATTTCGATCGAAGAGATCAAATCAAAGATCACAGCAGCAAACGAAGATTTCGATTGGGACGCTGATGATAAAAAGTTCGGCAATTACAGCGACAGCGACCGTGAAAAATTAGAGAAAATGTACGATGGTACATTCAGCTCTATCACCAAAGGCGAAATTATCACCGGTACCGTTGTAAATGTGAACAACAAAGATGTGGTATTGAACATCGGTTTTAAATCGGATGGTTTGGTATCTGTATCTGAGTTTCGTGATACACCTGATCTGAAGATCGGTGATACTGTTGAAGTTTTTGTTGAATCGCAGGAAGATGCTAACGGACAGTTGGTACTTTCGCGCAAACGTGCAAAAACACAGAAATCATGGGAACGTATTAATTCTGCATTGGATAACGACGAGATCATCACCGGTTTTGTTAAAAGCAGAACTAAAGGTGGTTTGATTGTAGATATAATGGGCGTTGAAGCCTTTTTACCAGGTTCACAGATCGACATTAAACCTATCAGGGATTATGACGTGTATGTGGGCAAAACAATGGAATTTAAAGTTGTTAAGATCAACCACGAGTTTAAAAACGTAGTGGTATCGCACAAAGTGCTGATCGAGGACGACTTAGAAAACCAGAAAACTGAAATTGTTGCTAAACTTGAAAAAGGACAGGTACTTGAAGGTACCGTTAAAAACATTACCGACTTTGGTGTATTCATCGACCTTGGCGGTGTAGACGGTTTATTGCACATTACAGATATTTCATGGGGCCGTATCGAGCACCCAAGAGAAATTTTAGCATTGGATCAGAAGATCAACGTTGTTGTTCTTGATTTTGATGACGAGAAAAAACGTATCGCTTTAGGTTTAAAACAATTAACCCCGCACCCTTGGCAAAGCCTTGACGAAGGAATTCAAATTGGCTCGAAGGTTAAAGGTAAAATTGTTACTGTTGCCGATTATGGCGCATTCCTTGAGATCATCCCGGGTGTTGAAGGCCTTATCCACGTATCAGAAATGTCGTGGTCACAAAACTTACGTAACCCGCAGGAATTCCTGAAGGTTGGCGACGAGGTTGAAGCGCAGGTATTGACCCTTGACCGCGAAGAGCGCAAAATGTCGTTAGGCATTAAGCAATTAACGCCTGATCCATGGCAAAATGCTGCTAACCGCTACGCAGTTGGCACCCAGCATGTGGCTACAGTTAAAAACATGACCAACTTTGGCGTGTTTGTTGAACTGGAAGACGGCATTGACGGTTTGGTACACATCTCTGACCTTTCATGGTCTAAAAAGATCAATCACCCCAATGAATTCACTAAAGTTGGTGAGAAATTAAATGTGGTTGTTTTAGAACTTGACGTTGAGAACCGCAAATTAAGCCTCGGCCACAAACAGCTTGAAGAAAACCCATGGGACACTTTTGAAACCATCTTCACTATTGATTCAATACACGAAGGTACCGTTATCAAAGTAACCGAGAAGGGCGCAATAGTTGCTTTACCTTATGGTGTTGAGGGTTTCTGCCCTACCAAGCACATGGTTAAAGAAGATGGCAAGAGCTTAAAAGCTGAAGAAGCTGCTGAGTTCAAGATCATTGAATTTAACAAGGAAAACAAACGTATCGTTATTTCACACTCACGTATCTGGGAAGAAGCACGTTCTGAGCAGCGTGTGCAGGAATTTGAAACCCGTAAAAAGGAAGCAAAATCTGCCAGCAATGCTGTGAAGAAAGTGAAAGAGTCGGTTGAAAAATCAACTTTAGGCGATCTGAGCGTATTGGCACAATTGAAAGAGCAAATGGAAGGCGCTGAAAACAAAGCCCGCAAGGCAACTAAAAAACCAGCATCCGAAGAAGAAGCTCAATAAGCTTTAAATAAATTTAAATCCTTTAAGCCCCTTCCGTCAAAAGCGGAAGGGGCTTTTCATTACACCAAGCGTTTCTTGTTCTGTGGCCAGGTGTTAAAAACAATTAAAGGTTCATTTCATTAACTTTATTCCCGAAATCTTAAACACTTAATAGTTTCCATAGGAGACAAAAATTGCGCCCTGTTTTTACTCCCAACTCTGTACCGCTTCTCTATAAGAATTATTGTCGCCAGGTTTGGTTTTATTCGCTTAAGTGGTAATTTTACGGAACCTTTGTTTTTTCCGATGAAAAAAACCCTTCTCATAGTACTGCTGCTACAGATAGCATATCTGGTTAATGCCCAGGATTATAAGCTATTCATCGACGACAATGGAAGATCGACCGACGCATTCAACGCCACTTCATACATCATTGTTAAACAGCTTGCCGATACCGCGTGGTTGATGCAGCAGTTTGATATGGCAAACGTGATCCTGCAATCAGGCATGTTTAAAGATAAAAACCTGCAAATACCCCATGGCAAATTTGTGTACTACCGCAAGTTGGATTTCTATAATAACAAAATGATGAAAGAGATACTGAAGTCTGATACAGCAAATTGCATCATGACCGAGGGCGAATTTAAGGATGGAAAAAAAGACGGCAGGTGGACTGATTATTTTATAGGCGGAAAAAAGCGGGAAGAGGCGTACTATAAATATGGGATACTTAATGGCGCCTACCGTAGCTATAACGATGATCATACTACAATTGCATTGTCGGGCAGCTACGTTGATGGCAAGCGTGAAGGCAAGTGGGACATGTTCAACCTGGAGGGAAAAGTGATAGAAACGGATAAATACCGCAACGGTAAAGTATACAACAGAAAAATGACGCTTGGCCCTTATAATCCTCCAAAACCGCCACGCGGATTTGAAACCTATGTTACCAGAGCGTTTAGAAAAGCCGCAACGGCTCAAGATATCGAAAGTAAAGCTATCGAATATTCAGTTGCATTCACTGTTACAATAGATGGCAAAGTTGTTAAGCCCGAACTGGTGCTTCCGATACATGATGACAACCCGCTTGCAAGGATGTTACTCGGCATAATCGAGAACTCGCCGCAATGGAAGCCGGCGAATACAGGCGATGAAACTAAACCGATTGAAGATTTTGCGATAATTTCGGTCGAAATTAATAAAGGCAGTATAACAACGAAAGTGCTCGATTATACTAAAGTCAAGGCTGCATATTATAATTTGAACCACTGAAGCACGCCAACTTTCGGAGTAAATCTCATATCTCATATCTAAAATCTCGTATCTAAACTATATCTTTGCCCAAATCCACCCAAACGATGCAAAACCCAATACTGCTCGACGGACAAAAGTTTCAAATCACATTACAGCGTTTATGTCGGCAGTTAATTGAAAATCATAACGATTTTTCAGAATCAGTGCTTATTGGCATACAACCCCGGGGCATTTACCTGGCAAAACGAATAGCCGAAGAGCTGCGAAAGATATTGCCCGGTAAAGACATACAACAGGGCGACCTGGATATTACCTTTTACAGGGACGATTTCCGCCGCCGCGAATCACAACTGGTACCAAATCAAACAAAGATCGATTTTATTATAGAAGGTAAAAAAGTAGTGATGATGGATGATGTGCTGTGGACAGGACGCACTATTCGCGCTGCAATGGATGCGCTGCAGGCGTTCGGCCGCCCCGAAAAAATAGAGTTGCTTGCACTGGTGGACCGCCGCTATTCAAGGCACATTCCGGTGGCAGCGGACTACGTCGGCATAGAAGTGGATTCCATTGCATCGCAAAAAGTGGTAGTTAGTTGGAAAGAAATGGATGGCGAAGATAAAATTGTGTTGTTATCAGATGTGAAATAACGACGCGTCATTGGGAGGAGCAATGACGGCGTAAGTAAAAAATAAAATAAACCAAATCCGAAATCGAACATTCGAAACGGCGAAGCCTTCTTGAGGGCCTTGAAAAAAAACAAACGACACCGAAAAATCCGAAATTAACTAATGGCAGGACTAAGCACAAGGCATCTTTTAGGCATCAAGGACTTAAACCCCGCAGATATTCAATTGATATTTGAAACTGCCGACAATTTTAAAACCGTGTTAAACCGGCCGATAAAAAAAGTGCCTTCCCTGCGCGACGTTACCATTGCCAATATTTTTTTCGAAAACTCCACACGCACACGCTTATCATTCGAACTGGCCGAAAAACGGTTGTCGGCCGATGTGGTTAACTTTGCTGCATCGTCCTCATCGGTAAGCAAGGGCGAAACACTGATCGATACGGTAAATAATATCCTGGCGATGAAGGTGGATATGGTGGTAATGCGCCATCCGTACGCCGGTGCAGGCATCTTTCTGTCAAAGCACGTAAAAGCGCAGATTGTAAACGCCGGCGACGGTGCGCACGAGCATCCGACCCAGGCTTTGCTGGACGCCTTCTCGATCCGCGAAAAGCTCGGCGATGTGGCCGGCAAAAAAGTGGCGATCGTTGGCGATATCCTGCATTCGCGCGTAGCGCTATCCAACATACTTTGCCTCAAACAGCTTGGCGTTGAGGTGATGGTTTGCGGGCCTACCACGCTTATCCCGAAATATATCGGCTCATTGGGTGTGAAGGTTGAGCATAACCTGCTGAAGGCCCTTAACTGGTGCGACGTAGCCAATATGTTGCGCATACAACTGGAACGCCAGGACATTAAATACTTTCCGTCTTTGCGTGAGTACACCATGCTATACGGGTTAAACAAGCAGATACTCGACTCGCTCGATAAAGAGATAGTCGTGATGCACCCCGGCCCTATTAACCGCGGCGTAGAGATCACCAGCGACGTGGCCGACAGCAAACAATCCATTATACTCGACCAGGTAGAAAACGGGGTTGCTATCCGTATGGCTGTGTTGTTTTTACTTGCCGGGCAAGCACCTGAGTAATACTACCGGCCTCGCAAGCACGTTTAATAAACTTTCCGTTAGATTAAGAACCGATGGGTATTAAGTTATGAGATTAAAATTCTTTTATACTATCGTATTGCTCGGCATGTCAATTATCGGCGCGCAAACTTCATCCGCGCAAAGCCGCCAGCAGCAAAAGGTTGACTCCGTTTTTGCTATCGTAAAAAGGTATTTCAACCAAAAAAATGCCGACGCAATTTATAACCAGGCAGGGGATGATTTTCAAAAGGAATTGAGCATTGACGCTTTTAGCGATGTTGCCAACAAACAACTTTTTCCGCTTGGCGAAATAAAAGAATCCTCCCTCATCAGTTTCGTAAATAATAGCACAGCCACCTATAAGCTTAAGTTTGATTCAGCAACGCTTCAGTTAATGATGAACCTCGACAAGCGCGATAAGCTGAGTCTTTTCCTTTTTCAGTCATATGTTGAGCCTGCCCCCAATAAAACGGGGTTAGTGCAATCCTCCAATCCGTTACGCTCGGCAATGGATAAAAAGATCGACACGGTTGCCCGGTCATATATTCAAAAGGCAAATACGGTGGGTTTAATCATTGGCATAATAAATAAAGGCCAGGTATCAACCTACAGCTATGGCGAAACCATAAAAGGAAACCACAAGTTGCCGAACGCAGATAACTTTTTTGAGATCGGCTCTATAACCAAAACCTTTACTTCTACCCTGCTGGCCTGGTATGTTAACGAAGGGAAAGTTAGTCTAACCGATCCAATAACCAAATATCTGCCCGATTCCGTCGCAGCAAACCCTGAACTCAAATCCATTACTTTATTAAATTTAAGCAACCATACATCCGGCCTGGACAGGATACCGGATAACCTGATCAACCATGCCAGCGATGCGCTGAATCCTTATAAGGATTATACCAGGCAGCTTTTGTTCTCCTATCTTAAAACCTGCAAACTCAATAGCAAGCCAGGCGAAAAATATGCGTATTCGAACTTAGCCGTGGGACTGCTTGGGACCATCCTGGAAAACGTAAGCGGCGAAAACTTTGAGCAAATGGTGATAAATATTATTTGCAAGCCCCTTGGGATGTACAGCACCGGCCAGTTTTTAAATCCGTTAATGGCGCCCCGTTTTGTGCAGGTGTACAACCAGGGTGGTCAGTTAACACCTGCATGGGATTTTGCTGCACTGGCACCCTGCGGGGCGTTGCGGTCAACCTTAAACGATATGCTGAGGTATGCAAAGGCCAACCTGCATCCCGGTGGTGATGAGCTTTCGAAAGCAATTGAACTTACGCACAAGGTTACTTTCAACAATGATGTAAAGATCAGCCTGGCATGGCATATTATTAAGGTAGGCGGGGTGGAATACTACTTCCACAACGGCGGCACCAACGGTAGCAGCAGCTTCTTAGCTTTTAATGCTGATAAAGATATTGCCGTGGTTGTATTGTCAAATGCATTCGAAAGTACCGACCCGGTCGGGGTTGAAATATTGAAAAAATTGGTTAATTAAGTCGGATTGGGTTGATTAAGTTAAATGAATTTAGTTTTGAAGGTCTCCAACCTGATCAACCACTCACTTAATTCAACCCAATCAACCAACTACCCCTGATGCACGCCTTCTACAATTTCTTCAATTGCCTTTGCGTTAAATGCATCCAGATCAGCCGGTTTACGACTGGTTATTAAACCGTTGTCGACTACCACCTCCTGGTCTATCCAGTGGGCGCCGGCGTTCTTAAGGTCGGTTTGTAACGACGGAAATGATGTTAAAGTGCGCCCACCAATCATCCCGGTTTCTATCAGCATCTGCGGCCCATGGCAAATTGCAGCAACCGGCTTGCCCTCATCCAAAAACGCCGAAACAAAAGCTACCGCTTCCTTATTTTGTCGTAATTTATCCGGGTTTAGTACGCCGCCCGGCAGCACCAACGCATCATAATCATCCGGGCTGACCTCACTTAGCTGCTTGTCAACCTGAACTTCAATTCCCCAATCAGTTTCGTTCCATGCCTTAATTTTACCGCCTTTTGGCGATATCACATGCGCCGTGGCGCCTGCGTCCTTTAATGCTTTTTGGGGACTGGTTAATTCCACCTGCTCAAAACCTTCTTCAGTAAGGATTGCGACCCTGCGGTTATTTAAACTTGCCATAATAATAGATTTAATTTTAGATTAAGAATTCAATCTATTTAGTTACAGGCAAGCCGGGCTATTGGTTTTAAGAAATGTAAAATAAGGCAATGGCGAAATCCCACTTAAGACTCCCGACTCAACTAAACTTCAACCATAATATGCTGCGAGGCATACTGGATAAAATTATTGGTTAGGCCATAATCCTCGGTGCCTTTGCGACGGATAAAAAAGAAATCGCGGGTAATGTGAAGTCCTTCAATAGGCACTTCAACAAGGTCGCCTTCTTCCAGCGCGCGGACAATAGACGGCCGCGGCATAAAACCGAGGCATTGATCGGCTAGCAGGAAATTCTTCAATGCTTCGGTGCCGCCCAGCCTGATCTTTACAGAAAGGTCGGAAGGCTTGACATTCAGCGCGGACAGTGACTTCAGCAGGGCGTTCAGCGTGCCCGAACCCCGTTCGCGCAGAGCAAGCGGTGTTTTAACAAACTGTTTTAAGGTTAACGACCTGCCGGCGAGCGGGCTTTTTGACGAACAAACCGGGATCACTTCGTCGCTCATAAATGCACGGTAAGATACAGTGGTTAGTTTATTATCCACTTCGATGATGCCGATATCCACCTCATGATTAAGCAACGCACTTAAAATGTATTCCGAATTGCGGTTAACCAGCTGTATATCAACATTGGCATATTCCGACTGGAAGCCCGACAGTATCGAAGGTAAAATGTACAAAGCTATTGTGGTGCTGGCTCCCAAACGAAGATGCCCTGCGGCATGCGAAAGATTGCTTAAAACAGACAGCTCATATTCAGCCCGGCGCTCAATCTCGCTGGCTTGTTGCAGGTACTCATTTAATTTGTTTCCCGCTTCGGTAAGCAATATGCTGTTCCCCTTTCTTTCAAATAACGGAACTTTATAAACGTCCTCCAGCCCTTTAATGTGCTTGCTGATAGCAGGCTGGGTTACAAACAACGCCTGCGCCGCCTTCGAAAAGCTAAGGTTAGCGGCTACCTGCATAAAAACCCGGTGAGCGAATGATATCATATTTCAATTAGTAAGAAGAATTGGGGTATATCCTTTTGCTTATATAATATACATTAAATAACCTTAAAAGGTTGCTATGCATACATAGCTTTTAGGCAAAATAGTTTAAAAAATTTAGTTTACCAAGTTTAAAGTAAATCCGACTGCGATTTCACCATCAAAACGACGAAAATTTCGGTTGTGGTTGTCGCGAAAGATCTTTAAACCATTACAAAAAAATAGGGATAATCTTTTGACTATCCCTATTTTGAAATTTGTTTTTGGTTACTTGAGGGAATAGTTGATTAGTTAAACTTAGTCAACCTAATAAACCCAATCAACCAATTTCTACCTCTTGTCCTATCAAATGATTGGCTGCAAGGTATTCGGCTATCTGCACGGCATTCGTAGCGGCGCCTTTACGCAGGTTATCGGATACGATCCAGCAGTTCAGTGTATTTGCCTGGCTCTCGTCCCTGCGGATACGGCCAACAAAAACTTCGTCCTTATCATGCGCGTCAAGCGGCATGGGGTATTTTAAGTTCGCAGTATCGTCAACCACCACAATACCCGGCGATTTGGCTAACAACTCCCTTAGTTCGGTCAGGTCAAAATCGTTAACAAACTCGATATTTACCGATTCGGAGTGTCCGCCCATTACCGGGATACGAACGGTGGTAGCCGTTACTTTAATGGTGTCGTCGCCCATAATTTTAACGGTTTCGTTCACCATCTTCATTTCTTCTTTGGTATAACCGTTTTCGGTAAACACATCAATTTGAGGAATAACGTTCAGATCGATCGTATACGGATATACTTTCGGGCCGTCAATGCCTTTACGCTCGTTAAAAAGCTGGTCAACAGCTTTTACGCCTGTGCCTGTAACCGACTGGTAGGTAGAAACTACTACCCTTTTAATTTTATATTTATCATGCAATGGCTTTAGGGCCACTACCATTTGTATGGTTGAGCAATTGGGATTGGCGATGATCTTATCATCTGCAGTAAGCACATGCGCGTTCACTTCGGGCACTACCAGCTTTTTGGTAGGGTCCATGCGCCATGCCGATGAGTTGTCAATAACCGTAGTGCCTGCCGCCGCGAAAAGCGGGGCCTGCGCCAATGATGTACTGCCCCCTGCCGAAAATATGGCAACATCGGGCTTTTGTTTTATCGCATCCTCAACAGAAACTACCTTGTACTGCTTACCCTTAAAAGTGATTTCTTTACCTACACTTTTCTCGGAAGCTACCGGAATTAATTCTGTTACGGGGAAGTTGCGTTCTGCCAGAACCTGCAACATTTTAGTGCCCACCAACCCGGTGGCGCCTACTACTGCGACTTTCATTGTTTTATATTATTATATAATTAAATTTTAAATGCAAAGATGCGATTTTTTTTGCTTTTTATTAACCACTTCGTCTACCTTTTTAGTCTATAAACCTTTGTTTTTGCAAAATTTAGAGGATTTAAACCAAATTTTTACCTTTGCCGTCAAATCCAGAATAGGTATGAGTGAAAAGATTTTAGTGATAGGTGCAAACGGTCAGATCGGCACTGAATTGGTAACTGCTTTAAGAGGAATACATGGTGCCGCGGCGGTAATTGCTGCCGATATCAATAACCCGGCCGATGCCCTCCGGAACAGCGGGCCGTACGAGCTGGCCAATGTACTCGACAAAGATAATCTTCACAACATATTTCAAAAGCACCGCCCTACGCAGGTTTATTTGCTTGCCGCGATACTGTCGGCAGTTGGTGAACAAAAACCCAAAATGGCCTGGGACCTTAACATGACCGGCCTGTTCCACGTGCTTGATTTTTCGGTTGAATTTAAGGTGGCCAAAGTATTCTGGCCCAGCTCGATAGCGATCTTCGGGCCGCATTCGCCTAAGGTTGAAACGCCGCAGTACTGCGTAATGGACCCTAATACTGTTTATGGTTTTAGCAAGCTGGCCGGCGAGCGCTGGTGCGAGTATTATTTCAATAAATACAACCTGGATGTACGGAGTATCCGTTACCCGGGATTGATCGGCTGGCGGGCAAATCCCGGCGGCGGCACTACAGATTACGCGGTGCATATTTTTCACGACGCATTAAAAAAAGGCAGTTACGAAAGCTTTTTGTCGGCAGAAACAGCGTTGCCGATGATGTATATGGATGATGCCATACGGGCCACGATAGCACTGATGAATGCACCGTCGGATTCTCTGAGCATTCGTTCGTCTTACAACCTTGCAGGCATTAGCTTTACGCCGGAGCAGCTTACTGCCGAAATAAAAAAACATATACCCGCATTTGAGATCAGCTACGCGGATAACGACCCGCGCCAGGCTATCGCCGATAGCTGGCCAAACTCCATCGACGATAGCTATGCGCAAAAAGACTGGGACTGGAAGCTGGAATACAACCTGCCGAAAATGGTGGAGGATATGCTGATGAATTTAAAGCAGGTAAAAGGATAAAGGCGAAAGGTTTGAAAAACTAATATTATCTTAGCTGTCCATAGTTGATAGACCATAGACTATGGTTATAACTACTGGAATAAGCCAGGTAAAATCATACAAAAACAAATCCATGGACTAAAAAAATGGGAAGAGCATTCGAATTCCGTAAAGAACGAAAATTAAAGCGCTGGTCGAAAATGGCTGTGCAGTTTACCCGTTTGGGTAAAGAAATTGTAATGGCTGTAAAAGCGGGCGGCGGCGATGTAAACACAAACTCGCGTTTGCGTACGGCTGTGCAAAATGCCAAAGCAGTAAACATGCCAAAGGATCGCGTGGAGGCTGCGATAAAACGGGCCATCAGCCGCGACGAAAAAGATTACGAAGAAATAGTGTACGAAGGCTATGCGCCCCATGGTGTGGCTATATTGGTTGAAACGGCAACAGATAACATCAACCGCACGGTAGCAAATGTGCGCAGCTATTTTACAAAGTATAACGGCTCGCTGGGTAAAACCGGGTCGCTGGATTTTATATTCAGCCGCAAGTCGGTATTTACTTTTGAGCCCGGCGACCGCGACCTGGAAGAATTAGAGCTGGAACTAATAGATGCCGGACTCGAGGACCTGTTTGTTGAAGCTGATGAAAATGGCAACGATATTGCCGTAGTACATGCGGCGTTCGAAGATTTTGGTAAGATGCAAAAGGCGCTTGAAGAAGCGGGTATTGAAGTAAAATCGGCCAAGCTGGAACGTGTTGCACAATCGTTTCATGAGGTAAGCGAGGAACAGGTTGCAGATATTATGAAGCTGATTGACCGCCTGGAAGAGGATGACGATGTGCAGGCGGTTTACCATAATATGGCAGAGTAAGCCCCTCCCAAACCCTCCCCGGTAGGGAGGGCTTTAAATACTTTAAAAAAAAGTCTCCCCTACCGGGGGAGATTTAGAGGGGGTCTTATGCCACTTTTCACCTCACGCAAACAGGAGAAGAAAGTTAAAGTAACCTTTAGCAATGGTTTGCTGTTTGTTGAAAAGGTCGATGGCAAGCAGCATGCGTTTCCATTGGAATGGTTCCCCAAATTGCTAAATGCTACAGATGAGGAGCGCGAGGACTGGACACAAACGGATAAAGGTATCCGGTTTAATAAGCTGGATGTAGACGTTTCTTTGTAGACGTGAGATTTGAGATAAGGAAGAGAGTTACTATCTAAATAAAAATTTAATAATAGATTACGATATGAAATAAGGCCGCTTTGCGTCTCATATCTCACATCTCATATCTATCATGTCTATCATGTCTTTCGAAGAGTTTTTTAAAAAGAAAAGAGTTGACCTGCCTGCTTTGCAACAAAGCGAGCCGGCTTTATTTTCTGAATTTAAAACCCACTTTGAGCAGATGGGCGAAAAGAGCTTCGATCACACCAAAAAATATTGGTTCAACAAGATCCGCCGGCAATACCCGTTGGCGCCCGAGGTTAAAACCGAAAAGGTTCATATTGAAAACCCCGTAGCCGAACAAACCGTTATAGAAAGCCTGGCCGAACCGGCTTCACCGCCAACTGCTAAACTGGGGTTCGTTCCCAAATTTAAAGCGGCTAATATGGCTAAACCTGCTGCTTCGACTGAAGAAAAAAAAGAAGACGAGGCAACGCCGCCGCCTGCTAAACTGGGGTTTGTGCCCAAATTTAAAGCGGCCAACCCGCCTAAACCGGTTGCCCCGGCGGAAGAGAAATCTAAAGAAGATGCGGTAACGCCACCCACCGAAGACAGCGCGGCGCCGAAGCCAGCGTATAAGCCACGCTTTAACATGAAAAACATCCCGCCGAAGCCGCCGGAATCATAGTTTAATTTGAGCGAATGGCCTCCACCGGGTCGAGCCGGGAGGCAAAATAAGCTGGGATAATGCCGGATATTACACCTATAGTAACCGAAGTACCAATGCCGATGATGATATTTTTAACATCCAGCACAACCTGTATATCCACCATGGCTTTAACCAGGGCGGTCGCTCCGTAAACCATCGCCAGCCCTATTACACCGCCCATCAGGCACAATATGATGGCCTCTATCAAAAACTGCAGTAAAATGAAATAGCTTTTGGCGCCGAGTGACTTTTGGATACCGATGATATTGGTGCGCTCCTTAACAGAAACAAACATGATATTGGCAATACCAAACCCGCCGACGAGGATCGAAAAAAGACCTATGATCAAACCTACCGTGTGCAATACGCCAAATACAACGTCCAAACGGTTGGATATGATACTGGTTTTGTTTAAAGCGAAGTTATCGTCCTGGTTGGGCCCCAAACGGCGCAAAGAACGCATCAGGCCCCGCAGCTCGCTTTCAACCTCAACATCTGCCAGGCCGCTTTTACCGCGCACTACAATTTGAGGATGATAATTTGCACTTTGCACGTCAATAACGTTTTTTGCAAAATTTAAGGGTAATAAAATCTCCTTATCATTTGATATACCTAGTATATCATCCCCTTCTTTCTTAAATACGCCGATCACCGTCACATTGCGCCCCATTATTTTCAGCTCCTTGCCCAAAGCGCCGCCATCGGGAAACAGGTTTTGGGCAATATCATAACCGATTACGGTAACAGGGCTTCCCGCCCTTGACTCCAAACCGGTAAAATAACGCCCTTCCTGGAAATCGAAGTTCCATGTTTTATCATGATCCTGGCTCGATGCGTCAATTGACGCGCCGCTAACGGTATGGCTTTTATACTTTACAACCCGGTTGTCGATGCTTATTTCGTATGAAATGGCCTGCGCTGTTTGGCTTCGCTTCTGCAGCTCTAAAAACTCCCGCACCTTAACTTCGGGGCGCTGCAAAAATTTCCACCAGGGGTAATCCTGGCCGCCACCCCATTGCCATTTTTCGACATAAATACTGTTGCTGCCTAGCTTATTGACGCTCTTTTGCAGATTATTGCGCAGGGTATCAACCGCCGAAAAAACCGAGATGATGGTAAAAATACCGATGGTGACCCCAAGTAATGAAAGGAATGTGCGCAGCTTATTTTGCCTTAATGCATCGTTGGCAAAAAGAAAGCTTTCCCTGAAAAGTTTTAAAAACAACATATTTTATTGATTTCACCGATTAACTGGACATTTCACCGATTGCATTTCGTTTCCAGGTTGATGATTAGACGGCAAAACCTGGTTGAAGTTACATTATATTTTTTATTTGAAACTAATATCGAAAATCGTTGTAATCTCACTAAACAATCGGTGCAATCCTTCTAAAAAAACCAGCGTAATCTTTAGCCAATCGGTGCAATCCAGGCAGTTAATCAGTGTAATCCCCGTAAAAAAATTGGTAAAATCCAAAAAAAATGCTAAAAAAACCTTACATTTGCGCCCTTGAAAATCCATACCCATAAGCATGAAATTATCTCAATTTAAATTCAATTTACCCGAGTCGTTAATTGCCAGTACACCATCCCATAGCCGTGACGAGTCGCGTTTAATGGTTCTGCACCGCGATTCCGGAAAAATTGAGCATAAAATATTCAAAGATGTTTTGGATTATTTTGATGATAAGGATGTAATGATCCTCAACAATACCAAGGTATTTCCTGCCCGCATGTACGGGAATAAGGAGAAGACAGGTGCTACTATCGAAGTCTTTTTATTACGGGAACTGAACAAGGAGCTTAGGTTATGGGATGTTTTAGTTGATCCTGCCCGTAAGATACGCGTAGGCAACAAATTATATTTCGGCGAAGACGATCTTTTAATTGCTGAAGTTGTTGATAACACCACTTCACGAGGCCGTACCATCCGCTTCCTGTTTGACGGTACCGATGAAGAATTTCGCCGGAATGTTGAAATACTGGGCGAAACCCCGCTGCCAAAATACATAAAACGTAAAGCTACTGCCGAAGATAAGGAACGCTATCAAACCATTTTCGCCAAGCACGAAGGCGCCGTTGCCGCACCTACTGCCGGTTTGCACTTTAGCCGCGAGCTAATGAAACGCCTTGAATTAAAAGGTGTTGAATTTGCCGAAGTTACCCTCCACGTTGGCCTTGGAACCTTCCGCCCGGTTGAGGTAGAGGACCTGACCAAACATAAAATGGATTCGGAACAATTCATTATTGAAGAAAAGCAGGCAAATATTGTAAACCGCGGTATCGAGTTAAAAAAGCAAATATGTGCAGTTGGTACCACCTCCATGCGCGCCATCGAATCAGCCGTATCGGCCAATAAAACGCTGAAACCAGCCAACGACTGGACCAGCAAATTTATCTTCCCGCCGTATGATTTCAGTATAGCTACTTCAATGATCACCAACTTCCACACACCAGAATCAACTTTGCTGATGATGGTTTGCGCTTTTGGTGGTTACGAGAATATCATGAACGCATACGAAGTGGCTGTAAAAGAAAAATACCGCTTTTATAGCTATGGCGATGCCATGCTGATCATTTAATTGGATTTGAGATGTGAGATTTTAGATATGAGAGATCACTCTCGTTATCTAAACTTACTAAAATTTGCCAACTGTTTTGGAATCAAATTATGGCCATACCATATCTCACATCTCAAATCTCAAATCTCAAATCTCAACATTACGCGATTATTGTTGCCGGCGGTTCGGGCACGCGGATGGGTGGCGATGTGCCTAAACAATTTTTATTATTGAAAGACAGACCTGTTTTGATGCACGCGATCGAAGCATTCCATTATTCCACTTCTCAGCCACAAATCATCGTCGTACTTCATCCCGGTTATCACACGCATTGGAGCGATCTTTGCCGGGAGTATGATTTTTCAGTTCCGCACCAATTGGTCGGCGGCGGCGAAACCCGATTCCATTCAGTAAAGAACGGGCTGGAAGCTGTTCCCAATGATACAGACGCGCTAATAGCCGTGCACGACGCCGCCAGGCCGCTTACCAGTACAACGATCATCGACGAAGCATATCAACACGCCCGTGTACACGGAAATGCCGTGACAGCGGTTAAAAGCCGCGACTCGGTCCGCCAGGTTAAAAACGAAGTCTCTTTTAGTTTGTTGCGGGATGAAATTTACCTGGTGCAAACGCCACAAACGTTTCAGTGTGCACAGCTAAAAAAGGCATACCTGCAACCCTATAGTGATAAATTTACCGACGACGCCAGCGTAGTCGAGCAAACCGGCTTTCCTATTCATATTGTTGAAGGCAGCTACCGCAATATAAAGATTACTTTCCCGGAGGATATAGCAATTGCGGAGTTGTTGTTAGGAGTCGATGGTCGATAGCTCATCGACCATAGTAATATGACATAAAAAAAGGTCCATAATCCACAACCAATTACAGGTTATGGATTATAAACCATGGTCTATCGACTAACAGAAAGCGTCACGCGTTCCTGATCACTGCCAAAATTATTGCTATAATAGCGATAACCAGTAAAACGTGGATCAATCCACCCGCGGAATAAAAGAAAAATCCGAAAGCCCATCCTATGACGAGTATAACGGCGATGATGTACAGTAAGCTTCTCATTTTTTGTAAAGTTTTAGTTGATAATGATATTCTAACCAAAACCGTTACAAAAAGTTTTACCAATAAAAAAAACCCTGCAAAAATGCAAGGTTTTTGATCGGTGCCTGATTACGTTAATACTCGTCTTCGTTAAAAAAGAAGTCATCCTTGGTTGGGTAATCGGGCCATATCTCTTCGATGTTCTCATACGGTTCACCATCATCTTCCAATGCCTGCAAGTTTTCAATAACCTCAACAGGCGCTCCTGAGCGGATAGCGTAATCAATCAGTTCATCTTTCGTTGCGGGCCATGGCGCATCTTCGAGGTGAGATGCAAGTTCAAGTGTCCAATACATATTTAATTATTTATATTAATCAGGTAATTTAATTTTTCGCAAAAGTATAATATTTTTAAGTTGATTATCAATATTTTTTTTGATTTAGTCGATTTGGCTTTTACGGCGCATTAAGCCGATTAGTTTTGCTTATTTCAATTCTATTTTTCGATTTTAAGATCATATTCTGGGGATCCACTGATTTTCCGGTAATTTATGATCATGACCCACTTTTCGTGCCAATGTGAACAGGTAATCACTCAGGCGGTTCAGGTAGATGGTCACTTTTTCGTCAACCGTGCTTTCTTCGGCCAGGTGAACGGTCATCCGTTCGGCCCTGCGGCATACGCAGCGCGCAATGTGGCAAAACGAAACGGCGTTGCTCCCCCCGGGCAAAATAAAGTGCCGCAGTTCGGGTAGTTGCTCATTCATCAGGTCCATTTCCTTTTCAAGCAATTCAATATCGGCCATGTGCAGGTCGGGAATGATCATTTTTGATTTCTCCGGGTCGGATGCCAGTGACGACCCAATGGTAAACAGCCTGTCCTGCACCTGTTTTAATATTTCCTTGTCGTGGGCGGTAATATCCTGGTCGCCTATTAACCCGATATACGAGTTAAGCTCATCTACCGTCCCGTAGCTTTCAATACGGATATGGTGCTTGGCAACGCGTGTACCGCCAATTAGCGAGGTAACTCCCTTATCACCGGTTTTGGTGTAGATTTTCATTATTGTTTCGGAATTCAGATTTTCAATTTCGGATTTATTCCTGATTTCGAAATTAGGGTTTTGAAATTAATTTTACAGATTAAAAAATCGGGGGTAAAGTATTCGGATATTCGAAAGGTAAACACTATACCAGTTTGAATGTTATTCCATTTTGTCGTATATTATCAATCAAATCTAAATTCGAAATTGAAAATCCGAATTCCGAAATCAAATATGAAATCGATCTTCCTTCTATCAGCCATATTACTATTAAGCTTCAAATGCGGCAGCACGGCTAAAAGCCCGGTGACCTGCACAATTCAAAAAAACAGTGTGCAAAGCTTTCTAAACGAAAGGCAGTTTAACGACCTTTTTCCGCAGCGCGATAAATTTTATACCTATGCCGCTTTCATAAAAGCCACCAGGGAACTGGCGCTGATAAAAGTAAAGGTGGCGCGCAGGGCGGCGTCGGTTTACCAGTTTACCCGTACGGATAAAAGTACCGGCAAATCAACCGTTGTGCGCCAGGACCCGGATTGGAACGAGGACTGGGCCAAAAAGAGCCGCGACAGCAGCTATGTTATCGATTATGGCAATTTTTGTACGGAAGGCAGCCTGCAAACCTGCAAAAAAGAACTGGCTGCTTTTTTTGCCCATATCGCCCACGAAACCAGGCACGGCGAAAACGGGAAATACAACGACGGCCTGATGTTCAGGCATGAAAATAACACCTCGCTGCCTTATATCGCACCCAACGATACCTACCCGCCGGCGGCAGGCAAAAAGTATTATGGCCGCGGGCCTATGCAGTTAAGCTATAACGGCAATTATGGCTATGCATCAGATTGTATTTTTGGCGATAAAAAAATATTACTCAACAACCCCGAACTGGTTGAAAACGACCCTGTTGTCGCGTTTAAAACCGCCATTTATTTTTGGATGACGCCGCAAACCTATAAACCTTCGGCACACGATGTGATGACAGGCAAGTGGCAACCCAATGCAACTGATAAAGCCGCAGGGCGCACACCGGGTTTTGGTATGACCATAAACATTGTTAACGGCGAGGTTGAATGCGGTAAGGGCGATAACCTGTACAACATGCAGGACCGGATCGGTTTCTATAAATATTTTTTAACAAAACTGGGCGTCAGCGATCCCAATTGCGCGTGCTCATGCGGGCAGATGAGATCATATTAACGGCTTAATCCAGTATCAGTTCCATGAACTTCAGATCGAGCCAGCGGTTAAATTTGAATCCTACTTCTTTAAAATGGGCCACTTCAACAAAGCCGAATGACCGGTGCAGGTGCAGGCTTACATCGTTGTCGCCGCTGATACCGGCTATAACAGCATGCAGGTTCATTTCCAGGGTGCGGTCGATCAATGGTTGCAGCAGCAATTTGCCAATGCCTTTGCCGCGCTGCGAAGCTGCCACGTACACCGAAATCTCAACCGTAAACCGATAACAGGGCCACACCCTGAAATGCCCGTAACTGCTAAAACCGGCGACTGCCCCCTCTGCGTCAGCTACAAATACCGGGAAGTTGTTTTTGATCCTGTCGTGATACCAATCCATGCGCATTTGCAAGGTATGGGGCTGCTCGCTGTAAACGGCGGTAGTGTTCAGGATGGCATCATTATATATATCCAGTATGGCCGTCAGGTCACTTTCCTGTGCGTCACGAATAAATGTCATAGTCTAAAACATTCGGCTTTAAAGCAACCCCCCCCTTAATAAAAGGGGTGTTAAGGTATTGTTAATCCTTTTTCTCGCCGCCGGGACCTCCAGGTCCACCTGGACCGCCGGGGCCTCTCCTGCCGCCTTCCGGAACCTTAAGCTCAGGATGCGGGCTGCCCCTGTGGCAGGTATTACAGTTTATACCGGTTCTGGCCATCATGCCGAGTGAATCTTTTTCTGCTTTGAAAAATTTTGAATTGATCTTATTCATCATTTTAAACATGTGGCGGGCTGCCGTTTTTTCCGGCTTTGCATCGCTCGCAAAATCCATCTTCTTTGCCGCTTCATCTCTCACATGGCAAAAAGCACAATTTACGCCAAGTGAATGCGCCCACTCATCCATTACTTTACCCAATTGCTGGTGTGTCAAATTTTTTGGCAATACTTTCAGGTTTTTATATCCCGGGTTATCGGGGGCCATCGAAGTAAGCGCCACAATGGTTACTACTGATGATAAGCCAAGCATGGCTATAATTTTTCCGTTTAAAAGCATATTGTCATAATTAAGTCATCTAATTTAAGACATTACTTTCAATACAACAACAAATAGAGATCATTATAAATGCAGACAGGCGTAACTTTTTAGTGACAGCGCCTGTCAGATAGTTACTTGTAAGCCGAAACGGATCCCCGTGCTGTAGAAAAATAAAAATAAATTTGGATTATTACGAATTAGTCGTAGATTTACGAAATAATCGTAATTGTATGGAGAAATTATCAAAACAAGAAGAAGAAGCCATGCAGGCCGTATGGCAATGCCGCGCAGGCTTTATTAAAGATTTTCTGGATCTGCTCGAAGAGCCGAAGCCGCCTTATACTACCCTGGCGTCGACCATTAAAAACCTGGAGCGCAAAGGTTTTGTAAAAAGCGAAAAACTGGGTAACTCCTATCGCTATGCCGCAGCAATTCACGAAGAAGAGTATAAAAAGAAATTCATGAGCGGCTTTGTGAACGATTACTTCCAGAACTCATATAAAGACCTGGTTACCTTTTTCGCGAACGAAAAAAAGATCAGCGCCAGCGAGCTCAAAGAGATTATTAAACTGATTGAAAACCGTAAATCATAAAGTTATGCCAGCTTTGTTTGTTTTCCTGCTGAAAGTAAATATAGCCCTGCTGCTTTTTTGCGCGGGATATTACCTGGTCCTCAGGCACCTTACTTTTTATACGCTCAACCGGGTGTACCTTGTTGCCGCGATACTGTTTGCCAGCATCTATCCGCAAATAAACCTATCGGGTTTTGTGCAGCGGCACCAGGAATTCACCAAACCGGTGCAGGCGGTGGCTATTAACTGGCAAGCGCCTGCAAATGCCCTGATCAAGCCGCTTACGCAGCCCGACTACTGGCGCTGGACGGAAGTTATTTTCTGGGCGGGTGCCGCGCTGCTGGCCTTGCGGCTGCTAAGCCAGTTGTATTCGCTCTTTAAGCTGTACCGCAGTTCAGTTCCCGCGCAAATTCATGATCACCATGTAAGGGTATTAGATGGCGAGGCCGGCCCATTCTCGTTTTGGAAAAGCATTTACATTAATCCAAACAACTACGAACCTGCTGATCTGAAAGCCATTTTATTACACGAACAGGTGCACGTAAACGAATGGCATACGCTGGATATCCTACTGGCTGAACTGAGCACCATATTTTATTGGTTTAACCCGGGTGTATGGCTGATGAAAAAAGCCGTGCGTGAAAACATTGAGTTTATTACCGACCGTAAAATATTAAAAAAGGGAGTGGACGCGAAGCAATACCAGTATAGCCTGGTGAACGTAAGTTTTGCCGCATCGCCTCACACACTTGTTAATCATTTCAATATATCAACCATTAAAAAACGAATTATTATGATGAACGCAAAAAGATCTTCGAAATTTAACCTTACCCGTTATGCCTTTTTAGTACCTGCCGTTATAGCTTTATTGCTGGTGTTCAGCATTTCAAAAGCTGCGCTCATTAAAAAAAGCGCTGGGTTATTTAAAGTGGCCGCGCCTAAAACCATAAGCAAAAAAATTGAGGCCCGGCACCTCGCAGAAATATCTGTGCCAACGCCAGCGAAAGCTAAACAAACCGTGACTGCACCCACGGGCGTTATCGATACCGTTAAAACCGGGAACACTGCTATAAAAGTATCCGGCACCGCCGATTCATTAAATTATGTGATCAACGGTGTAAAAGCTACCAAGGCGGAGTTCAAAGCACTTGACCCCGACCACATTTACGCGGTTGAAGTTGTTTCTGCCGAAAGGGCAAAGAAAATTTTTGATCAGCTTAATAATGACCATAGTGTACTGTTTGTAACTACCGACGATTCAGAGGCCGGCAAAAAGTTCAAGGAAAGAATTGATGAGTTGAATAATAACAGCTATACCCTGGCCGCCAAAGTTTCAAGTTGGAACAGCGACCCGGCCGCTATAGCACTGGCCGGAAAAGCTGAAGCGCTGAGCATGACTTTACCACGCGTTAAGTACCGTATTGACGCACGTAAAAAAGCACATACCCTGGTCAAAGCAGACGGCAAATGGGTTATCACCGAAAATAATGAACCATTGATAGCACTCGGAGATTCAACCCGTGTACACGCAAAGGCCCTAAAAAATATTTTAAAAACATATACGTTAGATAGCCGTTTAAAAAAAGGAAAATTCGACACCATGTTTTACGCCGCGCCGCGACATGCATTAACATATACGCCCAAAGTTATGGTGACCGGCAGGTGGAATTTTAACAATGAAACCAATATCCGTCATCTGCCGGGTAAAATGATCATGATCGACGGGAAAGAAGCATCAGAGAGCGACCTGAAAAAATTATCCGCTGCAAACATCGAAAGCATGAGCGTTAAACTGGGCGATGAAGTAACCAAACAATATGGAGAAAAAGCAAAAAACGGGATCGTATTTATTGAAACAAAAAAGGCTGCGCATTAGTTATTAGTTATTATGACCAGGTTGATTGAGTTAGACCGGGTTATACGCCCGGTAATGCACGAAGCGTGTTGATAGTTAATAATAAAGCAAATAATTAACCTCTCACCCTCCCAATACCTACCGGGAATCACCTGACCAACTCAATCAACCTGATCAATCAACTGGCTGCGGCCAGTTTTTTTTGAATTTATATTTGCTAAGTGTTAACCGGCAGAAAAACATTAAAAGTTGCGCCTTTGCCTAACTCGCTGGCAGCGGTTATAAAACCGCCGTGGTTTTCAACGATCTTTTTACACAATGCCAGCCCGATGCCTGTTCCTGCAAAATCCTGCTTACCATGCAGGCGCTGGAATAATGAGAAGATCATATTACTGTATTGCTGCTCAAATCCTATCCCGTTATCTTCAAAGGTAATTTGGTGATAGTTGGCATTCAACAGGGGTTTTGGCGGGTTGGCGACCTGGTCTTTCCTGACAATTTGGGTGCTTATCCTAATGATGGGGTCATCCTTAGAAAATTTCAGAGAATTGCCGATAAGATTAGAGAATAGCTGCCCCAGCTGAATATGGTTAGCTCTAACCTTTGGCAGTGTTTCCGCGCTGATAAAAGCTTTCTTCTCCTCAATTAACAGTTCAAAATCCTGTTTCACTTCATCTAAAACCGTGTTCAGGTCCACTTCGGTGATTGACGGATCTTCCTTATCCCTGTCCTTTGAAAGACGGCTATAGTTCAACAACGATTTAACCAGCTCTGACATCCGCCTTGCCGACATATCCAATTTCTCAAAATACTTTTTTACAAATGCCTCATCGTGATAGTTCTCCTGTATCAGTTCTGTAAACGTCTGTATCTTTCGCAGCGGCTCCTGGAGGTCATGGGAAGCTACATAGGCAAATTGCCCCAGTTCGCTGTTTTGTATTTCAAGCTCGGCCGTATAAGCTGCCAATTTTTCATCAGCCGCCTTTTGTTGTGTAAGATCGCGGGTTACTTTCGAAAATCCTATTACACTGCCGTCCTTGCCGTGTAAGGCAGTAATGATAATGGTGCCCCAAAACCTTGTCCCGTCTTTTCTTACGCGCCACCCTTCCTGTACCGCTTTGCCATTGTCCCGCGCCTCTTTTAGCAGCTTGGCCGGCAAGTTGACCGCCCGGTCTTCCGGGGTGTAAAATAACTCGAAATTTTTCCCGACAACATCCTTCCCGGCATACCCTTTAATGCTCTCGGCGCCGGCATTCCAGTTTTCGATAGTTCCGTCCACACCCAGCAGGATGATCGCGTAATCCTGCACCTCGGCTATCATTTGATGATACCGTTCCTCGCTCATGCGCAGTGCGTCTTCAGCAATTTTTTTTTCGGTCAGGTCCCTTGTCACTTTACAATAACCAATCACTTCGTTATTATCATCGTGCAATGCGGTAATAGTAATACTTCCCCAAAACCTCGATCCGTCTTTTCTCTTCCGCCAGCCTTCCTGGCCGGCCCTGCCTGTCAGCCTCGCCTCATTCATCAATTTTTGAGGCAGGTTGCTGTCCAGGTCTTCCTTCAAATAAAATATACTGAAATGCTTGCCTAAAATTTCCTGCTCGGTATAAAGTTTAATTTTCTCGGCCCCTTTATTCCAGTTCCGTATAATACCATCCTTATCCATTAATATAATGGCATAGTCCCGGATCTCCTCTATCATTTTTTGGTAAAGGTTATTCCTGCCGGCAAAGCTGTCGGCGCCTAGCGTATCCTGATCCATTGGGTTTATCTTGGATGTTGTATGTTTATTTTCGAAACGATTTCGAAAATTGTTGACAGTTTTTCTTTTAACGTTTCGGTTTTAGGCGGCTTAACAATAAAATCGTTTGCACCCAGCCGCTTACTCTCGTTTAGGGTAGAGGTTTCCGAAGTAGTTGAGTACATAAAAATTTTAGTGTCCTTTAACCGGTCGATGCCTTTCAGGGCTCTTAAGCAATCGATGCCGTTCATTTTTGGCATATTGACGTCGACAAATATATAATCGGGGATATATTGGGGTTTCGACGCGAGCATCGACAAAGCATTGATGCCATCGTCCATAGCCATGCAATTTATATCCTTGCTGATCTTCCTAACGCACATCAGAAATATTTCCTGGTCGTCCTGGTCATCATCAATAATTAAACATTCCCTCGTTGCTTGCATCGTGTCTTTAAAATCCCGTTTGCTTATTAAACAACTGCAAAAAATTTGCCGGACTATAAAATATATTAGCAGGCAGCAAAAATATATAAAATAAAGCGTGTAGTGCGCATTTTATTTCGCTTATCACGATATTTTCAATTAACTGTTTAACAATATGTTATAATAAATATACAGTACCCGATCCATAGTCGTTCGATTAGCCATCAACTTAACTAACTGATCAACTGGCCTCGGCCAATTTTTCATGTTCCAGCAAGTCAAGCAGCGCTTTCTCGGCCATGTTTAATTCGGCTGAGTTAACATCTTTATCCTCGTCCAGTTGCTGAATGTATTTAAATATCGTGCCGTCCTCGTAGCTTTTTATCACGGTAGGGTGCACATAATATTTTTTGCAAACGGTACGTGTGTTGCCCAGGTTAAGCGCAACCTCATCCAATACGCTCACAATGTTTTTACGACATTCGGTTATGGTATCAAACTCGCCCGCTTCTTTAAAGGCATATAACGCGCTTACGCTGCCGGCCCAGGTGCGGAAATCCTTGGCGGTGAAATCCTCGCCGGTAATTTCTTTTAAATAATGGTTCACATCGCCCGAGCCTATGGTACAGCGTTCGCCTGTTTCGTTATAGTACTGGAAAAGTTCCTTGCCGGGGATATCGCGGCATTGCTTTACCAGCCGGGCAAGCTTACGGCTATGCAGTGCCACCTTATGATAAACGCCTTTTTTTCCCTTAAACTCAAAATTGATAGTCGTGCCATCGATCTTCACGTGCCTGTTTAGCAGGGTCGTCAACCCGAACGATCCATATAACTTTTTGTACGATTCATTCCCGATCCGGATGCTGGTCAGTTCCATTAACCGCACTACCAGGGCTACAACTTTATCGTGGTCAAGCTGGGGCCGGCTAAGGTCTTTATCTACTTGCCGGCGTATAGCAGGCAAATGAGAAGCGAACAGCTGCATACGATAATACTTTGATTGATTGCGTATTTTACCCCAGTCGGCGTGATAGCGGTATTGCTTTCTGCCCGCTGCATCGGTACCTGTAAATTGCAAGTGCCCGTTTTCGTATGGTGATATCCATACGCTTGTGTAAGCAGGCGGTATAACCAGCCTGTTGAAACGGGTTATTAATTCCTTGTCCTTTACAATTTTGCTCTCGCCATCGTAATAGCTCCATCCCTTACCTGCCTTTTTGCGAGTATAGCCCGGCGTTGAATCGGAAACATAGCGCAGCCCGGCAGCCTTTGCCGTGATGACGGGATCACGGCCTATTTTTTCCAGCTTTTTTAACAACCTGTTCATCGCAGCTACAACAAGAGTTTAGCGGATAGGTTTTTTTGCGGCAGAGCGCAAAGCGATATTTAATTAGCATTCAACTATTTATATTTGTTGATATGACCTCAACATAAGATAGTTTATTTATAAAACCAATTCAACTTGTCATTGCGAGCGTAGCGCGGCAATCTCCTCAACATAAGTGACCGCCATGCATAGCTACGAGATTGCCGCGCTAACGCTCGCAATGACACAACGGTTTAAGAAATCATCAAGAATTTAAGGTGATATTCCACTTTATTTTACCCTTTCCTGACCATTCTTACTATGCAAAATTTGAATTTTACTTCCATCAAAATCATCAACTTATGAAATACAATTTTTTAGGCAATACCGGCCTGGTGGTATCTGAGCTTTGCTTTGGTACCATGACATTCGGAGGGAAGGGCTATTGGGAAGCCATAGGTAAAATTCAGCAACAAGGTGTAAACGACCTGGTAAAAATGGCCGTCGACTCCGGGATCAACTTCATCGATACCGCAAATGTTTACTCGTTTGGCGAATCAGAAAAATTATTGGGCCAATCATTAAAAGACCTGGCCATAAACCGCCACGACCTGGTGATTGCTACCAAGGTACGCGGCCGCATGAGTGAAGGCCTGAATAATGTGGGCCTTAGCCGTTACCACATCTTTCAGTCGGTCGACGAAAGCTTGCAGCGCCTGCAAATGGATCATATCGATATTCTTTATGTACATGGTGTTGATCCGAAAACGCCGGTTGAGGAGATCGTACGCTCATTGAATGATATCGTTTTAACCGGCAAGGTGCGTTATGTAGCCATTTGTAACTGGCCCGCGTGGATGGTGATGAAAGCCATCGGCATTGCCAAACAGCACGGCTGGAACCAGTTTGTGGGCATGCAATATTATTATTCTTTATCGGGCCGTGATATTGAAAGGGAAATACTGCCCCTGGCTCTCGATCAGAACCTTGCCGTAATGCCATGGAGCCCGCTCGCAGGGGGATTCCTTTCGGGGAAATACACGCGCAACAACGAAAAAGCGGGTGATTCCCGCCGGGACAATTTCGATTTCCCGCCGGTTAATAAAGAGAAAGCCTATGATATTATCGATGTGCTGGCCGAAGTTGGCAAGCAGCATAATGTGTCGGTAGCCGAGGTGGCTTTGGCCTGGGTGCGCCAGCAAAAAGGTATAACCAGCACCATCATTGGCGCCAAAAATACCGACCAGCTGCAAGCTAATATCAAATCGACCGAAGTTCAGTTAACCGAAGACGACCTGAAAAAGATCGACGAAATTAGTGCCCTGGCAAAAGAGTATCCCGGCTGGATGGTTGAACGGCAATCGGCGGATAGGGAGTTGAAGTAGCATATAGTTGATAGTTCATTGCTGTTTTTTCCATGAACTATCAACCATGAATTAGCCTATGGCCTTGAGCGTGGCCACCACGTACTCCACCTGCTCCGGGTGCACATCTAAGTGCAGCACAAACCGGATACGGTTCGCAGCGGTTGGCAGGGCTTTTATACCGTGTTCAGCAAGCTTTTGTGAAACTATTGCAGCAGGTTCAACGGTATCGAATAATACCAGGTTGGTTTCGGCAGGCATAACGGCGGACACCCAGGGGCATTTCGCCAGTGCCTCTGCCAGTATCTGGGCGTGTGCATGGTCGATCTTTAACCGCTCTATATGGTGATCGAGTGCGTAAATGCCGGCCGCGGCTAAAAAGCCTGCCTGGCGCATGCCGCCGCCAAAAACCTTGCGCACACGCCGCGCATATTTTATCGTTTCTTTATCCGCCAGGAACACCGACCCAACCGGCGCGCCCAAGCCTTTTGATAAGCAAACAGAAATGCCGTCGAAATATTTGCCGTAATCTTCGGCTTTATCGCCCGTATGGGCCAGCGCGTTAAAAATGCGGGCGCCGTCCAGATGGAGCTTTAACCCTTTGGCCTTACATAGCGCGGCAATGGGTTTTATTTGCCCAAGGGTATAGCAGCTGCCCCCTCCCCTGTTTACAGTATTCTCCAAAACCACCAGGCTGGTATGTGGGTAATGAATATTTTCGGCATTGATCTCCGGCTCTATCATTTCGGCGGTAATGATGCCGCGGTACCCATTCAGTAATCGTGTGGAAACGTTTGAGTTAAAAGCGATCCCGCCGCCCTCGTAACGGTAAACATGCGCGGTTTGATCGGCGATCAGTTCATCCAGCGGCTGGGTAAAGCATTTGATGGCAATTTGATTGGTCATGGTGCCGGATGGACAGAAAATACCGGCCTCCATACCGAATATCTTAGCCGCCTTTGCCTCCAGCTCGTTTATGCTTTCATCTTCACCAAAAACATCATCGCCCACCTTGGCGCTCCACATGGCTTCCAGCATGCCGGGGGTTGGTTTGGTAACGGTATCGCTTCGTAAGTCAACTATCATAATAAAAATCGAAAGCCCAATTTTAGCGATTTTATTTGTTTTAACATGAATCGGCAATGAATTCATGTGTTTTGCAATAAGTTATTTACAAATTGACCAAACTTCGATTCTACTTGGTCAAATAATCATTATTTTTAGCATACCATAACCTCATTTTTATGAAAACCTATAAAGAAGAAATTACTATAGGCCAGTTGGGTGTTAATTTTTTACTTGACGGCGATGATACCAATAACCAGATGGTTGTATTTGAATGCATTTTCCCGCCCGGAGCAAAAGTGCCGGTACCCCATTATCATGTGGAGGTAGACGAAATGGTTTACGGACTTGAAGGTACAGGAAGTTCGTATGTTGGCGATAAAAGAATAGATATTAGCCCGGGCGACCATTGTTTTATCCCCCGGGGCGCGGTACATCATCACGATAATCACACCAACGAAACAGTCAAATTGCTCTGTGTGCTTACGCCTGCTTCGATAGGGCCGGCTTATTTCAGGGAGATGAGCGAGTTGTTGAAAGGCGGAGGCCCCCCTGATCGCGCAAAAGCGGCTGAGATCATGGCGCGACACGGATTAATTGCGGCCGTTTAATTTTATTACATTTCTCTTATACAATAAAACCCACCGGTAACTGTTATTGCTAAATTATGTGCAGTCGCTTATTTTTTATTCTTTCTTTTATCTTTCTTACTATTTCAGTACAAGCCCAAAAGTGGCAGCCGGGCCGTTTTACCGATGTCAAAGGCAATATTCAAATCGGTATGATACGTACAAACCCATCCGGCAAGCCGCCCATAAAAGATGAGGCATTTATCGAGTTTAAAGAAGACAATAAAGCTGAACCCTTTAAATTGAGCGCCAGCGACCTGCGGTCGTTTGTTGTCGGGAGAGATAGCTTTGTAGTGGCACACGCCCCGCAAAATGAAAACTGGCCGGGAAACGAGCTTGATTTTGTAAAGGTTGTGATCGATGAGCCGGTTAAGCTGTATGCAGCCCGGGTAGGTTCTGGCAGGGGCCGCGGATTTGGCTTCTCGCCCGGCATATCAACCGGTATTGGCACAGGCGGCTACGGCGGCGGTTTTGGCGGAGCGTTGGGCGGCGGCTTATCTATCCCGATAGGCGGGCGTGGCGGAGGCGAAAAAACCACATGGTATTTCGGCGAAAACACTGCCGAAATGAAACGCCTTACGAATGAAAATTTTGAGGATATAATGACCGACATTATGGGCGACGAGCCCGACGTGGTCGATAAAATACGCAGTAAAGTTTATGTGCTTGGCAACATCGACAAGCTGGTAGCCTATTTTAAACAAGTTACTGCATCACACAAAACCGAGTAATTTTTGTTGCTTTGTAGCGGCTTATCTATATAAGCCATACCCCCTGTTTCATGACAAAATTTGAAAGTAAAGTAAATATATCCCGCCCGGTAAATGAGGTCTACCATTTTTTGGCCGACATGAACAATCACCGGCAATTGATGCCCGACGAAGTGCTGGACTGGACATCAACTGTTGACGAAGCCAGTTTCGGTATAAAAAATATGGTAAAGCTTAGCCTGATAGTTGCAGCCCGGGTTGAGAACCAGGAAATACGGATCGTTCCTTCAGTTAAAGCGCCTATAGACGTCACACTCAGGTGGAGCTTGTCGCCTAACGGCAACGGCACTATAGCCATGTTCATCATTGAGGCTGAGCTGAATATGATGATGAAAATGATGGCTTCGGGCCCGTTAAAGAAGCTTGTGGAACAAGAAACCCAGTCCCTTGCGTCGGTATTAGGTCAATCCTGATTTAAATCCGGTCATAAACAGGTAATTAAAGCCGCCCACCGCTAATAAATTACCGGATTTACCGTACTTTTGCGCCAAATTACAGGGGAAAAGCATGATCACGGTATCCAATCTATCTTTACGTTACGGCAAGCGCACTTTATTTGAAGATGTAAATCTTAAATTTACACAAGGCAATTGCTATGGTATCATTGGCGCAAACGGCGCCGGCAAGTCTACCTTTTTAAAGATACTTTCGGGCGAGATAGATCCAACAAGCGGCTCGGTAAGCTTCACTCCCGGCGAGCGCATGGCGGTTTTAAATCAAAATCACTACCAGTTTGACGAATTTTCGGTTATCGAAACGGTATTGATCGGCCACAGGGAAATGTATGCCGTGATGAAGGAAAAAGATGCGATATACGCCAAGGAGGATTTCTCGGACGCTGATGGCCACCGCGCCGGCGAGCTCGAAAACCTTTTTGCCGAAATGGACGGCTGGAACGCTGAGAGCAATGCCGCTACCCTGCTGAGTAACCTCGGCATCAAAGAAGAATTTCATTACAAGCTGTTAAAAGAGCTGGATGGCAACCAAAAAGTACGTGTATTGTTAGCTCAGGCCCTTTTTGGCAATCCGGATATATTATTACTGGATGAGCCTACCAACGACCTGGATATCCATACCGTAAGCTGGCTGGAGGATTTCCTGGCTTCATACGAGGCTATTGTACTGGTGGTATCGCACGACAGGCACTTCCTGGATACGGTTTGTACGCATGTGGTAGACATTGATTTCGCTAAAATGACCATCTACACCGGTAACTATACTTTCTGGTACGAATCGAGCCAGCTTGCGTTGAAACAGCGTTCGGACCAAAATAAAAAGACCGAGGACAGGGTAAAGGAACTGCAGGAGTTTATCCGCAGGTTTAGCGCCAACGCTTCTAAATCAAAACAAGCCACCAGCCGTAAAAAGGCATTGGATAAAATCAATATCGACGAGATACAGCCGTCCAACCGCAAATACCCGGGCATCATATTTAACAACCAGGGCCGCGAGGCCGGCGACCAGGTGCTGCAGGTTGAAAATTTGAGCAAGACATTAAATGGCGAACTGTTGTTTTCGCAGGTGCGCTTTATGGTGAACAAGGGCGATAAGATCGCCGTCCTTTCGCAAAACAGCTTAGCTACCACCGCATTCTATAATATTCTGACAGGGCGTGACAAGGATTACAAGGGTGATTTTAAATGGGGCGTAACCATCAATGCCGCCGACATCCCGATCGATAACGCCGAATATTTTAAAGGTAAAGATGATAACCTGATCGACTGGCTGCGCGAGTACTCCCCCGGTGAAAAGGACGACCAGTTTATCCGCGGCTTTTTGGGCCGCATGCTGTTCTCGGGCGAAGAAGTTTTGAAGAAAAGCAACGTACTGTCGGGCGGCGAAAAAATGCGCTGTATGTTTAGCCGCATGATGCTGCAATCAGCCAACCTGCTGATGTTTGACGAACCAACCAACCACCTCGACCTGGAATCTATCACCGCGCTGAACAATGGCATGAATGATTTCAGAGGCACCATCCTGTTCACCTCGCGCGATCATGAGCTGGTACAAACCGTCGCCAACCGCATTATTGAGCTAACACCCGGCGGCACCATCGATAAGCTGATGACGTATGACGAGTATATTAACAGCGAGGCGGTGCAGAAGCAGCGCGACGAACTGTACGCGTTGGCATAATATATTTGTCATCCTGAGCGACAGATCTTCTGCGCCCGATGTAAATGCTGAATACATATCGCATGAAGAAGATCCTTCACTACGTTCAGGATGACAAAAAGAAAAACACATCTTTCGGACTTTCCGGACTTTCCCAAAAATTCCGTTTATTTGCAACCCCATACAAAAACGACTTGGTAGCTCAGCTGGTAGAGCAACTGACTCTTAATCAGTGGGTCGAGAGTTCGAGCCTCTCCCAGGTCACTATTTTTAAAAACCGCTTTATTGTGTTCAAAGGCGGTTTTTTATTTTTTTCATGAGATCAACATTTGGGTTTAAAGTAAACAGAGGCCTATTTTGATTTGTACATGGTTAGGCTACGAAGCACGCCTGAGACAAAACCGTAGTGTATCATTTTGTGAGAGAGATACAGGTGATACAGCTGATACAACTGGTACACCTTCGAACACCCCGAACATGGCGCGAACAACCCCGAACACCCGCGAACACGCCATTAGGCAGTTGGCAGTAGTGAGGCTAATAATCCAGTTCCTGGCAATTAAAACCTGCCTTGAGCAGCAGCTGCTCCACCGAACCGGGATTTAGTCCGGTTGACTCAATACGTAATACTTTATCACGATCTTCAAGGTCGAAATTCCATTGGCGGATTGTTGGAAAAGAACTGAGCAGGGGTGCGATCCTGCTCACTTTTTTCCTGCTGGTTACATTCGTTTTAAAAACTAATATTTCCATTTTAATTTTTAATTATGCAAAAAACCCGCCTATACCGGCAAATATTTATTGAGTATTTTCCCGTGTTTAAAAGCTATTGAACTTTCTAATTTCAGTATTTTTCTCTCCTTAAAAATGGAAAGGCCGGCGCCAATGGCAACGGGGTTAACGATGATATAATACTCATCAATAAGGTTGAGGCTGATAAGCGAACTTACAAAATCGGCGCCGCCATAAACGAGGATGTCCTTGCCAGGTTGTTCCTTCAGCGCCTGTACTGCCATGGCCAGGTCGCCGTTTTCTACTTCGAGGTTGCGGCCGGGGAGGATCGTTTCGGTGCGGCTAAAGGCAATCTTGCGATGATTGGTTATCAACTGCGCCAAAGGGTGCCAGGGGTTTTCGGGCTGGTTATCGGCCACGTTTTCCCAGTGCCCCCAGAATGTAGAAACAGCCAGTTTTCGGCCCATCAGAAAGGTATCACAACTGGAGGCAAGCTCAACGTTGAACCCCACAACCTGTTGTAAAGCCTCCGGGTCGCCTTTGCCGGCTATGAACGCCCAGTCCCCCTCGCCATTTGGCCCTGCTACAAAGCCATCAACGGTCATTTGTATCTGTAATTTTAATTTTCGCATTGTAATTGTTTTAAAAATTGTCCTGTTTGTCAAGTATTTTTTTTTCGTCCGGCGTTAGCCATAGGGTTGTCTGCGAAACACCGTGCGAAGACGATGAAAATATTTATCGAAGCATCTTTTTAATACCAAATACGATTATGTTTACTTTAAAAAGTCATTCATATAACCTGATATTGTTTTCGTCTGCATCATTAGGCTGACGTGCCCTTGCGAAGGAACAATGGCCAGATTCGATTTTGGCATCGGTCCCATATCAGCAGATACAGCACCTCCCAATAGTTGATATGTTTTTATCAGCTCAATTTTATCCAGGCCATCATTATCTCCCGATATGAGCAAAACCGGCGAAGTAATTTTCGCAATATTGCTGTCACCCATGTCGAATTGCATCCCTGCAAATTCAATCATCTGTTCTAAGAACTTTGTCCATTTTGTTGTGTCAGGCGCTACCGAATCGTAAGCCGCCTTCATCGGACTATGCGTAAAAAATTCAGGCTTGAAAGATTTAAACGCTTTGGTTACTTCGGGCCGCCAACCACTACTTTTATAAGTAGAAGAAATGATCACTAATTTTTTTACCCGTTTGGGGCTTTGTATTGCCAACTGGTAAGCCACGGAGCCACCCATGCTATATCCTGCAACGTCGGCACTATCAACTTTTAAATGATTCATTACTCCTTCCACATCACTTGCCAGGGTAGCAAAGTCTAATTTTCTGTCCGAAAATGGTGTGTGCCCATGTCCCTGCAGTTCAACAGCAATTACTTTTCTTGTTTTTGACAATTCAGGTATTAATTGCCCCCAATTCATCTGAATGGTATAAAAAGCGCCATGCAGCAAAACGAGAGGTTTACCCTCACCATATACTTCGTAGTAAACTTTAATGCCATTAACGGGCACATAGCCACTGTCGGCAGGTTTACCCTGTTGCCCCTTAGACTGTAATGCTGTAAAAAAAAGCATAGCAATTATTAATACCGGTTTAAGGACATTAGATCCTTTAAATACTCGTTTCATAAAACCTCATTTAAATTTTTTTTTAATTTTTATGTTTACCTGCCCGGTTTTCAGTTTAATGTTTGTGCAAAGCTAAAATGGGCCAGGCACTTCCTATTCCGAAGCCAGTACTTCATCCAACTGATCAAAGGTCATTGCGGTACCTTCTTTATAGCCGCCTTCAACAAACCATTTTATAGTTTCTTCGCTGTCAAAAACGTGTGTTGCCTCTATCTTGGTCCTGTTACCTTCAATAGATGAGAATTTTGTCTCCGTGTATGCTTTTGGCCCATCCAGGTTCGGGTTACCTTCGCCGTCGCAAAACACACCTGTCGATGCAATAACTTTGCCGTCCTCTATCGCGGTAAATTCGTCGTACACCCAGTGTACCTGGCCCTCAGGGCTAACCATGGCATATTTCGAAAAGCCGCCAACGGTAAAGTCCCATGTTTGTTTTTCGACGGTCCAGGGTTTAGGCGCCACCCACTTTGCAAGCAACACGGGATCGGTAAACGCTTTCCATACTTTTTCAATTGGGGCGTTAAATTCGCGTGTTAAGTGGATTTTTTTAGCGGCAACGTCTGCTGTGAATTCATAATTGTTTGTCATGATTGTTTAAGTTTTATAAGTCTTTTAATAAGTTATCTAATTGATCAAAGCGGTTCTCCCATAGCTTGCGGAAGCGTTCCAGCCAAATGTCTATCTCTTTCATTTTTTCGGGGTTAAAGTGATAATATATTTCTCTGCCGGTCTTCTTTTGTATTAGTACTTCGCATTCGGTTAGTATCTGGATATGCTTTGATATAGTCTGCCTGGTGCTTTCGAAGTGTTCCGCGACAGCATTCGGCGTCATAGCACCCAGTACAAGTAAACCCAAAATGGCTCTGCGCGTAGGGTCGGCAATCGCTTGGAAAACATCTCGTCTCATATTAACATGCAGTTGATTGACTGCAAATATATGTGCAGTCAATCAACTGCGCAAATTTATTTGAAAATAATTTTTTGTATGATTTACCGTAAAAGACGTTCTGACCGGTCTGTATTGCAAAACGAAGCAACTATTTCGGTATTCCGAAACGTGAGATCAGCCTGGTAAATAGTCCCGGCAGAAAGCGTTTAACAAACAGCGCGAGTCTTTCTTCACCTATAAATTTGCCGATATAAGGTTCGTACGTTCCATTTTGGATAGCCTTTATGATCTGTCCGGCAGCTTTACCGGCTGAAAACCCGCCATTGATCTGTTCAGATTCACTGCTGAGAAAACTTCCGTCGCCGGATATTACCGATATTGGCGTATGGATATAGCCGGGCGTAAGTATGGTTAACTTGATGCCATGCTTCTCCACGTAATATAAAAACCACGGCCTGTATAAAAAGACCGTATCATAAATCAAATGATGCGGCCTTTTATGTAATTATCACTGCAAACATTCGTTCACTTTTCATTTTTGGCAAAATCAGCAGCCACATCATTTAAATATTTGGCAGAAACTGTCTCGGCACCATCATTTATAATAACCCGATAACGAAAGGTAACTGACTCCCCTTTTTTAAGCCGCAGGTTTTTTTCAGACTTCCCGTTTGTAAAAATCTTCTCGCCCAATGGGTTTGCGGCAAACAAACCATAGCCCCGTGCATGCCAGAAGGTGGGGTAATTGGGATTTTGAGGATGATCGATAATAGCAACGCTGATGGAATCTTTCCCGATCTTTCCATAAGCTTCGCACCAAACACCGCGTGTGCTCCAGGCATCATTGCCCCGTTTGCCGACACTGGTAAGATAGGTACCGCCGGCAATTTTATCCGCATTGCTTTTTACGGTGGTGACTATTCCTTTATTGTCAGTAAACTTTTGACTCTGCTCAGCAGGTATTTCCAGTTCATGCGCCAGCCGCAGTCCAAATAAGCCGTCTTTCGCATCGGCAAAAGTTACATCCTGTTTGGCCGTCAAAACAGTTATCCGGTCAATAAGCCGTTGGTGCGCGTTGCCGCTAAATTCAAACTGGGTGGTTTCTTCCAGCAATATCTCTTTCTGTTGGTTGGTCCAGTTGGCATGATAAGCTAATTTCCCGGTTTGACCGTCAGACATAGATAAAATACGATCTGTTCGTATCCAACCGTAGGATTGCTTTTTTTCCTTCGGGATGGCATACGAGTTGTTCCAGAAATCGAGCCCGTTTACGTTTTCGTAGGTAAGCCACATACCAATATGGTGCGGATGATCGGTTGGCTCGCCTGGCCTTGGGAATAAAGGAAACCCTCTTGTTACGATAGCTCCGTTTGCTGCATGCAAAGGATACAACACCGGCTTCTCGAGCGTATCCGGGTACAGGAACGAAGTGAACAGCTTACCTCCTATAAGCACATCTATTTTATTTCCATTTTGCTTTACAATTTTTACCCGTTCTTTTTTTTGGGCATTTGAACCCTGTATAAAAGCCAGGAAAAAAAGTGATAGCAAGAGATAAGATAAACCCGGTTTCATCGCTGTCGACGGTTAAAATTTAAACACTTTACCACCGACCATTACTTCCTGGGTACGCTCGTCAAACGTTGCCTTGCTGCCCGAATGTGAGGCTGCCGTGGTCATGATGTTGGCAATAGAATGGCTATAACCGGCCTCTACAGGCGCATTCGGTTGTTTACGGCTGCGGACACATTCCATCCAGTTACGAACGTGGTTGGACGTAAGAATATCGCCGCCGGTATTTGCCGAAGCAACTACCTTTTCATTACCCGGAAGCTTTAATTCAGGCAATAGGTTAGGCTGCATATGCATCGCGTCGGCAAAAGATTTTTTTAAACCGCCGGTAGGCGATACCATATTGGTGTTCAAATTTAATTCCCCGCCATTTGAGTAATAAATTTCGGCAGGATGTTCATCTCCGTTGTGCATCCTTGACGCAAAAGTAACCTGGAACCCGGTTGACGGATCATCCTGCGGGCCATAGTCAAACACCGCAGTTATGGTATCCCAATTTCTTCGTCCATCCTTCCACATGTATATACCGCCGTTGGCAACCACGCTGCGGGGATGTTTTAAACCGCTAAACCAATGCACGGTATCTATCTGGTGGCTCATCCATTGTCCCGGCAAACCGGATGAATACGGCCAGAACAAGCGATACTCCAAATATTTTCGCGGGTCAAACGGCTCGTAGGGCCGGTTGATAATAAATCTCTTCCAGTCGGTGTCCTCTTCCCTTAACTGTGCCACTAACTCCGGCCGGCGCCAGCGGCCGGGCTGGTTAACGTTCCAGGTTAATTCAACCATGGTGATTGGCCCGAATTTGCCCGATTTAATAAATTCATCAGCTGCATGGTAATTAGCGCCGCTTCTGCGCTGTGACCCTATCTGTACTATTTTATTTGATTCCTTTATGGCTTTTAGCGCGGCCCGGTTGTCTTCCATTGTTTCAGCAAAGGGTTTTTCCACGTATGCGTCACAACCGGCCTTTACAGCCTGGATGGCATGTGTTGCATGCTGGAAGTCAGCGGTGCTGATAAATACAGCATCAACTATTTTTTTATCATACAATTCTTCGTTATTCCGGCATCCGATAATATCGTGGCCCATTTTCTCTTTCCAGGTTGCAACACCCTCCTCTCTCCGTTTTTTCCAGATATCTGATACCGCAACAATATCAAAGTTGAGTTCTTTATAGTGATTCATAAAACTGGGCAGATGAGAGCCTTTGTGCCGGTCGGAAAAACCAACCACCCCAACCCGTACCCGGTCGTTTGAGCCGATGATCCGGCTATAGCTTTTTGCTGTCCACCCGGTTTTGGCCACTAAAACGCCTGCTCCCGCCAAAGCTGTTTGCTTTATGAATGTTCTGCGTGAATTTTTCATAGTTAAAATTATTTCAATTTTTAAGGTTAGTGCTGCTGATAGCGCTCAGCCGGCAATGATATTTGGTGGCAACCAAGTTATTAAATTACTTTGATTCGCGTATATATTTTGCTTTTCTATCTTCGCCGCCAAGGCAGGCTTTGGCAACATAATATCACTGTTCCAAAAGCTTCTTTTTCTGTTCATCATACTCCGCCCGGGTAATTGCGCCGCTGTCCAGAAGACTCTTCAATTTTTTCAGTTTATCAAATTTATCCTCTGCGGGTTGTCCTGCAAAAGCATTGGGCGACTGGCATGGCACCACCTCGCAAACCTGGATAGCCTCGTCAATATATAAGTTATAGTTGGTTAAATTACCGCCGCCAACTACAAACCAAAATTTTTCAACACCGCTAATTTTCCCTGATTTGATCTTCTTTATTATAACAGCAGTATTGGCATAGCCCCGGCCAATATTCAACTGATTTGGGCCTTTATTAGCATCGTAACTCATGACAGCTGCCCAGCCGCCCATTTGTAAATAAAGAAATGTGCCGCCCGGCGATGAGCCAAGGCCAAGTCTCACGGTATCGCCAACGCGATAGGTTATGCCATTAATGGCTTTGTATTGCTTTTGAGCGTAGGTATAATTGACAAAAAAAGCGAATACCGCTACGAGTATCAATCTCTTCATTATTATAAATAGTTAAGGTTTAAGAAAGCTAAATATAATAATTGATTTGGTGTCAGAAAAATCGGCTTGATATCACGGCACCAAAAAATAATAAACCACGAAACAAAGCACTATCCCCACCCCAACCAGGATAAACCCGTTGAGGCGTTTCTTTTTCATAAAGCAGATCATAACGATACCGGTGAGGGACACAAGAGACAGAAAAATTGCAGATGCATCGATAAGGAATGACCATTTTTTACCGGTGTCGCGGCCTTTATGCAGGTCGTTCATCACGGCTACAATCCCAATGCGGGTTTCACTTAATTTATAAGTACCATTATCACGATTAATAAAAGCATCCGCGCTGTAGCCCGGCCCTTTAAACGAAACGGAACATTGATTATCATCGATGATAAAATCGCTTACCGCGCCTTTAATATGATGGTTATTCCGCAGCGCTTCAACAATCTCAAGCTTGGCAATTTTTGTAGTGTCTTTTACGCTTACCCAATTTAACTGCACTTTTCCGCTAAACTTCCTGATCTGCTCTTTGCCATCGAACCAATCGGCATGGTTAAGCGTGAGGCCCGTTACCGCGAAGAACAGGATGATCACAAAACTGATCATTGACAGGTAAATATGCAGCCAGCGCGCTATGGAAGCAGTATTCTTTTTCCATGGCGACTTTGGGGCCAACACCGCTTTTTTATGTTGCAGCCGGCCGCGCGACCGGATCAGATCGTTAGCCATCAGTTCTTCTTCGTGTAATTAAGCGACGCGGAGGCTACCTCGGTATTCTCCGGCAGTGTGACCGGCTGCACTTTCTTTGAAAAATCCAGCGCACGTGTCATCAGCTGATGGGTGCCGTGCTCGCGGGCCACTTCTATCATGATGGTATAGGCGCCGCGTTTTACGAATTCGCCCTTATCGTCTTTACCGTCCCATTTCAGTGTGTATTTTCCGGCCGGTCTTGTGGCGCTGGTGGTTGAACTTATTGCCCTGTCATCTTCCAAAAATCGCGAGTAATATGTTTCATACCAGGCGCGCATTTCATCCAGGTAACGCGGTTTACGGTACCATAAGGCTATACTGCGCACGGGCTTTTTATCTTTATCAATAACCCATACAGCTACATAGGGGCTATGTACGCGAAAGCCTTCAAACTGCCGTAGCTCAAGATTGATTACAAGTTCGTAATTAGGATCCCATGTATTATCCGCAGCCAAAATGGGGATAGCGGTCTTTGTTACAGGAACTTCAAGCGACTTCCAGCCGCGGCTTTCAACCCGTACCCCATCGTTGGTTATGAGCATATATTCGGCGCCGGGTACAGTCGTCGCCAGTACTTTGCTTTCATCTGGTGTAAGCACATTAAATGCTGTAGCCAACGCGCCGGCATCCGTGGCGTTATCGGCGATCACCGTAGCACTTATTATTTTGTCGGCAGGCAGCCCCGAGCGCGGATCAACAATATGCGAATGCCATTTCCCGTTTACAAACTCGCCGCGACGGTAGTTGCCGCTTGTGGCAATGGCCTTGTTGCTGAGGTCGAGCCTGGCAATGGGCGCGTCGTTTTCAGCATCGGCTTTAGGGTTGCTAACCTGTATTTGTTCGGTATGGCTACCTCTCACAATAATATCGCCGCCAATATTCATTACAACTGCCTTTACGCCACCCGTAGCCATCGCGGCATTGCAGGCTTTATTAATAATATAGCTTTTTACAAAAGAGTTCAGCATCAGCGGAGCATCGTCCAGGTGCATGGCGGTTTGGTTAGCCTTATCCAGTTTCCAGTGCGGCTGTTTTACAGCAGCTACTGCGGCAGCTAATTCATTTGATGTGGGTTGTTTGTTTATTTTGGCAGCCTCTTTCCACGCCCTTACAATTACCTCGGCCGAGGCGTCCAAAGCGCCGCCGCTTTGTATACGCCACTTATCAAACAGGCTCAGTACTTCAAAAAGTTCGGGTGAAACCTTTACAGCCTTTTTTTCTCCATGCAGCCAACGGCTGAACTCGCTCGACGCGTCGTACCCGCTTAATATTTTATTCAGCCTGTCAATCTCTTTCATGGCCGCAGTTTCTGCGGTTTGCGCTTGCACCGGCGAACCTGCGTCGATCTTCAGCTCAAACGATGTCCCCAATACATTTTCGTAATCAGATACATATAAATTGCCCGACTTAGCAGGCGGCTTTGAAGCGCTGGCGCATAATATCAGCAATAAAAAACTGCAAATGGTGGTTTGGATCAATTTCATAAAGGGTCGGCCTGATTTAATAACTATAACGTCGATATAAAATAATATTACTGTTAAGTGCCTCGCTAAATTAACGTTTTAGCGAAGCGCTCAAGTATTCGATTGCCCGTGCAATAGTATTGTTACACATAAAATTTAACATTTTTAAAGTGTTAACATGAATACTATCACAATGCTTCCTACGTTTGCATAACCATATATTTATTTACAACATATTAATTAAACTTTATAGCGGCCCCCTACGTTACAACATGAAAAAATCACCTACAATCCTATCAGCGTTCTTCTTATTATTAATATCATTCGTTACCAAAGCACAGGATAAAGACACTAAAACTTACCCAAAAAGCTATTTGAGCCTTATAGGCGGCATATCAACGCCCACAGGAGATTTTGGCAGTTATAATTATTCAAATAACAAAGCGGGATTTGCAAAAAAAGGCATAACTGCAGGATTCGATGGCGCCTATTACATTTATAAAAACCTCGCTATCGGCGCATCGGTCACTTTCCAGGACCAGGGGGAGTTGAACATATCCGACGTTCAAAACCTTTCAAACGGTTACAATATTGATTTCATGAAGGATCAAACCACCGTTACCGCGGTGAACCGTTATCATAACTTCAATTTGATGGCCGGCCCGCAATATTCCTTTGTTCGTGGCAGCTTCACGCTGGACCTGAGGGCTGAAGCCGGTATTATAAAAAGCACATCAACACCATCCTTCATTGTACTTTTTGATAATCCCACCACAACGGCGGGGGCTATTGAACAGCATAGTTCCGAGGCTAAGGCATTTGCCTATGGCGGCAGCGCAGGTTTGCGGTACAGCTTCGCCGATAACTGGGATATCGGCTTAAAGGCCAATTATATTAATAGCAACGGCGTAGCGATCACCAACGCAAACAATCCCGGTACAACAGGCCGGTTTGTGACCAGGCAGCCTATATCGGAGATCCAGACTACATTAGGCCTAACGCTAAAGTTTTAAAGAGGCTGGAATTGGCTCGGCATTTTCGTACAAAGCAATCAGGCTAAAACAATTTCAAGAATAATTTATTTGTTATAATTTTAACGCAGCTTGCGTTGTTAATTATATGAATAAATTGTTTACTATACCACTTCAGCAGAAACTTCATTATACGCTTCGCTTTGCAGTAGCCATGTGCTTTATAGGGCATGGAATATTTGGTATTATCACCAAACCTGTTTGGTGCAATTATTTTGCTGTATTTGGTGTAAGCAGCCCTATGGCATATCACCTGATGCCGCCGCTTGGGGTTGTTGATATCCTTTTGGGTATAACCATGCTGGTTTACCCGATGAGGGTTATTCCGCTGTGGCTTGTTATCTGGGGCTTCATTACCGCAATGCTTCGTCCGTTATCCGGGGAACCATTAGGTGAATTTATTGAGCGTGCCGCCAACTTTGGCACCCCGCTTGCCCTCTTGTTAATGTCTGCCGGGACGGGCGAAAGTATTAAAAGCTGGTTTATGCGGATCGATCCAAACAGCCAGGCTGATGCTAAAACGCTATCGCGGGTGATAACTTGCCTGAGAATAGTGGTGTTTTTGCTTCTTGCCGGGCACGGTTGGCTGAACCTGATAGAAAAAAAAGGCTTAATAGATCAGTATACCAGGCTTGGATTTTCTAACCCTGCAACTGTGGCTCACCTGGTGGGTGCGTTTGAGATCACTGCGGGCATCGCGGTACTGGTTCGTCCGTTCAGGTCATTGCTGCTTGCTTTATTTATCTGGAAAATAACAACCGAACTCTTTTATCCCCATTATGAAATGGTTGAATGGGTAGAACGCGGAGGGAGCTATGGAGCGATACTGGCATTGTGGTTTGCGCTTGGGGCCGAAGCAAAACCATCGGCTGAAATGAAAAACATGGCCGTTGGATAGGCGCCAACATACATTATTGGATATCGGCTTGTTCGTCTTCATGTACTATTTTTCTTTCGATCCTTTTATCGGGTATAAACCAAATACAGGCAACAACGGCATACAAGCCGAAACTGATCTGCGGGTTAACCCACGACAAGGCAATCGCCGCAACATAAATACCAATGGAGATATTGCCTTTCCAATCCTTTCCTACCGCCCTGGCTAACAGCGAATCTCTGCCATGATGCCTGATCAGGACAGCCATCAAAATCCCATAAGCAATAGCGTTCATCAACAGCACAATGCCGTAACAGGTAACCGGCCAGCGCGCAAAATCATTTTCGCCCATCCAGTCGGTAACAAACGGCACCAACGAAAGCCAGAAAAGTAAATGCAGGTTTGCCCAAAGTATAGTGCCGTTTACCGATTTAACCGCCTGCATGGTGTGGTGGTGATTATTCCAGTAAATTCCGATATAAATAAAGCTGAGGATATAACTTATAAAAACCGGGCGCAAGTCAAGCAACGACTTTAGGTCCGCGGCATGGATACCACGCGGGATCCTGAGCTCCAAAACCATAATGGTTATGATAATGGCAATTACCCCATCGCTGAATGCTTCTAAACGGTTCTTATTCATATTATATTTAGGTGAAAGGTCAAAGGCTAAAGGTGAAAGGTTATAAGTTCAAATAAAAGCCAAACAACTTAACATAATCACTTTCGCCTTCCTATTGTAAAGCAAAACAAACATAAGTATCCCCTGATTTGCTGCCTATCTTTCCGCCCCCGCAAGCAATCACCACGTATTGCTTGCCATTTACAGCATAAGTTGCCGGCGTAGCATAGCCTGCGGCAGGCAATTTGGCTTCCCAAACCTGCTTGCCGGTATGTTTATCAAACGCCCTTATTTTTTCGTCCTTTGTGGCGGCAACGAACACCAGGCCGCCCTTGGTTACCAGCGGGCCGCCGTACAATTCGGTCCCGGTGACGGGTATTCCTTTTTTTGTGAGTTCAGGATACTCGCCGAGCGGTACTTTCCATAAAAGTTTACCACTTGTCAGGTCAACCGCATCCAGGCATCCCCACGGCGGCTTGATTCCGGGATAGCCGTCCTTGTCGATAAAGCGGTTGTATCCGTTCATGGTATAAGGGATTTGTGCCGTGGTTTTAGCGGGAGCCGAAACAGGCTCTTTCGGGATAATTTTAGCATCCGCGGCAGTTGCGCGCAGTTTCAAAATAAACGCCAGCAATGCTTTTTTTTCGTTAGCCGTGATCTGTTTAAACGATGGCATCATATTGCGGCCGTTCTCAATGATCTTACCAGCCTGGTCGGCATTGTATTTCTTATTTATGTTGACCAATGACGGATAAGCCGGGCCATTGCCCTTTAGTTCGGGTCCGTGGCAGGATATGCAGTACTTATTGTAGATGGCATGGCCCATGCCCTGCAACGTATGCTCAAAATTATTTTTTGGCACATCGATCATTACCTGCGCCCAGGGCATCTCGGAATTACTGATATACATGATCTTCGATTCCGGGTCAACTGCGGCGCCGCCCCACTCCCCGCCCCCGTCAAACCCAGGAAAAATCCATACGCCGTCCTTGCTTGGCGGGCTAAACATAGTACGGTATTTTACTTTGCTGTATTGGGCCAGCATATCCGCATGTGTTGCCGGCGAAAGATCGGTTACATCCTCTGGCCCGAATTTTTGCCGCGCGAAAGGCTCTGGCAGAACTGGGATAGGTTGTGTGAGCCACACATGCTCGCCAGGTAAGCCCGCCGTTGGTACCTTCGTCTCGTTAATCGGGAATACAGGCTGTCCGTTGGTACGATCGAACATAAATATAAACCCGTGCTTGGTTATTTGCGCCACGGCATCGATCGTTTTTCCGTTATGCAGTATGGTGACCAGGTTAGGGTTAGCAGGCAAATCACGATCCCAGAGGTCGTGATGTACCACCTGGTAGTGCCAGATGTATTTACCTGTCGCCGCATCCAGTGCGACAAGCGAATTGGCGAACAGGTTTTGGCCCGCCCGGTTGCCGCCATAAAAATCCCCACCTATCGAGCCAAGCGGCACATATACAATGCCGCGCTTTTCATCCAGCGCCATACCCGACCAATTGTTAGCGGCGCCGAGGCGTTTCCAGGCTGTACTGTCGGGCCAGGTTTCAAAGCCTTTTTCGCCGGGATGCGGGATGGTATGAAATATCCACCGCAACTTACCAGTAAGAGCATCATAAGCACGGATATGCCCGGGAGCGGCATCTTCAGATTCGGAAACCCGCGCGCCGATAATTAAAAGATCTTTATAGATCACACCCGGCGTTGTGCCCGAAACAAATGAACTTACTTTTCTCCCAAGGCCTTCCGTCAAATCCAGGTAGCCGCCTTTGCCAAAGCTTTTAACAGGTAATCCGGTATCAGCGTCAATGGCATAGGTTTTTGAACCTGCACTGTAAAAAATGCGCTTGTTGCCGCCGTTGTCGTCCTCCCAGTATACTACACCCCTGCACACTTTGTAATAAGCAAGCGGGTCATTATTTTTTGACCCATTCTGCGATGCGGGGTCGAACAGCCATTTTTGAATGCCGGTGGCGGCATCCAGCGCGAACAATTTCAATTTGGGGCTGGTTGCATACAATATGCCATCCACCATAATGGGGTTGCACTGGTTCTGACTGCGGTTACCTGTATCCCTGTCGTGGGAGCTGTAGGTCCAGGCAACTTTTAGCTGGTTTACATTCTTTAGTGTGATCTGGTTGTTTGAAGAATACCTGTTACCGTCCTTTGAACCCGCATAGGTTCCCCAGCCGCTATGGTCAGCTAATGAATTCCTTTTACAGGATAGCAAAGTGGATATTGCCAGTAAAATCCATAGCGGTGCGGTTATTTTCATAAACTTTTATGCCCAAGTTTTTTTATTTTAAAGGTATAAAAATTATAAAACCAACTACAGATTATTTCAGGCTGGTAACCCTGCAATTAATCAGGCCGATACGGTAAGGACGTTATTGACTATGGTAACGTTATATTTTTGCAATGGAGCGGTGGCCGGGCCCTGTACCACCTGCCCCGACTGGCTAAACTCGCTTCCATGCGAGGGGCAGATAAACAGGCCCTGGCCTGCATTATAGCCAATGGTTGCACCCTGGTGGGTACATATTACCTGCACAGCAGTGAACGAGGCGCTGGTATTGCCTGCAGCCAACCTCACCACAATCACATTCTTCGCAATCTTTGAATCGCCGATATTTAAAAGCTCGCTGTTTAGATCTGCTGAAAACACACTGCCACTGCCTACGGCGGGCGGCGTTGGCTGCGCGGGTGCCGGATTGTTATTCTTAGAGCCGCTGCTACAGGAAGCTATGCCGCAGCCGGCACAAACCGCTATTACCCCGATACCAAACTTTGATATAAATTCTCCTCTCTCCATTGTTTTCTTTAATTATTTGTCCTTATTATAAGTTTGCTTATGATTAAAATCGAACATCCTGGATATCGTAAATCCTATGCGGTATTGACCGCGCGAATAGTCCGACTGTGTATTACTTAAATAATTGATCTCCTGGATACCTCTTGAATTTGTGATGTTAACGGTAAATACGTGTCCGCCCGTGATCATTTCGAGCCCTACGCCAAGCGGGTCCGAAAATCCATTGGCGCCGGTGCGGAACGATGAAAAGGAATGGGCATAATCAACGATGATCCCCATGTGTTTCGACACTTTTAAGCGCCCTGCGGCTGATAATGCAAAAAATTGCTGCTCGCTGCCAGGTACCGGCGGTATCGGCGTATTATTCTGAACAATGGATGGCGCTACCTGCAACGAAAAATCTGAAGAAAATTTGCGCGCGAAAATCGCCTGGGCAAAATAGGAGAACCTATCGCCGGCAGATGTGAAAGAACCGTATGGCCTTACCCCCGCTTCACCGATCAGCGTTATGGCGAGCGGCGAATTGTTAGCTGTTTGGTGAAGTAAAGCATACTTTAATTCAAGGTCGGCAAGGCCGCCAATGGTGGTTCGGCCAATATCAATATTAAAGTTGTCTGTTAACCCATATTCAAGGCCTAAATAGACATCTGCCACCGCATCAAGGCCAAAAAATGTCCGGCCGCCGCCATTCGTGCCGGCAAAATCGCCAAACCGGTGAATAACCAGGAAATTAAGGTTCTTCTTTTTAACGGTTTCGGAACTCTCCGATAAAACCAGGCGTGACGCTTTAAAAATTACAACTGGCGCATTTTTGTCATCACTATTCATTGAATTCAATAACGAGTCGGCGGAGTTGTTTGTTTTTGTTGAATCGGCTTTTTGCGCCATAAGGCTTGTACCTGCGGCTACAAATGCCAGTAGAAGAATATACTTTTTCATTTTGGGTAATTTGATCTGGTTCTTTATTTAAATGTGCTGTATGTTGCCGAAACATTTACCTGAATGCTTTCGGCAATGTGATGGAATACTATTTGGGGTATATCAATATGGTGGTCTGTGCATTTTACCATAAACTCCGATGTCATGCTAACTACGCCGTTTTTTACCGATATAATGCCGGGGATTGTTCTGTTCTGGGTAATGCCATGCACAGAAAGTGCACCCGAAACTTTTACAGGATAAGTACCGTCTTTGGTTGCATCTATATGCTCCTGCAGCTTTCCCTTGAACGTTGCCCGCGGAAATTTATCGCTTTCCATATAATCGGAATTAAAATGCTCCTGCATTAACGACTTATCAAATTGAAATGAACGAATAGGTACGCTGAATGCAAGTTCGTCTGAAGCGGCATTATAAACCGACGCTCCGGATGTGGAAACTGCTTTTATATCCTCGATCGGCGCACTTGAATAAAGACTTATCCTGGCATTTTTACAGGCATAACTATCCTGTACTGCCTGGTTTGTCGTGCTCAGCCAGGCAAGTAAAATCATACTGATATATTTCATTTTCTAGGGTTTTGTCAGTGAATTTAGATTCCATTTAAGCCCGACCGCTACGCCTGTACTTTGCAGCTTCACCTGGCCGTATCCTATATTTGTTAGCGGAAGCTTTAAATAAGGCTGTGCGCTGATGGCTATTTTTGAATTAAGCTGCCGCTCATAAGTGGCATTCAGGTTAAGTACGCCGAAAAAGTATTTACCGCTTTTGGGGACAGTATAACCTGACGGGCCATAAGCATAAACATCATTGTAATTGTAAGTATAATGCTCGTGCAGCATAATATACGACGACAAGCCCGTGCCAATTGACAGCCTGTTTTGCTGTTTATTATAAACCTGGTAACCCAAATTTAATGGTATATCCAGCATCCGGCAATCGGCTGTTACGTTTACCGGGCTTACATGGAATTTGTATGGTGTATGATAGTCTTCAAAATTGGTCAGGTATGGCTTCACCGAATAAAGCGCACCGGTACTGATGGTAAACTTCTTTGAAACAGCTGCCGAAAACAGCAGGCCCACATTTGTACCAACCTTGCTTTGCTGAAAGGATCCCACGCCGTTTAAATCAGGTGCAGCCAAAACGCTTATCGCAAACTGCGGGCGGAATGCCTGCTGAGACTTAATTTTTATCTTCTCTTTCCCTGTACTTGTTGAATTCTTTACTGCACCAATAGCCGGCATATTTATTTGATAAGCACTGACTGAAGATGAACCGGTTATGCCGGCTTCAAAAACCGGCGTGAGACTAACCGCCGTAAGCGCCGCATAATCGCGGTTTGCTATAATAGGCTCACCACTTAAAACATTTTGTTTGTCGCCTGCGCGGCCGGCAGTACGGCGGCGGGAACCGGCGGCAGTTGAAGTAAAGAACGATTTGCCGGCACTGCCCGTTTTACTGTTTTGTACATTTCCAGCATAATAATTAGCAGCGTTTTTTGATGTTTGCTTGTGATATATTGGTTGCCGTACAGCCCCGCCGCTTGTACCGGTAGTTGTTTGCTGATGATTAATTGACTGTGACGCCGTATTGTTATGATCTGCCGGTGGCCGCAAAGGCCCGCCGGTACCGGTTTTTGCCTGCCGGCGATAGTTAGCCGCCTGCAGCTTTGTTGACGTTTGAACCGGGTTGGCCCTAAACATCCACCATCCCAAAAACAACAGCAATAAAGCTGCGGCACTGCCTAAAACAGGCAGCCAGTAAATTACGCCCCTTCGTTTCGTATGCTTGTCAAGCATCTCCTCAAGGGCGTGCCAATCATTTTCTTTATAAACCGCATGATGAACCGGGTCTTCTAACCCTTTTCTAAAAACATCATCCAGGCTTTTGTCCTTCTCGTTGTTCATTCTCTAATTCCTTTATTTAAAAACACCCCTTTCATATCCGATCCTGTGATAGCTACGATGGGTGTATTATAGCCACTATTACTATTATAGTTGGCGCTGCCGGCAGATGATTCTGCCTTAAATATCATTTGTTTAAGTTTTTGCCTCGCCTTATGCAGGTTTGATTTCGATGTCCCTGCGTTAATATTCAGCATCGAGGCTATTTCATCGTGCGAATAACCATCGATAGCAAAAAGATTAAAAACTGTTCTGTAAGCCTGGGGAAGCCGTTGAACCATCGCCAACAGATCGTTATAATTCAGATTTTTATCGGCAATGTCCCCGTCGCTAATGTGTTCGGCTTTATCCAGGTCGTCGGTATAAGCCATCTTCAGGTTGGCCCGGTAAAAGTCAATGGAAACGTTCATCATGATCTTTCCCAGCCAGGCTTTAAAGGGCCTGCCCATATCATAGCTTTCAATATGAGTGAAAACTTTAAAGAAACCCTGGTTCATTACTTCGGCTGCATCATCGCGGTTCCCGGCATAACGTAAGCATATACTCATGGAAAAGCCATAAAATGCCTTATACAGCATCTTCTGACACTTCCTGTCTTGCTTTATACAGCCCCTGATCAGTTGATGTAAATCTTCTTCTCCCATATGGGTTATACCACGTTAGCTCTCTTAAAAAATCACCGTACTGCCAATATCACGTTAACATGCCGCTAAAGGTTGCCTGCCAGTTTATAAAAATATAGTTTTTTAATTTAATTTACTGATTATCAGAATATTAATTTAAAATATAACAAATCTCAGCTTGACCTTATTGCTGTGCAAACAGACATATAAATACTGTCAATAAACATCTTATAATTATTCTGCAATAAATATAGCGTGCCGGGAAATTCAAATAGCGATACCAGGCTTTCAAAAATGAATCTACTAAATTTTTTGCATAAGGCAACCCTTCCTTTTAAATCAACGATATAATCAGCAAACAACCGGTTCATCCGGGCCAATAAATGCTTCAGTAATGGTTCCCGTTTCAATTGTAATAATTACCAAAAGTTTAGCCGATATAGTGGCCGGCTGTATCCGGATGGCCTGCCGCATTACTGACGATATCGTTGTGATCGTTAACGATAGTTCAAACGAACCAATTGATACATCTTATGCCGGCCCATGCAGGGTTTACCGTAAAGCATGGGATGGTTATGGCGCCAATAAAAATAAAGGTGTCGAGGCCGCCAGGCACAACTGGATATTAAGCATCGATGCGGATGAAATTCCGGATGAAGAGCTGATCAGGTCATTACATCGATTAAAATATAACGACCCGGCTGTTGTGTACGACATTAAATTCCGGTCGTACTTTGGCAAACAGGCGATACATTTTGGCAGTTGGGGACGGGATCACCATGCCCGGTTATTTAACCGTACGATGGTAAAATGGTCTGAAACGATGGTGCATGAAACACTAACATTACCTGAAAATGTACATACTGAAAAAATAAACGGGCGCCTTCACCATTTTTCGGTGAAAGACGTAGCAGAATACGATGATAAAGGTATTTACTATGCCAGGCTGAGCGCCGAAAAATATTTCCGGGCCGGGATCAGGGCGAATGCCGTTAAACTGTACATCTCACCAGTTTTCGGCTTTCTTAAAAATTATATTTTTTGTTTAGGCTTTTTAGACGGCCGTGCGGGGTGGGATATTGCTAAAGCAAATATCAGGCATACCTACCGCAAGTACCACTATTTGAGCCTGATGGAAAATCAGGATACTAAAAAACAGCCTGTAAAAGATAGTTTGGTTGTGGAATATTGAGTATATTGATTTTAATTTCCAGTGTCATGAAGATCGCTATTGATTACCTGTAAGTAATGAAAGGAAAACTCTTCAGTAATCTCTCTGCCAATTTCTTCCAGCTTATTATAAACCAGGTAACCGGGCTTGGTATTTTTTATATCCTGTCAACCGGGCTCGACAAAAACACCTTCGGCCAGATTAACCTGGCTTTAGCCGTCCTGCTGGCGGTTTTTAATGTTTTATCTTTTGGCATTGACCAGATATTAATAAAAAAGATAGCGGCGGGTGCGCGTATTCCTTCTGTTATTTCACTTTACGTCTGTCATGTATTACTTGCAGGAGTAATATTTTACGGGTTATTGCTTTCGGGCTATTCGCTGGTTCACCAGGGCAATCCGCTATACGGCCTCATATTACTGATAGGGATCGGTAAGTTAATGATCTTCTTTTCCACACCGTTTAAGCAGGCAGCCAGCGGGATGGAACGGTTCAGGCTGCTGGCCGGGATGTCGGTCATTTCAAATATCATCCGGTGCTGCGGGCTTGTCGTCCTGCTTGTAATACATAGTATCAATGTACACAACATTGTTTTCGTGTTTATCGCCGGCGATGTTATTGAATTGATCCTTTGCATTTATCTCTTCTCCCGTTCCACAAAAATTCCGCTAAAAATCAAATTTAGCCTTACGGGCTATAAACAGCTGCTTCGCGAATCATTGCCGCAAACCGGGGTCGTTTTAATTACCTCGGCGCTGGCCCGTTTCGACTGGATATTCATCGGCTTTACCGTTTCGGCAATTAAACTGGCGGAATACAGCTTTGCATATAAGATCTTTGAGATATCAACCCTCCCTCTGCTGGCCATTGCCCCTTTGCTTATTCCCCGTTTTACAAAACTGTTTCAATCAGGTACGGCCGGTACCGATCTGAAGTTTTTAGTGCGGATGGAAATGGTCGTTTCTGTGTTTGTTGCATTGTTGCTAAACGTTTGCTGGGCGCCATTGATCGACGCCGTAACCGGCGGAAGATATGGGCTGGTAAACATTAAAACCATTTTCATATTGTCGTTATGCATGCCCTTCCTCTACCTGAATAATTTTCTGTGGACCATTTTTTTCGCGCAGGGGAAATTGAAGATGATACTCACCTCGTTCGTGCTTACTTTTTTTGTAAATGTAGTGGGTGTTATTGTGCTGATACCCCTTTTTAAAAATGAAGGGGCGGCATTGGCGTTCCTGGCGGCCTGCATTGCACAGGCCATATATTATATGAATAAAAACGAAGTGCCGGAATTAAGCCGGGTCTGGCTGCCATTGATTATTTGCACCATAGCCGGAATGATCAGCGGTATGGCGGCAGAAGCCATTTTCGATAATCGGCTTGCAATACCTGCTTCGATGCTTATATATGCTACTTTGATATTCCTTTCTTCCCAACTCAGGCGGGGCGACCAACAGAGCCTGAAAAAACTGTTTCACTGGTAAAAACTGTTAGTTCTCAGCAGGCAACCATTTCAATTTTAAGGCCGTAATCGCTTTAGAAACTAGCCGGTAGAGCCGGTTTCCGACAGCTTTTAATTGCACCCCGAAATGACTTTTAGCTATCCCGGTTTTAATTTAAAAAAGGCCATCAGTTATGTGGATTGGAAACTCCTCCTGTTCCTGATGCTTTTTTTAAATGTTAAGCTGGCCGTTAAAATACCCGCCATTATCATCATCTATTTATTACGGTTCAATTTCAGGTTCGGGGTCAGCTTTAAAAACTCCCGGCTGCCGCTTTTTTATTTTTTGATCATCGGCATTGGTTTTTTAGGGCTCATCATCAACCAGCACAATTTCGGGTACAATTACCTGGTCGTTTTTTTAACCGGGATAGGCTTTTGGCTGTTGTGCATACTCGCCGTACACCAGGTTAAGCTGGCAGTTGAGCAAAACGACACGCAAGTCATCCACAATACCATCCTGGTGTTTTTTGTGCTTAACGCGATCTTCTCCTTCTATAATATTGCGCAAATCATTTGGGAAACAGGCGCATTTAACCCCTACAGGTACCAGGGCCAGTATCAGAAATATTTTATCGGCACCGGCGATTATATCCGCGGGATAACATTCGACACATCCACCACCAACGCTGTTTTAAATGCGTTTGGGGTAACCTATTTTCTTACCCGGAAAAAACCGCTTATGGTGCTTACCTGCATGGCTGTCCTGTTGCTTACCGGGAGCAACTTTATAAATATTATACTGCTGGCCATACTCGCTTTCCTGTTCATTTTTAACAGCAGCAAGGATCAAAAAAGCCTTATTGTGGTATGCCTGATGTTTTTGGTGGTTTTTATGGCAAAAATATCCCCCCAGAGCAATAAGTACGTTGCGGAAACCTTTAGGCACATCGTCCAACCCCGGCAAGCCGGTGAAGTACCGGTCGCAAATGATATACAAGCCAACGCTCTTTCGGGCATTGAAGAGGCCAGGCAAAAGATCGCAAAACACTACCTGGACAGTTTAGGCGCAGCAATAACGTTAAGGGAAAAAACAAGCGCACCGGTAAGCCCGGCACTGCGTAGCTTACCGGTAACACAAACCGGCCGGGTATTTATTACAAAACCCGACATTAATACCCCCCCTTATCAAACACGCACGGATACCGATGCTGAGCAACGACGGTTAATTTCATTCATAAATTCACATAAAGCCGATCTCCGTATATCCGGCGATGAAAAGTTTAAGCCCGGTTTGCCCGGAAAGATCATTTCACTATCGCAAACAGCAATTTTTTTAAAACAGCATCCCGCCAAAATTGCTTTAGGCGACGGTGTCGGCAACTTTTCTTCAAAGCTTGCATTCCGGGCCACCGGGCTGGGGTTTGCGGGCGGATATCCTTTGAACCGCGTTTATATCAATAAGGATTTCCTGGTCAACCATCTTGACATATATCTCAATTTTTTTAGCAGGCGCATAGGGCTGCATTCGTTGGTTAACAGCCCCAATTCGGTTTATAACCAATTGCTGGCCGAATATGGGCTGCTGGGTTTATTGGCCTTTGCAATTTGTTATGTAGGATTTTTTGCCAGGCATGTTAAAAAACTTACTTACGGCATACCCTTGCTGCTCATGATAATGGCGGTATTTTTTATCGATTACTGGTTCGAGCAGTTGTCCATACTTGTTTTTTTTGAACTGATGCTCCTTTTAAATATCAAAGAAACCGCTCACCTAAAACCGGCGCATTATGGACTTAAATAATCCTAAAGTAACCGTTTTGATGCCGGCCTATAACGCGGCGAAATATATAAGCGAAGCGATAGAATCCGTCCTCAAACAAACGTTTACCGATTTTGAATTATTGATCGTTAATGACGGCTCAACCGACGACACCGCTGATATCGTACGCTCATTTGGCGACCCGCGCATAGTACTTGTTAGCCAGGCGAACAAAGGGGTGGCAGCGGCACTGAACCGGGGGTTAACTTATGCCCGCGCGCCATATATCGCGAGGTTTGATGCTGATGATATTTGCTATCCCAACAGGCTAAAAATACAGTATGATTTTATAACCGCTTACCCTCAATATAGCATTATCGGCTCAGCCGCCGATTACGTGGATGCCGGCGGCCATTTTATTTTCACACATCACCCCGAAGGGCATCTTAACGAAGAAATACAACAGCTAAAATTTTCCACCTGCCCGTTTATCCACTCCAGCGTGATTTACAAGAAGGAAATTATAGTGGAGAACGGGGGTTATAACGAGCATGCTTATACTTACGAAGATCACTTTTTATGGGTAAATATCCTGAAAAACGAAAAGGCCTGCAATCTTTCGCAGGCGCTAATCAAAGTACGGCTAAACCCGGAATCGATAACGATCGATGAAAAATGGCACACCCGTAAATTCAGGTCCATTAAATATTCAACACTAAAAAAACGCAGCATTACTGCTTCCGAAGGAAAAGAATTATTCGCGATAAGCGCGACGCAAAATTCCTCTAAAATAAAACAGGGCGCCTACTACGCGCTATGCGGAAAAAAATTCCTGGTGAATAATTACCAACCCGAAAAAGCAAGGCTGAATGTAATCAGGGCCATTAACCTGCATCCCTTCCGGCTGGAAAATTACCTGTTGTACACCGCAAGTTATTTGCCCGAAAAGCTCATTAACTGGCTTCATAAGTTTAACCCGGCCAGCTTGTAAAAAATAAAATGATGATGAAAGTAGCATTTATAACAAGGTCGACAATATATACCAGCCCCGGCGGGGATACGGTGCAGGCCCTGCAAACGTCCCGCCAGCTCGCTGCAATGGGTGTGGATGCTGATGTTTTGTTATCAAATGAAACAATACCCTATGATAAATACGACCTGCTTCATTTTTTCAATATCACGCGGCCGGCAGATATTCTTTACCACAGTAAAAAAACCACTAAGCCTTTTGTTGTCTCAACGATATTATGCAGCTATGCCGAATATGATAAACATCACCGTAAGGGTGTAGGTGCCCTGTTCACTTATTTATCTGCAGACAGTATTGAGTACCTGAAAACTATGGCCCGCTGGGTACGCGGGGCCGACCACCTGGCCAGTTTTGATTATGCCTGGAAAGGGCAGCGAAAAAGCATCAATGAAATTTTGCGCCGGGCAAAATTGATACTGCCGAATTCCGAGTCGGAATATAAGCGCATCCGGCAAACATATCGCTGCAACACAAATTATATGGTCGTTCCGAACGGAACCGATCCGGAGGTTTTTCACTTTGATGATAAGATAAAAAAGAACGACAGGCTTGTGCTTTGCGTAGCGCGAATAGAAGGCATAAAAAATCAGCTCAACCTGATCAGGGCCTTGAATAATAGTAAATTTCATTTGATCCTTATCGGGTCACCTGCGCCAAATCAACGGAGCTATTATAAACAGTGCCGCAACATCGCAGCGCCGAATATCAGCTTTATCGGCCAGTTGCCGCAGGATGAGCTGGTAACCTATTATCGGCGCGCCAAGGTCCACATCCTCCCCAGTTGGTTTGAAACAACGGGCCTTAGTTCAATAGAAGCTGCGGTCATGGGCTGCAACATCGTGATCACCGACAAAGGCGATACCCGGGAATATTTTGAAGATGACGCCTTTTATTGTGACCCCAACGACCCAAAAAGTATCCTGGCGGCGGTTGAAAAAGCAAGCCCGGCGCCGTGCAATGAAAATTTACGCCAAAAAATATTAAAGGAATATACCTGGAAACAGGCCGCATTAAAAACTTTAAAAGCATATCAATCAGCAGCCATAGCATGAAATTAAGAATAGCCATATTAGGCACAAGGGGCATCCCCAATAATTACGGCGGGTTTGAACATATATCCGAATATGTTTCAGAGGGCCTCGTCAAACGGGGGCATTCTGTAACGGTTTATAATTCGCACAATCATCCTTTTCAAAAAAATAGCTGGAACGGTGTAGAGATAAGGCATTGTTACGACCCCGAATACCTGGTAGGCGCTGCGGGCCAGTTCATTTACGATCTTAATTGTTTGCTTGACGCGCGCAGAAGGAAATTTGATGTGATACTGATGATGGGATACACCAGCAGCTCGGTTTGGGGAAAGCTTTATCCGGCCAAAAGCACTATAATAACCAACATGGATGGCCTCGAATGGAAAAGGTCAAAATACTCACCATCAGTACAGCAGTTTTTAAAGTACGCTGAAAAACTCGCTGTAAAGTACAGCCAGTTTTATATCTCCGACTCGCTGGTTATTAAGTCATACCTCGGCGAAAAATATAGTATCGATAGCAAATATATTCCTTATGGAGCCGACCTCTTTTCGGAAGAGGAAAGGGAGCAGATGGATAATACAGGGGCATTAAAAGAAGACTATTTTTTGCTGATGGCCCGGATGGAGCCGGAAAATAATATCGAGGCGATTTTAGAAGGTTTTAATGAAAGCAACTCGCGCAGAAAATTTAAGGTGTTGGGCGACACTGGGAACAGGTTTGGAAAATTCATTACCCACAAGTTCCAGAATGATGAGCGTATCCAGTTTAAAGGGTCGATTTTCGACACCGGCAAAGTGCGCGCCCTGCAAAATAATTCATACCTGTATTTTCACGGGCATAGCGTCGGCGGTACCAACCCGTCACTGCTGGAAGCCATGGCGAGCGAAGCCCTGATCGCTGCGCATAACAACCCATTTAATAAATCGGTATTGCATGCTGATGCATTTTATTTTTCAAACGCCGTCGACGTACGCTCCCTGGTGGAAACAGTTCAAAGAAAAGAGCCTGAAAAAACTATGGTAAGCAATAACCTTCACAAAATAAAATACCAGTTTAACTGGGAAAAGATCATCGATCAATACGAAGAATTTATCCTTGAATGTCATTATGGATCGCGATATGAACAAGTTATTGCCTTACAGGGATAGTTTATATAACCAGGTAAGTTATTTTCACTTAATGCTGTTGATGGCCAGCCTGCCATTCGACATGTTTTACAGCCACCTGATCCTGGTAAGTTTCGGGCTGCACACCTTCATTCATCTAAATAAAAAGCGCATTAAGCCGATATTTAAGGTGAGAACCCTTGCATTGCAATCTGTATTTTTTATAACCTTACTGAGCACAATTTACACGATAAATCCCGGTGTTGCATTCAACGAACTGGGAAGGGAGAGCACCATTGTTATTTTCCCGTTGCTGTTTTGTCTTAACCAGGTCGATTTAAAAAAATACAGGCCACAATTGTTGTTGGCATTTGTGATGGTTTGTACCGCTACAATTATTTATTTGTATGTGGATGCGCTTCTTGTTATACGACATTACAAGCTGCCTTATTTAACGCTGTTTTCAAACGCATTTGTCAATCACAATTTCTCAGAACCGATCGGCATGCATGCCACTTTTTTTTCGATACAGGTAACTTTAGCGCTGGTTTATTTGCTAACGGTTTTAATAAAGGAACGGCAATTTTATAACCGGTTATTTTACTTGGCCTGCTGCATCATCCTAACTGCCGGGCTGATCCAGTTGTGTTCAAAAACCGTGTTCATTGTTTTGATCATCGTGATCAACGCCGGTATACCCTATTTTTTATTAAAGGCTACGGACCGGAAAAGGTTCATACTTATTGCCGCCTCTGTTTCAGTTTTGATATTTGCGGGCATTTTTAGTTCGAAGACATTTAAAGCGCGTTATATAACCGGGATGAAGGACGATCTGTCCTCGGTACAGGTGAATGAAACCACTGATACACGGTTAGCCCGGTGGAAAGCTGCGGGTGAATTGATCGCTAAATCGCCTGTTATCGGTTACGGCGCGGGCTCAGAAACCGGCCTGTTGCACGAAAGCTTCTTCAGCAAGAAGATGTACAGCTCATTTTTAAACCACCTGAACGCGCATAACCAATACCTCAGCTTTTTAATAAAATCGGGAGTAATTGGCCTGCTATGTTATTTAACAACTTTGGCGTTCGGTTTCAATTTCGCGTTTCGCAGAGGCGATATACTTTTTTTCACGTTCATCATGCTCATTGCGTTTGTGTCGTTATCGGAAACAATATTTGATGTGGATAAAGGCGTATTTTACTACGCGTTCTTCTTTTCGTTTTTCATTTTTTCACACGAACAGTCTCCGGCTGATAATATCAAAAAGAAAATACATACCAGGCCAAAAGAAATAAAATTTGCTCATCAATATGAATTGGAACATTGAAAAGCACGGGGCAGTTAACCACCTGATTTTTTATCAGTATCCCCATAAATATTTATGGTTGCTGGCAACCCGGGGCACAGTTATCCCGTCATAATTATAAAGCAATATGCATCGCTGCAAAAGATAAAAAATGCAAAATAGACTATACCCTTTAATGGATAAGAGCTTGTTGGAGGTCAAAGAAAACATATTGGAGACATTGGCTTATTTCGACCTGTTCAACTATCCGTTAACCCGCGGCGAAGTTTATATATTCCTGAAAAACAAATACCACTACGAGGATTTTGATGACGCGCTGAACAGCCTGCTTAACGAGGGTAAAATTCATCTATTTGACAAATTTTACACTTTAAAAACCGACCATTACTTAGTAATCCGCAGAAATGAAGGCAACAAAAAAGCAGCTGAGCTGATCAAAATAGCGGGTAAAATAGGAAACATCCTGGTAAAGTTCCCGTATGTGCGCGGCATAGCTATTTCGGGCTCATTATCCAAAAATTTCGCTGACGAAAACTCAGACATTGATCTATTTATAATTACAGCAAAAAACCGGCTTTGGATCGCCAGGACCTTGATGCACTGCTTCAAGAAATTGACATTTTTGATCAACAAAGAGCACCTGTTTTGCATGAACTACTATATAGACGAGCAACGGCTGGAAATCGTTGAAAAAAGCATCTATACCGCCATTGAAATAGGCACGCTGATCCCTTTGCAGGGAGATATCACCTTTGAGAAATTTTACGCTGCAAATAGTTGGACCAGGTCGTTCCTTCCCAATAAGAACATGCGTATATCTTCTGCAAAACCGCTAAAAAAAACCTGGCTGAAAAGCTTCGGCGAATGGCTGCTAAACAATGCCGCCGGCGATACTCTTGATAATTTGCTGATGAAAATTACTGCAAGCCGTTGGTTGAAAAAAACCCGTTTGAATAAATTAAACAGCCGTGGCGTGGTAATGGGAATGGCTACCAGCAAGCATTTTGCGAAGCCTGACCCTGAGAATTTTCAATACAAATTGCTCGAAAGATACCGGGAAAAAGTCGCCCGGCTTTTACAGGCGTATGAAAATGGCGTTGCCAATTGAGCTATCTCTTTTTAAGCGATATAATATAATAATCGCCAATATATTTCCACGGCCAGCGGGATTTTAGCTTGTCTTCCTTTGCTTTTAGAAACCTATAAACAGCTGGGTGCTTTTCTGCAAAGCCTTCGATGTATGACGGCGGAACTATGGTACACAGGCCTTCAATGCTTAATAAGTCAAATTTGTCTTTTAACCTGCTAATGACGAACGAGGGATTATAATACCAGCACTTAAAATTAACGCCCTCAATATGCGCTTTACGGCCTTTGGCGCTAAAAAACCGCCGGAAGGCCGTCCGAAATTTACCTCTGAAAACGAGCAATGTCTCCCACAAGCAAAATTTCGGCAAAATAACCAGGGTAATAACACCGTTCGGGTTAAGTAACGCATCGAATGATAAAAGCACTTTATCTAATTCATGGGTACAATTTAACCCGGCAAAGTTGGAAAAAATGAGATCATAAGGCTCGGTGCTTTTTAACTGTGACAAATTTGTGAACGAACAAATTTCGGTGCTCACACGATCCCCCAGCGCCGCGGCTTCAATTTTTTGCCTTAGTTCCCGCTGCATACCTGCTGATATATCCGTAGCGTGCACTTTGTGCCCTTTTTGCGCAAAAAACAGTGCGTCTTCACCTGTACCGCTATTTAGTTCCAGTATCGAACTGTTTGACGGTAAACATCGCAATACGTGGCTGCGCACCCGCTCCCGTTTGTAATTGATAATGGTATTGCCGGAGTATATCTGATCAAAAACATCAGACTGGGCGGTAAACGCTGCTTCAGCATTACTTTCATTATTAATAGCCAGCGTTTTCATCGCGATACGCCCTCCAGCTGTTGTAATTTAAATTTTTCGATAATAGTAGCCGGTGCATGGTAAAAGACCGACAGCGCTTTCCTTAAATTTTTCGGATCAACCGTAAATGGATGCCTGAGCAATTTAACAAAACTGTTTTTAGCCAGGTGCTGATGATAGTTTTGATGGACATACCGGTGCAACTGTTTATAATAGGACGGCGGGTAAGTATTACTAAACATCAGGGCCATTTCGTCGGAATCGGTCCAGTTGGTTTTTTGCTTCAGTTCGGCCTTTACCTTTTCATAAAACGATGTTCCCGGCAAGGGGTACGAGACAGAGATGCCTATTTCAAATGGCAGCAACTCGTTTATCATTCTGATAGTTTGATTTATATCTGCTTTCACTTCTCCCGGGTACCCAAATTGTATAAAAAACGAAGGCTTTATTCTGTGTTTCTTCATCAGCTGCGTAGCCAGACGAATTTGGTTAATGGTAATCCCCTTATCCATAGCATCCAGTATCTTTTGCGACCCGCTTTCGGCGCCTATCCAAACATTTTCGCAGCCGGATGCGGCCAGTGCCTTTACGGTATCTTCGTGTGCCAGCAGGTCGGCCCTGGATTGTATCTTAAATCTTATCTGGATTTTCTCCTTTTGCAAAAGCCGGGCAAATTCCAACACCCAGCCGGGCTTCAATCCAAAAATATCGTCGCAAAACCATATATGGTCAATTTGAAAGTCTTGTTTGAGTAATTTTATCTCCTCAACAACATTTTCGGGGCTCCTTGAATTATATCGGTTGCCATAAATGGGTTTGGCGCACCAGTTACATTTAAAGGGGCAGCCCCGGGTAGTGCTCATGTTTAACGAGAAGTACCCCGCGTGTTTTATCCAAGTTTGTCTGTATAATTCCATATCAACCAAATCCCAGGCGGGCAATGGCAAACTATCCAGGTCTTTAAACACCGGCCGGCCGGCAGTTTTGACCATCTCGCCCTCTTTTATATAGGCAAGCCCGTTTATGCCTGAAAAATCACCAAAATCATGTTCAACAGCGTTAACGAGCTCCAATAGCGTATGCTCCGCTTCTCCTATAATTACAAAGTCGGCCCCTTCTTTCAGGTAGCTATCGTACCTGTCCGTTGCATCCGAGCTGGAAACGATAACGGTACACCCGGCGGCCTTTGCCAGCCCGCACATCCTGAAGGCAGCTTCACGCATGTTGGTGAGGCACATTTTGGTGAGATAATTAAAGCCGTCGTCATAAATAACAAAAAACTTCGGGCTGCTTTTTTCCAGGGCATCGATCACCTCATCAGGATTAGCTACAAACATGCTGTCAAAAAGGGATACCCGGTAATCATTCTCCCGCATAACTGCGGCCGCAATCAGCGTGCCCAGGGGTGGGTACGGCTGCCCCAGCTGCCATTGTTTGGGATCGAGCCGTAAAAAGTAAGAATGTGTAAACAGGATATTTTCCATACCTAATAAACTATGCCAGCTTTGTAAAAGGTGATAGGTTTAACGAGCACACACATTTTACGCAGGTTGTGTTTTTACTCATATCAAGACTTTTCCTGAAATTAATTGCTTCGCTACTGTTTAAGATCGCACCTAACGACGAATCTCTTATATTCCCTATCGCATCGTGAAAAAAGCAGGGGCGTACGCTGCCGTCGGCCTCTATTACGGTTGACACCCACGGGGCATTGCACTTTTTGAAAGGAAAAGGATTTAAATTGTAATATGCTGCGTAATACCGGTAAATATTCTGGATTTTCGCCGGTGATTCGGCGATAAATCCCGAAGTAAAATCAGCGTCATTAGTTAAAATCCTGGTGATTATCTCCTGCAGCTCGGGCAGCTCGCTTTTTGATAGCAGTATTTCATTTTGTTTCGGTTCTTCCCAGGCCATTTGCCGGTTAAAGGCGTGGCTGCTTACATCGGCAGGTAAAAAACTAACCTGGTCGATTCCGATCTGCTTTGCTTCACGAATGATCGCCTCCCAGTTTCTGAAATTGAGCCGGTGTATAACCGTTCTGGCAGTGATCCTATAATTGGGATTAAGGTACCGCAGTGCCTCTACACCTTCTTTTAATTTATTAAAAGCGCCGGGGATATTCCTGATAGCATCATGAAGCGCCTCATCGCCATCAAGCGAAACGATCAGGTCATCCACCCACTCCACCAGTTGGATCGCATTTTTCTTTATTGTGAGGCCCGTGGTGAGCAGGGTTACTTTTATGTCCCGGCTTTTGATCAGCTCACACAGCTTAAAAAAATTGGCGTTCAGCAAAGCTTCCCCGCCGGACATCACAGCCTGCTGCGTCCCAAATTTTTTTAATGAACTTAATAAGCCGGCTATATCGCTTTCGGTAAGTTGTTTAAGATTTTTGTTATCCTTCCATATATCACACATCACACACCGGCAATTACATGCACTATGCGGCATCAATATCACAATAGGCAATGCAGTGATCCTGCTTGTTTGTAAGGTAAGATAGCGGTTAGCCGTTTTATATAATGATTGCCCAAACATATTGCTAATGCTTTATTACTATCCAATAAAATGGCTCCCTTTTTGTGAATTTGTTATATATACCGCGGGGATTAGCCAGCACCTCCCAGTTAAACTCATCCAGATCATCTATAGCATGATGAAAGTAATAGGCGGCCATTTCGGGGTAGCCTAATGCTGAATAATAATCTTTGGTTCTTTTAGCGGCACCTTGGATCTCGTTGCGTTTATAAAAATGTGAGTCGAGAATATGAACTTCTCCCTTTTCACTCAGACATGATAAAGCATCACACAAGATGGTTTTTACTGACGGGAAATACTGTATTGACGCCGCGAATAAAATGATATCAAATTTTCCCCCCGAAAACTTTTCCGGGTCAAAACTATCCAACCTGAATTCAAGGTTATCCTTTTTAAATAAGCGTTTGGCCTGGGTAATTTCTTCGTCGCTGACATCAATGCCGGTCACTTCCGACCCCGCAATCGCTGCGCATTTAGAGGACAGCCAACCATTCCCGCAGCCTATTTCTAAGATTTTTAAGGGTTGATTCTTCTTTTCAAGATAAGCAATCAGCCGTTTGGATGATCGTTTGCGCAGTTGCCATTCATCAAAATAAATATGGGATGGTTCAATGTCCGGCAAAAACATGACCTGGCAATCTGATAACACCCGTTTTTCCTTCCGGCGCACCTCGATATACAGGTCTCCGAAACCCGGATCGAGCAATTGCGCGCTGCTTTCCTTGTTATCTTCAGTTACTTTCACCATTCAATAGTTAAAAACCTTGTATTTCCGGTTGCCGGTATCTCCAAACTTTTTGCAGTAATTTTATTTCGTAGGGGTATTTGTAAAGGTTGGCCTTATACCGTAACCCGGCAACCATTTGTATCGCTTTTCGCTTTAAAACGTTAAGTCGGATATCGGTTACCGTAGGGTAAACGCCGTTTAAAACGGTTTCAAAATCCCTTATCTTATCGATCATTTCAGGGGTTAACCAGGGCGTAAGCGGGTTTTTCCGCATATCGAAGTTTTCCCATGCCGGGCTTACCCAATCTTCCAAAATCTGGGGGTATTTAAATCCGGCAGCCTGCACTTGTTTGTATAAAGTTGACCCCTCGGTTGGTACGGGGCTATAGGTGTATAATACAATTTCTGTTCGCGGATTTACCTGCTTTACCTGTTTTATGAAATCAATTTCAAAGTCAATTTGCGCCTGCACTTGCTCGGGAGTAGGAGCCGGTGTTCCTAAAACGAATGAATATTCAGGTATGATATCAAACTTCTTTAAGCGCTCGGCAAACCTGATGATCTGGTCGCCGGTTTGCGTTCCGCCCTTATCCAACTGTTCAAGAATTAAATTATTACCGCTTTCGGCTCCGAAGAAAATGATCTTGCATCCCGCCTCCCTGATCAAAGCCAGCGACGAATCTTTGAACTTATCCATGGTGTCAATACGGGCCATCCCCCACCACGACATTTTTTCGGGTTTGATCAGGTTTGCGAATTCCACTGTTCTTTTCTCTGAAACAAAGAAGTTATTATCGTGAAACTCGATAGCATCCGCGCCCCATTTATCTTTAATGTATTTCACATCGTTATAAACAGTTTGCGCCGATTTTGCCTTCCACCGGGCTTCATAAATGGGTACCACGGCACAAAACGAACAGGTAAACGGGCAGCCTATACTCGAGTGATAAGCCAATGTCTTTTCTCCCAAAAAGGTTTTACCCAGGTATTGTTTCCCTATAGCATAAAATTGATTTAGCTTATTATAGGGTAAAGCCGGCAGGGAATCCTGGTCAATAAGGTCTTCTTTCGCTGTTTTTACAATTTCATTCCCGGCTTTATAGATCAGGTTTTTTATGAATTCATAAGGGGTATTGTTCTCCAGAGCATCGATCAGTTGCGGAAACGCGTGGTCGCCTGGGCCATTGATAATAAAGTCGACGTAGCCCGAGTCCAGTATCACTTTTGGATGGCTTGAAGGGAAATAACCACCCCATATCATTATTGTATTAGGAAACTGTTGTTTGATAGCTTTTACAAGCGGAATAGCTTGCCTTAATTGCGGGCCTGGCATCACGGTAAAGCCCAGGTATTTGTATTCGCCGGTTTTTAAATACGATTCTATTTTGGTAAGCGGCTCGTTCTCGCAGTTACCATCAACCACCACCCACTCGTACTTTCCCTCTATAGCAGCGGCAATATTTAAAATGGAATTTGGGATCCGGTGTTTCGCAACCGCGCTCCTGGGGTTAAACAGTAATATTTTGTTCATATCATAATTTAAACAATCAGGCTGTTGGCATACATGGTTAGTACAAATAGCGATGGGTTTTACCCCACCGCTATTAAACCAGTACAATAAACCTTAAGCACATAACCACCTGTGCCTATTCATAAATACGCCCGGGTAAAAGATACAGTTGCCTGCCAATCGAAAAATAATTGGAATGAGCAACCTTTATAATTAATGCCCCGTAACGCTTATTATAACAGTTGCAATAGTTACAAGGACTTTGATTAAAACCTTAAAAAGATATTTTAACAAGCACGCGATAGCCTCGCCGGTCAATGAAAAGGAGGCCGTTGAAGCTTACGACTTGTGGGCGGCCAATTATGATTCGCAGCCGGGCAACCTGATGCTTGACCTGGACGAATTTTTATTTAATAATTTACTGGGTAACGTCGATATCAACAATAAAAATATCGCCGATATCGGATGCGGAACAGGCAGGCACTGGCCAAAAATTTTTGATGAAAAACCCGCAAGCGTAACCGGATTCGACGTTTCGCCCGGCATGCTTGAAAAGTTAAAGCTCAAATTCCCCGGCGCGCAAACTGAAGTAATTACTGATAACCTGTTTAATAAGATTAAAGATCAGGCGTTCGATGTGATCATATCTACCCTGACAGTTGCCCATATCGAAAATATTGAAGAAGCGCTGCTGGCCTGGCGCAGGATATTAAGCAGCAAAGGCGACCTCATCATCACTGATTTCCACCCGGATATTTTGGCGGTTGGCGGCAAAAGAACTTTCAGTCATCAAGGCGCCCGCATTGCAGTCCGGAACTTTGTACACTCAACCGCAACGATCAGGGATATACTTCTAAGAAACAATTTTAACATGGTTGGCCATGAGGAATTGAATATCGATGAATCTGTTAAACATTATTACCTGCAGCAAAATGCATTGGCTGTTTATCAAAAATTCAAAGGGCTTCCTGTCATTTATGGAATGCATTTCAGGAGGGTGTAATGATCCTGAAGCACCTAAAAATGATCGATGAAACCGATCCTGTTGATATCCGGATCATTGGCGAAAAGATCCGGGGTGTAACACCTGCCGAAGGCCCCGGCTCTACTGATAATTTACAGTTGACTTTTAAAAATGCGCTCGCTTTCCCGGGCATAATTAACTCGCACGACCATTTAGATTTTAACCTGTTCCCACAACTGGGCAACCGGGTATATAACAATTATACCGAGTGGGGAAATTATATCCACACCAATTATAAGGAAGAAATAACCGGTGTATTAAAAATCCCGCTTTTGCTGCGTGCGGAGTGGGGCGTATTCAAAAACCTGCTTTGCGGCGTTACAACGGTTGTAAACCATGGTGACAGATTGAATTTAAAAAACGACCTGATCACTATTTTTGAAGATACGCATTGCCTGCACTCGGTTCGTTTTGAAAAAAATTGGAAACTCAGGTTAAATAACCCGCTTAAAATAAACCTGCCCGCCGTGGTGCACGTTGGCGAAGGCGACGACTGGCCTTCATATCGCGAAATCGACCAATTAATCCGCTGGAACCTGTTACATAAAAAATTGATCGGCATACACGGAGTAGCCATGTCGGAAGAACAGGCAAAGAAATTTGAAGCAATCATCTGGTGCCCGCAATCCAACTACTTTTTATTAAATAAAACCTCCCGGCTCAATCTTTTAAAAGATCATACCGAAATATTGTTCGGAACCGACTCAACGTTGACGAGTACCTGGAATATTTGGGAACATTTAACTTTAGCCAGAGAAACCAGGCTGATCAGCGACAAAGCACTCTACCATACCTTGAATCAGAACGCCGCAGCTACCTGGGGATTGAACTGCGGTGATATTTCGGCCGGAAAGGACGCTGATATTGTTGTAGCTAAAATAAAACAAGACCAAGCCGGCTTTGACTCCTTTTTCAGTCTGAGCCCTTCAGAAATATTGCTGGTTGTTCACCGGGGAAATATAAGGCTGTTTGATGAAGAGTTGTTGCCGCAATTAACCGATATCGCTATAAACAATTTCAGCCGGGTTTATTTAAACGGCACCTGCAAATATATACAAGGCGATTTGCCCCGGTTGATGCAAAGCATCCGGAAATATAATCTGTCCGTCGATTTCCCGGTGAGTTTGACCGGGCCGGATGAAGTGCCCGGCGCTAATTTTTCCTAACGATGAAATTTGTTTTTGCAAGTTATGTGTACTCAAAAGACTTTAACCGACCGGAGGGATGGCTGCACCATATCCGATTTTACGGCGGCGTACTGGAGTCCCTAAGCAAAAACAACACGGTTATAAGCATTGAGCAAATTGACTTTGAAGGCCAACTGATATATAAAGGTGTGCAGTATTATTTCAAGCGTTTCTCAAAGCTCGCCAGGCGCTTTCCTTTTAAATTACACTATTTCATAAAAAAACGGCAACCGGACGTGGTTTTCATACAGGGACTGCATTATCCGCTGCAGGTGATACAATTGCGTTTAACGCTCAGAAAAAAGGTAAAGATCATTGTACAAAACCACGCTGAAAAGCCATTTACAGGCATTAAAAAATACCTGCAAAAAATAGCCGATCGTTGTATTGATGCTTACCTGTTTGCTTCGCGCGATATGGGGTTGGACTGGGTAAAAAAAGGTAACCTGGCAACTTCTGAAAAGATCCACGAAGTAATGGAGGTCTCCTCGGTTTTCTATCCGCTGGAAAGAGAAACTGCCAGGGCGCATACCGCTGTTGAGGGCCAGCCCGTTTTCCTTTGGGTTGGCAGGCTAAATAAAAATAAGGACCCTTTAAACGTAATAAAGGCATTTTTGCAATTTGTTGATTCGGAGCCGTCGGCCAGGTTATATATGATCTATCAAACGGTTGAATTGCTGCCGCAGATAAAAGCCTTTTTGGAAAAATCGCCCAATAAAAGCGCGGTTAAATTAATCGGGCAAATTCCTAACGACAACCTGCTGTATTGGTACAACAGCGCCGATTATATACTATCCGGTTCGCATTACGAGGGAAGCGGCACGGCTGTTTGCGAAGCCATGTCATGCGGCTGTATCCCCATTGTCACCGACATCGCCGCTTTCAGGGCAATAACGGACAACGGGGAATGCGGACTATTATATGAACCAGGAAACCAGCACGCGTTATTATCGGCTTTGGTAAAGTCGCAAACTATGGATACATCCGAAAGGCGGATTAAGACACTGGCCTGGTTCAATCAAAATCTCTCATTTGATGCCATCGCCCGGAAAATTCAGGCCATTGCCGATTCGCTGTAGCGCGATAAACTCCCTTCGGCGGGATTGTCAATATTCAATTCTTCAACGGCATCGGCCAATGCCCGTACAACTGCCCTAATTTGAGCTAAACTAAGATCGTAAAACACCGGCAGCGAGATTTCGGCTTTGTAATGCCGGTACGTATCCGGGTAATCGGCTATATCATAATTTAAGCCCTTATAATAAGTCATCATCGGAACTGGGATAAAATGCATGTTAACAGCCACCCCCTTTAAAGCAAGTGTTTCAATTATACTGTCGCGTTGCTGTTCGGTCACATTTTTAATCCTTAACGGGTACAAATGATAGGACGACTCTCTTTCATTATTTTTTAAGACCGGTATAACCGCCCACTCATATTTTTTCAGCAGCCGGTTGTAGCTGTTTGCTATTGTTTTTCGCCTGATCAATGTATCGCGTTCGTATCTTTCCAACTCAACAAGGCCTATTGACGCAGCTATATCGGTCATATTGAATTTATAACCAGCTTCAACAATATCATACTTCCATGCTCCGGCATTTACCCTGGCGAATGCACTTTTAGTTTGGCCGTGATTGGTTTTTATAGATAAGGATGTATAAATCTCATTATTATCAAACGGAAAGGGCAAATTCAGAGATACTGCACCACCTTCGGCAGTTGTGATGTTTTTAACGGCGTGAAAAGAAAAAACACTGACATCTGTAAGGCTGCCCGTTTTTTTACCTTTATAGCTTGCCCCGATAGAATGCGCAGCGTCTGAAAGCACCAGTATCCTACCCAATTTGTGCTGGTTTTCGGTAAGCGGATTAAACAAGCTTACAATTTTTTCTTCGCGCACCAGGCTATTGACCTTATCGTAATCACACGGCCATCCGCCAAAATCAACGGGTATTATCACTTTAGTTTTCACGGTAATGGCCCGGCGTACAGCTTCAACGTTTATATTAAAATCATCGCCGATATCAACAAAAACAGGTTTTGCGCCGCAATGTATAATTACGTTGGCAGTTGCGCTGTAGGTATATGTCGGTAATATAACTTCGTCCCCTTCAGCCACACCGAACCATCTTAACATCATCTCTAAACCGGCTGTAGCCGAGTTGAGGCATAAGGTTGCCTTTGCCCCTGTATATTCAGTCAGGCGTTTTTCAAACAGTTTGGTTTTAGGTCCTGTAGTTATCCAGCCGGACTTTAAGGTATCGACAACTTCATCAATTATTTTCTGATCGATGCGCGGAGGCGAAAAGGGTATTTTATGTGACATCTTATTACTCTTTTAGATCATACAACCAACTGGTAAACACCATGATCAAACAAATAAACTGATCACGTTTTTTGCGATCTGCTCAACCGGGTACAACAAAACCGGCCGGTGATCCAGCTTTTTCGCGCGGAGGACGGTTAAAACCTGCTCATTCATTTCTGTAGTCGTTTTTACGACATAGTGATTCCTGAATTGCTTTTCCATGGGCTTACAAAATGAAACTACATGCGCACCCGCATATAAAGCTTCAGACAGCACCGTGCTAAACCCTTCGTACATCGACGGATGCAAGAATATTTTTGACCGCTGCATAAATGCCAGCACTTCCTGGTGTGTCAGTTCGCCGGTAAATCTCAGGTTGTTTTCAAGATGCAGCGACACGGCCATAGCTTTTAACCGCTCCATCTCCGGCCCTTTTCCGCAAAGCACAGCTTTGATCCCTGGGAAAAACTCCTTCACAAAACCGATCGTCTCTATAAAAAGTTCGTATTGCTTTAACGGGATCAACGACCCTGCGCCTAAAATATCAATATCCCGATGCGGTGAGGCGGCTCCGAATAAAGAGGTATCCACGCCGAAGGGTATCACATAAAGTGGTGATACTTTATAATTCGTTTTAAATTGCGTCGCCAAAAAATCAGACATAGCAATCAGCGAATCACCTTTGGGTTTTACCCAGTTAAAATATTTATTACCGGTTTTAACGTCCTGGCCAACCAGCCAGCAGTAATGATTTAGTCTGTGAAATTTTGCAAAATAACTGCCGACGAAAGCACACTCGCCAAGCCAAAAGCTTAGCAGCCCTATCAGGTGGCGTGTTCTGTTCAATTTTTGCAGGGTCGCCCAGGCCTTTACCCAGGTTACCACATGAAAAAGCCCCCCTTTGCTTTTGCCGCCAATGGAGATCACTTTTATCCCGTGCCATTTGTACTTGCCTTTTTTAAATGGGTATTGAAAAGTAAGGACGATAACGTCCAGGCCGGGGCATACCTCTTTCAATCCCTTCACAAAAACCTGCAAGGCAGGAATACAGGTACTGTCGGCTTCGTCTTTCGGGAAACCGGGGGTAAGAATAACCAATGTTTCCTGTTTACTTTTCATCGAGCGACAAGATTTTGTTACAAAAAGACAGACTGTTTTTATTGTGTGTAATGAAGATGATCATCTTCCCCCGCTGCGCGAGTAATTGCAATTGTTTAAGAATGCCACACTCCGACTGATCGTCCATTTCGCCAAAAGGCTCATCCAGTATCAGCAGGTCAAAATCATGGTATAAAGCCCGGGCCAGCATGATCCTTTGCCGTTGGCCCCCGCTTATATTTTTCCCGTTCTCCTTTATTGTCGTCTCATACCCTCCGGGATATTTATCCAGTAACTTATCGATCCCGCAAAAGGCTATAACTTCGCTTAATTTAGCCTCGTCATACATTTCGTCATCCAGGGTTATGTTTTTGATAATAGAGTCGTGGATAAAAAAAGGTTGCTGTTTTACGTATGATATCCTGTTCCAGTATGCCTTCCGGTCTCCCGTGGTTATGATTTTATCATTTAACAGTATCGCGCCGCAGTCGGGTTCCAAAAAACCCAGCAAGAGATTAATCAGCGTGGTTTTCCCACGGCCCGATACGCCCGATATTCCTGCAAAATCACCCGGAACCAACTCAAAACTGGCATGATTTACAACCGGCTGATCCTTGTATTTAAAGTAAACCTGTTTAAATTTTAGTGATGTTATCGGATGTGAAAACCGGGGCTTGTTGGTTATGTTATCAGCTTGTACCGGTAAAAGATCAGTTAACGTAAACTGGTAAGTTTTCATTTGGCCTGTACAGTTCAATATTTTCACTACCCCGGGGATGATCTTATAGGAAGCGGCCATAAAAATCCCGATCGTAAGCAAATCAACAGCAGGCATATTTGCCGACCACTTATTGATCACGATAAGTATAAAAAAACCTAAGACCGCGAATATCTCGATAAGCCGGGAAGGCAGCGATTGCAAAGTTTGCTGTGTGGCAATATTTTCATTCAACTGTTCCTGGTAACTATAATACCTGTTGATGAAGAAACCGTTTTTATCATAAATATTGCTTTCCACATAACCTGATAGGGCTTCATTCAGGTGCTGAATAGTTCGCTGGTTCGCGGCTTTAATATTAGCCCGCAGGCTCTTTAATTTTCTTCTAATAAACCAGGCCAGTGCAACTACCGGCGGCAATAAAACCAAAAACAATAACAGGAAAAGCGAAGGGTGGTAAAACAGGATAGCACAAATGGTAAAAAAGATCAAAATAATTTGAGCTACTACCTGTTGAAAATTTGTTAGGATGTAATGGCTAAATTCAACCGGCTGATGGCTGATGCGGCGGACCTGTACGGATGAATCGATGTTCACAAAATGGCTATAGTCGGCCGTGAGATAGGACAGTATATTTCGTTTGGATAACCTGGACGCGACCGCGTAAAAAAAATGATGCTGTGACTTCAACCCAAGAAAAGCCGCCCAGTTTTTAAGGCTGAAAAGGATCAAAAAAACACCGATGAGAGCTATTGAATTGGGGCTAAACAGCACAGCCGGCAGAAACGCAATTTTAGCGGCCGGCAAATTTTTGGTGTAAAAATTTATGATGACGAGCAGCAGTCCCAAAAATGTTATATCAAGGACGCCGATAGCCAGGTCAAATAGTATGAACTGGCCGAGCTTTACTTTTTCCCTGCTACTTAAAATAGAAAAAATACCTGACAGAATTTGCTTCAATGGCTTCAGAGCGTACTAAAGGTGACAGGCCGATCGTCAAAAAACTGACGTTAACCAATTCAATTTAAAATACGTGGCAACGATTGGAATGGTTGCCTGAAACCAGGCCCGGAAAAACCGGGAGGGGAAATAATGAGTGTTATTTAGAAAAATATCTCCGGCCCGCTAAGGACAGGCCGGAGATATTTTTAAACGCGGTTAATTGAAATATCTTCGTGAACTTCAACTGTCTTTTTGGTAATTGTTTCCTTTTGTTCCATAACGACTTTCCAGAAACCAGCGGCTACTAACCCGCCTAGTATCGGTGCGACAATAAATAGCCATAGCTGGCCAAGCGCTTTCCCGCCTGCAAAAATTGCTGGCCCAAGGCTTCTTGCCGGGTTTACAGAAGTGCCGGTTATAGGTATTACAACCAGGTGAATTAAAGTAAGCGATAAACCAATAGCCAAACCGGCCATTGCAGGGTTGGCCCTTTTAGCAGTCGTTCCGTAAATAACCACCAGGAAAAGAAACGTGAATACCGCTTCGGCGATGAACGCGGATTGCGTTGAGTATTTACCCAGGTAATCGGCGCCCCAGCCGTTTGAGCCCAATGCGTATTCACCTATGGAAAAGTCCGGGCGGCCTGACGCGATCAGGTATAACAGACCGGATGCCAGGACAGCGCCGATACATTGCGAGATAACATAACCTACGGTATCCTTAACGGATAACTTGCCCGCAGCCAACATAGAAATTGAAATGGCAGGGTTGATATGACACCCCGAAATAGGGCCAATGGTATAAGCCATTACGACCACACTAATGCCGAAAGCCAGGGAAATACCCAGCAGTCCGATACCGGAGGGCGGAATGTCTGTAGAATTAGCTCCCGCGATAACCGCTGCCCCGCATCCGAACAATACGAGGCAAAATGTACCGACGAGTTCGGCAACATACCTTGTCAGAGGTTTAGTTTCCATAATTTCTTTATTTAGGTTAATAATTAATAAATATAACTAACTATTTATCAATCAATATTGTTTAGTTAATAATTATTGTATTATGCCGGGTGTATCATTTGTTGAGAGAGATACAGGTGATACAGCTGATACACATTGCGCTGGTTGTTTTTAATAAGTAAATCAATGCAATCAAAAAAATCAGCGGTCAAAGACGTCCTTTAATGCCTGCCTTGCCGCATGATAACCGCACATGCCGTGCACCCCCCCGCCAGGAGGGGTTGATGAGGAGCAGATATATATTCCCTTAGCGGAGGTTTTATAAGGCGACCATCGCAATGCCGGGCGGGTAAAAAGCTGGCCTATATCGAGAGCTCCCCCGTTTATATCGCCGCCGATATAATTGGGATTGTGAGTTTCCATTTGAACGGTATTCATGGTATGCCGGGCCAGGATAATTTCCTTAAAACCCGGCGCGAAGCGCTCGACCTGGTTTTCAATGGCTTCGGTCATATCCGTTCCGGAACCATTGGGCACATGGCAATAAGCCCAGGCGGTGTGCTTGCCTGCGGGGGCACGCGACGGATCAACTATGGTCGGCTGTGCAAGCAGCACAAACGGTTTTTCAGGGTGGATACCATCCCATATTTGCTGCTCGGCATTCTCGATCTCTTCAAATGAATTACCAATATGAACCGTTCCGGCCCGCTTACAATCTTGTGCCTTAAATGGGATCGGCGCATCAAGCGCCCAGTCGACTTTAAAAACGCCCATGCCATAACGGTAACGTTCTAACTGCCATTTATAGAGCGATGAAAACTTGTGGCCGGCTATTTGCAGCAACTGCTTTGGCGTAACATCAAATAATACGGCGTGCGCCGATGGCAATCGCGCCAATGAACTTATGTATAGGTTGGTTTCAACTTTGCCGCCTATCGAAATAAAATAAGCTGCCAATGCATCGGCGATCCGGCCGGAGCCGCCCTTCGGTATCGGCCAGCCTTTTACATGGCCCGAAGCCAATAATACAAGCGCTATTGCCGAAGTTGCTGTATTGGTCAAAGGCTGTATTGAATGCCCGGCCATCCCGGCAAAAAACGCTCTTGCCCCAGGGGTTTTAAATCGCGTTGACAAGTGGCTTGCCGAAGTCAATGCCTTCAATCCGAACCGTGCCATTGCCATGGGATGTTGGGGGAAATGTAAGGGTGCTAAAATATCGTCCGCTATTAACGGCCAGTCGTTTACTATTGGACCCATTAATTCGCGGTAAACCTGTTCGTCTAAACCCAGTAAGCGGGCCGTTTCATCAACAGTACCTTTTAGTACAGCGGCTGTTCCATCGTCGAAAGGGTGCACCGCCGCTATTTGGGGGTAGATGTACCCCAGTCCGAATTTATCCAGCGGAAGCTGCGAAAAAAAAGGCGATGCCACAGCAAGCGGATGCACGGCCGAGCAGATATCATGCATATAGCCCGGCAAAGTCAGTTCCGCGGAACGCAGCCCGCCGCCTATAGTTGCTTTACCCTCGATTAATAAAATTGAAAGCCCGTTCTGTTGCAATAAAATGGCAGCGGCCAAACCGTTTGGGCCCGAGCCGACTATTATCGCATCATAATCACGCTTTTCAAGCATTAAAAATCAGAGTATGCAGTAGGGTGCAGAAACATGATATCAGCTTTTGAAACGTTATGCTGGTATTCAGGTTTCGCTACCAAAGTCTTCCATTCCGGGTCGGCCGAAAACGTCGCCCAATGCTTATCCCTGTCCGCACGGTCATTAAAAGTGGTCATGTACATCAGGTTAGGCATATGGCTTCCTGCCAATACCTCGGCATAAAAAACGGCATTAAAACCAAGACGTTTAAACAACGCTACCTCATCACCCACGTTAAACATACGCACTTTATTCAGGTTATATTTTTCGGTTGCGCTTTCGTAGCTGCGCAGCTCATAAACGCGGTCGGTTTTATTCCCGGTAAGATTTGGAACTGCGGGTGCAAGCATTTTTGGGAATGCGCGCAGAACGATCGTTTCCATCCGTGTGTAAGGAATATCCTTATACTGTGCGTCGATATATTCAGCACCACTTGATACATATTGCTGATCACCCAGGAGTTTTTGACCGGCATTCTCAAATTGATTCCAGGTGGCGAAAGGCGTCAGCACATAAACCCGCCGGTCAGCTGTATCCACATCAACAGGTTTAAATACACCTACATGCTGAACGCCCATCCTGTGCATGGCTGGGATGTAGGCATTTTGCAAATAGTTGTCCAGCCGGTCTTCCTGGGCCCGGGTTTTGAGATGATATATTTTTAACTCGTAATAGAATTTATCCGCCGCGCCGGCACTTTGGGTGGCAGAAATGAGGGTTAGAAATGTTAAACAGCAAAAAAGGAATTTAAATAACGGTTTCATAAAATAAAAGGTTGATAAACCGTAAAATTACCTTTTTTCTCCGCTTAGTATGAATTATATAACAATGATTTTACGTCATTATCCGGTAAATCGCGCAGGATTATATTTGCTCCTTTGTCAAATTCATATTTACATGGGTTCCCCATTTTTCCAAAATATCGGTGATCTCGACTATTCTCATGGGCTTACTCAGATAGCCATTCATCCCCGCTGCCAAACATGCTTCTCTATCTTCGGGCATAGCATTCGCGGTCATCGCTATAATGACCGGCTGATCTTGCATATGTTCACGAATAAAGCGTGTCGCTTCAAGACCGTCCATATCGGGCATCTGCACGTCCATAAATATAATGTCGTACTTTTTACCAACCATCGCATTCAGCGCTTCGTGGCCACTTTCGACAACGTCCGGCGCATACCCCATTTTAGTAAATATATGACTGGCAAGCTTTTGGTTTACGATATTATCTTCAGCAATTAAAATATGCATCGGGAACTGCTTCGCAAAATCCGGTGAAAACTGTGATTTAGCCGGCTGCGGCACCTTTACGGGAGTTTCCTTTGATTTCAGTTGTTCGGCTATTTGTTTATACAATACCTGGTTCCTGGCAGGTTTGGTTAATATAGCGCTAAACAAATGTGCTTCCTTCCTGCTTTGTTCATTACCCATCGAACTTAACAGGATCATCGGTAGAAACGGATATCTGTCCCGTATCTTTCTGCCCAGTTGCACGCCGTCCATTTGCGGCATATTCATGTCAGAGATCACCAGGTCAACAGGGTGGGTTGACGAAAGCATCTCTAACGCGCGCTCCCCTGATTCAGCTATATGCGGAACAAACCCCCACTGAGTAAGCTGGTTTTCCAGGATATCCCTGTTGGTTGCATTGTCATCAACAACAAGTATATGCTTTCCCTTTAGCTCCGCAGCATTCAGATATACATAGTTGCGCTGCGATGTTGATCCAACTTTCGACTTTATAGTAAAAGAGAATGTTGTTCCTACACCTACCTTGCTTTCAACATTTATTTCGCCGCCCATCAGACTGATCAATTTCTCGCTTATTACCAGGCCGAGGCCCGATCCGCCATATTTCCGCGTTGTGCTTGAGTCAACCTGCGAAAACGCCTTAAATAACTTATCCAACTTATCGGCAGGTATACCAATACCGGTATCGCGTACACTAAACACAAGGGCCAGCTCTTCACCTTTCTGTTCAGCAATTTTTACGCTGATAAATACTTCGCCTTTATTAGTAAATTTTATAGCATTGCTTACCAAATTGATCAGTACCTGCCTCAACCGCAGCGGATCGCCGATGATTTGCGATGGCAGGTGGTGATCGATCTGGTAAACGAGGTCAATTTCGGATGCTTTTCCGGCAAAAACGTCCAACACTCCTTCTACACAATCTCTCAAATCAAAATCTTGTGCTTCAATTTCCATGCTACCCGATTCGATCTTTGAAAAATCGAGTACATCGCTGATCACGCCCAGCAAAGCGTCGCCGCAGCTTTTGATCGCTTCAACATATTCTTCTTGTTCAGGTGTTAATGAAGTATCAGATAATAGTTCCGACATGCCAATAACGCCATTCATAGGCGTGCGGATCTCGTGGCTCATGGTAGCCAGGAAAATACTTTTAGCTTTATTTGCCATTTCAGCTTCTTCCCGCGCTTTTTCAGCCGCTTCACGCGATTCACGCTCGTTAATTGTCATTTTCGACAGACTTTCGGTGCGCTCCTCTACGAGTTTTTCGAGTATCATCTGTCGTGATTTAATGGCGCGGATACGCATTCTATAGAAGTAGTATAAACCTGCTATAAAACACAAAGCAGCTAATATTTTAAACCACCAGGTTAACCAAAATGGGGGAACGATGGTGATCCGCAAATTCGATGTCACCGGCGACCACAAGCCGGCGGCATTCCGATATTTGAGCTTAAACTTATATGATCCCTGGGGAATATTGGTATACGAGGCCGAATTCTTGCTTCCTACATAATTCCAGTCCTTATCAAAACCCTCCATCAGGTAGGCGTAATTCTTTTTACCTGGCGCCGCGTAATCCAAAGCGGCATATTCTATTGAAATTACCGACTGATCGTAGGATAAGGTGACCGTCCTGGTATCTGAAATATCCTGTTTAAGCGCTGAAGGATCGTTGCTGTTTTTATCCGACCGAAGCGGTTTATTAAATATGCTGAAAGAAGTGATAATCAAAGGCGAAAATCCAGGCGGCTTTAAGATCTGCCATGGTGTAAATGTGTTGAAGCCGTTTACCCCGCCAAAATATAATTCACCATTCCTGCCTTTAAAAGCTGAATGAGGCTTGAACTCATCATCCTGCAGGCCATCTTCAACAGTATAGTTTTTAAATACACGGGCGGCAGGATCATAATATGCTATCCCGTTATTAGTGCTTATCCACAATTTGCCATAATTATCTTCTTCCGCCGCATATATAACATCGCTTGGCAAGCCCTCTTTTTTCGTAAAAATGGTAAACCGGCGGGTTTCCGGATCAAACAAATCAAGCCCGGCCAGTGTGCTTATCCAAAGTTTACCAGAATGATCTTCAAAAATATCCGTTATGGTGTTATTACTCAGGCTGTTACCGCCGGATTCGTGCTGGAAACGGGTAAACGTATTGGTTTTGCGGTCCATTAAATCAAGGCCTCCATCATATGTGCCCACCCATAAATTTCCCTTATGATCTTCCAATAATGAATACACCCTGTCGCTGCTCAAACTTTTGGGGTTGTGAATGTTAAACCTGAAGTTTTTAAACGTGTTGGTTTGCTTATCATATACATCCAGTCCGGCATTATATGTGCCGATCCAGGTTTTTTTGTCTTTTGTATGGATCAGCGCATAAATATTATTTCCGCTTAAACTTTTCGGGTTCGCCGGGTCGTGTTTAAAGTTTGTGAATACGTGGGTCTTAGGATTTAACACACTGATGCCATCGGCCCAGGTGCCTAACCAAAAATTACCATAACTATCCTGATCGATGGTTATCACATAATTCCCGGTAATGCCGTTGCCATGCTGCGGTTTCCGGTAATGTGCCACCGTTCCGTTTCGATAGTCAAACATATCAAGCCCGCCGCCATCGGTACCCACCCACAAATTATTTGAGGCATCCTCATACAGGTCGAGCACAAAATTATTGGATAAGCTATTGATTGACGAGCTATGCCTGTAGTGGGTAAAGCTTTTAGTACTTCTTTTAAAAAGGTTAACGCCGCCGCTAAAGGCCCCTAACCACATGTTATCAAGCTTGTCGCGGCAAATGGCATAAATTGAATTGCCGGTGATGCTGTTCTTATCAATATCATCGTGCAAAAAGTTGGTGAAATTACCGCTTTTAACATCCAATATGCTCACGCCCCCGTTTTCGGTGCCGATCCACAAATTGCCGTTTTCATCCATGTTAAGGCAATAAATAGTGTTGCTCGACAGGCTGCCGGCCGATTTTTCATCATGCTTATAATTGCGGAACGTACCTTTTTTAGGATCAAATAAATCCAGGCCTTTATCCTGGGTACCTATCCACATTTTGTGATTTTTATCTTCAAAAAGGCATATCACATTATCGCCTGAAATACTTGAAGCATCTCCTTCCCTATGCCGGAACTTTGTAAATGAGTTGTTTTTGGGATTAAACAGGTTAAGCCCACCGGTTTCTGTTCCGGCCCACAAATTATGCTTCGAATCCACAAACACCGTCCTGACGTTATTATCGCTGATGCTGTTAACGTCGGATGCAGAATGGACATAATGACGGAAAGTATTTTTCTTTAGGTTGAAACAATCAAGCCCGCCTTTTTGCGTGGCCACCCATAGGTTACCAAATGAGTCGAGCGCAAGCCTGTTTACGGCGTTATTGGATATCGTGTTGGTATTGCGGTCATTATGCAGGTAACGGATAAAACGGCCTGTCTTTCGCTCATATTTATTTAACCCTTCAAGCGTTGCCACCCATATATTTCCATCACGATCTTCAAGAAGATCGGCAATCTGGTTATTGCTCAGGGTATTATTATCCTGGAAGCTATGGTTATAAACTGTAAACTTATACCCATCGTATTTATTTAAGCCATTCCGCGACCCTATCCACATAAATCCGCGGCTGTCCTGTATAATACAGTTTATATTTATCTGGGCTAAGCCCTCGGCGGTGCCCAAATGCTCAAATTTGAGGCTTTGGTTTTGAGAAAAGCCCGTAGCCGCGCCAAACAGCAAAAATATAAATAAACAATATTTATAAATACGCACAACTATGCGGTTTTTATAATCAGGCAACCTGGAGCATATAGGTCCTTCAAGCATAATGAACGTTATACGGAACGGCTATTCACGAAGTTCGAGAAAGTAAAAATAATTAAGGCAAGCAAATAGAGTTTTTCAAGAAACTATCGTGACGACAACATTTAAAGTTAAATATATTAATATTGTTTTAATATATTACATTGATCAACAAGTTATTTTTGCCACTTGCTGTCCAAAAGCTTCATAAAATATCCGCCTACTACACTACGGGCCTGGAACCCAATCTGCTTCCCATCGGTGGTTTCGTGCCAGTCGCTAAGCGGAACATGCGAAGGTGTTTCGGTGGCGAATTTATAAACCGGATCAGCGAGTGCTCTAAAGTCATTTTGATTATCGGCTAATGTGGCTGTCCATAATATCCAGTCGGATTTGGTGTATGTTTTACGGCTATCCAATGGCAGCCCGAACAGGTTTTGCTTCGTCAGGTAATAGCTTATCTCTGTTTTGTAAACTTTGGCAGGAAATAAATTTAATTTCAAAACTTTATCCCAAACCAGGTTATATTTCTGACTCCAGGTATCCGGCCGTTCAAAAACCAATGAATAATGATCGCCGGCATCAGCCATTTTCATCCAATTACCAGCCATCGTTTTCGCTATTTCCCTGTATTTTGCAGCAACCGACCTGTAACCAAGCTTGTCCGCTACAGCGGCATAAGCGCCTAAGGCCACTATGGCCTTAACCGATAAATTGGCATTACGGGCCAGGTGCCCTGCAAAATCATCCGTGCATAGCTGCAAACCCGGATCAAAACCGGTTTTATTCAAATAATCAGCCCATATGCTTAGGGTTTTCCAATGTTTGCGGGCATAGTTGGCGCTACCTTCTGCTTTAACTATGGCCGCTGTAAGGATCAGCATATTACCCGATTCTTCAACGGGCATATTCTCGCCGTAGGTTTGACCGTTTGCCAATGGGTACGTGCCAAGATCATGCGCTGCGAACTTATTTGTCCAGCTACTGCTCTCACAATATTGAAATATACCATTCAGCATGCCTTCAAGCAGCTTGGGATTGTAAATGAGATAAAGCGGCGCCGAAGGGTAAGTTACATCAACCGTATTGATGGAGCCATTGCTGAAGTTCTCTTTTGATAAGAAGAGTATTTCCCCCCTGGGGCTTTTCAGCAACTGGTGCGCGGCAATACTTTGGCGGTAGGCCAGGTCGCATAAATAGGCATATTTCTCGCCGCCTGCTTTCTTTGCGCCGCTGTGCATGCTTTTATTAAAGCTGTCGCATTTCTGCATAACCGAAGTGTACTCCGCCGCAGCGGTATTCAATTCTTTTTCGATCGATGCATTACGGTTTAGCTTCCACCAGGGCTTCAAATTTTGGTTAAAATATTGAACAGAATAAATATCATCATAACCGAGCTCCACAAATCTTTCTTTTGCCGCCGCACCCACGCTTCCGAACGACAAAACAGTATTTAATGCCAGTTCGTTCCCATTCTTTACCGTGGATTTTATATTTCCATTCAGAAATGAATTGACACATCCCTGTCCGGACGTTATGTATTGTGTAACGTCAGCTGATTTAGGCGTGGCCACATACATGTATCCCCAATCAATACGCAGATCATCTCCTTTTTTCTTTAATACCGGCTGTTCAATGGTTCCGGCTTTTAAAATTGATAATGTTTTGGTGGCGTATTTTTGTGTGGTGACCGCCTGTACAAGGCTGTTTACAGCCACTGTAGTTGAAGCACTAAAAAGCACCTTTACATTATGCTTACGACCGTCGTTTGATCTTACTACGTAAGAAATATAGGAAACTGGGCGCGAGAAGATATTCAGATCATTCATCAGTAACGGCGAGGTGAATACCACTGCGAGATCGATGCCGACGCATTCAAAATTGTACATGGTTTGCGTGGCATTGATTTCCACACTTTTTTGTTTGGCCAGCAATACAGGCCCTGGCTGAGCTTTAACCTCATCAACCAGCCCGGCATCGAGCCACGCGCCGCCGGCAGTGTTGGCACAATGTATCGCTAACACGTTCGCTCCCGCCTTAAGCTTATTTTTAAATTTATCTTTAATAGCTACCAGCTTAAAATCGCTCGTCCAGCCTTTAAAATTATAGATCTCCTTGCCATTGAGATAGACCTCTATATTATCGTCATGGTGTATCTTTAAAAAAAGCTTGTCAATGTTCAGGTCGTTAAGGGTAAATGTACGGCGCACCCATATATTCTTACTGGTCCATAACGTTTTGGCTTTTTCTTTATCATCTGTAAACGGGGCGGCGCCTGATTTCCAGCTCGCATCGTCATAAGGCACATCCGCCCAGTCGCCTTTTGGCTCAGTCTCGGTATACTTGCATTGATACGGTTTTTCGTCGGACGCGGGCAAGATAGATTTATATTGTTTTGGCTCTTTGCCCATGAAACGGTATGTGGTACCGTCCACTTTGATCAATCCCAAAAGGGACTGATCCTTGCCTGTCCAATGCGTGGTGGTTGAGGCATTTAACTCGTGGCTAAACGACCAGATGCTGAAATAGGTATTATGCGTAATTAAAGGATACGCCGGCGCCTTTTTATCCTGCGCGGAAGTGATGCTGCACAGCAGCGAGAAGATAATTGCTAAATAATATCTTTTTTTCATGCATGGACAATTTTGGACCATAGTCCATAGTCGATGGTCCATAGCGATTATTTTGAAACCAAAAATTGCTATGGTCTATGGACCATCGACTATTAACTAACTACAGCTCCCTTACCCAAATATTCCGGAAGCTTAACGGTTTGCTTTTATCGCCATGGGCTTGCAGCTTAATTGGCGCGGCGCCGTGTTTTTGATAAACGGGTTTGCCGATGTATAAAGTTGGACCCAAAAGCTCGAAACCATTTTCAACTACAACACCGTTGAAGAAGACAGTGGCTTTTGCCGGGGTTTTAACCGAGCCATCTTCGTTAAAGGTTGGCGCTGTCCAAACCACATCATAGGTTTGCCACTCGCCCGGTTTTCTGCCGGGGTTTGCTAAGGGAATTGCCTGCTTGTAAAGACTGCCGGCCATCCCGTTAACATAAGTTTTATTGTTGTAGGAATCCAGAACCTGCAGCTCATAACCGGCATCGCCTTTTCCAAGCGAAGCTAAAAATATCCCGCTGTTGCCGCGGGCCTGGCCCGAACCTTCAATGTCTGCAGGTACGCGCCATTCGATATGCAACTGGTAGTTGGTGAACAGCCGTTTGGTTTCAATATTGCCATAGTTTTTATTTACGGTCAGGATGCCATTGTGAACATCCCATTTTGCGGGCGACTTATCATTGTTTTGCACCCATTCGTCCAAATTTTTTCCGTCAAACAATATAATAGCGTCCGAAGGGGCATCGCCACAGGTTTTGCCCGGCGTTACTACCTTAGGGATTGGGGTCCATGTTTCGGTATCTTCAGGCTTTGCTGTTTGTGCATTTGCCATAAAAAAGCTTCCGGCGAATAATGCGGTTAAAAGAATTGTGCGTTTCATTTTATAGTTATTAGTGGTTTATTTATTGGTCATTGGTCAGTAGTCATTGGTCATCGTCATACCAATGACTACTGACCAATGACTACTGACTAAACTATACATGCAAAACATTTTTACAATAAGCGGCGCTCTCGGCGATGCTTACATACGGGTCAATACTGATATAATTCTCTTGCTCAACAATAAAATGCTTCAAGCCCGCGGTTTTCGCATGGCTTAAAATAGATTTAAAATCAATATTTCCTTTACCTATTTCAGTATTTAAATTCGGGTTGGTTTTATCCCTGTCCTTTATGTGGCATAAAGCAAAACGGCCCGGGTGCTGTTCGAATAATTTAACCGGATCTTGCCCGGCGCGTACCACCCAATAAATATCCATTTCCATGTGTACAAGTGCAGGGTCGGTATTTTTCAATAGCACATCGTAAAATGTGGTGCCGTCCACCGGCTTCCATTCGAAGTTGTGGTTATGATAGCCTAATTTTAAGCCGGATTTTTTACATATCTCAGCCGCTTTGTTCATTTTTTCGGCAACCTCCTTAAACTCGCCGGCGCTTTTCAGCACCTCCCCGTTTATCGAAGGAACGATAACATAAGTCATCCCCGTGGCATTTGCCGCTTCGATATACGCTTCGAGGTCTTCTGTTTTGCCATGAACAAAATATTGATCCATACCAAAATGCCCGCTTGGCGTTGTCAAGCCATTTTCCTTCAGCAGGATGCTGAATTCTTTGGCCGTCAACCCCCAAAAGCCATGCTGTTTTGAATACCCGAAGGGTTCAACCTCCTTATATCCCGCGGCAACAACCTTTGCGATAACGCCTTTTACGTCTTTTGGGATTTGGTCGCGCAAGCTGTATAGCTGCAGGCCAACTGTTTTATTTGTTTTTGCTGAAAGCAATTCCGGTGCGATCATGATCCCGGCTGAAATTAATCCGGCCTGGGTTAAAAATTTTCTTCTCGTTGTCATAGGTATGTTGGTTCACTTGTTCATTAGTTCATTGGTAGCTTCAATCATGGCTCTTGCTTCTTGACTCTTGGTTCTACTGTTAGACATCGCAAATATGAATCGCCTTCTTCAGCGAAGCTATCTTGTCTGCCTGCTTCGGAACAAATTCCTGGCCTACGTATCCTTTATACCCGGTAGCTGCAATGGCGCGCATAACGGCCGGGTAATACAGTTCCTGCGTATCATCGATCTCGTGCCGGCCGGGTATACCCCCGGTGTGATAATGGGCGATATAATGATGATAGTCGGTTATATTCCTGATGATATCGCCTTCCATTATCTGCATATGATAAATATCAAACAGCAGTTTAAAGTTTTCGGAATTTATTCTTTTTGCCAGCTCAACGCCCCACTCCACACTGTTGCACTGGTAATCCTTGTGATCAATTTTGCTGTTGAGCAGTTCCATGCACAATACTACCTTATGCTTTTCGGCTAATGCAACTAAAGGCTTCAATCCTTCTACGCAATTGTTCCAGCCTGTCTCGCTGTCTTTACCGCGACGGCTGCCGCTAAAACAAATGAGATTAGTGTACCCATTTTTAGCAACCAGTGGTATCATGGCTGAATAATTTTTTTGAAGCGTAGCATGAAACTGCTTATCGTTAAAACCGTCGGTCAGGTTAATTTCGGCACCGTTACACATGGGCGAATGCATGCCGTGTTTTTGCAGCACCGGCCAGTCTTTGGGCCCGCAAAGATCAACTCCGGTTATGCCAATTTCTTTGGATACTTCGCAAAGCTGGTCTAAGGTTAGCTCGTGATAGCACCAGGGAGAAACCGAATGATTGATATTGCCTTTGAGCTTATCTGAAAGCCTTTCCACTTCTTTTTCCGGTTTAAATGAAGTTAATATACCGGCTGTGGTGATCGCCGCCGTGCCTGCCACGATATTCCTGATTGCCGATCTCCGGTTTTGTTTTTCTGCCATAATTGGTTTGGTTATATTTCTACGTGTGCCGACGGCTCTTCAATATCCAACCCCGGCTGTGTTTCGATATGATCTCTGTCATGGAATAACAACAAAAATAATATCAGCACTACCACCGCGATACCACCCGGTATTAACCATATACTTTGCCAGTTATGCGAGGTTGCCGAAGTTTTCCAATGGTCAACAATAGGGCCCGAAAGATAATAGCCCATCAGCATCCCAACGCCATAAGTGGCCAGCGTAATAAATCCCTGTGCCGAGCTCTTGAAGCGTTCGCCAGCGCGGTTTTCAGTATATATCTGGCCGGTAACAAAGAAGAAGTCGTAACAAATGCCATGGATAACAATACCCGCTATCAGCATCCAGTAATTGCTGCCCGTATCGCCGTAGGCAAAAAACAAATAACGCAGCGCCCAGGCCAGCATGCCAAAAGCCAGCATCTTTTTAACGCCAAGCCGCACAAAAAACAAAGGCATCAGGGCCATAAAAAACAATTCGGAATATTGCCCGAGCGTTTGTATCCCGGCCGCTTTTTTCATGCCGATCTCGTTCAAAAATGGATTGGTGAAATTATAATAAAAAGCAAGCGGGATACAGATAGCAACCGAGGCAAGGAAAAATACCAGGTACGACCTTTTTTTCAATAGACCAATGGCATCCAGGCCGATGATCTCGCCAAAGGTGATCTTCTGGCCTTTTTTCCCGGGCGGGGTATCAGGAAGCGTAAAGCTAAAAAGCCCCAATATAAGGGAAGCAATTGCCGCCATCCTGAATGTTAACACCAATGAGCCCTGATGCTCCCAATCAAGCCAGGCAATAATTGTCCCGGCAACTATCCAGCCTATTGTGCCAAAAACACGTATATAAGGAAACTCCTTGTTCGGGTTTTTGAGCTGTTTGAAGGCAACAGAGTTCACCAATGCCAGTGTTGGCATGTATATGATCATGTAAAAGAGAATGTTGGGATAAAATTTATCAAAATTCTCAACCGTGGTAGCGTAGTAAAGCGATGCTGCACCCAGGAGGTGCAAAACACCCAATATTTTTTGCGCCGCGAAATAACGGTCGGCTATCAGCCCGATAATGAACGGGGCCAGTATAGCGCCCAGCGCCTGCGTAGCATAAGCGCCGGCATTTTGCACGCCGGTTGCATGCAGCGTAACCGTTAAGTATGTCCCCATCGTTACAAACCATGCCCCCCAGATAAAAAACTCAAGGAACATCATTGCAGAAAGTTTAACCCTGATAGCTGCGGTCATGATTTGTTGGTTAGGTAACCTTATTTTTTAAGCGACAGGATGTATTTAACCATGTCCTTAGCATCGCTTTGAGAAATGGTCGGGTGGGCCGTCATCGGAACATCGCCCCAGTTACCTTTACCGCCCCTGATCACTTTGTTCGCCAGGGTATCGATATTGGCTTCTGTAGCCGGGTATTTAGCGGCAACGTCCTGGTAAGCGGGGCCAATAACTTTAACATCAACCTTATGGCAGGTTAAGCAATCGTTTGCAGCAAGTAATTTGGCGCCGGGTGAAGTTGTTCCCGACGGCTCGTTACCAGTTTTGTTGGCATTGGTATCGGTACTTGATTCTGATTGTTTAGCGGTTTGATTGGCAGCATTTGTACTATCTGCGGTACCGGTTTTAGAACTGCCCCCGCAAGCTGATATGGCCGCGCTTATACATAAAGCTACAAAAACTCTTTTCATGTGGTAAATTATTTGATATATGGATTTTTAAAATTACAATTTATTTAAATTACAATACTACACAGCGGCAGTTTTTAAAGGCGATGTTTTATTTCTTGAACGCATATAGATAACCAAGCCTGTAAAGGCAACAATTAATATCAAAGGAATAATAAGAGTTGCCTGCAAGACTTTTTGCCCGGCAAACGTATTATCCCCATTTGCCTCTTTAACAATGTTGTCATAAAATGTTCCCATAAATATCGTGTAGATAGATACGGCGAACATCCCCGCACCACCCATTAAGTTTAAACCCAATGCGCCTGTGTTTGGAAGATTTTCGTTAACAAAACCAAGCATAGTTGGCCAGAAGTAACACACACCCATTCCAAATATAATGGCAGCAAAGAAAATTGCGTTGCCTGTTAAAACGGTGAATAGAAACAACCCTAATGCGGCGAGTATAGTAGATATAAGTAACAAAACTTGTGGAGAAAAAAGCTTTAATACAGGTTTTGCAAAACCTCTTCCCAATACCATTACGCCTGTTTCTAATGTCAGCAATAGCAGGGCATTGTCATTCACTTTTTTTAATAATACGTCAATCCACTGACCGGTAAATAATTCGGTTATGGCAGTGCCGAACATGCAGATGAACATAAAAAGAAATAAGGGATTTAAAACCGCCTTATACATACCTGCTGTTGATACGCCTGATGATACACGCTCTGTAACCGGGAAATCCAATTTAGAGAATAAATAACCATATATAACAGTGGGAATAAGCATTAAGCTAACTTTAACCTGAATACTAGTATGCAAATCCCAGCTAAAATGAAATTTATCAAGTATAACTACAAGCAATGTACCGATTACAATTCCTCCCGGAAACCATAAATGAAAATGGTTTAACTTGGTAGTTTTACTCTCAGGATACAAAGTAGTTACTAATGGATTACATGCAGCTTCAACAGTTCCGTTGGCAATGCCTATAAGTAATGTGGAAAAAAACAATGTCCAATAGCCTGTGGCAAGAACAGTAAGTACAATACCTACCAAATGAAATATAAATGCCATTACCAGTAGTCTTTTCATGCCAATGAGGTCAACTATCATTCCGCCGATAACAACGGCCAATGGGAAGCCCCAAAAAGCTGTCGCCGTAATTGAGCCCAGTTGACTTTTATCTAATTGAAAATATGTGCCAAAGTCATTCAGGAGTCCGGCGCGAATACCGAACGAAAGTGATGTTACCAATAGGGACAAGCAACTTGCCCTAAAGAGTTGAGTACGGTTAATGGATTGCATTTAGTTTAAATTTAGGTTTTAAATAACGAATTAATTGGTTTATTTAACTTTAGTCTTCTCAATCAATACCCAGTGTCTTTCGGTTAAATGCGTCATCCGAACCTGATGCAGCAAAATCGTCAAATGCCTTTTCGGTGACCCTGATAATATGATCTTTTATAAACTCAGCGCCTTCTCTTGCGCCGTCTTCCGGATGTTTAAGCGCGCATTCCCATTCCAGTACCGCCCACCCCTTGTAATCATATTGGGTTAATTTACTAAAAATGCTTTTGAAATCAACCTGTCCGTCACCCAACGAGCGGAAACGGCCGGCCCGGTCGATCCAGTTCTGGTAACCACCATATACGCCTTGCTTCCCAGTAGGGTTAAACTCGGCATCCTTCACATGGAACATTTTTATACGTTCGTGGTAATTGTCGATATACTCCAGGTAATCCAGGCATTGCAGAACGAAGTGCGAAGGATCATAAAGCAAACAGGCCCGTTTATGGTTGCTTACCTTTTCGAGGAACATCTCATAGGTGATGCCGTCATGCAGGTCCTCGCCCGGGTGAATTTCAAAGCACAGGTCGATACCGCACTCATCATAAATATTTAATATCGGCTCCCAGCGTTTTGCCAGTTCGGTAAAAGCGGTGTCGACTATCCCGGCAGGGCGCTGCGGCCAGGGGTAAACCATTGGCCAAAGCAAGGCGCCGCTAAAGGTTACCGATGCGCTTAATCCTAAATTTTGTGAAGCCTTTGCCGCGTATTTTAATTGCTGTACAGCCCATTCCTGGCGGGCTTTGGGGTTGTTACGATAAGCTTCGGGAGCGAAACCATCAAACAGGTTGTCATAAACCGGGTTAACTGCAACAAGCTGGCCCTGCAGGTGTGTAGATAGTTCGGTAATCTCTAAACCGTAAAAGTTCATTTCCCCTTTTAGTTCTTCAGCGTATGTTTTGCTTTCGGCGGCCTTTTTCAGGTCAATAAATCGCGGATCAAGTGTAGGTAACTGAATCCCCTTATACCCCAGGTTTTTAGCCCATTGGCAAATACCCCCCAGGCTATTGAATGGCTCCTGGTCACCTATAAATTGCGCTATAAATATTGCCGGTCCTTGTATTGTGGTCATTAGTCAGTTGTCATTAGTCAATGGTCATCGGGCCATTTGGAACAGTACATTCATTTTCAAATTAACACATCAAATCACATAATCAGTCCATTTTTGATCGCTGTGGTGTGAATTTACCACATTTTCAATAAATGCCATACCTCTTATGCCGTCGTTGATGCCCGGGAAATCGAGCCATTCGGGTTTGGGTTGTTCGTTGTTGATCTTAGCGCTTAGCGCGAGGGCAAAATTGCGGTACAGGTTACCAAAGGCTTCGAGGTATCCTTCGGGGTGACCGCCGGGTGTGCGGGTGTTATGGGTAGCGTAAACCGATTCCCTGTCGCCGTAGTTATTACCTGCGCGTAAGGTTTGCGCCGGTTTGTCCAGCCATCTCAAAGTGAGCGTATTAGGTTCCTGCTGCGCCCATTCCAAGCCGCCGTTTTCGCCGTACACACGTATCTTAAGCGCGTTTTCCTCTCCCGCCGCAACCTGCGAAGCGGTTAACACACCAGTTGCCTTATCTTCAAACCGCAATAAAATAGCGCCGTCATCGTCAAGCATCCTGCCTTCTACAACGGTATTTAACGATGCACACATTTGCGTAATCTTTAATCCTGATATGTATTCGGCCAGGTGCGCAGCATGTGTGCCGATGTCGCCCATACAGCCGCTTTTGCCCGATTTTGTCGGGTCGGTGCGCCAGGCAGCCTGCGCATTGCCTTCCCTTTCGGAAAGTTTACTCAACCAACCCTGGCTATATTCTACATAAATTTTCCTGATCTTACCAAAAGAGCCTTTTTTTACCAGTTCGCGCGCCTCCTTAACCATCGGGTAGCCAGAATAAGTATGGGTAAGCAGCAGCATCAAACCCGTTTCGTCAAGCTTCTTTTTCAGCTGTTTGGCTTCATCGAGCGTAAAGGTTATGGGCTTTTCAATCACCACGTTGAACCCGTTTTCCAAAGCCAGCATGGCAGGCGCAAAGTGCGCGAAATTTGGTGTAACGATGGTTACAAAATCCATCCGTTTATCGGCTGGCATTTTGCTTTCAGCCCGTATCATGTCTTCGTAATTGATATAAGTCCTGTCTTCAGGTAAAAATAGTATGTGGCCGCTTTCTATAGCAAGTTCTTTGTGAATGCTTAGTGCACCGCAAACCAATTCTATCTGTCCGTCCATATTGGCAGCTATGCGGTGAATTGCGCCTATAAAAGCGTCCTTTCCACCGCCGATCATCCCCATACGGAGTTTTCTATGAGCCATGCGTGTAGTTAATTGTTGAATTAGTGATTTAGTGAATTAGTGATTTAACGAATTATGAATAATAGTGAACTAGCGAAAGCAAAATAGTGAATTGGTGATTGAAAAAACACACCAATCACTAATTCACTTTCACCAATTCACTAATTATCACGTTGCCCAGGCTTTGTCGCCTTTTTTGTAGGGAACGCATCCGTCGTAGCGTCCGGGAACGGCAACGTAACGCAGGGCTTTTGTAGCGCCTATTTCGGATGTGAAGTAACCTAACAAGGTTAATTCCTTCATCATCCTGAAATAATGGTTTGGCCTGTCAACCATTTTATATTTAGGATCATCCTTGTGCTGCAGCTTTTCGGCATCAATTTCCTTATTGCGCTGTTTTGTAAAATCCTTTTGCTCTTTATCCAGGGCAACCAGCAGATCGGTGCGCTGCTGCGGATTGAGGTCCATGAATTTATTGTTGAATTTTTTCTGGCTGGCATCGTCCAGTTTTGATAGTCCATCAACAAATATTTTCTGGTTCTTCGGTTCGTAGCAATCATGCACCATTACGGTCATAAACTGGCCCACATTGGCCGCTTTAGCTCCCGGCGAGCTTGTTGTTGGAAGTATCGTGTCTGCAACTTCGTTTAAAAATGCAACATGATCTTCAGTAAACAGGTCGTTTACTTTTTTGGAAGTTGTTTTACATCCCGAAATAAAAAAATCGGCACCTATTACAGCCCCGCCCATTATCAGGGCAACTCTACTTATGGCGTCTCTTCTATTCATCTTAATTATTGAATTATTGAGTTAATGAATTATTGAATGAACTATTGAATTAACCGCTGAATTATTGAATGAATACCGAATAAAAATCAATCATTCACTAATTCAATAATTCAACCTTATTATATTGTCCAGCCTTGCCTGTACTCGCGTTTAATGAACTTGTTAGCGGCATCAAAATTAGTGATACGCATATTATCATTATCCCACAGCATTTTTATATGGCCTCCGGGAAGGTCGTGGCCTCTTACAGCCAGGTTCGCCATCAGCAACGCTTCGGTTAGGGGGCCGGCAACATCAAATGACGAGCTCAACTCAGTTTTACCATAGCCTGCTAAACAGCCTTCCACCCACTGGGCGTAATGTCCATCGGAACCCTGGCGGCCACCTATACCGGGAGACACACGGGCAAACTTTTTAGGCACATTGACCTCTTTTGTACGCGATGTCGGTAACAATAAAGGGTTAGCGGAATAAGTACTGGCTATCATCTTGCCCTTGGTTCCAATAAACAACGTTCCGTTCCCATCGTCCCCAAAACGCTCGTTCGCGCCTAATTCTTCGGGCCTTTCAGGCTGTATACCGCCATCCATCCAGTGCAGGGTGATATCGCCTTTTGTTTTGTTTGTTTTTGGAAAGGTAAGCGTTATATGGCTTGACGGCGGACAGCTATCCGGGAACCGTCCCTGCTTAAACTGATCAACGTACACCGATCCTACGCTTGCCTGTACATCTTTTGCATATTTAAGTCCCAACACTCTGAATGGCGCTTCGACCAGGTGACAGCCCATATCGCCAAGTGCACCGGTACCATAATCCCACCAGCCGCGCCAGTTGAATGGTACCAATTTCTCTACGTAGTCTTTATAAGGTGCGGTGCCCAGCCAAAGGTCCCAATCCAGAGTTGGCGGGATTGGAGAGGCTGTTGCGGGCCAGGGAATACCCTGCGGCCAAACCGGACGGTTAGTCCAGCAGTACACAGTATGCACGTCACCAATAATATCGGCATCATACCACTCGGCAAGCTGACGGGTACCATCGTTTGATGCGCCCTGGTTGCCCATTTGTGTAACCACCTTGTATTTTTTTGCCGCATCGGTTAATAACCTGGCTTCGGCAATATCATGTGTTAAGGGTTTCTGTACGTACACGTGCTTGCCCATTTGCATGGCATGATAAGCAACAATGGCATGTGTATGATCGGGGGTGGAAACCGACACGGCATCAAAATGCTTTGCTTCTTTTTCAAACAGTTTGCGCCAGTCTTTATAATACTGTGCTTTGGGGAAGTTTTTTACAGTTGTGGCGGCGCGATTATCATCAACATCGCATAAATAAGCTATTTCGGCTTTGCCGCTTTTAGCAAAGGCTGCAATGTCGCTTTCTCCTTTACCGCCCACACCCACACTGGCAATAATTAACCTGTCGCTTGGTGCAATGAATCCTTTACCGCCCAGTACAAAGCGGGGAACAATCATAATTCCCGCTGCGGCGATGGTACCTGTTTTTAGAAACTCCCGCCGCGAAGACGTTGAATTCTTATCGGCTTCTTTATTTTCACTCATGGTTTTTGTATTGATTTTGCGAATTAAGAATCAAGATAGTTAAAGCCAAGAATCACGACAAAGAAATTTCTTCCTTTTATGCTTTTTTCCCTCTTGCAGCTTCTCCTGGTTCTTGACTCTTTGTTCTTAATTAATATGGTTAATAAAATATAACAGGACGAGTGGTTAATGTTCACTACCTGTTATTGTTGACTATTCACAACTCGCCATTCACCTTCTATACATTCCCTTTTTTCAATTCTTCCACGGCATAGTTAGCAGCACGGGCTGTTAGCGCCATGTAAGTAAGAGAAGGGTTCTGGCAGGCAGCCGAAGTCATACAGGCGCCATCAGTTACAAACACGTTTTTGGCGTCCCATACCTGGTTCCACCCGTTTAATACAGATGTTTTGGGATCTCTGCCCATGCGTGCTGTACCCATTTCGTGAATACCCCGTCCCAAATAAGGATTGCCGCTATGTGTCTTTACATTTTTTACGCCTGCGGCTTCCAGCATTTCTTTGGCATCATTTTCCATATCCTTCCGCATTTTCTTTTCGTTATCTTTTAGTTCAGCGTCAAACGCCAGGACAGGTAAACCCCATTTATCTTTTTTCGTTTTGTCGAGGGTGATCTTATTTTCGTGATGCGGCAAAGTTTCGCCGAAACCGCCGATACCCATTGTCCAGGTACCTGGTTCGGTCAATGCATCTTTAAATGCGCCGCCAATGCTATATTCAGCAATATCCCGGCTCCATCCTTCACGACCGCCGCCGCCCTGGTAGCCAAAACCACGCACGTAATCGCGTTTTTCGCCGCCCATGTTCCGATATCGAGGGATATAAATGCCATTAGCCCTACGGCCAAAGTAGTATTTATCTTCAAAGCCGTCAACGGTACCCGAGGCGCCAACGCCTAAGTGATGGTCCATTACATTATGGCCCAGTTCGCCGCTGCTGCTGCCTAAACCATCAGGCCATATATCAGTAGCTGAGTTCATTAATATCCAGGTACTGTTGAATGTCGACGCGTTAACGAAAATTATCTTAGCGAAAAATTCGTACGTTTTGTTGGTTTCGGCATCCAGCACTTCAACACCTTTAGCCTTTTTAGTATCCTTATCGTACAATATTTTGGTTACGATTGACCATGGGCGCAGGGTTAAGTTACCTGTTGCTACAGCTGCCGGTAAGGTTGACGATTGCGTGCTGAAATAAGCGCCAAACGGGCAGCCCAGCCAGCATTTGTTACGGTACTGGCAATTTGTACGGTTGTTGTGCGGTACGGTAATATTTGCCGTACGGCCGATTATAAACGACCGGGCTTCTTTATAATGGTCTTTAAATCGTGCGGCCACGTCTTTTTCAACGCAGTTCATTTCCATTGGCGGCATAAAATCGCCATCAGGAAGTACGGCAAGCCCGTCTTTATTACCGGAAATACCGGCAAATTTTTCGGCATAGCCGTACCAATATTCAAGATCTTTATAACGGATAGGCCAGTCGACACCAAAGCCGTCTTTCGCATTTTCCTCAAAATTAAAATCAGCCCAGCGATATGACTGTCTTCCCCACATTAACGAGCGGCCCCCAACATGATATCCCCTGAACCAGTCGAAACGCTTTATTTCGGTGTAGGGGCTTTCTTTATCGTTCACCCAATAATCCAGGTTGGTTTCATTTAAAGGATAATCGCGTTTTAAAACAGGATAATCTTTAATCATTTGCTGCGTACGGCCACCCCTGTGCGGAAATTCCCAGGGATTTTTATTCGCATTTACGTAATCTTTGATGTGCTCAATATTCCGGCCCCGCTCAAGCATAATGGTTTTCAAACCTTTTTCGGTTAATTCCTTTGCAGCCCATCCGCCCGAAATCCCTGAACCAATGACGATCGCGTCATAAGTGTTTGCAGACATATATTAATTAATAAGAGGTTAAATAAATTCGTTTTAGGTTAGTTCGACTAATGTATGAACAAAAAATTACTGAACAAATATTCATTGTGTTTTTTTAACACAATAAGCGGTTTAGAGCGTGTTAAAGATGTTTTTTGAGGCTTTTGTATAAGCATTGTTACTAAAATTTATGATTAATTTTTTCTTAATGCGTCAAACATTCCCCTTCTTCATTTCGCTAACGGCATAGTCTGCTGCCCGGGCGGTTAAAGCCATATACGTAAGCGACGGATTTTGGCACGAAGTTGAGGTCATGCAGGCGCCATCGGTTACAAAAACGTTTTTGCAGGCATGTACCTGATTCCATTTATTTAGGATGGAAGTTTTAGGATCGTTACCCATTCGCGCACCGCCCATCTCATGTATATCGAGTCCCGGTGCCTGGTGATTGGACGAAGGTTTGATATTGGTAAAGCCTGCCGAAGTAAACATTTCGGTGAGTTGTTCAATATAATCCTTCTTCATTTTCTCGTCGTTATCGTCATAATCAACGTTAATACTTAGCAGCGGTACACCCCACTCATCCTTTTTGCCTGCATCCAGTTTTACATAATTGCTTTCTTTTGGGATTGTCTCGCCCATCATGTGCGAGCCAACGTGCCATGGGCCCAGGTCGCCTTTCACCATATTTTCTTTCAACTGGGCGCCAACGCCATCGTATTTATGCTGGCGGAACCGGTAAGCGCTAAAGCCCGAGGCATAGCCCCGCAGGAAATCGGTTTCCTGTTTGTAAACATTCCGGAAACGCGGTATGTACCCACCACCGGCAGGGTTTCGCCCATCGGTTGTCCACTCCTTGAAGCCATCATACTCGGCGCTGATATGGGCCGAATAATTATGAAAGGCAAAGTATTTACCTAAAACCCCGCTGTCGTTACCGAGCCCGTTTGGAAAGCGGCTTGAGGTTGAGTTTAATAAAACCAGGTTGGTGTTTAAGGCCGCCGCGTTTACAAAAATGATGCGTGCAAAATATTCGATCGTCTCCTTTGTTTTTGAATCAACAATACGGACGCCGGTGGCCTTGCCTAATTTATCATCATAGATGATCGACTGCACTACTGAAAACGGCCTCAGCGTCAGGTTGCCCGATTTTAATGCCCACGGGATAGTGGATGAATTTGCGCTGAAATAACCGCCAAACGGGCAGCCCCGCTGGCACAATACACGATTCTGGCATTGTGTGCGGCCCTGATCAACGTGTATTTGGTTTGGTTTTGACAGATGGGCGCACCGCGCGCTGATGACATACCTGTTTTGGTAATTGCTTTTAACGTGTTTGCTAAAATATTCCTCAACGTCATTTAATGGATACGCCGGCAAAAATTCGCCATCGGGTAATTCGGGGATGCCATCCCTGTTACCTGCTATGCCTGCGAATTTTTCAACATAGCTATACCAGGGATCTATATCTTTATAACGGATAGGCCAGTCGACAGCAAAGCCATCCCGTGCCGGCCCCTGGAAATCAAAGTCGCTCCACCGCTGTGTTTGCCTGGCCCACATCAGCGATTTACCGCCAACCTGGTAGCCACGTATCCAGTCGAAAGGTTTTTCCTGTACGTAGGGGTGTTCGTGATCTTTAACAAAAAAATGTTCCGCATCCTCGCGAAAAGCATAACACCGGTTTATAATGGGATTTGCTTCCTGCACTTCGGTGGGTACCACTCCCCTGTGCTCAAACTCCCAGGGATACATATTTGTGGTGGGGTAGTCTTTTATATGCTTTACATCGCGGCCACGCTCAAGCATTAAGGTTTTTAAACCTTTGCCGGTAAGCTCTTTGGCAGCCCAGCCGCCGCTCATTCCCGATCCTATTACAATAGCATCAAATGTGCGTTCTTTAACGCTGTCGATATTTAAATTTGCCATGTTATACTGCCTTAAGGTTTTTAACCGGAAAATGTGCGTTATACCTGCCCGGTACCAACTCGTAAACGACCTGCTTAGTCATAAAATACCGGGAGTTAGTATAGCCGAAAATGGTTTGTTGCTTTATTGCGCCATAAAAAAGGTTCAACGGCGGAATGTCCGGTTTCTTTTTAGGTGCTTCAATACTTTTTTCAGCATCGCGAACGGGTTTAATGGCCTTTTGCGGGTCTTTGGCCGGCCTGGTGCTTTTCTCCAGCGTTGTTAATACATTTTCACGCTCTTTAGGATTCAAGTCACTGAATGAACTGTTGTATTTCTTGTTAATCATTTCGTTAAACTGACCCAATCCCACCAAAAACGCCTGCTGGTCCTTCTTTGTATAGCAGTCATCCAGCATCTTTAAAACAAATGCCGGCAAGTTCAGGTCTTTAGCACCCGGCGTGGTTGTTTTGGGAATAATAGTTTCTGAAATATCGCCAATTAATTTTTGCTGATCAGCGGTTATGTTGATATGCTTTAGCTGAATATACGACGATCCGTCGGGATGCAGGCACGAAGGCAGCAACACCGCGCCGCCAATCGCCAAAGCCAGATTTTTAATTACCGTACGCCTGTTCATTTTTTATGGTTTAGTAACATCTGTATAAATAACAGTTATTGGTTGAGGTTGATCAAGTTTACAGTGTGAATGGCTGATTAAGTTAAACGAATTACATTTAAACCCAATTAACTTATCCAACTCAATTAAACGGCGAACTAAAAGAGTAAGTTATTACTATGCTGTCAGAATCCCCACTTTTTCATCATTTGTAAATCAATTTTTACACAATCAAATGGGTCTTTTCCCTGGTATGATTCCTGTTCGATGATAAATTGCGATGTTCCGCCGATTTTACGCCCCGCCTTTACTATTTCTTTTACCGGCATAACACCTTCGCCTAATATGGTGCTGTCGTAGCCATCCATGCCATGGCCGGTGGTGCTTTTTATTTCGTCCTTCACGTGCATTAATTCAAAGCGGCCGGGATATTTTTTCAACAGGTCTAAAGCGATACCGCCCGCGCCCAGCATATTGCCGATATCCATTTGCTGCGCTACCAAATCCGGATCGGTGTTTTTGAGGATAAAATCATACAGGTTATTATCGCCAACCATTGTACTGAATTCAAAGTTATGGTTGTGGTAACCGAATTTCATTCCGTGTGATTTGCAGAGCTCGCCGCATTTGTTAAACTGCTCCATAAAACGTTTTAAGCCATCGGTATCCTTACGCAGGCTTTCATCAAGCCAGGGGCTTATCACATAGCGTTGCCCTACTTCGGCTGCGTCCTCTATAGTATATTTCCATTTATCCGTAAAATCATTCTTCGCGCTATCCCAGTCACGCGCGGTCATCACGGTATGTCCGCTTGGCATTTGCAGGCTCAGATCAGCTAAAACCTTTTTAAACTCTTTCGCAGTATACCCGTAGAACTTCCGGTTGATGTAATTGGCATGTTCAACATGGATATATCCCATATCGGCCAGCTTTTTAAGTGATCCCTGGGGATCTTTCCCCATAGCGTCGCGCACGGAATAAAGCTGTATCCCAACCCGTTCGATCTTTTTAGCCGAAGCAAACAGTTTATTCGAAAATAAAGCTGTGCCGGCTACCGCTAATGAGGTGTTTTTGATAAATGTTCTGCGAGATGTTTCCATTGTGTGTTTTTTAGAAGCGTTTAATCAATAGGTTACTTTCCAATCGGGAATATGGGGAACAACAGGTTCGTGTTGCTCACAAATGCCAGGTGCTTGCTATCCGGCGACCATGAGGGTGTATTTATAGTACCCTGTCCGCCGTATAAATAGGCTACAACTTTCGACGGGCCTCCGCCAACAGGCATCACCCTAAGGTATACATGTTTATAAAACGGGTGATCACCGGGAGCCACTTCACTTTTCAGGAAGGTGATATATTCGATCCATTTTCCGTCGGGCGAAACATGCGGGAACCAGTTATTATAATCATCATTTGTAAGCTGGGTTTGTTCGCTGCCATCGGCCTTCATGCGCCAAACCTGCATTAATCCGCTGCGGACCGAATTAAAATAGATGTATTTACCATCGGGGGAATATTCAGGGCCGTCATCAAGCCCGGGGGCCGTGGTCAACCGCTCTTCGGGGCCGCCCGCAACAGGTATCCGGTACACATCATATTCCTTATTGCGGGATCCGCAGAAAACCAGGTATTTTCCATCGGGTGACCAGCCGTGCATATAAGACGGGCCTATTTCATTTATTCTTCTTGGCTCGCCGCCTGTTACGGGCAGCACCCAGCCGATTGAATTGCCGGATTTATCGCTGCTGCTGATAGCCAGCCATTTGCCATCGAATGAGAGCACATGGTCGTTATTATTATGAATGGCCGAGCCGGTGTTTAAAACGGTTGGGGTATTTGTTTTAAGATCGAAAGTGTATAGTAAACCATCGCTGTTATATAACAAATGCTTGCCATCTTTCATCCAGTTGGGCGCCTGCAACGAACGCGGCGACTGGTAAATAATCTTACTGTTCTGGGTTTCCAGGTCAAGTATCTCGATATCGCTGCCCAGGTACTGGCGGTATGCCACTAAATTGGCCGGAGCAGGTGTAACTATCCTTACATTATTAAATACCGCGTTTTCGGTTACATTGGCATTATGGGCGCATATAAACAGGCCCACGTATACATCGTCACCCAGATCAATATCTGTTATTTCCTGCGACACAAACAGATCCCCCTTTCGGGCTACCGACATGGTATAGGTGTTTCCTCTCCTTTCCAATTGAATTACATCAGCCGCCGTCATTTCAAACCTCTTTTCCTCGGTTACACCGGCGGTTGTTTTACGGTATTGCAATGATGTTAACCCAGCGCCGTGTACAACTGCGCTTACGTGTTTTGAATTTGAATCGAGCGAGGCGCGCACCATCCAGCCTATTTTGCGATGATCTTCGACCCCTTTGCCTATAAATGCAGCATTGGTGCGCAGTATAAAATCGCCCTTCATCCGTTTCCATACAAAGTGGAATTCATCATGGTTGGCCCAAACATTTCCTCCCGAGCCTGATAAACGGTATTCCTGCGTTTTGCTGTCGTAGCTGCCGCTTCCTTTGTGCCTGACCTTGCCGATATCATTCTGGCCGTCAAAAATTCCTGGTTGGTTAGTCTGCGCTGATGCTTTCTGACAAATTATAGCTACGGCACATATGAAAAAGAGGTAAATTATTCTTCGGTTCATTTCAATTGGTTGGTTAACTGAGCAGTAATTGGTTCACTAAGGTAAAAATTTCATTTGTAAATGAAATAAGATGCTATATTATAAATTTATTTGTATAAGGAAGATAAAAAGGCGTAAAAACAAAAAGCCCGCTGTTAGGCGGGCTTTTGATTTTGTGTTTTAGTTAGTTATGAACTTTTTCGACTTCCTTTTTATGTTTTACTTTGTAGCCGCTATAGTGTTTGTGTTTACTAAACAAGTTGTGCGCTTTTTGCGGCAGTGTTGAAGTCCTTTTCATTTTGTCCTTCTTTTCGGTAACTGTTTGTGCAAATGCGGTTACGCCAATTGTACAAACCATAAGTAATAATGCGATTAACTTTTTCATGGTGTGATTTATCGTTGATTTATGTTATAAACCAACCACGCGACTAATTGTTTGTATAATAGCTATTTACTTTAGAGATCGTCACAGGAGCCACACGTACATTCGTCTCATTCATATACTCCTTTTTGGTGTCAACAGCATGCTTCCCGTATTCGAGTGTAAATTGTTTTTTTGAATCGTGATACGAACTAACGGCGCCTATCATACTTAAAAATTTAATATAATACCATGCCATATCAATCTGGTAAGCTTTAAATCCCGACCGCGCGCTTTTTGGAAATAAATGGTGATTGTTGTGCCATTCGCCGGCCACGATCCCTGGCCACACCTGGTTAATTGACATGTCATCGCGGTTATAATCAATCCCGTCGCGGCGTTTATCTTCTCCCTTCCCGTGGCCCTCGTAATTAAATGTACGTACACCAACCGCCCAAAATCCGGCAGCGCCGAAAAGCGCACATACCAGGCCAAAGCCGCCGGTGAGGTAAAACACACTAAACCAAAACCCCCAATTGAGTATGATCCCGGCAATTGCACGTAGGGGGTTAGCGATTGAACCAAATTTTTGATACTGGGCGTAGGTGTTTGGTTTTACACCGGTATGGCTCATTAAATTAAGACATTTGTTATAGTCCCTTTCAACCAGGTTACGCGCTATTGGCTGATGATTTACATCCGCTAAAAAACAGTACAAAAAACCACCCTGTGCATTATACGGGTCGCCTGGCTGGTCAGACAGGGCGTGATGCACGTGATGCGAAATGGCGTATATTTCTTCGGGAATAATTTTAAGGGTAAGGTTTTGCGTAAAAAACCGCCAGAACTTATTACTGAACTGGTATGCCCGGTGGGTGCAATAACGATGGTGCCAGATGGTGCCATGCGTTCCCATCACGATCATACTGTATACAAAGGCTAAAATCAACCTCGTTATCGTAAAATACTTAAATAAAAATAAAAAGAAAAAAGGTGCAAGGCATAGCACAAGAACCCAGCTTATAAAGGAAAGCCAGTTCTTTTTATTTTTGAATACATTTAATCGCGATAAAAATTCTTTTGAAATTTGAACGGGGCGTGGCTTTATAAGATTACCACTTTCATCTTTCCAACCGTATGAAGGCGGTTCGAGCACACTTTTTAAAAACGACATTAATCTGAGTAGCTGTTTATATTGGTATAGAACTAGAACGGTTTAAAGATATAATAAGTTGCTTAATGATGACATTAAATTTAATTATTTTTAATTTATGAACTTAACCCGCGTTGAAATACATAAATAATTCGTTAAAAAATTTAAATTTTTCTTAAAAAGATAGCGTTGTCGCCTTGCGATTTGCCAGGCTATCCGGGCTGCTATGCGTACGCCTTTATCAACGGGAGATTAAAGTAAAAAGCAGTGCCTTTGCCCGCGGTGGATGTAACGCCCAGTTTACCGCCATTCAGTTCAACCAGTTCCTTGCATAGAAGCAGGCCTATGCCTGTGCCCGTTTCACCCGAGGTGCCTGAATTAGAGAAGTGCGTGTTTATATAAAACAACTTTTGAATTTCTTCAGGGGTCATTCCCTTTCCCTTGTCCTTTACCGTTATTACAAGGCCATTATTTTCAACAACGGTAGTTAAGGTAATACTGCCGTTTTCGGATGTGAATTTTATAGCGTTGCTGATGAGGTTACGCAATACAACTTTTATATGATTTTCGTCAGCTAATACAGCCCGCCCCGGAAATGCGCGATTAATAAACTCGATATTTTTCAATTGCAGCGCATGTGTAAATGTCTGCTCCATTTCAACGCCCAGTAAAAATATATCCACGTTTGACGAATTAATGTTATGGCCCCTGATCTGGTTTCCGGCCCATGCCAGTAAATTTGAAAGCGTTAACTCCGCCCCTTTCACAATTGAATTAATATCCTTCATTAAGGCCCTTACCTCGGATGTTGATAGCTGATTGGTTCCAAATAATTCGGTTATGTTACCAAGGTTGGCAATGGGGGTGCTTAAATCATGCCCTATTACTGTTAACAACCGGTCTTTAAGATCATTTACCGTCTGCAGGTTAACTGCCTGCGCCTCTATCAATTGTTTTTGGTCCAACAGGGCTTTATGCTGCAGCTGTAATTTATTGCTGAGCATTTGCTTGTGCCTATACAAATAGAACGTGGCCGACAGTATAATAATCAAAGTGATCAATGATACGGCCAGGATCAGGATCAGCGTTTGCTGTGCTTTGATCTTGGCCTTGTTATCCCGGTCCTTAAGTTCCATCAATGAAATGCGGTTCAGCCGGGAATTAAGTGAAAAGTAATTTTGAATAAGCTGCGTGCTTTTTAATTTTCCATCAGTAATCAGGCTATCCTGTATGATATTATATTTCCGCTGGTAAGCAAGGGCCCGTTTCAAGTCCTTTTTTTGCTCAAAACTATTTATAAGGGCTTTGTAAGCCTCGCCCCTGATATTGGCAAATCCCGCACCGCCGGCAAGGACGATCGCCTTTTGGGCATAAGCAATTGCGTTATCAAATTTTCCGAACTCGTTATTAATCACTGCATATTCAGCAAGCGTTTTGGCGCGTAAACGCTTGTTGTTCATAGCTATGCTCATGTTATATGCCGTATCGTCATAGGCCAGCGCTGCACGGTAATCTTTTTTATTTGTGTAAATAGCACCTAAACGACCATATAAAATGGCAATATTTCGCTTATAACCCAGGGATCTATTCAGCTGCAAAGCCTCCATCGCATCAGCGATCGCCAGGTTATAGCTTTTTTGCGCACAATAAACGTACGCCCGCTCGCTATATATTTCGGCTCTTGTTGGTATGTCTGAACCGGCAAAATGTAAAGCACTGTGCAGGTTGGCTAGAGCAAGTTTATAATTTTTCAGGTCGGCATAGGTGCGGCCAGTAGCCCGGTAACAATCGGCCAGGTCAAGCGAGTCACTTTTCGGCAAGTAGGTTAAGGCGGAGTTGAGATAAAACAAGCTTACAGGATAGTAAGATTGTGACCAATATACCTTTCCGATATTTAAAAAGCTCCGGCCTTTTCCACGGGAGTAATTATTCTTTTCAGCAAGTAATAATGCAGTTTCAGCTATTTTAAGTGCCGAGTCGGGCGAACTGAGATAAATAGAAGCAGCTTTATCGTTTAAATGGTTGATTTTGGCCCGCACCAAAGCGGAGCTTTTAGGCGGCAAGCGTTTGGCGACGACCGGTTGCGCGTAAGAGGTCCTGAATAATAAGGTCAATATAATCAGGTAAAATCTCATTGATTTTAATAAAAACAAGGTAAGAATAAAATTTCGCATTTTAAATAGAAATAATTGATTTAGTGGCCATTAATTTACTTATTCAGTCTTGCATGGATATGCTATTGCATTACGCGACACGGATGAGGTTAGTATTATTTAGGGCAAGGTTTTAGCGGTACCCGAATAGAAATTTATTTTAAATTTGATTTCGCTTGCTTTATATTGGCAAAAACTTAAATCCTGTGAAAAATATTTTCCTTTTATTCATTTGTGCATTTTATTTGACGAACGGCTTTTCGCAGGAGACAATTGAACGCAAAAACAGGCTCACGGATTCGGTTATTGAAAGATTTTATGTGCTTAAATCTGCCAGGGAAACTAAAGAAGGGCCATATAAAGCTTTTTTTAAGCGTAAAACCTTAATAGCAGCCGGAAACTACACCAAAGGGAAAAAAACCGGCGTATGGCAATTTTTCAATACACAAGGTATTTTAGTTGAAAAATTCGATTATAATACCAATAACTTCACATTCGAATCGGTTTATAACAAGATGAATGACGTAAGTTATCTTTTCGATGCAAAACTGCAAAAGGGCGACACCGTTACCAGGCCTTTAAAACCTGGCGGGGTATATTATGGTTATATTCCATACCTGCAGTTATTTCGTTTGCCGTTTGATTCATACGGCGTAAACACCGACGCATTTGACGCTGATATCGAGTTATTAGTAAGCCCGCTTGGCAGGCTTGCCGAGTATAAAGTACACTTGACTTCCGGTTGGTACCGATACGATCATACGGTTACTATGGACGTTCACCTTTTAAATGAAGAAGACCAGAGGTTTATGCCGGCCACCCTGAATGGTAAGCCGATCTTATCACGGATCATTATAAAATGTTTTGTGAACAGTGAAGGCCTCGACTTTTTTTGACAAGCAAACAAAAAGCCCCGCCGCTTAATTGATAAACGACGGGGCTTCGAAAATTCATTCCCTTTATGATCAGTGATGGTGGTGGCCATCGGGGCCGTGAGCATGGCCGTGTGATAATTCTTCGGGCGTAGCCGGGCGTACATTTAAAATGTTTCCTTTAAAATGCAGTTCTTGGCCGGCCATCGGGTGATTCAGGTCAACAATTACCGAATCTTCGGCAACCGAAACAACCTGTCCCTGGAAACGGTTGCCGTTATTGTCCTGCAATGGCAGGATGCTCCCTATTTCGGGCACGTCCGTACCATTAAACATTTCCTTAGGTAAGTTGGCCACGGCTTCTTCGTCGTAGTTACCATAAGCATCTTCCGCTGACAAGCGAAATTCATAAGCATCGCCTGTTGAGAGCTCGCTTAAATTTTCCTCGAATTTGGGAAGCATTTGTCCTGCTCCATATAAAAAAGTTAGCGGTTGTTCTTCGGTTGCGCTTTCCTGTAAAGCTTCAGAGCCGTCTTCCTGGTCAACATACAAATCGTACGTTAATGACACTACATGCTGGGGTTTAATTTTCATGGTAAATGTTGTTTTTTGTTATTAATTTATGCAGCGGAACTCATGAGGAATCGCTGTTCAGAGCTGGATTTGTTTTAAAGCATCGGCCGTATTATTAACCGGCAAGCCGCAGGTTTTGTCCTTACAAATAAAAATATGTGTAGCAGACGTAAATTTATCCTGCAGCAAAGGTAAACTTCCTTGTTTACCACCCAACATAATTTTATTGGGGATATAATTATTTTCAATTTCCTTGCGGCGATCTTCGGCATCGGCGCCTGTGATCGCTATCTCGTAAGTGCCGAAAATCTCCTCCATCAATAACATTATCCAATTGGAATAGGCCGATCCATATTTAGCCAGGTGCGGTAAAATATTGCGCAATAACTGCGCCGATATTTCTAAAAATGGCTCTTCGTTATACAACAATCCCAATTTTTTCAGGTTGCGCGCCATTACCGAATTTGATGCCGGAATTACACCGTCCATTATTTCAGATTTGCGGGCAATTAATTGTTCATCGTCATCGGCCGTAAAAAAGAAAATGCCGCCTGCTTCATCATAGTAATGCGCAATGGCCTGTTCGGTAAGTTTTTTTGCCTGTATAAGCCATCGCTCATCAAAGGTTACTTCATATAACGCTATGAATGCGTCAATAATATTGGCGTAGTCATCTAAAAAGGCCTCACCCCGGCCTTCTCCAAAGGAGAAGGAGCTTTTATAAACGCGGTTTAACCGCCCGGTGTTATTTATCAGCTTATTTGCAATGAAATATGCGTTTTTTAAAGCTGTATCCAGGTGTTTCGGTTTGCTAAAAGCGCGGTACGCGTCACAAAGGCCTTTGAGCATTAAGCCGTTCCATGAGGCCAGTATTTTATCATCAAGGCCGGGGCGTATCCGTTGGTTGCGGGCTTCAAATACCTTTTGGCGGGCGGCTTCTATTTTTGCAAGAAGTTCAGTTACCGTTAAACCTAACTGATGGGCCAGTTCGGTATCCCCTTCTTTTCGGAACAGGACATTGGTTTGCTCTTCCTCCCAGTTGCCGTCATCAGTAATATGATAATAGATGCAAAACAAAGCTGCATCGTCACCTAAAATTGCCTCAATTTCAGTTTTGGTAAAAATATAGAACCTACCTTCCTTGCCCTCACTGTCAGCATCCAGCGCGGAGTAAAAGCCAAATTCCGGCGAGGTTAATTCCCTTAAGGAAAAGTCGATAATTTCATCGACAATTTTTTCGTAAAGCGGGTCGGGGTTCCAGGTATAGGCTTCCGCATACAGGCTAATAAGCTGGGCGTTATCATACAACATTTTTTCGAAATGCGGCACATGCCAGCGGCCGTCGACGGAATACCGGGCAAATCCCCCGCCGATATGGTCGTAAATACCCCCGAAAGCCATTTTGTGCAGGGTTAATTTAACGGCTTTGGCCACGTCTTTATCTTTAGCCAAATGAGCATACCGCATCAGGCATTGCCAGTTATTTGGCATCGGGAATTTGGGGGCAGAGCCCATACCTCCCTCAGCTTTATCAAAATATTTTTTCCAGTTGGTGATAATTAGTTCAAGATCGCCGAGGTAATACCCGGGCTGCTCCTTAACCAGTTCAACTGATTCATATTGCTGTATGCCCTCGGTGAGTCGTTTTGCGTACTCTTCCGCCTCGTCCGGTTTTTGCTTATAAAAGTCCGCGAGACTGAACAGCAGGCTGGTCCAGTCGTTTTTGCGAAAATAAGTACCGCCATAAATGGGTCGCTGGTCGGGCAGGCAAATGCAGTTAAGGGGCCATCCTCCGCGGCCGCTCATCAGCTGTACCGCGCTCATATAAACCTGGTCGACGTCGGGCCGCTCTTCCCTGTCCACTTTGATGCAAACAAAATATTCGTTCATCACGGCGGCTACCTGTTCGTCTTCGAAGCTTTCATGTTCCATTACGTGGCACCAATGACAGGCCGAATAACCGATACTCACCAAAATCAGCTTATTTTCATCCTTCGCTTTTTGCAGCGCTTCGGCGCCCCAGGGATACCAGTTAACGGGATTATTGGCATGCTGCAGCAGGTACGGAGAAGTGGAATTGGCGAGATGGTTCATAGAAAATTATTGCGACGCAAAATTGCGAATATTATGGGCAATAAATGGATATCAATTGGGGGAAAGAAAAGTTTGGTTGACTCCTCAATTGGTGAGCATTTTGTAAATTATCAAATTCATAAATAAATTGGCTAATTTGGCGGCCAAATTATTAAAATGAAAATGCGTCATCTCAAATTAAACTATCTGCCCGGCATACTGGGTTTACTCCTGTTAACCGTAACCGCATCGGCACAAACCGCTGCGGATTCAATAAAATACAACCATAACGAGGTATTCGGGCCGATAACCTGGCCTGTAACCTCCGGCGATACCCGTTCGGCCAGCGGCCAGCCGGGACAGCATTACTGGCAAAACCGTGCCGATTATGTCATTAAAGCATCGCTTAATGAGGGCGCGCAGGATACTACCGTTACCGGCGAGGTGACCATATCGTACACCAACAACAGCCCTGATAACCTGGACCATTTATGGTTGCAGCTCGATCAAAACCTGTTCAGGCCCGACTCTCGTGGTGCAGCAACCGTTCCAATCGGCGGCGACCGTTTTGATGTGAAAGGATTTAGCCGCGGTGGTTATCATATCGAATCAGTTTCAGTTACTTACAAAGGACAAACGTATAAGGTTGACCCGGTAATAACCGATGCACGTATGCAACTACGCTTAAAAACGCCGATGGGCGCCAAAGGCGAAAAAATACAAGTGCACGTAAATTATAGCTTCTCGATACCTTTCTACGGCGCCGACCGCATGGGCCGCAAAAAGTTCAAAGAGGGCGTCGTTTATGAAATTGCCCAATGGTACCCCCGCATGTGCGTTTATGACGATGTTGAAGGATGGAACACATTGCCCTATATGGGCTTAGGCGAGTTTTACTGTGACTACGGCGACTTTGACTATTATATAACTGCCCCGGCGGGTATGACCGTAGTTGGATCGGGCGACCTGCAGAACAGCGCCCAGGTGCTTACTGCCACCCAGCAAAGCCGGTTAGCCGAGGCGCGCAATAGCGACAAAACGATTATGATCATCAAACCTGGCGAGGTTGGTGAGGCTGCTACTCATCCTTTCAGGGGAACTTTAACCTGGCATTTTAAAATGCTGAATACACGTGACGTATCATGGGCGGCGTCAAAAGCATTTATATGGGATGCGGCACGGGTTAACCTTCCTTCGGGACGTAAGGGCATTGCGATGAGCACCTACCCGGCAGAAAGCGCCGGTAACGACTCATGGGGACGGTCGACCGAATATTTGAAAAACAGTATTGAGATTTATTCAAAAGCGTATTTCGAGTATCCCTGGAATTCGGCTGTGAACGTATCGGGCGTAGCATTAGGCATGGAATATCCCGGTATTATTTTCTGTTTGAGCAATTTAAAGAATGGCGGCCTTTGGGGCGATGTGACGCACGAAATTGGCCACAACTGGTTCCCGATGATCGTTGGCTCAAATGAGCGCAAATACATGTGGATGGATGAGGGTTTTAACACTTTCATCAACGAGTATTCGACCGAGAAGTTTAACAACGGTGAATATTTTAATGCAAAAAACAGGAACGCACCGGGAATAGCGCAAATGATGAAAAGAGAAAAAGATCCGCTGATGGTGGCACCCGAGGCACAGAACGAATACGGCCAGTATTATGTTAAAACTTCGTTAGGTTTGGATATGCTGCGCAACGTGGTGCTCGGTCCCGACCGTTTTGATTATGCTTTCCATGAGTACATCAAGCATTGGGCATTTAAACACCCCCTGCCTTATGACTTTTTCCGCACGATGAACGATGCAGCCGGCGAAGACCTGAACTGGTTTTTCCAGCCCTGGTTCTTCACGACCTGGAAACTCGACCAGGCTGTACAATCGGTAAAATACAAGGACGATAATGCGGCACACGGCGTCCTGATCACGCTGGTGAACAAGGAAAAGATGGCCATGCCGGTGGATCTGAAGATCACCCAGGCCAACGGCAACACCGAAACCCTGCATCTCCCTGTAAATATCTGGCAGCGCGGCGCCACCTGGACATTTTTATACCCTTCGACTTCGGCCATCCAATCTATCGAAATTGATCCCGACAGGCAGTTGCCTGATGCTGATAGGAGCAATAATGTTTGGAATGCGAAATAAGGTGAAAGGTGAAAGGCGAAAGCTGAAAGGCGAAATAATTTCGGAAGTTTTAAACATCAGAAAAAGACCTGCTTTGAAAAGAGCAGGTCTTTTTTGATTAATATTGTAGCCCCAATATCATTATAAACCATGTACCGTCATTTATCCGTTTTTTCTCTTTTATGCTTGTTTGCCGTTAGTTTGCAAGCGCAGCGATCGCCAAAGCATATTGACAATAACCGGAATACGATCGCACCAGTCGGCATCGTCAAAAACATCTCCGACTCTGTACTGCTGGATATTGTTCAGCGGCAAACCTTCCGCTATTTCTGGAATTTCGCACACCCTGTAAGTGGGCTGGCAAGAGAACGGGATAATACGGTAAAGGCGAATTATTACTGGGATTTTATTAACGAAGCTGACGATGTGCCGAATTTCAGCAAAGGTACCTTTGGGCCTGAAGCCTGTGCCATTGGGGGAAGCGGATTTGGCATATTGTCGACCATTGTAGCGGTTAACCGCGGATGGATAGGCCGGGATACGGCTTTAAAACGTTTGGTGAAGATCGTTGATTTTTTAATGAAAGCAGACTGCTTTCATGGCATTTATCCTCACTTTATGAACGGAGCAACAGGGAAAACGATTCCTTTTGGCAGGCTGGATGACGGGGCAGATATTGTGGAGACCTCCTACTTGTTTATGGGATTACTGACGGCGAGACAGTATTTCGATCACAACACACCCTTAGAAAAATATTTCAGGAACCGTGTCAATGCAATGTGGCGTGATGCTGACTGGAATTGGCATAGCAAAGGTGATAACAAACTGTTATATTGGCACTGGAGCCCTGATAATGATTTTGATATGAATTTCCCCGTATTCGGATATGATGAAGCGCTAATCACTTATATCGTTGCGGCATCGTCGGCAACACACCCGATATCGAAAGAACTGTACGAGAACTCATGGGTAAAAGGCAACGGCTGGAAAAATGGTAAAACCTACTACGGTTTTAAACTGCCATTGGGAAATTACGACAAAGGCGGCCCGTTGTTTTTTGAACAATATACTTATATGGGCATTAACCCGAACGGGCTGAAAGATGATAATGGGATAGATTACGCAGAGCAAACAAAAAACCATACCCTGATCAACCGTGCTTACTGCATTGAAAATCCTAAAAAGTTTAAAGGATACGGCCCAAACTGCTGGGGCCTTACAGCAGGCGACAGCTTTAAAGGTTATGTGGCCCATTGCCCGGAAGATGACCGGGGTGTAATACAACCTACCGCTGCGTTGTCGTCGTTTCCCTATACGCCTGAATATTCTATGCAGGCATTAAAACATTTTTATTATGATCTGGGAGGTAAAATATGGGGGCCATATGGGTTTGCCGACGGTTTTAGCGAAACGCATAACTGGTATGCAAAAACACACCTGGCAATTGACCAGGGGCCAATTGTAGTGATGATAGAAAATTACCGCAGCGGGCTTATATGGAAGTTGTTTACGGGCTGTCCCGAGATAAGCCGAGGTTTGACGAAGTTGGGGTTCACGACGATAAAATAAATCCGAAACCGAACTTCCGAATTCCAAAATCGAACTTCCTGCTTTCACTCCAAAACCTTAATTTCGCCCTGACAGAAAAGAGGAAAAGATTTGGATTATTTACAGGGTTTAAACCCCGAGCAGCAAAGGGCAGTACAACAAATAAAAGGCCCGGTTATGATCATTGCCGGCGCGGGTTCGGGCAAAACCCGCGTTATTACCTATCGTGTGGCCCACCTGATACGCAATGGTGTAGATTCCTTTAACATACTGGTACTCACCTTCACCAATAAAGCCGCGCGCGAAATGCGCGACCGCATAACCCACCTGGTTGGCACCGAAGCCAAAAATATATGGATGGGTACTTTTCACTCCGTTTTTGCAAAGTTATTACGGGTTGAAGCTGACAAGATCGGCTACCCCAACAACTTTACGATCTACGACACGGACGACAGTAAAAGTGTGCTCAGGGCGATTTTGAAGGAAATGAACCTGGACGATAAGCTGTATAATGCCAACTTTGTGCATAACAGGATCTCGGCGGCAAAAAACAACCTGGTATCGTGGCAGGAATATCAGCAGAACGCCCAGATACAAGCCGATGATCTTTCAACTGGCCGGGGCCATTTGGGCAAAATATACGAAACTTATGTAAACCGCTGTTTCCGCGCAGGGGCAATGGATTTTGATGACCTTTTGTACAAAACGAACGAACTGCTCAAGAACTTCCCCGATGTGCTGAATAAGTACCAGCACAAGTTCAAATACCTGATGGTGGATGAGTACCAGGATACCAATTTTTCGCAGTACCTGATCGTAAAAAAGCTGGCCGCCGTTAACGAAAACATTTGCGTGGTAGGCGACGATGCGCAAAGCATTTATGCTTTCAGGGGCGCCAACATTCAAAACATCCTCAACTTCGAAAAGGATTATCCTGATCTGAAAATATTTAAGCTGGAGCAGAATTACCGCTCGACCCAAAATATTGTAAATGTTGCCAACAGCATCATCGCCAACAACAAGGAGCAGCTTAAAAAAAATGTATTCTCCGAAAAGGAAAACGGCGACAAGATCAAAGTAATGCGGGCTTTCAGCGACAACGAAGAAGGAAAACTGGTTGCCGAAGCTATTATGCAGGAAAGATCGACCAAAGGGTTGCGATGGAATGATTTCGCTATCCTGTATCGTACCAATGCGCAATCGCGGTCGATGGAAGAAGCCTTGCGCAAAATGGGTACGCCATATAAAATATACGGCGGCTTATCTTTTTACCAGCGCAAGGAAATTAAGGATCTGATAGCCTATTTCCGGTTAACTTTTAATCCAAACGATGAAGAGGCGCTCAAACGAGTGATCAATTACCCCCGGCGCGGCATAGGCGATACCACTGTCGATCGTATTATTGTAAGCGCCGATCAAAATCAGATAACACCCTGGGAAGTTATACTTAACCCGTCGAAGTACCTGGATGGCCGCACATCGTCATCGGTAGGTGTTTTTTCAACCATGATCCAAAGTTTCCAGGTGATCACGAAAACGCTTACGGCGTATGAAGCGGCTTTACATATTGCACAGCATTCGGGATTACTGAAAGACCTTTACGAAGATAAATCGGTAGAGGGGCTTAACCGGTACGAAAACATACAAGAATTGCTTAATGGTATAAAGGAGTTTTCGGAGCGGGAAGACATTGAGGAGAAAGGGCTGGATGTATTTATGCAGGATGTGGCCCTGCTTACCAATGACGACAAGGATAAGAACCCGGATGCGGATACCGTTTCATTAATGACCATTCATTCATCCAAAGGTCTCGAATTCCCACAGGTATATGTGGTGGGCCTGGAGGAAAATCTTTTCCCTTCGCAGATGTCACTTAATTCGCGGAGCGATCTTGAGGAAGAGCGCCGCCTGTTTTATGTGGCGACAACCCGGGCTGAAAACAAGCTGACATTGAGTTATGCTACATCGCGCTTCAAATTCGGCACGTTGATCAGCTGTGAGCCAAGCCGGTTCCTCGATGAGATTGATGCTCAATACCTGGAGCTGGATTTTACCGCCAAACCCGTTAGCGCCAACAACCCGTTTTTCGATGACGAACGAAATACCTGGAACAAACGGGCAGATACTTTTTCAAAGCCAAAAGCCGCCTCGGCTAAAACTACTTCGCTATTAGCCAAAGCGCATGTTCCTTCGCCGGATTTTGCGCCATCCGATACATCGGATCTGCAGGTGGGGATGGAAGTTGAACATGAGCGGTTTGGCTACGGCAAAGTCATCAGCCTTGAAGGCAAAAAACCAGATATAAAAGCTACAATTTTTTTCAAAGAAATTGGCCAAAAACAGTTGCTTTTGAAATTTGCCAAATTAATGATAAGGAAAAATTTCTAAGAAATTCCCCACTTTACGTGGAAAAAAATCCACACTTTGTGTAAAAATTATTTTTATTAATTGTTTCGCAAGTGTAAATTGCGCATTAATTAATAACGGAACGGAGTTTGTACAATATTAATGGTAATTGCCCCCTCACAGCGATGAACTATTAAGAAACTTAAACTAACCAGAACAAATTGTTATGACTGAAAACCAAAAAAAGAAGACCGACAAAAATGTAGGTAAAAACATCAGGACCATTCGTCATCAGCGCGGATGGAGCCAGGAAGATGTTGCAAATCGTTTGGGAATTTCCATTCCAGCTTTCTCAAAAATTGAGACCGGTGTTACCGATATCAATTTATCACGCCTGGAGCAAATTGCCAATATTTACGAAGTTAATGTAGTAAATCTGTTAGCATTAGATGCCGGACCGGTTGAGCCGCAGGTATCGAATTTGAGCATTCTTCAAAAGAAGATTCTTGAACGCGAGATGGAGATCGCAAATTTACAGCGTAAGGTAATCTTGTTGTACGAAGAACTGCGTAACAGGACTGCTGCCACAGTTTAATCGCTTAGTTTTTACAGTCGCAGAATGGGCGATTTATCATACTTATGGATTAAGTGTGTAGGCTAAGATTTTGTCGTTTATATATTGAAATTCCTGGTGATAACGATCACCGCGTTCTGCGGCATCTGTTATTACCGGGAATATTTATTTTATGCTGTTTTCGCGGCTGGGTGCGGGTGATTTGCACTAATTAACGTCGCTGATATAGCAGCATTTATATGGATTATATGGATGCCTTTCCGGGATCGTGCAGCATTTCGCTCATCTCTATTATTTTATCATCAATATCCGTTACGCTTTTGTTCATCATGCGGATGCATTCCTGCTGGTCAACCAGCCCTTCCTTTTCAAGGTTAAGCAATCCTTTAAGGGTCGCTATCGGCCCGCGTATCTGGTGTGATAAATAAGATGAGTATTCTGATAATTTCTTGTTTTTTGTTTGAAGATCCTGGGTTCTTTCGTCGATGATCTCTTCGAGGTGGTGATTTATCCGGTCAAGGTTATCTTTTTGTCTTGACACCTCAGCGTTAAGACTGGTCAACTGGGCGTTTGTAGTTGTCTTGCGTTTTACGTTGCTTATCAATAAGCCAACCAATACCGATAATAGTCCTGCAACAATAGCCACGGCCCAAAATTTAACCCGGTCGTAGGCCTGCCGTTGTTCATTTTCACGCGTGCGTGCCCTTTGATTAACTTCTTCGAGCTTTACACTTATCTGCGTTGAATTGCTTTTCATGTAAATAGAGCTATCCTTTTTATGGATATCCTGCAAATAGCGCAAAGCGCTTTCATAATTTTTCCGCTTCAATGCGAGCGTATAGCTGGTTAATTTAAAGTCATCCTGCATCTTTTCGCTCTTAACGATTGTTGCGAAGGTTACCCCTTCGGCAATTGCCTTTTCAGCTTCGTTGTACTTGCCCTGGTCGATATACAGATCAGCGAGGGTAAGATCGATGCTTGCAACCGGCTCATTGAGATCTAATTCCTTGGCCCGTTTATTAGCCTCAAGCAGTAGTTTTTCAGCAAGGGTGTACTGTTTCAGATTGTAATACATAACCCCCTTATTCTGGGTACACTGTACCAGGTTCACTGAATCTTTTAAGGCAGTGAACATTGTATTGCTTTTGTCGTAATAATTTAATGCCTGGTAATAGCTTTTTTTATGATAATAAACGGTGCCTATATTTAAATATAAACTAGCCTCCAATTGATTATCGGATAGTTTCCTGGCAATTACCAATGCTTTTTGAAAATACTCTAATGACAGGTCGTAATCAATATACCGGTATAAGTTACCGATGTTATTATATACCTTACCTTCGCCCCGCAAATCCTTGAGCTGTGTAAAATAATTAAGGGCTGTCAAATAGTTGTCGATGGCCTTTATCGAATTATCCAAATAATAATTCCCTATACCCATAACCCGGTACGACTCAGCGATACCGGCTTTATAGTTTAATTTTTGGGCAATGGCAAGCGCCTTTGAAGCATGGGCAACTGTTTGCTCGGGATCAGTTAAACGCATTGTGAATCCAAGCTTAGTTAATTTAATAACCTCACTGGAGTCCTGACCAGCAGTACCGTGAGACTCATTTGCACGGGTTGAAATCGCGAGCAATATCAAAAATAGAAATTGTAAAAATTTCTTCATTAAAAACTTATTACGTGTATTTTACCGGAAAGTTATAAAATAATCGTTGTTGTTCCATAATAATTAAAATAAAAATTATCGGGAAAGTAAAGTAAATTATTAATAATAAATGCCTTAATGACAGATTAATATTAGGCTCATAAATTATTTTAAATTTTATTTTGCCAAATGAAAAACATAATTATATTTGTATTGATAAATTATTGATACCCAACAAGTTAATTTTTTAAACTTTTTTGGTCGATTTAACAGCCCCGGCTGGCTCATTTCTATTGTTGTAAATTGAATAAATAATAAATAACAATTGTTAATTAAATTGAAAAAAATTAACTGTTATAACAAAGTATTCTTACGCAAGAAATTTTAGCCCCGGCTTTAATCCTTAATTAATTAAAAACGAGATGAAAAAATTTGCCGCAACAATGGTCGTGATCTTTACGGCCACAGTGATTTTATCAACTGCCAAACAAACTATTATTAAACCCTCAATTAAGATTAGCTTACTTTCAAGCGTTAATAACGTCCAAAAAAACATAGCAACTGCCGACTAATCACAATTTTAAATTAAAAAAACATGAAAAAGATCATTTTAACAGCAATCGCCATTTGTACTGTAGCCGTAGTGTCTTCGAGTACTAAACATGAAAATGCAAAAAGCATTGTAGGCGCTTATAATCATACAAACGCCGCAGATTTTAGAAAAGATGTTGGCAGTGCCGATTGATATTAAGTTACGTTATACAAAATAAAAACATGAAAAAGATCATAATCGCAGCATTGGTAATATTAAGCACAGGTGTTTTATCCACATCGTGTATTCAACAAGGGGTTAAGAAAACCTCTGTCAGCTTTTATGCAAACCCTTTTTCAGCGAAAAACAATATCGGCAGTGCCGACTAACCAACCAGATTTTAACACATTGACAAAACTTTAAAAAAATATATCATGAAGAAAGTAATATTATCCGCAATAATCATTTTAAGCTCATCAACACTGGCTACTTTTGCTCAAACCACGGGCACAAAAACGGGAATGACGTTTACAGCGCAGGGTGACAAACAAACCACTGGCACCGCTGATTTAAATGGTGACAAACAAACCACTGGCACCGCTGACCTGAACGGTGACAAACAAACCACCGGTACTGCTGACCTGAATGGTGATAAACAAACCACCGGTACTGCTGATCTGAATGGTGATAAACAAACCACCGGTACTGCTGACCTGAATGGTGGCAAACAAACCACCGGTACTGCTGACTTGAATGGTGATAAACAAACCACTGGTACTGCTGACCTGAACGGTGACAAACAAACCACCGGTACTGCTGATTTAAAAGGCGACAAACAAACCACCGGTACTGCTGACCTGAATGGTGACAAACAAACCACCGGTACTGCTGACCTGAATGGTGACAAACAAACTACCGGTACTGCTGACCTGAATGGTGATAAACAAACAACCGGTACTGCTGACCTGAATGGTGATAAACAAACAACCGGTACTGCTGATTTAAAAGGTGACAAACAAACTACTGGCACAGCTGACCTGAATGGCGATAAACAAACAACCGGTACTGCTGATTTAAAAGGTGACAAACAAACTACCGGTACTGCTGACTAATTTATCAGCTGACCAGGCACGTTTATAAAAAAAATCCCGATTATTCTGTAACTCCACAGAGAAAGGCTGAACCGTTTTCGTTCGGTTATTTTTATTTTATCGCCGCTTGTATCAATTGCAGGTATGAAAACTACCGGATTGTTGCCTTTCCAGCGGCATTGAGCTCAAGGTATCTTTCCCATAATGCCGTTAAAATAGCCTCCGTTTTCAAGCGAAACAAAAACTATATTTGCAGCAAAATTTTATAATTATGCAGCTTATAAAAGAGTATGTGGCGCAGCACAAACAACGTTTACTGGACGAATTATTTGACCTATTGCGTTTCCCATCGGTTAGCGCCGACCCAAAATATAAACCTGAACTATTAAAGACCGCCGACTTTGTTGCGCAAAAACTGCGTGATGCGGGTGCGGATAAGGTTGAAGTTTGCCAAACTGACGGCAACCCCATCGTATACGGCGAAAAAATAATTGACGCAGCAAAGCCTACCGTGCTGGTATACGGCCATTATGATGTGCAGCCACCGGACCCGCTTGAATTGTGGAAAACACCTCCGTTTGAGCCAACGGTACGCGACGGGAAAATATATGCCCGCGGCGCATGCGACGATAAGGGCCAGTTTTATATGCACGTAAAAGCGTTTGAGCTGATGATGCAAACAGGCACCTTGCCCTGCAACATTAAATTTATGATAGAAGGTGAAGAGGAAGTGGGCTCATCCAACCTTGGTATTTTTGTCAAACAAAATAAATCGCGGCTAAAAGCGGACGTGGTGCTTATATCTGATACATCAATGATTAGCATGGAGCATCCTTCCCTTGAAACCGGTTTGCGTGGTCTGTCGTACCTTGAAGTTGAGGTAACCGGCCCCAACCGCGACCTGCACTCCGGTGTATACGGAGGCGCGGTAGCCAACCCGGCGACTATCCTGGCAAAAATGATAGCTTCATTACATGATGAAAATAATCATATCACCATACCTGGCTTTTACGATAAGGTTCTGGATTTGACCGAAGTTGAGCGAAAAGCACTTAACAATGCACCATACAGCGAACAAGAATATAAAAAGGACCTGGGCGTTGATGAGCTTTGGGGCGAAAAGGGTTACACCACATTTGAACGTACCGGCACCCGCCCTACTCTGGAAGTGAACGGCATTTGGGGAGGCTATATCGGCGAAGGCGCAAAAACCGTATTGCCTTCACAAGCCCATGCAAAGATATCCATGAGACTGGTACCTAACCAAAGCTCTGAAGAGATAACCAGGTTGTTCACCAGCCATTTTGAAAAAATAGCTCCAAAATCGGTAAAAGTGAAGGTGACCCCACACCATGGCGGCGAACCGGTTGTAACGCCCACCGATAGTGTTGCTTACCGGGCTGCGCAAAAGGCTATTGCGGAATCGTTTGGTAAAGAACCGATACCAACCCGCGGCGGCGGCAGTATCCCGATCGTTGCTTTATTTGAAGCCGAGCTGGATATTAAAACGGTATTGATGGGTTTTGGGCTCGACAGTGACGCATTGCATTCGCCTAATGAGAAGTACGATATCTTTAATTACTATAAGGGTATCGAGACAATACCGCTTTTCTATAAATACTTCGCGGAGTTATCTGCGCAGTGATTGGAGGTTAGAGATTAGTGATTAGTTGTTTGGCTGCTTATGTTCAAATGGAAAACTTTTCACATTTTTCTAAAAATTTATCATCGGCATCTGCTCCTATACCCGGCTGGTCGTTGATATTTAATTTATAGCCGTCGTAGGTAACACCGCCTATGCAGGGATCAAGCAAATGTCCCAGCATGCAGGTGTCCATATCATAAAATTGGATGTTCGGGCTGGCATATACAAAATGCAGCTTGGCGCTTAACGCGATGCGGCTTTCGAGCATACCGCCCATCATACAGGCAATTCCTTTACCGGCTGCAACGTCGTGAATTTGCTTTGCTTCATATATCCCTCCGGCCTTCGCCATCTTGATATTGATGTAATGGCACGAGCCGCTATCGATCTGCTTACGGGCATCGTGATGATTGTAAACGCTTTCATCAGCCATAATCTTTACCGGCGATAATTTCATTAGTTCTGGCAGCCGGTCATCGTACCAGGTGCGCATGGGCTGCTCACAAAATTCAATATCATATTTGCCTAATGCCCGCAAAGCATAAACCGCATCGTCAAAACTCCAGCCCTGGTTGGCATCCACTCGAATTTTTATATCGCTGCCGACAGCTTCCCTGATCTGCCTGATGCGCTCCACATCGTCACTGGCGTCTTTACCCAGTTTCACTTTCAATATATTGGCGCCCGATCGTTTAAATGCGATGGCCTTTTGCGCCATAATTTCGGGACTGGCAATGCCGATAGTTATATCTGACTCAATCACTCGCTTTTCTCCCCCTAAAAACTTATAAAGCGGCAAACCAACATTTTTGGCATCTATATCATATAATGCCATGTCGAAGGCGCTTTTGATGGTAGTGTTGCCAGCGGTAAAATTATGAAGCTGCTGCAGGCGCACCGGAATATCTAATGCATCCTTCCCTTTCCATAGCTTTGCAAATTCGCGGGCCATTATCAAACAGGTATCCTGTGTTTCGCCAACGATCATCGGGAACGCCGAACACTCTCCCACCCCGTAAAATCCAGCATCCGTATACACCCGTATAAAAACGTTTTGGGCATGGTCCATCGTTCCGGTAGCAATGGTAAAAGGCTCCATAGGGATACTGAACCGGTAGATATCAATATTGGTGATTGTGAGTGATTGTTGCAATGTTGTATTGTTGAAATGTTGTAAAGTTATAATGTTAAGGCAATTTTAGTGGTCAAATTTTCGCATAGTCATTTTTTCTTTCGGACTTTACAGACTTTCCAGACTTAACATTTGCACTTTCAAGCTTTTGCATTATATTTGCACTACTACTCCAGGTAAAATTCAACTTTGGCCTGTTATTTCCGGCAAATCAAGGAAATAATGTCTGCGCCGATTTTAAACTTTCGTTAAACTGATTACTTACATAGATAAATATAACTATGCCCGAATTTGATTATAATTCAACCAGGAACAAGCTGATCCTGTCGGAATATGGCCGCAACGTACAAAATATGGTTAAATATATTGTAGCGCTGCCCACCAAAGAAGAACGCAATAAATATGCGCAGGTAGTAATTGACTTGATGGGCTTTTTAAACCCGCACCTCCGCGACGTCGCGGATTTTAAACACAAGCTTTGGGACCATTTACATATCATCTCTGATTTCCAGATCGATGTGGATTCACCGTATCCCAAACCTTCGCCCGAGGCTATACATTTAAAACCCGAGCCGCTGAGATATCCGCACCAGCGTATAAAATATAAGCATTATGGCAAAACCATTGAGCTGATGATCGAAAAGGCGAAAAGCATCGAAGACCCCGACCGTAAACGGCACATGGTACAAGCTGTTGCTAATTTTATGAAGATGGCCTATGTACAATGGAACAAAGATTCGGTTACAGACGAAAGTATCCTATCCGATCTATATAATTTATCAGGCGGGCAGCTAAAGCTGGAAGAAAACATCAACCTGAACCGTGTTGAATATCGCGCCGCGCCTACGCATAACCAAAATAACCGGGGCCGCACTAACAACAACCAAAATAACAGGGGGCGCACCAATAATAACCCGCGCAACAACAACCAAAATAACCGTAACCGCAATAACGGGGGAGCAAAGAAGTATTAATCAGACCATGGTTGATAGTCCATGGACCATAGCAGGATAATACATTGACGCTATGGATTATGGGCCATTGCTTTTGGACAATATGAACCAGAACCACAATGAATAACGCGTTTGTAATCAATGGCGGAAAGCCGCTAAAGGGCGAAATAATACCACAGGGTGCGAAAAACGAAGCGCTGCAGGTGATTTCGGCTGTATTATTGACCCCGGAGAAAGTAACGATAAGCAACATCCCTGATATTAAGGATGTAAACAAACTGATCGAGCTGCTTGGCGATATGGGCGTAACTGTTACCCGCCTGGCGCCTGACACATACAGTTTTGAAGCAAAGAATATCGACCGGAATTTTTTCCTCTCGGATGCGTTTAAGGAAAAGGGCGGCGGCTTACGCGGATCTATCATGATCGTCGGGCCGCTTTTGGCGCGCTTCGGCAAAGCATCGATACCCAAACCGGGCGGCGATAAAATTGGCCGGCGTCGGCTGGACACGCACTTCCTTGGGTTTGAAAAATTAGGCGCAAAGTTTAATTACGACCCATCAAACGGCTTTTTTAACGTTGATGCTTCCGATTTAAAGGGCACTTACATTTTGCTGGATGAAGCATCGGTTACCGGAACGGCCAATATCGTAATGGCTGCCGTGTTGGCTAAAGGCACCACAACAATATATAATGCCGCCTGCGAGCCCTATTTGCAGCAGTTGTGCAAGATGTTAACCCGGATGGGCGCAAAGATCAGCGGCATCGGGTCGAATTTATTAACGATAGAAGGGGTTACTGAGCTGGGCGGCACCGAGCACCGGTTGTTGCCGGATATGATCGAGATCGGGTCGTTCATCGGGCTGGCTGCTATGACAGAATCGGAGATCACCATTAAAGATGTTCATTATAAGGAGTTGGGGATGATCCCGGATGTGTTCAGGCGTTTGGGGATACAATTTGAACTGCGTGGCGATGATATTTACATTCCGTCACAAAAGCACTACGAAATAGAGACCTTTATTGACGGCTCCATCATGACCATTGCCGACGCGCCATGGCCGGGCTTTACGCCAGACCTGCTGAGCATTTGCCTGGTAGTGGCCATACAGGCAAAGGGTTCCGTTTTGATCCATCAGAAAATGTTTGAAAGCCGACTGTTTTTTGTAGATAAGCTTTTAGATATGGGCGCGCAGATCATTTTGTGCGACCCGCACCGCGCAACCGTGATCGGTTTGGATAAACAGGTGCAGCTACGCGGTATCTCGATGACCTCACCGGACATCCGGGCGGGCGTATCGCTCCTGATTGCGGCGTTATCGGCAAAAGGCAAATCGACCATCTATAATATTGAGCAGATAGAGCGTGGTTACCAGCATATAGACCAGCGACTTATAGCGCTTGGCGCGGATATTACGCGAATTTAAGCGAGGTGAAAGGCAAAAGGTTAAAGGCGAAAGGCTGGAAAGGATAAAAAAACCTTTTACCTTTCGCCTTTTGCCTTTTTACCTCAAATAACTATCTTTATAAAAACCTAAGTCAGATATGCCGTATCAAAACCGGAGATCATCCTACCTAATATTCATACTGATCTTCGTGGTCATTAAAATAGGTTTAAATTTACTGGCTATGTCCCATTTCGGTTTTCACCGGGATGAGTTTCTGCATTTAGTACTTGCCGACCATTTAGACTGGGGCTATAAAGAAGTGCCGCCGTTTATCGCCGTGCTGGCAAAGCTATCCTCCATCTTGTTCGGCGACTCGGTTTTTGCAGCGCGCATATTTCCTACCATATTCAGCGGCCTGGTTGTATGGTTTACAGGCTTAATTACTATTGAACTTGGCGGACGTAAGTTTGCGATCGCGCTAGCCTGCCTGGCACTCATTTTCTCGCCCGCGTTTGCTGCAAGCGGGTATCTTTTCCAGCCGGTTGTATTCGACCAGTTTTGGTGGGTGCTGGCTGTTTGGCTGCTAGTGAAATATTGCAATACCTCGTATGTTAAATATTTGTATTGGCTTGGCGTAGTGGTCGGCGTGGGATTGCTGACCAAATATACGATGGCGTTTTTCACGGTCTCACTGCTCGTGGGAATTGCCATAAGCAAACAGCGCAAAATGCTGCTAAACAGGCATATTATCGGCGCGGCGGTAGTTGCTTTTATCGTATTTCTCCCAAATGTGATCTGGCAATTTCAACACCATTTACCGGTGATAACACACATGAAAACGCTGCAAAAATATCAGCTTGATTATAATAGCCCGGCGGATTTTATCAAGCAGGAATTAATGGTGAACGGTATCGCGCTATTTGTGTGGCTCATTGGCTTTATCTTCCTTTTGTTTTCGTCCAGGCTACATAAGTTTCAATTCCTGGCCATCGCTTTTGTTTTAATATTTACGTTTTTGATCGTGATGAATGGTAAAAGCTACTACCTGTTCGGCGCTTTCCCTATGCTGTTTGCCGCGGGCGGTTTTGGCTTCGAGCGGTGGCTGAAAACAAGCGGATATACGTTGAGGTCGCTTGTCATTGCATTATTTACGGTTCCGAACCTACTTTTATTTCCAGCTGTACTGCCTTTTTTATCGCTGGACCAAACGGTGGCCGTTTTTAGATATGACGACGAAAATCTTCATTTTTTACGGTTTGCAACTACCTGGGAGGATCACAAAGTACACAAAACCACACAAGATTACGCCGATATGCTGGGCTGGGACGAAATGACGGACTTAGTAAACAAGGCCTGGCTAAGCCTTACACCCGAACAACAAAAGCATACACAGATCTTCGCTGATAATTATGGCGAAGCCGGCGCAATAAACCATTTAGGCAAGAAATATAACTTACCCCCGACCATATCATTAAACAGCAGCTTTACCCTTTGGGCCCCGGATAACCTGAACGGCCAGTATATTATTTATGTTGACGACCAGGGAGGCGGCAATATAAATACTTTTAAATCATGCCTCGAAAGTTACCGTAAAGTTGGCGAGGTGGAAAACCCGCTTGCGCGCGAAAAAGGGACGGCGGTATTTATACTTGTACACCCCGGGCACGCGTTAAATGACCGGTACCGGAAGGAACTGGCAGAAAAGCGGATGCAATAGATTTTGATTTGAAAATTTGCTGATTTGAAATTGGATTGTACTGCGTTGTAAAAGTTTGTCTTCTTTTGTGTATCGACAAATTAAGTATTTATTTATGCGGGGCTTAAGGACTATCATTTTTCTAATTATCTCAAATACCTTCATGACCTTTGCCTGGTACGGGCACTTAAAATTTAAAGATTTTGACTGGGGGAAAAACCTGGGCTTGTTTGCCATTATCCTGATCAGCTGGGGGCTGGCATTTTTTGAATACCTTTTCCAGGTGCCGGCCAACCGTGCCGGGTTTAAAGGGGATGGCGGGCCCTATTCCTTAGTGCAGCTAAAAACCATACAGGAGGCGATTACTTTAACTGTTTTTATGCTGTTTACGCTGGTTTTCTTTAAATCAGAGAAGCTGGCCTGGAACCATTTGGTAGGCTTCGGGCTGATCGTGCTGGCGGTTTTTGTGGTGTTTAAGAAATGGTGAGGAAGATGTGCAGATTACAAATTGCTAAATTTTAGATATTTATATTTTGTATTTTTGTATTACTTACGATTCAACAATTAAAGCTTTATGGAACTTATCTTAAAAACCAACAACGAAAAAAGTATCTCTAAGATAATCGCGTTGGCAAAAAAATTGGATGTGATCATAGAACAGCGCGGCAAGCTAGTTGAAGACAAAATTGAAAAAGAGGAAATAATAAAACGCATCCTTAATTTCAAAGCAAGTACCCCGCCCTCTTTTGGAGATGCAGCAGAATGGGAACGAGATCAAAGAGAAGACCGTGAGCTTCCGTTTTCAAAATAAGCATGTTCCTGATAGATAGCAACATTCTTTTATATTCTTATTTACCGCAGTACGACTATTTAAAAAACATTTTTCTAAAAGAATCGACTTTTGTTTCAGAAATCACAAAAGTGGAGGTTTTGGGCTATCAAATTGACAAAAGAAGAGGAAGCCTATCTTAAAGATATCTTTAAAATTATTCCCAGCATTTTTCCGTCACAACAAGTCTTTGATACGGCGATTGACATTCGAAAGCTATACAATTTAAAATTAGGCGACAGCCTTATTGCCGCTACTGCCATAGTCCATGAGTTAACAATTTACTCAAGAAACCTAAAGGATTTTGAAAGGATTCCTCGGCTAAAATCTATTAATCCGATAGTTTGATTTGAAGATTTCGCAAGTTTGACGTTTCTGAAAACCTTTCACCCTTAACCTTTCGCCTTTAACCTCATTTCTACGCAGATATCGCATTAATAATATCGTACTGCGTAATGATCTCTATCTGGCCGTTGGCTTCTACAAGGACAGCGATATTATCCTTATTGATCATGGCTGAAATGTTATCGATAGATGTGTTCAGATCAACAAAAGGAAATGGGCTGGTGGTGATATTTTTTATTGGCTGGGATTTGATCGAAGGATTTTCTATCAGCGAATTTAAAATATCACTTTCAGTGATCTTGCCGATCACCATACCTTTTTGGGTTACAGGGATCTGCGATATATTGAGCGATTTAATGGTGTTTATAGCCTCCAGGATCGTTTTTTCGCAATCAATGGTAATGATCTGCTGATTTTCTTTCCGTTCGATGATGTGACGGGCGGTTAATTTTTCGTCTTTTAAAAATCCGCGGTCGCGCAGCCAGTCGTCGTTGTACATTTTACCCATATAGCGTGAGCCATGGTCAGGGAATATGATAACCACTATATCGCCGGCTTTAAACCTGTCCTTCATCTGTAAAACACCTGCAACTGCTGAACCGGTGGAGTTGCCCGCAAATATACCTTCCTTGCGTGCGATCTCGCGGGTCATTAAAGCGGCATCCTTATCGGTGACCTTCTCGAAATGGTCTATCAGGCTAAAATCAACGTTCTTCGGCAAAAAATCTTCGCCGATACCTTCAGTGATATATGGGTATATCTCGTTTTTATCCAGGATGCCTGTTTCCTTATATTTTTTAAATACCGAACCATAGGTATCAATGCCCAATACCTGGATAGCCGGATTTTTTTCTTTAAGATATTTTGCCGTACCGGAAATGGTACCACCCGTGCCAACGCCTACTACCAGGTGCGTGATCTTGCCCTCAGTTTGTTCCCATATCTCGGGGCCGGTTTGCTCGTAGTGCGCCTCGGTGTTTGATAAGTTATCGTACTGATTGGGTTTCCATGAATTGGGTACCTCCCGCTCAAGGCGTGAAGAAACAGAATAATATGACCGCGGATCTTCCGGGTCGACGTTGGTTGGGCAAACGATCACTTCTGCGCCGAAAGCACGCAGGGCATCAAACTTTTCTTTTGATTGCTTATCGGTACTGGTAAAAATACATTTATAACCTTTTATAACCGCGGCAATGGCCAACCCCATACCTGTATTGCCGGATGTGCCTTCGATGATAGTTCCTCCCGGTTTAAGCTTGCCGCTTTTTTCGGCATCCTCGATCATTTTGAGGGCCATGCGGTCCTTAATGGAATTACCGGGGTTGGTGGTCTCGATCTTAGCCAAAACCGTAGCCTTAATATCCTTAGTTACCCTGTTCAGCTGTACCATTGGCGTATTGCCGATGGTTTCGAGTATGTTGTTGTACCACATGGGGCAAAATTAACCTTCTTTATTGATATATCTATGTGAGTGGTTGATTAAGTGAGTGGTTGATTGGGTTAATTAAGTTTCAGACAGGAAAGCATTAACTACTCACCCAATCAACCCAATCCAACTTAATCAACTTAAAAAATCAAATGCTTCACCGTCAAACCATTATTAATAAGCTGTTTTAATGATTCAATCCCGATCTTCAAATGGGTTTCAACAAACTGGTCGGTAACGGCTGAATCGCTTTCGGCGGTTTTAACGCCTTCGGGTATCATCGGCTGGTCGGACACCAGCAGCAAGGCGCCGGTTGGTATTTTGTTGGCAAAACCGGTTGTGAAAATAGTAGCTGTTTCCATGTCAATGGCCATGGCCCGCAACTCTTTCAGGTATTTTTTAAAATCCTTGTCGTGCTCCCAAACGCGGCGATTGGTGGTATAGCAGGTACCGGTAAAGTAATCCCGGCCAAACTCGCGGATGGTGGTTGAAATAGCCTTTTGCATAGCGAACGCAGGCAAAGCCGGAACTTCCGAAGGTAAATAGTCATTTGAGGTTCCCTCCCCTCTTATTCCGGCTATAGGTAATATTAAATCACCCACATTATTTTTCTTTTTCAGTCCGCCGCATTTGCCTAAAAAAATAACAGCCTTAGGGTTTATCGCGGTTAGCAGATCCATTATAGTGGCAGCCATGGAGCTTCCCATACCAAAATTGATGATGGTTATCCCGTTGGCTGTTACGCTTGCCATGGGCTTATCTATACCCAAGATCGGCGCGTTATCGTTCCACTCTGAGAATAGCTGGATGTATTTGGAAAAATTCGTGAGAATAATATAGTCGCCAAAATCAGCCAAAACACGACCCGTGTACCGCGGCAGCCAGTTGGCTACAATGGCCTCCTTTGTTTTGAGGCCGGGGGTTACAGGGCTCAGTACTTCCTTTATCTTTTTGCCCGCCTTTTCAGCTGAGTCCTTTTTTATGTCTAAGTGTTCGTTCATCGTTGTAAGTTTAAAGCTTCACTGCATGCCTGATGGCTACTAAGCATGTGAAGTGCTGAAAAGTTCAGCATGACGTCCTGTTTTTGGTTATACAACAAACCCCGGCGTGAGCCAGGGTTTTGCTTGTATTTAATATCAAATATAAGTATCTGACTTAATTTTATATTAAGCGACCTTTAATTTTTTAAGATCGGATTTTTCAAATTTCTCGTGCGCGTAATCAAGCGTAACAGTCAATCGCTTCACATCCTTTTTAGATGGGAACTCGAACATCGCGTCGATCATGATCGCCTCGCAAATTGAACGCAAGCCCCGGGCGCCGAGTTTAAACTCTACCGCTTTATCAACTATGAAATCAAGCACGTCATCTTCAAACTCCAGTTTTACGCCTTCGTATTCGAACAGTTTTTTATACTGTTTCAATAACGAGTTTTTTGGCTCGGTTAAGATATTGTGCAGCGCCTCCCTGTCTAACGGGTTCAGGTAGGTAAGTATCGGCAAACGGCCAATTAATTCAGGAATAAGACCGAACGATTTTAAATCCTGTGGTGTGATATACTTGTACAGGTTTTTCAGATCAACTTCGCCGTCATCGCGCTTCATTTTATAACCTACGGTTTGCGTACGCAGGCGATTGGCGATCTTACGCTCAATACCGTCAAACGCGCCGCCGCATATAAACAGGATGTTATTGGTATTTACCGTGATCATCTTTTGATCAGGGTGCTTACGTCCGCCTTGCGGTGGTACGTTTACCATGGTGCCTTCCAATATTTTCAGCAACGCTTGTTGTACGCCTTCACCTGAAACATCGCGTGTAATGGACGCATTGTCGCTTTTCCGCGCGATCTTATCGACCTCGTCGATATATACAATTCCGCGTTCAGCGGTAGCAACGTCATAATCTGCCGATTGCAAAAGACGGGTTAAGATACTTTCCACATCCTCACCAACATAACCGGCTTCGGTTAATACAGTGGCGTCGCAAATGCAAAAGGGTACGTTTAATATTTTGGCAAGGGTTTTAGCCAGCAGGGTTTTGCCGGTGCCGGTTTCGCCCACCATAATAATGTTTGACTTTTCGATCTCTACCTCATCTTTATCGATGCGCTGGCCCAGCCGCTTGTAGTGATTATAAACAGCAACAGATAAAATCTTTTTCGCGTCATCCTGGCCTATCACGTACTGGTCGAGGTGACTTTTGATCTCGGCAGGCTTTAACATGGCGGGAGTTGATGGCGAAGATTTTACCTTGCGCACTTTTAACTCCTCGGCCAATATTTCATTAGCCTGGTTAACACATTTATCACAAATATGGGCATCAAGCCCCGCTATCAGCATCAGCGAATCCTGTTTACCTGCCCCGCAAAACGAGCACCTGATCTCTTTGCTGTTCTTGTTCATCTATCTTGTTTCTCAAATTTATAAAAAAAAGTCCGAAAGTCCAAAATCCTAATAGCTATTGGGATCCGGACTTCAGGGCCTAAACATTATTTTTTTGGATTATTTCCACGTAAAATCTCATCAACCATTCCAAACTCTTTCGCTTCTTCGGCAATCATCCAATGGTCACGGTCAGACGCATCCCATACCTTTTCGTATGATGTGCCGCTATGATCAGCTATGATCTGATATAACTCTTTCTTCAATTTTGTGATCTCGTGATACGTGATCTCAATATCTGATTGCTGGCCCTGCGCACCGCCCGATGGCTGGTGTATCATTACCCTTGCATGGGGTAATGCTGCCCGTTTGCCGGTTGTGCCTGCGCATAATAACACGGCGGCCATTGACGCGGCCATACCGGTACAAATGGTGGCTACATCGTTTGATATGAATTGCATCGTATCATAGATACCTAAACCGGCATAAACAGAACCTCCGGGTGAATTGATATATATCTGGATATCGCGTTTATTATCTGCCGACTGTAAGAATAGCAATTGGGCCTGAATAATGTTTGCAATATTTTCATAAATCGCATCGCCAAGAAAAATGATGCGGTCCATCATCAGCCTCGAGAACACGTCCATTTGTGCCACGTTCAACTGGCGCTCTTCAATAATATAAGGGGTCATGCCGGTTGGCAGCTTGGTCCTGTCAACGCCTGCTATAAATTTATCTACATAAATGCTGTTTATACGGTGATGTTTAACAGCGTATTTCCGGAATTCATTTTTATCGATATTGCTCATGATTTGTTTGTGTTAAGCTGCGGGGTTTAATCGCGATAAATATAGTTGTTACTTCAATGCTTTTTATTGAATAAAGTTTTTTGAAAGTAAAATTATTTGGGAGGAAGGGATGAAGTCGGAGGTCGGATGGCCGAAGTCGGAAGTAATTTGTCATTGCGAATGCAGTACGACGAGATTGCCGCGTTGCGCTCGCAATGACATGAGGTCAATAATTGACTACTTCAATTTACTGAAGTCGGAAAACAATATTTCCTTGTTATCTAAAGTAATTACGCTTTGGATATAGTCAAACACTTTCAAAGCTTTTACGTCTTCAAAAATTTTGTTGGCGTTCTCTTTATTCTGCAGGTATTGAACGGTGTATTGACCTAACTGCGCTTCGTCTATCCCCTGTGGGCTGTACATCCTGAACTGCTGGTTCAAACGCTCTTTCGCCAGTGCAAAAACTTCCTCGTATTTTATTTCAAGGTTATTTTCTTTAACGATCTTGTTTTCTATCAGCGTCCACTTCAGGTTCTGCGCGAAATCTTTATAACCGCCAGCCAGTTCTTCTTCCGTCAGTTTTTCGTTTGTGGCTTTTAACCAGCGCTTTAAAAACTCGTCGGGCAGTTCAAAACTAACTTTGTCTAAACCATACTGGTAAATATCATCCTGCAGTTTGCGTTCAGCATCCTGTACCATCATGGCTTCCAGCTCTTCGGTAATTTTTGCCCTGAACTCCGCCTCGGTAGTTACTGTACCTTCACCAAATAATTTGTCAAAGAACTCCTGGTTCAAATCACTTTCCTCCAAACGGTTAACATTTTTAACCTTCAGGCTGAATTTTGATTTTAAATCAGCTGCTGTTTCTTCATCAATTTTCAACAAACCGGCAACCTTCGCCGCGTCGTTATTAAAAGCTTTTTGAATATCCAGCACTACCTCGTTATCCTTTTTAAGGCCGATCAAAGAAGCTTTTATCTTCTTATCCTCGATCTGGTCTAAACGTACCGACGCGGTATTGGTTATCCCGTCCTCAAAAACACTACCATCCGGCGAAAGCTGGGTTAATTCCGCGTAAAGGACATCATCATCTGCCGATACGTCAGGATTTGTCATTTTGCCATAGCTGCGGCGGATGTTTTTGATACGCGACGCCAGGGTTTCATCATCAACTTTAATGGTGTATTTGGTAAGCTTATCTTTTGATGAAAAGTCGATCTTAAATTCCGGGGCCAGGCCAACTTCGTAGTTAAACTCAAAGTTATCGGCAAAATCCCAGTTGTATTCCTTTATATCTTCAACTTTCGGCAAGGGCTGGCCCAATACCTCAAGCTTTTCGTCTTCGATATATTTGTTCAGGGTATCCGAAAGCATGTTGTTGATCTCGTCAACCAAAATGCTTTTGCCATACATCCTTTTTATGTGCGACGGCGGTACCATGCCCGGGCGGAAGCCGGCTATTTTGGCTTTTTTTGCTTGTTCTTTTATCGCCTTATCAACGCGCGGCTGATAATCTTCGGGGTTGATATTGATCTTTACAACTGCATTCAGGTTGTCTATTTTCTCCTGTGAAATATTCATCTTTTACCGGTATTTTTTTCTTTATTTATGTAAAAGCAGCCGCTTATCAATCAGCCCACTTTTGGAGGGGCAAAGGTAGGGATTTTTTTGGAAGTTGGAAGAAGTCGGGGAGTCAGTAAAGTCCGGAAAGTCGGAAAGTCGGAAAAGACCGAAAGTAAGTTTAGTTGGATCTTGACGAACGGAAATTCCGAGTTCTCTATCTCGGCTAAGCGCGGACGCTTAGCCGGGCGGGTAAGAAGTCAGTAAAGTCCGAAAGTAAGTTTAGTTGGATATTAACAAACGGAAATGCAGGATTCTCTCGTGCCAGATAGGGTTTTCTCTACCAATGTTGTATCATAAACCTTCGCTCCCGCAAGCGTCTCGCTTGTGGCAAAACAGGCAAATAATTGAACAAAACAAGCTACGGCACATAGCCTCCACAAGCGGGACGCTTGCGGGAGCGGTGCGGTGGGGAGAAACAATAGAAAATCTTTTTTAAGTAAAAAAAATCTGCCTTCTCAGTTTTATAGCAAAGGGAAAATAATTTTTCCTTTTCTCAGCACCCATTATTGGTTCTTGTAGGGAAATGAAATTTTCATCCATATACTTTACTGCTTTTTTATGGGCGCTATGTAGAGGTAAAACTGTGGAAATATTGGCTTCTTCCTCAGCCCAACTTTCACTAACTCGTATTAGAGATAATAAGTATAACGCGCCATCCTTACTATCTTGGGCAGATTGACCAACACTTGCGGCAAATAATGTAGTAAGTCCCTCTTCGGCCGCCTGTACTGCCTTATCGAAATGTGCTCGGGTCGACCTGCCGGCAGAGAACATTTTAATATCTTCTTTTATGCTTTTGATAATCTCGTCCGATTCAAATGTTTCAAGGCCTCGGCAAGCATCAAAAATTATAGTTTGGCGCTTAGCATCCGTAACCAGTTTTCGCATGGAAACATTCTTGTCCGAAAGTTCAATATATTGATAATTGTTATCAGAACTGTTTATAAAACCATGTCCTGTAAAAATGATAAATGTGTAGTCAGCCCCATTTAAAAATACTTGTCGCATTTGCTCAACCAGAATTGAGGTTGGATTATTTAATGACTTTATTTCATCTTCGTACCATTCCCCCCCCAAATAACTTTTTAAAAATCTACGGTAGTTTTTATTGTCTTGCTCCGGGCCAGGTAAAGCTCCACTGTAAGTATTATTACAATAGATAATAAGCGCACGCCTGTTCATAATTTATTTGATATAATTATCAATAATGTTTCTAAATCGGGTATCGTAACTATCTGCATTCTCAAACGGAACGGAAGGTTGTTGCCAGCACGCTTTGTGCACTCTAATCCATCCCTTTACATTTAATTTCTTTTCAATATTTTTCAAATTGAATTTATGAAATGTACATAGGCGTTCGAGATAGTTAAATATTAAAGTGCAATAGTTTTCGTAGCGTAAATATCTATCATCTTCTGAACCCTTATTTGCTATCCAAGTGTCGCAAAAAGTCGGGCTTTCTAAATAGGGGTATTGGATGGCAATTTTTAAAATATTATCCAGTTGATCATTAAGACTTTTTACAGAATTATAGTTGTTTATTTTTATTGCTACTGTAGTGGCTACTACGCTTGAAATTAATGTCGCAATTGCTGCTGCGGTTATATCAATCATAAATTAGGATTTAGGAATTTTGAAGATTATACCAAAGATAAAAAATAATAACAGTTTTCCAGTCCTCGCTCTCCCAGGACCCATCTTGGCGCGAATGCCGCGCAGTTCTCGTGCCCCGTTGAACTGTCGCAGGTGTCGCACTTTTGTCGCAGAGTGTCGCACTGTCGCAGTGCGCCACCTGCGACAGGCAGGTACTATAAGCCTACACATCTTCTGACTTCCGTTCTTTCCTGACTTCTTCCTAATTTATCTTCTCAATAGAAGACGCACCGACTTTATCACTGCTAATACTTGGGTTGCCGCGATATTTTACTTCGGAAGCGCCGGTGGAATGAATGCTGAGCGAATGCAATACATTTACTTCGCTGTGCCCGACCCCAGCAGTTTGGATCTCGCAATTGCCGACAACGAAGTCTAAGGCATTCACTTTTCCGCTGCCACTCAGGTCGATATTGTGGGAGCTGGCCTGGCCTTTTAAATTTAACTCGGTGGCGCCGCTGCCATTGGTGGTCACATTTGCCGCGTTAAGGTCCATGGTAATTTTGGTGGCGCCTGATAGCCTTAGATGAATATCCTGGGTGGTGATCTTTCCGTCCGATTCGACTTCAATGCCACCAGAGGCTTTTAATTCTTCCAGGTGGCGTACGCCGATATAAACGATCGTCTGACTTGAATTGCAAAAGCTTCTCCGGGTGTAAATACGCAGCTTGCTGCCGTTTACTGTTGTTTTAATGTATTTCAGGAGGTTATCATCTGCTGTTATTTTTACCGAAAGGGAACTGTCCTGCTTGAGCACCACTTTAAAACCACCCGAAATATCGATGCGCGAAAAGTCGCTTACCTTACGGCTTTCGGATGCCTCAGTGCCCGAACCATGTACGCAGTTGAACATGCATGAGGATAACCCAAAAAGGGCAATGCCTGCAAGCAATATAGCGATGGAGAAATGTTTGGTTTTCATTTTTTTGTGATTTGACTATGTTTAAAGTGTTTAAGTTACATCAAATGTATAAAAAGCTAACAGAATCTGTTAGCTTTTTTTACCTGTAGTTGATTGGGTTAGATTAGGTTGATTGGTTGGATTGAGTTCGGCCATTTTGTTGTTTAATTATTCAAACCATTCACTTAATCAACCTAATCTAACTTAATCAACTTATTTAGAAAAGATCTGCAAGCGCGTCGATGTCAACCTTATTAGCAGTTACCGGCTGGATCGCGGTTTTAGCGGCATGTTTTGCAACCAGGTTGGTTTGGTTCACATTTTCGGGGTGGCTGTATTTTAAGTCGTATTGCTCAACGGTTCCGCTCAGGTCGGCTTTAGCCTGGTCGCTTACAATTACGCTGGCGCTGAAGGCATCAAGGTTTAATTTAACTGATGCGTTGTTGTGCAGGCTAACTTCCAGTTCAATTTTTGAAAGGTTGCCAAATGATCTTACTTCAGCATTATCGTAAGCGGCTATTGAACGCAGATCGGCTGCTGTCACCCAAACAACTAATTTTTCGGCTTTGTATGATGATATACGCAATACGCCGTTTTTGCTTTGAACCAAAGCGCTTTCGCTGTAGTATTTGTTGTAAACTTTCACCTGGTCTTTTGAACCATCTGAAACGTACAGTTCAACGTTGCCGTAAACTTCAATTTTGTTAATGGCACTGATGTCTGTCAAAACGGTTACAGTTTCGTTTTTTACAGGGGCTGCCTGTGTTGCTGTTGCTATTCCTGTGCTTAATACAAGTGCAGTGAATAATGTTATGATTTGAGTTTTCATGTCGTTAAGTTTTTTATATTCTATTGTTAATGTCTTATTGTTTTAAATACACCAATATGACGTGTGCAGCTAAATTTCGTTACAGCAAAATGGCCTCTAATCGACGTATGGGGCGGTTTTATCGGTAGAGCGCGGGTAGGGGTCGGTGAAAAATCTGCGAAAACTTTGATTACTCTCCTCTTCAGCAGAACAGCTTCGGCCAAAATCAGGCAAAACAATGGTGGCCCAGAGCGTGGCAGGGCATAGCAAATTTTGCCCAAAGGGTCAACACGCGACAGGTTCGCCCGGGCAAAATATTGCAGCCCAGGTTTTGCCTGATTTGCAGCGCAAAGGCCCGTGCGGCAAAGAAGCCTTTCTGCTGAAAGCGGTTTGGTTACTTTGGCGCGTCAAAGTAACAGCCTCCGCGGCAATTGAGCGGCGAAAATATTGTGTGAACCAAACATACTATCATGCGAAACGCAGTGGAGCATGACAGCGCTCTTAGTACAGTGTATCCTGCATCACAATATTTTCAAAAAACCTATCTTGCACCTGCAATTGTTACTATGAAATATGTTTTAGGCATTGATATTGGTACCGGCAGCGTGAAAGCGGTGGCTGTTGATCTGCAATGCCGGTCGTTTGAGGTTTGCCAGCAGCATTATTCATTCAGTTCGCCAAAGCCGGGTTACCACGAACAGGATCCCGAAGAAATCCTAAACGCTTTTATTAACAGCATCCACGGGATCATTGAAAAGACCGGCAGCCAGCCGCTGGCTATTGGCTTAAGCAGCGCCATGCATAGCATCATCCCGGTTGACGACACCTGCAGGACCCTCGCCCCTATGATCACCTGGGCCGATAACAGGAGTTCGGAGATCGCAGTAGCACTGCGGGCCACCACCCGCGGACTGGACATCTATAAGGCAACGGGCACACCGCTGCATGCCATGTCGCCGCTGTGCAAGATCATCTGGATACGAGAAAACGACCGGGAGCTGTTCAATAAAACCTTTAAGTTCATCTCGATAAAGGAATACATCTGGTATAAATTGTTCAATGAATTTAAGATCGATCATTCCGGGGCATCCTGTACCGGTTTGTTTGATATCAATAAGCTTTGCTGGTACCCTGATGCACTCGATTTGGCCGGGATAACGGCTGATGCACTTTCAACGCCTGTGCCAACGGATCACACTGAAATCTATCCTGTTGCCGTGAAAGATTCGCGGCTTAGCTTTCTTGAACCAGGCGTTCCGTTTATTATTGGCGCGAGCGATGGTTGTTTGGCCAATCTCGGCAGCATGGCCGATAAGCCGGGTGTGGCCGCGATCACCATCGGCACCAGCGGCGCGGTGAGGGTAGCCAGCAGCAAACCCCTGCCAAATGAACAGGCCATGACTTTTAGCTACATCCTCGATAAGCAAACCTTTATTTGCGGCGGCCCGATAAACAACGGCGGTATCGCCGTGCAATGGTGGCTTAAAAATTTAAACCACGGCACAACTGACGACGATTATACTAAATTGTTTGAACAAATTGCCGGTATCCCGCCCGGGAGCGAAGGACTCATTTTTTTGCCCTACCTTACCGGTGAGCGTGCGCCCATTTGGGATAGTGAAAGCTGTGGTACTTTTTTTGGCATCAAGCTACAGCATACGCAAGCCCATTTTTCGCGGGCGGTTTTGGAAGGGATATGTTACGCGCTGAACGATATACTGAATACCGTGCAGCAAAATGCCGAACCGGTATACCAGGTAAATGTTAGCGGCGGGTTTGTAAAATCGGAATTATGGGTGCAAACATTGGCCGATATTACCAGCAAAAAGCTGGTTATGATGCAGAGCGAGGATGCCTCGGCTATCGGGGCCGCTTTTATGGCTTTAAAATATACCGGGAACATCGGTGAATACCCTTCGCAGGGTACGGCCGATCTCAAAGCGTTTATACCTAACCCTGAAACCGCTGCCATTTACCAAAAGAATTTCGCAGTATACAAGCGGCTTTACCCGGCATTGAAGGATGTTATGAAAGGATGAATAGCGCGTACAGGCCCGGCGCTCATCCTTCGAGCGCCTCAGGATGACACCCTTTTTATCAGGATGATGGCACCCTTTATGCGGGATGACACCCTCCTTATTTTTAATTCCACAAAAAAAGCCACCTGCATGAACAGATAGCTTCCGTAATATATGTTGGCCTTTTGCAAAAGTTGGGTTAGAGACCTGCGATATCCTGGTCTTTGTCAGCAACAGGAATGCTGATTTTTTTTTCAGTAAGGTGAACGGCTGTGAAATTATAGTTGTTTACACTTGCAGCTTTATCGCGCTTTACAGTAAGCTCGTTAGCGTTGCCGGTCAGGTCAGCTTTCGCGTGATCAGTAAGCGTTACGTTTGCATTGAAAGCGTCCATATCTAATTTAGCTGAAGCATTATTGTGCAGATCAACATCCAGTTCAATTTTCGACAAGCTGCCAAATGATTTTACGTCTGCATTATCATAAGCCGAGATAGTACGCAGGTCGGCAGCGGTAACCCATACTACCAATTTATCGGCTGTGTATGATGAAATGCGCAATACGCCGTTCTTGCTTTGTACCAAAGCGCTCTCGGAATAGTAGTTGTTGTACACCTTCACCTGGTCGGCATTACCGTCGGAAACATACAGTTCCACGTTGCCATAAATTTCAATTTTATTGATATGATTTACGTCAGTTAAGATGGTGTAACTTCCGCTGTTCATGGTAGCCGCAGAAGCTGATTTTGTTACTGCTGAGCCAATTACAAGAAGTGCGATTATAGATAAAATTTTAGTTTTCATTTTATTAAATTTTTGATTTTCAATTAATTGTATTTTTCAATTTTTAAATACAACCATAGGACGATACCTGGTTTAAAACGTTACAGAAAAAATTATAAAATAGATGAACGCCCTGTTTTCATCGGCAAAGGTGGGATTTTTATCGGTGAAAATATTCATCTTAGTGTAATTATTACACTATTGAAATGACTCCATCGGCAACGACTATTATCAGGCATAGCTGTAAGTCATATGTATAGTTTTCTCAATATGTTCGTGACATAGTTTGGGCTGCATATCTTATTCTCTTAATCCAAAACCAACTTCTTATCTTCGGTGTGAAATTATAAACTGCACTACTATGACCGGCTATATCCCAACCGGAAACCGGGCTCTTCAAAATATTACTTAAATGCCAGCGTTTTATTACCATCATTGTAGCGTTTGATCAACCAACCACGTACAGCAAAAAAGATATATCTTTATCCAATAACCTAATAAAATGAAACGACTTTACCCATTACTTTTAGCAGGCGGTTTATTCATAGCCGGATGCAGCAAAAAAAATGACACAAGCACCAATCACGATGTCATTATCCAAAACGCTCCTTCGGTAAGCACCTTTGCGGGAAGCGGCACAGCCGGCGCAGCCGACGGCACCAAAGAGCAGGCCCAATTTAACGGCCCGACCGGGATAGCAATAGATGCCTCGGGGTTTTTATTTATTGCCGACAAGCAAAATAATTTGGTGCGGATCATATCTCCGCAGGGCGTTGTTAATACTATTGCCGGTACAGGAGTTGCGGGATTTGCAGATGGAAAAGACACCGCAAAATTTCATTATCCGAGTGGCATCGGCGTTAATCACATCGGCAGCCTGTTTGTTGCAGATGAGGATAACTCGGCCGTACGCGCTATAAATACCCTGGGCATTGTAATCACCTTTGCGGGGAACGGTTCGGCGGGGCTGGCAAACGGGACCGGTACGGCAGCTCTGTTTAATCTGCCTACAGGCATTGTAGCGGATGCCGCCGGAAATATATATGTTGCTGACAATGGCAATAACCTGATACGCAAAATAACCTCTAAAGGCGTAGTGACCACCTTTGCGGGCAGCGGCGTGCGTGGCGCGACAAACGGGACCGGGGTAGCCGCTTCGTTTAACCAGCCACAGGCGCTTGCTATTGATTCCGCCGGTAATATTTATGTAGCGGACATGGGCAATAACCTGGTGCGTAAAATTACCGCGCTGAGTGTGGTAACTACCCTGGCCGGCAGCGGCAGCGCTGGCTCGGCGAACGGCACCGGTGCAGTTGCCTCTTTTAACGGGCCGGCAGGATTAGCTGTTGATGCCAGCGGAAATGTATATGTCGGCGATTCAAATAACAACATGGTCCGTAAAATAACCAAAGACGGTGTGGTAACCACCCTGGCCGGCTCCGGAACAGCAGGCAAAACCAATGGCGCATTAACTTCGGCCACGTTTAACAGCCCGCAGGGTATAGCTGTTGATGCATATGGAAGGTTATTTGTGACCGACACTGGGAATAGCCTGATACGAATGATAACGCAGTAATAAACGCTGCCATTTAAAGAATACAAAGCCGGCTTATTGTGTAGCCGGCTTTTTTGTGAGCTGGCTTTCTTTAAACAAATATTTACACGGTGGCACGGTTAAACTTGCATGGCGTATCAGGCCCGGAACGATTGTGTAAATATTAGTTGATTAAAACTTGTCAAACACTTGCAGCAATTATACTTTTGACAAAGCCGGAATGACCAAGACAGTCGAAAGGCTTAACCTGTAATAATGAAAACTTTTTTAGACCGGAATTTTTTACTGAATGGCAGTGTTGCCGAACGTTTATATCATGATTATGCTGCTGATATGCCAATCATCGATTATCACTGCCACCTTCCCCCCGACCAGATCGCGGACAATATCAACTTTAAAAACCTGACTGACATCTGGCTCAAAGGCGATCATTATAAATGGCGGGCCTTACGCGCCAATGGCATAAATGAGGATTACATCACCGGCTCAAAAAGCGATTGGGAGAAGTTTGAAAAATGGGCGGAGACCGTTCCATATACCCTGCGCAATCCTTTATATCACTGGACGCACCTTGAGCTTCAGCGTTATTTTGGTATAGATAAATTACTGTCGCCGAAAACCGCCAGGGAGATATACGACGAGTGCACCCAAAAGCTGCAAACGCCGGAGTACAGGGTGCAAAATATCATCACCAAAATGAATGTGGAGGTGATCTGCACTACGGATGACCCTATTGACAGCCTGGAACATCATCAAAAAATAAGCAGGAGCAACTGGAAAGTCAAAGTTTATCCCGCCTTCCGGCCAGACAGAGCCATGAATGCTGGTGACACCAAAGCATTAAATGAATATATCAACCAATTGGAAAGCGTTAGTGACATGGCTGTCGGCGACTATGCCGGTTATTTAAAAGCATTAAAAAAACGCCACGATTACTTTGCCGAAAACAACTGTTCGGTGTCTGACCATGGACTGGAGCAGCTATATGCTGAAGATTATACGGAGCAGGAAATCAAGGACGTATTTAATAAACTCCGCTCAGGTAAGGATCTGCAGCCGGCTGAAGTGTTAAAATTTAAATCGGCTATGCTGTATGAGTTTGCTTTAATGGATCATGAAAAGGGCTGGGTCCAACAATTTCATATCGGGGCCTTGCGGAACAACAATGCGAGGGCTTTCAGGGAAACCGGGCCGGATACGGGGTATGACTCGATCGGCGATTTCAGCCAGGGCATCGCCTTATCAAAGTTTTTAAACCGGCTCGATAACACCAACCAGCTGGCTAAAACGATAATTTATAACCTTAACCCTGCAGATAATGAGCTTATCGCGACGATGGCCGGTAATTTTAACGACGGCACGGTTGCCGGCAAAATGCAATACGGCTCGGCCTGGTGGTTCCTTGACCAGAAGGAAGGGATGACCAAACAGCTGAATGCGCTATCAAGCATAGGGCTGGTAAGTAAACTGGTGGGGATGCTAACCGATTCGCGCAGCTTTTTATCGTACCCGCGGCATGAATATTTCAGGCGGCTGCTTTGTAACCTTTTCGGCGAGGACATTGAAAACGGCGAACTGCCCAATGATATAGAATGGACCGGAAAGATAATCAGGGATATATGTTATCATAACGCCCAAAACTATTTTAATTTTAAAACATCGTAACCTGCAATAATGAATTCGCTTAAAACCGGCATCGACACTATACTTTCATTTGGCGAATTATTGCTCCGGATATGCCCCGACCCAACGGGACAGTGGCTGAATGACAATTCATTGCCCTTTTACGTTGGGGGCGCGGAGCTTAATGTGGCAACGGCGCTTGCACTATGGGGATTGCCTTCAAAATATTTTACAGCTTTGCCGGATAACGGACTGTCGCAACAGATATTAAGTTACCTGAAAAATAAAAATATCGATGTTAGCCCGGTTGTATATCACGGGGAGCGGATGGGCCTATATTTTTTAACCAGCGGGCAGGACCTAAAGCATAATGCATTGGTTTACGACCGGGCGAACAGTTCATTCTCGCAGCTTAAACCGGGAATGATCAATTGGGATGAGGCATTAAAAGACGTTAGCTGGCTGCATTTCAGCGCCATTTGCCCGGCCATAAGCCAGGGTGTAGCTGATGTTTGCCAGGAAATGCTGCAGGCAGCTTCCGCTAAGGGTATTACAATTTCGATCGACCTTAACTACCGGGCTAAGCTATGGCAATACGGTAAACCGCCGCTCGATGTCATGCCAAAGTTATTACCGTATTGCGACCTGGTTATGGGTAATGTTTGGGCCGCTGAAACCATGCTGGGCATCCCGGTAACACCTGATATTCATGAATCGGGGTTAAAAAGTTTATACCAGAAAACGGCTTTGCATACTTCGGAAGAAATAATTAAGCAATATCCAAAATGCAAAGCTGTAGCCAATACCTTCAGGTTTGATTCGCGCGATACCATTAATTATTACACTACATTGTATACCGGTGGTGATTTTATTACTTCGGAGGAATACACGGCGAAGGAAATAATAGACAAGGTAGGCAGCGGAGATTGTTTCATGGCCGGATTGATCTATGGTTTTTACCGGCAATGGGATACCAAAGAAATCGTAAATTTCGCCACTGCGGCCGCTTTTAAAAAGCTGTTTGTAAAAGGTGATGCTACCCATTTGACTGTTGACGATATTAAAACGACGATAAATAATGAATAACAAGCAAGCGGTTACCGAAAGCATACTTAAACAGCGCATGCTGCCTTTGTATTTTCACGAAGATACCGAAGTAAGCGTAGAGGTTGCCCGGTCCTTATATAAAGCGGGCGTCCGTGTGTTTGAATATACCAACCGGGGTGATGCTGCGTTTAAAAACTTTGCAGCATTAAAGGAACTGCAGCAAAAAGAAATGCCAGGCCTTCATTTGGGTATTGGCACGGTTAAGACAGCCGAAGAGGCGAGTGCTTTTATAGACGCCGGGGCGGATTTTATCGTATCGCCTGTTATGAACCCGGAAATTGGCAGGATGGCACATGACAGGGACATGCTATGGATACCGGGCTGTATGACACCCACGGAAATACACGCAGCGCAGCAAAATGACGCGGCGATTATCAAATTGTTCCCGGCAAATATTTTAGGGGCTGAATTTATGTCGTCGATAAAAGATCTGTTCAGGGGGCAACTGTTTATACCAACAGGCGGAGTTGAGCTGGAGGCGGAAAACATCGGCACCTGGTTTAAAGCCGGGGTATGCGCAGTGGGCATGGGCAGCAAACTCATCACCAAACAAATACTTGATGAGCATTTATATGACCAGCTATATACAAAAACAGTAACGGCACTTGAACTTGTTCAATCAGCTTATTAAGTGATGAAACAAAGAATACTAAAGGTACATCCAGCCGATAACGTGATGGTAGCACTTACCGACCTGCAGTCGAACGATGAGATCACCTATCGCGATACCAACTATAAAACGGCTGAACCTATCCCGGCCAAGCATAAGTTTGCCATAAATGCTATCCCTATGGGCAGCGAGGTTATTATGTACGGTGTTTTGGTGGGCCGCGCACTGAGCGATATACCTTCGGGCGGTTTGCTTACTACCGGCAATGTCAAACATGATGCCAATGGTTTTTTAGCGGAGATACACCAATACAATTGGCGTAAACCGGATGCAAGCCGCTTTGAGGGCAAAACATTTAACGGTTATCACCGGGCCGACGGCAGCGTAGGCACGGCCAACTACTGGGTAATAGTGCCCATGGTTTTTTGCGAAAACCGGAACGTGCAGGTTTTGCAGGAAGCGTTGATCAAACCATTAGGCTATGGCCGCAAACAAACATACGAGCTTACCGCCCAAAACCTGATCGAAAAAATCAAGTCCGGTAGTAGCATCGAGGAGGTTTTATATACCGAACTGGAAGGGTCATCTGCCGGCGCGAATAACGCGAAGGTATTCCCGAATGTGGACGGGATTAAATTCTTATCACATACCTTGGGATGCGGAGGTGTCCGCCAGGACTCTGTCGCACTGTGCGGCTTGCTCGCGGGTTATATTACCCATCCCAACGTGGCGGGAGCAACCGTGTTAAGCCTCGGCTGCCAAAACGCGCAGGTAAGTATTTTGCAGGACGAAATATACAAGCGTTCGCCTGATTTTAACAAGCCCTTATATGTCCTTGACCAGCAAAAAACCGGTACAGAAGCCGAACTGCTTGACCAGGCCATACGGCAAACGCTGGCCGGGCTGATGCTGGCCAATCAAAACACCCGCAAACCCGCGCCGCTGAGTAAATTGACCATTGGCCTTGAATGCGGCGGATCGGACGGGTTTTCGGGCATTTCGGCTAACCCGGCGATTGGTTATACTTCCGACCTGCTGGTGAGCCTGGGTGGTACCGTTATTTTATCGGAATTCCCGGAACTCTGTGGTGTGGAACAAAATTTGATCGATCGTTGCGTGGATAAAGAGCGGGCAACTCGCTTTTCTGATCTGATGCGTACCTATAATCAACGTGCCGAGGATGTTGGGTCGGGGTTTTATATGAACCCATCCCCAGGTAATATTAAGGATGGCTTGATAACTGATGCCATAAAGTCGGCCGGGGCAGCTAAAAAAGGCGGCACATCGCCGGTTGTTGATGTGCTTGATTATCCCGAAAAGGTAACAAAACCCGGCCTTAACCTGCTTTGCACACCGGGCAATGATGTGGAATCAACCACAGCAGAAGTTGGCTCGGGTGCCAATATCGTACTGTTTACCACGGGCTTAGGCACACCTACGGGCAACCCGATCGCCCCCGTCGTAAAAATTGCTTCGAACACCATTTTGTACAACCGGATGAGCGATATCATTGATATCAATACCGGTACCGTTATAGAAGGCGACGAGACTATTGAACAGGCCGGCGAGCGGATACTGGATTATGTAGTGCAGGTGGCTAGCGGAGATATCGAGGTTAGCGCGGTACGGCACGGGCAGGATGATTTTATACCCTGGAAGCGGGGAGTTTCGCTGTAGTGGTTTATGCACTGCTGCTGTCACGCTGAATTTATGTCTGCGCCTCACTTGCAAAGTATACGACTTGCAACCCGCCATGTTCCGCGGGATACCGAAACGAGTTCGGCATGACGTGGGAAATGATTTTTGAAATACAAAAAAGCCGACGCTAAGGTCGGCTTTTTGATTATTCTATAGTTTTTTTCAGGCTATCGCCAATCGGCCCAGTTGCTTTGCGCGGCCCAGTTGGTGCTGCCTATAGCGCCGCGGTAAGCAACCTGTGTGAAAAATGAATTTGTAAAATCAACCCCGGTAAAATCAGCTCCGGATAAAGCAGGTGATCCGCTTGCAGGGGTAAGATCAGGCGCTCCAGACAGATACATCCCGGTTAGTTTAAAATCTGTCGAAAGCGTGAGGATTGTATTGTTATTGACCGAATTTGTTTCAAACGCAGATAACACGGGGTCGGGAAATGAAATGAACTCCTGGCCTTGGTCGTAATCAAATACACGCGCGAGTGTATCGGTTTGCACCAGGTTACTCCTGAATTCGGCATTGTTATCGGCTAAAATTACCGGTCGTGTTCTTGGGCAAACCATAAATGCGCCTTCGGGGTAATCGGAAATGATGGAATTCCTGATAGCCAAACGGGTTCCCTTACGCATATATACGCCCTGGTTCAAATTGGTTTTAACTATTGGCGTTTCCTGCGGCCCAATAATGGTCATGTTTGAAACCACCGGGCGTGTCAATGGCGTGTTGGTAGTTGGCACAGAGTCGTTATAACTTTCGAACCCGTTAGCTTTTAACGATTGTGAAGACGCGTGTGTGCGATAACCAATTAGAAACTGGAGGTTTCCTTCATAGCCGTGGTCAAAATCAAAATCGTCATCCCCGCTGTTGTAGCTAATGAGGTGGGTTGCATTAACCGTACCACCTACAAACTGGAAGCTATCGTCATTCGAATATTTCACCATTACATTATCGATCTTAGTGCCTGAACCAACACTTGCTAAAAGCAGTCCGCTGGCTTTGTCTAGCGCCCATTCATTTTCCTGCGGCGGGTTAATACCACCGGTGTATTCCAGCCTCAAGTAGGTAATGGAGCCGGAATTATCGGTTGAAACATTTCCGCCAAATTGCGTATCGGCGCTTACAGGCAAACCGGGCGCGTTACCGGTAACGGTATTGGTTGGCGCTTTGCCTAATAAAATGATCGCACCCCAGTCGCCCGGCGTTTTAACCGCAGCGGCTGATGTAAACACTACCGGGTTATTTACCGTACCGTTGATATATATTTTAGAGCCCTGGGTAATTACCAGCACACTTTTAGCCGAGCGCGCAGCATTTACCTGTGCGTAAACGGTAATCCCGGCCGGGATCGTCAGCGTTGCGTTGTTTTTAACGTATACTTGTCCCTTAAGGAAATAATTTTTAGTGACATCAAGCGTGCGGTCGGAAGTGATGGATCCCTGCAGCGTATCCATTTTTTTGGAATTGCTGGCCGACCCGGACATATGATCCTTTTTGCATGCCGCAAAAAAGATTAATACCATCATTGAAAGTAAAGATATCTTTTTCATAGTAATTTGAACTACAGATTTATAATCTATAATTTAAACCAACAAGTTGTAATAAAGTTTCTTTTTGATTAAAATTTTTAATCGATTTATATTTTTAGCGGCGCGGGGCTTTCTGTTAGAAATCCGGCTGAAATAGTGTTGCGCCATTTTGCGGGAAGATATTAAAACTTAAATATCAAAAAATTGTACTTTTGTTATATACGATATTGATTACCAGCTCATAATATGATTCATATATGGGCTTTACCACTGTAACGGGCAACAATATGACGGAAGATCTCCGGCCCACCGGTATTGATGTGATTGGGGACATACCCTGGGGTACACACTTTTGCCATTTTTACCAAACCAAACAAGACCTGTTATCTATCCTGGTCGCCTTTTTCAAAGCAGGATTAGAAAATAACGAATATTGTCTTTGGATCACTGCGCCGCATATCTCAGTAGACGAAGCATTAAGTGCACTGGAAGAGGCCGTGCCTGAATTTGACCACTACCTCCGACGGGGAATTATTGAAATTGTAACCAATTCCGAGTGGTACCAGAAGGACGGCAAACTCGATCTGGAGCGTGCGATCCAAACTGTTTCGGACAGGCTTCGCATTGCACTACAACAAAATTGCGAAGGGCTTCGGGCCAACGGAGATGAGTCATGGCTCGACAGGAAAGAATGGAAAGATTTTATAGCCTATGAAAGAGAATTGAATCCGCTTATCGCGGAAAAACATATTATTATTTTATGTGCTTATCCATTGGCCAACAGCGTGGCCGCGAAAGACATACTCGATATTGTTTATGCACATGAATTTACGGTAGCGAAAAGAGATGGCAGACTGGAAATACTGGAAACGCCCGAAATAAAAAAAAGTAAAGCCCAGCTACAGCAGCAAAATGAAATGCTGGAAATGCATTTGGCTGAGAAGACAAAAGAACTGGCAAAAACACACAATATACTCGGCAAATCACAATCGCGCCTGCGCGCGATATTTAACACGACCGATATTGCCTTTTTACTGCTTGACAGCGACTTGCACGTACTGACCTATAACAGCATAGCCAACCACTGGTCGCAGCTTTCGTTTGGCACGACTTTGAAAGAAGGAGTAGATTTTATCGGTTTGTTAAAAGACGACCGCAAAGGGCCGGTAAAAGAGATGCTTGACGCGGCCATGGTTGGCAACCCGGTTAGTTACGAGGCCAATTATCCATACCTGGACGGCCCGGGCGAATGGTATTGTATCAGCATTAACCCGGTAAAGGACCCTGAAAATAATATTATCGGGCTTTGCTGCTCTGCCACTAATATTACGACCAGTAAGCTGGCAGAACTGGAGCGTAACAGGATAAGCAGCGACCTGGTGCACCGAAATAAGGACCTGGAACAATTCGCCTACATTGTATCACATAATTTGCGCGCGCCGCTGGCAAACATTATCAGCTTATCGCGGATGCTGCGGCAGGGCGATCTTTCAACACACGATAAAGCCGAGTCGGAAGAATTTCTTTTTCAATCCATTACCAAACTCGATGAAATTGTAAACGACCTGAACCAGATATTACAGGTGCGCCGCGACATCGGCGAAACGAAGGAAAAGGTTGTTTTTTCGGAACTGGTCAATTACGCCCTCACCGGTTTCCGGCAATTGATAACGCAGGCTAATATCAATGTGATCACTGATTTTGCCAGCGCCGAATCTATCCATACGATTAAAAGTTACCTATACAGTATTTTCTACAACCTGATATCCAATAGCATTAAATACCGCCAGCCGGAGATACCTCTTGTTATGGAGATTAGGTCGCGGAAACGCGGTAAAAAAATAGTTTTAACGTTTAAGGACAATGCCCGCGGCATCGATCTTTCGGCCAAAGGCGAGGAAGTGTTCGGGCTTTATAAACGTTTTCATACCGATACCGAGGGTAAGGGATTGGGCTTATATATGGTAAAAACCCAGGTTGAAGCGCTTGGCGGGGATATCAGCATTAGCAGCCAGCCAAATATTGGGACAACATTTTCGATCGAGCTGCCGGGTAATTAGTTTCGCGCAAGCGGGTATGGCGCAGAATTGACTCACCTCCGAAGGAGTCATATGGACCTGTCATCGCTTCGCTTGACCACCTCTTCTCTCTTCCGCAGGCGGAAAAGAGGGTTATGGAAGAGAGAAAATTTCTTTTTAAATTTTTAAATTAATGACACTGTAGCTGCGGCATCTTCGGTCACCGGCTTTCTCCGTTTGACAATAACCCGCGCAGTTAGGTATATGGCGGCAGCCAGCATTGCGATGATGGCTTCCATATTCAGCATCCCGAACGCGCCCCATTTGGCATAAGCACCGGCCGAAATCCAAAACATCAGGTATAAAGGCAAATAGGCCATCGACGAATACAGCTCGAATTTGCTTGCCGCGGCACCGTCAGAAGCGGCTTCTAAGTTGAAAGAGGAGTAGGCAGCATTAACAAAACCATTAACGAATGCGTAGCCGAGCGTCCATAATATATACATCAGGGGTACATGCGGACAAAAAGCCATACCCACGCAACAAATACCCTGCAATAAGCTAAAAACCACGAATGCTTTCTGGCGGCTTACGCGGTCGCAGATGGGGCCGCCTATCAAGCAGCCTATAATGATAGCCAGGCCGCCTAACCCGCCGGTTATCAGTGCGACCGTATCGACGCCCGAATGCCAGTCTTTGGCCACCGCTGCAAACAGGAAGCCCGCCGCGCCGGTACCCAGCGGTAATAAATTAAGGATGAAAGCAAGGAAACCCCTGCTTGTTTTAAGTGTGGCCCAAACATCGGCAACTACATTCCTGATATTTTTACCGAACCTTTCTGCCCGTATGGTTGAAACCGGCTCACTGATAAATAGCAACCCGGCACAGCACAATATACAAACCAGCGCCAGGGTAGCGCCGGGCAGCCATGTATATGAGACATGCTGCGCCAGCCATAAGCCTGCCCCGCCCCCGATAGCGCCGCCGCCTAAATTACCGGCCTGGCAATAGCCGCCCAGGCGGCCCTTTAACTTCTGCGAGGTACCGGCCGCCAAACCGCCTATGGCCGCACTGATGAAACTCCGCGCAAAGCTCGAGATAAGGATCATACAACTAAAAAGAAATAAGCTGGATGCATTGATGGGTACGATACCAGTAGCAAATATGGTGACAGCTGTTACCAGCGTTGCAAGCAGGTACCAACGTTTTATGGTAAGCGTGGTATCCACAAGCGGGGCCCATAAAAATTTAAAAACCTGCGGAAGCAGGTTGATAGCCGCCAAACCGGCGATCTGCTGCAGCGAAACGCCCGATCTTGAAAAAAGGAAAGCCAGCGTAACCGTTACATACCCCGAGAAAACGCCAAACGGGATGTAAAAAAAGAAAAACAGGACGGGATGCGCGGATTTTGGGAATTTGCGTGAAGAAACCGGTGATCCCGTTTCGCTGATCATTGATGATGAATATGCTACGCCTAATATAGGACTATTATTGGGGGATAGCAAAAAGGGATGATGGTTCGCGGGGCAGTGTATTCTTCCGGCGGCTCCGCAGGATGGGAATATCTACAAACGCCTGACTCATGTTTTAACAGAAATAATATTTCTGCGCAATAAACACATTTCTGAAATTTTATAGCTTTGGCACATGAACAAAAGTATATTTTATGCATTCGTTATCATTTTGAGCCAACAATATGCGACAATTATTTTCGCTCAAAATGCGCCCGTAAAAAAACAGCTCCCACTTGTTTCGCTTCAGCAGCAATTTGTAGATCTCCGGTTTGGCATGTTCATTCATTTCAATATCCCAACCTATATGAACCAGGATTGGGCTGACCCTGATGCACCCCCATCCCTATTTAATCCAACAAAATTAGATTGCGGCCAATGGGCCGAAGCGGCAAAATCTGCCAACATGAGCTACGGCTGCTTAACTACAAAACATCACAGCGGTTTTTGCATCTGGGATACAAAAACTACGAATTATAATGTAATGAAGAGCCCGCTAAAACGGGATGTAGTAAAAGAATTTACTGATGCTTTCAGGGCTAGTGGTTTAAAGGTAATGCTGTATTACTCCATTTTGGATACACATCACCAGCTTCGTCCAAATTCCATCACCCGAAAGCATATTGAAATGGTTAAGGATCAGATAACTGAATTATTAAGCAATTATGGCGAGATATCAGCCCTGATCATCGACGGATGGGATGCGCCATGGTCGAGAATATCTTATGATGATATTCCTTTCGAAGACATTTATCTGCTGGTAAAAAAGCTGCAGCCCAATTGTGTACTTATGGATTTAAATGGCGCAAAATATCCTCCGGAAGGCTTATATTATACCGATATCAAAACTTACGAAATGGGCGCAGGCCAGCGTGTATCAAAAGAAAACAACCGCATGCCTGCTTTAGCCTGTCTGCCAATACAGGCAAATTGGTTTTGGGAAACATCTTTCCCGAAGGCGCCTGTTAAGGATCCTGTAAAACTGGTTAATGAAACTTTGATACCCTTAAACAAAGTTGATTGCAATTTTATCCTGAATGTAGCTCCCAACCGCGATGGTTTAATTGATGACAACGCGCTTGCGGCCTTAAAAGAGATTGGTAAAATATGGCATCATGAAGGGCCGGTTGCTCAACTGCCCCCGCTTGACGCACCGATTATTTCGACCAACCTTGCTAAAAAACAGGCGTCAAATTCAAGCTGGAGCAATGATGATAATATTATGGACCTGGCAAATGACGATGATTTTACGACGTCGTGGGTATCAAACAAAACTGTTGAACACCCCTGGTACGAGATTGATTTCGACCGTGAAAAGTCATTTAACACTATTTCCATTGCCGAAGAAAAGGCAAACATCAGCCTATATCATCTCGAATATTTTTCGGAGGGCAAATGGAAATCTATTTTTAACGGCGAAAATTTAAAAAAAGTAAAGATCAATCGCTTTGAAAGGGTATGGGGCAGCAAGGTTAGAATATGGATAGATAAATCGGACCATCAGGCTTCCATTGCTGAGTTTGGAGTTTACGACGAGCGCAGGTTAAACAATCCGTAACCGAATTTTAGAAAATAGCACCTCAAGTCATTCCGGCTTACAGCTAACGACACGCTAACACACCCGGTAAAAAAAATCGCAAAAAATTTGCGTAGTTAAATAACTACATTTATATTCGTAGCCAAATAGCTACACAATGAATTTAAGACGAGACGTATTTCAAGCCATAGCCGACCCGACAAGAAGGGCGATACTTCTGTTGGTTGCTTCGCAATCGCTCACTGCCGGGGCCATCGCGGCAAACTTTGACACCGCCCGGCCCACCGTTTCAAAACACCTGCAAATACTCACTGCATGCGAATTGCTTACACAAGAGCAAAATGGCAGGGAGATCCATTATCATATCAATGCAAAAAAAATGAAAGAGGTAGCCGACTTTATTGAGCCATTCCGCCAAATGTGGGAAGACCGATTTAACAAATTAGAAACCATAATGAAAAATTATAAAAGCAAATAACATGGATCGCAAAACAAAAATCAATGCCGAAGACGGTAAACAGGACCTGGTGATCACAAGGGAGTTCGATCTGCCTTTGGAATTACTTTTTAAGGCATACGCGGAACCCGAACTTATTGAGCAATGGATGGGAACGAAAGTACTGAAACTGGAAAGTAAAAAGCATGGCAGTTACCAGTTTGAAACGAGCGATGGGCAAGGAAACAAATACGGTTTCAGTGGCGTAATCCATGAGTTTATCCCCAATCAGAAGATCACGCGGACATTTGAAATGGCGAATACGCCTTTTGGCGTTCAGCTTGAAATAACAGCATTTGAAAAGCTTACTGATAACACCAGCAAAGTCCATATGCATGTAATTTATGAATCGGTTGCACAAAGAGACCAGGTGCTGAAGCTGCCCTTTGCCCAGGGCATAAACATGGCGCATAACCGGATAGAGGAATTATTAAAAACCTTAAAATAATTTAAAAATGGAAAAGAGAAAGCTAATATGGTATTGGATAATTACTGCAATATTATCCTTTTGTATTTTTTCGGGCGGATTGGCGCAGGCTATGCAGGTAAAAGACGTAGTTGCAGGTTTTAAGCCCTTGGGGTACCCGAACTATTTTATTTCGATTATCGGCGTTTGGAAGGTATTGGGCATAATTGCGATATTAATACCTAAGTTTAAATTGCTTAAGGAATGGGCGTATGCGGGTATATTTTTTACAATGAGCGGCGCGGTGATCTCGCACATTGCCAGCAATGACGTTCATGTACAAATTATTGCCCCAATTGTACTGGCCGTTTTTACGGTGTTGTCGTGGTATTTGAGGCCCGCGGATAGAAAAATCATTCCGGTCAATCCATAATAGTCATAACTTTATTCCAGCATACCAATAAATAAACGGCATGAATCCTAAGGTTAATTTCTTTTTTAATAAAGCCAAAAAGTGGCAGGAAGAACTGGAACAATTGAGGACGATCGTCCTGGATTGCGGGCTGACCGAAGAATTGAAGTGGGGCTGCCCCTGTTACACATTTCAGGATGCCAACATCGTTTTAATACACGTGTTTAAAGAATACTGTGCGCTTTTGTTTTTTAAAGGCGTTTTGTTAAATGATACCCATGGCATTTTGATACAGCAAACGGAGAATGTGCAGGTGGCGCGCCAGATCAGGTTCACCGATATGAGGGAAATAATCAAGATGGAACCCATCGTAAAGGCCTACATTTATGAAGCCATTGAAGTGGAAAAAGCCGGTTTGAAAGCGGAGCTTAAAACGACCGCAGAATTCACTGTCCCTGAAGAATTTCAAAGTAAATTAGATCATATCCCCGCACTGAAAAGTGCTTTTGATGCACTAACGCCGGGACGGCAAAGAGCCTACATGCTGCATTTTTCTGCACCAAAACAATCCAAAACCCGGGAGGCAAGGGTTGAAAAATGTATACTGCAAATTCTCAATGGAAAGGGGTTAGACGATCAGTAATGAGTAAAAAAATGGATTTGTCACCACAACAACGGGAAGAACTGCTCAGCGTATTGAAAGCTCGCTTTGAGAAAAACATGAACCGCCATAAAGGTCTTGAATGGGTTAAAGTACAGGCAAAGCTTGAGGCTAATACTAACAAACTGTGGTCGCTTAGCGAAATGGAAAGAACCGGCGGTGAACCGGATGTTGTTGGCCATGATAAAAACACCGGCGAATATATTTTTTATGATTGTTCAGCGGAAAGCCCTAAGGGTCGCAGAAGCCTTTGTTACGACCGTGCAGCACATGAGGCCAGGAAAGAATTTAAGCCGGAAGATAGCGCTGTTGATATGGCTGCTTTCATTGGCGTTGAGCTTTTGTCGGAGGAACAATACCGGGAATTGCAAAAACTTGGCAACTTCGATTTGAAAACATCGAGCTGGATAAAAACACCCGCCGATATCAGGAAACTTGGCGGCGCCGTCTTTTGCGACCGTCGCTACAACACTGTGTTTGTTTATCACAACGGAGCAGAATCGTACTACGCCGCCAGGGGGTTCCGCGGCTGGCTAAGGGTTTGAATTCTGGTCCGAACCGAGTACGCTTTTGGACCCCTGCAGGAACTATGGCAGTAATAAAATTTTACCGGTACTTTTCCGGCTTTCTAAAAAGCGATGCGCCAAAACCCCGTCTTTCAGGTTAAATTTCTTATTGATATTAACAGTGATGACCCCCTCTTCTACCCAATTAAATAACTCCGCCGCGCGCTTTAGCCGCTCTTCGCGGGAAACCAGGTAATTCCAGAGATCACCGCCTGTAATTGTCAGCGACTTATCCATTAAAAATCGCGGATCCACCAAAGGGGGATTGCCGCCGGCAAAACCAAAAAACACCACGGCGCCGCCGGTTTTTGCAACAGCCAGGCTATCCATCAGCGTGGTCCCAATGCTTTCATAAATTACATCCATCGCCGATATGGTTAAAACCTTCAATTTCCAATCGTCGCTGTAAAGAAAAACGGCATCTGCCCCGGCGTCCAGTACGGCCTGCCTTTTTTCTTCGGACGAAGTAAGTCCAACGACAGTTGCACCAAAACTTTTGCATAACTGTACCAGCAATTGGCCAACGCCGCCTGCAGCCGCATGGATCAGCACATGGTCGCCACGTTTTATTTTATAACTGTCCCGCGTAAGATACTGTGCTGTTAATCCCTGTAGAAGAATTGCGGCGGCAGTTTCATACGCGATCGTGGCGGGCAGCGGGATGGCATGTTCAACCGGAACAGCAACTAATTCGGCATTAGCCAGCGGAACGTCCGCGAACCCGATACGGTCGCCAACCTTTATATTTTTTACGTCCTTCCCAACTTTAATTACCTCGCCTGCACCTTCGTAGCCCGCTATGTATGGGGGCTTGCCGGTTAAATGATAATTCCCCTTGCGCCGGTATACGTCGGCAAAATTTAACCCTATGGCTTTGGTCCTTACCAACACCGTGTCATCGTTAATAGCCGGACCGGCAACTTCACCGTAATATAACACTTCAGGGCCACCAAAACTATCGAAACACAATGCCTTCATAAGGATTTTTTAAAACGAGTAGAAAAGAAATGGTGCATAAATAACAAGCTTCTTGCCGGAGCTTTGATCCTTTAAACACTTTAGCTCCTTTTTAGCGTCGTTAGCGCAAATATTAAAGAAAGGCTAAAATAAAAAAAATATGAGTTTGCGTTGATTTTAAATTACCATCGCTTTAGACAAATGTCAATGGTCACAAAAACGTCCTCATATTGTCACTATTACCCCCCATGCGTGTACCCTGCCGGTTTTAACTTTGGACGATCATCAAACGAATAGCAAACCAAATGGGAAAGATCAATATCTTCGAACATATTTCACTGGGCGACGTGATCGGGCACGATGAAGATTACTCGATGAAATATAATTTCTATTTACTTTGCAATTCAAAGTGCTTTTTATATTTTTGAGTTCCAAATAGATTTTAAATCTTAAATTATTATCACAATGGAAACAAAAACAATTAGCGCTGTTACGAACTACAAACACACTCAATTTAGTTACCTGATGCTGGTTGTTACGCTGGCCGTGCTCACGCTTTTCGCATGGGTTTATATTACGGGCTCTGCCGAGCCTGAATCGACCGACTCCGGTCCAAATTTTGCCGTCACTTCTTTAATGGCGCTAATTCTGTTTATTCTTGCTTCCTGTATGTTACTTCAAGTAATTATTGATGGAAAATATTTACGAATTAAATTTAGCTTTGGCATTTATCAAAAAAAGTTTTCGCTTAATGATATAATGTCCGCTAAAACCGTAAAAAATCATTGGCATTATGGATGGGGAATAAGAAGATGGTTGTGGCCCAAAATGTGGATTTATAATGTTTCCGGTTTTGATGCAGTTGAAATTAAACTAAAAAATGGTAAAACGTATAGGATAGGCACGGATGAACCTAAAAAATTAGAACAAACAATCCTTCACTCAATTAAATAGTGAAGAGGGACGCTTGAGAGAGCATTTTAGAGGAATAAAACGACGTTACAGCGATATTAGAACTATGAGACAGGAAAAAGTAGCAGCTTGTAACGACGCCTACCCAAAAGGCAGGGTTTTGTGGTTAATCGAACATTAGTTTTTCAAATCAAGTTTTGTAAAATAGCATGAGAAAAGTAATCTTCGCAATCAACATGAGTATCGACGGCTGCGTCAGCCACATAAATCTTCCTGGCCCCGATGAGGAAGTTTCTGAGTATTTTAACGACTTGATGCATCAGGACGTTGACCTTATTGCCTACGGACGCAAAATGTATGAGATCATGTTTCCCTATTGGGCCGACGAGGCCAATTGGGCCGACGAATTAGATACTGAATTTGGCCAAAGGCTCACCGCTTTCGACAAAGTTGTTTTTTCGCGAACTTTAGCCAACGCTGAATACAATACGCGTGTTGTCCGCACAGACCCCGCCGAAGAACTGCTAAAAATGAAGCACGCGCCGGGCAAAAACATTTACGTTGGTACGGTAAGCATGCTTCCGCAATTAGCGCAGGCGGGTGTGATCGATGAATATCATCTCGTGGTCGTCCCCGTGATCGTGGGCCGGGGACCGCGCCTGGTGGAGGACGGCGCCCTGGCGGAGAAACTCAATTTAGAGCTTGTTGCGACAAAGACTTTTAAATCAGGAGCTATAGCGCTTCATTATAAGAAGCGCGCATAATAACCCGATCAGTCCAGAATAAGAAAATACGGCTTTCGGACTTGATATTATCTTTTGGGAGGTCCGTTTGGTTTTGTCCTCCACAGGAAGTGCAAAAAACAAACATCAATAACAAAGCATATACGTGTATATATTTCATAATTTATTACTTAGCAACCGCCTTTGCGAGGGGCACGGTTATAAATTATTTTACTATCTCGTTCTATATAGTCGCCCGATACGATTGGATATGAATATTTGGGCGCGTACGATACGCTATTGCTTTTTATAATTATTTTGTCGTTAACTTTAAGGCTATGCAATTGCTCAAATTCATTGTTAAAGTTCAAAAAAAAATCGTCAGTCTTTTCCGGCCCAAAACTAAGAATATAATCGTCGTCATTGATCTTCACCATCACTCCGAAACCTAATAATGAACCTGGCGGAAGAGAAAGAGAGGTTACAACTCCCTCCATATTAGTATAATCCTTAATGTGCTTCCTAATTTTAGCAGCACCGGCATACACTTTTTTACCTTCGGGAGACCCTTCCCATTTCTTGTACTTTATACCATCAGGGGTAGCCTCCCATTTTTTCATTGCAGCTTTCCCTTCAGCAGCAGAGAGGGGCTTTGAAGTTGATTTTTTAGAAGCTTCATTTTTAATTTCATGATTGGCAAATACTAGTCCGCTTACCACAACAAGCGGTAAGATCAGCGCATAAATGATTTTTTTCATATTTTTTTTGGGTTTATTAAATAACACAGAAATTCTCCTGATAAATCAGATCGCATAAGACATACTTTTTATTTTTCATATCATATCTATTTGATTCAGCGAATCTACCTTGATATTTTTCGGCTTGAGAGATGTGGATTGTAAATAAAAATGTAAACTTTGTAAATAAATCGTAAACAGCATGTTTGATAGCCTAAACCTCCTCTCTGTGAAACGCAAATACCTGTTCGCACTGATATTACTCTCGTTTATCTCAGTGATCTGCGTGGCTTTCAGTATGACCGGCAGTGACGATTTTGATATTGCCAGAAGGGAAGTTTTGCTCCGCGGGATCGGACATGAACTACTTTTACAGTCGGGCGACAATACATCAAGAGTGCTCCCGGTAAAAAAGATCGCGGAAAATGAATACCAGATCAGGTTTGAGAATGATCTTACTTTTCAACCGGACTCCCTGGTGAATACTGCCAGCCGGTTGTTGGCCAAAGACCCGCTCGCAGGGGATTATGTTGTTAATGTTCTGAACTGTGGCAACTCCGGTGTAGCCTATGGATACGCTATATCCAAAAATAAAAAAGATGATATTGTACCCTGCAGAGGAAGAAAGCAACCCAGGGCATGTTACATGATCAACGTTAAATTCAAACCGACGGGTATAACTACAGCAAAGAATGGATATCTTTTGGGCAGCCTGCCATTTTTAGCATTTGTTGGTTTTATTTTTTTGAGATCTGTTAAGCCGCGGAGGGCTTTACCTAACGATCAGTGCACCAGGATATTCACTTTTGGCTCGGTCTTGTTTGATGCGAAGGAACGGCAACTGAAAATAAATAAAAAGGCCATAGACCTGACCGGAACTGAAACGCGTCTGCTGCTCATTTTCGCATTGTCTCCTAACAAGACCATAGAGAGAAGCCGGCTGCAAAAAGAGATATGGGAAGATGAAGGTGTTATTGTGGGGCGCAGCCTGGATATGTTTATATCAAAACTTAGAAAAAAATTGGAACCTGATCCGAATATCAACATTGTTGTTATACGCGGCATGGGATATAAGCTTGAAGTTAGCTTTTAACAACGAAGCCCGATATTTTCATATCAGGCTTTGTGTCGATTTGTTTTCTTTGTACTCGGGGCCCCGATTCGATCGGGGCACGTCTTTGACGGGCACCCCGATTTAAATCGGGGCGTGTCTACCTGTTCCTACCCTTAATTCTTAAATACTTTGATAAGACTATCAATATAAATTCTGCTTTTCATTGACTTAATATACAGTTCGCGCGAGTTCGCTCCTGCCTTACTTTCATGTCCTTCGAAATATACAATAACCCACGGCCCTTTGTTCCTGGTCGCAGTTACTTTACCTGAGTTGTGGCGTTTCATTCTTTCATGAACATCTTCCGCATGTCCGACATAATATCTTCCACTTTTCTCAGACTGCAAGATGTAGGTATAAAACATGATTTAAATGTAACAACAAAGCCCGATACTTTCATATCAGGCTTGTACTCGGGGCGGGAATCGAACCCGCACGCCTTTGACGGGCACAGGATTTTAAGTCCTGCGTGTCTACCAGTTCCACCACCCGAGCGGATAGTTAATTTGCCCAGACATAAACTTGTAATCCACTCCGTTTACGGGAACCCCGATTTAAATCGGGGCGTGTCTACCAGTTCCACCATCTGAGCCGGTGTATAAACCTTCTAACAATAAATCCCTTCTTTTGGAAGGGATTTGAGCGAAAGACGAGATTCGAACTCGCGACCCCGACCTTGGCAAGGTCGTGCTCTACCAACTGAGCTACTTTCGCTTTTGCGGAGTGCAAATATAGACAGAAATGCAGATTGTGCAAATGCTAAATACATTTTTTTTTGAATTTGCCAAACATCACGGCACGCAAAAGCAGCGTCGGCCTCTGTTAATCAGGGGAATTAACGCCGGCCAGTTAGTTCGATAAATTTCATGCGGAAGGTAAATTAAGCACTTGATATATCGGGCGACATACTAACACGATTTAGAAGAAGCATAACAGTATAAAGGCTAATACTGATTAATATTTCCCCTGCAATTTGACTTTCCTCTTCAACTTTGCATCCATCGGGAGAATTATACGTACCTTGCCACCTTAACAAATAATATAATGGCAACAGGAACAGTAAAATTTTTTAATGAATCAAAAGGCTTCGGCTTTATTACGCCTACGACTGGCGGCAAAGAAGTGTTTGTACACGTTACAGGGCTGATCGATCAGATCCGCGAAAACGATGAAGTTAGCTACGATGTAGAAGAAGGCAAAAAAGGCCCGAGTGCCGTTAATGTTAAAATAGCATAAGCAGCATTGGCAAGATCGACAGAAACATTCAGTAAAAAGGAAAAAGAGAAGGCCCGTTTAAAAAAGTCGAAGGACAAAAAGGAAAAGGCCGAAGAACGAAAGGCTAACGCTGGCAAGGGCAAAAGCCTGGAGGACATGATGGCTTATATTGATGAGTATGGGAATATTACTTCTACTCCGCCCGACCCATCCAGGAAGATAAAGATCAATGCAGAGGATATCCGGATCGGGGTAGCTAAACAGGAAGATGTGCCGCATGACACCGTCAGAAACGGTGTTGTAAGCTTTTTTAATGAATCAAAGGGCTACGGTTTTATCAAAGATATGCAAACACAGGAAAGTATTTTTGTGCATATTAATGCGTTGACTGAACCGTTAAAGGAGAATAATATGGTCACTTTTGAAACTGAGCAGGGTCAAAAAGGATTGTCTGCAATTAATGTAAAAAAGAAATAATTATGATTGCCAAAACAACAGCATCGGCCATTCAAAAGGAAAATTTCAGGACAAGGTTTGCAGAAATTATAAAAGACAATACAAGTTTAAAAGATCAGTACACCATCCAGTTTTTTGAAACGGCTCAAAAAAGCAATTACGGTTTTACAGGCCGCGACGGAAAATCGTTAAATATTTTATCAACCCTGACTTTAGAGGAAACCGAAAAGTACAAGGTTTTAAAAAGCTCCTGGCAGAATTAATTTGACCCGGTCAAAAATAGCTCGATAACAAAAGCTCGCTTAAAAAACACAGGGCTATACTGAATGCTTATTAACCAGCGGAATCAATTGCTGCCCAATTAGTTCGATAGACTTCAATAATTTCTCCTGCGGGAGCGCAGCCTGGTCCATTTGAAAAGTTAACCGGGTGATCCCGCCCAGGGCTTCGCTGTGTCGAAGTATTTTTTCGGCAACTTCCTGCGGGCTTCCCACCAGCAGGGCGCCTGTCGGCCCGCGTTGTCCATCATAGTGCAAACGTGTAACCGGCGGCCATCCGCGTTCTCTTCCTATTTTGGTGAATGTTTCCGCGTATCCCGGGTAAAAATCGTCGGAAGCTTCTTCGGTCGTAGCTGCTACATAGCCAATGGAATGCATGCCAACTTTTAAGCTCTCAGGTGCATGCCCGGCCCGCTCACCAGCCTTTCGGTAAAGGTCAACCAGGGGCCTGAAACGGTGCGTTTCGCCGCCGATGATGGCTACCATTAAAGGAAGTCCCAATGTACCTGCACGAACAAACGACTCGGGTGTGCCGCCAACGCCCAGCCAAATGGGCAGCTTTGCCTGAACAGGCCGCGGGTATATCGCCTGGTTGTTTAACGGCGCACGGAATTTGCCCGCCCATGTAATTGTTTCGGTATCCCTTATCTTTAACAGCAGATCCAGTTTTTCCGCGAAAAGCGCGTCATAGTCCTGCAGTTTATAGCCAAAAAGCGGATATGCTTCTATAAATGAGCCACGGCCTGCCACTATTTCGGCGCGGCCGTTGGAGATAAGGTCTAACGTAGCGAAGTTTTGAAATATCCTGACTGGGTCGGCGGCACTGACTACCGTTACCGCGCTGGTTAAACGGATCCGTTTAGTCCGTGCGGCAGCCGCGGCCAGCAGCATGGTTGGCGCCGAGTCTAAAAACTCCTTGCGGTGATGCTCGCCAATGCCAAATACATGTAGTCCCGATTTATCGGCATGTTCAATTCTTTCCAATAACTCAGCAACCGAGTTGACGTTCGTATCGTTTGACCTTGCCGCGGCAAAGCTGTCTATTCCAACTTCCATGTTACACTATTTTAAATTAAATGTTTAAACAAACATCGGCAAGTTTTAACAATATCCCATCTTAAAACCGCATAGGCACAATCTTTTGAATTACGGCTGACATTAGTAATCAGTTTAGCCGGCCAGCTCCTTTAAAACATCAGTCACCAGGTCGCCCTCGAAGCCACGACTCACGGCGTACTGTTTTAATTTATAATTTCGTTTGAACGGGTCCTTTTCGGTTAAAAGTTTCGCTTTTTTGGTGATGATCTTTTGAAGTGTGAGCAGGTAATCGTCACCGGGGATCGCAAATAGCGCATTTTTTATCAACACGTCGGGCACCCGTTTAAATTTCAACCCCTGCTTTATCTTGGCCTTCCCCCACCCTTTCTGCCTGAATTTGCCAAGCGCATACGCATTCGCGAAGCGTTCTTCATTTAAAAAATTATCTTCTATGAGGCCACTGATGATGCTTTCAACTGCCTTGGGCCATAGGCCCCATTCGTATAATTTATCGCGCACCTCCTGCTGTGAGCGTTCCTGGTAGGTGCAATAATGTTCGGCTTTCGCACGGGCGACTTTTTCGTCGGTTATTTTAGTTTTTTTCGGGCCATCCATTAAAACCAAAATTCGTTAAATATTCTTCTATATGCGGAAATATAAGCAAATTCGTGCCATGCCCAGCCATCCATACAAGATCACCGAAATACATAAAATTATAAAAGCCGGCGGGCCTATTGTAAAGGATTATATCATCACCACCCTATTGACTGACAGCCGCCGCATCATCAATGCGGACGAAGGCCTGTTTTTTGCGCTGAGCGGCCGGCGGAACGGGCATGAGTTTATTGCGGCGGCTTATGCCGATGGTGTACGGAATTTTGTAGTAAAACAGGGCCCCAAACTGGCTATGCCCGAAGCCAATTTTTTGATCGTGGATGATGTTTTGGCGGCGCTGCAAAATCTGGCGGCACACCACCGGAGCAATTTTAACCCCGAGGTGATCGGCATTACCGGCAGCAACGGTAAAACCATTGTGAAGGAGTGGCTGTACCAGCTTTTATGCGATGATAAAAATATTGTCCGCAGCCCCAGGAGCTATAATTCGCAAATTGGCGTGCCACTTTCGGTATGGCAGATCAATGAAAAAAACGACCTGGGCATTTTTGAGGCGGGCATTTCAACCACGGGCGAAATGAAAAAACTGGAAGCGATCATCCAGCCCACCATCGGCGTTATGACGCATATTGGCACAGCCCACGACGAAGGTTTTAACAAGCCGGGGGATAAGATCATTGAAAAACTAAAGCTGTTTAAACACTGCCGGCAGCTGATTTATAATTACGACCAGCTAAGCAAGTTCCAGGACAAGATCAAGGTCAAAAACACATTCACCTGGAGTACCAGATTTAAAGGGGCGGACCTTTATATTTTTAGTGGAACGATGATCGAAAAACGCGCCTATTTGCGGGCTATTTTTAAAGGCAGGGAAATTGAATGCCTGATCCCTTTCACAGATGAAGCCTCTATCGAAAATGCTTCTGTTTGCTGGGCGGTTCTACTGGCGCTGGGTTATGATCCCGCTGAAGCCGATAAACGCATTGAACATTTAACACCGGTGAGCATGCGGCTTGAACTTAAAACCGGCAACAACGATTGTTCAATCATCGACGACTCCTATAATTCGGATATCCAATCGCTTGAAATAGCGCTTAACTTTTTGAACCAGCAGAATCAGCACGCCAAAAAAACATTGATCCTATCGGACATCTTTCAATCTGGTTTAAAGGAAAATGTTTTGTACCGTAAAGTGGCCCAATTGCTGAAACTGAAGAAGATCGAAAAATTTATCGGTGTGGGCGAAGAACTGACCAAACACCAGGAACTGTTCGATATTCCTCAAAAATATTTTTACCCTGATACCACTACTCTGCTCCTGCACTTACGGGCGCTTAATTTTAGAGAAGAGACGATCCTGATCAAGGGCTCGCGCAGTTTTCAGTTTGAAAAGATCAGCAGGGCGCTGGTTCAGAAGGCCCACGAGACAGTTTTGGAGATCAACCTGAACGCATTACTCAGTAACCTTAATTTTTACCGCTCGAAATTAAAACCTGGTGTAAAGGTGATGGCTATGGTAAAGGCGTTTTCGTATGGCAGCGGCACTTTTGAGGTTGCCAATATGCTGCAATACAACAAAGTTGATTACCTGGCCGTAGCCTACATCGACGAGGGGATTGCCCTGCGAAAAACCGGCATTACGCTGCCTATCATGGTGCTCAATCCTGAAGCAACCGTTTTTGACATGTTAACCGAATTTAACCTCGAACCCGTACTTTATAGCTTCGGGCTTTTTGATGAGTATATTAAATATGCACAGGATAGCAATGTGCTGAATTACCCGGTACATCTTAAAATCGACACCGGCATGCACCGGCTTGGATTTGAGGATTTTGAAATTGAAACCTTATGCGATTCACTGGAAAAAAATAAATACCTACTGGTAAAATCGGTGTTCTCGCATCTTGTTGCCAGCGATGCAGCCGAGCACGACCTTTTTACCTTATCGCAAATCAATAAATTTGAAGAAGCGGTCCGTCAAGTTGAATCGGCCGTGGGATATGAGGTCATCAAACACATTTGTAACACCTCCGGCATTACCCGCTGGCCAAACGCGCAATACGATATGGTAAGGCTGGGGATCGGTCTGTATGGGATCGATGCAGCTATTTCGGAAAGCGCCGGGGTTTTGCAGCCTATTGCCAGTTTAAAGACAAGCATCTCGCAGGTAAAAAAAATACCGGCCGGCGAAACGATCAGCTACAGCCGCAGCGGCAGTTTACCAAAGGACGGGAAAATTGCGACCATACGTATCGGTTATGCCGATGGTTACCTGCGTGCTTTTGGCAATGGCGTAGGGAAAATGTTGGTTAACGGGGTAGCCGTGCCAACGGTCGGCAATATTACCATGGATATGTGTATGCTGGATATAACCGGGGTTGAGGCCGGAGAAGGTGACGAAGTAATAGTTTTTAACGAAGAGTTGCGTATTGAAGAACTGGCAGCGCAAATTGGCACTATACCTTACGAAATTTTAACTAATGTTTCGCAACGGGTAAAAAGAGTGTACTTTTATGAGTAGAAAATAACATATCATGAAAAGGATAGCTAAAGCCTTATTGAACTATTTTGTAAAGGGGCTGTTAGTGGTGGTTCCGCTTGGGGCGGCGCTTTTTTTAATTTTTTGGGCGGTAAGAAGTATCGATAGCGCTTTAAATTTAAGCGATATATTCTGGCCCGGCAGCAAAACCGGCAAACCGGTTTATATTCCCGGGTTAGGAATTTTAAATGTTTTGCTCGTAATTTTTGTCGCCGGCATACTGGTTACCAACGTTATAACCGACCCGATAAAGCGTTGGGCAAACCGCTGGATAAACCGTTTGCCATTGTTTAAGTTTTTGTACTCCTCGATAAAAGACCTGACCGAGGCTTTTGTTGGCGAGGAAAAGAAATTCAATGAGCCCGTTTTGGTTGAGGTGAATGAATTCGGGCTTAAAAAAATCGGGTTCCTGGTACAAAAGGATCTTTCAGCGTTGAACCTACCAGGCGAGGTTGCTGTTTACTTCCCTTATTCATATTCATTTGCCGGGCAGGTGGTTATTATCTCTGCCGATAAGGTTAAGCCTATCGATAAAAGCGCGGCCGACATGATGAAGTTCGTCATCTCAGGCGGCGTTAGCGGGCTGCATTAACCTTACGTCTCCTGTTAAAGGTCCATATCACAATAAAAGTGCTGATGATCATCAATACACAAGCCAGCAGGTATGGCGACCCGGGGAAATATACCGCCGAGCCTTTTTTAGTAAAGAAAAAGAATACGTAGCTAAAAACAAGCGGCCCGATGATGAGGCTTATACTGTTTAAAATAGCAAACGCGCCCTGCAATTCGCCCTGTTCGTTGTCGGCAACCTTTTGGCTTGCCATGCCTTGTAAAGCCGGGCCGGATAACCCGCCGAGGCAATAGGGTATCATACACAGGTAAAGCATCCAGCCCTTACCCGCAAAAGCTATCAGCAGCAAACCAACAGCATAAAATATTAAACCGGCTACAATATTTTTCCGCTGCCCGAATTTGGGTACCGTATATCGTATCAAACCGCCCTGAATGGCAAATAAAACCAAGCCGACAAATAAACCCAGTGTACCAACGCTGGCCGGTGTCCAATTAAATTTTTCGTAAATAAAAGTCGACAGCAGGTACTCCACTGCTTTTTGTGCGATATAAACAATACCGGTAGCGGCCAGTAAACTTGCAAGTGCGGGCTGTTTTTTATATATCCTTAACAAGGATAAAAGCGGGTTGGCGCGTTTCCATTCAAATTTACGGCGATGCTCCTTCGCCAGTGATTCGGGCAAAACAAATAATCCGTACAGCCCGTTGGCAAATGCAAAACCTGCGGCTGCCATAAAAGGAAGCCTTATATTAATAGCATACAGATAAGCGCCTAATGCTATACCGAATATTAAACCGATGGCAGATGCCGCGCCCACCAGGCCGAAGTTTGCCGCTCTTTTATTGCCTGTACTTATGTCGGCAATGTACGCCGTAGCCGTTGATGTACTTGCACCGCAAATACCGGCTATAATACGCCCAACAAACAGCCAGGCAATAGTTGGCGCAAAAGCCATTACCGCATAGTCTAATGCAAAACCAAATAGCGAGATCAGTAAAATGGGACGGCGGCCGTACCTATCGCTAAGATTGCCCAGTACACTGGCAAATATCAGCTGCATGGAGGCATACGCAAAAGTTAACCAGCCGATATATTCGGAAGCCCGGTTGACATTGATATGCCCCAATACCTGGAGCAGTTTAGGCAATACCGGAATGATGATACCCAACCCAAGCACATCTATAAAAATGGTCACAAAAATAAATCCAAGCGCTCCGGAGTGTTTTGATTTGGCCATATAGGTTTATTATGTTGATTGGATTGATTGGGTTAACTATACCAATGTGCTTTATTTAAACTGTTACTTAATCAACCTGGTCAACCACGCAACTTTATCAACTAACATCAATTTCTTTTAAAACTTCGCACGGCCAACACAGTACTTAAGAGCATGCATATTGCCCCAATCACAAACGGAGCACCTGCGAATTGAAAAGGCGCGCCCGGTTTGGTAAAATAAGAAAACGACCAGGTCATGAGCAAGGGGCCAAAAATAGCACTTAGGCTCATCAGACTCGTCAATCCGCCCTGCAATTCGCCCTGCTCATTTGCCGGCACATGGTTGCTCATATATCCCTGTAATGCCGGCCCCGCTATGCCGCCAAGGCAATAAGGCACCAAAAAAGCGAACATCATCCAGCCTTTTGTGGCGAATGCAAATAAAATTAAACCGATGCTATAGAGTAATAAGCCCAGCCATATACTCCGTTCCTGCCCGATCTTTGGTATAACTAAACGGATAAGTCCGCCCTGCACACCGGCTACCAGCAAACCGACAAAACCCAGTGAATACCCTACCATTGCTTTGCTCCATTGGAATTTTTCGATGGTGTAAAATGTCCATACACTTTGTACCGATTGTACAGCAATATAAACCAGGAACAATGAAAAAGCCAGCCCGATAACCGCTTTGTATTTGTTCAGTTGGATAAGCGACCCTACCGGGTTGGCCCGTCCCCAGCTAAACGGTCGCCTGTGTTCGACTGGAAGGGATTCGGGCAGAATGAAATAGCCATAGGCGGCATTTAACAAGGCTAAAGCCGCGGCGGCCAGGAATGGGTATTGCGTGTTATAATTACCCAATATACCGCCGATCACTGGGCCAACGATAAAGCCTATTCCAAAAGCAACACCTACGAGGCCAAAGTTAGCGGCCCGTTTTTCGGGTGTGCTGATATCAGCAATATAAGCCGATGCTGTCGTAAAACTCGCACCGGTGATGCCGGCTATTACGCGCCCAACAAATAGCCAGCCGATAGTTGGCGCAAAAGCCAGGAACAGGTAATCAATACCAAACCCAAGCAGGGAACTTAACAGTACCGGCCTGCGGCCAAATTTGTCGCTTAAGTTGCCGATCACCGGCGAAAATAGGAACTGCATGCCGGCGTAGGCAAAAGCCATCCACCCGGCGTAAATGGCCGCTTCGCTTATGCTGCCGTGAATTAGACGCTGAATTAATTGGGGCAATACCGGTATAATAATACCAAAGCCCATTACATCCACCAATAGCGTGATAAAAATAAAGCCTAACGCGGCCTGACCTTTAGGTTTAAGCATAGGTGCAAAATAAGCATATTTTGCTTTGAGATTTCATGCTGTTGAAAATTCAAAAAAATTAAAAATTCGGCTTCAGTACATATTTGTCATAAAACCGGAAAATATGCTCGGTAGCTTCTTCGGCGGTGTCAACAACCCTGTACAGGTTAAGATCGTCCGGATGTATATTGTGCTCCTGGGCCAGCATCTTCTCCTCTACCCAGCTAAAAAGGCCTTTCCAGTAATCAACACCAACAAATACGATTGGGAAGCGCGCTATCTTGCCTGTTTGGATAAGGGTGATAGCCTCAAACGATTCGTCCATCGTACCAAAACCGCCCGGCAGGATTATAAAACCCTGCGAATATTTCATGAACATGACCTTCCGGATAAAAAAGTAATCGAACTCCATGATCTTATCCCGGTCAATGTATTTGTTATGGAACTGCTCGAATGGAAGTTCAATATTCAATCCGACCGATTTACCCCCTGCCTCGTAAGCGCCCTTGTTAGCGGCCTCCATAATACCCGGGCCGCCACCCGAAATGACGCCATATCCCCGTTCGGTTAATAAACGGGCGGTTTCTTCGGCCAGTTTGTAGTATTTATTGTCGTTATGCGTGCGTGCAGACCCAAAAATGGATACGCAAGGGCCTATCTTAGCTAATTTTTCAAACCCTTCAACAAACTCGGCCATTATTTTAAATATCTGCCAGGAATCGGTAACCTTTATTTCCTGCCAGTTTTTATTTTCAAAAGCTTGTCTTATTTTTTCTTCACCCGTCATTATAAATTTTGAATTATTGATTTATTGAATTATTGATTTGCTGCTGCTTGTTTTTAATGATGAAGTAAGCAACAAACCGATAAAGGTAATTAATCCGTTAATTAATATAAGTTCATTATCAAAAACGTAGCCACCCAGCAGTTCGGCCGAATGCATGCTCAAATAATAACATACAGCCGGCGATACCAGGCAAATAAACGGCACCAGCTTGTCGCGAACCTGCAGTTTGCCGGCAAATAATCCAAACGAATATAATCCCAGCAGCGGCCCGTATGTATACGACGCCACTTTAAATATGGCGCTTACCACTGCTCCATCGTTTAACGAATTAAATATGATAATGGTTAAAAAAAGACATCCCGAAAAGGCAACATGAACATAATGCCGGGTACGCACCATTTTTTTATTATTTACATTCTCATTTTTATTAAAGCCTAAAAAATCCACACAAAACGACGTGGTTAGGGCAGTTAAAGCTGAATCGGTGGTTGCGAAGGTTGCGGCCGTTAAGCCAAGCATAAACACCATGGCCGGTACCAGGCCTAAATATTTCAAAGCAATGGTCGGGTACAAATAATCGGTCTTTTCAACCGTAATACCATATTTATTGGCATATAGCCAAAGCAGGGCGCCAACGCTCAAAAAGAAAATATTGATAACAACAAACACCGCGGTGAAGCTGAACATGTTCTTTTTCGCTTCGCGGATATTTTTAAGGCTAAGATTTTTTTGCATCAGGTCCTGGTCAAGCCCCGTCATGGCAACTGTTATGAACAAGCCACCTAAAAAGGCTTTAACAAAATGAAACTTACTGCCAAAAAAATCGCTGAAAAAGAAAATTTTAGAATAGCTGCTGTTCTTAATGGCTTCGGCCGCTTCAAAAATATTGTAGTGTAAGCTTTGACATATAAAATAAATAGATAAAAACACCGACGATACCAGGAACAAGGTTTGCAGGCTGTCGGTAATGATAATAGTTTTTAATCCGCCCCTGTACGTGTACGACCAGATAAGACCGAGGCAAATTAACCCTGTCACCGCAAAGGGCACGTGATAGCTGTCGAATATAAATTTCTGTAAAACGATAACCACCAGGTAAAGGCGGAATGCCGAGCCGATAATACGGCTTACCAGGAAAATGCCGGCAGCGGTTTTATAGCTCCAGGTGCCTAACGCCCCTTCTATATAGCTGTAAATGGACGTCAGCTTTAACCGGTAATACAGCGGCAGCAAAACCGTGGCTATGATGACAAAACCGGCTGCGTTACCCAGCACGAACTGGAAATATTCAAACTGATCGCCGGTCGGTGCGCCGACCTTTCCGGGTACTGATATAAAAGTTACGCCGCTCAATGCGGTGCCGATCATCCCGAACGCCACCAGGTACCATTTTGAATTGCGGTTAGCTATAAAAAACGTATCGTTATCGGCTGATTTGCGGGAGGTAAGCCAGGATATGACCAACAATACCAGGAAGTAGCCAATAATAAACGAGAGTAATACTGCCGGGGACATGTTGTTTTTTTAGTCCGGAAGTCCGAAAGCCGGAAAGTCCGAAGGATATTAAAAGGTTAAATAATTCTTGCCACAAGTTATGTATAGTACTTTATTAAACAAAATATTTTCATTTCGCTAAAAACTCCCGGACTATCGGACTTCCCGACTTTCGGACTTTCACACTATCTTTGTCGAATGAATTTTTCATCGAAACTGCTGGAGGATGCCGTAGCCGAGTTTGCCAAATTGCCGGGAGTTGGCCAAAAAACAGCCTTGCGCCTTGTCCTGCACCTGCTTAACCAAGATATAGGCGACGTAGAAAAATTCAGCGCCACTATCAGCAAACTGCGCAACGAGATACAATTTTGCCAGGTGTGCTTTAATATTTCGGACCACCCGGTTTGCCAGATCTGCGCTTCGGTTAAACGTGATCACAGCATCATTTGCGTGGTAGAAGATACCCGCGATGTGATGGCGATTGAAAACACCAACCAATATAATGGCGTATACCATGTTTTGGGAGGATTGATCTCGCCAATGGACGGTATCGGCCCCTCCGACCTGGAGGTTGATTCGCTGGTAGAGCGGCTAAAAACAGGCGAAACAAAAGAAATAATATTTGCTTTAAGTGCAACAATGGAAGGGGATACCACCCTGTTTTATTTGAATAAACGATTAAAAAACTTCGGGGTAACTATCTCAACGATAGCCCGTGGCATAGCTTTTGGGGGTGAATTGGAGTACGTAGATGAGATCACTTTAGGTCGTTCTATAGTTACACGTATTCCATATGAAACATCATTACCTAAATAAATATGAAAATATCTTTAATCGTAGTAAATCACAATTGTTGCAAATTGTTGAAACAGGCGCTAAACTCATTGATCACCGCCTCAAAAAATGTTGATTATGAGATACTTATAGTAGACAACGCGTCTACTGACCGCTCGCTGGAAATGCTAGAGCATTATTTCCCCGAAGCCCGCGTAATTGCCAACGAAACCGACCTTGGCATAGCAAAAGCCAACAACCAGGCGTTAAAAATTGCTACTGGAGAGTATGTTTTACTGGTCAATGCGGATACAATAAGCGGCAAAGAGTCAATCGAAAAAATGATCGGTTTTATGGACCAGCACCCGGATGCAGCCGGCCTTAGCGTCAGGATGTTATCCCCACAGGGGCGATTTATCCCCGAATCTATCCACGGACTCACAGAAACATGGGCCGGGTTCTTTAAAATGATCGGTTTTGCAAAACATTTATCAAAAACCCGTTTATACGACCGCAACCGTAAAGATTGGGTTGAAGAGTTCCAGATCGCCGAGATCGATGTTTTAAATGAAGCTTGCATGCTGCTGCGCCGTTCGGTTTTATACGAAACCGGCTTATTTGATGAGCGTTTCTTTACGCACGGCCACAACATCGACCTTTCATACCGCATCAGGCTTGCGGGTTTTAAAAATTACTACTTTCCAAAAACTTATATCATTAACTACGAAAGTCAGAACGAGGCTAAATTTAGCTGGAGCAGTTTCAGGCATTTTTATGGCGCTATGTTTATATTCGCCAATAAATATTTGTTTAGAATGCCTGAATTAAAAGTTGCAGGCGCTCAGCTATACCCCTCTGCTTATGAAGTTAAATGATAAAGTAGCAATTATCACCGGCGCATCATCAGGAATAGGCAAATCGCTTGCCATAGAATTTGCCAAACGCGGCTGCAACCTTGTATTGGCTGCGCGGCAATACGTTACCTTATGCGAAATAACACAAAGCCTTGAACAGCAATACCATATAAAAGCTGTCGCGGTGCAGTGCGATGTATCAATTGAAGAAGATTGCGACCACCTGGTTAAACAAGCCCTTACTACCTTCAGTAAAATCGACATCCTGGTAAATAACGCGGGTATATCCATGCGGGCACTATTTAAAGATGCCGATCTCAGCGTATTAAAATCGGTAATGGACGTTAATTTTTGGGGAACAGTATACTGTACAAAATACGCACTGCCCGAAATATTAAAAACAAAAGGAAGCATAGTCGGCGTCTCCTCCATTGCAGGTTATAAGGGCCTGCCCGGCCGCACGGGCTACTCAGCATCAAAATTTGCGATGAATGGCTTTTTAGACGCCCTACGGGTGGAAAATTTACACACCGGTATTCATGTAATGACGGCATGTCCCGGTTTTACCGCTTCCAATATCCGCAATACCGCCCTTGCAGCCGACGGCACCCAGCAGGGCGAAAGCACGCTTGAAGAGGATAAAATGATGACATCCGATGAAGTGGCAAAAATCATCGCTGATGGTGTTGAAAACAGGGAGCGGACATTAATTATGACCGGACAGGGAAAATTAACCGTTTTTTTAAACAAATTTTTACCCGGTTTACTGGACAAGCTTGTTTATAAAACCATTGCTAAAGAGAAGAACTCGCTGTTGAAATAGTCGCTAATCACGCATTTAGCAACTCATGATCGCTGATCTTGCTCAAATCCAAAACAATCCGCCCGTCTTCGTCGCGGTCAAAAATTGGCTTGAACTTAGCGTTCCAAACGATCTCATTATATTGGTATGCGGTACGGGAATGAATGGTTTGCGAAAAGGTATCGTCAAAGGCTCTCAATAGGATAGCAAACCCCGCTTCTGATTTTTCAAGATCCTCCTGCGTCATGTCTTTAAGCGGGCTTTTATCGTCCAATGGATGCACAACGGTCCAGTTCATAGTTAGCATGCTTACTTTGCGCCGCTCCAGGTCAAGCGGGTAAAAACGTCTCATCGTTTTGCCATCGACCGTTTCATTGAATGAGAAAATAATTTCAATCTGCAGGTCGATCAGGATATTCCTGCGCAAATTGGCCAGCCTGAACATAACGCCCTTACCATTTTCCAGGTAAGGCGCTACAAGCATATTTTTACTGTAGACTATTTGCGCCGACGGTCGTGAAAAACGCCCGTACAGTAAACCGGTAGCCAATGCAAAAGCGAGCAAACCCATCATTGACTCCAATGCCGCTACGCTGTTTGACATCATTCCATTTGGACTAATGCGCCCGTACCCAACGGTTGATATGGTTTGCGCCGAAAAAAAGAAGGCGTCCATAAAACGATGGAATGTGCTTGCACCGGACGTTGCGGTCAAACCCTGGGGCCCGATTGAGAAGTAAATAAACGCGAAAATAATATTGAGCGTCAAATACCCGCTTAAAACCAGCAGCCAGAATTTTGTCCAACTCATGGTTATCAGGGTATGATAATTATTCGCGGTATTAAAACGGGGCAGGCCTATACGGCGCACATTCGGCGAGCCGTCCTTATTAACCAGCGGCTGGTTTTTGATCACCGGCTGCAAGCCAAAACCAAGGTCGTCTTCGGGATTTATCTTTCGTTGATGTATGGCCATAGTTGGTTGATTGGGTTGAATAGGTTGATTAAGTGAATAGTTAATGATAACTTAGTTAACTGCTCGCCAAATTAACTTACCCACGTAAAAATATCATTCTGCTTGGTTTTAGTAAAAACTATTTCCATATTTGTGGCATAAAATCATAATGAAAGCATTAAACAATAATTGGTGGTGGCTAAACGAGAGATCGTAAGGCAATCCCATTTTTGTTTTTTAAGATATTCAGAAGGGTTGCCATGCGGTAACCCTTTTTTTTGTATTGAATAGTCACATTAGGTTAAGAAAACACAATAATTGAAATTAGAAGGAGCATCAGCAAGTGAGCATGAAACCGATATTAAATCACCTGTTTGAAAACAAAACATTCTCGCGGGAGCAATCAAAAGACATTTTGATCTTAATTGCCCAGGGGAATTATAACAACTCGCAAATGGCCGCGTTTATGACGGCCTATTGCATGCGCAGCATTACGGTTAACGAGCTTGAGGGCTTCAGGGACGCTATGCTTGAGCTTTGCATGCAAACAGACCTTGGTACCAATGACCTGATCGATCTTTGCGGCACCGGCGGCGACGGCAAGGACACTTTCAATATTTCCACCCTTGCCTCATTCGTGGTTGCCGGCGCTGGGTATAAAGTAGCAAAGCATGGCAATTATGGCGTTTCATCAGGATGCGGCTCATCCAATGTAATGGAGTACCTGGGGTGCAAATTCACGAACGACCAGGATAAACTGAGAGAAAATATCGAATATGCCAATATTTGCTTTTTACATGCGCCCCTGTTCCACCCGGCTATGAAAACCGTTGCGCCTATCCGGAAAGAATTGAGCGTAAAGACATTTTTTAACATGCTCGGCCCGCTGGTAAACCCGGCTAAGCCGAAAAACCAGCTGGTGGGTGTATTCAATTTAGAGCTTGCACGCATTTATGCCTACCTGTATCAAAAATCAGATATAAAATATACTATCCTGAACGCGCTGGAGGGTTACGATGAAATTTCACTTACGTGTGATTTTAAAACCTTTTCTGCCGATGGCGAAAAGATCAACAGCATCGAAAATCTTGGATTTTCAAAGCTCGACCCGCGCGAAATAATGGGCGGTTCGTCGATCAGTGAATCGGCTGATATTTTTATGAAGGTGCTTAATGGAACGGCTACAACAGCGCAAAGCAATGTTGTTTTAGCCAATTCGGCATTAGCCATTAAAACCATTCACCCGGAAAAAAGCTTTGGCGATTGTTTTTATGAGGCCGAGGCTTCATTGATGAGCAAACGCGCACTAAAAAGCTTTAATACTTTAGTCAATAATTGAGATGAAAATAAAGGTCTGTGGTTTAAAGATGCCCGGGAACATCAAAGCTGTAGCGGCTTTGCACCCGGATTATATGGGCTTTATTTTCTATGAACGTTCACCTAGGTTTGTCGGGAATCCGACTGAAGAAATGCTGGAAAACATCCCGGCATCAATACAAAAAACTGCTGTGTTTGTAAATGAAAGCGCCGGAGAGATCAACGCACTGATTGATAAATATCATTTTGATGCGATACAATTGCACGGCGACGAAGACCCGGATTTTGCACATTCGTTCAGGAATAAGGTAAAAGTGATTAAGGCTTTTGGTGTGGACAATACCTTCAATTTCGATAAGCTTAATGATTATGTGAACAAGGCCGATTATTTTTTATTCGACACCAAAACAGAAAAACACGGCGGCTCGGGAAAACCTTTTGACTGGGTGGTTCTTGATAATTACCGGTTGGATGTTCCATTTTTTTTAAGCGGCGGCATAAGCCCCGAAAACCTGGAGCAGGTATTGAATCTAAATCATCCGCAATTATATGGCGTAGACCTGAACAGTAAGTTTGAAGACACGCAAGGTGTTAAAAATATAGAGCATTTGACAAAAGCATTTGAAACCGTTAAAAAAGCATATACCAATGAAATACGGGGTTAACGATAAAGGATATTACGGAGATTTCGGGGGTGCGTACATCCCCGAGATGCTGTATCCCAACGTAGAGGAATTACGTCGCGAATATCTAAAAATAATCAATGATGCTGATTTCATCGCCGAATTTGACCAGCTTTTAAAAGATTATGTCGGCCGGCCGTCGCCGCTTTATCTTGCCAAACGTTTTTCCGAAAGGTATGGCGCCAATATATTTTTTAAACGCGAAGATCTGAACCATACCGGGTCGCATAAGATCAACAATGCCATCGGGCAAATACTGTTGGCTATCCGTTTAGGAAAAAAACGCATTATTGCCGAAACCGGCGCGGGGCAGCATGGGGTGGCGACAGCTACTGTTTGCGCCTTAAAAGGCATTGAATGCGTGGTTTATATGGGCGAAGTGGATATGGAACGCCAGGCGCCTAATGTATCCCGTATGAAAATGCTTGGCGCGAAAGTGGTTCCGGCTACGTCCGGCAGCAAAACGTTAAAAGATGCCACCAATGAGGCCCTGCGCGATTGGATAGGCAACCCGGTAGATACACATTACATTATCGGTTCGGTTGTTGGCCCCTACCCTTACCCGGATATGGTGGCGCGCTTTCAGTCTGTTATTTCGGCAGAAGCTAAAAAACAGATGCTCGAACAAACCGGGAAGGAATTGCCCGAATATGTAATGGCCTGCGTTGGCGGCGGCAGCAACGCCATGGGGATGTTCTATCATTTTCTCGATGACGAACAAGTAAAACTGGTTGCCGTTGAAGCGGCCGGTAAAGGCGTGGACAGCGGGCATTCCGCAGCCACAACTTTCTTAGGCCGGGAAGGCGTTTTACACGGTAGTCGTACCATATTGATGCAGACAGACGACGGGCAAGTTGTTGAACCGTATTCAATATCGGCTGGTTTAGATTATCCCGGCATCGGGCCGCAGCATGCGCATCTATATAAGATCAACCGCGCGCAATATGTGAGCATTACGGATGATGAAGCGCTGCAGGCAGGCCTGGTATGCTCACAACTGGAAGGCATTATACCGGCCATTGAAACGGCGCATGCCCTGGCTTATCTTGAGAAAATGAAGTTTAAACCCAATGATAATGTGATCATTTGCCTTTCCGGCCGGGGGGATAAGGATTTGGATACGTATATAAAGTATTTTGGATATTAATAGTCCATGGTCGATAGTCCATAGACCATAGCCAATTGATAAATTTAAAAACAGTCATGGACTGTGGTCCATGGACAAAAACACAGAATGAACCGTCTAAACGCGCTTTTTAGTAAGAACAAAGGTAACCTGTTATCGATCTATTACACCGCAGGATATCCCGAAGTGAATACGACACTGGATATTGCCGAAGCTTTGGAAAAGGCAGGCGTTGATTTCCTGGAAATCGGCTTCCCCTACTCCGACCCTGTGGCCGACGGTCCGACCATACAGCATAGCTCCGAAAAAGCGCTCGAAAACGGGATGACCTTAACTTTGCTTTTTGAACAGTTAAAAGATCTGCGCAAGCGTATAACTATCCCTATCCTGTTGATGGGTTATGTAAACCCGATCGTACAATACGGCGTTGAACGCTTTTGCAAGCAAGCCGCCAAAGTTGGCGTAGACGGCATCATTGTACCCGACCTGCCGATGTACGAATACGAAGCCATGTATTCCCGGTATTTTATCGACAACAACCTCAGCAATATTTTCCTGGTAACACCACAAACTTCAGAAGAGCGTATCCGCAAAATAGATGAACTCAGCAATAGTTTTATATACCTGCTTTCATCCTCATCGATCACCGGCGGGAATTTGCAGGTATCGGTTAATATCGAAGATTATTACAAGCGCATTAAAGCCATGAAGCTGAAAAACCCAGCTATTATTGGGTTTGGCATATCGGACGACAAATCATTTAAAAAGGCGTGCGAATATGCAACGGGCGCTATTGTAGGCAGCGCATTTGTGAAGTTATTGGGAACCGAAGGTTACCTGGAAAAGATAAACGGATTTGTGAAATCTATACGCCCTTAGTTGTAATGAACATCAATTTGAATTTGTGAAATTCGTTATAATTCGAAAAAATTAGTGTTTATAAATATAACTCCAGTTCGCCCTTACCTTCACGAACGATCTCAAAGTCGCCGCCGGTGCAGTCAACAACTGTGGAAGGGATATTTTCGCCATAGCCGCCGTCGATGACCAGGTCGACAAGGTCTTCATATTTTTCGTGGATCAGTTCAGGATCGGTTGAGTATTCGATGATCTCGTCCTCATCTTTTATAGATGTTGAGAGTATTGGGTTGCCCAGGGCTTTAACAATTTCGCGGGCTATGTTGTTATCGGGCACCCTGATACCGACCGTTTTTTTATTGGAGCTCAATAACTTCGGAACGTTGTGGTTGGCATTAAAAATAAAGGTAAACGGACCCGGTAAAGCCTTTTTTAACACCCTGAACGTTGCATTGTCAATTGGCTTAATATAGTCTGAAATGTGGCTCAGGTCATAACAAATAAAGGAGAAATTGGCCTTGTCCGGTTTGATATTCCTGATCCGGCAAATAGCTTCTATGGCTTTGTGGTTGGTTATATCGCAGCCAAGCCCATAAACTGTATCAGTAGGATATATGATCAGCCCGCCTTTACGTAGTACCTCAACTACCTGCTCAATGGCTTTTTCATTCGGATTTTCAGGATATATCTTTATCAGCACGTTTTTATTTCGGAATTCGGATTTTCAATTTCGGATTTAAAAATACCTTTAATTTCGGGTTGAACTAACTTTGTTCAATACAAATCAAAAAAAATCGAAATTGAAAATTCGAAATCCGAAATGAGATTTACTTTTGTTTTGCAAACTGAACGTTGATAATCAACTTTATCTCGTCACCGGCAACAACGGCGCCGGCTTCGGTTACGCCACCCCAGGTCAATCCAAAATCCTTGCGACTGATCTTGCCTGTAACTTCAAACCCAGCTTTGGTATTGCCGTAAAAATCGTCGGCAGAACCGCCGTATTCAGCCTGTAATTTAACTTGTTTAGTAGTGTCTTTAATGGTGAGGTCGCCGATCAATTCAAATTCATCATCACCGGTTTTTTTGAATGATGTTGATTTGAAGGTGATCTGCGGATATTGCGCTGAGTCAAAAAAATCGGCTGACCTTAAGTGCTCGTCCCGCTGGCCCTGGTTGGTATCTATACTGTCTGTATTTAAAGTAAAGGATATTTTTGCATCTTCAAAATCATCATTTTCAGTTTCCATTGTTCCTTCAAAATTCCTGAAAAAACCGGTTACTGTTGAAATAACGAGGTGTTTTACTTTAAACTGCACTTCGGAGTGCATAGGGTCAATTGCCCATTTTGTTGTTGTTTCTGTTGCTGTTGACATGATTTCTAAGTTTTTAATTGTTTTATTTAACACAAATATAAATTAAATAGATGTTTAAACATATAAATTGAATTAAATTTACACTCCCTATACAATTCCTATTTAAGTAACCGTTGGTGAGATATTTTGTTCCGATTAAAATAAGAAGCTTTACAGGGCTTAGTTTACCTCAAGTTGATCCTTTGATGGGAAAACCGGGAAAGCACCATGCGGCTCGCTTTGATACCAGAATACGACCGAGGCAATATCATCCTGTAACGGCATATAACGGCCGTCGTGGTGCCAGCCCAGGTCCTGTATGGTTACCTTTAAGTCTTTTTCAAAACGGATAGGATCTGCAATGTGCCAGCGGTACAAACCAAAGCGCTGCGCTATTTCGTAATGGCCATCGCCCTTGAGCACCTGCGGCAGTCCGCTGTAGGGACTGCAAAATTCGGTGTATTCGCTTGATTCCGTGCCATCGGCTTTTTTATGCCTGCTGTCAAAATCGTAGGAGCCGCAGAAATAGTCTTCTGTTCCGGTACCGTTAATGGTTGGGAACCGCGTATCGCCATCCATAAAAAACTTGATCTCGCCCTCGCCCCACCAGCCATTTTTATTTGAGCCGTATGCCAGGTAAGTGCCCACATATTGCCCTTTGCCCCTGATGCTGTCAACCAACACATAATCCTTCTTAAACGGTAAGGGGTTTACCCTCCGGAACTGTGCATGAAAATAGCCAGCATCCTTCGGAACATCTGTCAGCGTGTAATCAACCTGGTAATACACCGTCATATCCCTGTCGTCGATATTTTCCATCGTTATCCGGCATTTCTTACGAAAAGGCATTGGCCAATAGCAGTTGAACGCGCTGCCCGGGTTTACAACTACTGCCAGCGACTGCAGCGGCGAATATTTACCCCAGCCCATGCAAAAGAAATCGCCGACAGGCGCCTCGACCGAAGGGGTTGTTTCATCATCCCAGTAAAAGCGTAAAATGGAATAGCGCCAGTTACCGGTTGGGGTCATCCAGATATGCTGTATAGCGCCGGGGCCGTCAATTTCGGCAATGGTATAGGTGGTATGTTTTTTTATGACGACGCTGGGACTGATCTTCCAGGTTTGGCCAAGATCGCGGGCTGGGCCGGAGCCGGTGCCTGTGGTTGCCATGCCGCCTTTTCCTTTTTCGCCATTAAAATTTTCGGGGCTTATCGACCGTGTTTTGGCATCTGATAAACGGTATAGGTTACCCAGGTTAACGCCCAGTCCATTGAATTTCTCCTGCGCCTTTACAAATAAAGAGCCAAGGACCACCGTGCAGATAATTAATGCCGATCTTTTCATAATTATAACTATTTAAGTTTATAAAATTCAATTGCGTTTAAGCCCCAAAACCGGGCTTGTTCATATTCCGATAGCTTCGACGTATAATGTTTGACCACCGAAAGCATCTGTTGGTAGCCGCCGGCCACATTGCAAACCGGCCAGTCGGACCCGAACATGACCCTTTTAGGCCCGAAGGCTTCAAATACAACATCCAGGTATGACTCAAAATCACTTAGCACCCAGTTCTGCCAGTCGGCTTCCGTAATCATTCCCGAAACCTTGCACCATACATTTTCGTGCCGGGCTATGGCCCTCATACCGTTTGCCCAGCGGTCGATATTTTTATTTTTGATATCGGGCTTGGCGATATGGTCAATCACAAACCGGTGGCCACCAAAAGTTTTTACAAACTGGTGGGTGTAGCCGAGCTGATCGGGAAATATCAGTATATCGTAAGTAAAATCATGCGGCTTTAAAGCGCTTATACCCTTCGCAAATTGCGGGTTCAGCATAAGCGCACGGTCGGCTTCGCCCTGCAATACATGCCGGAAGCCTTTCAATTTTTTAAACCGGCTAAAATATTCCAGCCGCTTGCCGATGGCATCGTCTCTTAAATCAACCCAGCCAACAACACCCTTAATAAAATCATTTTCTTCGGCCAGGTTGAGTAAGAATTTCGTTTCCATTTCAGACTGGTCGGCCTGAATGGCGACGCAGCCATCTATTTCGAATTTCTTTAGTATAGGCTCTAAATCCCCGGGCATAAAATCTCCGCGGATAGCCGACATAGAATCATCTATCCAACTATCCCTCACCGGGTCGAATTTCCAGAAATGCTGGTGAGAATCTATTTTGGTCATGTTGAATTAGTTGATTGGGTTGGATTAAGTTGATTAGGTTGATTGAGTTTGGCGACTACTCACTAAATCAACTTATTCAACTACTCACTAACCTCATGCATTCGCTAAAGCCCTGTCCAGATGCACATATCCTCCATCCACATAAATGAGCTGTCCGGTTGTATGGCTCGATCTTTCCGATAATAAAAATGCGGCCATATTCGCTATTTCCTCAGTGGTTGTCATCCGGTTACCTAACGGGATCTTGGCTTCTATTTCACGACGCTTCGCTTTTGGGTCGGGCAACGTATTTATCCAGTTTTCATATAAGGGTGTCCAGCATTCGGCAACCACTATCGCATTAACCCTGATACCGTATTTCAATAACTCCACCGCCCATTCACGCGTCAGCGCGTTTCGGCCGCCATTTGAAGCAGCGTACGCAGATGTATTTCCCTGGCCCGTGTCAGCGGTTTTTGAGCTGATGTTCAGGATCACTCCTTTTGATTTTTTCAATGCCGGTAAAGCAAAATGTGCCATCATGTAATAATGCACTACGTTTTTATGCAACGAGGCCATAAAATCCTCGTAATTGCCGCTCTCCAAACCCACCCCATCATTTACTCCGGCGTTATTAACCAGGCCATCGATTCGGCCAAATTTGTTTATGATTTCCTTCACCGCCCACTCGCATCCTTCGGGCTTGGTCAGCTCGGCGACTATTTGCGCAGCCTTACCGCCATTCGCTTCTATACTTTTTATAACTTTAATGTTATCCTCCTCGCTTCTGCCCACAATAACGGGAACAGCGCCTTCGGTCGCCAGCAGTTTTACAATGCCCTCGCCTATTCCTTTGGCGCCGCCGGTTACGATGATCACTTTGTTTGCTAGTTGTAAGTCCATCTCTCTAAATTTAAAAACCACGTTTGCATGGTGTATAGTTAACTCACCCCGACTATGCTTCGCTGGTCGACCCTCTCTACCTTCGGTAAAGAGGGTGAAAGAAAAAAAATATTTTATTCTTGTCCTTACCCTCTTTCCGGCTTGCCGGAGAGAGGGTGGTCGAGCGCAGCAAAGACCGGGTGAGTCAACTCACCGCCATACCCCTAATGAGCCACCACCAATTCAACCTTTTTTACGTTCAAATTTTTCCAGGCAAAATAAAATATATAAACGAAACATACGATAGGTACCAGGTACGCATATTGAATATTGCTCATATCCGAAACCTTACCCATTATTGGCGGAATAATAGCGCCGCCAACTATCCCCATTATCACTAAGGACGAACCCAATTTTGTTTTCGACCCCAGCCCGCGGATACTCAATGAAAATATGGTCGGGAACATGATCGACATAAAAAATGCGACGCCAATTAATGCGAATACAGAAAATTTGGCATGCAGGGTAACCGCCAGAAGGAGCAGCACCACGTTAATCGCGCTATAAGTTGCTAATATTTTTACCGGGTTAACAAATTTCATGAGGAAAGTGCCGCTAAACCGGCCAACCATAAACCCAAGTGCGGCTGCCGTCAAAAAAGCAGCTGCCGGTTTTTCGCCCAAACCCGCTACACGCTCGGAAAACCGGATAAAAAATCCCAGCACTCCCGCTTGTGCGCCAACATAAAAAAACTCGGCTGCCACACCCATCATCAACTGCTTCCGTCGTAACAAAACGCCTATTTTCCCGGCTAACGACCTTTTTTTGTCTTCTGCTGTTTCGGTATCCTCTTCAACAATTTCGGGTAACGGTTTTCGGAATATCAATATCGCAACGGTAAGCACAACCAAACCGATTATTAAATAAGGTAATTGAACAGCCGACGCTTCTTTGTTTAAATAGGTATTTAATTGCTTCGCAGACATCGTTTCTTTTTGCACTGCTGTTAAATTTTTACCGGACAAAATAAAAAGGCCGCCTAATAACGGTGCAAGAGTGGCCGCCAATCCATTAAACGACTGCGAAAAGTTAATGCGCCTGGTGGCGGTCGACGGGTCGCCTAAAACGGTTATGTATGGATTGGCCGCAGTCTCTAAAAATGCGGCGCCCGAAAATAGCACAAACAACGCAGACAGGAAGAACACGTAGCTTCGTACCGCTGCAGCGGGATAAAATAAAAATGCGCCGCAGGCAAAAAGGATCAAACCTAAAAGTATGCCGCCTTTATAACCGTACCGTTTCATAAACAAGGCGGCAGGGATAGGCAGGATAAAATATGCCAGGTATGAAGCCGAGTCAACCAATGACGACTGGAGGTCGGTTAGCTCACAAGCCTTTTTTAAATGCGGAATAAGAATCGGATTAAGGTTTAACGCAACTCCCCATAAAAAGAACAAAGAGGTGATAAGCGCTATGGCGTAAAGATTTTTGTTCTTCGTCATGTACAGGTTTAACTAAGTTTAATCAGCCTTAAGGCTCAGCAATTGGCGCCATGAATATAATTATTTAAACGCAGTTTGTATATCCTGCAATGATATTCCCAATGTTTTTAACGCTATTTGGTTAAGCTCATCCTTATCGCCAGTAAAATGGAAAACGCTATGCGCATGGGTTAACTTTTCGCCGGGTTTTAAAAATGCCGCCGGCGAAACGCTTTCGATTTCATAAAACGGCCCCATTTGCGTGCCATTTGCCAAAGGACCATCATTATAGGCATTTACGGCATCTCCTTTAAACGGGTTTTTATTCGTTTTCCACTCCTGGTTCAGATAGGTTGACTTGGGTTCGATATCAAAGAGTGTAATCGTAAGCACATTATTGACAGCGTCGTAACTTCCAGCCCTGTTTTTAGCCCGGCCTGGTGATAATCCCAGTTTACCGCGCGATTTTCCATCTGCTTTGAATAACAAGACCCCCTTACTGTATTTGATCCGGTCTTTTGAAATTTCGCCAAAATAGTCAGTAGTGGCTACCTTTCCATTCACCTTCTTTTCATAAGGGATTACAGTAACTGTTTGTTCGGAAGGCGAAAACATATCGAGGTTCCATAAACAGGGTGCGCCGCTTTTTTTATCCCACCGCTGGTTGCCGGTGTTGGTTATGGTATTGGTGGTTTTAAACCCGACCGATTTTATCTTCCCGTCAAAATCAACGCCGAGCATCTTTTTCATATCAGGTGCATCAACAATTTCAATATCACGGTTAACCGAAAACGTCAGCATCGTTCCCGCATAATTCACCATTTGCATTGGCTTGATAAACGATGCCTTTTGTTTGCTGCTGGCAGTCAGCTTCCACTCTTCAAAATCAACGGCAGGAGGTGTATGCCAGTTGGCAAAGACCATTTTAGACCGGGGCCTGAAAAACAATGCGAACTTCCCTCCTTCAGGGCCTATCCATAGCCTGTCCTCGCCGCCGTAGGCATTCATATGCAGGTCGGGCGTTTTTTGACTAAAAGCCTTGTAGTTGATCCAGCCAAAGCTTTTTCCGTCTAAGCCGTCGGCAGTAGATGTGAAAACCTTAGCCTGATATTTAGCCGAAACGATAATCTTTCCCTTTCCATCGTTGCTATACAAAACAATCACCGTGTCTTTTTGCCTAAGAAAGGAAAGATCATTGCCAAAAGTGCCTTTTTTAAAAAGCTGCGCCGTCGGCGCGGCAGCCTGGTTTGGCTTTTCCGTTTGGCACGAAAAAAAGCTAAAAATCGCTAACGCAAAAAAGCAGGTTCTCTCACATCTCATATCAGTTTGATTTATGTTTTGGGTTACAGGCAATTGTATTTATTAGTGTGCCGATGCCGCCGATGTTGATCTCAACAATATCGTCCTCCTGCAAAGTAAAATCTGAAGATGGTACCAGGCAGGTCCCGGTCATCAGGAAGCAGCCGTGCGGAAAATCGCACTCGGCAAATAAATAAGTCACCAATTCTTTAAAAGAGCGTTTAAGCCGCGAAACGGCGGTAACATCATCGTAAACTTTATTCCCTTTCCGCCAGATGATCATGCTAATTGCCGTTTCGGGATCTATCGGTAATGCTGTCACGTACAGGCACGGCCCCAAAGCGGCGCTCTTCTCATATATTTTTGCCTGGGGCAGATATAAGGCATTCTCACCCTCGATACTACGGGAGCTCATATCATTGCCAATCGTATAACCCTGTATATTACCGCTGGAGTTAATAAACAAGGTAAGTTCCGGTTCCGGCACGTTCCAGGCCGAATCTTTCCGGATGTAAACAGCTTGTTTATGCCCGGATACACGCGAAGCTATCGCTTTAAAAAAAAGTTCGGGCCGTTCGGCGTCGTACACCTTATCATACAAACTTGCCGCGCCGGAGCCGTGTGACTCCTCCATACGGGCATCCCGGCTTTTTAAATAGGTAACACCAGCGGCCCAAACCTCCTGCTGCCCTATGGGTGGCAAAAATGAAATATCGCCCGGTGTTTTCCGCTCAGCCGGAGTAACCTGTTTCGCCGATTTGATCCTTGACAGCAGATACCCCTCGAGGTTATCCCGGTTAATCAGGATATCCCAGGGTTCGTCCATAACAAAGTGGTCGTCATTATGCTCCAGCAGGATACTGCCGGCAGCGTTAAACAATTTCATGACCAAGTTTAAGGAAATTTTCTGTTAAAAACGGGATTTGGTTTTAACACAAGCCTATTCAAGCGTCCACGCTTGAACAGGCGGCAAATTCACCACTCACTAATTCGCTAATTCACTAACTCACTAATTAATTACTCCGCCGCGTCTTCGCCTTTTTCACCCAATTTTACAATATCTCCTTCTTTGAACAAAATTTCTTTAAGCGTGGCCTGCCATACCGGCTTTTTGCGCAGTAAAAATTCAAGGTCCATACCAAAATGTTTAAATTCTTCCTGTTGGGCATTTTGCATAATGGCTTTTGCCGCTTTATCCTTCTCGACAGATATCCGCTGCTCGTACCAGTTAATGGCCTCAGCTTCTTCGGTTAACGAAACGATCATGCGGGCGAATGTCCGGGTTTCATCAGACAATTCATTTACGGGTTCGTGGTACTGGTCAAATGGCATATTACTGTTTTAATAGTAAAGTATCCAGACCGTTTTTTGTTTGCAGTACAAACGCACGACTTCATCAAGTAATTTCCCCATTTCATGTAAAACATTCACATTCAATAAGCTTTATCAATTTCTTCGTGCCATAATTCACCAGGGTATTAAATAAAAAAATTATGGAAAACGAAACAAATAACGAGTTAATTCATAACGATAACAACCCGGACGGCATCGACCGCAGGGGGTTTTTGGAATGTATGGCCTGGGCAGGCACCGGCGTACTTTTTATGATGTCGGGCGGGGTGCTGAAATCGTACGGTATGAGCCAACTGATCGACAAAAATACCGGCAACATTAAAAAAGGATTGATCTTACCAAAATCTGATTTCAGCTTTGTACAGATCAGCGATAGCCACATCGGCTTCAATAAAGCGGCAAACCCTGATGTTACCGGGACGTTGCAAGCTACCGTTGCTAAGATCAATGCTATGCCAAGCGCGCCTAAATTTATATTACATACCGGCGACCTTTCGCACCTGGCACAGGCCGAGCAATTTGACACGCTTGATCAATCCATGAAAAGCACAAACAAGCAGGTATTTTATGTACCCGGCGAGCACGATTTAACCGATAACGGCAAGTTATACCTTGAGCGGTACGGCAAAGGCACCAAGGGCAGCGGCTGGTACAGCTTCGACGCAAACGGTGTTCATTTTATCGGGCTGGTAAACGCGCTTGTACAGGTGGACGGCGGCATGGGTGTGCTTGGTGAAGATCAGTTAAAGTGGCTGGCGGATGATTTAAAACGTTATACCAACAGCACGCCTATTGTTGTTTTTGCGCATATACCACTTTGGGCTGTTTACCCGCAATGGGGCTGGGGCACTAAAGATAGCGAGCAGGCACTATCGCTTTTAAAACGGTTTGGATCGGTATCAGTTTTAAACGGGCACATTCACCAAACTATCCGGAAAACCGAGGGCAATATTACTTTCCATACCGCCATGTCAACCGCATTTCCGCAACCGGCGCCCGGAAGCGCGCCATCGCCCGGGCCAATGAAGGTACCTGCCGAAAAACTAAAAAGTGTGCTTGGATTAACGGAGGTTAATTACCAGGAACATGACCATACACTGGCGGTTACTGACAGCCTGCTAATGGAAGCAGCTGCGCAATAGTGTATTAAACCAAAATATTTACAATCGATTGATGAAAAAAATCACCTTAGTTATTTTAACGGCCCTGATTTCCGGCAGCGTTTATGCCCAATACAAACCAACCGACCAGGGATCATCCCTGCAATTTACCATCAAGAACTTTGGTTTTGACGTGTCGGGTAAATTCACCGGCTTGCAGGGCGATATTAAGTTTGATCCGCAAAATCAGGCAAATGACAGTTTTGACGTAAACATAGATGCAGCTTCCGTAAATACCGATAATAGTTTGCGCGACGGCCACTTGCGTGGTGAGGCTTATTTTGATGTGAAAAACTTCCCCAAGATACATTTTGTATCAACGAAAGTGGTTTCATCAAAAAATGGCATATATGTTATATCCGGAAAGCTTAGCATAAAAAAACAAACCAGGGTTATCACATTTCCGTTTACGGCAACGCCGTCGGGTGATGGATATCAGTTTAAAGGATCGTTTAAGATCAACCGGAAAGATTTTGATGTGGGCGGCACAAGCACAATCGCAAATGAATTGGAAGTGTCTTTGGACATACTTGCCAAAAAGACCTGAGTATATCTGTTAGTCGCCGCCTTATTGGGAGCAATGTCCGGCAGGTTGTCGGCTTGCTCCGGGCGGTGTAGTCAAATTCAAAAACAAGAAAATGAAAATAAACCGCAAACTTGTGTTGATCATTGCACTCGCAGCCCCTGCAGGTGTAATTGCGACAACGGCTTTTAAGGCGCCGGACGAGCAATATGTAAACCTGAAGGTACTGCCCAAAAATATAAGCTCAAAGGACCTCCAAAAAATAATGGTCGACGATTTTGAGGACGGGTTGGGGGTGTCGTGCAATTTTTGCCATTCGGCAGATAAAAATACCGGCCAGCTCGATTTTGCAGCAGATGGCAAACCCGAAAAGGAAATAGCGCGCGAAATGATGCACACTACCATAGGAATAAACAAAAAATTCTTCAAAATAAAACACCCCATGATCGGCCAGGCGCTTACGGTAACCTGTAATACCTGCCATAACGGCGTAGCCTTTCCCGATAAGGCAAACGAATAGATTGAGCTATATTGTTGTGTAAGTTAGCGGTTGTGTAACATGATAACTGTTGCAAGCGTTGCAGCGAAAGTTGCAACGCTTACAGCCGCTATAACGCTTAATTTTAATTACAGCTACCTCTTTATCACCTTGTCCTTTAAAATATCGTTAAGAACCTTTTCGCGCAGGTTTTGGCTGATCGTGATCTTTTCACTCCCGATATTTAACATATTGCCCTCGATGCTTTTAATTTTATCGCGGTTCACGATATATGACTTGTGGACTTTTATAAAACGGCTCTCCGGGAGCTGCTCCTCCAAACCTTTAAGTGTAATGTACACGATCATTTTGCGCGCGGTGGTATACAGTACCACATAATTCAGCATCGACTCCACGTATAGCAGATCATTATAAAAAACCTTTTGAATTTGATTATCGCATTTAATAAAAAAGTAGTCTGCGGCATTCGGTGCTGATTGGGCGATCTGTTTTTTTGTTTCGTAAACTTCCCTGGCTTTAATGCAGGCCTTTAAAAACCGCTCAAACGGGATAGGCTTTACCAGGTAATCTAAAACATCCAGTGAAAAAGCCTCAACCGCGTATTCGGCATAGGCAGTCGTCATGATGATACTGGCGGTATTTTTCGAGTTCTTCAAAAAATTGATACCGTTTATAGTGGGCATGTTGATGTCAAGGAAAATAAGGTCTATCGCATTGTCGCTAAGCAATGACATCGCTTTCGCGGGATTTTCGGCCTGGCCTATTAACTCTAAAAAATCAATGTCGCCGATAAATTCTTCAATTAATTTTCGTGCGATGGGTTCATCATCGATAATTATGCACTTTAGTTTCATGCGAGCTGTAGTTTTAGCGTGGCTTCATAATCAGTTTCAGCTTCCCGAAAATAAAGCTGATGCCGCCCGGGGTAAAGTAACTCAAGCCGGCGTTTTAAATTAACAATGCCTATTCCTCCACGGTTAAGAAATGCCGCAGCAGCCTGGCGGTGCTCGGTGGTATTGTATACGCGAAAAGTAAACTGGTTGCCGGCAACAGCCAGCCTGATGCATATCACATTTTCCCGGTCGGTAAAGCTACTTACAAATTTAAATGCATTCTCAATAAGTACAACCAGCAATAGCGGTGCGATCGTATAATTTCCGGCGTCAGCCTCTATTTCAATATTTACTTTGAGGTGTTCATCTTTGCGGATCTGTTGAAATGATATGTAATTGCGGATATATTCGATCTCTTTTTCCAGGCTGATATTGTCTTCACTGCAATCATATAACTGGTAACGCAGCAGTCCCGAAAACTTTAACAAGATATTCCTGGCGGTTTGATTGCTCTTATCAATATGGCCGTAAATGGTATTCAATGAATTAAAAAGTGCGTGAGGGTTAATCTGCGCTTTCAAAAAATCGAGTTCCTGCTTTATTCTTTCTTTTTCCAATATGGCCAGCCGCTGCTGGCTGTAAATCCGGTCGACAACCATTTTACCAAATATGAACAGTTGTGCCCAGATAAAAATATTCAGAAGCGATGTGAAGTATAATGCCGAAAAATCCGGATGGAAGTTATCCTTAAAAATATGCAGGCTCATTTGCCGGGCTATCAGCGCCCTTAACAATGCCGAAAAGGCGATGAGCAAGAATGTATACAATACAAAATATACATATTTCCTCCGCTTTAAAAACCTGGGAAAGATCAAATATACGACGGCGTAATAATCCACTGTTATGAATAGCAGGTAGCAAAATTCCACCGTCATGGTTTTGTTCAGCGAGAATGAATAATTGCGAAAAACAAAAACCCACAGCAAATAAATACCAAGCCAGAATAAACAGTGATAAATGAGATTATTCTTCACCTTAAACAAATAATCCCAAATATATCAATGTCTTTAGTGCTTTTCGTTTTTATTACATTATCCACGTAAAACACTTGATAATCGGTTAAATGGCACGATTATATCGTACTACCGGGAGGACGGTGGGGACAGCCTTATTTTCTTTTATAAAAAGACATCGTCGCTAAATGCCCGGGGTGGTCCCTAATCTCGGTATCGGTGTAGTAGCCTGTTCCGTCCGCTGCGAAACCAACGCCTTCGCCTTGCGGCTCGTTGTTAAAATAAGGTGCCACCTGCGGCTTTGTGAGCAAGCCGGCTGAAACGTTTGTTCCGGACGGAAGTTTCCAATACCAGATGAGTTCGTTACTTCGCAATAAGATTTCGGTGCCATCCGGTGAAATATCGCCGGCCGTAGCTTTATTGAAATATAGCTGCACCACGGGAGTCATTACAGTAGCTGAGGCGGTACTTTGCGGATAGCGCGCCACGTATATTTTGCAAACATTGCTTTCTTTACTGGCAATGTAAATGTCCTTGGTTAACGGGTCAACCATCAGCGTTTCTGCATTCCGGGGCCCGTCAGGATATTTTAATTCGATGATGTCGACAGCCGGGATATCGGCAATGAACGGCAATGTTTTTCCGGCTAAATTTGGCTCCGGGAACCTGTAGATAAATACCGAACTGTTGTTCGAATTGTTATCCCCAATATCGCCAACGTAAACATAATTTACGCCGGCAACAGGGCCGGGGCCAACAGCAATATCTTCCCAGTCGCGGTTACCAACGGAGGTTAGGGTAAGCGTTCCTTTATTAGCGCCGGCGCCGTCTGTAAGGTAAACCTGATTTGGATTGCCGCTATCATTGTGGATATATAAAACTCCCGGGTTTATCCTGCTTGCTGCAACACCTGATATCTCGTAGAGGTCTGTCCGGGCAAGGTTATTTACAACCGGGACAGGATTAAACAATTTTGTCGTATCCAGGCCGGAAGGATTATAAGAGGGTATGATGAATTGTACCTGCTTTGGCGCAGTGACAGTGGAATCTTTTACCGGTAAAGTATGGGTTCCCGATTTTTTACAGGAAAATGCGGCAAGTATTAAAAAACCCGGCAACCCGATTTTAAGATAATACATTTTAGTATTGCGTAAAAAAAGGGTTGCCGGGTTAAACTTCATAGTGATATTAAATTAATGCTGGTTTCCGGTACCGTTTAACTGGTAGCAGCCCATATCTTTTCCCGGAGGCGTGATACCGCTCGAACCAAAGTTAGGATCGATAGGTATACCTGTGGTAATCGGTGTAAAGGCGGTCGTTGTACCTTTACCAGCTGCAGGAGAGCCGGCCTGTAAACGGAAGTTATAACCGTCAACAGAAGCTTGCGTGATCCAAAAGTTAGCAGCAGCCGGCAAAGGATAATTTACAAACAACGGGTTGTTTTTGCCTACCAACGAAGATCCGTCATATGTTTGACCAAAAGTGTACGAAGCCCCTAAGAAAGCAGCCATATTCGGAATATCTGTCGATTGTGGGTGCGTAACTACCGGTTGTGCAACACTTGTAGGCACAATCTGATTCGCCATAGCGGCATTGTCCACATAGTAATAATTATAACCGTAAGCGGTCTTAGCAATCACGGTCGAACTGGTTGATGTGCTTGTAGTATCAGCAAGGTATACCTTAGCGCCGCCCGGGCCGCCTGCAATACGAACACCGAAATCACAATCAACTATCAGGTTATTATAAACCAGTGCGCGTGAGTTGTTTTCCACCTCAACAGAACCACTTCTCGCGCCAAAAACACCGGTGTTTCTAAATCCGTCGTTAACATAGGTATTGTTATACATAGTAAACTGGCACTCGCCTGCCGTAGTGCCATCGCTGGCTGATTTCGTACCGTTGGTTGCTCCGCCGATGATCAGGTTATAAGCCATGTTACCAACCGAGCTGCCTTTAGCGTTAAACCCGTCGCCGCCAACGCCACCGCATTTTTCCATCGTATTTCTCATGATGTTGTAGTAACCACCATAAAACCGTGTGGCATCATCAGGTGAACCGTATAACCACGAATCTTCCATAATGAAAACGCCGGTTGGATTTTCAAAATATAAAATAAATTGCGCGCCTACTTTTAACGAATTAGCATTAGCAAAAGGCAGCGCTTTTAAAGCTGCGCCGCCAAAATCAAGATGAGTCCATTTCAGCACCACCAATTTGGCTGTATTGCTGCAATAAATTCCGCCCCAGCCGCCAACATAAGCTGAATCTGCCGCGACGGTAGATGCTCCGGTTAATTTAGTCCGGCGCGGATCGGTAATGGTAACCGGCGCGTCTTTTGTACCTAAACTGATCAAATCGCCGTTTACAATAAAGTTAGCGCCGTTAGTCATATTAATTTTAACACCTTTTTGTATCAATAGCGTATCCCCGGCATTGATAGTAATATCTCCGGAAACGGTATAAGTTTGATTGGCAAGCATGGTACCTTTGTAAGTACCCGCTGTTAAGGTCGATGTATTGCTGATGGCCTTACCAACCTGCAACAGGGGAGCCGATACCACAACATTGTCTTTTTTCTTGCTGCATGCAGCAAGGGCAAAGAGCGCCACGCCCAACGAAATTAATTTTAGCTTTTTCATGATTAATGATTTTACTGATTTTATTATTTGATTTAAAATTTGAACCTTAACCCCAGGTTGTACCGTGCATAGTACTGATCATATTCAACCGTAGTGTAATTAGGGCTTTCCTGGTGTGGATATTTCAGCAACCCGGAATAATTGCTCGTATTATTTTGCTTAATGAATAGTTCGTAAGGCGTATTCAGGAGGTTATTTGCTTTTACAAACACGATGAAATGCCTGCCGAAGGTTTTCTGCGCCGAAAAGTCAAGATATGTTGACGCCTTTTCCCAGGTGTCCAGCGCATAGTATTGCGATACGGCTGCAATTCTTTCGCCGGTGTAGCCCAAAGACAACTGACCCTCTAAACCTGCTTTCGCATTTTTGTATAATAAGGATACGTTGCCCACATTGGCGGCCTGCCCCTGCAACGGGCGGGTTTGCGAACGCGAAGTAACTGTGCCCTGCACGTCGATGCTTTTTGGCGTGGTAATTTGCGATTGCGTGTAGGTGTAGTTAAGTGATACGCCTATATTCCCAAAGAATTTTTTTGCCTCCAGTTCGGCTCCGTAATTACGGGCATTACCCAGATTCTCGGGCTGGAGGAATAACGTCGCGCCGCTTCCGCCCTGCTGGAGCACTTTTTCGATCGGGTTGATCAGGTACTTGTAAAACCCGCCGGCCATAAATTCATCAAAAACGCCCGGGAAAAACTCATACCTCAGGTCGTAGTTATTTATAACTGTATGCTGTAAATACGGATTTCCGAGGGTTGCGTTGGGGTCGTCGCTCGTTACATCAGGATAAGGAATAAAATCCGCGAAAGCCGGCCTTAAAATCGATTGGAAATAAGACGCCCGGATCGCCTGGTTATCTGTGAGGGCATATTTGGCGTTAATGCTCGGCAAATAATCGGTATAAGATATATTTGCTGATTTACCCGGAAAAGTCGCAGGTAAATTTGAATAATAGCTCTGGCTGGTATTTTCGGCCCTTAAGCCAAATAAAACATCAAAGCGGTCGCTGATAATATATTTTAACATGCCGTAAGCGGCCTGTACATTTTCGGTGAAAGTGTACACCCCGGGATCAGTGGCCGACGAACCAAATGCATTAAAAGGATTATTGGCAAATGAAAAGGTAGCCGCCGGGATCGATGTATACAGTTCGGCGTTATTGGTGCCGGTAATAAACGTATTCGGTAAACTATAGGCGTTAACAAAATTATCGCGTGTTTTATGCCTGAACATCCCACCCGCGGAAAATAAAGCGCTGCGGCCAAATATCTTCGTATCAAAGTGCAGGTTTAAATAACCTGACACATCTTTGTCGGTATTATGTGTCCATATCCTTGACTCATTGCCTACTACTACAGGCCCATTGATCACATCGGGGGTAACCGATACGCTGCTGCCGGGCATATATGGGTTTGGCACTTGTTTGTACCCGTGTGCTTTAACCGTATCAGGACTTGTTTCATACGAAGTTTTGAACTCGGCAATATCCGGCTGCTTATGTATGGCCTCCGAGTTTGACAATGTCCAGTCAAACGAAAACACGTTGTTTACTTTATGCTTTCCTTTAAGGGTTACGTTATAGATGCTTTGCTTATCTGTCCTCGTTTCCGTTAAATTATCGATCCCGTTAGTACCGTAATATCCCTGGTAAGAGTAACCGCCAAACGTAAGGTTCTGCGTCTGGCGCACCCTGTATTCATCCAATTGTAAATAGGTGCCAAATAAATTAATTACGTTGTTGTCGTTAAATTTGTAATCAACGGATGCGATTGTCCCCAGGCGGCTTAGTTGTGATGAATACTGGCGGTTGTAGGCGCTTTGGAAAGCTGTTTCCTGGTTTGGTGTGTTTATATTAGGCGATGCCCCAACAGTATTTTCCTGTACCACAACAAAGGTGTTATTGCCCTGGTAGGTATTTTGATAAGTGCCCGAAAAAAGCACCCCTAATTTGTTATCTAAAAACCGGTTGCCTATTGTCAAGCTGGCATTGGCATTTGGTGGTGCATTCCCGCTTTTAGTAACCAGGTTTTGATAAGGGAACTGGCCGATGGACGCGGCCGTTCCGGGAGCTATCTCGCCCGGAGATTTAGCGGCTTCAGTGTTCCCGTTAAAGCTGCTGAAACCCCTGTTGAAAAATAACTGGCTGTAACCCGTGCCAAAACTGCCCTCTACTCTTAATTTGTCGGGCGCGGTTTTCATTACCAGGTTAACCACACCACCCGAAGCGTCGCCTTCCATAGCGGGGGTAAGTGTTTTGAAAACTTCAATCCGTTCAACCAGGTCGGCAGGGAAAATATCTAATGGCACATACCTATTTTTATTATCCGGGCTTGGGATCTTAATACCATTGATCAAAACAGTATTATATTGCTTATCCATCCCGCGGATAATGACGTGCTGTGCATCGCCGGTATTGCTCCTGTCTATCGATATCCCCGAAACCCGGCTGAGTACGTTAGAAACCAGCACATCGGGCGATATGGCAATAGAACTGGCCGAAACAACATTTATCGTATTATCAGCATTCTTTTCATCATTCCTGGCATACCTGTCATTTTCTTTACTTGCGTGTTCGATAACAGTTACTTCGTTAAGTATGGTTGAGTTATCAACCATTGCTATATTTAAAACAGCGGCGGCGCCTGCACTTACATCAACCGTATATTCACGGGTTGTTTTATAGCCTATAAATTTCACCTGCAGCTTATAGCTTCCTGCGGGAACATTTTTAAACAGGTAGGTACCATCCAGTCTGACTGATGTATTTTGTTTGAAGTTTCCGCTTTCAATATGCACGTTGGCGCCTATGAGCGGTTCGCCGTTACGCGCATCCGCAACTTTTCCTTTAATTTCCTGCGCACTTACAATAGCGCTGAAGCATAAAACGAAACCGGTAATTAAATAGAGTCTTTTAAGTAAAATTGATTTCATCAATAATTTAGTAAGTATGTGTAGCATTGTTTAGCTGGTGGTTAAAGTAATACCGTAAGCGTATTACAATAGATTTCGGTATTTATCGCCCGTGTTACTCAACTTTAAGCGATACAGTCGCGCTTTTACCAAATTTTACTTGCTGTACTTTATTTAGCGGTTCTGTATTCCATAAGCATTCGCGTACGGTCATGGTTTGGCTTTGCGGGTCGATTGATATAAGCTGGAACGATAACAATGTTTCATCTTTAGCTGAGTATTTGCCTTTCATTGGCGAGTCGACCCTGAAAGTGTTTAAGCTCATATCGTTATCAGGGCCTTTATAAACATAAAACTCGTTCCAGTTACTGTTGCCGTGGAAATAGGCTTTAATGTTTGGGTGTGCTTTTAAAAATTTTGTCCATCCCCTTTGCTCTATATCGGTAGCGCCGTCGTCCTTCGAGGCGGCTGTTGCTTCTTTGTAGTATTCGGCGGTAAGGTTTTCAAATTTGTTCGAAAGCGTCATATTATGCGGTGGCAGGGGATTGGTAAAATGCTTGGCCTCGCAGGTGGGTTGATCATGCGTAAAAACGATTACAGGGGTTGAACGTTTTACCGTGCTAAGGTCTTTCTGCATCCAGATACGCTCTGCCGAGTCCGGCCAAAGCGTTATGAACATAAAGTGTATACCGTTTACATTAAGCGAGTAGTTGATCTTATCCTTCGTATAATCGTACCCCGCATTGGTTAAGGGCTGTTGCGGCTTCAACATCAGGTTATATATTTTAACCATGGATGTCGGGTCGGTAAGCGGCCTCATCGGTTTCGCAAAACCAATAGCATTTGAGATATCGTGGTTTCCCGGCGCCAGTAATAACGTGGCCGGGCGGCCGTCGTGCCTTTTTAAGCTAACGGAATGCATATAATCCGTTTCAAATTGCGCCCACGATGCAGCTGCGCTTTGAATGGGGATTTCCATGCGGTTGGCAATGTCGCCGGTTTCAACCAGGTAGTCCACCGGGCCAACTTTTTTTCCCGCTTCAATTCCCTTATCAGTTGGCAAAATAAGATTGGGAACGGTATTGATCTGCCGGATCATGGCAGCGTTTACCACATAACCTTGTACATTGGTGTCGCCCCTGAATTTTGACCGGGCAATGCCATAATGCGCATCCGAAGTAAATACTAAATTAATTATGGAAGGTTCCTTTTTTACGTATCCGTTACGGTGAGTATTCTTGACCGGGTTTTTTGATATCCTTGGCTGGGCTGTGCAATAAAAGGCAACAAAAATTATTACTGGGGTAAGGTAAAATATCCTGGTCATCCGCCTCATTTTTCGACAAAGTAACCTCCCCAATTCTGTAGAAATTCTGAATTTTTTGCCGAAAGTGCGTTTATTAACTCATTGTTTTTTTTCAATTAACATTGCGTGAAAACCGCAATGGAAATGTTACAATAACAAAATATTTACATAACATTAACTTAAGTAAATGATATTATTGGTTTTAGTAAAAAACTGATGAATTTTTGCGACCCGATGCGGAAAATATCTCTAAACTAATCTGAGTTTCTATGCTTTTTTATCTTAATAAAAACCAATTTTGAGGTCGGCGTATTGCTCTTTTCGGCAACGCTGTCAATCGGTACCAAAACGTTGGTTTCCGGGTAATAGGTGGCTGTATTGCGCTCGTGGATATTGTAGGGCACAACCACAAACAGGCGGGCCACCCTTTCAACGCCGCCGTGGTGGTTAAACAGGTCGACTTTGTCGCCAGGTTTAAGGCCTGCCAGGTATATATCTTTTTCATTCATGAAAATAACACGCCTTTCGTTATGCACGCCGCGATAGCGGTCTTCCAACCCATAGATAGTGGTATTGAACTGGTCATGGCTTCGGATAGTCGTCATCATATACTCGTCCTCAGCAAATTTGTGATCAATTGGCTTGTTTACCGAAAAAATGGCCTTGCTGCTATGCTTCTCTGTTTCAAACTTTCCCGTACGCGGGCCATTCGGCAAATAAAATCCGCCCGGCTGCCTCACCCTGCGGTTATAATCCTCAAAGCCCGGAATCACCTTTTCGATGATGTTACGCACCTCGTCATAGCTATTTGCATATTTATCCCAGTCAATAACCGTCCTGGCCCCCAATGTAGCTTTAGCCAGCTCACACACAATTTTGGTTTCACTCATAAACTCGTTTGAAATAGGATCCAAAACCCCTTTCGACATTTGCACCACACCCATCGAGTTTTCGCAGCTTATAAATTGCGCCTCCCCATTCACTATATCTTTATCACTGCGTGCCAGCGTTGGCAGAATGATCGACTCCTCGCCGTGCACCAGGTGGCCCCGATTTAGTTTGGTTGAGATATTTACCGTAAGCTTCATCTTCCGCAATGCTTCGGCAGTAAATGTTGTATCGGGCGTTGACGAAAGAAAATTACCGCCCATGGCAAAAAACAATTTTAATTTACCTTCATGCATTGCTTTTATCGAATCAACCACGTCAAAGCCATGCTCCCGCGGGGGCTCAAAACCAAAAACTTCTTTCAGCTTGTCCAATTGCTTTTTGTAAGGCTTATCATAGATCAGCATGGTACGATTGCCCTGCACATTGCTGTGGCCCCGTACAGGGCATAACCCGGCCCCGGGTTTGCCTATGCTGCCCTTTAGCAGGATAAGGTTTGCGATCTCCTTTATTGTATCAACACCATTCGTATGCTGCGTTATGCCCATTGCCCAGCAGATGATTATCCTGCTCTTGTGTTTCAGCATATCAGCGGCTTCTTTTACCTGACTGAAGGGCACACCCGCTTCCTTTGCAAGTTCCTCAGCGTTACTTGAAACCAGGTCGTCAATAAATTCTTTATAACCAACTGTGCTCTTTTTAATAAAATCATGGTCGATAACCGTGCCCGGCAGCTCCTGTTCTGTATCGTAAAGCAATTTCTCAATTGCCTTTAAAAGGGCCATATCGCCGTTGATCTTTATTTGTAAATACAAATCGGCCAGCTGTGTGCTCATGCCCAGGAAACCGGGTACCGTTTGCGGGTTTTTAAATGCCATTAACCCGGCCTCTTTCAACGGATTTATCGCTATAATTTTCGACCCGTTCTTTTTGGCCTTCTCGAGTGCGCTGAGCATCCGCGGATGATTGGTACCGGGATTTTGGCCCATGATGATGATCACATCCGTTTCATAAAAATCATTGAGCGTCACGGTGCCTTTACCGATCCCGATAACATCGCCCAAAGCCACACCCGACGACTCGTGGCACATATTTGAGCAGTCGGGCATGTTGTTGGTGCCATATTCCCGCACAAAAAGCTGATAAATAAATGAAGCCTCGTTGCTTGTGCGGCCCGATGTATAAAACGCCGCTTCGTCCGGTGAGTTTAGGCTGTTTAAATGCCCGGCGATCTTTTTAAACGCCTCATCCCAGCTGATAGCCTGGTAATGCGTCCCACCTTTCGGCAGATACACAGGCTGGGCGATGCGGCCTTTCTTGCCTATGTCATGATCATTTAGTTTCGCCAGGTCGGCAACTGAGTTTTGGGCGAAGAATTCGGGCGTCAACTTTTTAGTTGTCGCTTCTTCGGCCAGCGCCTTTGCCCCATTCTCGCAGTATTCGGCTATCGGCGAACGGTCATCATCCGGGTCAGGCCACGCACAGCTCGAGCAGTCAAAGCCGCCCTTTTTGTTCATGTGGAACAGCCCCTTCATGCCGCGCAATATGCCGTCTTCACCGAAAACATCCTTCCCGGCTTCGTAAACAGCGGGGATACCTGCTGCCCATTTTTTGGGCTCGCTTAGCTTTAAATCCAGTAATTCTTCCGGATTTTCGGCTGATGGTTGTTCAATATTTTTGCTCATATGGTTGTCGCTCGTATAGTTGACTCACCCTCCCGATAGCTATCGGGACATTGCTTCGCTGGATTACCCTCTCTCCGGCAGGCCGGAAAGAGGGTTAAAAGGGTAGCTTTATTATTTTTCCTTCTTTACGCTGTTATCCATTATCCTTGAAATTTCCCGGCTAAAGGATTCGGATAATTATCACTTTGGTCCTCATCTACCTTATCCAGGCAGGTAAAATCCTTTTCAACCAGTAAATGCAGGTCGCCGGCGGTGTGCTCAAATCCTACTTTATCAGCATTTTCCCATTCATTTATCATATTTTCAGGCATGTTTAGCGTAATGGTGTTATTTACAAACGTTGCCGATAATGAACCGCTATCCGTAAGCTGCAACGCATACAGCAGTGATTGTTCACCAAAATCAATTTTATCTTCCAGGAAGCCAACTTTCGTCAATTGTGCAATGTCTGAGCGGGTGAGCCTGTATCTCAGTGCGTTGCCTTTAATACGTATTTTCATAAACGGGCAGTATTATGCGGTGTGCCGCAGTGTAAATATTAAACCGTTGATCTCTTAAAAAACCAGCCAGCGTGATATCAAATTCAGCGGCCAGTTCAACAGCCAGGCTGGACGGCGCCCCAACCGATGCAATGATCCTGATACCGGCCATGGCGGCCTTTTGTACCAATTCAAAACTGGCCCTGCCGCTTAAAAGCAGCACGATTTGGCTTAGCGGAAGCCAGTTTTTATTGAGTGCAGCGCCAATTAATTTGTCGAGCGTATTATGCCGTCCCACATCCTCGCGCGCCAGCAGCAACTGGCCGCTTAAACTAAATAAAGCCGAAGCATGCAAGCCACCTGTATCGGCAAAAACCTGTTGGTGCTGCCGCAGCGTTTCGGGAAGCTGGTGCAACAGCTCGCTTGTTATGGTTTGATCGTCGTTTACAGGCCGGGTAAAGGCGCTCACCGTGCGGATAGCGTCGATGGAGCCTTTGCCGCAAACGCCGCAGCTGGAGGTGGTGTAAAAGTTGCGTTCGGTATTTTGAAGATTAGGTATAACACCTTCCCTGAGACTTACCTGTATCACGTTTTCCTTATTCTCCGCGCAAGCGATAAAACAGTGTTCAGCCGCCAGGATGTCTTCGGTGTTTTTAATGATGCCTTCGGTGAATAGAAAACCCGTTGCAAGGTCAGCATCATGGCCGGGGGTGCGCATGGTAACCGAAATATTTTTGACGATCCGGCCGTTTGCCCCGCCATATTTCAGACGTATCTCTAATGGTTCTTCAATGGCAATGGTGTCCGTGGTTTCATCACTAATTGAATGCTTAACCTTTATTACCGATACCCTTTTTATCGAATGCTCAGCCATAATCAAATATACAATTTTAGCGGCGAGATGTTTCGAATTGAAGTTTATAGCAACACAATATTATCTCTCGTTCAATCGTATCTATCCAGTTATTGAACATATTAGAATATTTACATTATATATACTTTTTTTGCCCTAATTTTGAACTGATGAAAATTAAAGTTCTCGCTTTTGGTATTTCAAAGGATATATTCGGAGGATCTTCGGTTAGTTTAGAACTGGCCAACGATGCCACCGTATATAACTTAAAATATATGCTTGAGCACCAATACCCCCGGCTTCAGCAACTGGCCTCGTATATGGTGGCTGTGAATAACGAGTATGCCCTTCCGGGGGATACGATACACGAGCGGGATGAAATTGCCATTATACCACCGGTAAGCGGAGGGTAATTAACCGTTCTTCTCCGTTGTCTGTGTCCTCACAGACAACTTAACAAAATGCCTTTGAAAACCCAGATCCAAATATTATCCGCGCCATTAAACGTTCAAACCTGTGTTGACTGGATCATGTCGCCCGAATCAGGCGGAATAGATGTGTTTATCGGAACCGTCCGCAACGCCACAAAAGGCAAGCCGGTTGTTCGGCTGGAATTTGAGGCTTATGAGCCAATGGCCCTGGCCGAGATGGAAAAAATTGTAAACCAGGCATTTGAAAAATGGCCGGTTCAAAAAGTATTGATCCATCACCGTACAGGAACTTTAGAGGTCGGGGAATTGCCGGTAATTATTGCTGTATCCGCCGCTCACCGCGCCGCAGCGTTTGACGCCTGCCGGTTTATCATCGATACCCTGAAACAAACCGTCCCGATATGGAAAAAGGAGGTTTTTGAGGATGGCGAGGTTTGGGTAGCTGCGCATCCGTAGGTGGAGGTTGGAGATTAGAGGTCGGAGATTAGAGGTTAGAGATCAGTTTAAAATAAAGCCTTTTGCCCTAGCAAAACAACTTATTAGTTATAACGGTAGTTTTATAAATGTGGTGATATTACTTTGTCAGTGTGTTCAGGTGTATCCACGTGTGCCGGGTGGTACACCGTGTATCACTGTATCTTTTTCACAAAATGATACAGTCTCGATTTTATCTTACGCAATCTTCGTGTAAGTAAAATCATTTAATTTATTATTGCCCAAACTTCAGCTGCAGCTTCTTTCCGACCTTACTGACTTTCGGACCAAGCTACATCAAGCACTCTCATCCATCCATGCCTTTAGTCCACCCTCAAGGGAAAAGATATTGGCGTCGGGTAATTTTTGCTTAATGATCTTCACGGCTTCGCCGCTTCGTTTGCCGGATGCACAGTAAAGCACCGTTTTAACATTTGCCGGCAGGTTTTCGATATAAGGATAAAGCTTATCAATCGGAACATGCTTGCCGCCGATGTTAAACTCTTCTCTTTCTGACCTTGTTCGGATGTCAACCAGTTCCAGCGAATGTTCCTTAAGTCCCCGTTTCAGTTCGGCCACCGAAATCATCGGGATGATGAATGTTTCAGCTAAACCAGTGATGTGGGTACCCGTAACATCGCCTATTTTTATGATCCGGCTTTGCAGGGTTTGCGCATCAAAAACCAAAACTTTGCCTGCCAGCAGCTCGCCTGTTTTGGTGATATATTTGATTACCTCGTTGGCCTGCATACAGCCGATGATGCCCGCCAGTGTGGGGATAACACCGCCATCCGCACAATTGGGGATCTGCGAGGCATCCACGTTGGGGAAAAGGTCGCGGTAATTGGATGTTTTCTCACCATGGTTATTCACAACGTTCCAGACAGCTACCTGGCCCTCGAATTGGTAAATGGCGCCATACACCAGTGGTTTACCCGTGATAACGGCAGCATCATTTAATAAATACCGGGTATCGAAATTATCTGTTGCGTCCACAATAATATCGTAACCGGCAATAATGTCCATTACGTTTACCGACGTAATGCTTACATCATGCGCCACTACCTTTATACCGGGGTTCTGCTTTTGCAGCTGTGCGCTGGCAACCACCGCCTTCTTTTTACCGGCGTCGGCCGGTGTGTACAATACCTGGCGGTGCAGGTTGCTGATAGAAACGGTATCGAAATCGGCAATGCCTAAGGTGCCTATGCCTGCCGCGGCCAAATATTGCGTGGCCGGGCAGCCTAGCCCGCCGGCACCAACCACCAGTACTTTTGCCTGTTGTAAAAGGCGCTGTGCGGATTCGCTGAACCCGGGTAAGGCTATCTGGCAGGTATATCTTAAAAAATCAGGTTTCATGTTGCGGCTAATTTTTGGTGGAGCGTACGCTTGATGCGCTCCAGCTCTTCAGGCGTATTTACGTTAGTTAAAGTATCAGGATCAGGTGCTTCTAACAAAGTGATATCACTATTGATCAAAACCTTGCGCGGGCACGAATAACCCTGTGATAAAAATGAAAGTACAACCGGGTAGCTTTTTGGCTCCCAGATGGTAATAAGCGGTTCAGGGAATCCATCAAAAACGTTTTTATAAGCGGTGGCTATCATTGAACTGTTCCGGCTGTGTATCAAATGTTGCAGTGTATAGCTGTCTATCAGGGGCAAATCGCAGGCAACAACCAGCCAGGCAGCATCCGGCTTTTCGCGAAAAGCCGACAAAATAGCCCCAAACGGACCTAATCCTGTAAAAGTATCCGGCAATGTATTATATCCCGTTTCCATTTCTTGCTGCTGATCCGGCCGGCACGAAATAAATACCTCCTTACAAAGCGGCTTAAGCATATCGGCCACATGATAGCGCTGTTCTTTTCCGTGCCAGTTCACCGTGCCTTTATCAAAACCCATCCGCTCACTTTTACCGCCAGACAGCACCAACCCGTTTATTTCAGGTTTGGCCTTCTGTATTTCGGCCTTAAAAAAAGCAATGATCTTTTCGGTCTCATCCGTGCGGTAAACGGGCAATTGCTGCCAGCCGGGTACGGTTTCTTTTATAAAGTCAAATATCTCCGCGTCATCCGCAAGCAGTATCATTTTAACATTGGTGAGCTGATCTATTCGCTTTTGCAGCGAGGCTGCTTTGTTGTTATATATGATTACCACCTGTGCCTTAGCCTGGTGGTGATTACCATTCACCAGAACCATGTCTGCGGCCGCGAACACGCCACGTAATTGAAACGGATTAAATGATTGCTGGTAATTTAGCTGTTGAAAGTTTACCTGTTCGGTATACTCGAGCACTGCGCCGCTTGCCAGGCGCCCGGGTGGCAAAATAACTTCATCGGCATGGGCGGCATCGGCGTAAGCACACTTGTAATCCGGCGATAGAGCGCTTATAATTTGATCGGCCAGTATTTTGATGAGCGTACATGGCCCGCCCACAATGGCCCACTCATTACGGCCGAAATTGCTGTACGAAGGCCTGGACATGTTTGCATGTCTCCCTTCTTTGCCTGCAGGCAGGTTATGCTCTTTTGAAATCACGTTTACCTCCTGTTTTTTCGATGAGCTTCGTTTCTTTGATAACGATGTCGTGACTCATCGCCTTACACATATCATAAACCGTTAACGCAGCGATCGACACACCTACCAGGGCCTCCATTTCGACACCTGTTTTGGCTGTGATGCTGGCCGTGCAGTCAATAACCACCTCCTGCCCGTTTAAACGGATAGCGACATTACAGTTATCCAACGCTAACGGATGGCAAAGCGGTATCAAATCCCCGGTTTTTTTTGCAGCCATAATGCCGGCAATGATCGCCGTTTGAAAAACAGAGCCTTTTTTTGTTTGCAGATCGCCGTTGGTTAGCAACACCAACACTTCAACAGGCAGCACAACAATGCTGCGCGCGGTAGCCGTACGGTTGGTAACCTTTTTTTCGGTTACATCAACCATTGTTGGATTGCCTTGATTATCGATATGACTTAGCATTGATTACACTGATTAATTTTTTATTTCGCCGATCAGAAGGGCCATATTCTGAACACCTCACCCCTTTTAAACTCGGTACGCTCAAGCGGAAGTTCCAGAAAACCGTCTGCATCAGCTAAGTTAGCAAAATCGCCAGAACCATTTCCCTCAACCGGTGTGGCCATTAACTGGCAATGCTCATTACTATGCAGTTTTACCTGTAAAAAACATTTTAGCTTAGGCGGAAAACTGTACCGTTTATTCAAAACAGCAAATTGCGGCGGCTTTGCCTGCTGGCCCGATACGGCATGCAACCAGGGCAAAAAATACCGGTGCACACACATAAACGTGGCAACCGGGTTACCCGGAAATGCAAATACCAGCGCACCGTTTTCGTGCTTTCCAAACCAAAATGGCTTGCCGGGCCGCTGCTGCACTTTATGAAAAAGCGGGCTAACGTTCAATTCCTCAAGCGCCTTAGGTATGTGGTCAAACCGCCCCATTGATACACCGCCGGTAAGCAGCAGCACATCGTAATTTTGCAGGCAATTGCTTAATTGTTTTTTTATGATGGCAGGGTCGTCGGGGATATGCAGCTGGGCGGCATCCACGTTGTGCTGTTTCAATATGGCTTGAAGGGTATAACTGTTTGACCGCCTGATCTGGTAGGGCGAAGGTGTTTCAGTTACATCCACCAGTTCATCGCCTGATGAAACGATCACTACGCGGGGCATTTTTTTTACCCTGACCTCTGATTCGCCCACCGAGGCTATGATACTGATAAGCGCGGGGGTGATCACCTGGCCTGTAACGGCAACAACTTCATGTTGCTTTTTATCCTTGCCCCTGGGATGAATATTCTGGTCTTTTTTTACTTCATCGGTGACCAGCGTTGCCAGTCCCGCCCGGAGTTCGAGATCTTCATAACGGATAACTGTGTCAGCTGTTGATGGCAGCATCGCTCCTGTCATGATCTCAACACATTCAGTATGGTCTTCAATTTCAACGGGCTCATCGCCGGCGGCCTGGGTGGCTTTGATCCGGAACGTGCTGATGCCATTTTCGATAGCTTCGTATTTCACAGCTATCCCGTCCATGGTCACCCTGTTAAATGGCGGCAGGTCCCTGTCGGTTTTTATATCTTCGGCTAATACCCGGCCTAACGACATTTCAAAAGGCATTATCTCTGCACCATAGTCGGCAGTTTGTGCAAGTATTATCTTTTCGGCTTCCTCAACTGTTATCATAGTGCCGTATAATTAAATTTGATAGCCTAACCCCCAATGCTGGCCATAGACTCATGAATGCCTACCCCATGAACGCGCGCCTTCTCTGCTTCCCAGCCATTTTTTGCCTTGTGCTGAAAAGCATTTATAAGAATATATTTGAGCTGTTCATCATCGGTTCCCTCCCTCATCAGGTCTTTAATATTCAGTCCACCGCTCGCATACAAACAGGTTTTTAATTCGCCCGTAGGTGTAATACGTATCCGGTTACATGTTCCGCAAAAGGTACGCGAGTATGCAGCTATTATGCCAACACTTCCCTTGTGACCGGGTATTTGGTAATTGTAAGCGGTGGAATTTGGCGGGTCGGTAAGTTTTTGGATCGACGGATATTTATTTTTTATTTCATCAAGGATACGGACATGGTTCCATTGTATACCGCTGTAAACGTGCCCATCGCCGTTAAATGGCATCTCCTCAATAAAACGTACGCTAACCGGCAACTCTTTTGTGAGTTCTGCCAGCGGGAGAATATCCTGCGTGTTTTGGCCGTCCATTACCACAGCATTTATTTTTACCTCAATATCATGCTTTAACAGCTGCTCCAGCGTTTCCATCACATTGGAAAACTCGTCGCGGCGGGTAATCGCGAAAAAGCGACCGGCATCTAAAGTATCCAGGCTTAAATTAACCGACTTTACACCGATCTTTTTTAGCTCAGGTACAAAAGGCGCCGTTAAAACGCCATTAGTTGTAAGTGTAATTTCGTTTAAGCCATCCAGTTTTGACAGGGCGGTCATGAACTGCATGATATCTTTACGCACAAAAGGCTCGCCCCCTGTAATCCGGATCTTTTCAATACCCATCCCCACCAGCAAAGAACATGTCTGAAACATTTCTTCGTACGTCATCAACTCCCTGCGCGATAGCCAGTTCAATCCTTCCTTTGGCATGCAATAAAAACAGCGCAGGTTACACCTGTCCGTCACTGCCAGCCGCAAGTAATTGATTTTCCGTCCGTGATTATCTGTTAACAATTAGTTATGTTTTAATTAAATTTAAAGAGGTGGTGCCGCTTACTGATAATTACACTGTAAAAATAGATATAACAAGTTATAGCAATGTTGATTAAATGTATTTTTATAAGATTTTTACAATGTAGTTCCATAAAATAGCCTTTAATTGCCGTTAAAACGCATGAACAACATGGCTATATATTTGTTGATACATCGTTACAAATAGTTACCAGGATTGAAAGAGTTACAGGACATCGTAAAGGCGTTTGACATCGCCAATAAAGCAGGAAAACAAACAGCATTAGCCACAGTAGTGCTAGTGGAGGGCTCATCATATCGCCGCGCAGGCGCACGCATGCTGGTTACGGAGGACGGGGAACTGACAGGGGCCATAAGCGGCGGGTGCCTGGAGGGTGATGCCCTGCGCAAAGCCCGGCAGGTAATGGTGCAAAATAAACCTATGCTTGTCACCTATGACACGACCGACGAGGACGATGCTAAATTGGGTGTCGGCCTGGGTTGTAACGGGATAATCCATATACTTATTGAACCCATATTTTCGGTCGAAAGGGATAACCCTATTCAATTATTCAAAATATTTTTAGGAAAACGTGAGCCTGTTGTTTTGATAACTATGTTTTCCCTAAATGACAAAAAAGGCCCTCAGCCCGGAACTTGTTTGCTATTGAAGCAGGATGAAAGCATAAAAGGCACTTTCCCTGATGCGGAGATAAAGGAAGTTTTGCTGGCCGATGCCAGGTATGTACTCAAAAACGGCAATTCCGTAACCAAAACCTATGTGTATGGTAATAAATTCACCTGTTTTATTGAATTGCTGCAGCCGGCGGTTTCATTGGTGATATTTGGTGCGGGCAACGATGCTATTCCCCTGGTACAATTTGCTTCGGTTTTAGGCTGGCGCATCACTTTAGTTGACGGGCGGGCAAATTATGCTGTTGCGAGCCGTTTTCCCCTGGCTAAAAAAATAGTCATAGCAAAGCCGGAACTGGCCTTATCGCAGCTGTCATTGGATGACCGTACCGTAGTTATTTTGATGACCCATAATTATAACTACGATATGGCGATGTTAAAGCAGCTATTACCGCTTGAACTTCCTTACGTGGCTGCCCTTGGCCCGAAAAAAAGACTGGAGCGCATGTTAGAAGAGTTGCAAAATGAGGGCATGAAGATCACGCCTGAGCAGTTGGCGAGTGTGTACGGGCCGGCCGGCCTGGATATCGGCTCGGAAAATTCGGACGAGATCGCCTTATCTGTAATCGCCGAAATGCAGGCCGTATTGGCGAAACGGGCAGGCACCTTCTTAAGGGATAAACCTACTATTCACGACAGGGAGCCGGAACCGCTTACTCACCAGGAATTTACTCCTGCCGAAATCACTCATTTTAAATGACCGGCCTCGTCATACTCGCGGCCGGCGCCTCAACACGTCTGGGCAAACCCAAACAAAACCTTGTTTATCAAAATAACACCCTTCTGCAACGGGCAATTGAAACTGCGCTTGCTTCTGTGTGCAGGCCGGTAATAGTTATATTGGGTGCAGACGCTGAAATGATCAGGCCAACCCTTGGAAAGCTATCGGTTCATATCTTTTATAATAAGGATTGGCGCGAGGGCATGGCATCTTCCATCAGGCTGGGGATAGCTGAACTACAAAAATTTGAGCCGGCTATAACATCGGTTATTTTAATGCTTTGCGACCAGCCTTTTATAAACGCATCCCTAATCAATGAACTCTTTCATGCCAAAGAAAAAAAGGGCATAATAGCCTGTGCCTACAACGACACCGTCGGCACGCCGGTTTTATTTGATACTAAGTATTTCGATGAGCTGTCGCTATTGACAGGTGCAGAAGGCGCTAAAAAGCTTTTGACCAAATATCCGGGTAATGTTTATCCTATATCATTTCCCTTAGGAGGTGTGGATATCGATACTGAAGAAGATTTTGAGAAATTAGGTTAGCTAGCCTATTTCCGAAGAGTTTTTAGTAATTCCTTGGCTGGAACTGATCTTACGTTACCCTCTTTATCGCCTATGATCAAACTTTCATCGTTTGCTGCAGATTTTTCAACCAATTGACGAACTGCTTTTCGAACCCCACCGAGAATCCGTGCGGAAAGATCGTCTATTTCTGTTTCACCTGGTTTCATTGCTTTGAGCCATAATAATTTCCCAAATATCACTATTTTTTATGATTGTTCCGAAAACGCTGGATTGTTCTGCGATAATCTCAGGTACTGTATCCTTACTGTCTATAATTATCCATTTATCACAAATGGGCATATACAATTCAAACAAGTTTTTAACTCCTCGATAAAATCTGCGTTCAATTACATCAGTAGGAATGTTATGCCCCCCTTCACTAACTCGTTTTGCCACACGTTCAAACGCCTCTTCTGGTGAACTCAACCAAAAAAATAAAAGTGTAACCTTATAACTTTTCTTTTGTGCTTTCTTTACTAACGAAACATAGCTTCTGGTCGCAAGCGTGGTTTCAAAGGCGAAGTCGGATCCTTCATCCAAAAGCTCGTAAATTCGTTTTAGCATAATTCTTCCGGCTTCCAGGGCTACACTTTCCGGGTTAAATGGCGAAAGGCCCGCAGCTATGTTGTCTGCATTAACAAATTCTTTGCAGCCCAAAATTTCAGGTAAAACCGTATAGCTCGCAGTAGTTTTGCCCGCTCCGTTGCATCCTGCAATGATATAAAGGTTCGGCATTGCTGTTGTCCGGCTTAATGCTTGTCAACCAAAAACTTGTAAATCGTAACCGATTTATAAACCACATGCGGTTTAAGCACGGTTGACGGGAATTGCGGCTGGTTCGGAGAATCAGGGAAATGTTGGGTTTCCATGGCAAACGCGGTACGGCGCTCGTCTTTTTTGCCTCCAAGCAGGGTATGATCTCCCGACATAAAGTTACCGGTATAAAATTGCAGGCCGGGCTCGGTGGTAAATATTTCCATTTTGATGCCGCTCTGATCGCCGGTGACTGTTGCAATTGGTGTATTAATATCGTGCTTATCCAGCACAAAATTATGATCGTAGCCCTTGCCCCTTTTCAGTTGTTCGTCGTTGTTTTCTATCCGGCTCCCGATAGTCGCCGGTTTCGTAAAATCAAAGGGCGTGCCTGCAACAGGCTGGATTTTCCCGGTTGGGATCAACGTAGAATCAACAGGGGTAAAATTAGCCGCTTTAAGTTCAACCAGGTGGTTCAAAATAGTGCCGCTGCCAACGCCATTAAGGTTAAAATACGAATGGTTGGTTAAGTTTACAATGGTTGTCTTATCAGTAGTGGCCTCGTAGCTTATTTTAAACGCGTTATCATCTGTGAGTTCGTAAGTTACCGTGCAATTGAGATTGCCCGGAAAACCTTCTTCCATATCTTTTGACAGGTACGTGAATGTAATAGAATGGCCGTTTACTTGTTTAACATCCCATACTACATCATTAAATCCCTTTTTACCACCATGCAGCGTATTTGGCTTATTATTTATAAACAAATTGTAATTATGTCCCTCCAGCGCAAAATGGCCTTTGGCGATGCGGTTGCCATAACGCCCTACCGTGGCGCCGTAATAAGCCGACATGGCCTTTTTATAACCATCGATATCGTCAAAACCTATTACCACATCCGTTAACTTCCCTGTTTTATCGGGCACAGCAAGACTTAGCAGGTGTGCACCGTAATTTGTAACGGCGGCGGTTACACCATTTTTATTTTTCAGAATATAAAAATGAGATTGTTTGCCATCAATTGTCTTTTCAAATCCCGCAGCATGCGGTAAAGTAATAGATGTTGTGGTATCGGTCATAGTGGTTGTGGTAGATGTTTTATGAGCAGGCTGATTACAAGCAGTCAAAGATAAAATACAGGCAGGTAAAAGTATAGCCTGAAGATGTTTAAAATGCATATTCATCAGTTGCTAAATTATTAGTGAATTATTGTTCAGTTATTTTATCCTTAATAAAATAAACGTCAGAAACCCAGTTCGCCAAGCTGAACCACGGCATTATCGCAAGTATAAGTAGGCACAATGCCCGTTGCCGTTATCCGCGTGTCAACATCATTGGGAAGGGTATTACCGGTTAACACCAATACCGTATCCAGCCCGAATTTGTTGCCGCCCAATATATCTGTATGCAGCGTATCCCCCACCATTACTATTTCCTGCTTGCTTACCGCCCTGTATTCCCGTATCAGGTCGTAAGCAAACATAAACATTTGCGAATCCGGTTTTCCGAAACGGATAAATTCCTTACCTACAATGTTTTCTATCATTGACGCTATCCCGCCAATAGCAATAGATACATCATGTACCGAAAGCGGGTAGGCATGATCGGTGTTGGCCACGATTACAGGGATCGTTCTTTTACGCAATATGTTAACCGCCTTATTCAGGTCGTCAAACCAGTTAAAGCCTTCATCGTCCAGGAATATCAGCGCATTTACCTTATCGATATTGCTGCTGTTTACCTCGCTTACGGGCAACGTATGCAATCCCGAAGTATCGATATAATGGGCAGAATCCGGCGTGCCGAGGTAAGCTACTATGCCGTCCTTTACTTTCAGGTCCAGGTATTCCTTGGTGAGCATGCCCGATGAAACAATGCGGTCGGGAGTGATGGCTGCCAATCCCATCCTGTGGTAGGTTTCTGCAAGCTGTGCCGGGCTGCGCGATGCGTCGTTGGTAACAATGTAATACTCCTTTTTCTCAGCCTCAAGGTACGCAAAGGTTTTTTCAATACCGGGCACCAACCCCTGGTAGGTTTTGATCACACCAAACGCATCAAAGAAAATGATGTTATACCTGTCGATGATGGATTTAAAGTTTTCGATGCGTTTCATGTTAGTGATTAGAGTTTGGAGATTAGTGATCAGATTGTTTTATAACTAACATATATACTTTTCTTTTCTTGCCATGAACCATGATCTGTCAACTATGAACATCTCACTAAATCCCCAACGCGTCAATGATCTTCTCTGCGTTAAAATCCCGGTCAACGGATGGCAAGTAGATCTCAAAAGCCTCGGCCTGTAATTTTTTGGCGTACTGGTCATTAAAAAAATACTTGCCGTCTTTTATCACGTAATTTAATATAAAAAAACGGTAAGCTTCTTTTAGAAACCTGATCTCGTCGGCTGTAACGGGATTTACTTTATGATATTCCTTCAAAAAAATAATAAACCTGTCCTCCATCATGGTATTGATGACGTAGCTGAATACCGTTCTGTCGCCAATGTCAGACACTACCCGGCTAAAAAAATAAAAATCCAGCAAGCGGTAGCTCATCCGGAACCAGTCGTAATCCCAGCGGGAATACAGCTCCAGGTTAGACGTGACCGAAAAGTTGCCAATATTCCAGTCGATAAAAACCGGGATGATCTCGAACGATTTCATATTATAATTCGAGCGGTTTTTGAGGAACAGGTCGCAGTGGTATTTTAAAAAATCAACCTGCATCGCCGTTCCGAAATTCTTCTCATTGGTTTCCAATTGCTGCTGCAAAGCAAAAATATCAGTACGTAAAGTTTTGGATGATTTTGGCAGCACGTTCTTCACCCGCGAGCAGGCTTTGTGGAACTTCCCAAGTTGCTGACCTAATTTTTTAATATGATGTTCCTCAAGCCGCCTCGGCAAGCTGTCGAGTATGCGGCTCGGGTTATAAAAAATAACCCAGGCATCCGTTTTACCATGCTTGTACCGGTAAATATAAACCCGGTTGTTTTTTAACAATGATTTTGCCAGCAGATTCTCAAAGGGATAAAGCAGGTTGTTCGACAAGGAATGAATAATGCGGTGATCTTCCTTGAAATGCTCGTATTTCCCAAAGTAGGAAAGCTTGGCGATGACCATATCATCATCCATGAAAGTGATGCGAAACACATGGTTGGTTGAAACCATCGCGCTGATATCTTCAATTTTTTTTATTGATTTTGAAGCATCGTAACCTTCCCAGGCCTTTATTAATATTTCTTCATAATCCAGTTGTATCTCAACTTTCGAAGCCCTTACCGGGAACAATGGGCTAATAAGATTTTCAGGATGTAATTCGATCTCTTTACTCACGGCGGCTACTATATAATTTCAAAATACCTTTTCAACTCCCAGTCGGTTACGCTTTTCGCGAATTGACGGCATTCCCACAGGCGTGTATTGGTAAAATGGTCGACAAAAGGCTCTCCAAATAGCTCCTGTGCTACAGCCGATCCTTTCATTTGAGAGGCGGCATCATATAGATTTGCGGCTATACTGCCGTTCTTTTTATCCAGGTAGCCATTGCCCTGGGTTGCGGGTATATTTAACTGAAGTTTATTTTTTATGCCATATAACCCAGATGCCAAAGCGGCGGCCATAGCGAGGTAAGGGTTGGTATCCGCCCCGGGGATACGGGTTTCCAGCCTCGTATAACTTTCAGATGGATGCAACACGCGGAAAGCTGTGGTGCGGTTTTCAACGCCCCAAGTCATAGTGGTCGGCGCCCACGCGCCTTCAACCAATCTTTTATAACTGTTTATAGTAGGCGCATACATCGGCAGCAAATGCGGCAGGCAATACAGCTGGCCTGCCAGGTACTGTTTATGCAGATCGCTCATATTGTACTGACCACCTGCACTGTAAAAAAGATTTTGGGATTGGTCTTTGTTCCACAAGCTTTGGTGTATATGGCCGCCGCAGCCGGGCAGGCTTTCGTTCCATTTGGCCATAAATGACGCTATGATGCCGTGTTTGTAGGCAATCTCCTTAACAGCTGTCTTAAACAATACAGCATTATCCGCGGCCTTTAAAACATGATCATGCATAAGCGCGGCTTCAAATACCCCCGGACCGGTTTCAGTGTGCATTCCTTCTACCGTTATATTAAATTTTAGCAGTTGGTTAAATAAGTCGCTATAAAAATCATCCTGCTGCGAGGTGCGCAAAATTGAATAACCAAACATTCCCGGCGTAAGCGTTTCTAATTTAGTAAAATCTTTTTCCTTCAGGGTTTGGGGCGTTTCCCTGAAGTTGAACCACTCAAACTCCTGTGCAAACTCCGGGTGATAACCCATATCCGCGCATTGCCTGGCTATTCTTTTTAATAAACTGCGGGGGCAGGCCGCCAGATCATTTCCATCAGTTTTACTAAAGTCGGCCAAAAAAAATGGGATATTATCCTGCCAGGGCACAGTACGAAAAGTAGAAAGATCAATACGGGCGGGCTGGTCGGGATAACCGGTATGCCAGCCCGTTAGCTGTACATTATCGTAAACGGCGTCGCTGCTGTCCCAGCCAAATACCACATCGCAAAAGCCGTAGCCATCTTGCAGGCCATCGATAAATTTTTTATGATGAATTACTTTTCCGCGTAAAACGCCGTCGATGTCGGCAAAAGCGAATTTTATTTTTTTTATATCGTTTTCCTTCAGGTAGGAAATGATCTGTTGCTCGTTCATGATATGTGCGACATAATTGGCGGGGCAATTTAAGCAAGATAAGTAGAATGCTGAACAATAAAAACATTCTGTTTGTTTGTTCGCCCTCCCGTTGTCTGTGTCCTCACAGACAACCCGTATATTGTTTGTGAGGACACAAACAATGGGGAGGAAAGAAAAAAAAATCCCCCGGCTAAGCCGGGGGATCGGTAACATATTGTAGTTAGGATGATTAAACTTTTGCTGACTTAACAGTTTTAATGATAACCGCCGCAACTTTATACGGATCGGCAGCTGAATTCGGACGACGATCTTCCAGGTAACCTTTCCATCCTTTCTGAACAGTATATAAAGGAATACGGATAGATGCGCCGCGGTCAGATACGCCGTAGCTATAGTCGTTGATAGAAGCTGTTTCGTGTTTACCGGTCAAGCGCAATTCGTTGTGTGCGCCGTATACCGCGATACACTCGGCAACTGCCGGACGGAAGGCTTCGCAAATTTTGTCGTAAACTTCTTTGCTTCCGCAAGTTCTCAATGTGGTATTTGAGAAGTTGGCGTGCATACCCGAACCGTTCCAGTCTAATTCGCCAAGCGGTTTGCAATGCCAGTTAACCGACACGCCATGCGCCTCGCCTATTCTTTCTAATAAATAACGGGCAACCCAAATCTGGTCACCGGCTTCTTTAGCGCCTTTTGCAAAAATCTGGAATTCCCACTGACCAGCGGCAACTTCCGCATTTATACCTTCAACATTTAAACCTGCTTCTAAACAAGTATCTAAATGCTCTTCAACAATTTCACGCCCGAAAGCATTTTTTGCGCCTACCGAGCAATAATAAGGGCCTTGCGGACCAGGGTAGCCGCCAGCCGGGAAACCAAGCGGTTTATCCGTTTCAGGATCCCATAAAAAATACTCCTGCTCAAAACCGAACCAAAAATCATTATCATCATCCTGGATGGTAGCGCGGCCGTTTGACGGGTGCGGCTTACCGGTTGAATCCATTACCTCGCACATTACAAGGTAAGCATCCAGCCTTCCGGGATCTTTACAAATAAAAACCGGTCTTAATACACAATCTGAAGATCCACCCGGTGCCTGTTCGGTTGAAGAACCGTCAAAGCTCCAATCCGGACAATCAGCTAATTTTCCGCCGAAGTCATCTACAATTTTTGTTTTACTGCGCAGGCTTTGAGTGGGTTTATAACCATCAAGCCAAATGTACTCAAGTTTTGTTGCCATCTTTTGATAATTTTATTAATTTGGGTTCAGATTGTGTTATTTGTAACGTTATCTATAATAATCGAGGCGAATTTAAACTATTTTTATAAAATTCATCATTAATTGTTGAAAAATTTACTATTTTTTTCAGAAAGTAACATTTACACTGTCAAAATCTATAAAAAATAACAAATACCGCCTTACATTATAACTAAAGCTTAAATAAATATTCAAAAAAAACAAAAGCCACATAAGATATATGCGGCTTTTTTAATTTCAATAAATGCTTAACCCTTACTTTGCTGAGGCGACACCCCAAAAACAACTATTCCTGATTTTTTTTAACGATACGCTATCAACCTGTGCGTCCTTATCGAATTTGCCCGGCGAATTAAGCAAATAAAACCCTGCAGTTGCGTTATTATATAGAAATGTGGTAACGGAATTGGGCTTACCGCCTGTTTTTTCAATAACATCTATCTGCATCCCATTAATTATTTTATTGCCATCCCCTATTTCTTTTGGCGTTTTTGACGTGATCCAGTTTACATCATAAATAATTTTTTGCTGCGGAATTTGGGCGGTAATCCTTTTATAGCTATCTGTCTTTTGAATAATTTGAAGCAGGCATTTAACACATGGTTCCGAAACCGTAGCGTTCCCATAGTTCTTTTCGGGATTGTTAATGACGCTATCCTTTTTCCCGTTTACTGTAACAACGGTCTTTGTTATATTATTTGAAACAGGTTTTGGCTTTGAGCGATCGCAGGCTGCGAGGCCGACAACCAATAAACCGGTTAAGGCAAGATATTTTAATTTCATAATCGGTAATTGTACATTAATATACAACCCATTAATCGATTTGTTTAGTTGGGTAATTTGCAATCTCCCGATTTATATTTTCCTGGTAAAAAAATCCGAATTCGAAAATCCGAATTCCGAAATCCCCCATATAATCTCTATCTTCGGCCAATTTATTGTTTCATCTAAAAATCAAAATATACTATGAAGATTACTGTTGTTGGTGCCGGGGCTGTAGGCGCTACCTGCGCGGATAATATCGCCAGGAAAGAATTAGCCGAAGAACTGATCTTATTAGACATCCGCGAAGGTTTTGCTGAAGGCAAGGCTATTGATATGATGCAAACATCGGCCCTTTTAGGCTTTGATACCAAAATTAAAGGCGTTACCAATGATTATGCCGCTACAGCGGATTCGGAAGTTGTGGTCATTACCTCCGGCCTGCCCCGTAAACCCGGCATGACGCGCGAGGAATTGATCGGCACAAACGCGAACATCGTAAAAAGTGTAACCGAAAATATCGTTAAACATTCGCCGAATACGATCATCATCGTTGTTTCGAACCCGATGGATACGATGAATTACCTGACTTTTAAAACGTCGGGCTTGCCAAAAAACCGTATTATAGGTATGGGCGGCGCATTGGATTCAGCACGGTTTAAATATTACCTGAGCCAGGAACTGGGCTGTTCACCTGCCGACCTGAACGCGGTTGTGATCGGCGGCCATGGCGATACCACGATGATCCCGTTAATAAAGCACGCCACCTGGAACAGCATTCCGGTAACGCAACTATTGAGCAAAGAGCAGCAGGATAAAGTTGTTGCAGCCACCATGGTTGGCGGTGCAACGCTTACCAAACTCATAGGTACGTCAGCATGGTACGCGCCGGGCGCCGGCACAGCCTTTATGGTTGAAGCTATTGTACGCGACCAGAAAAAACTGATCTCATGCGGCGTAGCCCTTGACGGCGAATATGGCCAAAAAGATATATCGTTAGTTGTGCCGGTTATCCTCGGGAAAAACGGTTTTGAAAAGATCGTCAATTTTAAACTAAGCGATGCTGAGCAGGCCGAATTCAACAAAAGCGCCGACGCGGTGCGTAATATGAACCAGGTGCTGGTGGATACGAAAGTGATTTAATTAGTTATACCGGTTTAGAGAAAAGGCTTCACAAAATCGTGAAGCCTTTTTTATTTTGAATTGCGGCCGTTAGATTATTCAAATTTATTTTTTAAATACCCTTCATAAAACAATAATAAAATAAGCCCGGTTGAACCATAAATAAAGGCGTCGTGAGCTAAAATTCCTGCATATGAAATTCCGGATAAAATTTTTATGGTCAACGCAGAAGCCAGCTGGGTATACAATAATTTCAATGGAAGCAAAATCGCGAATTTAAAAGAGCTCGCTTTTCTATTTGAAAAAATAAACAAATAAACAAATATCAACAACGCTACTAACCATATCTGCGTAATAGCGATAAATAAAAAGTATCCGGGGATATTTAACAGACTATGAAAATAGCGTGCTACAAACAATAAACCAAATAATGTTATACAGGTATTTGCCAATAATAACATAATAAAGAAACTCTTTATATTACTGGCATCCATGCTTTGCCTTAAATTGAGCTAAAGTTATTTTCCATTAAAGCAAATCAGAAATAGCCTGATCAGCAAATATCTCATATCTTATTCTTTATCATATGGCATAATTTTATCGATGACAAAATATGGGCGCGAAAATTCAAAACAGCCTTCAAACACGATGCATCTCAGTTTAACAGGGTGATGATAAGTATTTTCATTAACGTTAAATGCAAAATGACTAGCGTCCTTGCATTGTATCGATACCGGGTAAATTTCTGTACAACCAAGGGGTTTAAATGTAACGGTGTATTTAAAATCTTTGCTATGTAACTTCCTTTCGTTATTTAATTTACTTAAAATATTATCGTAAGGGGGAGGCTTAACGCTGGCATCCTTATAGGCTAACACAACAATGGTATCTACCCCGTTAGTGTAATGTAAATCCTTCAAAAAATCGCACCCCTGTCTATAGGATTTTTGTTGCGCGATAAGATTTGTGGTACAAAAAATCAAGACTAAAATCAGTTTCATGTAGCTTCACTAAAAAATGGGGTGAGTTTTTATAAGACCAAATCTACTTACATATACTTCTTTATAAACTTATCAAAATCGTCTTCACTTAGTAATGGGTTTATTTTATTTGCAATTAGCACACGGTTGGCAAGTTCCTTTGCCATGGCAATTCCATAAAGACCTGTTTGCGTATTTAACATCCGTGTTTTATTTTCAATCATTAAATCCTTAAGTTTTATATAGATGTTTTTTTGCTCGTCATCAGGCAATAAAAGCAAATTTTTATATGTTTTAAATTTATCAATATCTTCCTGCGTAAAAAGTGTAAAATAGATTTTCGAACCAGGTTCGTATCTGGTTATTGCGGCGTCACAGTCTGATAAAGAATTATATAACGTAGTCTCACTAATAATGTGTACGTAATGGTCGGAAGTTTTATATCGCAGACAACCTACATTAAATTTTTCTTTGTTATAAGCTTCTTTATATCCATCATTAAGCGGTTGGGTTATTATAAACTCATAGTCATTCTTTTTCACCACCTTAACAATCAAAGATCGCATCTCCACAAAATAACCCTGATTATCAGCACTGCTTTTTTTTGAGGTTATGGTATCCTGATTTACGATAATTTGTGTTAATCCTTTTGTATCAATACGATAATATAGCTGGTTATTTACCTTCTGGGCGAATACCGCATTAAAAAACAAAAAACTGAAACCTAAAATAAAAATTGATTTGACCATACGATAGTAATGGCCATAAATTTAACAGTAGTTTTCTTACTATATAATTAATCAGTTAAAAAAAATTTGTTTGCGGGTATTCCTTCACTTCTCTTAAATTAATTACACCCGTGGCTCCAGCCATAGGAAACAAATGAATTGACCTTTGCGGCTATATCATCAAATAAACGGCCGGGATCTACATAATTGGATGCCATATCGAACCAGGTGTTGTCATCAAATACATAAATTTTAACCCTGGCGCCGTAATGCTGGTAATTATCCGTATTAACGGTGATATAGATGTTCAGATTTGGTGTTACCCCCTGCGCCAGTTTGTATTTGGAGGTGTTTGTAGCGGTTAATGCGTCCATAAAATAAACCTGGCCCGAACGCTGGGCGCCCGACAGATCTTTCATGGTATAGCTGCCGTCTATATTTATCTGCACCAAAACCGGGCTGTAGCTTAATGCCTCATGGCGCACACATGGCTCCTTTTGCGGGGCGCGGTAAACTGTTCTGTGCTGTGTCGCGCTGCCAAAAACCATAAACAGGAATACAATGGCAATACCGGTTGCCACAAAATGTGATTTGATCTTTTTCATATTAACAGGTATTAGGTTTAAAGAAAAAATACTGTCGCATATTATTATGACAATGAAATAAGTCAGTATGTCAAGCCAATCAAAAGTACCAGGGACAATAGAAAAATATTGACCGGCCTCACTGGCAAAAGGGAGCGACAAAAGGAGGAATTTGTCCGATGTTGCTAAATACTTCTGTTTAGACAAATAACTTATAACCAGGCATAGGGCCGTACACCATGCGGCGTCCGAAAAATATCCCCTGAAAAAAAGTGTCCATAACGAGTGACCTGGCAAAAAGGGTTGTGTTTGAGAAATGCCCAACCAATGAAACAAAACAATTTGCGGGTTAAATAAAAAGTAGTTTGCCGCACCGAGCAACAAAGCGACCAGGGCCGAAATAAGGAGATAAGATGAGTTATAATATGATTTCATTCAGATGAAATATTATCATGCCACTTCTCCATAAGTAAAACGTATATAAATGTAATTTTAAAAGAAAGGCCAATCAAGGTACCTGTATGGGTACTATATAACTTTCAATCAGCCTGGTATCGCCCTAAAACAGCAAAGCCCGTGCTTTCGCACCGGGCTTTGTAATTACTTAACGTCCGGATTAACCTTACTTAAATGTATCGTTGCTTATCCCGCCGTTGGCCATCGCGCTTTTAACTTTAAACTCGATAGGCTGCCCCACAATGGTGGTTTTTTCGGAAAACGGTATTTTAACGCCGGTATTGATATCCCGGTAATCGCTAAATTCTGCAACTGTGCTGTTTGGCACATCGGTAAACTGTTTGATCTTCAAGCCCGTTTTCTGGTCATAAAAATATTTTACTTTAACGCCATCGGGTGAGGTAACCGTAACGAGGTATGCTAGTTGCCCGTTTACAACCTGCAGCATCGGTGCCAATTGCATGGTGTAACCGGGCTTATTAAATTCAAGCTCGGGAAAGAGCCTGTACCTTGCTTTTACCGGCCCCTTCTCGCCGGGAGCAAGCGGAACGGAACGGTTTAACTGGTGAATATTTATACTATCAGCATCGATAACGATATGCGCAACCACCAGGTTATTATAGGAGGGCACCGTGATATCCTGGCTAAACTTATTGGGTACTTTGTATTTGTTAACCCTCACCACCGTTGCACCCTGTATCGAGCCTTCGGATGTAACAGCCAAGTCCTGCACCTCTTTTACCCTGGCCTCGCCGCCAATGGCATCCAGGTAGTTCTTAGTTACAGAACCAGCAGTAACGCCCTGCGCAACAGCTACCCCGCTAAATGCGTTGTTATCCGGGTTAATATCCGGCAAAACGTGTTCCGGGTCAATGATCACGTACGAAATCTTCGAAGTCGACTTGTAGGCGAATGTCCAGGTACCGCCGCGCTGCCATATTTCGGCCGGTAACTTAACGGTCCCGGTTTTTCCATTTTCTTCTTTTATCGCCACGGTCACCGGCAAGGCCATGCCTTCAAGGTTTTCAATGGTTATCAATGAACCTTTAGCGGGGTCGCCGTCCTGGTAGTTTATGTCTTTAACCGACTGGTCAAGCTTCCAGGTGGTAAAGAACCATTCGTTCCAGAACCAGCTCAAATCCTCGCCGGCCGCGTTATCCATTGAATGGAAAAAATCCCATGGCGTAGGGTGTTTGAACGCCCAGCGTTTGATGTAGGTGCGGAAGGCATAATCAAAGCGCTTTTCGCCTAATATCTGCTCGCGTAAAATAGTTAGGCCCAATGCAGGTTTTTCGTACGCTGCAAAACCAAGATAATCAGCCTGTATCACATCGGGGGTGTTCATGATCGCGTCGGCATCCGGCGAGAACATTGCCGGGGCTACCTTTTGTTCATCGGCTGCTTCATAATACTCACCTTTATTAAATACTTTTGTATCGACCTTATTTATGAAAGTGTTAAATCCTTCATCCATCCACGCATATTTACGTTCGTTTGAGCCTACGATCATCGGAAACCAGTTGTGGCCGAATTCGTGGTTGGTCACTTCCCACAAGGCCCCCCCCTGGCTATCCGAGCCGCAAAAAACAATACCCGGGTATTCCATTCCGCCTACCTTGCCGGCTACATTGGTGGCAACCGGGTAAGTATATTCGTACCATTCGCTTGAGTATAGTTCGATAGCACCCTTTACATATTCGGTCGAGCGGCCCCATGCGTTCATGCCTCTCACCTCAATAGGATAAACCGATTGTGCAAGGGCTTTTTTGCCGCTTGGCAGGTTAATACGGGCTGCATCCCATAAAAATGCTTTTGAAGCCGCCCATGAAACATCGCGCGCGTTTTTACAGAAAAAGTGCCAGGTAAGATTTGCTTTGGCAGGATAGGAATCCTTGCTAAGAAGATCGACCGAGTCTTTAACCATTACCGTTTTATCGCTGTTTTTAGCCAGCGCCAGGCGGCTGATGATCTTTGGCGTCAGCACTTCGGCAGGGTTCAGCAATTCGCCCGAGCCCACCACCACCATATTAGCCGGGGCGGTAACCGTGAAATCAAAATTGCCATACTCCAGGTAAAACTCCGAAGCGCCCAGGTAAGGTATCACATTCCAGCCGGTAACATCATCGTACACCTCCATGCGGGGGTACCATTGTGCAATTTCATATATCCAGCCGTTTTTGGTAAGCAGGCGACCCATCCTATCGGTACCATATTCAGGTACGGTGAACGCGTATTCAATTTTCACCTGCACCTTGCTGCCGCCGGATCTGAGGGTGTCATTCAGCTTTATTTGCAGCCGGGTATCGGCAACCAGGTAATCCACCTTTTCGGCTTTGCCGTTTTTTATCACATAAACGCCTTTTATCTCGTCGCCATTGGTAAATTCTTTAATAGCGTTGCGTCCGCCGCCTACCGCACTGGCAGCTGTGGCGCGCGAATCCTCGTGGTAAATATTCTGGTCGACCTGCAGCCATAAAAATGCAAGCTGGTCGGGGCTGTTGTTAGTATAAGTAATAAGTGTTGTGCCGCTAACCCGGTGCTTTGCGGTATCTAAAGTAACATTCAACTTATAATCGGCCCGGTTTTGCCAGTATTTCGCGCCCGGTGCGCCCGAAGCCGCACGGTATTCGTTTCCTTTATCGGGATAAAATAAAGGCGTAAAAACTTTATGCTGATCATATCTTGAAGGGGTTGTATCCGTATTTTGTGCGCGGGTTATATACGCACAAATACATAGCAAAAGCGTCAGAGCAATTTTATAGAGCTTCATAACAATGGAAGGTTTTTAATTTTGAGCCAAGGTAGAAAAAAATGGTTAAAAGTTGATTGGGTTGATTGGTTGGTTAAGTTATTTAGAAATTACATGACAATAGTTACGCGCAATTGTAAACCCGATAGATTACTCGCCTGATCAACTAAATAAACCAATCAACTAATTTTTATATTTTTGCCCATCAATGAACATATCAGTTGTAGTACCGCTTTATGATGAAGTAGAGTCGTTGCCCGAGCTAACCTCATGGATCAGCAAGGTAATGGACGAAAACCGTTTTACGTATGAGATCGTCCTGGTTGATGATGGCAGCAGCGACGGCTCGTGGGACATGATCAGGAGATTACAGGCAAACAACCCTTTTATAAAGGGCATAAAATTCAGGCGCAATTATGGCAAGTCGGCTGCTTTAAATACCGGCTTCGAGGCGGCCCAGGGCGATGTTGTTATCACCATGGATGCCGATCTGCAGGATAGCCCCGACGAAATACCCGAGCTTTACCGCCGCATTACGGAAGAAAAATACGACCTCATATCCGGCTGGAAAGCGAAACGGCACGATCCGCTAAGCAAAACGATCCCCACAAAAGTATACAATGCGGCTACCCGCAGGATGTCGGGCATACACAATCTCCACGATTTTAATTGCGGCTTAAAGGCTTACCGCAAAGCCGTTGTAAAAAATATAGAAGTTTACGGCGAAATGCACCGGTACATCCCGGTGATAGCCAAATGGGCCGGTTTCGTAAGAATAGGCGAGCAGATCGTAGAGCACAGGCCGCGTAAATATGGCCGTACAAAATTCGGCATGAGCCGCTTTGTAAACGGGTTGCTGGATTTGATGTCAATATTTTTTGTGGGCAAGTTCGGCAAACGGCCCATGCATTTTTTTGGCACTATGGGCGTATTGAGCTTTTTTGCCGGAACGGTTATGGCCATTTGGATCATTTGGGATAAATTATACGCAATAGCCCATGGCATAAGAGTTCAGCGTGACGTTACAGCACAGCCTTTGTTTTACATCGCGCTGGTTGCCATCATACTGGGCTCGCAGTTGTTTTTAACAGGTTTTGTTGCCGAACTGGTTTCCCGCAGCGCTTCCGAACGCAATAAGTACCAGATTGAGGAAGTTATTTAATTAGATTTGAGACGTGAGATTTGAGATATGAGACTTAAGTTTTTCGGATCAATATATAATACCAAAATCTGCTGTTCCCTGATTCCATCTCATATCTCAAATCTCATATCTCAAATCTAAAAAATGTTTTTCTCCATCATCATCCCCTTATACAACCGGCCGCAGGAGATCAAAGAGCTATTGGAAACACTTACACAGCAAACTTATAAACAGTTTGAGGTTTTGGTGATCGAGGACGGCTCGACCGATGATGCGGCTGAAATTGTAAATGGCTTTTCGGGACAGCTTGATGTTAAATATTTTGTAAAGGAAAATGAAGGCCAGGGCTTTACACGCAATTTTGGTTTTGAACGGGCTCAAGGCGATTATTTCATTGTTTTTGATTCGGATTGCCTGATACCGGCGGATTATTTGCAGATCGTAAATGATTCACTCGCCAACAATTACCTGGATGCCTATGGCGGCCCCGACGATGCGCACCCATCTTTCACGCCCATTCAAAAAGCCATCAGTTACGCCATGACGTCTCCTTTTACAACCGGGGGTACGCGCGGGAGCAAAAAAGCCATCGGTCAGTTTCACCCGCGCAGCTTTAACATGGGCATATCAAGGCAGGTATGGGAAAAAGCGGGCGGCTTTATCATCACCCGGCTCGGCGAGGATATTGAATATAGCATCCGTATCCATTCAATGGGTTTTAAGATCGGGCTTATACCCGAGGCCAAAGTTTATCATAAACGCCGCACCAATTTTTTAAAGTTTTATAAGCAGTTGCATTTCTTCGGCCGCGCCCGTATTAACGTTTATAAGTTCTTCCCGAAGGAGCTTAAACTTGTTCATTTTTTTCCGGCAGCTTTTACGTTATTTCTTTTTTTTAGTGTGTTAGCCAATGTTTTTGATTGGCCGATCGCTCAATTATGCAATTACGTATTGGCAGTATATATTTTGTTGATATTTTTTCACGCATTGGTTAAAAACAAATCAGCAAAAATCGCATTTTTGAGTGTTATAGCTTCCTTCACTTTACTGGTGGCCTACGGGTTAGGCTTTATGCAGGACTTTTGTAAGCGGATAATATTAAAACTATCATAAACTATTATGTACCATCCTTTTTCGGTAACCGAAACCTTAAGAATCTCGTGGAGTGTTTTGAAAAAAAACTTTTCAACCATTGCCGTTTATTCTTTACTGGCTTTCCTTACCGTTGTTGTATTTGGTTTTGTTATTTATAATTTATTAACCGACAGCCTGTTAACTTCGATAGGCGTTGTTGTTTTACTGGTTGGCATCAGTTTTATTTTTTTGGCCTTTATTAAACTGGTTTTCCAGTTGATGGATAAGGAATATTATGATTTTGAATTCGGCGATATCATACCAACCATAAAAATGCTGCTTAGTTACCTGATACTTTTAGTGATCGTAAGCTCGCTGGCGGTATTCATGACCAATTTGATCAAGCGACTGGACGAAGGTATTGTACAAAACCTGCTGGGAATTTTCGTGGGTGTATTCTTCCAATTCTTTTTCCTGTTTTATTTCCCAATTTGTACCTGTTTTATTGTGGACGACGAGTCGGGGCCATTTGAATCCGTTTCCCAAAGCTTTGAGCTCATCAAAGGCAATTTCTTAAAATATTTTTTACTGTTTATTATTATCGAAGCTATGGTATTCGTCGGCTCTGTTACCGTTATCGGGATGCTGTTTGTAATACCTTTTGTAAACATCATACTGGTAGTAGCTTATCGCAAGCTTGTTTACAGTCACCTGGATGTGGATGACGATCTTACCGAAACGCTTTAACCCATGGGCTTAAAAGCAGCATTAAGCAAACCTTTTGCCGCCATAGTTAATCGCAGCCTGAACAAGCTCCGTAAAAACGCGGTGGAGTTGCAGCAAAAAACGTTCGAATACCTTATCAGCCGCGGGAAAGACACTTCTTTTGGTAATGACCACCGGTTCGATCAAATCAAATCCTACGAAGATCTTAAAAAGAACATCCCTATAGCCGACTACGAAGACCTGCGACCATATATTGACAGGATAACGCTGGGTGAAGAAAATGTACTATGGCCCGGCAAACCGGCATACCTGGCTAAAACATCGGGTACCACATCAGGCGTAAAATATATTCCCATCACCAAAGAGAGCATGCCCGAGCATATCAAAGCCGCGAGGAATGCTCTGCTGAGTTATATACATGAGACCGGCAACGCTGACTTCGTAGACGGCAAAATGATATTTCTGCAGGGCAGTCCCGTACTGGATGTTAAGGCGGGCATATCGACCGGGCGCTTGTCGGGCATAGTGGCTCACCACGTACCGGGCTACCTTCAAAAAAACCGGCTGCCGAGTTATGAAGTAAATTGCATAGAGGATTGGGAACAAAAGGTTGACGCTATCGTAAAAGAAACCAAAGATGAGGATATGCGCCTGATATCGGGCATTCCTCCCTGGTGCCAGATGTACTTTGATAGGTTGTCTGCCGTGTCAGATGGCAAAAAAATAAAGGACATATTCCCCAATTTTAAGCTGTTTGTGCACGGCGGGGTAAATTTTGAACCCTATCGCGCCCGGATGGAAGAAAGCATTGGCTTTGCGATCGACGCGATCGAAACCTACCCGGCATCGGAAGGGTTTATCGCTTTCCAGGATTCGCAAAAGGAAAAGGGGCTGCTGCTGATGGTTGACTCGGGTATCTTTTATGAATTTATTCCCACCGAAGAATTTTTCAATGAAAATCCAACCCGCGTTTGGTTAAAGGATATTGAGCTGGATAAAAACTATGCACTCATTTTGAACACAACGGCCGGTTTATGGGGTTATAGCCTGGGCGATACCGTTAAATTTATTTCGAAGGATCCTTACAAAATAATAGTTACAGGCCGGATCAAACATTATATCTCTGCCTTTGGCGAACACGTGATCGGCGAAGAAGTGGAGCAAGCTTTAATGGCCGTAGCCAACGGGCAGGGCGTTGATGTTATAGAATTTACGGTTGCCCCGCAGGTTAATCCCCCGAAAGGGGAACTGCCTTACCACGAGTGGTTTATTGAATTTGGTAAAGAGCCGGCCGATATAAAGGCGTTTGCGCTGGAAGTAGATAAAGCGCTTCAGAAAAAAAATATTTACTATTTTGACTTAATTGAGGGTAACATTTTGCAGCCTTTGATCATCCAAAGCCTAAAAAAAGATACCTTTATAAATTATATGCGTTCGCAGGGCAAGCTCGGCGGGCAAAATAAAGTGCCGAGACTGGCGAATGACAGGAAGATCGCGGATGGATTGAAGGAATATATAAAATAAGGGATGTCACCCGTTTTTATCCTGACCTTCAGAAACCAATTATATAATTACAAATATTGAACAATAAAAAAAACATAGCCATACTTGGATCTACGGGAAGTATAGGTACGCAGGCGCTTGAGGTGATTAATAATAATCCTGAACTTTTCAGGCCATTTTTATTAACTGCTCAGAATAACGCTGATTTGATTATAAAACAGTCACTTGAATTCGCGCCTGAGTATGCCATTATCTGCGACAACAGTAAATATCTTTACGTTAAACAGGCGCTTGGCCATACAGAAGTAAAGGTATTGGCCGGGATCGAAGCAATTATCGATACGGTTACTCACCCTGATATTGATATGGTGCTAACCGCCATGGTTGGGTTTGCCGGATTGGAGCCGACGATTTCGGCTATACAAGCAGGTAAGGATGTTGCGCTAGCCAATAAGGAAACGCTTGTAGTAGCCGGTGAGTTGGTAACCGGACTGGCGAAAAAACATGGTGTAAAAATTTTACCGGTTGACTCTGAACACTCCGCCATATTTCAATGCCTTGCCGGCGAGGAAGGCAATGCCGTTGAAAAGATCATACTTACTGCTTCGGGCGGGCCGTTCCGCGGGAAGAGTTTAGATTTTTTGGCAACCGTTACCAAAGAAGATGCACTAAAGCATCCCAATTGGGTAATGGGCGCTAAAATAACTATCGACTCCGCGTCGTTAATGAATAAAGGACTTGAAGTAATTGAAGCTAGATGGTTGTTTGACCTGGATGCTTCGCAGATCGATGTGATCGTTCATCCGCAGTCTATTATTCATTCGCTGGTTCAATTCGAGGACGGATCGCTCAAAGCACAAATGGGCCTGCCGGATATGAAGCTGCCCATACAATATGCGCTGTCGTATCCCAAAAGAGTAAAAAACAATTTTAAGCGGTTCGACTTTATTAATTACCCGCACCTTACATTCGAAAAGCCGGATAAAAACACCTTCCGCAACCTTGACCTGGCGTTTGAGGCATTGAAGCAAGGCGGCAATATGCCCTGCATCATTAACGCGGCAAACGAAGTTGCGGTGGCAGGTTTTTTAAATAAAAATATAGGATTTTTGGCTATGAGCACGGTTATTGAACAGTGCATGCAACAAATGACCTATCAAAAGCATCCTGCTTTAGCAGATTATTTGAATACTGATAAAGAAACGCGCATCTTTGCGCAAAATTTAATACAAAAAATGCCGTTACAGGCACTACAATTTTAACGTGATATAATGAGTATAGTGATAATGGTGGGCCAGTTGATCCTGGGTCTTTCGATTTTAGTAATTCTGCACGAACTTGGACATTTTTTAGCGGCGCGCGCCTTTGGTATCAAAGTAGAAAAATTCTACCTTTTTTTTGATGCCTGGGGCATAAGCCTGTTTAAATTTAATTATAAAGGGGTTGAATATGGCATTGGCTGGCTTCCGCTTGGAGGTTATGTTAAGATCGCCGGTATGATCGATGAATCGATGGATACCGATCAGCTTGCAGGCCCGCCGCAACCCTGGGAATTCCGGTCGAAACCCGCATGGCAGCGTTTGATCGTTATGCTGGGCGGTATAACCGTAAATATTTTACTGGGCATACTTATTTTTTGGGTGCTTACCATTAAATACGGCGAAACCTATATCCCCAATTCAGAGATCAAATACGGTATAGTACCCGGGAAAATTGGCATAAAGATCGGGCTTCAACCGGGCGATAAAATAACCGCGGTGAATGGCCAGCCGGTAGTTCGCTTTGACGAATTGACCAGCCCGAAAGTTTTATTAGGAAACACCGATCTGACCGTGTTGCGCGGCGACGAGACGCTGCATGTAAAAGTTCCCGGGAACATAATTAATGATCTTTCTGATTATGGTGGGGTAGAACAGTTTATCAGCCGGTTACCCCGATCTAAGTTTGCTATTGATTCTGTAGTGCCGGATAGCTACGCCGCTATAGCGGGGCTGCATAAAGGCGACAGCATAACAGCTGTTGACGGCAACAAGATCCAGTTTTTTGATCAGTTACAATCTGAACTAAAAAAGGATGCAAATAAGACGGCAGTACTTGAGGTGAAACGAAATAACACGGTTACCGAGGTTACCACCAATGTAAATAAAGATGGCACCCTCGGTTTTAAAGACGGCAGAACAGGCATTGCCGCCAACTTCTCTGAACCAAAATTGAAACGGTTGACTTTTGGTTTCTTTGGCTCATTGCCGGTGGGCGCAACAAAAGCATGGGGTAATTTTACCGACAATGCGAAGGGCCTGGGCAAGGTTTTCAAAGGCGAGGTTAAGTTTAACAAGGCTGTTGGCGGCCCGGTGGCTATTGCCAATATGTTTGGCTCTCATATCGACTGGGTACGTTTCTGGGGCCTTGTCGGCTTTTTATCCATGGTACTGGCATTAACCAACCTGTTGCCTATCCCGGCGCTTGATGGCGGTCATGCAGTGTTTTTAATTATCGAGATGATCAAAGGCAAACCACTGAGCGATAAATTTTTGGAGCGGGCGCAAATAGTAGGGTTTGTTATACTGATAACCCTGATGGTATTTGTATTCGGGAATGATATTGTGAAACAGGTGATGAAGAAATAATCGAAGCTATTCTAACATAAAAAAAGTGCCCCGAAAACGGGGCACTTTTTTTATGTTAGCCTTTTAATTTTTATACCGCCGGATCAGTATACGAAGCGGAGTCACGCTCAATATCCGCAAGTGTGCGCTCCTTTTTAAAGATGGCGGCACCGATCAACGCCAGGATAGCGCCCAAAATAGCGGAGCCGATGGCAGCGCCAAATGCGCCGATGACAGCCCCATATTTTCTGCCGATGTCATTCGCACGTTCAATTTGCTCACTTGACAGGCCTTGCTCCTTAAATTTGCCCTGCTGGGAAGCTATCGACTGTTCCAATATCTGCGGGCTTAAAAATGTCAGGTATATAAAAATAAAGACAGCCAGCATTACCCCGGCAAAAACAGCATATCGAAAACCGGCTGAAAACCCATCGCCAAAGCTCATAAAGCCGCCCAACTGGTCTCTATACTCCTTTTGTGCCAGCAATAAGAAAGCGATAAAAGGAATATACCCTAAATATTTTACGCCCGAACTCTGGTCAATATTTAGGAGCTGAAACAAGTAGGTGATCACGATTGAGGTTATTACATAAATAACAGCCCATTTGGTGGCCACTTTGGTTGCGTTTTGTGTTGCAATTTTTTCCATGATTATGGGATTTAGGTTTTATTTAAAGTTAAGCAATATTTCCAATACCGCCATATCAAATGCTTTGTCTATAGCCTTACCGGCAACCGCATCTTTTTCTTCGGCAGATGGGCTGATATTCTGGAAAAAGCACATCATTGGGTAAAACAGTTCCTTTAACTCCGAGTCTTCTGGCAGTTTCGACGCTACCTTGCCAATTTCTTCCACCGGGCTATCCATTAGCACCTGGTGAGCTATTACCGGCTCGTAGATACGGTACTCATCCTGGAACTCGTCTTCATCCACCAGCAAAAATTCTTTTAGGTAATCCTCCAGTTCCGGCTCGATATCCTCATCTTCACATTCATTAAGATAAAGCAGCAGGTTCAGCAGCTCTGTTCCTCTATCCAGGGTCTGCTCCTCAATGTCCTCCCATTCCGGTGTGTCAAGGTAATCTTCTTCAAGTTTTTTAACATCCGCGCTAAAGAAATTGATCATCAGCAGATCAAAAAACACTTCACGCAAACTGTCCAGTTTGGGATGATTATCGAAAACTTCGTCAAGCAGATCAACCTTGGTTAAAAAATCCATATCCGATGCAAATACATCTTCAAATTCTTTGGTTAGCGGTTTAGCATTGAAGCTGCCGTATTTTGAAAATGCTTCCAAACCGGCACTAACGGCGGATCTTACTTTTGGGTCGATCATGATTTATTTTATTTGTAGAGATGGTTATTATTAATCGTTAAAAGCACCCTTCCTTTTAAATGCTGCCCTATGAAGGGCGAGTTACACGATTTGGAACGGTTATTTTTGGTGCTGTACTCCCACTCCTCGTCTTTGTCGAAAAGAACGAGATTAGCGAGCTGCCCCTCGGCTATAACCGGGATATCTATGTTTAATATTTCGCGCGGACTGATCGCCAGTTTTTGGATGATCAGGCCGATATCCAGCCCGGCCTTTATCGCAAGTGAAAATGCGGTTTGCAGCCCGATCATACCATACTCGGCCACCTCAAATTCCACGTCCTTAAATTCTATTTCGTGTGGTGTGTGCTGGGAAACGATAGCATCGATTGTACCGTCTTTCAATCCTTCGATCAGCGCATCAACATCGTCCTGCGTGCGCAGGGGCGGTTTAACTTTGTATTGACTATCGAAGCCTGTCAATGCTTCGTCAGTAAGTACAAGGTGGTGAGCAGCTACGTCGCAGGTTACCTCGAGCCCCTTGCGTTTAGCTTCGCGTATCAGCTCCACCGAACGCACGGTTGAAATGGTACTGAAGTGTATCTTTGAGACGGTGTACTCAGCCAGGTAAAGGTCGCGGGCTATCATCAGCTCTTCGGCCAGCGACGGAATGCCTTTCATGCCCATTAAAGTGCTTATCTCGCCTTCGTTTATTTTAGCCTTGCCGGCGATCGCGGTATCCTCTGGGTAGGAGAAAACCATCGCATCGAACCCTTGTGCATATAATAGCGCGCGCTCCATAAGCCCTGCATCCTGCACCGGCCTGTTGCCATCGGTAAACGCTTTTGCGCCGCTTAAATACATATCATACATTTCGGCCAGGTCCTTGCCTTCCCGTTTGTGGGATATGGCGCCCAGTGGATAAACGTCCACCAAATTTTTTTGCGCCCGGTTCAGTAAATATTCGATTTCGGCTTTTGAGTGCACCGGGGGTATGGTATTTGGCATCAATGCAACCCCGGTGAAGCCTCCGGCGGCTGCGGCCCTTGTTCCTGTATAAAGGTCTTCCTTGGTTTCCAGTCCCAACTCGCCAATATTGCAGTTCAGGTCAAAAAATCCAGGGGAAACACATTTGCCTTCTGCATCCACCATATCGCCATCAACATCAATTTGGCTGGCTATCCGGGTGATGACACCTTTCTCAATTAAAATATCTGCGGTTTGCTGGTCAAAAGGCGAGTTAGGGTCAATAATGGTTGCGGATTTGATAAGCAAATTCATTTGCGCTGCTTTAGGTGGGTTTTGTATCCGTTATCCCGGTTGCGAAACTGGCTGATTACTAGTTTTATAATACCTGATCAATGTTATTTCGGCGCCCAGGAAGAACAATGCCAAAATTATACAAAGTTTCCATAATTGTACGCCGAAATTTATTTCAGTTACCGCATCTCTTAATGAGCCTTTCCCGGTTTGTAAAACCGGCGACGCCTGCGGCACCAATTTGCCGAGTTCGGCGCTGCTCAAATAACTCAGGTCAGATTCGCTCCGGTTATCATTAAATGCAAAAACGGCCTCAATACTATCTTGCTTTTTCAGATCATATAGACCGGGTTCGTGCAGTTGATCCGCTATATAAAGCAGGCTACTCCCCTCCCGTTGTTTGGTATCAGCTATAATGCTTTGATTTCCTTTTACCAGTTTCAATAATTGCTTGCCGCTGATTTGTATCGGAGCGGTTTCAATTGTTTGATCGCGACCTAAAGTATAAAATAACGGCTGGTCGTGCCCGCTAAGCAGCGCTATCCGGAACATCACAGGCACAAACAATGCATGCCGGGGCAGGTTACTAAAATCTTCATTAAGCGCAACAGCCGAAACATACACCCTTCCTTTTCCGCTGGCATAGCCGGCCCAAAAAGGCTGCCCCGGCAGCGACATGATGCTTTCAGCCCGGTTATTTGCCGATGTGCTGAACTGGTAATATTGCTTTAGCACCGGCAGATCAGGATTTTGAGGAAAACTTTCAAAAATATTTTTAAACACCCGGCTTTGCAGGTTAATGCCCGATACTTTAGTGGCTTCGGCTACCAGTTTTACCGGGTAGGCCGCGTTCATCGGCTGCAGCAGCGATTGGTAGCTATTTAAATCTGCATCTGAGGACGGAAAAACAACCAGCGTTCCGCCCTTGCTTACATAGGCCTTCAATTGTTGCGCCAGCCCGGTCGAGATGGCCTTGATATCGCTCAAAACAATCAAGGGATAACTATTCAATGCCGCATAATCCACATTGCCGTCGGGAACGCGTTTGGCCGAAAAAAAGGCATCGGCACCAAAAACCGCTTTTAAATAATTGTTCGGCGTACCGCCGTCAACCAACAAAAGGGGCATTTGCTGCTGTACATTAAACGAAAAATAAAACTGGTTATCGAAGGTCACCGGGTTATCCTGCAGGGTTATTTCGGCGCGCTGCCAGCCGGGTTGCAGTCCCGAAAATACCAGGGTATCGTATTGTACCGACCGCGCCTTCAGCGTGTAGCTTCCCTGCGCTTTTTGTGTTCCGTTGATTAGCAGTTTAAGCGGGATTTTTTCAGCTGCTTCGTCCGCGTAGTTGTGCAGCCTTACCACCAGCTTCTCGCTTTCGCCGGGCCGGTGTACGGCGCTAAGCAGGGCGATCGAATCAACGGCTACATTGGCCAGCGCATTGGCCTTAAGCTGCACCAGGCTGACGCGTACATTTGTGTCAGCCTTTACCGGCTGCGAACCGGCCATATTTTTTTGAAAATCCGAAATTACATAAACGGATCGCAGCAAATTTTTATGCATATCCAGCAAGCTTTGCTGCCGGCTGATGATTTGCTGCAGGCTCCGGCTTTGCGGACTGATCTTTACAGCATCAACTGCATCGATAAATTCATCGCGGTTTAACAGGCGCTGGTGTTTGCCTTCAAAATCCTGCGTAAGCAGCTGAAAACTATCGTTAATGCTGTAAGCTGAAGCTATTTCCTTTGCCCTTCGTTTTGCCTCGTCGAGCAGCGTGCCTTCCCGGTTAAGGGTTTGCATGGAGTACGAATTGTCGACAAATATGCTCACCGCGTGGCGCTTGCCCGCGCTGGCCGCGTTTTGCCCGGGGATATATGGTTTGGCAAATGCAAGTACCAGGAACGCCAGCGCCAGCATCCTGGCCGCCAGTATCAACCGCTCCTTTAAATTTTTACGGTGCGACTGCTTCTCCTGAATCTCCTTTAAAAATTGCACATTGCTGAAATACACCTTGTGGTACCTGCGGAAATTAAATAAGTGGATGAGTACCGGTATGGCAAGTGTAAATAATGCAAAAAGAAAAGCAGGATATAAAAAATGCATGCTTGGATCTGGGATAATGCAAATGTGCGAATTAATGCGCAAATGTTTAGATGTGCAGATGAAATCAAATGTGCAATTGACCAGGCGTTGCGTTCGCTTTTGGTGGAGTGCGAACACCCCGAACAGGCGCGAACAACCCCGAACACCCCTGAACACGCCAAAAAACTAATTGATTCCGCTGCCAGTTGGTCCTTGCCACAAGCGGGACGCTTGCGGTAGCGTGTGGCTCATGGGTGCATTAACTGCTTAAGAAAAAATGATGAATTCGCCAGAGATTTGCCTTTACCAAACTCCAATTCAATATCATCCTTCGCCTTTATGGAACCTAATTCACTGGCTTTAAAAAGATAATAAAGTGCCAGGCTTTTGGTGTCTTTATCCTTACTAAGCAGTACCATATCGCCTGTGGAAGTCTGAGTTGTCAAAACCATGTGCAAATTGTAATATGCTTCAGGACAATGATATTTATTAGCCATGATCAGTGAATAGTAATAAAGGTCAATTGATCGATACGACATAAAATATGCGACCGCGATTTTGTTATAGGCGCGGAAGTCGCCACTATCAATAGCCGCTTTCCAAAGGCGGGTCCTCTCCTTTTCATTATTCACTAATTTTGTGTATTCGGGGACACCTGTCACAATTTGTTCTTTTTCCTTCTTTTGTTTCCCCCCTTCTTTATTATTACAGGAGAGGAATATCAATACAAGTAGAATAGTTGTGAATAATGTGATAACGTTTTTCATTGTGTTTTCATTTTGGATAATTAATTGGCAACACTGGGCTCTTCGCTCCGACAACCGTCCCGCTTGTGGCAACCACACTTAATCAAGAAAACCACCCTACTCACTCCGATGCCTTCTCCGCTTCTTCTTATGCTTCTTCTCAGCAACATGCTTCCGCGTTTTCTTTCCTTTGTGTTTGCTGACTTTCGTAGATGAGGTAGATTTCTCAACGCTCGCTGTTGCTTTCGCAGGTGCAGTCACCGCAGCTTTATTCCCGCTTGTACTCGTTGAATCCTTGCTCAGTTGTTTTACGGTGAAACTGTTGTTGCGCAGGCCGTATTGCAGCTGCCGTTTTGCGCCGGTCGGTTTGGCGCCGGAGCTGTTGCCATCATAAATGGGGAACTCGCGCATCAGGATACCGTCTTTGATATAAAAATTATCATCGCCGCGGTAGCCTTTTCTTTGGGATTTGGTTAGTTTGGGGAAATCAAGCTTTTGCGCTTTCTCGCCGCCAAATTCATAGGCATAAATATTGGTGTAGTTGATAGTGTCCTTCCCTTTGGCCTGGATGATTATTTCCGGGTTGCCGTCGAGGTCCATGTCGGAGTTGTAAACGTCAACGATAGCACCGTCCAGGTCGCCGGTTGTGGTGGTGTATCTGGCTGCGGCCGAATCGGAATGCAGGATAGCGAACGCGCCTTTTGCCGAAGAACCTCTCCCCCAGCTCAATACGTCATAATCCTGGCCCGGCGAAACCTCGATCATCTTGTGATAGCGGAAAGGCTCCATCAGCAGCGGTTTTGTCGCTTTGGGCACGGACGCGGACGCAGGTTTTTTGTCGTTGTTACTGCAAGCGGCAAGCAGGCCAAGGCCTGTCAGCAAAAACAAATAAAACCCGTGTATCCTGTTCATCGCGTTAGTTATAAAGCATATCCGGCGAAAGTTCGCCCTTTGGTTTGCCCGGAATGGTCATAAAAACTTTCAGGCTTCCCGTGCTGCCGTTGTCAAAATATTTTATCGTTATTTTATGGTAACCTTTCTGCAAAGGCACCGTTCCGCCCTGGTCAAATACGCCGTGCTTACCATCGTTGTCAACAACAAGCTGGTCATCTATCAATAAGGACGATCCGTTTGCCGATGATGTTGAAAAACCGTAATTCCCGTCCGTATCAATACGGATAAATCCGCTGTATATTATCCCGAACCCGTGCATATTTTTCCTGAAGGGAGCCGTATTAAAGCTCATCACAACGCCGGTATCCAAAACAGCGGCTTCCTTTAACTGGCCGACGCCGGTAAACTCACCCGAATATAACTGGTATTTAGCGCCCTGGGCCTTTCCGGTGTAATTAACCGCAGGCAATGGGGTTTTATTATACACCACCACATGCGTTACCACGCTTCGTTTACCGGATGGTGTGATCACGATAGTTTCCAGGTCGCGGTATTGGTCCGGCGGCACATTATAGGTCATCGGGATAGTGTATTCCATATCTGTTTCGCGCGGCGTGTAACCATCAATAGTATAGTAAACTTTTGCACCGGTAACCGGCGATTTTAAATTCACATGCATTTGTGTACCGAACATAATGGTATCCTGCGTCCCGATAGCCGGGGGTACACGATAATCGAAATTATGCTTGTCAAACCAGGCCAGGTGATTGGGCAGGCGTGTATTGGCAAAATCAGTATAGTTTTTATTGGCAATAGGCGTCCATGCCACTTCCGACAGGGCAAGTAGCCTGGGTAATATCATGTATTCCACCTTATTGTCGGTCGGGATGTATTCCGTCCACACATTGGCCTGTACGCCCAGTATAAACTTTTGCTGTTCAGGGGTTAAAACGGCCGGGGTTGGGTTATAGCTGTATATTTTGCTTAACGGATCGTACCCGCCAATGCTCAGGGGCTCAACGTTCAGCTTGCCCTGCAACTGGTCGAGGTATAATCCGCCGCTGCCGGGGGTCATCACCACGTTATGGCTTTGCTGCGCCGCGGCAATACCGCCTGCTTCGCCGCGCCAGCTCATTACGGTAGCGTTGGGCGAAAGGCCGCCTTCAAGTATTTCGTCCCAGCCAATGATACTACGCCCTTTCGAGTTCACAAATTTCTCGATCCGCTGTATAAAATAGCTTTGCAGCTGATCTTCCGTTTTTAATCCCAGCTGTTTCATCAGCTTTTGGCAAAATGCCGATTTTTTCCAGTCGTCTTTCGGCACTTCGTCACCGCCGACATGGATAAACTTACCCGGGAATAAGCCCATCACTTCGGTTAAGACATCCTCTAAAAAGCCAAACGTTTTTTCCGACGGGCAATAAATATCATGAAATACGCCCCAGGTTTCGGCTACCTTGTAAGGATACCCTGGGTTGCAGCCCAGTTCGGGGTAAGCAGCAAGTGCGGCTTCCGAGTGGCCGGGCATTTCAATTTCGGGTACAATGGTGATATACCGGTCGCCCGCGTATTTTACTACGTCGCGTATCTGGTCCTGCGTATAATATCCGCCATAAGGCGTATTATCAAATTGCTGCGGCGTACGGTCGTGATAGTTGCCGATAACCGTTTGCGCCCGCTGACTGCCGATTTGGGTAAGCCTCGGGTATTTCTTTATCTCGATGCGCCAGCCCTGGTCGTCGGTTAAATGCCAGTGGAAGTTGTTGAGCTTGTAGGCGGCCATCAGGTCGATATACTTTTTCACAAATTCAACCGAAAAAAAGTGGCGGCACACATCCAGCATTAATCCCCGGTAGCCAAAGCGCGGGTAATCTTCTACCTGCACGCAGGGCAATTTAATTGTTGCGCCATGCTCAAGCGGCATCAGCTGTATAAAGGTTTGCACCCCATAAAAAAGCCCGGCGCCTTTTCCGGCAATAATAACTTGCTGCGGGGTGATCGTCAGCCGGTAACCATCCGCGGGCAGATCGTCGGCGCCTGTGCTGGTAAGTACCAGGCTATTGGCAGCGCCCGCGCCGTTATTGGGTTTAAGCTGCACGCGCAGCATGGCTTTATTTTGTATATAGTCTGTTAAAAACAGCACCGCCTTATTGGTAACACTGTCGGCCAGTAATGTGGTTTGCTGGCTCAATATAAACTCGCCGGATGTTTTTTTGACCGAAACCGGTGCCGGGATGATTCCGAGGCTGGGGTTAGCATCCTGTGCATTGGCCGCACCTGTAGCAACAGCCAGGTATACACAAAGCAGTAAAAATATTTTCTTAAACATATAACAAAATTATTCCTGTAAGATGAAGCGGTGAAGTTAACAGAATTTAGAAAAAATTCATCCGGCGGGGTAAAAAATTCCCGGCCGCTTGTGAAATGCCGTAAAAAAACCACCCCTGGTGAGGGATGGTTAGTTATTATTTTTTTTCTTCTTTCGGGGCTTTTTCTTCTTTAGCCGTAGTCTTTTCGTCTTTAGCGGGAGCCTTTTCCTCTTTCACCGGAGCCGCCGCAGTATGTTTATCTTTTTTCAAATCATGCGGGCGTTTTTTACCGTACGATCCTATTGCTATTTTACCCTTCCGGGTTTTTTTATCACCTTTTCCCATTGCTATAATTAGTTAAGTTGTTGAACGCAGTTTCCTCAGATTTAAAGATCCCGCCGATTTTTGTCTAATTTATGACTTTTATTGTATCAACCCTAATTATAATTACCATTCGTTACCAATCGTTCTCAACGCATTAACACCCGATCTCCAGATATAACTTAAGTTATGGTAACGATATACAAGTTCTAATTTTTAAAATCATTCTCCATTGTTATAAGTTTATCAACAGCATTTTTTTTGTTGTGGATAAGTTTATTCGTATTCGAGCGCTCTCATTCGTATTATCGAATATTTTTTTCTATACTTGTACTCGTTAGATAAATGCTATGCAAGTAATAGACGATGTAACAGACGAACAAATTCTTAAATCTCTCCTGATAAAGAGGGAAAAGCTGGTTAATGAACTTAAACGGCTAAATACGGCAATCCATTTTTTTCAACCAAACGTGAGAGGTTCCGTTATTAAATCCGACCAACCCTATTCAGAGCAATTACAAAATGGCGAATATAGCCCGTTTTTTAGTGCTGTACAGCAACTGCATTTTGCACTAAAACATTTTGGTTCGGCTAACATGCTTCAAGTATCTCAATACATATACGAATTCGATAAAAGGTTACATATAGATAAGCTTACTAAACGCCTAACTGATGCCGCATCCATAGAATACAGGAATGGGCGGCTTAATGGCTATAAGGAAAATAGGAGATATATTTATTCACTAAACGAACTGGAATAAAAAAGGGTAGCAATTTGCTACCCAAATAAGATACTGATTAAGCGTGGTTCAGTACAGCAAATATATACTGTAGACCACATTAGAGTTGCGAATCGTCGCATTTTCCTCATAAGTTATTTGCGGAAAATCGCCAGTAGCCACTCTTGTTAGTACAGGTTTGCCTCGAGAGCGTTAAAAAAGGCTGTCCGTAAAGGATGGCCTTTCCTGTTTTGTTATCAAATAGCAAACATCGCACTTTCCTGCGATACTTGCAAGCGTTCTTTGCAAGATACGACATTTGGTTTTATAATTTGGATTTTTGTCATATTTGCTACGAATTCGGTTATCGCTACAACAGTCCCAAAATAGCCGACATAACCCATTTTTAAAATGCGTTTCAGAGCGTTAATAACAAGCGTTTGACTTATGCTAAACTAATTTCATAAATTTGAATATGGCAAAGAAGAAAGAGGCGAAACCGCGCCCGGAAAAATACGAAAAAAGCAACCTTTCTATAAATGGGAGTTTTGATGGCGCTATGAAAGTGTTTTTCATTAAGCCTAAAGAACCACCGAAACAAGAGAACAAATAATGGGTGTTAAAAAGCTCTCTCCTATTGAGCAATTAGATTATGTATTGGCCTTTTTTGTTAAAAACCCGTCTGATATTGGTTTCGGCAAAATGCGGGCGGTTATAATGATAGTTGCGGACAAAGTAATTAATGACAGAACTCTAACCGCACTGATATTAGATAAATTGGTTAAAGACCAATACCTGACTTTACAAGAACATTATTCATTCGCAGGTGAATTAATCGCTGATGGGGGCGACCATTACGTATTGACTTTTGATGGAGCGGTTTTTCATCAACAAGGCGGATATAAACAACAAATGATTAATGCCAATCAAAATGAATATCAAACAAAATCGTACGCGCGTAGGCTGATATGGGCAACATGGAGCGCAGGTATAGTAGCCTTTATTCTTTTGCTGTGGCAGGTGTTTATATATATTTGGCCACCTAAATAAATTCTATCTTTGTCTCAACTTGTATATCGTTAGCTAAGTTATTTTAACCGAAACTTCAGTTGAAGCTTCTTTCGCCTGCCCGCCGCAGGCAGGGACTTTACTGACTTTCCGACCAACCTCCAATCTCTAACCTCAAGCCGTCACCGCGTGACGCTTAGCGGCTAGGTAACGCTCGGCATCAATAGCGGCCATGCATCCCGTGCCTGCCGCTGTTACGGCCTGGCGGTAAATATGGTCCTGCGCGTCGCCGCAGCAAAACACGCCCTCAACATTGGTAGTGGTTGAACCCGGTGTGGTTTTGATGTAACCGGTTTCATCCATGTGTATCCATCCCCTGAAAATCTCGGTGTTCGGCTGGTGTCCTATCGCCACAAAAAAACCGGTTACGTCGAGGGTCTTCTCGTGGTTTGTTTTGTTATTCATAACCGTAACACCTGTTACGCTCTGGCCGTCGCCGACAATTTCCTTCGTTTCAGTATCGTACAATATTTCAATATTTTTTGTATTCAGCACGCGGTGAACCATGGCTTTTGACGCCCTGAACTCATCCCTGCGAACGATCATATATACTTTGCGGCATAACTTTGCCAGGTAGGTTGCTTCTTCAGCGGCAGTATCGCCCGCTCCTACTATTGCTACATCCTGTCCCTTGAAAAAGAAGCCGTCGCACACCGCGCAGGCCGAAACGCCGAAGCCGCTGTATTTTTGCTCCGACTCTAACCCCAGCCACTTTGCCGATGCGCCGGTAGATATAATAACCGTATCTGCCAAAATGGTTTTAACATCGTCAACCACCACCTTATGCGGCAGGCTCGAAAAATCAACCGAACTAACGTAGCCATACCGGATATCAGTGCCGAGCCGCTCAGCCTGCTTGCGGAAATTCTCCATCATCTCGGGCCCTTGTATGCCAAGCGGATAGCCAGGATAATTTTCAACGTCCGTGGTTTGCGTAAGCTGGCCGCCCGCAAGCATACCGGTGTACATTACCGGGTTCAAATCAGCGCGCGAAGCATATATGGCAGCAGTGTACCCAGCCGGGCCGGAGCCTATGATCAGGCATTTTACGTGTTCAGTATTTTCAGACATTCGTATTTGGATTGTAGCGCAAATTTAACAAAAAGGGTGATTTTATTAGTCAGAGATTGGTAAATAGATTGGGGACCAATCCGGTTTGTAAAATGCAATTACTTCCCCGTATTCGCCTTTAGCACCCTTATAAAATTGCCGCCTAAAATTTTGTCGATATCCTTTTCGCTGTAGCCGATCTTTAACAGCTCTGCCGTGATCTTCGGATAATCGCTAACGCTATCCATACCAAGCGGGTACGATTCGGCGCCGTCAAAATCCGAGCCGATCCCCACATGGTCAACGCCGATCAGCTTTGCTATATAGTCGATATGTTTAATAAGCAGGCCCAATGGCGGGCGTATCTTATCCGATTCGGCTTTATAAAGAGCATTCAGCCGTATTTTTGCAAGGTCCTCATCATGGTATATTTTAAACAACGAATCTACCTCCAACTGGTGCCGTTTGTAGAAAACATCAACCTTTTTTGTATACGTGCTGTCAATAAACCCGCTATAAAAGTTAACGAATACAACGCCGCCGTTTTTTGCAAGCGCTTTAAGCTGATCATCTTTCAAATTACGCCTGAACGGATTTAAGGTATAAACGCAGCTATGCGACGCGATAACCGGCTTGGTGGTAGTAGCAAGCACATCGTAAAAAGTTTGTTCGCCGGGGTGAGACAGGTCTATCATCACACCCAGGTCGTTCAAATGACGTACGATCTGTTTGCCATAATCGGTCAGACCGATATGCTTCAGGCTGTCGCGCCGGGTTGTCTCATCCGCTGCCGAACTGGCCCACGAGGTACTGTTGTTCCATGTAAGGGTTAAATAACACATGCCGCGTTTGGCCAGGCTGTCGATATAATCCATCCGGTCTTCGATCATGTGGCCGCCCTCCACCCCTATCATTGCGGCCAGCTTTTTATGTTTTACCGCATTTTCAAGTTGGACTGAATTACGTACCAACTCAATTTTATTAGGATACCGGCGAATAAGCGCATAAAGCGAGTCGATCTCCCTGTTAGCAAATTTAAACGCTGTTCCCTTCCCGTATTGCGGCCCGCACCATATCGAAAACACCTGCACGTCAAGCCCGCCTTCCTTTGCACGCACCAGGTCGAAGTTGCCGGTAGTTTGCAGTTTACCCCCATCCAGGTGGGTGATCAGCTCGTTCGACAGAAAATCGTTATGCGTATCCACCAAAATAGCCCGCTGGTGAATTTGCATCGGCGTTTGGGCGTAGGTCTTTGTTAGGAAGAGGAGTAGCAGTGGCAGTAACAGTTTTTTCATGGCTTGAAGATAAGAAAATTGCAGAAACGTAATACTTGAACCTGGTTAATTTAAAAAATATGGTAGAGACGCAATGCTTTGCGTCTCGGACCTTGACGTCTGTGAAATTCTTCCAAATTGACATTCGTTGGGAGACATTCGTCCGGAGACGCAATGCATTGCGTCTCTACGTAATCACGTTTGTATTATTCCCACATTAAACGCTTTCTCAATCGGCGCGTGGTTAGCTGCCTCAATCCCCATCGAGATCACCTTACGCGTTTCGAGCGGGTCGATAATACCGTCCACCCACAACCGGGCGGATGCGTAATACGGTGTGGTTTGCGCGTTGTAACGGTCGGTGGTTTGTTTAAGTAATTCGGCCTCCTTTTTATCGTCCACTTCTTCGCCTTTAGCTTTCAACCCGGCTGCCTGTATCTGTACCAGTGTTTTTGCCGCCGAGCCGCCGCCCATCACCGCGATCTTTGCCGTGGGCCAGGCGTATATCAGTCGCGGGTCGTAAGCCTTGCCGCACATGGCGTAGTTGCCCGCGCCGTACGAGTTGCCGATCACGATAGTAAACTTGGGCACCACCGAATTGGCGACGGCGTTCACCATCTTGGCGCCGTCCTTAATGATTCCGCCATGCTCCGCGCGACTGCCAACCATAAAGCCGGTAACATCCTGCAAAAACACCAGCGGTATCTTCTTTTGGTTGCAGTTCATGATAAAACGGGTGGCCTTATCGGCTGAATCGGAATAGATCACCCCGCCAAACTGCATCTCTCCTTTTTTTGATTTGATCACTTTACGCTCGTTGGCCACAATGCCTACCGCCCAGCCGTCAATACGGCCCAGCCCGCAAATGATCGATTGTCCGTAACCGGCCTTATATTCTTCAAATTCCGAATTATCCAGTAAGCGCAGCAGCACCTCCATCATGTCGTAGGCCTTTTCGCGGTTATCCGGCAGTATGCCGTAAATGTCTTTTTCGTTTAGTTTTGGTGGCGATGATTTGATGCGGTCGAACCCCGCTTTCGGGAAATCGCCGGTCATGCCCATAATGTTTCGGATCGAATCCAGGCAGGCCTTATCATTTGGATGCTTGTAATCGGTAACGCCCGAGATCTCGCATTGTGTTGTCGCGCCGCCAAGCGTTTCATTATCCACATCCTCGCCAATGGCTGATTTTACCAGGTATGATCCCGCAAGGAAAACCGACCCGGTCCCTTCCACGATCATCGCCTCATCACTCATAATAGGCAGGTAAGCGCCGCCAGCCACGCATGATCCCATAATGGCAGCGATCTGTATGATACCCATACTGCTCATGATCGCATTGTTGCGGAAAATACGTCCAAAATGTTCTTTATCGGGAAAAATCTCATCCTGCAAAGGCAAATAAACACCCGCCGAATCGACCAAATAAATAATAGGCAGGCGGTTTTCCATGGCGATTTCCTGCGCCCGCAGGTTTTTTTTGGCCGTTATCGGGAACCATGCACCGGCTTTAACCGTCGCGTCATTGGCAACAACCACGCATTGCCGCCCCGACACATAACCTATCCCGCAAACCACCCCACCCGACGGACAGCCGCCATGCTCGGCATATAAGCCGTCGCCGGCAAAAGCGCCTACTTCAAGCCAGGGTTTATCGTCATCAATTAAATAAGCCACGCGCTCGCGGGCCAGCATCTTCCCTTTCTCCTTTTGTTTGGCTGCGGCTTTTTCGCCCCCGCCCAGGAATATCTTTTTCAGCCGCGTGTCCAGCTCATAAACCAGCTGTTTGTTTATATCCTCGTATTTATTGAATTCGATGTCCATGTAATGGGAGAGATTGGAGGTTAGAGATCAGAGGTTAGAGATTGGTTTGTTTGAAGCCAAATATAGCAAATACAAAATTACTTGGCTGAAGAAGAGATTAGAGTTGGAGATTGGAGGTTAGAATTGGTTTTGCTTGTTAAAAGAGAGTTAAAACCGATTTCCCTAACCTCCAACCTCTAATCGCTTATCTCTAATCTCTAACCTCTCTAAGACGGCCTCTTTTTAACCGGCGATATAGACTTCACGATGGTTTCGCCTTTAAATTCCTTTTTAAGTGGCTTCTTTTGTTCGAGCCTGTCAGCGTAAGCCTGTTCCAGTAAGTGTTTAATGTATTCCTCAGGAAAGTCTTCCTTTACCCTTACCTGGATATAACGGTACTGATTGCCGTTTCCGAGTAATATCTTCTTTGGATCGGCAAGACGTACTCCCCAGTTAAAACCAAAATTCACATGATCGCGGGCAACAGCGATACTGCAAAAAACATCGCCTAACTTATCGCTCAGCGACCAGCCAAAGGCAACCGCGTTATAATTATCATAAATAAGCTCATTGGTTTCGGGGTAAAGGTCCCAAACAAACGCCCTCAGCCATAAGGCCGCGGCTTTTATGCTATCGGGATACGGCAGCAGGAACCGCACCAGGTCGTCAACCGTTTCTTTTCCCATAACTAAAAAAATATCTTTTAAATTATGTATCTTAATTTAAAAGATAACGTATAAGACGATTGAGTGTAAATTATCTTTCAAAACTCTAATATAAATATTATGATCCTGTTATTGATAACTTATTTGTGCAAGCGATTTAATGTATTACCCGAATTGAAAAAATTGGGTTCAATTTTACAGAGGCCTCATCTGACAATGGTATTGCAGCCTGTAGAAAACAAGCAGCACCCGTTAGCCGGAGTTTTAAGGAAACGTTAGGGGAGTTCTGGGTCTGAAGTCGTTAGTCTTGAGCCAGACAAGACTACAGACTAACGACTCAAGACTTAAATTTTATCTTTATACCAGATATCATCCGGTTTTAGATTACTATTTTCCATCAGGTCGATGAGTTCAATGGCATCAGTTGAAGTGATCAGCAGATTGCGGTTGCCGGGCTTTAAAAAGCGCTGTTCAACCATCAGGTCCATTTGCATCAGCAGGTGGTCGTAAAAGCCGTTGATGTTCAGCAAACCAACCGGTTTCTCGTGAATACCCAGCATCAGCCAGGTCAATACTTCGAAAAATTCCTCGAGCGTACCCAGGCCGCCGGGAAGGGTGACAATGCCATCGCAAAGGTCGTTCATCAGCTGCTTGCGTTCGTGCATATTCTTTACGATATGCAGTTCAGTTAAACCCGTATGCCCTACTTCCTTATCCATTAAAAACTGGGGAATGATGCCGGTTACTTTTCCCCCTCTGCGCAACACTTCGTCGGCCAGCAGGCCCATTACGCCAACGCGTCCGCCGCCATACACAAGGTCCATGCCCCGGCTCACCATAACTTCGGCCAGTTGCTCAAGAGTTTGTTTTAATACCGGGTCGCCGTTAAAATTAGCCCCGCAGAATACACAGATGGATTTCAATTAGTTGGTGATTTAGTGAGTTGGTGAATTAGTGATTTATTTAGTTATTGAATTAATGATGAGATAATTAATGAAATTTTTAACCTAATCTCTATCTCGTATAATTCGGCGCTTCCTTGGTTATCGTAATATCGTGCGGGTGACTTTCCCGCATACCGGCTGCGGTGATACGCACAAATTTTGCCTTTTGCAGTTCCTCAATTTTAGCCGCACCGCAATAGTGCATACCGGCACGTAAACCGCCGATATATTGGTATACCACTTCGCTCATCGTGCCTTTATAGGGCACCCTGCCCACGATCCCTTCGGGAACCAGCTTGGTCACCACGTCGGTTTCATCCTGGAAATACCGGTCCTTTGAGCCTTTTGCCATGGCCTCTACCGAGCCCATACCGCGGTACGACTTGAACTTACGCCCCTCATATATAATGGTTTCACCGGGTGACTCTTCAACCCCGGCAAATAACGAACCGGCCATGATCGCGCATGCGCCGGCGGCAATGGCTTTAACAATATCTCCCGTTTGTTTGATACCGCCATCGGCGATAACCGGGATACCGCGTCCTTCCAGCGCCTTTACACATTCATAAACGGCATATAACTGCGGAACACCTACGCCTGTAATAATGCGGGTGGTACAAATAGACCCCGGCCCGATACCCACCTTTACTGCGTCCGCGCCGGCATCCGCCAGCGCTATCGCGCCTTCGGCAGTAGCAACGTTACCTGCAATAACCTGCAGGTCGGGGTATAGCTTTTTGATTTGTTTAACCATTTCAATAACCCCTTTTGAATGGCCGTGGGCCGTATCAACGGTCACCACATCAACGCCGGCATTTACCAAAGCAACAACCCGGTCAATATTGTCGGCGGCAACACCTACTGCTGCCCCTACCCTTAGCCGGCCAAACTCGTCTTTACAGGCGCTCGGGAAGTTTTTTACTTTCTGGATATCTTTAAAAGTGATCAGGCCAACCAGTATCCCGTCAGCGTTTACAACCGGGAGCTTTTCTATTTTATGGCTCTGCAATATGGCCTCGGCTTGTACTAACGTAGTACCTTCGGGGGCGGTGATCAGGTTGGTTTTGGTCATTACCCCGCTTACAGGCAAGGTCATATCCTTTTGGAAACGCAGGTCGCGGTTAGTAATAATACCTTTTAATTTATGCTCGGCGTCAACCACGGGGATGCCGCCAATGCCATACTCCTTCATGATGCCAAATGCGTCGGCTAATAAGGCGCCTTCTACCAGGGTAATAGGGTCCTTTATCATGCCGCTTTCCGAGCGTTTTACTTTGCGCACCTCTTCGGCCTGGGCCTGCATGGTCATGTTTTTATGCAGCATGCCAATACCGCCGGCCTGCGCAATAGCAATAGCCAGCGACGATTCGGTAACCGTGTCCATTGCGGCCGAAATGATCGGAATGTTCAACCTGATCTTTTTTGTTAAAAAGCTGCTGGTATCCACATCGCGCGGCAGAACTTCAGAATAAGCGGGGAGTAATAAAACGTCGTCGTAAGTTAATCCTTCGGCAACAAATTTTTGGGGGTCTGGATGCATGGCAAATAATTATTTGGAGTTATTATTTGCCGGGCAAAGCTAACTATTTATTTCGAATTTCGGATGTTCGATTTCGGATTTAGGGATTGATTCGAAAATATGTCAATTTGATGATTTGAAAATGACCGCGACAGCGGCACCTGATCATGCACCAAATTCAACAATTCCGAAATCTAAAATCCGAAATTCGAAATCCTTTAATACTTTCCAACAATAACCTTATAAAACTGGCTGCAATCCAAATATTGTTCAGCAAGGTTTTTCAATTCTTCTGCCGATACCGTTTTCACCACTTCAATATAACGGTCATAATAATCATAATCCAAACCGGAGAAATACAGGTTCTTAAACTTATCCGCATGCGAAAAAACATTTTCCAGGCTGCCCAGCAGCGAACCCAGCATAAAGTTTCGTACCAGCGATAATTCTTCTTTCGGGATGAGCTCTGCCCGTAATTTGTTCACTTCCTTTTCAATTTCAATCACCGCCGCTTTGCAAACATCGGCGCCGACTTCGGTGGCGATAAAAAGCGACCCGCTTTGCTTTAACGACGTCATGCCCGAGCCAATGCCATAAGTATAACCCTTATCCTCGCGAATATTCGCCATCAGCCGCGATCCAAAGTAGCCTCCCAAAACCGTATTCAACACCTGCAATGCCGGGAAATCCGGGTGCGTGCGGTTAATAATGCGCCGCCCCATGCGGATAGCCGACTGCAGGGCATCCGGTTTTTCGGTAAAATAAAAATGCTCCGCTGATGATTGCAGTTCCGGTTGTGATATGTCTGCTTTCTTTTCAGCGTTCGCCCAATTCTTATCAAATGTGCTGGTTACCAGTTCCTGCGTATACTTTTCGATCTTCCCGGCCATGATCAGCGTACAATTCGACGGCTGGAACATCTCTTTAAAATGCGCTTGCAGGTCTTCCCGGTTCAGGGCATTATAATCGTCGCACTCGGCGCATAAACCGTATAGCGTATCGCCATACAAAGCCTTGTTATAAAGCCTGCGCGCCATATAGTCGTTTTTCTGCAGGTTTACCTGGAGTTTTTGCTGCTGGTTGCGGACAAACGTTTCCAGCTCCCGGGCGGGAAATATAGAATCTGTAAGAATATCAAGAACCACCGGCAAAGTGTGCTGCAAATGCTTGTTTAAGCTGTACAGGATCACCTCCGAATGGTCGTGACCGTAATCAACCTGCAAAAACGCGCCGTAGAAATCTATTTTGTCGGCTATTTCTGTTGATGATAAACTGGTTGTCCCCTCGGTCAGCATGTTTACGGTAGCGGCATTCAGCAAAGGTTTCGCAGGATTAAATCGCAGGTTGCTAAATACCCACTCGATCCGCACCAGTTCCTGGTCGCCCGAGTTAAAGCAAAAAACATTACAGCCATTGTCAAGCTTTTGATGTACCGGCTTTACCAGGTTCACATGGTCGACGGTTTTAAATTCCGGGGCTGTTTTTCTGTGTAGGATCATTTTATGTTGTAAATGTTGTAAGGGTTGTAGAGGTTGTAAGGGTTGTAGAGGTTGTAAGGGTTTGAATATTCTTTTAACATTTACAACCCATACAACCTTTAAATAACCCTTCTTAACTTTTCTCCGCCAAATAGATCAGCGTCGATGAATTATCTCTCCTGAATATTTTATTGGCCTGTTGTTTTATTTGTTCGCCGGTTACGGCAATATATTTTTCTGTTTCCTGGTTCATCAGGTTGGCATCGCCGAGCAGCTCAAACGACGCCAGGTTCATCGCCTTGTCCAGCAACGACATTTCTGAGAATATCATCGTCGATTCGGTTTTGTTTTTAACCTTGGTTAATTCATGATCGGGAATATCTTCCGTTTTTAATCGTTCCAGCTCTTCCCATATCGCGGCTTCCGCTGTCTCGACGCTTACATTTTCAAGCGGCTTGCCTTCGAACACAAACATACCCTTATCCAGGCTGCCGCTCATGTACGCGTGTATCTCGCTAAACAAATGCTTTTCACGCACCAGTTTCCGGTATAACCGGGACGAATTTCCGCGCGATAAAATATCCGACATCAGCTCGCACACATAATATTGTTCGTCCAGCCGACCGCCCATCTGGAAGGCGATATACACATCGTTAAGCGGCACTTTTGCCGTTACCGTTTGCCGGCGCTCGTCGTGCTGATCCGGCTCCTGCGGTAAATTGCGGTGATACTTTTCACCGGCGGGTATCGGCCCGAACCATTTTTCGGCAAGCTGCTTAACTTCTTCCGTTTTCACATCGCCGCCCACCACCATAATGGCATTTTGCGGGTTGTAGTGTTTTTTGAAGAACGCCTTTACGTCTTCAATTTTAGCATCTTCAATATGTTTAATTTCCTTGCCGATAGTCGCCCATTGGTAGGGGTGATTTTTATAAACCATCGGCCGCAAATGCAGCCAAACGTCTCCGTAAGGCTGGTTAAGGTACCGCTGTTTAAATTCTTCGATCACCACGTTGCGCTGCACTTCCAGGCTTTTTTTGCTGAAAGCCAGGCTCAGCATGCGGTCGCTTTCGAGCCAGAAGGCGGTCTCGATATTGGCCGAAGGAAGGGTAATATAATAGTTGGTGATATCGTTGCTGGTAAAAGCGTTGTTCTCGCCGCCCACACGCTGCAGGGGCTGATCGTAATCGGGGATATTTACCGAGCCGCCGAACATCAGGTGCTCAAACAGGTGCGCGAAACCGGTTTGCCCGGGATCCTCGTCGCGGGCGCCCACGTCATATAAAATATTGAGCACCGCCATTGGCGTGGTACTGTCTTCGTGTACAATCACCCGCAGGCCATTGTCTAAAGTAAAACGGTTGAATTTAACCATGTATAAAACTATAATAACGGATGGCAAAGGTAGAAGTTTTGTTTAGGTTGTTGTAATGTTGAAAGGTTGGAATGTTTGAATGGTTTGGGTCAGTTAATTAAAGCCCCTGGATGCAATTCAAATTTCGCATTTTCACCAGGCGTTCCTACGGAACGCTCAAGGCTGGTTTGATTTCCAGGCTACCGACCATACGTCCCGATGGGACGAAAACTGCAATAATCGTCCCATCGGGACGTATGGTTGGTAGAAAAATATATGAAACCATTTTCACGTTCCGTAGGAACGTTTGATAGCGAAGCGACAATTTGAATTGCGCTTAAGCCCCCTTTTACCTTTCAGGTCAAAAAACTACCTTTAACCTTTATCCTTTCGCCTTTCACCTCAAAATGATCACGCAGGCCGAATTATTAAAACAAATATCCAACACCATCGGCAAAACCAAAGTGCTTGAGCTGACGCGGATATTAAAAGAGCAGCAGTTTGCTTTGCGCGATTTGATCGACCTGACTTTTTATCCCGATAAAAACATCGCCTTCCGTGCGGCGTGGATACTGGAGAATGTTTTTCTGCAAAACCCTGCTCTGTATGAGCCCGACCTCGAATATCTTGTATCCCGCGTCAAAGAAGTTAAAAACGATAGCTGCAAACGGCATTATGCTAAAATTGTGATGCACATCACCGGTAAAAAAGCCCCTGCAACCATTCAGCAAAAATTAAAGGAACTCAACCTTGAACCCGTGGTTGAGCAATGCTTCGACTGGATGATAGACCCCAAAGTGCTCGTCGCCGTCAAAGTTTTTGCCAGCGAAGCGCTTTTCAACATGCGGCACCGGTATCCCTGGATCGCCGAAGAACTGGCCGATCAAATCAAATTCCTGATGCGCAACGGAACCGCCGCAATACAATCGCGGGGAAGAAAGTTGCTAACCTCACTTATCAAATAGTGCTTTTAAAGCGCTCTCCTTGCGCCACCGCTAAAGCTATAGCGCACGCGGTTGGAGAGGGTTGGGTGAGGCCTACACAGTAGGCCTGTCCTCGCTCTTTAAAACGTGGCTCACCTGGTGGTGATGCAGCTTGGCCTCGATAGCCGAGGTGCTGTTATTGGCATAAGTGCCATACGCGTTCACGATAATACCTTTTAAATTGTACTTACGCGAAGTAACGGCATAAACGATCGACATATCCGATGGGTTGCTGGCGCCTTCAAAACGGTAAAACTCATCAATTTCAAAATCATCGGCCGTCATCTGGATGCCTTTATCCTTATCGTCAACCGTGTCGCCTTCCAGGCTAAGGTTAGCGGTATATCCCCGTTTCATCAAATCGTTAGTGGCTTCCACTAAATTATTATAAGTTTTCATCTTTAATTCTTTGTTTATCGTTTGGCAGTCGGTTCAACTGTTCTTATGGTAACCATTAAAAAGGGCCGTTGTTTGAAATTTTGGTTATTTTACATTTGCTGGCACAGTACTAGTCCATCAATAAAACGCGGGGAGGTGTCATGGTGAGCTCCGTCGAACCATAGTGGGCAAAGGCCTTTACACCATCCATCGCCATTTTGCTTTCATGAACATTAACATGTTTCCGATGGAGATTTGTCAGCCCCGCGCGCCGTGGTTCGACGGAGCTCACCATGACACCCCTTTTTATTATTTCTGCTTAAAAATTATACTCCAAAACAACAAAAGCCGTCCGAAGACAGCTTTTGTTTATATTATTTTAAGTGAGTAGTTGACTAAGTTAGATTAAGTGGATTAGGTTGAATCAACTCATTCAACTTAATCAACCCAATCAACTCAATCAACCAATTGCCTGTCATTCATGAACACAAACTGGTTATCAAACATATCCAGTTTGATCTTGCTATCCTTATCCACTTTTCCGGCAAGTATCTGTTTGGATAGCTCGTTCAGTATCTTCTTCTGGATCACCCGTTTCAGCGGCCTGGCGCCATATTGCGGGTCGTAACCCAGCTGTGCCAGCCAGTCGAGCGCTTCTTCAGAAGCTTCGATTTGAATACCCATTTCTGCAAGCGTCTGCTGCACGTGCTTAAACTGCAGTTTAACAATTTCGGTTATCTCGTCGCGGCCAAGCGGTGTAAACATGATGATCTCGTCGATCCGGTTCAAAAACTCAGGCCGGATGGTTTGCCTTAGCAACTCAAACAGCTGGTTTTTGGTTTTGGCCATCACCTCATCTTTATCCATTTCGTTATAATCCTGGAAATTCTCCTGGATGATATTCGAGCCGATGTTCGAGGTCATGATGATGATGGTGTTTTTAAAGTTCACTACCCGGCCCTTGTTGTCGGTCAAACGGCCATCGTCCAAAACCTGCAACAGGATATTGAATACATCGGGGTGCGCCTTCTCGATCTCGTCGAGCAACACTACGCTGTATGGCTTGCGGCGAACGGCTTCGGTCAGTTGCCCGCCTTCATCATAACCCACGTATCCCGGCGGCGCACCGATCAGCCGCGACACGGAGTGCCGTTCCTGGTATTCAGACATGTCTATCCGCACCAGCGCATTTTCATCATTAAACAGGTACTCCGCCAAAGCCTTTGCCAGTTCGGTTTTACCCACACCGGTTGTTCCTAAAAAAATGAACGAACCTATAGGCTTACGCTTATCCTGCAAACCTGCGCGGCTGCGGCGTATGGCGTCGCTGATGGCCTCTATAGCTTCTTCCTGACCTGCTACACGCTTATGCAGCTCATCTTCAAGATTAAGCAGCTTTTCACGTTCGCTCTGTATCATTTTCGAAACCGGGATACCGGTCCATCGCGAAACCACGCCTGCAATATCTTCAGCTGTTACTTCTTCTTTCAGCATCCGGCTGTCGCTTTGGTTAGCCAGCAGGTCGGCTTTCAGTCGCTCAACTTCTTCCTGCGCCTTAACAATGGTGCCATAACGCAATTCGGCTACTTTACCATAGTCGCCGGCGCGCTCGGCCTGTTCGGCCTCGAGCTTATAATTTTCTATCTGCTCAACTTTTTGGTTAATGCTGTCTACCAGGTCCTTCTCGCCCTGCCACTTGGCGCGCAATGAATCGCGTTCGGCCGACAGGTTGGCTATCTCCCCGCTCAATTCTTCTACCTTTTGGGTATCTTTTTCGCGTTTGATAGCTTCGCGCTCAATTTCCAGCTGCATAATGCGGCGTTCCAGTTCGTCAACCACTTCGGGAACGGAGTCCATTTCTAAACGCAGTTTCGAAGCGGCCTCATCCATCAGGTCGATGGCCTTGTCCGGTAAAAACCGGTCCGAAATATAGCGCTGCGACATCTCGACGGCGGCAATAATGGCTTCGTCCTTAATGCGCACTTTATGGTGTGTTTCGTAACGCTCCTTCAATCCCCTTAAAATGGAGATCGCATCGGCTGTATCCGGCTCATCAACCAATACCATCTGGAAACGGCGCTCTAAGGCTTTGTCCTTTTCCATATATTTTTGGTACTCGTTCAGCGTGGTCGCGCCAATTGCCCTTAATTCGCCGCGGGCCAGGGCTGGTTTTAATATATTGGCGGCATCCATGGCGCCTTCGCCCCCACCTGCGCCTACAAGGGTATGTATCTCATCGATAAAAAGTATGATCTCGCCGTCGCTTTGGGTAACTTCTTTAATCACCGCTTTCAGGCGCTCTTCAAACTCGCCCTTATATTTGGCGCCGGCTATCAGCGCGCCCATATCCAGCGAGTAAACGGTTTTTGTTTTTAAGCTTTCGGGAACATCGCCCTTGATGATACGGAAAGCGATACCTTCGGCAATAGCGGTTTTACCCACGCCGGGCTCGCCGACGAGTATCGGGTTGTTTTTGGTACGGCGCGAAAGTATCTGTATTACCCGCCTGATCTCGTCATCACGGCCGATCACAGGATCGAGCCTGCCCGATTCGGCATATTCGTTCAGGTTACGGGCATATTTGTTTAACGCGTTGTAAGTAGCTTCCGCATTCTGGTCGGTCACTTTGTTGTCTCCGCGCAAGCTGATAATTGCTTTTTTAAGGTCTTTTTCATTTACACCGCCGTCTTTCAAAGCCGTACTGACTTTGTCGTTCACGGAAAGCAATCCCAGCAAAATATGTTCTACGGATACAAATTCGTCTTTAAACTCTTTCAAATAGCCCTGCGCTTTTTGCAGCGCCGAATTGGAGGCCGACGATAAATAAACATCGCTGCCGCTCACTTTCGGGAACGAAGCGATCTGCGCATCCAGCGTTTCGTTTAACCGGTTAAGATTAACGTTCAGCTTTTTGAGCAGGTAAGTGATTACGTTTTCATCAACCAGTAAAAGGCCCTTTAACAGGTGTGCCGGCTCGATGGCCTGCTGCTGGTTGCCGGTAGCAATTTCGGAAGCTTTTTGAACGGCTTCCTGTGCTTTTATGGTAAAATTGTTAAAATTCATAATGGTTTTGGGTTAATATGAATCAGTCCCGATAGCTATCAGGATCAGGACGTAAGATTTACCAGAATTTAAATAGAACTAACTTCTATGATTAATGTTTATCCTTATCCCAATTATTTTAAACTGATTCATACATCCTGCTCAAACCTCCTGCCACGGCCGCTTAAAAGACAAATTGTCGCCCGAAATCAGGCCTGTATGTTACATTGTCACAACTATTTAAATTCAAAGGACAAATTAACACATTCATTCTTCGGCTATGAACCATTAACTATGAACCATTAGTGTTATAGTAACGATTTTGTGACTTACCGGCTCAATTTTTCAGCCGGGTAAAATTTTAGCATATTTAGGTGCTGATCAAACACACACATGAAAAAACTTTTACTCTCCTTTTTAATAGTTTCCGCTTTTTTGGCCGCATCGGCCCAAAAAGTTAGTAAAAAACCGCTTGACCATTCGGTATACGATGGCTGGCAAAGCCTGGCAAACGAACGCATCAGCAATGATGGTAAATGGGTGCTGTATGTAGTGAAACCGCAGGAAGGTGATGCCGACCTGTATATCACCGATGCGAAAAATTCGGGGAAATTCCATGTTTCGCGGGCGGATACAGCGCGTTTTACCGCGGATTCGAAATATGCCGTAATGCTGATAAAGCCTTTTTTTAAGGATACCCGCCTGGCGAGAATAAAAAAAAAGAAGCAAAGTGAATATCCAAAGGATACACTGGGGATCGTTACGCTCGGCAACTACCGCCTTGAGAAGTTTCCTTATGTGCGTTCGTTTAAATTAGCCGATAAAGCAGCGGTGGTTGCCTTTTTATCGCCATCAGACACCATAAAAAAACCGGCTATATCCGACACATCGAAAAAAGCCGTAGCCACTACGATTGCCCCGTCAACCCGCGACGGAGCGGAACTCACCGTAAGGCAACTATTAAGCGGCAAATCGCGTTCGTTTGAATATGTTACTGAATATCAGCTGACAAAAAACGGTAAACTGCTGGCCTTCGCGGTTACACCGCCCCGCAAGTCAAAAAGCTTTAAGCCGGGGTTATTTGTGTACGATGTGGAGAGAGATACGCTGAAACAGGTAAGCTCGGGCCGGGGAAATTACCGCAACCTGGTTTTTGACGATGCCGGCAAACAGCTTGCCTTTACTGCCGAGAAAAACCCGGAAAAAGCACAGGTAAAACCATTCAAGCTATATTATTACAATACTATAAAGGATACCGCCGAAATTATTGCAGGACCGGACATGCCCGGCGTACCTGATAAGTGGGCCGTTAGCGGCGACGGGCGCGTATATTTCAGTAAGAACGGGAATAGCTTGTTTTTCGGCACAGCGCCAATCCCCAAACCTGCCGATACCACTATCGTTGATTTTGAAGTAGCCAAACTGGATATATGGAATTATAAGGACGATTATTTGCAGCCGCAGCAGCTGAAAAACCTGCAGCGCGAACTGCGCCGCAGTTATCTTGCTGTAGTGCGGCCGGCTTCGGCCGATAAAAAACCGGTTCAGTTAGCCGACCAGGGCATACGGGACATTTTCGTTCCCGACAACCCGGAGGCGAACTTTGCATTGGGATTGACCGACACCGGTGCCCGTGTGCAGTCGCAATGGGAAGGCGGCTCGAACGAGGAAGCTTATTTGATCAATACGCATACTGGTGTGCGCACACGGATAAATAGCCGAATGAAGGCCCGATACAGTATTTCGCCGGGTGGTAACTACGTGGTTTGGTTTGATCTGAAGGACCAAAACTGGCACAGCTACTCGGTTGCCACCGGGAAAAAAGTAAATCTAACGGCAGGCACAGGTGTGAAAATGGGCGCCGAGGATAACGATGTGCCCGACGATCCCTCGCCGTATGGCATATCTGGCTGGGAGCAGAATGATAAAAATGTTTTGATATACGACCGCTATGATATCTGGAGCATTGACCCGGCTACAGGCAGCGCGGTTAATTTAACCGCGGGCATCGGCCGCCGGGAGAAGATCATTTTCCGGTACGAGATAACCGACCCGGAAGAGAAATTTATCCCTTCGAAAAAAACACTCTGGCTTATCGCACAAAACGACGAAAATAAGCAGTGGGGCTATTATAAAAAGGAATTGGGTAGCCCTAAAGCGCCCGAAAAAGTAATTATCGCGCCAAACGGCTATAGCGGCTTGCAAAAAGCAAAAAACGCGCCCGGCTTTATTTACACCAAATTCAGCTACCAACAATCGCCTGACCTGTACATCTCTTCCGATTTGAAAAAGGAAACAAAGCTTAGCGCGACAAACCCGCAGCAGGCTTCCTACAATTGGGGCACTGCCGAGCTGGTAGAATGGACTACGCCAAAAGGCTATCACGCCAAAGGCATCCTGTATAAGCCCGAAGATTTTGACCCGGCAAAAAAATACCCGATGATCTCTTATTTTTATGAGAAGCTATCGGAAGGGTTATATAGTTATGTTCCGCCTGCGCCAACGCCGTCGCGTTTACCTATTTCATTTTTTGTAAGCAACGGTTACCTGGTTTTTGTGCCGGATATCAGCTATGAATCCGGGCATCCCGGCGGTTCGGCTGTCGAATTTGTTAATTCGGGCGTGGAAGCATTGAAAAAAAATCCGTGGGTAGACGGTGCGCACTTAGGCATACAGGGCCAAAGCTGGGGCGGTTACCAGGTGGCATACCTCATTACACAAACCAATATGTACGCCGCGGCATGGGCCGGCGCGCCGGTTGCCAACATGACATCTGCCTATGGCGGTATCCGCTGGGAATCGGGCGTTAACAGGCAGTTCCAGTACGAGAAAACGCAAAGCCGCATCGGCGCTACCTTATGGGAGCGGCCCGATCTGTACATCCAGAATTCACCCCTGTTCCAGTTGCCAAAGGTAAAAACGCCGGTGATGATCATGTCGAACGATGCCGACGGCGCGGTGCCCTGGTACCAGGGTATAGAAATGTTCACCGCCCTGCGCAGGCTCGGCAAACCGGTTTGGCTGCTTGAATATAACGGCGAGGCGCATAACCTGGTGCTGCGCCAAAACCGCAAGGACATTTCTATCCGCGAGCAACAGTTTTTTGATCACTTTTTAAAGGGCGCCCCCATGCCGGTTTGGATGGACAAAGGCGTTCCCGCTGTTGATAAAGGAAAAGACTGGGGCTTTGCGCTGGAGAAATAGCTTGTAGTCGATAGTCCATGGACCATAGCCGGACGATCTACCTCTATGGACTATCGACCATGGACTATGGACTAAAATTCACTTCACCGGCTCGATGAATATTTGCTTAATGCGCGGGAACTCCTTCTGGATGGTTTTGGTAAGACGTTCGATGGCATCGGTTATTTGCTCCGTTGTCAGATTGTCCTTAAAAATGGTATTCAGTTGCAGGATCACCTCTTCCGGGCCCATATACATGGAAAAATGCTTTTTAACCCGTATCACGGCTTCGTCGGCCCGGGCCAGCGCCATTACCTTCCGCAGCGTTTTTCTGCTGGTGGTTTCACCCATCAGCAAGCTTTTGCTTTCGCTGACCAACAATCCGGATATAATGATCATCACCACACCAATGATCATCGAGGCAACGCCGTCATAATAGGGATTGTGTAATAATGCGCCCAGGTAAACGCCTATGAACGCAATGATAAGCCCGAGCATATCGCCTACATCACCAAGCAAAACAATAAAAGTTGAGGGATCCTTACTTTCGGTAACCGCTTTGATAAACGGCTTGTCGCCCCGCTGTTTGTTGAATGCCTTTAATGCACTGGTTAACGACACCGCGGTGAAAAGGAATGCAACGCCCAGTATGCTGTAGTTCCAGCCTTGGCTGCCTTCCAGCGCCGGCTGTTTCAGCCGCATGATACCTTCATAAAATGAAATGCAGCCCCCGAGGATGAAAATAACCAGCGACACGATAAACGACCAGAAATATAATTCCTTCCCGTAGCCAAAAGGCCGCGTGTAGTCAGGCTTTTTTTTACTGGCCACAATACCCCAGATCAATAACAACTGGCTGATCGCATCTATAACGGAATGCACCCCTTCTGAGAGCATCGAAGAACTACCGGTAAATGCAGCGGCTGTAAATTTGGATATGGCGATAGCTATATCAACTATTAAGGAAATATAAATAAACAGCTTTGATTTCATTGATGAATTTAAGGCGGCGGCAGTAACGAGTTTAGCTTTATAACAAGCTTAATGCAAATAGGTTTAGCATATTTCGGCGCATTAAGTTATATTCCCTATAGGGGATACCCATTCGCAGTTAGAATTATTTGGATATCATAAATCTATGAACCACCCACAAAAAACTTCTCATTAAAATTAACCAAAAACAGCTCGCTTGTTGCGCGTGTGCAGGCGGTATAAAACCAGCGTAAAAAATCGGTATTCACCATTTCTTCGGTCAGGTAGCCCTGGTCGACAAACACCGCGTCCCACTGCCCGCCCTGGGCTTTGTGGCAAGTAATGGCCCAGGCAAATTTTACTTGCAGGGCATTGTAGTATGGGTTCAGCTTCAATTCGTTCCACTTAGCGCGCTTGTTGGGGATATGGTCGTAATCCTTCATCACCTCCAGGTAAAATCTCTTTTGGTCATCATTTGGCAATGCCGGCGCTTCGGTGTAAAGCGTATCTAATAGTATTTTGCAATCCAGTACGGGGTCTTCGGCATAATCAATAAATTCAAGCTGCACATCAGCAAAGCGGAAGCCATACATATCCTCAATGCGGCGCACCTTTTTTACGCGGGCGATGTCGCCATTGGCTATAAACCCCGTGCTGCCCTCTTCCTGGTCCTGCAGCCAGAAATAATTGTTTTTAACAACCATTAGCTGGTCGCCGCCGGTAAGTTCCTCCTCGCGCAGCAATATCCGGCCGCGTATCTGCTTGTTATAGGCGTTGGCGTTTTTATTCGAGCGGCAAACGATCAGGGTATTATCGGTACCGTACTTATTATAGGAATAATTAAGCCCCTCTTCCAGCATATCGCCGCCCATCCGGAATATATCCTTGTATCCTTTGGTAACTATCTGCGGCATCTTACTTTTCCCTTTCCGGATAATATCCCGGACACGGGTAACATTAAACAGGATGCCCGAATCCTTTTGCTGCCGCACCACATCCGTCAGCTCAAAACTAAAGATTTCCAGTCCGAATTTCTTTTTCATAAACTCCGCGTCCAATGCAGGGCTATCTTCGGATCCTACCGGCGGCAGCTGCGCCGTATCGCCTACCAGCATCAGCTTGCAGTTTTTGGTGTTGTACACGTAATTAACCAGGTCGTACAGCAATGATGCCCGGTGGTTAGTACCAATATCATCCGAGATCATCGACGCTTCGTCGACAATAAAAAGCGTATTATCATTCAGGTTATCACCTAAAAGGAAACCTTCATCCACATTCAGCGCCGACTTCTTCCGGTATATTTTTTTATGAATGGTAAAAGCCTTCCGTCCCGAATAGGAAGTGATAACTTTGGCGGCCCTGCCGGTCGGCGCCAGCAACACCGATTTAAAATTGTAATTGCGCAGCGCTTTCACCAGCGCGCCAAGTACGGTAGTTTTGCCCGTTCCGGCATAGCCTCTCAGGATAAAACATTCGTCGCCATCATCACTTATTAAAAATGAATGCAGTTTGTCAAACAACTCAAGCTGCTGCGGGGTGGCTTCATGCGGGAATGCTTTCTGGATATGATCTGCTGACACTTTACAAATGTAATTTATTGAATGATTTAAGTTGATATTTTCGTAGTGATGGGTTTAAAACCTATCGCTGCACAGGCATAGATATTTCTATCAAAATATATTACTTTTGCCATACTGCATGAGCGAGGAGAACAACCATAACAATTATCACGACAATAACTTTAACCTGAATGAAGCGCCGGGCTACGCTTTACTATTACAGGTTAGGGCGGCTTCTTTTGATTACGCTGTAGTGAACGATGGCCGGTTGCTGCTGTATGTTCAAAATACCGCCATTGATGAGCTTGCAAATCCAAAATATCTGAAAAGCCTCCTGTCTGCAAATTATAAAAAAGTGGTGGTCGGCTTGCCTGTCAGCGGTTTAACCCTTATACCAAACAGTTTATACAGCGATGCGCACGCTGCCGGCTATGCCCGTTTCCTGGATGTCGGCGAAGATGAAAAGGTGCTTGTACAGCCCTTGGATAGTGAGAACAAGATCATTTATAAAACCAGCACGGGCATCATTTCCACAGTTGAAAAATTTGGCTTGCAAAACGCGGTATATATCGCCAAAGGCTGGATCAAAGCTATTGCCGATAGTTACCCGACAAATGACAAGTTATTTCTCGAACTAGGTGACCAGAATGTCCATTTCCTGCATTTCTTATCGGGCAAACTACGCTTTTACAATACGTTTGAATTTAAAAACCCCGACGAGCTGTTATATTTCACAGCATTGGTATGTGAAGAATTGAATTTGAATAACCAGGATGTTAACCTTTTTTTAAGCGGCAATGTATCCTCCGGCGATGCACAAATGAACCGGTTAAAAGACTTTTATCCAAAAGTTGAATTAAATGATCTCCGGGTTGTTGAACTCCCTGACCGCGTTGCCCCTCATAAAATGCTGCCGCTTGTGGCGTTGTCGTTATGCGAATCATCGGAGGAACTTTAAAGGGGCTGCGGCTTAGCCCGCCGAAAAATTTGCCCGTACGACCTACCACCGATATGGCCAAAGAAGCCCTGTTCAATATCCTGCTTAATCAAATCGATTTTGAAGGCCTCCGCGTGCTAGACCTCTTCAGCGGAACCGGGAATATTTCACTTGAGTTTGCCTCTCGGGGCGCCGAAAAAGTAATTTCCGTTGACCGGAGCATTCAATGCGTGCATTACCTGAAGGATACCGCCCGTCAGCATAGATTAGAACAAATACAGGTTTTTAAGGATGACGTATTTAAATACCTGCAACTGGAGACCGACCAGTTCGACCTTATTTTCGCCGACCCGCCCTATGATCTTAACCGCATACCCGAGATCCCCAAAGTAGTTTTCGATAAAAACCTGGTGGCTCAGGGCGGATTGTTAATTGTCGAACACCAGTCCCTGCAAAATTTAAGCAACCATCCTGCATTTACAGAGCAGCGGCAATATGGCCACTCGTCGTTTTCTTTTTTTAAAGCCACCTCTTAAACCTGATAAAATTGCTATGTCAACTGAAAAAGTAAGAAATGTAGATATCGAAATACTTTCGGACAATTGGTATGTACTGAGAAAAGTTAAATATGAATTCCTCGGCAACGACGGCAAATGGCAGCATTTAACCCGCGAAGCTTACGACCGCGGAAATGGCGCAACCATTCTGCTCTACAACAGAACCTCCAAAACGGTAATATTGACCCGGCAGTTCCGTATGCCAACCTATTTAAACGGCAATAAAGATGGTTACCTGATCGAGTGTTGTGCCGGCTTGCTGGATAAAGACAATGCTGAGGACTGTATCAGGAAAGAGACTGAGGAAGAAACAGGCTACAAAGTTTCGCATGTAAAAAAAGTATTTGAAGCCTATATGTCGCCGGGTTCGGTGACGGAGATCTTATACTTTTTTGTGGCCGAATACAGCAAGGACATGAAAATAAGCGACGGCGGCGGCGCACATGATGAGCACGAAAATATTGAGGTGCTCGAACTATCTTTTAGTGATGCACTCGAAATGGTTAAAACCGGGGAAATAAAGGATGCCAAAACAATAATGCTACTGCAATATGCACAGATCAATAATCTATTGGCATAATAGATTAAACAAGGCAAAGTCCTTATTTTTACGATCTGATTCCACCATTATGAAAAAGTTAATTCCTGCCATTCTATTGGCCATCATTTTCTTTGCATTAGCTTCTTGGTCAAATATTAAAACTGATGTTATTGCAAATGGCGAACAGCCCCAAATAGCGATGGACACAAAAGGCGCCGTGCGTGTTGTATTCGGTCAAAAGGATAAGATATTCTGTGCCACATCCAATGATAAAGGCGCTACATTTTCGCAGCCTTTGTTGGTTGCCGAAATTCCAAAAATGCACCTGGGCATGTCGCGCGGGCCGCAACTGGCGAGTTCGGCAAATTACTCGATCATTACTGCACAGGACCATTCTGGCACTATCCACTGGTACAGGCTTAACCATTCGTCCGGCGAATGGAAGTCAATGGGCGCTATCAACGACCTTAAAGGCTCGGCTCCCGAAGGATTAATGGGCGTCGCGGCAGATAAAAAAGATAATTTTTACGCCGTATGGCTGGATACACGCGCCGGAGGCGGCAATAACATCTTCTTCTCGTCATTGTCAAACAATTCAATCACCTGGTCCAAAAACCGGCTGGTATACCAATCGCCTGACAAACTGGTTTGTGGATGCTGCAAGCCAAATATCGCGGTTAACGGTGCCGAAGTAGTTATCATGTTCCGGAACTGGTTGAATGGCTCCCGTGATATGTATGTATTGAAATCGGTTAATGGCGGCGCAACCTTTGCCGCTGCTCAAAAATTAGGGGTTGATACCTGGAAACTCAACGCCTGCCCGATGGACGGCGGCGGAATTATAGTCGATGGTTCGGCAATACGCACCACCTGGCAGCGCAAGGGTGAAGTATTTTATGCGGAGCCGGACAAACCTGAAGTATTGATTGGAAAGGGCAGAAATTCAAGTATCTCGGGTAATGGTGTTAATACGGTGATAACCTTTCACAACAACGACACGGTGAAGATGATACAACTCAAAAACAAACGCGAAATGGCCGTAGGCAAAGGGAGCTATCTAAAATCGCTTGCCTTGCCCGGCAATAAAATTCTTTGTGTTTGGGAGGACGATAAAAAAATTAAATTTAAAAAGATTTAGAGAACATCACTCCTGTTTCAAAACTGCTTAGCGTTAGCAGATTTTCTTTGACGCGGGATATTTATTGCTTTTTAAAGCTGCAAAACAAAAAGTTCTGCTTAGTTCGAAACGGCGTTATATGATCCTCGGTGATGCACTTGATTTTCTTAAAATCCACTAATAACTGGTGTTCCAATTGCTGTTCGGTGTATTGCCTAACCGGCAGTCCGCTGCACATTTCGGGGCCATTCTCCGAAAATGTTCCCACAACCATATACTGCTTTACGGATTTGCCTGCGACACGCATGTAAGCTTTTACCTGGCTTTCTTTCGTTAAAAAATGAAAAGTGGCACGGTCATGCCATACATCGTAACTTTCCATTGGTTTAAAGTCAGCGATATCCGAAACAACCCATTTCACCTGTTCGGCTTTACGGCCCAGTCTTATTTTAGCTTTCGCCAGGGCAGCTTCGGATATATCGAGTACTGTTACATCCTCAAACCCTTCTTCCAGTAAATAATCAACAAGTTTACTATCGCCGCCACCTATATCAATGATCTTCGAGGTTTTGGGAACATGAAAACCATGAATAAAATCAAGCGAAGTCTTGGGGACAGGCTGCGCCCAACTCACTTGGTCAGAGCTTCTCGTCGTATAGATATTTTCCCAGTATTTTTTTCTGTTCAATTTCATATCCATATACGGTTCGAATCCACCATATTTCGAAATTCAGCCGCATTCGGCAAATATATTTATTCATTGGTTATACAGGTAAATTACAAACTGATATTTTTTTAACTTTACCTGAAAAATCAAAAGGTATGTCTAAAAGAATTTGTTTGTTTTTGGTGCTCGCTTTTTCAATTGCTGTTACTTCTGCGCAAAAATCGGCCCCGGCTAATACAATTAATAAAATAACCACTGCCTATTTAGCGGTAAAAAATTCGCTTGCCGCAGATGATGCGATGGCGGCTGCCCGCAATGCTAAGGAATTATTCAATACCCTATCATCCGACCCGGGCAAAACGCTTAAACCCGACCAGCAAAAATTATTGAACGGTTACCTGGATAAATTAAAATTTGATAGCCGCCATATCAGCGAAGTAACTGTGCTCGAACATCAGCGGGAGCATTTTGCCAGCCTGTCGAAAAATCTTTATGAAGTTTTAAAAGGTTTGAAGATGAATACCGCAACCATTTATGAACAATACTGCCCAATGAAAAAAGCATATTGGCTAAGCGAGAGCGAGATGATAAAGAACCCGTACTACGGCAAAAAAATGACTGAGTGCGGCAGGGTGACGGCCACATTAACGCCGGCAACTAAATAGTTTATTATCGATAATGATTTATAAATTTGCTGTCTATACGCTTATCATCAAATGAGAATAGCACTTTTCCCGGGGTCGTTTGACCCGGTAACCAAGGCCCATGTCGATATCGTAAAACGATCGGTTAGCCTGTTCGACAAGGTTTACATCGGTATCGGCGCAAACAGCACCAAAGCAAGTTTACTAAGCGTTGAAAAACGGGAACAAATGCTGCGCGCCGTTTTTGAAAGCGACCAGCGCATACATATTGTTGCATATGAGGGCCTGACAGTTGATTTTTGCAAAAGCATCGGGGCAAACTATATGATACGCGGTATTCGTACCGTATCCGATTTTGAATACGAAAAGGCCATCGCCCAGATGAACCATTCCCTTGTACCCGAAATTGAAAGCATTTTTATTGTGAGCAAGCCGGGCTATTCATCCATCAGCTCGACCATTGTACGCGAGATCATGCGTTATAACGGCGATGTGAGCCAGTTTATCCCGAAGGAAGCGCTGGAATATCTGTAAGAAAAGAATCAAGAACCAGGATTGAAGGTATCCACCAGTTATGGTGATGATGTGCAACCGTTTGTTTTCTCGGTTCTTGACTCTTAGTTCCTGGCTCTAATCTATGTCACCTGCTCATCCACAGCTCTTCCTTTACCAGCACATCCATAATAGAAGGATAGGTATTTTTTACGATGGGCGCGATATGGTCTTTCTGAAACCAGCGCGCGGCGGTGATGCCCTCTTCCTTCTGCGGCTTCAATTTTTTCCGCCCTTTGCACCGCATTTCAAACCAATAGGTCTTTTTTAAAACTACTTCGCCTTTGTATATATATACGTGATAGGTTTTACATATCCTGTCGCCGACGCTGCTTATTTTTATGCCGCATTCTTCTTCCACTTCGCGCAGGGCTGCCTCCCTTATACCTTCCCCAGCCTCGATTTTACCTTTTGGGATATCCCATTTTTTATTGCGGTAAATAAACAGGTATTCATTGTTTTCATTTATCACCAAACCCCCGGCCGCTTCTATAAGGGTATCTCCTTTTGCTATTGATTTTAAAAATGCCTTCGCATCAGGGCATAACACATAAAAAAGTTTACTGCGGTGCGCCGGGGCCCAGTAATAAACTATTTTCAGGTCAAATATATCAGCATCTATCTTTTCATAATGCTCCGCATCCTCAGGCTCTGATTCCGTTAAAAGGATCACTTTTTCGTTAATATAAATTCTGTATTTTTGAGCCATGTTCAATAATTCGGAGATAGAACAGCAGGTTGCCGAGTTCCTGCTGCAAATTAAAGCAATAAAATTACAACCCAATAATCCTTTTACATGGGCTTCCGGGTGGAAGTCGCCAATTTATTGCGATAACCGTATAACACTGTCTCATCCCACTATCCGTACATACATCAGGCAGCAATTGACGCTGTTGATACAGGAAACATTCGGCCCCGTTGGCGGCATTGCGGGCGTGGCTACCGCCGGCATTCCACAAGGCGTGCTGGTTGCCCAGGATTTGGGCCTCCCGTTTATTTATGTACGCTCAAAACCAAAAGACCATGGCACCGGCAGCCTGATTGAAGGCGACGATCTAACCGGGAAACGGGTTGTGGTAATTGAAGACCTTATATCAACCGGTAAAAGCAGCCTTCAGGCTGTCGACGCGCTTCGTGCCGCAGGTTACGATGTGGCAGGGCTGGCCGCGATATTCAGCTACGGGTTTAACGTGGCAACCGAAAATTTCAAAAAAGCAAATTGCCCCTTTGTAACCTTATCCAACTATAACGCGCTGATCAAATATGCGAACGAAAACCAATATATAGCTGCCGCAGATGTTGAGATACTAAGAAAATGGCGCGAGAATCCGTCAGCCTGGGGACAATAGCAGTTGGCAGTTTGTAAAACGTTTATTTTCCGGCTATGAACTATGAACCATCAACCCTGAACTCCTACAGACTCTGTGCTATAACAAACCCGCTTGCCCAGGCCCATTGAAAATTATAGCCGCCCAGCCAGCCGGTAACGTCAACACACTCGCCGCCATAATATAAACCGGGCACCTTTTTAATTTCAAGCGTTTTTGAGGAAAGCTCATCGGTTGATACGCCGCCGCGCATTACTTCGGCTTTATCGTAACCCTTGTCCCCCGCCGGCTTTACCTTAAATACATGAATTAATTTGCTGATACTTTCAATATCCGCCCTGCTTAGCGAGGCCAGGTTTTTATCCACCGGTAATTTATCACCCAAAGCCTCGGCAAACTTGCGCGTATATAAACCAGCCAGGTATGCCAGCAACATTTTCTTACCGTTTTCATCGCGCTCCTTTTGAATCAGTTCAGCGATATTTTGGTTGGGAAGCAGGTCGATATAGATGTCTTCGCCTGGTTTCCAGTATGAAGATATCTGCAATATGGCCGGACCGCTTAACCCCCAATGCGTAAACAGTATATTTTCTTCAAAACTCGCCCTGTCATTCCATACGCGGCAAAAAATACTATTCCCCGATAGCTGTTCATACCAGGGCTGGTCTTTGCCCGTAATGGTTAGCGGCACCAGGGCCGGCGCGGTTTCGTTAATTTTTAAGCCGAATTTACGGGCCATGCGCAAGCCAAAATCGGTAGCGCCCATTTTAGGTATCGGCAAACCGCCCGAGGCGACCACTATTTTTGGCGCATACAGGTTTTCGCTTTTCCCGTTTCTTTCCAGCGAAACGGTAAAACTGTTTTCATTTTTTTCAATATGCTTAACATCCGCACCGCACCATATCTCCTGTCCCAGGTCGGCACAAAGGTTCGTAAAAACATTTACCACATCCTTGGCATTATTGCTCTCCGGGAAAAGCTGCCCGAGTGTTTTTTCCTTGCCCCTTATTCCATACGTTTCAAAAAAGCTGATGGTATCTTCCGCCGTCCATTGCGCGAGTGTTGATTTGCAAAAATGTGCGTTCGCCGATATAAATTGCTGCGGCGAGGCGTACAGGTTGGTATAATTGCACCTTCCGCCGCCGCTGATAAGTATTTTGGCACCCGGCTTATCATTTTTTTCGAGCACGAGGGTACGTTTGCCTAAAAACCCGGCCTGTGCGGCGCACATTAAACCGCAGGCCCCGCCGCCAATAATTATCGCATCAAAGTCTGTTTGTTTTGTTAAATTTGCTGTCATGGCAGGTGTGGCGCAAATATCAGAATTTGGAAAGATACTTATCTTTTTAATTACCGGTATCATTATGGTATGCGTGGCATTTTTTATAGCCAGGCTAATATCTCCCAGCAACCCAACACCCGAAAAGCTAACCTCCTACGAATGCGGCGAAGAACCGACCGGCAATGCCTGGCTGCCTTTTAATTCGCGTTTCTATGTGATTGCGCTGGTATTTTTATTGTTTGATGTCGAGATGGTATTCATTTTTCCCTGGGCCATTGTATTCGGCAGCCACGAAATGAGTAGCGTCGACCCGCGCTGGGGATGGCTGGCCCTTACGGAGATGTTTATATTTTTAGGCATATTGATCCTGGGCCTGGCGTACGTGTGGGTAAAAGGCGACCTGGAGTGGATAAAAGCAAAACCCATTGTCCCTACAACCGACGCCAGCATACCTGCATCGTTATATGAGAAGCTCAACCTGGAGCAAAGCGCTTATAAAGTGAAGGTATTTGCAATGGAGACTCCGGAGATTGCCTCAGCGGCGACTGCAGAAGTTCCCGCCCCTGCACCCATAAGGAAACCAATGTTTAAACCAACCTTCAAAAAGCCCGGAAATGAGTAACGATATAACACAAGAGGGCGGCGGCATAGTGGTCACCAAAATGAACGACCTGCTCAACTGGGCGCGTTTGTCATCATTATGGCCGTTAAGTTTTGGGATTGCCTGCTGCGCCATTGAATTTATGGGCGCCTTTGCATCAACTTACGACCTCGACCGTTTTGGCGTTTTCCCCCGGCCATCAGCCCGGCAATCGGATGTGCTCATCATTGCCGGCACGGTAACCTTTAAAATGGCCGAACGCATTAAACGACTATACGAGCAAATGCCCGAACCCAAATATGTCATCTCTATGGGTTCATGCTCGGATTGCGGCGGCCCGTACTGGCAGCACGGTTATCACGTGGTAAAAGGCGTCGACCGGGTGATACCGGTCGATATATATGTGCAGGGTTGCCCCCCAAGGCCGGAGGCTTTGATCGGGGCCATATTGGAATTACAGAAAAAAATTGAGGGAGAGAACTTAATTAGCGGGTGAACACTTTAGACACAAGAACGCATTTAACTTTTATCAGCGTTCTTTAATTCATCATTTATTTCTTCCTCAACTGCGTCGATCGCGTCTTCAACGGAGTGGCTTTGCGTATTTGACTGCGCTTGTTGGGTTAGCTCTACCAACTTCCTGTAATGTTCATACAGCGTTTTCAATTCTTCTTCGCTAAGGTCCTGTATATTAAGCAGGCGGTTACTGGCGTGGGTACTGGCTGCTATCAATTCGTTCAATTTAAGCTGTACCGCGATAGACTCTTTGTTTTGCGATTTCTGGATCAAAAAAACCATCAGAAACGTAATGATTGAGGTTGCCGTATTGACGATCAAAAGCCATGTATTTGAAAAATGAAATACCGGCCCGGTTACAGCCCAAAGTAGAATAAACCCCACCGCTGCAATAAACACCGGCGAGCTGCCGCTGTACGTGGTTATGGTATTACTTATCCGTTCAAACCCTGAAATATTGCTTTCACTTTCCTGTGTACTCATACAAGGATAAGCTTAAAACATGCAAATTGTTTGAATATTCGGGAATGGCTATGCTATCCGTTAACGCGCATTCCATAAAAAAGCCCGGCTTTTGGAAAAGCCGGGCTATCGTTTTTTTAAATTTATTTTTATTTAAATAAAAGATTATTAACACCAATTATCACACCGTTCGAAGCGTTTATATCAAAAGCTATTACCTGCGTTTTATTTCCCTGGCTGTCTGTCAGTTCAAGGTTTTTGGATGCGGTTAACGCGAGTGTAAGCGTTTGGCCGTCAAGCGTTTTTAACGCGGTCATTTTGGTCGATAAAGCTTTCACGATGCCGGCTTTATCATATTTTCCCATGACAATGTGACCTTTTAAAACCGCGGCTAATTTTGCAGGGTCCTGGAAAAGCCTGTCCAATGCCTCGGCAGATAAATTCCCCAATGCAGTATTGTTCGGCGCAAAAATAGTGTACGGCCCGGCGCCTTTTAAGGTCGCACCCAAGTTAGCAGCACGTAAAAGTAACCCAAAAGACTGGTAATCAGGGTTGGCTGAAATAGTAGTGATCAAATCGCCCGACCCAGATGCCGCAGGTGTAGTTGTTTGTGCGAATAAATTATTTGAAAATAAACCGATAGCTAAAGCAGCTGCAACACTTAAAACTAGTTTTTTCATTATCAATACGATATTAAAGTTTTTAAAAAAGTTAATTAATCCAATAACGACGTTTTTATCAAATGGTTATTCAAGGCCTAAAATAATTTTTTTAGAGGTTATCGGGCAATGATAGTCTCAAATGGCATAAATGCAATAAAATTGTTACAAATGGCTATTCAGTTAAGACTGACCATATCATTTTAACAGGTCAATAAGTACTATTGAGACTTTAGCAGTGACGGTAGCTTTTAAGCTACCCGCCTTTCGTATGATAATATTTTTGTCAGCTGTAAGATGCGGGTGGGCCTGACGTGTGAGGCTATCGGTAATGAGCCGCTTAAAAATCGGCGGAATTGATTGAAACGCTATGGATATCTTTAGTATGCTGACTCGTTATTTGACAAAGGATAATATCATCACCCGGCAAATCCGCCAAAACTAAAGCTGGCCTTCTTTTGCTTCCTGACAAATCTGAAAATGGAAAAGGAATAACGACTACATCGCCTTTTATAAATCCTGCCATGCCAAATCCTCTTCAGGGGTTAACCAATCTTTAGCTAATATGTTTTCACTTGCAAAATGAGTGAGCGGCTTATCAAGCGTTTTTATTGATTTATCAGCCTCTTCAATAGTAAATGCGATGACCTCCACTTGTTTACCTACAAAATTCTTAGGCAATTTGATAGATATATTTTGTTTGTCCGGCTTAACTACTGTTCTTATCATAACTCAAATATACAATACTGAAGTTAAAACTACTCAAAATGATTGACTTAAGGACTTAGGACTCAATACTTCCGGCTCCCCCTTATTGCCCCTGTGCAAGCGTATAGCCAATTTTATCGCCAAATTTCATCAGGAACTCAACCGAGCATACTTTGGCATCTTCCGAAAAATCAGCTGCGATATGCAAAAGTTCTTTCTGTGTAACCGTTTTTCCGGCCTTTTTTTCGAAACGCACGCGGTATTCGTTAACCAGTTCGGTATAGATAGAGCCTGTCGGCCAAACCTGGGTACCCCGGTTCGAGATCATCACAAGGTCAAAATTATCCGTCAGTCTTTTTTTAGCGAGCTCGGCAAGTTCGGCGGGCTGCAAATCGTTTGCTTCTACGAACACATCAACACCAACCATTTCTTCTTTAATGCCCCGGGTAACGGTAAGCTTATTCTTTAAAAGATGCTCATGAGTAGCTTTGAGCTCAAGGTTGCCCTTTGAAACCACGCCGCCATCCGCAGGCACCTGGCCCAGGTTTGCGATTATCGCATCTGCAAAGCCCATTGTCGTAGCGGCCGCGGTCGATTTATTGCCAAAATCGCCGGTATGGATACCCCTTTCAAGCGTATAAAGCAAAGCGTTCTCTATGGTGGCTGCATTTTCGGTAAGCCCCATGTAGCGCAGCATTAAAATACCCGATAGCAGCAGCGCGGTTGGATTGGCTATGCCTTTGCCCATGATATCCGGCGCAGTGCCATGTACCGCCTCAAAAATGGAAATATTATCGCCAATATTGGCTGATGGCGCAAAGCCCAATCCGCCTACCAAACCGGCACACAGATCTGATACGATATCACCCTGCAGGTTAGTCAGCACAATGGCCTGGAAATTTTGCGGCTGTGTTACCAGCTTCATACAAAGGTCGTCCACAATAATATCCGAAGACTGGATATCCGGGTATTCTTTTGCTATTTCCTGGAAGGTCTCTAAAAACAGGCCGTCCGTAAGCTTCATGATGTTAGCCTTATGGCCGCAGGCCAGCTTAGTGTAACCCTTGCGCCGGGCCATTTCAAAAGCATAACGGATTACCTGCGCCGAACCCGGGCGGGTAATGATACGCCGCCCAACCGCTACGTCATATGTCAGCAGGTGCTCGATGCCGCCGTAAGTATCCTCAATATTTTCGCGTATAATGGTCAGGTTGATGGGTATGCCTGCTTTTGAAAACACAGTCTCCACACCATTCAATGTCCTGAAATCGCGTTGGTTGGCGTATGTATTCCACACTTTGCGGGCGGTTACGTTTATGCTTTTTACCCCTTTGCCTTTTGGCGTTTCCATAGGGCCTTTAAACAATATCCCAAGTTCCTCTATAGTTGCCTTGGCGGCGGCGGTCATGCCGGTTGAATGCCCCGCATCGAAATAGGATTTCCCCATTTCAACATATTCATAGTCGAGCGGAACATTATTGGCCGCAAATATTTTTAAAACGGCCTGCATTATTTCGGGGCCTATACCGTCGCCTTTGGCTACTGCTATTTTGGTATTCATGGGTAAAAGGTAGTAATGTAAAAACGCCGCAAATATAGGTGTTTAAACCCAATTTTAGGACTGAAAACCAAATTGATATAGGCTTTTTGAAAGATTTAGGCTAAACTTGCATTTTAAAATGAAAGCTTTTTACGGAGACCTCAAACTCGGGATTTTAGGCGGCGGCCAGCTCGGCCGCATGCTGATACAACAGGCCATAAACTATAATGTCACCGTAAAGGTACTCGACCCCGACCGGGAAGCACCCTGCCGAAAATTATGTGATGAATTCGTGGTGGGCTCCTTAGGCGATTACGAAACGGTGTATAAGTTTGGTAAGAAGGTAGACCTGTTAACCATTGAGATTGAAAAGGTTAACGTTGACGCCCTCGACCAACTAGAAAGCGAAGGCGTATTGGTTTATCCGCAGCCGCGTATCATCCGACTGATACAGGATAAGGGCCTGCAAAAGCAATTCTTTAAAGAAAACGACATACCGACAGCCGAGTTCCAGGTAATATCGTCGCCGCAGCAGCTGAGGGAAAGCCACATACCGTTCCCATACATTCAAAAACTAAGGCGCGATGGTTACGATGGCCGCGGCGTTTATAAGGTTATTGATGAATCGTACCTGGCGAAAGCGTTTACCGAGCCCAGCCTTATTGAACGCTGGGTTGACTTTGAAAAAGAAATAGGCATTATCGTTGCGCGGAACGAAAACGGTGAAATAAAAACATTCCCGATGGTAGAGATGGAGTTTAACCCGGAAGCTAACCTCGTTGAATTTCTGATCTCGCCATCTACCCTGCCGTTCGAAGTGCAGCAGGACGCGGCACAAATTGCCACCAAAATCGCGGACGACCTGAAAATTGTCGGCCTGCTTGCGGTGGAAATGTTTTTGGATAAGCACGGTAAAATACTGGTGAACGAGCTGGCCCCCCGGCCGCATAACAGCGGGCACCAGAGTATTGAGGGAAATGTAGTTTCGCAGTTTGAGCAGCATTTAAGGGCCATATTTAACCAGCCTTTGGGCGATACCGCCTGCCTGAACAATGCCATCATGGTAAATATCCTGGGCGAAGCGGGCTACGAAGGCCCGGCCATTTACCAGGGCATTGAAAAAGTATTGAAATGCCCCGGCGTATACGTACATTTATATGGCAAGGCATTAACTAAACCTTTTCGCAAAATGGGCCACGTAACTATTGTAGATGCCGACAGGGAAAAAGCGATTGAAAAAGCAAGGTTTGTGCAGGAGATGTTAAAAGTGGTGAGTTAGTTCATACTTGATAGTTAGTTTTTATTTTTGATGATCGAAATCAAACTTTACAAATCTCCATGGAAAGCGGTTCGGCTTATTCTGCTTTCCTTACCATTCGTAATTGCAGGTTTTTATTTTCTCGTTAAAGGCGACGCCGATAAAACTATGGATTGGGTTTGCATTTGTTTTTTTGGCCTTGGTATACCTTTAGGTCTTTTTAATTTGTTAGATAAACGCCCGCAAATTATCATGAGTGAAACAGGAATATATGATAGAATGGGTTATAAAGATACCCTGGAATGGGATTGGATAAAAAATGCCTATCTTAAAGATGTTAAAACTAGCAACAGAGGTTGGATTGTCTCAAAACAAACATTTATTTATTTAGTAATTGAACCATATGCTCTACCGCTTCTAAAAGGGAACACAACTTTACGGAAAGTCATTAAAGATTTAGGATTTCCAGAAGTTGCCATTTCATTAAATCCATTGCAAAAAATTGACGGGCAAAAATTAGTGGATTTTATAAAAGCTATGTCAACAGCTGATATTTCCGCAAGACAGAATTTGTTACTAAAATCAGAGCTATGAACTATGAACCATCAACTATGAACTCCCCAAAAATAGGTATCATCATGGGCAGCAAATCCGACCTGAATGTAATGCAGGACGCCGCCGACGTATTAAAAGAATTAGGTATCAGTTACGAAATCACCGTCGTATCGGCCCACCGTACACCCGACCGTATGTTTAGTTACGCCAGGGAGGCAGCCGGCCGCGGATTAAAGGTGATCATCGCTGGCGCAGGTGGGGCGGCTCATTTGCCGGGCATGGTAGCTTCGTTAACACATTTGCCGGTGATCGGTGTCCCTGTAAAATCGAGTAATTCAATTGACGGCTGGGATTCCATCCTGTCTATATTGCAGATGCCAAATGGTATCCCCGTGGCAACGGTGGCGCTTAACGCGGCTAAAAATGCCGGGATCCTGGCGGCGCAAATATTATCAACGGCAGATGAGGGAATAACAGAAAAGCTTATCAGTTACAAGGAAAATTTAAAGAAAAAAGTGGAGGAGTCGGCATCTGAGATGGAGGAGAAATAGAGATTAGAGGCCGGAGATTGGAGGTTAGTTAAAAAAATAAATATACAAACCCAACCCCGTTGTCTGTGTCCTCACAGACAACCGACACACTCAATTCAACGTCGGGTTTTCCGGGAAGTTAGCGATGTGCGCATACCGCTGCCCCAGGCTGATCACTACTTGCCGCCAAAGGTTCTCCTCGTTATGATTGAATATGGTTTCAGGTGTTACGTTCTCCGCAACAATCCAGCTGTCTTCCCGTATCTCATCATCCAGCTGTTGCGGTACCCAACCGGAATAGCCTATAAAAAACCTGATCTCGTTGTCGCTTAGCTGGTAGCTGGCAATTAATTGCTTTACAACGTCGTAGTCGCCGCCCCAATACAAACCTTCGCCGATTTCAATGCCGTCGTTAATTTTATCAGGGATGCAATGTATAAAATGCAGCGTATTGTTGGCCACCGGCCCGCCTACAAATACCGGCATCTCGGCATATGATAGCTCAGGCAAAACATCGCCCAGCAAGAATTCGCTGGGGTGGTTCAATATAAACCCCATAGCCCCCGCTTCGGAGTATTCAGTTATTAAAATAACCGACCTTTTAAAATTCGGGTCCATCATAAACGGCTCCGATACCAATAAGCGCCCAGCGGCAGCCTCAATAGAACTTAGCATGCAGTTTTTTTTATAGAGCCAAGATACAAGAACAAAGAATCAAGAGAAGAGTGAAAATAATTTATCCTTTTATTTCTGCACCGTTCTTGGTTCTTGTCTCCTGGCTCTTGTTTCTTTATTTATCTATCAATATACAAGTATCTTAAAAAATTGTTCAGTTTCCCAAAATCGGAAATACGATACATACTTACGGTATAATTAATTTGTAAGTTTGCAGGGATGAACCAGGAACAACTAGAAAACCTTCGGAATGAATACAAAGCTGCCTCTTTGTCCGAAACCGAATCAAAAGCCGATCCCATAAAACAGTTTGACGCGTGGTTTAACGAGGCTATTGAAGCCAGGGAACCCGAGCCAAACGCAATGACACTGGCAACAGCTACCTATGATGGCCGACCCTCGGCGCGTATTGTTCTGCTGAAGGGAGTCAACGAAAACGGGTTTATGTTTTATACTAATTACCTGAGCCGAAAAGGCAAAGAGATCACCAAAAACCCTTTGGGCGCGCTCACATTTTTTTGGGCAGGTATGGAGCGCCAGGTGCGGATTGAGGGTACTATTGAAAAATTAAGCAAGGAACAATCGGATAAATATTTCCAGTCGCGGCCAAAAAACAGCCAGATTGGGGCGCTGGCTTCGCCGCAAAGCCAGGAAATAGCCAGCCGCGAGGTACTGGGAAAAAAAATGAGCGAACTGGAAGCAGAGTATGATGGTAAAGATATACCTAAACCGTCATTCTGGGGCGGATATATATTAAAGCCGCGTCTCATCGAGTTCTGGCAGGGGCGCCCGAGCCGACTGCACGACCGTATCCTGTACAAAAAAATCGATAACAAAAACTGGAAGAAAGTACGACTGGCGCCATGAGTTTTGATGAGATCACCCAACTGCTTACCGATAAATTTGGCGCGGATGTTATCACCGGCACCGAAACAAGCGGGCTGCAGCCGGCGCTGCTGATACATCCCGACCATATAACCGCGGTATGCCTCGAACTGCGCAATAATCCAAACACCTATTTTGATTTCCTTTCCTGCCTTACGGGCGTTGACTACGGCGCGGAAGCAAATCGATTCGGCGTGGTTTATCACCTGGCGTCTATCCCCTATCAAACACAACTGACTTTAAAGATCAGCAAAGAAAATAACCGGGACCTGGATGAATTACCAACCTTTCCCAGCATAACATCCGTTTACCGCAGCGCCGACTGGCACGAACGCGAAGCGTATGACCTTACCGGGGTATTTTTTGAAGGCCACCCGGATTTAAGGCGGATTTTATTACCGGATGATTGGGAAGGGTTTCCACTCAGAAAAGATTATAAAACTGCGGAATATTATAAGGGGATAAAAATTGATTGAGGCACTGTGAATCAAAAATACGAACAAGCTTTAAACGACTATAACAAAAAAATATCATCCGCGGCTACGGAGGATATGGTGCTCAACATGGGGCCTCAGCATCCGTCGACCCATGGCGTTTTGCGGCTGGAACTTATAACCGATGGCGAGATCGTTAAGGAGGTGATCCCGCATATTGGCTACCTGCACCGCTGCTTTGAAAAACATGCCGAATCGTTAACCTACCAGCAAACCATCCCCTTTACCGACAGGATGGACTATTTGGCTTCTATGAACAACAGCCACGCCTTTGTGATGGGGGTTGAGCGCATGATGGGCATTGATAAAGATATACCTAAACGTGTTGAATACATCAGGGTGCTGGTTTGCGAATTGAACCGCATTGGCTCGCACCTGATAGCGATTGGTACTTATGGTATTGATATCGGCGCATTTACCCCATTTTTATGGTGCTTCCGCGACAGGGAGCATATCATGGGCATGCTTGAATGGGCATCGGGCTCAAGAATGCTGTACAACTATATTTGGGTGGGTGGTTTGTTTTATGATCTGCCGGTTGGGTTTGAGGAGCGCTGCCGCGAGTTTGTGGACTACTTTAAGCCCAAAATGAGCGAGCTGAATGAACTTTTAACCGACAACCAGGTATTTATCAACCGCACGGCCAACGTGGGCGTACTGCCGCTGGATGTGGCTATAAATTACGGTTGTTCAGGGCCTATGCTGCGCGGCTCGGGGTTGAAGTGGGATCTACGGCGTATAGATAATTATTCAGCATACCCTGAATTGGAGTTCGACATTCCCGTGGGCAAAGGCGAAATGGGCACCGTTGGCGATTGCTGGGACCGCTACAAAGTTCGGGTGGATGAGATAGAACAGTCGTTGAGAATGATAGAGCAATGCCTCGACCGCCTGCAGAAAGAATTAAAACGCACACCCGATTTCGACCCGCGCGCAAAGCTCCCGCGCAAAACCATACCCAAAGCCCAGGATTACTATGTACGCTGCGAAGGCGCCAAAGGCGAACTGGGCTTTTACTTTATGGCCGACGGCAAGTCCGAGATCCCAACGCGTGTAAAAGCACGCGCCCCAAGCTTCAGCAACTTGTCGGTATTGCCCGAAATTGCCCGCGGCGTAATGATAGCCGACCTGATAGCTATTGTAGGCTCGATTGATTTTGTTTTGGGCGAGGTAGACAGGTGACAAAAAAAGCCTCCTTACGGAAGCTTTTGTATTGTTATGATTTTAATTGAGATCCGGAATTGACGGGCGCGAAATTTAGAACCCAATAACATTCAAAAAATTCAATAACTCTATAATTACTTATCGTAAACTTTAACCATAAAAACATAGTTCTTTAGTTTTTTAACCTGCTGTACCGGGGTTAAATTAACCAAAGTATTTTTCGTGTTCAGATTCACTTTTTTCTCCAACGAATCGATCGCGCTAAGCAGATAACTTGATTTTACCGCGAAATGTACGCCTTCCATCTGGGTTTGCTTGGCCTGCACAATACCGATAATATTTCCCTTAGTATCCAGCAGCGGACCGCCGCTATTCCCAGGGTTAATGGGTATGGATATCTGGTAATCCAAGCTATCGCCGTTTAAGCCGTTTGATGAAGTTAATTTTCCGTCATCGTAAACTGGCGCCTCCTGCGAATAGCCAAACGTATAAACACTCTCGGCCAGGTCACTTTCCGACCGCTTAAAGGTGTACGGTATCGGCCTCAAATTCCGGAACGAAGTGTCAACTATTTTTAAAATAGCGATGTCGTTCTCCGGTTCGGAATAAAGCACTTTGGCTTTAAATGACTTCCCGGCGTTATTTTGAACGTAAACGGAATCGGCCCCTTCAATAACATGATAATTTGTGGCGATCAGCCCGCTTGCGGTAATGGCGAAGCCTGTACCCCTGTATTTACCGGGGTTGTCGGTGATCCGCCCTGAGCGGTTAAGCTTATTTAATTTATTATTTATGTTATCAGCCTTCCGGTTTATCCTAGCTACCTCGCCTCTTAAGCTAAGATAGTTCGATTCACGGTTATTGAGATAACCTGTAAAAAACAAAGTCCCCAAAACGGCGAAAATAGCGATCGAAGCCGCAACCGAAATTTTTGAATGGTGACTGCGCCATAGTTGAACGATCCACGAAGGATGAACCATCAATTCTTCCTTCAGCGTGTGCACATCAATTTCGCGGTGAATAGCATCCAGGCGGCTTTCCAGTTCCAGGCGCTCGCCGTATTGCTTTAGTAAGCCGGTAAAGTGCTTATGTTCGGTTACCCGGGCGTTAACTTCTGCATTTTCCTTACGCAAAACATCAAAGGCAGCCCGCTCCTCTTTGGTCATTTCGCCATTGAGGTACCGTTCAATTTCTTCTGATAGTTTATATTCGTTCATCTCTGCTCTCCTTTACTTTTGCTGAAAAAATAATTTCTTCAGCCTTTGCAGGCATTTATATTTTTGAGTTTTGGCGTTATCCGCGTTGGTATACCCAAAATTCTCGCAGATCTCCTGCATCGACCTGTTATGTATGTAAAAATCCTCTATTATCGTTTTACAGGGTTCGCCCAATAATTGGAGCGCGCTGCCCATTTTATTAAACTGTATATCCCGTTCGTTATTCTTTTCCGTTTCATCATCAACCGCCAGGTACTCCTGGAAGTCTTTCATATCGCCGCTGTACCGGTTCATCTGGCTCAGCCGTTTTAACCATAGCCGCCGGCATATCGAGTATATATACGTTTTAAGCTTGCTGCTTAGTTCAAAATCACCCGCTTTAACTTTATTGTAAAGAACTATTATAGCCTCCTGGTAAATATCCTTAGCGTCGTCCTCGTTGCCGTTGTTGTTGATGATCAGCTGCAGCACCATCGGAAAATAAGCCAGGTACAACCGCTTTAAAACACTTTCCGAATTATTAAGGATACCCAGTATTACTTCATTATCTGTTGGGATCCCGCTATTTAGGTCTTTACTCACACTTAATACAATTTATGCGAAATTGTAACCCATTATCGATAAAAAAAAATTAATGCGGAAATATATTTTGGGGTTGTTGATCAGGTTGGATTAAGTTGATTAGGTGAGTAGGTTGGTACTTGTCTTTTTAAAATCACACAACAAACAGCTTGCCTAACCCAATCCAACTCAATCAACAACTCACCTAATCAACCTATTCAACCAAACTTTCCTTCATCAAATTTGTTAATAATCAACACTTTAACTTTAAAATCATGAAAAAGACAATTAACCTTGCACTTTTAGCACTGGCCATTTCGTTATCTTTTGCTGCCTGTAAAGGGAAAGGCTCCGGAAATTCAGGCGATTCAGCCAAAGTCGACTCATCCACTTCGGTTAAAAGCAGCGCAAGCACAACTATAAAAGTTGATACAGCCAAACCATCAACCGATACCGGTAAAATGAAAAAGGATACCATCAGTAAAACCACCACCAAAACCACCGTGACCAAAAAAACCGAGGTCAAGAAAAGCAATTAGCGAAATTTGAGGACTGATTAAATTTTTTAATTGCTAAAAGACGCAGGCAATCAGGCGCTTAATTATTGAGTGAATTTTTTTTGTAATTAGCAGGGTTACCTTTTAAATATTGGCGTATTAATCCCTAAACATTCACATTTTAAAATACAAAAAATGAAAAATTCATTCAAAATGGGCGCTTTAGCCTTAGTTATCGCTGTTTCTTTCGCAGCTTGTAAAGGTAAATCTGGTTCTGGTAGCGCTGATTCAACTGTTAAAGTTGACTCGACTGTGAAAAAAGATTCAACTGTGAAAGTTGATTCAACTAAAAAAGACACTGTTGTTAAAAAAGATACAGTAGTTAAGAAGTAATTTTTAGTTTTTCTGTTAATTTTGCGGCGAAAGGTGATCTGTGATTTTTATTTAATCTCATGGGTTACCTTTTGCCGTTTTTGGTATTAAAAGCAAAACTATTAATCACTTAAAAAAATTAACATGAAAAATTCTTTCAAAATGGGCGCTTTAGCTTTGGCTATCGCCGTTTCTTTCGCAGCTTGCAAAGGCAAAGGTTCTGCCGGTGCAGATTCAACTAAGATGGATTCAGCTAAAATGGATTCAGCTAAAATGACTGACACTGCTAAGAAAATGATCGATACTGCACACAAAAAGATCGACTCAGCTAAAAAAATGACTAAAGACACTGCTAAGAAAAAAATGTAATTTTAATTTTAGCAAAACCAAAAACGCTCCTGATTTATCGGGGGCGTTTTTGTTTTTAGGGGTTTTTAATCATATTAGCGACGGGTTTGAAACCCATCGCTAATATGATGCAGCCCTTATTTTCCATTAATCATGTAACTGTCCGGTTCTTAAACAATATACTTTTCACTAATTTAAACTTTACCGTTTACAAAGGGCAGCATTATGCCCTTGTCGGGGAAAGCGGGTCGGGCAAAAGTGCTCTGCTGCAAACCATCGCGGGCAGGTTCAATGTCACCGGTGGCAATATCGACTATCATTTTTTTGATGAGTTTTTAGAACGATCGGGGAATGACGGGTTACATCACACCTACCACCAATTGATCGCACTGGTTGAAACCAGGCATCACTTTAAAAATCTTTCAAACACCACCGACTTTTACTACCAGCAGCGCTATAACTCATCCGATTCGGAAGACGCACTGACAGTTAATGAATACCTGGAAGGTATTACCACCGCGCCGGGCAATAAACCGTACTGGGATCCTGAAAAAGTAATCGCCCTTTTAAAACTGGGCGACCTGCGCGGCAAACAACTTATCAAGCTATCCAACGGCGAAACAAAACGGCTGTTACTGGCGGCCGCATTGCTAAAAAATCCTGTACTGCTGCTGCTGGATAATCCCCTGGTGGGGCTCGATGCGCAAACACGCGCCGGGTTTGATTCGATTTTGGACGAGATAATGGCCTCGGGAATTACGGTAATTATGGCGACGTCTCCGAATGAAATTCCTACTATCATCACCAACGTCGTTATTTTAAAGAACGGAACTATCGATCAAAATATTCTCAAAAAGCAGTTTAAGTCTACTTTAGTCATAGATAACAGGAAGGACAATATTGATAATGACGAGCTGAACGCGTTATTGAGCGCAAGCAGTGATAAAGCAAAATATCAATTCATCATCAACATGAATTACGTTCATGTACAGTACGGCGATAAGGTTATTTTGGACCAGGTAAACTGGCAGGTACTCCCGGGCGAAAGATGGGCGCTACTTGGCCCGAACGGAGCCGGCAAATCCACATTACTGAGCCTGGTCAACGGCGACAACCCGCAGGCCTATGCCAACCATATTATTCTGTTTGACAAAAAGCGCGGCACAGGCGAAAGTATCTGGGACATCAAAAGCAAGATAGGCTTTGTATCGCCCGAGCTGCACCAGTATTTCCCAACGGATAACAGCTGCCTGCAGGTGATCGAGTCGGGCTATTATGATACATTAGGATTGTTCAGGCCCAGTAGCAAGTCGCGGGCTGAAACCGCCTTACGCTGGATGAAGGCGCTGGAAATTGAAAAATATGCCCGGGTGTTGCTAAAAAATATACCCGCCAGCGCGCAGCGCTTATGCCTGTTGGCCCGTGCGCTGATAAAAAACCCCGATCTGCTCATCTTCGATGAGCCCTGCCAGGGCCTGGATGCCCACCAGCAGCACCATTTTAAAACACTGGTTGATACCATCTGTCGGCTGAGCAATGTTACGCTGATATATGTAACGCACTACCAACTGGAGATACCGGAGAGCGTGACGAAGGTATTGCAGTTGGAAAAAGGAAGGCAACACTAACGCACACGAATTTATTCGAATTTCACAAATCTAATTGGTGAGTTTTATGTTTATTCATTCGTAAAAATCTGCATATAGCAATTCGTGTAATTCGATTAAATTCGTGCGTATTGGTGTCTATTCAATATCTTTGTAGCCATGAATACAGCCGATCTGTTGCAGCGCGCTTTGCGGTTTGATTTTTTGAGCCAGGAAGAAGGTGTTTTTCTATATAAAAATGCTTCCACGCCTGATTTGATGTACACAGCCAACGAATTGCGGAAAATACAGGTGCCGCATGGTAAAGTTACCTGGCAAATTGACCGGAATGTAAATACTACCAACGTTTGTATAGCCAACTGCAAATTCTGCAACTTTTTCCGCCGCCCGGGGCACGAGGATAGTTATATCACCGATATAGAAACCTACAAGCAAAAAATTGAAGAAACTTTCCGCTATGGCGGCGACCAGTTGCTGTTACAGGGCGGCCACCACCCCGACCTGGGCCTTAAATTTTACGCCGATACCTTCAGGCAACTGAAAGAATTATATCCTAACTTGAAACTGCATTCATTAGGGCCGCCGGAGATTGCGCACGTAGCCAAGCTGGAAGGCATGAGCCATATTGACGTATTAAAGGAACTAAAAGCTGCCGGCCTTGACTCGCTGCCGGGCGCGGGCGCCGAAATTTTAAACGACCGTGTGCGCAGGCTCATCAGCAAGGGTAAATGCGGCGGCCAGGAATGGCTGGACGTAATGCGCGCCGCACACAAAATTAACCTGCCCAGCTCGGCAACGATGATGTTCGGCCATATCGAAACCATTGAGGAGCGTTTTGAGCACCTGGTTTGGATCCGCGAGGTACAATCTGAGAAACCGGAAGGGCATTACGGGTTCGTAGCCTTTATCCCCTGGCCTTTCCAGGACGACGGCACCCTGCTGCGCAAGGTACGCGGCATAACCAATAACGTTACCGGCGACGAGTATATCCGCATGATCGCGCTAAGCCGCATCATGCTGCCCAATATTAAAAACATACAGGCCTCGTGGTTAACGGTTGGCAAACAGGTGGCACAAATATGCCTGCATGCCGGCGCCAATGACTTCGGCTCTATCATGATCGAAGAAAACGTAGTGTCCGCCGCAGGCGCACCGCACCGCTTCACCGCTAAAGGTATACAGGAATCCATTAAAGAAGCCGGTTTTGAACCGCAGCTCCGCACACAGAAATACGAATGGCGCGAAATCCCTGCAGCTATTGAAGAGCAAGTAATTAATTATTAGAGGTGATAATTTTCCTTACTTTCGGACTTTACTGACTTTCCCGACTTTCGGACTCATCATGGAAGACATAGAACAATACATCGAAGCCCTGATCTTTGTATCGGAGCAAAGTATCCGTACGGAAGAGATCGTTTATTGCCTGCAGGCGGCCTTTGAACAGGATTTTACAGAAGAGGATGTTAACGGCCATATTGCCAGCATTACCAAAAAGTACCAGGATAAACATTTCGCCATCGGTGTGGTGAAGGTGAATAACGGCTACCAGTTTTTAACGAAGAAGGATTACCATGCTGTCATCAGTCTGCTGCAGGCACAGCGCGCAAAAAAGAAGCTTAGCCAGGCGGCGCTCGAAACGCTTGCCATCATTGCCTATAAGCAGCCGGTAACCAAGCCCGATATCGAACAAATACGCGGCGTAAACTGCGATTATTCCATCCAGAAACTGCTTGAAAAAGAGTTGATCGCAATTGTCGGCAAGTCGGAAGCCATCGGGAAACCTATACTGTACGGCACCAGCGGCGTGTTCATGGATTACTTCGGCATTAATAGTATTAACGAACTGCCTCAGATAAAAGAGTTTACGGATAACACCGCATCCATTGGCGAACAAGCCGAATAGATAATGAAAAATAAAATTCGAAAATCTTATTTTTAATGAAAATGATTTGATTATTTTTACTTAGAAATACAATTTAGTGTATCTGAAAAAAAAGATCATTTGGAATTAAGGGCATTTATTTATTATTGAAAAATTTTTACGATTAAATTCAAGGCAATGGGAACTCCAAAAAAACCTGTAAACAAGAAAGTCGATTCTCAAAACACGGGCGAGGATGAGGATGATGATGACAGCATACTTGATCAAAGTGGTAAGAAAAAAATCGTTGACGATGATGACGATGATTTTGATGTCCCTTTAGACGACCTGGGTTACGAAAATTTTGACTACGACGAAGACGACGATTATTGATTAACATATTTCTGCATTGTAAAGCATTCAGACATTATGCCTCTGGATGCTTTTTTTATGGAACCAATTACATGCCAATCCACCTATGATCATAACCGAAGTAAAGGACAAAGCCGGCAAAAAAGCATTTTTAGACGTTGCGCGCATCATATATAAAAATGACGAAACATGGGTTTGCCCGTTAGATAACGACATTGAAGCAATTTTTGACCCGGCCAAAAATAATTTCCACCAGCACGGCCAGTGCACCAGGTGGGTATTAAGCGGCGAAAACGGGCAGTTGATCGGCCGCATTGCAGCTTTTATTAACGACAAAAAAGCGTACAACTACGAGCAGCCTACAGGGGGAGTTGGTTTTTTTGAATGTATCGACAATGAGGCGGCCGCTTTCCTGTTATTCGATACGGCAAAAAGCTGGCTGAACGAACGGGGTATGCAGGCTATGGACGGGCCTATCAATTTTGGCGAGAACGATAATTTTTGGGGGCTGCTGGTGGAGGGTTTTACCGCGCCATCATACGGCATGAATTATAATCATCCATATTACAAGGGGTTGTTTGAAAATTACGGTTTTAAGACGCTGTATGCGCAAATCACCAACCATTTAGATATACTCAAACCCTTTCCCGAAAGGTTCCGCAAAATTGCCAAATGGGTGATGCAAAAGCCGGGATATGAATTCAGGCATCTGCGGGCAAAAGAAATTGAGAAGTTTGCGGCGGATTTTATGGAGATATACAACGATGCCTGGGAGAATTTCGAAAACTTTGTTCCGATAACGCATGCCACCATAGCCGAAAGCTTCAAAAAAATGAAGCCGCTGATGGACGAGAACCTGATATGGTTTGCTTACGTTAACGGCGAACCGGTGTCGTTCCTGATCGTTTTACCTGATGCAAACCCAATGATCAAACCATTAAATGGCAAGCTTGACCTGTTAGGCAAGCTTAAATTTTTATACAAAAAATGGAAAGGTGTTTCAAGGATGCGGGCGATAGTGATGGGCACCAAACAAAAATATCAAAATCACGGCCTCGAATCAGGGCTGTTTATCACCCTGGGCGAATACGTTCTGCCTTTGAACCAATACACCGAACTGGAGCTATCCTGGGTGGGCGACTTTAATGAAAAAATGATGGCCATGCACCACGCTATGGGCGCAATATTTGGAAAAAAGCACTTAACGATGCGTTATTTTTTCAATGGCCCCGGGCAGAGCCAAAAATGAGAACTGATACTAACCGCGGTTTAAAACTAAGTCGAAATTTTGCATATAAACCAAAAGGGAATAAAAGCCTTATTAATTAACGTGCCGTTATTACGCAGTTGCCTTGCTGTGTCGTAGTTCTTCAAATAACTCGATCACCTTTTTCTGCAAACCGATAACTTCCGTCTCTCGCTCCATCAGCTTTTTATTCAATACATCAAGTTCGCTCGCAAATTTTTGGTCCTGCTCGCTATCCGAAAAGGTAAGCAATTGTACTACGCTCATTTCGAACAAATTGGCAATTTGCTCTAACCTCGACAAGTTGATGTCAGTAATACTGGTTTCAATTTTTGAAAACGCAGGAATAGAGATATCTAGTCGTTTTGCAACATCTTCCTGGCTCCAGTTTTTTTGGTGGCGTAGTAATCTGATTTTTTTTCCAAGTGATTTCATGTTAGTCTTTTAAGGATAAGGTTTCTCGCAGGTTAAATATCTTACAATATTATTTAATATCTCTCTAATTGTCAACAATTTTGAAAAATATTTTTTTTCAAAATTTAATTAATTTTTTGCCGATTTAATTCAAACCTGAAGATCGAACACCGTGATTATCAGCCATCTGCCGAAATGAGTGCTTTTTTTCTTCAAATTAAATTTAATCGGTAATTAAATAAATTTTAATCGTTTAATTTAACAAACTTAACCGCTACCCAATTAATATTTTCTTTATGATTAATGTAAATTATTCCCTGTTTACGTGCCCCGGTTATAATTTGTTCCAAATTATTTGTAAAAAAAAATCCGCTTAAATAAATTTCGCCATTCAACTTCGTCACTTCACTATACCGCTGCATCTGGTCGAGCAAAATATTGCGGTTTATGTTGGCTAAAATGATGTCAAATTGTTCATTGGGGATCGCCTCTTTTGAGCCGCATAACGCCGTAATATTATCTACACTGTTCAGTTGGGCATTCTCAATCGTGCTGTCATAACAAACCGGGTCGTTATCAATGGCTGTTATCTTTGCAGCGCCCAGTTTTGAAGCCATAATGGCCAGTATGCCGGTACCGCAGCCCATGTCCAGCACGTTTTTATTCACGAAGTTATTTTCGAGCATCAGCTCCAGCATCATCGCCGTGGTTTGATGATGCCCGGTGCCAAAGGCCATTTTGGGATCGATCACGATCTCGTGTTCAAATTCGGGCCTGGGCGCATGAAAGGTTGCCCTGACAAAAATTTTGTCTCCGATCTCAATCGGCTCAAAATTGCTTTCCCATACCTCGTTCCAGTTTTTTTGAGGAATGAGGGTTATCTCGTAACTAAAAGAAAACATTTCCTGGTAAAGCGACAATGTTTCGTCGAGCTGCGCCTGGTCAAAATTATCTGCCGGTATATAAGCTTTAAAACCAAAATCAAGTTGTTCAAAAGTATCAAAACCGATCTCGCCCAGGGCGTTTATCAGCAGGTCCTCCTGGTAGTCTTCGGTGGGGATGGTTGTAAAAAGTAACTCGTAGTAATTCATGGAACTGATGTGAACGTTAAAACGCTTATAGTGGCTATGTATTTGTCTCTGTTGCCGGGGTGTCGAACGCTTTTTTATCGATCAAATACAACACGCCGAAATTTATGAGCCAGTAAAAAGCCTGTACGCCGGCCATAAATAAAAAAATTGAAATTAAATGACCCGTGCCGGTCGCGGTATCCCATATCAGGTAGCTTATCCCGGCGGATAACAAGGTCGTTACTATACATACAAAAATTAAAATATTCGTCAACCGGTGCGACCGGCTTAAAATCTTTCTCCAGAGTGGTATGATGATTAACAGCTGGGTGAGTAAGGCAGTAAGGAATAATAACGGGGTAAAAATTTTGAAGTAGTCCATTAGCCCGTAAAGCGTCTCGTTGCCAATATCGGGCAAGCCGCCAATGTGCCGGGCCAGGGGCCCGAATTTTATCAATGCCGCGAATATTACGAAGCCCGCAAGCGGTGGCAATATTATTTTAAGCAGCTTTTTCATTTCAGAGACCAGAGATTGGAGATTAGAGGTTAGTTTGAATAAGGAAACGATAAAGTTATAGATAAGTTTCATCCCCGGGGAGTAAAACCCTAATCTCCGATCTCTAATCTCCAATCACTACCATCAATTAAACACCCTTAAAATATCCACAAAATCGCGCGATTTAAGAGACGCACCACCAATCAACCCGCCATCAATATCCGGCTGTGCAAAAAGTTCGGGCGCGTTTGTTGGGTTACAACTGCCGCCGTATAGTATCGTGGTATCATCGGCAAGCTGCTGGTTATATTTTGCAGCGATCTCTTTGCGGATAAAAGCATGTATCTCCTGCGCCTGGGCGGATGAGGCCGTTACGCCGGTACCTATGGCCCAAACCGGCTCATAGGCTATAACAAGTTTGCCGAATTGCGCGGCGTCAAGGTGAAAAACACCTTCTGCCAGCTGGCTTTTGATCACATCAAAATGCTTGTTGGCCTCGCGCTCTTGTAAAGTTTCGCCGATGCAAAAAATAGGTTTTAACTCATTTTTTAGCACTGTATCAGTTTTCTTAGCGAGCAGCTCATTTGTTTCACCAAAATACTGGCGGCGTTCGGAATGACCTAAAATAACATACGCCGCGCCAACTGATCTGATCATTTTAGCTGACGTTTCGCCGGTAAAAGCGCCGGATTCTGCCTGGTGGGCATTTTGCGCACCCAGTGCTATTTTATTATATCCTTTTGCCAGTTGCGCCAGGCTGTGCAGATGAATAAACGGACTGCAAACTACGGCTTCCTGCTTGCCGGTTACTTCATCCCTGATCATGTTAATTATCTCGGAAAATAAGCTTAAACCTTCGTTATAATCGAGGTTCATTTTCCAGTTTCCGGCAACGATTTTCTTTCGCATTTTTATTGATTTTAATGTGGTTGTTAGGTTGTTGTAAAGGTTGCAGTTGTTGCAAGGGTGTGGTCTTTTAACATTTACAACCCTTACAACATTTCAAACTCTTCTCAAAACCTCCTGTGTTCCTCTGTTAATTCAAAAACTTTCTTCAATATGCCCTGCTCGTTTTCGTCAAATTTACGGTGGTCGCGGCGGGCAAAAACTTTTTGGGCAGTTTCAAACATTTTTTTAATGGAATATACCTCATACCCCTGTGCGCCTCCCCAGCTAAAATCGGGCACAAAATTGCGCGGGAAGCCGGCGCCGAAAACGTTCGCGCTAACGCCAACCACTGTACCGGTGTTAAACATGGTATTTATGGCGCACTTGGCATGGTCGGCCATAATTAAACCGCAAAACTGCAACCCTGTTTTCCGGAAACGCTGGCTTGTGTAGTCCCATAATTTCACCTCATCATAGTTATTTTTCAGGTTCGAGTTATTGGTATCGGCACCCATATTGCACCATTCGCCCACAACAGCGTTGCCCAGATAACCCTCGTGTCCTTTTGATGAATATCCCCACAAAACCGCGTTGTTGAGCTCGCCCCCTACCCTGCAATACGGACCCACGGTGGTTGCGCCGTATATTTTCGACCCCATTTTAACCTGCGAATACTCACAAAGCGCAAATGCCCCTCGAATATGTGTCCCTTCCCAAACTTCGGTGTTAGCGGCCAGGTAAATAGGGCCGTTAGTGGTGTTAAATGTAGAGCAATCGGCAATGGCTCCCTCTTCGGCGAAAAAATCGTCCCCGATAATGGTATTGGTCGCGCTCAGCGCCGCACTTTTACGGCCGGCCGTAAGCAGCTTAAAATCCTTTCGTAACTCCGCGTCGTTGTTCCTGAAAATGTCCTCGGGATGCGTAATAACAACGGGGGTATGCTCAAGGGTGACCGTTTGTTCAAATCTTTTGGTGGGGTCAAAACTGAGGGCGTCGGTTCCGTTTAATTTTACCGCTACCAGACGGTCGCCATACATCAGCGCTACATTGCCATGCAATGGCTTAATGGCTTCTATCAACGCCTCATCCGGGCAAAACGCCCCGTTTATAAATAAATTCCTATCCTCAATCGCTATCGGGAACTTTCCCTGCAGCCAGGTTTGGGTATGAAAAGAAAAATCGAGATCGAGATATTTGCCCCATTTTTCGGCTATGGTTAAAATGCCGATTCGCAGATCGGCAGCCGGGCGGGTGAAGGTTAAAGGCAGAAGAGTTTGATGCGCGTTATCGTCAAAAAGGATAATTGCCATGGTGCAAAAATAAAAAAAGTCCCCCGGATGTACCGGGAGACCTGTAAATATTTTATCGGAACAAGTGAATTACTTCTTGTTGTAACGGGTACGGAACTTGTCGATACGTCCTGCTGTGTCAACCAGCTTCATTTTCCCGGTATAGAAGGGGTGCGAAGTATGCGAAATCTCCAATTTGATCAACGGATATTCGTTACCATCTTCCCATTTAACGGTTTCACGTGAGTCAATGCATGATTTTGTTAAAAAAGCATAGTCGTTCGACATATCTTTAAAAACAACTAATCTATAATTTGAAGGGTGCAGATCTTTTTTCATTGTATTCGTTTCTTATAAAAGAGGTGCAAAGATAATTAAAAATTCAAAATTAAAAAGTGGTTTTTGAAATTAGTGATTGGGGGTGGAGATTAGCCCGAAAAGAAGCTGCAACTGATGGTTCGGCTAAATAATTTAAATTATATAGAAGAGATAGGTTAATTGGGCTTACCCTCTTTATCGCTTGCGAAAGAGAGGGTGAACGAGCGAAGCGATGTTCAGGTGAGTCAACGGAGCGCGTTTATCTGAATTTGGGCGTTGCCTGCGGCCCGTGCTATCCGTTCATACGCCTACAGGCGTTAGGCGCAGGCCGGTATCCACTTCTATCACTAACGCGAAATACATTTTTTAGATTCTGTCTCTCACTGCTAACTGCCAACTTAAAACCGCTAACTGATAGACTGGCACAGTTCTATCAAAACCCCATTCGCACTTTTCGGATGCACAAAACAAACCAGCTTATTATCCGCGCCTGGTTTTGGTTCGTCATTTAACAGTATAAACCCTTCGCTTTTCAGCCGTTTCATTTCGGCTTTTATGTCTGTCACTTCAAATGCAATATGATGTACACCCTCGCCTTTTTTGGCCAGGAATTTGGCTATCGGGCTGTTTTCCGACAGGGCCTCCAGCAGTTCAATTTTATTGGGGCCGGTTTGCAGAAAAGCGGTTTTAACACTTTCAGAGGCCACTTCTTCGGTTTTATAAACCGCGGTGTTTAGTAGTTTTTCATAGATTATACCGGCAGATTTGAGGTCGTGTACCGCTATGCCAATATGTTCTATCTTATTCATGTCCAAATATTGTAAATTAATGGCGACTTGCGATTATTTCACCTTATTTTGAATGATTTTAAATAAAAAGTTTACGTATCTTTGTCAAGTCAATTTTTTTAGATATGAATCTTCCTATTTATTTAGATAATAATGCTACAACCCCCATGGATCCGCGTGTCCTGGATGCCATGATGCCCTATTTTACACAAAAATTCGGCAACGCCGCCAGTCGTAACCACCCCTTTGGCTGGGTAGCCGAAGAAGGCGTTGATTACGCACGTGAGCAGGTTGCTAAATTGATCGGCGCCAGCGACAAAGAGATCATTTTCACATCGGGCGCTACAGAATCAGATAACCTGGCTATAAAGGGTGTATTTGAAATGTATAAGGATAAAGGGAATCATATTATTACAACGGTTACCGAGCATAAAGCGGTGCTTGATGCCTGTAAACACGTTGAAAAACTGGGCGGAACGGTTACTTATCTTCCCGTTAAGGAAGACGGTATGCTCGACCTTGACCTGCTTGAAAAAAGCATGACCAGTGAAACGATATTGGTTTCGGTAATGTATGGCAATAACGAGATCGGTGTTATACAGCCTATAAAAGAGATTGCTGCAATAGCTCATAAGTATGGCGCACTGTTTATGACAGATGCTACACAGGCGGTCGGTAAGATCCCTGTTGATGTGAACAAAGACGGTATTGACTTATTGGCTTTATCGGCACATAAAATATACGGACCCAAAGGTGTAGGCGCATTATACGTTCGCCGCAAAGGCCCAAGGGTTAAAGTTACAGCGCAGATTGACGGCGGCGGCCACGAGCGCGGCATGCGTTCGGGCACGTTGAACGTACCTGGCATTGTCGGTTTAGGTAAAGCCTGCGAATTATGCGGATTGGAGATGGAGAGCGAAGCAAAACGTTTATCTGCTTTACGCAATAAGCTGCAATCATCGCTGCTTGAGTTGGAAGAAAGCTATGTGAACGGGAACACAGAACATCGTTTGCCGCATGTAGCCAACATCTCGTTTAAATACGTTGAAGGCGAAGGTTTAATGATGGCGATGAAGGATTTGGCTGTATCTTCAGGTTCAGCCTGTACTTCGGCTTCATTGGAGCCATCATACGTATTGAAAAGCCTCGGCTTATCCGACGACCTGGCGCATTCATCCATCCGCTTCGGCTTAGGCCGGTTTACCACAGAAGAAGAAGTGGATTACGCAATAGCAGTAACAAAAAAATCTGTCCTGCACCTTCGCGAGCTTTCGCCGCTATGGGAAATGTTTAAAGAAGGCATTGATCTGGATAAGATCGAGTGGGCAGAACACTAATTGATTTCGGAATTACGCCCCGATAGCTATCGGGATCGGATTTTGTTTAAATAAAGAGGTTGATTTAAAAAAATCACTAATACAATAGATCACTAATACAATAGATCACTAATTCAATAATTATAAAGATATGGCTTATTCAGATAAAGTAATCGATCACTATACCAACCCCCGCAATGTGGGCACTTTGGATAAAAGTAACCACAAAGTAGGTACCGGTTTGGTTGGCGCTCCTGAATGCGGCGACGTTATGCGCCTGCAGATTCAGGTGGATGATAACAACATGATCACCGATGCCAAGTTCAAAACATTTGGCTGCGGCTCGGCTATCGCATCGTCTTCATTAGCTACCGAGTGGCTAAAAGGCAAAAGCATCGATGACGCTATGAAAATCGACAACATGGACATCGTGGAAGAATTAGCGCTTCCACCGGTAAAGATACACTGCTCGGTACTGGCAGAAGATGCCATTAAGGCCGCCATCAATGATTACCGCGTAAAGAATGGCATGGCGCCGATCGAAAGCGAAAAAGTGCATCACTAATTTAGATATGAGATGTTAGATATGAGTATTGAAATACCCATATCCGGCATTTTTATGAATAAGATTTGAATTGAAGTTTGAAGTAAATCTCAAATCTCATCCCGATAGCTATCGGGACTCAAATCTCAAATCTCAAACATGGTTACAGTTACGGATAAAGCAAAAAGCAAGATAGAACACCTTATGCAGGATTCGGGCCTCGATGCCTCGTACTTCCTGCGTGTGTCTGTTCAGGGTGGTGGATGCTCCGGCTTATCATACAACCTTGATTTTGACAACGAAATAAAAAAAGGCGACCAGTTTTTCGAAGACAAAGGCGTACGCATGGCTTTAGATATGAAGTCGTTCCTTTACCTGGCCGGTACCGAGCTTGATTTTTCGGACGGCCTAAACGGCAAGGGTTTTAACTTCCATAACCCCAATGCAAGTCGTACTTGCGGATGCGGGGAAAGTTTTTCGGTGTAGTTTGGCAGTGTTGGCTGTGAGGACACAGCCAACGGAGAAATTAAAGTAAACAAAAAGGCGCTTAAGGCGCCTTTTTGTTTATCCCCACCCCCATCCCCGCAGTCTGTGTCCTCACAGACTGCACTATTCCTTTATCCCCATCCCCGCAGCCCATATCCTCACAGACTGCACTATTCAAAAGACGTCCATATAGTGCGTTAACCAATCAAACTTATTATCCTCTTGCTCATAAAAAGAACATGAAGAATAGAAGTAATCGTTAGGATCGGCCACCAAATTCCAATGAGATTGTAGCGGGTTCGTATGAATATAATCAAGCTTTTGCTCCAATATCTTTCTATTATACACCCTAATTGGTAAAGCATTTCGTTGCCAAAACTGATGATCCCGGCTATTTCGTTCAACTTTAAACCTGTTTAAAAAGGGGCTATTCATTTGACGTAATTCTTCTAAAAATGCGTGGCCGGTAAATTTCATAAAACTCGCATGCGGCATTTCTTTGCCATTTTTCGCCTTAAGTTCCCAAATGATGTGGATATGGTTAGGCATGATAACAAAACCATATACGCCTATCTTCTCTTTTTTAACCAGGTGGATAAGACTATCAAGAACAATTTGCTTGAATCTATCCGTTTCTAAAAGCGGTACCCAATCCAAAATAGCAACGGTATAGAAATAAACTTCATCTAATTCCATGAGATGAATATAGTATTTTATCTTATTGGACCTGTTTACGGTAATGGAATATCCAAATCAAAAATAACCTCTTCCCGTAGTCTGTATCCTCACAGACTACTATTCCAACCTCTTCCCGTAGTCTGTGTCCTCACAGACTACTAGTTTTAATTTTATTGAATCCTTAATGGTAACATAATTAGGGTCTCCTACGGTTGTCCGTGAGGACACAGACAACAGACTGGAGATACTACCCACAAAAAAAGGCCGCCTTACGGCAGCCCCTTTCATTATATATGTAGATTTAATTGGGAGCTTAGAACCTGGTCTCTATTCTGTGACCGGAGTAACCACCTTGCGGGCTGGCCTGGGTGAAGTGCTGACCACCTCCGTTGTGATTCCCGTTATCCTGTCCCCTATTTGGGTTTGAAGGTTGGCCATTGCCGCCCCAGCTATGATTTGGCTGTGAAGGCTGGGTATAACCACCTTGTCCCCGGTTTTGACCATTATTAGGTTGAGCTGATTGCTGGTAGCCGCCTTGTCCCCTGTTTTGTTGTACCGGTTGATTGAAACCGCCCTGGCCTCTGTCAAAACGCTGACCTCTGTCTTGTTGCGCAGGCTGGCTATATCCGCCTTGTACCCTGTCAAAACGCTGGCTCCTGTTTTGGTCCATCGGCTGGCTGTAGCCGCCTTGTACCCTGTTGTTATCAAAACGTTGACCATTATTTCTGTAACCGTAATTAGCGGATCGGTCTGCGTTTACATATCCGCCACCGTGAAACCCGGCGCCCTGGTTACGAAATTCCATAACTGCGTGGCCGTTGTATCTCGACCGGTAAACATCATCGTGCATGTATGGACGCGGAGCCCTGACTTCATACCTGCGTTCGCTTCTCCAATCGTAATCGCGGTAAGCGCCTGGTAAATAAGCAGCGGCTATCCAGTTTTCGCCATCATTGTAGTAGTAACACTGTTCGCTAACGCTGTAATAGGCGTCAACATCAGGTAAATAATAGTAGTCATCATCGCTGTTATAAACTTCAGCCGATGGCTCGGTATAAACAGGTTCCTGTACTACAACCCGCTGGGGGGTATAAACAGGGGTGCCAAAATGGAATCCCACGTGTATGCCGATTTGCGCATTGGCAGTTGAATAAATTAAACCGCTTAATGCTATTGCTGATAATATTGTTAACTTTTTCATGTTTTTAAATTTTATACCTCTATGACTATGTGAAGAAGCCATTGGTTTAACGCTACTTCCCAATTATACTATGAGATTAAGTATAATCAATATATAATTCCGTTATTTTCAATATAATATGTATTTAATTCTGAAATACTGCATATATTGTTCAAAAACGATATAATATATTTCCGTGTAACAGGAATGTTAATATGAGTTAAAAACAGGTGCTCCGGCTGGTAATTTCAGAAAGGTTATCATGGGCTCCGGCTTATTTTAAATAAGGCGGCTCATAAAAAAAGGCCGCCTTACGGTAGCCTTTTCATAGTATATATCAGGAGTTGTTTTTACAGTATGCGCTTAGTCATCGCCACGGTCATGGTGTCTTTCGCCATGTTCCCGATGCTCAAAGTGTTCACCACGTTCTTCGTTATTAAAACGACGTTCCTGCGGATAATTTTCATAACGACGATCGTAAACCGGGCGGTTCCATTCTCTCATTTCGTGACCGCTGTATCTTGTCCTGTAAATATCGTCATGTAAATATGGTCGCGGTGCTCTTACTTCGTAACGACGCATACTCCGCCAGTCATAATCGCGGTACACCCCTGGCAAATACGCGGTGGCAACCCAGTTGTAGCCATTATTATAATAGTAACATTGCCTGCCCACACTGTAATAGGCATCCACATCCGGTAAATAATAATAGTCGTTATAATCGTTATAGACTACCGGAGCGGGTTCGGTATACACCGGCTCTTCAACCACGACCCTGTGGCGGGGATAAACCGGGGTACCAAAATTAAGCCCCACATGAACGCCTACCTGTGCATCTGCCGTTTTACAAACCAAACCGCTTATTGCTATTGCTGATATTATAAGTAACTTTTTCATATTCGTAATTTTTATACTTCTATGACTGTACAAAGCAGATGCTGGTTTAATGTAAATCTGACCTTATTTTATAAGTCGCTATAAGTCAGAAATATAATTTCAGTATTTTATCCCATAAACTCTATGTTGTAACTATATTTCTACAAAACATATTTTAGAATTTATTGGAGTTTAATTTAACTTTGGCTATCCATACACTAATCTTACTCATATGAGAAAACCACTGTTCATATTGCTTCCGTTTATCGCGATAACCGGATTCATATTGTTTAACGCTTTCAAAAAAGCCGACTACTCAAATACCGCGGATGCCGCCAGCGGCTTAACTGTTCCGGCCGGCTTCAACGCAACTATTATTGCCGATAACATTGGCTATGCCAGGCACCTGGTTGCAACGCCGCAGGGCGATATATATGTGCACCTTTCTGCCCCGCGAAACGGCAAAAGCATTATTGTTTTACATGACGACGGCGCGAAAGCCGAGGTAAAAACCGGCTTCGGAAACTACGGCGGAACCGGTATTTATATTAAAAACGGCTATTTATATGCTTCCTCAAATTCCGACATTTTCAGGTATAAGCTAAATGCCAGGGATGAAGTGATTGATCCGGCGCATCCCGAAAGGATAGTAACCGGCCTGGTTAACCGCAGGATGCACGAGTCAAAATCAATCGTGGTTGACAATGCCGGCAACATCTATGTAAACATAGGCGCCTATTCAAATATCTGCAGCGAATTCGACAAGGATAAAAAAGGCTGTCCTGTTTTAGATGACGCAGCCGGCATCTGGCAGTTTAAGGTGAATAAACAAGACCAAAAACAAAGTGACGGCATCCGTTATGCAACAGGGTTACGAAATGTGGTGGGCCTTGACTGGAACCAGCAGGATAACCAGCTATTTGTGATGCAGCACGGCCGCGACGCTTTACACGACCTGTTCCCCAATTTATATAGCGTACACCAGTCGGCTGAGCTGCCTGCTGAATGTATGTTCGCCTTAAGAAGAGGCTCAAACGCGGGATGGCCATACGTGTACTACGATTGGATGCAGCATAAAAACATAATGGGCCCCGAGTACGGCGGCGATGGTAAAAAAGAAGCTGATAGCAAATATCTTAAGCCCGTGGCTGCATACCCCGGCCACTTTGCGCCGGATGGTTTGCTTTTTTATACCGGCAACCAGTTTCCGGCAAAATATAAAAATGGTGCGTTCATTGCGTTTCACGGGTCGTGGAACAGGGCACCGGAGGCGCAGGCCGGATATTTTGTTGTATTCCAGCCATTCAGGAATGGCCGTCCTTACGGCAGCTACGAAGTGTTTGCCGATGGTTTTGCAGGCACACCTGAACAAAAAGCATCCGGACGGGCCGTTCACCGCCCATGCGGACTGGCACAAAGCGCCGATGGCTCACTTTATGTAAGCGACGATAACAAAGGCACGATCTATAAGATCACGTATAAGAAGTAAATGGTGATTTCACCAATTATTGGGATGATTACACCGATTAATTGACAATCGGTGTAATCATTTTCTATCCAAACCAATCGAACAGGTCATTTTGCTTTAAAGCAAATTTGTTGGCAGCGTCAATATCTTTCACAATCACCCCCTCTCCCATTAAAATTAATCGGTTGCCGTAATTGTAGGCATCTTTTAAGTTATGGGTGATGAGCATGGCGGTTAATCGGTAATCCTTAATTAGTTTATCGGCGGTACGCATGACAAGGTCTGCGGAGCGCGGGTCGAGGGCGGCGGTGGGCTCGTCCAGCAACAATATTTTACAGGCATCCATCACGCTCATTAGCAAAGTTAAAGCCTGCCGTTGCCCGCCGGATAAGGTACCCATTGGCTGATCGATCTTATTTTCGAGGGCCATGCCAAGCGTGCTGATCTTTTCCTTTACCTGCTTTTTGAATTCATCGTTAATACCAATAGAGAGCCCTTTGGTTTTGGTGCGGATAGCCGCCAGCCTGAAATTATCCAGTATGCTCAAATCCGAAGCCGTGCCGCTTACCGGGTTCTGAAAAACACGGGCTATCCACCGGCTGCGACGGTAATCGGGCAGTTTGGTTACATCTTCACCATCAACAAGGATATCCCCTGAAGTTGGAAACACGCTCCCGGCAACCATATCCAGCAAAGTTGTTTTACCCGACCCGTTAGCGCCTACGATAACAACAAACTCACCAGGCTTGATCGCCAGGCTTACACCATTTACGGCATTTACCTGGTTAGCCTGGCCGGGATTGAAAGTTTTATGGATGCTTTGAAGAGATATCATTTTTTATTTCGGATTTCGGAATCATTTACCCCTTTGTGTTATCCTCGGCAAACTAACGATCACCAGCACAAACGCAGCGGTCACCAGCTTTAACAAGTTCGCGTCAACACCTATATCCAGCGTTACTGCCAAAACCAACTGAAATATGATAGCTCCTGCAATCACCAGTATCAAACTAAGCCATACGGTAGTGATCCGAAACCAATTGATAAGCGTTTCCGCTATAATTACCGAGCCAAGCCCAACTATAACTATCCCTATACCCATGCTGATGTCTGTAAACCCCTGGAACTGGCTGATCAAATAGCCGCTCACGGCAGTTAAAGCGTTTGCCAGTGCCAAACCTATAATTTTCATCCTATCAGTGTTAACACCAAGCGATCGTATCATCGACTCGCTGTTTCCGGTCGCGCGCATAGCAATGCCGAAATCTGTTTTGAGCAGGTAGCCGATTATAAGTGTAATGGTAACGACAAAGAGAGCCAATATCCAGAATGTATTGTGGTTAGGGTCGGTGCTTATAGTAATTACAGAGAATAAAGAAGATACATTAATAAGCGGCAGGTTCGACCGGCCCATCAGCGATAAATTGACCGAATACAGCGCCGTCATCACCAGAATACCGGCCAGCAGGGCATTTATTTTTAGTTTGGTGTGGATAATACCGGTCAGCGCCCCTGCGAGGCCTCCGGCTAAAATTACAGCAGGCAAAATAATATATCCAGGCTGGTGATGTGTGAGAAAAATGGCCGTAACTACCCCGCCGAGTGTATAGCTACCGTCGGTAGTGATATCCGGGATGTTAAATATTTTCATAGATATATATATCCCCAGCGCAAGTGCCGAAAAGCAAAGCCCCTGTAAAAGTGCGGTGAGGTAAAAATCCATTATTTAACAGGTTGAAAATTGGATGGAACGGTGATATGATATTTTTTTGCCGCTTCAGCATTATACACACGCCTCCTTACTTTTACCATTTCGGGCTGTAATCCGGCGGTACTATGCGTTTTTAAAAATTGTGCGGCCTGTTCGCCGGCCTGGTAACCCCATTGGTAAATATCGGCGCCAAATGCGGCTACCGCACCCCGCTGCACCAAACCGGCTTCGCTGGTAAATATGGGCACGTTCTTCTGGCTGCAGCTTTTGAGTATGGTTTCGAACGATGCGAACACGGTATTATCCGGGTTGGCAAAAAAGGCATCTATATTTTTTCCGAGCAGCGATTGCGTAACCAGTTGCGCATCGGCTGAGGAGTTTAACGGCAGGGCAATCAATGTAATATTTAATTTATCAGCCAAACCCTGTATCCGCTGTTTGGCATCCAGCGACTGCGGTTCCGACTGGTTATATATCATCCCCACCACCAGTTTTCCTGTTTTGGGTTTTAAGAAGACCGGTATGTTTGAAAATGAAGTGTCGATATAATTCAAATCCTCTACAGCGCCGAACAGATTGGACTGGCTCCTGCCCCCGGCATCCATCAAATTCATTCTTTTAACCGTTGGCGAAACCATCATAAAAATAGGGATCGTTTTGGTTTTTTGCGCAGCCGTAATGCTGGATAAAGTGGTGCAGGTAGCCATCAGGTCAACCTTTTCGGATACAAAGTAATTGACGATCTGTGTTAAGGTCGGGATACTTCCCTGGGCGTTGCGGTATTCTATCTTTATGTTTTTATCAGCTTCGCTAAAGCCGTTTTTCTTAAGCGCATCAGTAAAACCGGCACGGGCCGGGGCAATGGTAGCATCCTCAAAAGCATCCACAAAGCCAATCACCGGCATTGAGCTTTTAGGTCGGGAATGACACGACACGATGATAGTCGCTATAAAAATTAATGCTATAAATTTTATCAGCTTCATGGCCCCTAAGGTAAGTAAAGGAGGCGAAAGGTAAAAGGTGAGGTGAAAGACTTAAGAAGTTTTAAAAACTTCGTAAGTCTGACAAAAACCAAAGGTAACATAAGCTTTCACCTTCTCTGAAGCTTTTTCCTTATTTTAGCCGCCGCATGACACCTCTAATTTCAAAATTACCTGCTATTGGGACTAATATTTTTACCGTGATGTCGGGTTTGGCAACCGAAGTCGGCGCTATCAACCTTTCGCAGGGGTTTCCTGATTTTAATACTTCGCCGGAGTTGGTCAAACTAGTGAACAATGCGATGAACAACGGCCAGAACCAATATGCGCCGATGCCGGGTGTAATGGCTTTGCGCGAGCAGGTAGCCCGTAAAACCGAAAAGCTATACGGCGCGGTTTACAACCCGGATACGGAGATTACCATTACCGCCGGGGGAACCCAGGCCATATTTACCGCTATAACTGCCATTATAAACCCCAACGACGAGGTTATCATATTCGAACCGGCTTATGATTGCTACGCCCCGGCCATTAAACTGGCGGGCGGCATTGTAAAATCGCTGGAGCTGGAGCCTCCTGACTACCGCATTGCATGGGACATGGTTAAAAGGCTGATCAACAGCAAAACGCGTATGATCATTCTCAACTCACCGCAAAACCCGACGGCGACCATCCTGCACAAGAGCGATATTGATGAGCTTTGCGCGATCGTAAAAAACCAGGACATCCTGATATTGAGCGACGAAGTGTACGAGCACCTGGTATTCGACGGCGAAAAACACCACAGCATGGCTAAGTACGCCGAGTTGCGGAAACGCAGCTTCATCGTATCCTCGTTCGGAAAAACGCTGCATGCCACAGGCTGGAAATTGGGTTACTGCGTAGCACCGGCTGCATTAATGCAGGAATTCAGGAAGGTGCACCAATTTTTGGTTTTTAGCGTTAATACACCGTTGCAGTATGCCATTGCGGAATATTTAAAGAACGAAGATCATTATTTAAGCCTGCCGGGGTTTTTCCAGCAAAAGCGCGATTATTTCCGCAAAGGGCTTGAGCAAACCCGGTTTGAACTATTGCCATGTTACGGCTCATATTTTCAGTCGGTAAGCTTTAAGAATATCACAGACGAAAAAGATGTTGACTTTGCCCTCCGTTTAACAAAAGAGATCGGCGTTGCATCTATACCTACATCGGTGTTTTATACACAAGGCACCGATCACCAGGTTTTGCGGTTTTGCTTCGCCAAAAAAGAAGAAACGCTTGATAAGGCGCTTGAGCGGTTGATGAAGCTATAGTTCATGGTTAATAGTTGATGGTTCATGGATATTGAGATGATATGGATATACTCTACGTTTAAGTAACGACGGACTCATTTTAAGAAGAATTGTAAAACCAGGCGCTGGTTTATGGCTCACAGCTAAAACTATGAACTATGAACTATGAACCATGAACTTTCCAAAGAATGGATAATTTAAAAATTACCGTATTCCAGGGATACCTTTTCTGGGAGAATATTGACAGGAACCTGAAGAATATCAGCCTGCGTCTATCCGCCCTGCGCGAAAAAACCAATCTTATTGTCCTGCCCGAGATGTTCAGCACCGGGTTTACTATGCGCGCGGATGCTTTGGCCGAACCGATGGGCGGCAAAACAATGAAGTGGATGCAAACAACCGCCGCCCTTTATAATAGCGTAGTAACCGGAAGCATTATCATAAAAGAAAACGGCAAATATTATAACCGGCTGATTTGGATGCGCCCCGATGGCAGCCACGAGCATTATGATAAGCGGCACCTATTCGCTTTGGGAAAGGAGCACGAGACCTACACTCCCGGAGACAAAAAATTAATAGTGGAGCTAAATGGGTGGAACATTTGCCCGATGATATGCTACGACCTGCGTTTCCCGGTATGGCAACGAAACGTAGATTGCGAGTACGATCTGCTGCTGGTAATTGCCAGCTGGCCCGAACGCCGTATAGCGCACTGGCGCGCGCTCATATTGGCGCGGGCTATTGAAAACCAGGCTTACGTGATCGGCGTAAACAGGGTTGGCCACGATGGTAACGAGGTTTACCATTCCGGCGATTCTACCTGCATTGACCCCAACGGCAACACAGTTTATTATAAACGTGATGAAGAGGACCTGTACACCTTTCCTATCATCGCTGATGAAGTAAAAAAAACCAGGCGGGCACTCCCCTTTTTAAAGGATGCAGATGAGTTCAGGATCGTCTGAACACTATTAGCAGGATTTTGAGGATAATATTTCTGTTATTATCACATATTTGTTACATCCGCCTAATCCCGGTTCAAGCAATTATATTTAGCAAATAAAAATATCGTTTACGCAATGAGGTACCTAACCCGCGCAATTTTATCAGCAAGTTTTATTTTCATCTTCGCTCTTACCTCGTCCGGTCAACGAAAAAAAGATTACACACAGTTCGTCAACCCTTTTATTGGTACGGGCGGGCATGGCCATACCTACCCGGGTGCTGTAGCGCCGTTTGGCATGGTGCAGTTAAGTCCGGATACGCGCTTAACCGGCTGGGATGGCTGCTCGGGGTATTATTACACCGATACGCTGGTTTATGGTTTTTCACATACGCATTTGAGCGGCACAGGCATTTTCGATTATTGTGACGTACTGTTTATGCCCACCACCGGCGAACCGCAATTTAAAAACACGGACTATTCATCCGGGTTTAAAAAGAAAAACGAAACAGCCAGCCCGGGATATTACAAAACTCACCTGGACAAATACAATATTGATGTGGAGCTTACGGCCACCATACGGGCCGGCATGCACCGCTACCTTTTCCCGAAAACGCAGCAAGCCAATATTATCATCGACCTGCAGCACCGCGATGAAGTGCTTGATTCCTGGATAGAAGTAATAAACGACCACGAAATACGCGGCTTTCGCCGTTCGAAAGGCTGGGCCGACGATCAATCATTATACTTTTACGCCAAATTTTCGACACCGTTTAAAACATATGGTATAGCAGCCAACGACCAGGTGCAAACCGGGCAAAACAAAGCGCAGGGCAAAAACATCAAGCTGTATATCCAGTTTGACAATCCGGGCGAAGTGATATCCAAAATGGGGATTTCTTCGGTGAGCCCGGAAGGCGCTTTAAAAAATCTTGACGCGGAAATACCTGGTTTTGATTTCAAACAAGTTCAACGGGAAACTAAAACCTTATGGAACACCGAACTGTCAAAAATAGAAGTGCAGGGCGGCGGGCCTGATGCTTCGGCACAACGCGAGCCGCAGAATATGAACCCTCAAAGCGGCTATAACAGCCAAACAGGGTCATACCGTCAGCCGCAGCAAAAAAGACAGCCGATCGTCGATTATGCTAAGATCAAGCAGGTTACTTTTTATACCGCCCTGTACCACGCCATGCTGGCGCCAAACGTTTACAGTGATGTTGATGGGCAATACCGCGGACTGGACCAAAAGGTGCACACCGCAACCGGCTTTAATTATTACACAGTATTTTCCTTATGGGATACCTATCGCGCCGAGGACCCGCTGCTGAACCTGATCGACCGTAAACGGACGCTTGATTTCATCAAATCGTTTTTGGCGATGTATGAGCAGGGCGGCTTGCTGCCGATATGGCCGCTTGGGTCAAACGAAACGTTTTGCATGGTAGGCAACCATTCGATCCCGGTGATTGTGGATGCTTATGCGAAGGGCATCCGCGATTTTAATGCTGAGGAGGCGTTTACCGCGATGAAGGCTGCGGTAAACCGAAACCAGTTCGGGCTGGATTCATACCGGAAAAATGGCGTGGTTTTATCAGACGATGAGCCTGAGTCGGTATCCAAAACCCTCGAATATGCCTTCGATGACTGGTGCATTGCCCGGATGGCAAAATTGCTGAACAAGCCGGATGACTATACAACATTTATCCAGCGCGCGCAGTACTGGAAAAACAATTTCAACAACCAGAACGGCTTTATGCAGGCCCGCGCGAACGGAGGGTGGTTTACGCCGTTCGACGCCACCGAGATCAATAACAATTATACAGAAGGCAACTCGTGGCAATATTCGTTTTTGGCGCCGCAGGATATTGAAGGCCTCGTGACCCGCATGGGCGGTAAAGCCGGGTTTGAAAGCAAACTGGATGAGTTATTCACCACCGATTCGAAGCTTAACGGGCGCCAGCAGGCGGATGTTACCGGCCTGATCGGCCAGTACGCACATGGCAACGAGCCCAGCCACCACATGGCTTATTTATACAATTTTACCGATGCGCCGGATAAAACACAATTTTATGTTAACCGGATCTTAAGAGAAGAATATAGCGACAAGCCTGATGGCCTATCGGGAAACGAAGACTGCGGCCAAATGTCGGCCTGGTATGTGATGAGTTCGCTGGGCATTTACAACATCGCACCGGGACAGCAGCAATTTCAGATCGGCATCCCGCAATTTGATAAAGCGGTGATCAACCTGGAGAATGGCAAAAAATTCACCATACTCAACCCGGGCGCAAGTATCAGTCGGGGCGATATTTACCTGCAAGGCATCAATCTTAATAAAAAGGCTTACAACAAGATCTACCTCGATTACGCATCAATTGCCGCGGGCGGCGAATTCGAAGTGTTTACCGGCCGTTTGCCTAACCGGCTGTTTATGCAGGACCTGGAAAAACCAACCTCAACCATCGCCGACAACCTGATCGTACCCAACCCGTACATCATCGCGCCGGCGAAAACGTTTAAACAGCCTATTAGCATTGAAATAAAAGATGCAGATGCCGGCGCCAAAATATATTATACGCTCGACGGCTCTACGCCTACCGCAAATTCAACTTTGTATACTTTGCCCATAACCATTTCGGCCAATACCACCGTTAAAGCTATTGCGGTTGAGAATGGCAAAACAAGTTTTGTTGATGAAGGCACATTCACCAAGATTCGCGACGATATTAAACTCACGCTGGTCAACAAATACTTGCCAAATTATGCCGACGAGGGCGATAACGCACTTATCAATGGCATACACGGTAAAACCAACTGGCGGCTGGGCAACTGGCAGGGTTTCCGGGGAAATGACCTTATCGCGATAATCGATATGGAGCGGGTAAGGCTCATTAAACAGGTAAGTCTTGGTACGCTGCAGGACAGCGGCGCATGGATCGTATTCCCTCAATATGTGCAATATTGGGTCTCCGACGACGGCATTAACTACAAGCTTGCCGCAACAGTAAACACAAAGGTTGATATTAAGGACCTGCATGTGCAAACCCAGGAGTTTACCGCGCCGTTAAATGTTAAAGCGCGCTATATCAAGCTGATAGCTAAACAATACGGCCCCTTGCCGGACTGGCACGAGAGCAAGGGCAACCAATCGTATATTTTTGCAGATGAAATAACCGTCGAATAGGACCGTTGATTTAATGTGATTTAAGGGATTGCATTGATTACCCGGCACGTCTATGGTAAATGGTAGAGACGCAATGCATTGCGTCTCTGCGGCGTGTTTGCGCGCTGACATTATTCTGTCAGAGTGTTCATCTTTCAAAAAATTGAACATCTGAACATGTACGGTTAATCCTGCAGCAGAGCCTTTTTTGCTTCTTCTAACTTCTCTTTCTCTTCCTCCGGCAAAACAGGGTATTCCAGTTTTAACTTCATCATAGTATCAAGGATAATGCTCGAAATGGCTATCCGGGTAAACCATTTTTTATCTGCTGGGATAACGTACCAGGGACTTTGTTCGGTAGCGGTTTCCTGTATTGCCTTTTCATACGCTTTCATGTAATCGTCCCAAAACTGACGCTCGTAAACATCCGCTGCCGAAAATTTCCAGTTTTTATCCGGGTCCTCGATCCGTGACAGAAACCGCTTTTTTTGCTCATCCTTTGATACATAAAGGAAAAACTTGATCATGATGACGCCGCTATCGGCAAGGTGCTGTTCAAAGGTCCGTATACTTTTGTACCGCTGTTTCCAAAACTTCTTGTCAGCTTTTTTAACATCATCAATTCCGGGCAAGTGCTCATTCAGCAACAATTCGGGATGAACCTTAGTTACCAGCACATTCTCGTAATGCGAGCGGTTGTGCACGCCTATACGCCCGCATTCAGGTAAGGCTAAATAATGCCGCCATAAAAAATCATGACCCAATTCCAGGGTGCTTGGCTGTTTAAAGCTAATTACATCGCAGCCCTGCGGGTTTAAGCCCGATAGCGTGTGCGCTATGGCGCTGTCTTTACCGGCGGCATCCATGGCCTGGAAAATAACAAGGAGAGAATATCGGTTAGCGGCGTACAATTCAGATTGAAGCACAGCCGTCTCTTTGATCAGCCCCTCAAGGATCTCCTCTGTTTCTTCTTTCTTCAAATCACCCGACCAATCGGTGCGCATGTCTTTAAGCGAAAACTTTTTGCCGTCGGTTATTTTAAATTTATTAATTATGCCTTTCATAACACAAAATTGATGTATGCTAAGTTAATCTAAAATTTAGCTGTTAAAATTGCGTTGTTAATATTTGTTTAACCGGCCTTAATTTAAGGCCATAATTTGCATCTTTACCCCTATGTTTAGGCGAATAAAATATCCTGTTCTAAGATACCTGGTCATTTTTCTTTATTTTGTTGTTATCTTCTTCTGCGCCATTGAATTAAATTTTATGTGGCTTTTTGGCTACTCTCCTGATATGCAGGACATTAAAACGCCTGCTTTATCCATGTCGTCGGAAGTATATTATGCCGATGGCACTTTAATTGGCCGCTATTTTAAGCAAAACCGATCGCCGGTCGAGTTCAAAGACATCTCACCCAATATCATAAACGCTTTAATTGCGACTGAAGACGTGCGGTTTTACAAGCACAGGGGCGTTGACTTCTATTCGTTTTTTACCAGCATGATCTCAACCGCAAAAGGCGAACGCCGCGGCGGCAGCACCATTACCCAGCAGCTGGCAAAAAACCTGTTTGAAACGCGGAAAAAGAAATCGCAGGGAATCATTAAGCATGTACCTTTTATCCGGACCATTGTTTATAAATGCAAGGAATGGCTTACGGCATTTAAAATTGAGCATGTTTATACCAAGCAGCAAATACTTACGCTTTATTTGAACACGGTGCCGTTTGGCAACAACTCGTTTGGCATAAAAACGGCTTCTTTAAAAATATTTAACAAAACGCCCGATAAAGTAAATCCAGCGGAAGCGGCAACGCTGGTGGGTATGCTAAAAGCAACATCGACCTACAACCCCATAAATAATCCCGAACACGCCCTGGAACGGCGAAATACTGTATTGGGGCAGATGCTGAAATATGGGTACCTGACCCAAGCTGAATATGATGCTAACTTTAAGAAGCCAATCACGCTCGACCTGAGTTATGTTGAAAATGAGGGCCAGGGCGATTCGTATATACGCCAGGCTGTGGAACGGTGGCTAAAAAAATGGTTGCATGATAACGGATATGATTTATACGAGGACGGGCTAAAAATATATACAACGATCGATCCGCGCCTGCAGCAATACGCGGAAGAAGCAGTTGCTGAAAAAATGAAAATGCTCCAAAAGCGGTTCGACAATCTGTGGGGTAAGAAAAACCCCTGGCGTGATTCAAACGGCGATGAAATAAAAGATTTTGTTTTAAAAGCCGAAGAGCATTTGCCGATTTATGAAAAGCTTGTAAAAAAATATGGCGATAATACAGCGCTTATCAACCAATATTTTGAACGGCCGAAACGCATGAAAGTATTTACATGGAACGGCGATAAAGACACCACCTTTTCGAGTGTGGATTCGATCAAATATTATACCCGCATTTTAAATACCGGGATGATGACCATTGAACCTTCATCAGGCAAAATAAAGGTATGGGTAGGCGGTATTGACTACCAGCATTTTAATTACGACCACGTAAACCAGTCACGCAGGCAGGCAGGCTCAACATTTAAGCCTTTTGCCTACGTTACAGCGCTGGACAATGGCTTTACACCTTGCGATAAGTTTACCGACAAGCCTGTATCCATTAAATACAATGATGGCGGAACAACGCAGGTTTGGGAACCCAAAAATGCCGATTTCAGGTTCTCATACCAGGAAATGTCGCTGCGTTGGGCGATGGGAAAATCAGTTAACTCCATCACCGCGCAGGTAACCGAAAAGGTGGGATGGGATAAGGTGGTTGAATACGCACATAAATGCGGCATCGAAAGCCCTTTAAAATCCGTCCCATCCGTATCATTAGGTTCAAACGACGTGTCTGTTTACGAAATGGTGCGGGCATACAGCACGTTTTTAAATAAAGGACAAAAGATAGATCCGCTTTTGGTAACTAAGATCACCGACCAGGAAGGTAATGTACTGGAGGAATTTACCCTTAAAACCGAAAAGGTTTTGAGTGAAGAGACCGCCTGGCTCATGCTCTACATGTTCAGGGGAGGTATGGAAGAACCGGGCGGCACGTCGCTGGCCTTGTGGGAATATCCGGGCCTTTGGAAAAAAGACAATCAGATCGGCGGTAAAACAGGCACCTCATCGGGCTATGTCGACGGCTGGTATATGGGCATCACGAAAGACCTGGTTACCGGTATTTGGGTTGGCGCTGATGACCGCAGCGTTCATTTTACATCGTCGGAAACTGGCGAAGGTTCGCATACCGCGCTGCCTATTTTCGGGCGGTTTATGGAAAAGGTTTATGCCGACCCGAAATCCGGCTATACTTATGGGCGGTTCCCAAAACCATGGGTAACTATCACCAAACCGTATGACTGTCCTTCACCGCACATAAAAACCGACACGACGGTAACTGACAGCCTGTTTATGCCGGGCGATTCAACGATGATAAAACCTGACACTGTAAAAACAGATTAATTAAAATAAAATGGTTTAATTAGCTGAAAATTATATCGTCAAATCGCTACAACTTTTATAACTATTGCGATTGACTCAACTTACAAAAGCCCGCTAACTTGTAACTTATTTATTTAAATTAGCCGTTATCCTTTATCAGCGTATGAATAAACCTTTCCTTCCCGTGGTTAATACCAAAAAAATTCCATTCATATTGCTTTGTATGGCAGGTTTACTTCTTTTCAGCCGGCAAACAAAAGCGCAATATTTCGGACAAAATAAGGTACGCTATAAAAAACTCGACTTTAAGGTTTACAAAACCCCTCACTTTGAGATTTATTATTATTTAAAAAATGATAGCATGATCAGGCGTTTTGCGCAGGAAAGCGAGTTGTGGTACACGCTGCACCAGCAGGTTTTCAGGGACACCTTTAAAAAGCCCAACCCCATCATCCTGTATGCCAATCACCCCGACTTCCAGCAAACTACCGCTATCGACGGTGAAATTGACGTAGGTACTGGCGGCGTTACTGAAGGGTTAAAAAACCGGGTGGTTATGCCTGTGATGGAAACCAATCAAACTACGCGGCACGTTATAGGCCACGAGCTTGTGCATGCTTTTCAATATCACGCGTTGTTAGGCAGGGACTCATCGAATTTTGAAAATATTAACAATTTACCGTTATGGATGATCGAAGGTATGGCCGAATATCTTTCATTGGGGAAAAAGGATTCCTATACGGCGATGTGGATGCGCGACGCCTACCTAAACCACGATATCCCTACGGTTAAAGATCTTACACAGAGTAACAAATATTTCCCTTACCGTTACGGCGAGGCTTTCTGGTCATTTATAGGCTCCACTTATGGTGATACCGTAATTGTTCCTTTTTTTAAAAATACGGCCCGGTTTGGTTTGCAGTATGGCATCAGGCGCACTTTTGGTTATGACGAAAAGACTTTGTCGGGCCTTTGGAAGAATGCAATTGAATCTACTTACAAGCCTTACCTGAAGGACACAGCGCAGGTTCCGGTTGGCCACAGGGTGATCGACGAAAAAAACTCCGGTAAACTAAACCTGGCTCCGGCGGTAAGTCCCGACGGAAAATACCTGGCGTTTTTATCGGAGAAGAACCTGTTTACAGTCGATTTATTTCTGGCGGATGCCAAAACGGGGCGGATATTGCGAAAGCTTACCAGTAAAGTTTCCAATTCACATATTGATGAGTTCAATTTTATTGAATCGGCTGGCGCCTGGTCGCCGGACAGCAAACGGTTCGCCTTCAGCGTATTCAGCAAGGGTCGTAACCGAATGGTGGTAGTTGACATAGCAAGCGGCAGCATTGTCGACGACGTATCTATGGGGAAAGCAGAACAATTCAGCAATCTTTCATGGTCTCCGGACGGAAAGAATGTTGTCTTCCAGGGTTTATCCGAAGGACAGGGCGATCTGTACCTGTATAATTTTGATACCAAAAAGGTAAGGCAGCTAACCAACGATAAGTACTCTGACTACCAGCCCAGCTTTTCAAGGGATGGCAAAAGGGTTATATTTTCGAGCGACCGTACCACGTACGATCAGTCACTGGCCCAGGATATCACTTTTAACCTGGCCGAGTTAGACCTGGCAACCGGTAAAGTGACCGACATTAAGCTTTTTAACGGCGCCAACAACCTAAATCCGGTATATTCATCAGATGGCACGCAGATTTATTTCCTGTCAAACCGCGATGGTTTCCGTAACATGTACCGTTACACGCCGGCCACCGGTCAGGTTGAGCAGATGACCAATTTGTTTACCGGTATCTCGGGCATTACGGAGTACTCCCCCGCGCTAAGTATTTCAACAAACAACGATATTGTTTATTCATACTACCGCGCGCAAAAGTATGCGCTGTATAACGCAAAAGCTTCTGAATTTACCGGCAAACCGGTTGATGGCCAGGAAACAAACTTTAGTGCCGGGATGCTTCCGCCTGCCCGGTCTGTCGGGGTTGACTTGATCAACTCAAACCTGAACAACTACCTTGCTTATCCAAAATTGCCAATTGATTCTATAAAAACCACTCCTTACAAACCCCAATTCAAGCTGGATTATTTAGCCAGCAGTGGCGTAGGAGCATCAGTAAGCCAGTTCGGAGCCGGTTTGTCAAGCGGGATACAGGGTATTTTCAGCGATATTTTGGGCCGTAATCAAATTTACGCCGGTGTAGCTGTAAATGGCCAGGTTTACGACTTTGGCGGACAGTTTGCGTATATCAATCAAACCGGAAGATGGAATCTAGGCGTCAGCGTGTCTCATATACCGTTTCAAACCGCTAACTATAGCATAGTACCCTCTACCTTCCAGATAAACAGCAAAACCACCATACCGTCAATTGAAGAACGGTATGATATTATCCGCGTTTTCCAGGATCAGATTTCCCTATTTACGTCCTATCCTATCACTAAAAAGGCCAGGGTTGAATTTGGAACAGGCGGGGCAGCATACTATTACCGGGTTGACAGGTACAGCACAATTTACGATACGCTTGGGAACCTGCTTAATTACACGCATACCCATATAACCAATTCGTCATACAATAACGATCCCAATAACAATGGGATCAACCTGACGCCGTTTCATATTTTTAATGTAAACACCGCTTTGGTGGGCGATAATTCCTTTTTTGGGGTCGCATCACCTTTGAATGGTTACCGCTACAGGCTGCAGGCCGAATATGATTTTGGCACTTACCAGTTTTTTGCTCCTACTATCGACCTGCGCGAATATGTGCGGGTTGCGCCGGTAACTTTTGCCGCGCGTTTATATGGCTATGGCCGTTTCGGCAATACCGGAAATCTTTATCCGCTATATGTCGGCTACCCGTTTTTAATACGGGGCTACGAGGCGCAAACTTTTTATGGCGGAAATGGGAAGGTGCCTACCAATGGCTTTACGATTGATCAGCTATCCGGTAACCGGTTGGCTGTAGCAAATTTTGAAGTACGCTTACCACTTACCGGCCCCGAAAGGCTTTCGCAGTTTAAATCAAAGTTCCTGTTCACTGAACTCAATTTATTTTTTGATGCCGGCTTAGCGTGGAATGCGGGAAATGAAATTAAACTTTTTCAATCCAGTCCTGATGCAATTGGAAAAAATGGAGCCGGCCAAACCGTTTATAATACCAATCAGCGCGTACCGGCCACCAGCGCGGGCATTTCATTACGGGTAAATATGTTCGGGGCTTTTATCTTGGAGCCATATTTTGCTATTCCGTTTAACCGGACCGATATCAGCAAACCTGTATTTGGATTAGGGTTTACGCCGGGCTGGTAATTCCGGAATTTGGATTCGACGCCGTTTAGTTAAGAATTATTGTGTTGGGTGTATCAGTTATTGAGAGAGATACAATTGGTGCAGGTGTTCCACCCGGCACACGTGGATACACGTGAACACACCTGAATACACCTGAATACACTGACACAGTTGTAGAAAATGTCATCTTTTTAACTAAACGACATTGAATTTGTATGTAATAAATAAGACCAAACAATGACAAACCGGCAACCCTTGTCATACGTAATTTGGTAAACGGGTAATTCCGTTATCACAATAAAAAAATAAAAGAAAATGAAAAAATCAATTTTAGCGCTGATAATAATGGCTGTCGTAACAGCATTTGGTTGTCAGCAAAGCAGCGGGCAGGTAAAAAAGTACGACCCTAAACGTAAAATGAGCAAAACCCCGGCTGAATGGAAAAAAATACTGACGCCCAATCAGTACTACATCATGGTTGAGAGCGGAACTGAACCGCCATTCCACAATGCGTATCATGATAACCACGAAAAAGGTGTTTATGTTAGCGCAGCAACGGGTGAAGTTTTGTTCAGCTCGGAAGATAAATTTGACAGCGGTACCGGCTGGCCAAGTTTTGTAAAAGCAGTAGACCCGAAAAAAATTGAAATTGTGCAGGACAATAGTGCCGGTATGACCCGCGATGAGGTAATTGAAAGAAGTACAGGCCTGCACCTGGGCCATGTTTTTGACGACGGGCCTGCCGAGCGGGGGGGCAAAAGGTTCTGCATGAATTCCGGCGCCTTAAAATTCATTAAAAAGTAACGGCTTTTCTCAACGAATTGATCGACGGGCGAAGCTGCGGCCGCATTCTCAATCCGTTCTCATAATTCAATCCAATGGTCAGATCCACCCAATCCGGGTTCACAGGTCTGATCATTTTTTCTTTTTGCGGACGGGTATAGGTACTAACCGTTTTAAACCTTTCCATCGCCTGCTCCTCGGTATTTATCTCTTCAAAGTATACCAGCCTGTTTAACTGCTGTGCGCTGTCATAAAATAAAGTAGGCATCTGGCGGTAGAAATCAAGCGTTTTTACCAGGTCCGAACATAATCCTACATGCAAATTGTTCCTGTTTCTGTCAGTTATAATATAAATAAAGCGTTTCATTGATAATAAAATTTGCTGGTTAAAAAATAATTACTAATTTTATGAGCATAAAAATACTAATTATTTTAGCAATTCCAAATTTTATGTCAAATATTCCTTCAAATATTAAATTTCTCCGTAAAAAGAAAGGCCTTACACAGCAGCAATTTGCCGACCAGATAGGTATAAAAAGGTCGCTTGTAGGTGCTTACGAAGAAGAAAGGGCTGATCCGAAATATGATCTGCTAAAAAAAATAGCATTGTTTTTTGATATCTCTATCGATGATTTTATTAACGAAACCATCAACGAAAAATGGTCGCCCAAGCCAAAAGGCAACCCCGCAAACCTGCGCGTTTTGAGTATTTCTGTTGATAAAGACGACAACGAGAACATTGAACTGGTGCCGTTAAAAGCCAGTGCGGGCTATTTAAACGGTTACGCCGATCCGGAATATGTGGCCCAACTCCCCAAGTTTTATCTTCCCATGTTTAAACAGGGCACTTATCGGGCATTTGAGATAAAAGGCGATTCCATGCTGCCGCTCGTATCAGGTACTATAATCATTGGCGAATATGTAGAAAACTGGGCCGATGTAAAACCTGCCGAAACCTATGTGATCATTTCAAAGAGCGAAGGCGTGGTTTATAAACGCATCGGCAATAAATTTAAAGAGAATAAAAAGCTGAAGCTGATATCCGACAACCCGGTATATGAGCCGTATGAAATAAGCGGCGATGATGTTTTAGAACTGTGGAAAGCCAAAGCATATATATCAACCCATTTACCCCTCCCCGCTCCCGAACCAACTTTGGAGGGCCTTACCAGTATGATGGCACAAATGCAGCGGTCTATTTCAAATTTGCAGCAAAATAACAATTAGATTGATAACTATGAGCTTTAAATGTGCAGGTTGCAAGGCTATAACTAAAACACTTTCAAGCTTTTAAACTATTACAACAACTACAACCAGGGTAAGCAACAATTAAGTTACATGGTTGTTATTAAACCATCAGACGTTATCTTTATCCTAACACTAAAAAAACTGAAAAAATGATGAAGAAAATTTTGTTAATGTGCTGTTTCCTGGTAGGAATTACAGCCGTTAGCCGTGCGCAAGGCGGCCAGAGAATGAGCCCGGCTGACCAGGCTAAACAAATGCAAACGCAATTGAAACTTACCGACGATCAGACCGCCAGGATCACGGCTATCTTGCAAACGCAAGCTACAAAAATGGATAGCGTGCGAACAGCTGCAAATGGCGACAGGGATGCAATGCGGGCCGGTATGGCGCCGTTCAGAACTGCGGCGAGCGCGCAGATCAAAGCTATTTTAACTGCTGATCAGGCCGCAGCTTATCAAAAAATGATGGACGAACGACGCGCAAGGATGCAAAACGGTGGCGGAGGCGGTGGTAACTAACCCCCTTAACTAAAATTAATTTTAACAGAAAGCGCTCCCTTAACCGGGGCGCTTTCTTTATTTTAGCGGAAATTATCTGCATTGGAATTATCACAAGCATTTATTGAGAAAAAACTGGATGAAAGGCGCTCAGCCGGCACTTATAGATCGTTGAAACCCGAAAGTGCAATGATCGACTTCTGTTCGAATGATTACCTGGGTTTTGCGCGGTCGGCCGAGTTAAAAAACAAAATTGATGAAGAGGTAAGGAATAGCGGGTTAGTCGCAAATGGATCGACAGGTTCCCGGCTGCTTTCCGGCAATACTGCTTATACCGAAGAACTCGAACAACATATTGCATCGCTGCATAACAGTAAAGCGGGCCTTATCTTTAACTCCGGCTATGATGCCAACCTCGGCTTATTTTCTTCGTTACCCCGGCGGGGCGACACCATATTACATGATGAGCTCATACACGCCTCTATTATTGACGGAGCGCGCTTAAGTTATGCAAACAGGCATTCATTCCTACACAATAACCCCGATAGCCTGGAGGACAAGTTAAAGCGGGCTAAAGGAATATGTTACGTCGCCATTGAAAGTATTTACTCCATGGACGGCGACACGCCGCCGATAAAGGAAATACTGGAATTAACTGAAAAATATAACGCCAGCTTGGTTGTGGATGAAGCGCATGCTGTGGGTTTGTTCCATTTGGGCCTTGTTGATCAATTGGGCTTACACGACAGGGTATTTGCACGTGTTGTTACCTTCGGGAAAGCATTGGGTTGCCATGGCGCGATTATATTAGGCGGCAGTTCATTGAAAGATTACCTAGTAAACTATGCACGACCGTTTATTTACACCACGGCAGCACCATTTCACCAGGTTGCTTCTGTAAAAATGGCCTATAAGCACTTACAGGAATCAGGAAGCGAGGTTGAGAGATTAAAGAATAATATCGGCATCTTCAAACAAAAATTAGTACCTGGTAGCAACTATCCCTTATTAAAAAGCGATAGCGCCATACAATGCATCATATTAAAAAGCAATGAAAAAGCTAAAGAAGTCGCCGCCCGCCTGCAAACTGCCGGCCTGGACGTTCGCCCCATCCTCAGCCCTACTGTACCTTTGGAAAGTGAGCGCATAAGAGTATGTTTACATTCCTTTAATACAGAAGAAGAGATCACGTTATTGACAGACAAAATAAACAAATTTACAGATGCCTGATAAGCGCCCCTTATTTGTTACCGGGATAGGAACCGGGATAGGCAAAACCTTAATTTCGGCTATTTTAGTTGAAAAATTAAAGGCTGATTACTGGAAGCCTGTACAGTCCGGCGACCTGGATAACAGTGATACGTTAACAGTTCAAAACCTCGTATCCAATACAATTTCGGTTTTCCATCCGGAAGCTTACAGACTAACACAGCCATATTCGCCGCATAAATCGGCAGTGATTGATGGGGTAATTATCGACCCGGGGAAATTCTCCCTTCCTGAAACTAACAATACATTGATCATTGAAGGAGCCGGCGGGCTAATGGTCCCGTTAAATGATCAATTTTTAATGATTGACCTGATTAAACAGTTTGACGCTGAAGTTATCCTTGTTTCACAAAATTATCTTGGCAGTATTAATCATACCCTGCTCTCAATTGACGCATTAAAACACAGAGATATACCTATTAAAGGCATCATCTTTAACGGGCCAGAGGATAACAGTTCCGAAACATTTATCCTTAATTATTCAAAATTGAAAAAGCTGGGTCATATACCATGGTTTGAGAAGATAGATAATGCAACTGTTAATGAGGGTGTTACCTACCTTACATTATAAAAAAAGCCCCGTTTACCGGGGCTTCTTAATTAACTACTAGTGATATAAACCTAATTATAACGAGTTATAGTACGCCATAAGCTTAGCTAAATCCTCATCATTTTTTAAATTTATATTATTAGTTCTCATAAAGCTTTCTAATTGGGGCTGCTTATTGGTTAATACAGCCAATATTGATTTTTTGTCCCTTTTAATGGGGAATACCTTGTCGGAGAGGATTAGGTAATACTTTATATTCTCATCAAACCGCTTAACTACCGTCGTTGAATTGTACTCCTTTGATTCAGTTATCGACTTTGTAGTTCTTTTTAGCAACGGTGCCGTACCGTCACTAAGCACTTCAAAAAAAGAATTTTCAGAACTATTGGGAATATTTTTGTAGCCATTTCTAAAAAGTTTCTCATGCAGTTCATCGCCGGAAGCGTATTCCACTTTAAACTCCCTTACCGGGTCAACAAAAATTAAAGTATCTCCTTTCTTATCCTGGAAATACAACTCATCTTTAACCTCGTCATACTTCAACAAAACATCCTTGAAAGTTCTGCCATCGGCCATTTTAACCATCCCCTTTGCCCATTGATCGCTCAGAAAAGCGGAGCCTTCTACATTTGTGTAACCTGAAATTACTCTCATTGGTACGCCGTTAATATTTTCAGCAAACTGTGCGCTGGCAGGCTTGACAATTATAAATAACAGTAAAACGGAAATACTATATAAAAATCTATTTTTCATGGATATTGATATAGAAAAACAAAGTGCTTATTGGATCACAGCTCAAATAACTATACCTGCTTAAAAAAGCCGTCCTGAAATATCAGGACGGCTTACAAGCATTTAATAATTACCTATTTTTCAAACTTAATATAAAAAGATTTAAAGTTAAACGATGGAGGTATACCTGATGCACCAGTCAAATCTAAAATTAGTGTCGCGCTGGCTGGGGCGGCAGCTACGCTATTAGGAATAGTGTTGATCAGGATATAAGCGGATGATGAATTGGCGGGTATAGTAACCGTACGTGCACCGGTGGGAACAAAATTATAATGTGTTCCTTCAACGGCAGTGCTTGTGCTTCTTACAGTATAATTTACAACTGTAGGTGTTGACCTTTGCGGGCCAACCAATTGAACTAGCACACTATCAGTAGCCCTTATAAAGCCGGTAGGCGAAGGAGCGCCTATATGTATAGCATGGGTGCTGTCTGTTTGTGCATCCGCAGCGGATGTTGAAATACCCCTGCCGGTTAAACTGGCATTAGATTCCAAACCCGACCCGTCAGACCTTTTCAAAGTTGTTATTTGTCCAGCAGTAAAATTTTTAAATTCTACTAACGTAGGGCCTTTGTACGCCAAACGGGTACTGTCTTTTTCGGGCAGGCATCCACCGAGCACTACGCTTGCCGCGAAAACTATGGTGATATATGAAATTATTTTTTTCATTTTTTTGTTGCTTTTAAAATTAATAATTAGGGTTTTGCGGCAATGCCGGGTTAAACAAAACTTCGGCTGCAGGTAGCGGGGCAATTAGCCTGTAGTCAGTTGGTGACAGAGTCCCAACAGCAGTTGCTGCGGCTTTGGTTATCCCGCCGCCCAATCTTTTCAGGTCGAAAAATCTGTTTCCTTCAAAAAACAGCTCCCTCCTTCTCTCATTTTGGATAAATGCATTAAGTGTAGCGTCCGCAGGCACAGTAGCTGTAGTAGCGTTTCTTGCTGCCCTTAATTGTACAACAAGGGCTTGTGCCGGTCCATACTGACCCTGTGCAGCCATTGCCTCGGCTTCCATTAGCAGCACGTCGGCATATCTGAGCATTGGTATGTTATCAGTATAAGGCCCGTTAGCGCCTGAATATTTATTAGCCCAGGTAAGTACAGTAGCTGTAGTTGCTGTTCTGGAGTTATAAAACATCGCTTTCCGGTCGTCAGCGGCTTCAAAAGAAGCCACTAATTCGGCTGAGGCAGTTTGTCCGCCAAAGGTTGAGAAGGCGCTAGGTCCACCGGGTAACCCGGGGCCGGTAAAACCATAACCTGTTGGTTGTGTATAGGTATAAAGCGCACTATTAGAGCCCGTAACTCCGGCTACCTGCACCGTTTGAACATAGTTCAATTCGATTAATGACTCTGGGTTAGGTATTGTCTTAAAAGCTTTTGAATAAGTGCCTGCAGGCGTTAACACTGCGGGACAAATGGCTGGATTAAGGGCAGCCTGGCATTGTGCCACACAATTAGGATAATCCTGTGCGTAAAGATACACTTTAGCTAAAAATCCGTGTGCAGCGCTTTCCGAAAAAGCATACACTGTCTTCGGTTTTGCTGTACCAATAGCCTGAAAAAGTGAAATCGATTTTAAAAGATCCGATTCGATCTGGGTATAAGTTTGTGCTATGGTACTCCGGGTTTGCTTAGTCGCCGCCGGAATTGTAGTAACCGGGGTTAAACGCAACACCGCACTAAAATTAAAACCGGCATCCGGACCGCTTGTAGGAACATTATTCGGTTCCCAGCCATATACTCTGGCCAAATCGAAATAAAGCAACCCGCGCAGCGCGTAGGCTTGTGCAAGGATCTGGGCCTGCAGCGGCTGTTGGGCAGGGGTTACATTGGTAAGGGTATTTATACCGGCAATAATTGTATTTATCTGATTGATATAGAAATAGCTGTTTGTCCAGATATTGAAGGTATTGCCAGCAATATTAAGGTTCGCGCTGGTATATCGCCCTCCGGCCTGACCATTATTGGTGACGATATTGTCGGCAAGGGCATCACCCTCTATCATTATATCGCGCCCCCAGTAAGTATAGCCTTCTACACCGCTATAAACACCTGTAAGCAGGGTGAGATAGCCATTAACGTCGACCAGTGTTTGCGCCGGGGTAAGTTGATTTTGAGGGGTAACATTAACCAACTTTTGACATGATGCCAATGTTATGGCAACCGTAGTCATGCATATATATATTATTTTCTTTTTCATTGTTTGATAGTTTAAAATTTAGCTTTAATACCGGCTGTAAGTGTTCTTTCATTTGGATAAAAGTTTAGGTTATTACCGGTATTTTCAGGATCATCTCCCCTGAAGTTAGTAAATGTCAACAGGTTAAGACCCTGAACAAAAACAGTTAATCCCGCAATACCTATATGCTGCGTAACCTTCGATGGGATCGTATAGTTTAAGGTAGCTGTTTTTAGCCTGATATACGATGCAACATCTACAACTCTCGAACTAAAAGTTCCCTGGGAGGTAGCCAGGGGTTCTGTTCCGTTATATGCCCTCGGAAGGTAGGCTATCTGGCCTGGTGCTGTCCAGCGTGTTAGTACGTCCACGGTCTTGTTGTCAGCATTGCCCAGGTTTTCGTAAGAGTTCAACTGCGCTTGTAAGATAGAAGAGTTGCCGTATTGATACTGGAACATGAAGTCTAATGATAAACCTTTATATGAAACAGTGTTGGCAAATCCACCGATAAAATCGGGGTTAACATGGCCCAGTATAAACTGGTCAGCAGTTTTCGGATTATAAGTAATATTTCCTTTTATGTCATAATACATACCACGACCGTCAGCTGGGTTAACACCGGCCCATTTCGGACCATATATTAAATTCAGTGGCTGGCCTACTACATATTGGAAGGTATTGATTTGCTGAACGCCGTTGTAAAGCGACAATAGCTTGGTCCTGTTATAAGCAAGATTAAATGAAGTCACCCACTTAAAACCACCTGCATCCACGTTAACTGTGTTTATTTGTATATCATAGCCCTCGCTTTTTGCCGAGCCTGAATTTTGAGTTATCGAAGTGAAGCCCGTATCGCCCGGTACCTGCTGGTTAAGAATAAGTTGCGTATTGGTTTTTCTGTAAACATCAAATGAACCGGTTACCCTGTTGTTAAACAATGCAAAATCTAAACCGATATCCGCTTGTGCCGACCGTTCCCACGATAAGTTAGGTACCGGCAATTGCGTCAATCCTAACCCACCCTGCAAACCACTTGGAAAAGGGGTACCGGGACTTGCGGCATATTGATATTGACCGGCACTGCCAACGCCCGTATTAGGGTTAGCAAGAGCGAGGTTACCAATGCTGCTATATAAGGCAAGCGAACCGAAGTTTAATTGGGGAAGTTCGCCTACAACACCATAACTTACACGTGGCTTAAGCTGGGTTATGAAAGAAACATTCTTCATAAAATCTTCCTTGGTCATATCCCATCCCGCAGAAGCCCCGTAAAACAAACCGAACCTATTATTAACACCGAACCTTGAAGAACCATCATCCCTGCCGTTCAATGTAAGGAAATATTTGTCCTTATACTTATAGGATATATTCCCCAAAAAGCCTGCTGTTTTATAACCGGTAAATGTTGAGGTAGGAGAAGCCGGGGTTGAGGCATTTGAAAGCAGGTTTAGCAACGGGCTCGTAAAGCCTGATGCCGAGGCAGATAAAACAGTTTGTGTTACCGACCTGTATTCAAAACCGGCAATAGCTGATAGGCTGTGATCGCCGAATTTTTTGCTGAAGTTAAAGGTACCACTAACATTGTAATTAATATTCCGGACGTAATCCTCGAACCCATTACCGCTCGAAGATGCTGCCACTAATAACGTTGCCGGGCGGTAATTAAAGTCATGAACGTCAGAAAAATCGAGGCCGCCAAATGCTTTAAATGATAATTCTGGAATTATCTTATAAATCAGTGCCAGATTGTCTACTGTTTGCAATGTCCCAACCGTCCTTTGCTCCAATGCCAGATTCTGGACTTCATTAAGAGAGTTCCTTCCTACTAAGTTAGTATTGTATGTTCCATCTGCGTTAAATACTGCATTTACCGGAGGCGTCAATTCCGCGCCAGTGAAAGGAGCATTGGTGAAAAAACCTTGGGTAGATGTCGACCCTAATACGTTTGATCCGGTTAAACTAAATGAGGATACAACAGAGAACTTGTCAGAAACAGCATTAGTAACGCTGCCCCTTAATGTTCCTCTCTGAAACAATGAATTGAGAATTGTACCGCCTGTGTTATTATATGAACCCGAAATAAAGAACTGCGTTTTGGCATCGCCGCCGCTTAATGACAGGTCATATTGAGAAACCTTACCGGTTTGATTGATCGCTTTTACCCAATCGTAAGTTGGAATTACAGCCGGAACAACTCCACCAGGAAAAGCTGCGCTATAAGAGGCAATTGCATTGGTTGTTGCTGTCGCAACAGATGCATTTGTACGTGTAGCCACGTTAATAAAAGCTTCATTTTGCTCCTGAACCCATTGGGCCCCGGTTAATGTTTTGTAAGGGTTATAAGGCTGGGCACGTCCAAACTGCACCGATGCATTGATTTGGGTTTTCCCCGACTTACCGTGCTTAGTGGTAATAAGTACCACCCCATTTGCAGCTAACGCACCATAAATGGCAGAGGATGCAGCATCCTTTAATATCTCGATCGACTCAATATCATCCGGGTTAATGGACGATAACGCATCTAACGACGTTTGACCTCCAATAGTTCCGCTGTTCAATTGCACCCCGTCTATAATATACAATGGCTGGGTAGTACCGTTAACAGTTGCCACACCCCTTATTTGAACAGAGATACCACCACCCGGCTGGCCGCCACCTGTTGAGGTAACTTGCACACCTGCAGCGCGGCCTTGTATCGCACGATCGAGTGTTTGTACTGGTTGATCAGCAAAATCACTTCCTTTAATCGAAGAAATTGCCCCGGTAATCTCCCGTTTCTTTTCTACGCCGTAACCCGTTACAACAACTTCATTTAACGACCTGCTGTCGGGAGCAAGGCTCACATTGATTATTGTGCCGGTAATTTTAACGGTCTGAGGAAGATAGCCAAGATAGCTGAATGTCAGCGTCGTTGCGCCTGCGGGTGCGGTCAAACTAAAAGCACCTTGCACATTTGTTTGTACTCCCAAATTTGTACCTGTAATTTTTACAGACACGCCCGGAAGCGGTTTGCCGTCATCGGCACCGATTACAGTACCTGTAATTTTTCTGCTTTGAGCATACACACTGGTGAGTGTAACAATGCTTAAAAGAAGAAACGTAAGTAAAATTTTCTTCATGTGTTTAATTTTGTTAATAGTTAATAATAAAGCACCGTAATTTATTAATTTGGTAACACACTAGTTACATTAATTAATAGATTGACAAATAATGACTTTGGTATGACAGAATTTATTATAGGCTATTACTAGAAATTATAGGCTTTTTTCGTCGTTTTTTTTATTTAAATTAAAAGCCATTATACATACAAGTTTCTATCCCGTATAATTATCAATCCAAAGGCAATAATGCATTTATTGATAAAAAATCAGGGAATAATCACAACCTTCGTAAACCAATTCAAATTATTTATGACCAATATTACAGTAATCGGATCCGGCACTATGGGTAATGGTATCGCACATACGTTTGCGCAATTCGGCTTCGAAGTCGCACTGGTAGATATCAGCGTGGAATCATTGTCCCGGGCGATACAAACCATAACCGGCAATCTTGACAGGCAGATAAAAAAAGGATCAATAGACGAGCAGCTAAAAAAGCGTACGCTCAGTAAAATAAAAACGTATAGGGATCTTAAACTGGCTGCAGCAAGCGCCGACCTGGTTGTTGAAGCCGCAACAGAAAACCCGGAGATCAAGTTGAACCTGTTTAAGCAATTAAGCGACATTTGTAAGAAAGGTGCAATTCTGGCGTCGAACACTTCTTCTATTTCTATCACGCAGATCGCTTCAGTAACCAAAAATCCGGGCAACGTAATAGGTATGCATTTTATGAACCCGGTGCCTGTTATGAAATTGGTGGAGGTGATAAAAGGCTATGCTACAACCGACGAGGTTACCGATACCATTATGAGCCTGGCAAAGCAATTGGATAAAGTACCCGTTGAGGTTAATGATTATCCTGGCTTTGTTGCCAACCGCATTTTAATGCCGATGATAAACGAAGCCATATATACCCTATATGAGGGCGTAGCAGGCGTTCAGGAAATCGACACCGTAATGAGATCGGGAATGGCTCACCCGATGGGCCCGCTTCAGCTGGCTGATTTTATTGGGTTGGATGTGTGCTTAGCCATATTAAATGTATTATATAAGGGTTTCGGAAATCAAAAATATGCGCCATGCCCATTGCTGGTTAATATGGTAACGGCGGGGCACAAGGGCGTTAAATCAGGAGAGGGATTTTATATTTACCCGGGCGGGGAGAACAAAGAACTCACTGTATCGCCTAAGTTTACCCGTAACAAATCTGCTATGATTTGATTAAAATATAAACTTTTTTTTTCGCCATTTGTCAGTATATGAAAGTATAAATAAAAACATATACAGATGAAAAATGCATCAAAATGGGGGACGATGCTTGTTTTAGCAGTATCCCTATTCCTGTCGTCCTGCTCAGGAAGTTATTATGTTGCCGATCAACCCGTTGAACCGGTATATGACAGGCCGGTTGCGCCTTTTGAAGGCGCTGTTTGGATCGACGGCGACTGGGCCTGGGATGGAAACCGTTATGCTTACGTTCAGGGCCATTGGGAAAGACCAAGGACCGGACGTGTATGGACCCGCGGCTCGTGGGAACATGGCAACCGTGGTTACCGCTGGCACAAAGGCGGCTGGAGATAGTCAGTTCAGTTTGCGGTGGGCAGCAGGCGGTTTAAAATTTGCATTTGCAAACTGCCTGCTGCCATCTGCAAACTTTTTACATCCGTTCCGGCACTTCAATTCCCAGTAAACCCATACCGCTTTTAATAACCTTGCCGGATGCTGCCGAAAGCTGCAGCCTGAATTGTTTCAACACTTCATCTTCGGCCTGCAAAATTGATTTTTCGTGATAAAACTTATTGTAGGCCTTTGCCAGTTCGAATAAATAGTTGGCGATAATGGCCGGGCTGAATCCTGCCGCGGCCACTTGAATGATATCGGGAAACTGAGATAATGAAACAATCAGGTCGCGCTCTACCCCGGCGAGTGTTTCGATACCAGTTTTACCGGCATTACTATAGCCCGCCTTATTTAGTACCGACCGGATTCGGGCATGTGTATACTGGATAAACGGCCCGGTATGCCCCTGGAAATCCACCGACTCATTCGGGTCAAACAATAATCGCTTTTTAGGATCTACCTTTAACAAAAAATATTTTAAAGCACCCATGCCTATTGTGTGGTATAGCTGCTGCTTTTCGTCGGCATCAAAATCCTCTACTTTGCCCATTGCTTCCGTTTGAAGTTTGGCTGTTTGATCCATTTCGGCCATCAGGTCATCGGCGTCAACAACAGTGCCTTCGCGTGATTTCATTTTGCCGGAGGGCAGGTCAACCATCCCATACGATAAATGGAATAATCCCTTTGCCCAGGTTTTACCTAATTTTTGCAGGATCAGGAACAGCACTTTAAAGTGATAATCCTGCTCATTACCGACCACATAAATGGAGCTGTCCATGTGGAAATCGTTATATTTCAATTGGGCAGTACCCAAGTCCTGCGTCATATATACCGAAGTGCCGTCCGACCGCAAAACCAGCTTCTCATCAAGCCCTTCGTCAGTCAGGTCTATCCAAACCGAGTTATCCGGTTTTTTGAAAAACACGCCTTTTTCAAGGCCTTCATCAATAATATCCTTTCCTAATATATAGGTGTTTGATTCATAATAGAATTTATCGAAGCTTACACCAAGGTTTTTATAGGTATCGGCAAAGCCGGCATATACCCAGCTGTTCATGGTTTTCCAGAGGTCGATCACCTCCCCATCACCTGCCTCCCATTGCTGTAGCATTTCCTGGGCTTCTTTTATTAGCGGGGCATTCTTTTTTGCTTCTTCTTCGGTTTGGCCAATTTGCTTCAGCTCGTCTATTTGCTTTTTGTACTCCTTATCAAACAACACGTAGTATTTACCCACCAAATGGTCACCTTTTAAGCCGGAGCTTTCAGGCGTCTCGCCGTTGCCGAACTTTTGCCAGGCCAGCATCGACTTACAGATATGAATACCGCGGTCGTTAACCAGGTTGGTTTTTATTACTTCGTATCCGGCGGCAGCCAAAATTTCGGCCACCGAAAACCCCAGCAAATTATTACGTATATGCCCCAAATGCAGTGGCTTATTGGTATTGGGCGACGAGTATTCGACCATTACTTTTTTACCGTTCGGTTTAAACACGGCAAAATCAGCGGGCAAAATTTCGGTATCGAGTTTATTCAGCCAGTACCCGTCTGTTAGCGAAATATTCAGAAAACCTTTTATTACATTAAACCCAGCCACTTCTTTAACTTCATTTTGAAGAAAGGTGCCTATCTCATTGCCGGTTTGCTCTGGTGATTTTTTCGAAAATCTAGTAAAGGGGAAAGTTACTATGGTAACCTGGCCTTCAAATTCCTTACGGGTTTCCTGTAAGCTTATGTCCGTAGCGTTGAGTTCGGTTTGATATAAATGTTTGATCGCTCTAAGGGCAGCTTCAATAATAAAATCCATCGCGCAAAATTAGTTAAATATCCGAAAGTTGTCAGGACACGGTTTTTAAGATTAAAATGATAAAATGGATTTTGCGGGCGGCGCGCATGGCTTTGCGACAACTTTGCCGGCCGACCGGCAAGCAAGCAGATGAATTACAGACAAAAAAGAATAAATTTGCTTTATCTCCAATTACCTATGAAACTTACAGCCGGCGATTTTAAGTTAGATGTTACATCAGAGATTGGCGCCCTGCGGGCACTGCTCATTCATAGCCCCGATAACGGGCTTGGGAAAGTGGTGCCTTCAAAAGCGCAGGACTGGCTTTTTGAGGATATAGTACACCTGGATACGATGCGTAAAAATGAATATGATTATTACGTTAAGCTGCTGATGTACTTTCTCGACCCGACCAAGATAAAAGGTAAACTGGCACAAATAGACGACCCGGCCAATAAACGCGCTTTTTACAAGCCGGATGACAAGGGTTTCCACGCATCAAATAAGGTGATAGAAATTCAAACCCTGCTTGAAGAGATTTTACAGGACGCGGATGTCCGCAAAAAGCTCGTTGCTTCCGTTTGTGCTATTGAGGGCTGTAATTACCGTTTGCAGTTAAACCTAATTGATACCGAGCCCGTTGAACTGGCAAAGATCATCATTTCGGGTTCGTTGAATAAAGAGGAAATGATCTTCGCGCCTATCCCTAACTTAATATTTTCGCGGGATATTGGGGTTACCATTAATAATTACATGCTGTTAAATAAACCGGCAAAAAAGGCAAGGGCGCGTGAAACTTTGCTGGCGCGGTATATATTTTTTAATCATACGTTGTTTGCTGCTTATCGCGATAACATCCTCGAAATACCCGAAACCGTACAACACTTTTTACGGCCGGGAGAAGATAATGACGAAAAAACAACTTTAGAAGGCGGCGATGTAATGATGGTGAGCCCGCAGCATTTAATTATCGGCTGCAGCGAGCGTACATCGGTAAGCGGCGCCAACGAGGCCATAAAATTACTTTTTGAAAACAAGGTGGTTAAAAAGGTAACCGTCGTAAAGATCCCGCATAAGCGGGATTACATGCATATCGACACCATTTTTACCCAGGTAAAGCGCGACATGTGGATACTGCTGCGCTCATTGGCAATGGCCAATAGTAAAACGGAAAAAGATGAGCCAGGCGCCTGGTTTGCCGATAAGAAAAGCAAGGATAAAACGGAGATCGTACAGTTTGAAAAAGGGAAAAAGCCAAAAATCTATAAACACATTGAGGACCTGTTGACTGATATCAGCGAAAACGACCTGGAAAGCAAAAAGAAAACGAAGTTTATCTACTCAGGCAATGACACCTTTCCCTTTGACGCCCGTGAGCAATGGACCGACTCCTGCAACCTGCTGGCATTAAGGGAAGGCGTAGTACTCGGATATGACCGGAATGACAAAACAGTAGCCGCTTTTAAAAAGAATGGATTTGAGGTTATAAGCGTACAGGAATTGCTGCAAAAATTCGAGAACAACGAGCTTGACCCGCAAAAGATGAAGGACACACTGATCCTGATGCCTTCATCCGAGCTGTCAAGGGCCCGCGGCGGTTTTCACTGTATGAGTTTGCCGCTGTTGCGGGATAAGGTCTGAACACGATTACAGGATTTTATAGATTTAAGGATTTGAATGACCAATGACTACTGACCATATATTAATGATCCGGCCGGTTAATTTCGGGTATAATGAAGAAACGGCCGGCAGCAATGCTTTTCAAAAGCGGGATGCGGATAGCCACGCCGTACAGGAAAGGGCTTTGCGCGAATTTAACAATATGGTAAGCGTACTGCGCGAAAACGGCGTTGATGTTACGGTTATTGATGATACAGTTGAACCTTATAAGCCTGATTCCATTTTCCCGAATAACTGGATATCGTTTCATGACGACGGCAGTATTTTTTTATACCCGATGCAAGCCGAAAACCGCAGGCTCGAGCGCCGGGAGGATATCATTGCCACACTGGAGGACCGCTTCGCTGTAAAGCACATTATTGACCTGAGCAGGTTTGAAGCTGAAGACAAATTTCTTGAAGGCACAGGCAGTATGGTTTTGGACAGGGAAAATAAAATTGCCTACGCCTGTATTTCTCCCCGGACAAACCGCGAAGTATTAAATTTATTTTGTGAGCAAGCGGGCTATAAAGCCATTTGCTTTGATGCCGTTGATGAACATGGAAAAGCTATTTACCATACCAATGTTTTAATGTGCCTGGGAAGCAAATTCGCCGTCATCTGTATGGACAGCATTCCCAACCCGCACGAAAAGGTTGTGCTTACAGAATCACTTAAATTAACCGGCAAAGAGATCATTGACATCTCATTCGAACAAATGAACAGGTTTGCAGGCAATATGCTGCAGGTTAAAAGCAAAGCCGGGGAAAGTTTGATCGTGATGTCGAAAAACGCATTCAATTCATTGCTGCACGAACAAATTGTTATGCTCGAAAAATATGGCAAACTCATTTACGCCGATATAAACACCATTGAAACCAACGGCGGCGGCAGCGCCCGGTGTATGATGGCCGAGGTGCATTTACCGTTAGTCGATAGACCCATAGTACATGGACCATAGCTCATCCGGATATCGATAATCTAACATCGTCAGCTATGGACTATGGACTATCGACTATGAACTATAAAACAAATTACATTTCAACTATAATTTTTCTATCATCGAATAGCGCATTATTCCATATAAAAATTACATTTTTGCCAAAATTTTTAAATAATGCAGAGTTACCAGGAATTTCTTGACCTGAGTGTAGGTTTCCCGCAGGAAGGTTTTGAGATCATAGAGGATGAATTATATTTTCACGACCTTAATTTAATGGAGATGATAGAAACGTACGGTACACCCCTGCGTTTTACATATCTGCCTATTATTTCGAAAAAAATTCAGCAGGCAAAACTGCTGTTTCAGCAGGCGCTTATAAAAAACAACTACCGCGGCAGCTACAAATACTGTTACTGTACCAAAAGTTCGCATTTTAAGCATGTGGTTGAAGAAGCGTTAAAAAACGATATACACCTCGAAACATCCTCGGCATTTGATATGCCGATGATCGATGCGCTTGAAAAAAAGGGCGTGGTCAATAAAGATGTTACCGTTATCTGCAACGGTTTTAAAACGTTCCAGTACAAAACCTATATTATCGATATGCTGCATGATGGCTTCAAAAACATCATCCCGGTATTGGATAATAAAGAAGAATTTAACCTCTACGATGACGAGATAGAAATGGCCACGCCATGTAACCTCGGCATCCGGATAGCCGCTGAAGAGCAGCCCGACTCACAGTTTTACACCTCGCGTTTGGGCGTGCGCATGGAAGATATTATTGATTTTTATTATAATAAGATAGAAGGCAATCCCAATTTCCAGGTTAAGCTGCTGCATTTTTTTATCAATTCCGGTATTTCCGATACGCCTTATTACTGGAACGAGCTGGAAAAATACGTTACCCTATACTGCAAGTTTAAAAAGATAAACCCCGCCTTGGATACGCTTGACATTGGCGGCGGGATGCCTTTTAAAGACTCCCTGGTTTTTGATTTTGATTATGAATACATGATCAACGAGATCGTTAGCCGGATAAAAGAGATCTGCGCCGAGCATGATACGGTTGAGCCGGATATCGTTACCGAATTTGGTAAATATACTGTTGCAGAGGCTTCAGGTATTCTATATAAAGTATTGGGCCGCAAACAGCAAAACGACCGCGAACGATGGCTGATGCTGGATGGCTCATTCATCACCAACCTGCCCGATGTTTGGGCACTCAATCAAAAATATATATTACTGCCGGTGAACAATTGGGATGCCGAATATGAGCGTGTAAACCTTGGCGGGATAACCTGCGACGGCCAGGATTATTATAATCAGGAAGCCCACATGAACAGCGTGTTTATGCCTAAAACGCGCAAAGTGCAATACCTGGGCTTTTTCAACACCGGCGCCTACCAGGAAGTGCTAAGCGGTTATGGCGGCATACACCACTGTCTGCTGCCTTCTCCAAAACATGTCATCATCCGCCGCAATCGCGACGAAACATTTAATTTCGAAGTGTTCGGCGAGGAGCAAAACAGCAAGCAGGTAATGAAAATTTTAGGATATACGACATAGCTAGAAAAAACTTACGAAGTTTCGAAAACTTCGTAAGTTTAACTATCTCCAACCTCTGATCTCTACGCATCAAACTTCTCCAGTAATTTCAACAGAGTCTCAAAATCCTTTGGGTACGGCGCATGAATTGTAACAACTTCGCCGTTCAGCAATTTGAAACTTACTTCATAGGCATGCAGGGCAAAACGCTTCATAATAGGCAGTTCTTCCTGGTCTTTGCCTAAATGATATTTACGTTTAATTTTTGAAAGAAAAACGGGTTCGCCCTTGTACATTTCATCACCGGCTATTGAAGCGCGCTGCGTGGCCAGGTGAATGCGTATCTGGTGCATACGGCCGGTTACCGGGCGGCATTCAACCAGCGTATAATGTTTAAAATATTTTAATGACTGGAACCATGTTTCGGCCCGTTTGCCATCCTGCCTGCTGATGGTTACATTCCCTTTCCCTACGTTTAGTATGGGCAGGTCGATCATCAGGTTTTCGAAAACATGTGTACCGTTGATAATAGCGTGGTAAACCTTTTTTACCTGGCGTTTTTCAAACTGTATGGATATAGCCCGGTAGGCTTCAGGATTTTTTGCGATAACGAGCGCGCCAGACGTCTCCTTATCCAGCCGGTGACACACCTGTGCATCCGCCGAATACGCCTTTGCCAATCGCAGCATATTAACCTCACCGCCTTCGCGTTCGTCCAGCGAGCTTATAAAGGGTGGTTTATTGACCACGATTATATCATCATCTTCAAATAAGATCAGGTCGGCAAATTTCGGCGGTTTCATAGCCGGCAAAAATACGGTAATTAAAATAAATAAGGTATGGAATGGTGGATTGCAGGGCTTTTATCTGCCCGGCTTGAAATAACCAGGAAATAAAACAAAACAAGTTGATATTGGTTAAACATAAAATCAATAAAAACATCAAAATCATAAATCGACCATGAGCAAAAAATCAACCAAACCTGAAGAAAAAGGATTTTTCGAAAAGGTAAAAGAAACAATTGAAGAGCTTTGGGATGGTACCAAGGACAAAGCAGAAGATATAAAAGATATAGCCGGTGATACTTTTGAAAACATAAAAGACAAAGCAGGCGATACCATTGACGGCCTTAAAAAGACTGTTGCTGCTAAAACAGCCTCTTCACCAAGAAGGGCGACTGCTGGTAAGGCAAAATCTGCGGCAGGCAAAGTAAAAAGCGCGGTTGCAAGCGCTAAAACTAAAGTGGCAGCGGCAGCTAAACCAGCAGCCTCAAAAGCAAAAAGTGAAACTTCGGGAAGCGCCAAAAAGGCTGCTGCCTCGGCTAGTGCTAAAAAGCCATCGGCTACACCCGCCAAGGCGAAAAGCAGTGCCCCGGCCGCCAAAAAATCCGGTTCGGCAAGTGCAGCTAAAGCCAAACCGGCATCAAAGTCTGCCGTCGGCTCAAAGAAAAAGACAAGCGCCGCTCATTAATCTATATAGTTAATCTTATACAAAAGATAAAAGCGGACCTTTATGGCCCGCTTTTATCTTTTATAGCATTTGTTATTACCCGTTAAATTTATACCCCACCCCTTTTACGGTAGCTACACAATCATCGCCCAACTTTTCGCGCAACTTTCGGATGTGCACATCTATCGTACGATTGGTAACGACCACGGAATCTTCCCATATATTTTTAAGGATCACCTCCCGTGTATAAACTTTGCCCGGTTTGGATGCCAGCAGGTAAAGCAACTCAAATTCTTTTTTTGCCAGTACCACCTTGTTTCCCCGTTGAAAAACGAGATAGGCTTCACGGTCAATTACCAGGTCGCCTATTTCAAGCTTATTATCAGCTATATCTTCAGCAGGCGCGTTACGCCGCAGTATAGCGTTGATACGGCTTACAAGAGCCCTTGGTTTGATCGGCTTGGCGATATAATCATCGGCTCCTACGTTAAAGCCGGCAATTTCAGAATATTCCTCACTCCTGGCTGTTAAAAACACCATAAAGGTATTTTTAAACTCGGGCATGGTACGCATAATACGGCAGGCTTCAATGCCATCCATTTTGGGCATCATAATATCAAGAACGATAAGGTCGGGAAGTGACCTTTTTGCTTCAGCTACTGCTTCCTGCCCGTTACGCGCCAGAAATACCTGGTACCCTTCTTTCTTTAAATTATATTCAATCAGCTCCAGAATATCAGGCTCATCGTCAACAATCAGTATCTTCTGTTTAGCAGCGTTGCTCATCAAGGTTGAATTTTTCTATAAAAGTATGTGCACAAATGTAGAAAATGGTTAACCATATATTAACAAATTGTTAAATATCATTTTATCTTAACAATTTGTTGAGACTTATTAAATGTTTTGCTTAAAAATTCTTCAAGATCAACCCCCGTAATATTTTTTGCAATGATAATCCCCTGCGGGTTAATAATGAAGTTTGACGGTATGGCTTCTATATGATACAGCCGTTCTGTAGGCCCTTCAAAATTTTTAAGATCGGATGCGTGTGCCCATGTCAGTTTATCCGTCTTAACCGCCTGCTCCCATTTGCCCCTGTCCACGTCGAGCGAAATGCCCAGTATATTTAATCCCAGCGGCTTGTAAATGGCGTACTGTTTCACAACATTCGGGTTTTCCTGCCGGCACGGCCCGCACCACGAGGCCCAGAAATCAAGCATTACATATTTTCCTTTATAGTCCGAAAGCTTTACTGGCTTGCCGTCAATGCCGCCGGTCGTAAAATCCGGGGCCGGGTGGCCTATCGACAACGGTTTAAGCATCGTCATCTGGGTGATAAAATGCTGCACGCTGGGGTTGTCCGTAAATTGTCCTTTGATCGAATCTGCGTAAGCGATTAATTGCGGTTCGTACCGCGTCAGGTCAAGCGACGTAGCGGCATAATACGCTGCCAGCGAATTTTTATTCGCGCGGATAAACTTCAAAACTTCAGCGCTGTACAAGCTGAGGTTCTTTTGAAACACCGGCATATAAATTTTAATCAGCGAGTCCGACTGTTTACCCTGGGCTTGTACCTTATCCTGGTATTCCTGGGCTAGTTTGCTGTTTTTCTCACCATAAAAATTACTTATCCGGTTAAACTCCTTGATCTTATCCGATTCAGCAGACCCCGTCACCTGGTAAGCATGTGTGTTATCAGTCAGGTTGGTTGTAAAGTCGATAGCGTCGCCGTTTTTTGCGATCAGGTCAAAAATGCTCCCGCCTATGCGGATCTTATATAGATTGGAATAAGGCGACTTCCGTTTGAACCGGAACTTACCCTGGTCGCTTAAATTGGTGGAATCAACAACCGCTATCTGCGTACTGTCGGCCTCCATCAGGTATATTTGTTTCAAACTCCCCGGATTACTAACCGTACCGGAAATAGTAAAGGCGTTGTTGTCCTTGCACGATACGGTAAAAAGAGAGGCAAGGATAATACTGTAATAGATTAAATGCTTTTTCATGAGATATGAGATTTAAGATATGAGATATATTCGGAGGTGGATTAAGAATGGTTGCCTTAAATGCTTCTATTCTCATATCCCACGTCTCATATCTCATATCTATTATTTTGACTCTAATTCTTTAATTAACAATTGATTTGTTTTCTGCGGGTCGATCCGGCCTTTTGAGCTTTTCATGATCTCGCCCATAAACAAGCCTAAAACGCCCTTTTTACCATTTTGGTACTCTTTTACCTTATCGGGAAACTTAGCAATAGCGTTATGGATATATAAACTAACATCATCGTTACCCGAATCGATAAGCAGGTTCATTTCATCCGCAAGTGCTTCGGCGCCCTTGTTTCCGTTTTTTATTAACGCCGGGAATACTTTTTGAGCGGCCACTGAATTATTTATTTTGCCCGTGTCAACCAATTCAATTAACCCAGCCAATGCAACGGGCTTAATGCCGATCTCACTGATAGCCGTCCCGCTCTCGTTAAGGTATGATTTAACCGGGCCGATCAGCCAGTTGGCCGCTGCCTTATAATTCGCAGTGTTTTTTATAAGCTCCTCAAAATATGCTGCAAATTCCTTATCAGCTGTAATTATACCGGCATCGTAAGCCGAAAGGCCCAGTTCGACGGTATATTTATTATAAAGTTCGTTTGGCAACGCAGGCATTCCGCGGCGTATTTCCTCAAGGTATTCTTGTGTTAAAACGAGGGGCGCTAAATCAGGCTCCGGGAAATACCGGTAATCATTTGCCATCTCCTTCGACCGCAGGGCTGATGTTTCCCCGGTATCTGCGTTAAAATTCAGCGTATTCTGCTCGATATATCCGCCGGCTTCAATAACGTTTACCTGCCGTTCAAATTCATGCGCTATGGCACGCTGAACGTTGCGGATAGAATTCAGGTTTTTCACCTCGCAGCGGTTGCCAAAGGCAGTTTCGCCTTTAAGCCTTACCGAAATATTGGCATCGCAGCGCATGCTGCCCTCTTCCATATTCCCGTCGCAAATATCCAGGTAGCGCACCAGCTTCCGTATCTCGGTCAAAAATTGTCCGGCTTCCTCGGCGCTGCGCATATCCGGTTCCGACACAATTTCAATTAAAGGTACACCGGCCCTGTTCAGGTCGATCAGCGAATCGGCGTGATGCTGATCATGCATGCTCTTCCCGGCGTCTTCCTCCAGGTGAATATGGTGAATGGCTATATTTTTTTCAGTACCGTTTGCCAGCCGCACCAAAACTTCTCCGCCGATGCATATCGGGTGTTCGTCCTGGGTGATCTGGTAGCCTTTAGGCAGGTCGGCGTAGAAATAATTTTTACGGGCAAATGCATTATGCGTATTAATGGTGCAGTTGCAGGCCAGGCCCATCTTTACGGCATAAGCTACCATCTTTTTATTGATTCGCGGCAACGTTCCTGGATGCCCCAGCGATACCGGGCTGACGTGCTCGTTAGGCCTCCCGCCAAAGGCGGCGGAATCAGATGAAAACGATTTGCTCAATGTGGACAATTGCGCATGAACCTCCAACCCAACAACCAATTCATATTTGTCGCTCAAACTGCCGGTAAGAATTGTCATAAATTATATTCAGCTGTCGAATCAGCCATTATTATTCGCCAAATATAAAGTTATTAATATGTATGGCACCCAGCAGTGTTCATTTTTTTGAAAGATGAACACCTGGAACACTTTGAACACCTGGAACACTGGCAATACAATGTCACCACTTTTCTGATTCTTTTTTGTAATAAACAGACTTACAAAGTTTTTGAAACTTCGTAAGTCTTTTACCTCAAAAGCCAGCTATAAAACCCCGGGAAATCACCGTTCCATTGTTTCTCGTTGTGGCCGGCCCCTTTTATGATCACGACTGGCGCATTCTTTTCATCTGCGCCTTTTGACCGTATTATAGCTGCCATTTTCTGCATGTCCGCTACCATACTCTCGCTTTCGGCATCGCCGCAAACAAAATAAAACCGGGAAGAAGCGGGCAATCTTTTGCTTTGCGCGAACGGGTATATTTCGGGCGCGACCCAAAAAGCAGGAGAAAATACGCCTGCGTTACCAAATATGCCGGGGTATTTGAGCGCTGCATACATCGAAATCAAGCCGCCCATTGAGCTTCCGGCTATTGTGGTATGCCTGGCATCCTTACGGGTGCGGTAATGTTCGTCAACATAAGGCTTCAGTGTCTTAACGAGGAAATCGACGTAATCGTCGCCCCTGCTCTTGCCGTATTTTGAATCATAAGGGTCATACTCCGTTATCCGGTATTCGCCGCCGTGATCAACACCTACAACAATGCGTTCTTCCCGTGGCGACAACTTATCAAGTATTTCATCAACACCCCACTCCCCAAACCCCGAAGTATAGGCATCGAACAAATTTTGCCCGTCGTGCATATAAATAACCGGGTACTTCCTTTTGGACGACTGGTAATCAGCCGGCAGGTATATCCAAACGCGCCGCTGGCGGCCAAGCTGTGGCATGTCAAATTTTTCGGTGATGATGTGTACCTGCGGGCTGGCCGTATGCTTTTTCTCCGCGGCAGCGTAATTGTCCTGCCAGTCAGCTACGTTTAAAATTACAGTAGTATCATTGGATACCGAAAGAGAGTGGTTATCCGTAGGCTTTCCGGCTGTGCTGCACTCAACGGTTTGCCAGCTTCCACGGGTAAGTTTAAAATTGTAAACTCCTTTCGGCATATCCTTTGTGAGGGTGTACGCCCCCGACTGATCCGGCTGCAGTTCCCAGGCCTTATCAGCAGGGTTCCAATTGTTAAAATTGCCCGCAATAAACAAGTGTACCGCAGACACCTTTGCGGTAGGTATTTTACCTGTTTTAAAGACAATTTTTTGCTGCCCAAACAGCAAAAAATTCTGGCCGAAAAGCAAAAACGCGCAGAAAATAATTTTTTTCTTCATTATAAAATGTATGAATAACAGTTATTTTTCCGGGAACGTTCCCGGAAATGGGTTGCATATAAGTAAAATTGCCAATTGTGTAATTTTTACACCCATTTTCGGGCAAAACCCGTCTGGTTTGAAAATTTGAGGCTTTATTTAAAATAATTGTCAATTTAAAACAGTTGATTTATCGTTTCTTTTTGGTTAAATAGGAGTTAATAAAACTGGTCAAAATTATCTTTTATATAATATTTGCATTTATTAAACCTTAGTGTAAATTAGTCACTTGCTGGTTCAGCAAAAATAACAAACCAATTGTAACAGGCCCCAACAGCCTGTATTTTAATTTTCAAACCAAAAAGTATATGAGAAGAAATTACTCAAGAAAGTATGTACTGCTGCTCGCATTTTTAATGACCTCGGTCATCGCTTTTGCACAAACCGGCGGTATCAAAGGTAAGGTGGTTGACGAAACCAACACCGCCCTGCCCGGCGCATCCGTTAGCATTGACGGCACCACCACCGGCTCAACGACCGATGTAAACGGTAATTATAACATTACCGGCCTTAAGCCAGGGACTTATTCCCTAACCGCCAAATTTGTGGGTTATGTTGCATTAAAGAAAACCGTAACGGTAGGTAATTCCGTAGTTACGGTAGGCTTTAGTTTACAGCCGCAAAACACAAACCTGAATGAAGTGGTAGTAGTTGGTTACGGTACACAACGAAAAAAGGATTTAACCGGCTCGGTCGTGGCAATTAGTTCAAAAGACTTTAATCAAGGCGCGATCACTACGCCAGAAGCACTGATTACAGGTAAAGTTGCCGGTGTGTCGATTACCTCCAACAGCGGTGCTCCCGGTGCCGGAAGTCGCATCCGCATTCGCGGCGGCTCATCGATAACTGCAAGTAACGATCCCCTTATTGTTGTTGATGGAGTGCCAATCAGTAATTCTGGTATTCCGGGCATTGATAATCAATTGGCCACTATTAATCCAAATGATATCGAATCTTTCAACATATTAAAAGATGCTTCGGCCACTGCAATCTATGGGTCACGCGCATCCAATGGCGTGATTATTATCACCACGAAAAAGGGGAAAGGTGATAGTAAATTTAGTGTTGATTATAGCACACTCAATTCGTTGTCGAAAATCACTAACGAGGTTAGTGTTCTATCGGCAGACCAGTTTCGCAGCGTTGTGAAAGCTCAAAGTCCGGCACAAGCTAATCTGCTGGGAAATGCCAATACCAATTGGCAAAATCAAATCTACCGCGAGGGATTTTCAACTGATAATAATTTGAGCTTTACGGGCGGTGTAAAAGGATTGCCTTACCGTTTAGGGGTTGAATATTTAAACCAGGACGGGATTTTAAAAAGAGACAACCTAAAAAGAACCGCGGTAACATTAAATGTAAACCACGGATTTTTAAATAACAGCTTAAAAATTGATCTGAATGCAAAGGGTACTTATACCGATAGGCACTTCGGTAACCAGGGTGCCATTGGCGCCGCAGTGGGCTTCGACCCCACCCAACCAGTTTATTCGGGAAATAACAATTATGGCGGCTATTTCGAGTGGCTTGATGTGAGTGGAAACGGGAAACCAAGTACACTGGCTCCCCGCAACCCCTTGGGCTTATTAAATGAACAACAAGGAAGAGGTACAACAAAAAGGGCTTTGGGAAGCCTTAACGTTAATTATGTGTTCCCTTTCCTTAAAGAATTGCAGGCAAATGCAACTGTCGGCGGCGATCTTACTGATGGCCAGGGGCAAACTTTTGTTCCCGCATCTGCAGCCGGAAGTTTTTCAAATGGTGGATTTTTTAACCAGTATTTTGGCGAAAACTACACCTATAATACCGACTATTACTTGAAATATGCAAAAGACTTTAAAGAAATTAAAAGCCATTTAGATATACAAGCAGGGTATTCTTACCAGTACTTCCACTTCTATACAAAGCCTTTCGCAAACTATTCAGCTGATCGTACAACCGTTACAAGTTCGGCGCCTGCCATTTTTCCGAGCCAATACTATATTGAATCGCCTTTCGGACGATTGAATTACAGCTTTGAAGATAAATACTTATTAACCGCGACCATACGCGATGACCGGTCGTCAAAATTCTCAGATAAAAACCGTAACGGTTATTTTCCATCTATTGCATTAGGCTGGCGGATTAAGGAAGAGCCTTTCCTTAAAGCGAGCAATTTTGTTTCAGAATTAAAATTAAGAGCAAGTTATGGTATTACAGGACAACAAGATATAGGCCCTAACTTTTTATACCTCGCAACCTATGATCCCAGCAACGTGGGTGCGCAATATCAATTCGGCGGAGCGTTTATAAATACCTTACGGCCGGACGCTTACAATTTGAATGTAAAATGGGAATCTACCGCTACGTCTAACATAGCGTTAGACTATGGCTTCCTGAATGGTAGGATAAACGGCAGCCTGGAATATTATTACAAAAAAACCAAAGACCTTTTATTTGACACACCGGTACCTGATGGCACCAATTTAACAAACCATATTATTGCGAACATTGGTAACCTTCATACAACAGGTGTTGATTTTAATATCAATGTTAATGCGGTAACTTCCAAAGATGTAAACTGGACTATTGGTTACAATGTTTCGTTCAACAAAATCACTGTCGACAACATATCAGCAACGCAAAACCCTAACCAGGTGCTTGCAGTGGGCGGCATTCCGGGTGGTGTTGGTAATACCATTCAGATCTTAAAGGCAGGATTAACCCCATTCCAATTTTACGTTTACCAACAGGTTTACGGGCAAAACGGAGCTCCTTTGGAGGGCGTATATGTTGACCGCAATGGTAACGGTTCAAGCCTTGATGATAAGTATGCTTATAAACAACCAAATCCATCGGTGTTTATGGGGCTTAATTCCAATTTCAATTACAAAAACTGGAACGTAGGCTTCAGCATGCGGGCGAACCTGGATAATTACGTTTACAATGCCGAAGCCGCCAGCAATGGCGCCTATGCAGGGTTGAAGTTCCAGGGTTATTTAGCTAACTTACCTGCAAGTGTTTTAAAAACCAATTTCCAGCAATATCAGTTGTATTCTGACTATTATGTGGAGAATGCTTCATTTTTGCGGATGGATAATGCAAACCTGACCTATAACTTTGGCCATATAGCCGGAGCAAGCAGCTTAAGGGTTACAGCCAACGTACAAAACGTATTTGTGATAACCAAGTACACTGGTTTGGACCCTGAAGTAACTACCGGAATTGACAATAACATATATCCAAGGCCGCGTGTTTATTCATTAGGCGTTAACGTTACTTTTTAAAATATTAAAAATATAAACACATTATGAAATTACGACATTTAAAAAAGTTGCTTGCCATTATAGTTATTGGCATTGCGGCAACAGCCAGTTCGTGTAAAAAGAATCTAACACCCATTGGCCAGCTAACTACAGCGAATGTTTATAAAGATTTTAATAATTATAAACCTGTATTGGCTAAATTGTATACGTCATTCGCATTGAGCGGGCAACAAGGGCCTGCAGGCAGTCCGGACGTTGCTGGTATCGACGAGGGCTTTTCCAACTATCTGCGTGAGTTGTTTAACATGGAAGAATTAACAACAGATGAAGCGCAAATCGTTTGGAATGACGGTACCATCCATAACATGCATGATATGACCTGGAATTCGCAAAACGAATTTATCAGGGCCATGTATGACCGTATTTATTACGAAATTTCATTAGATAATGAATTCATCAGGCAAACAAGTGATGCAAAATTAGCCAGCAACGGCATTACGGGCAATAATGCCACATTAGCAAGACAATACCGTGCAGAGGCACGCTTCTTACGCGCGTTGGCTTATTACCACGCAATTGATTTGTTTGGAAATGCACCATTTGTGACAGAAAACGATAACGTTGGCATATTTTTTCCAACTCAAAAGTCACGTGCATTCCTGTTTGCTTATGTTGAAAGTGAGCTGAAAGCAATCGATGGCGACCTTGGCGCGCCCCGTTTTGAGTATGGCCGCGCTGATCAAGCAGCTGCCTGGACATTGTTAGCGAAGTTGTATCTTAATGCACAGGTATACGTCGGAACTGATCATAATACCGATGCCGTTACTTACGCAAAAAAGGTTATAGCTGCAGGTTACACACTCGAGCCCCATTTCAAGAATTTATTTTTAGCCGATAACAATAATTCAAATGAAATAATTTTCCCAATCGAATCCGATGGAATACATACACAAGGATATGGCGGCATGACTTATTTAGTACATGCCCAGGTGGGTGGAAGCATGAACCCTGCTTCCTTTGGCATTAACGGAGGGTGGGCCGGTTTACGCACTACAAAACAATATGTATCCTTATTCAGCGACCCAAGTGGGAATACTGATAAGAGGGCATTATTTTACACTGCAGGCCAAAAGCTCGACATGGCCGACGAGTATACATTCTCCAATGGCTACGCCATACAAAAATTCAGAAATGTTACTTCGACCGGCGCAGCCGGCAGTGATCCGACAGGCAATTTCCCCGACACGGACTTTCCATTGTTTCGTTTGGGAGATGTTTACCTGATCTATGCCGAGGCGGTTTTGCGTGGAGGAACCGGGGGCGATTTGGCTACCGCGCTTATCTACGTAAACCAATTGCGCACAAGGGCTTATGATGGCAGCTTGGCTGGAAATATCCTGCCAACCGGTTTGACATTGCAGTTCATTTTAGATGAGCGCGGCCGCGAATTGCTTTTTGAGTCGCAAAGACGAACAGACTTAATTCGCTTTGGCCAGTTTACAGGTGCAAATTACTTATGGCAATGGAAAGGCGGCGCACTGAATGGAACGAGTGTTCCCGATTACCGCCAGTTAATGCCAATTCCTTCAACCGACCTTATAAACAACCCAACTTTGAAACAAAACCCGGGTTATTAATAGTTATTTAAGTAAATTATGAAAAGGAATATGAAAACGATCTTTAACAAATTTTTGGTACTAAGCGGCTTAGGGCTGCTTATGCTATCAGCGTGCAAGAAGGATGGGGCTTTGGTAACTTCCAATGGCGGCAAGGCAGGTACGCTTACCGCGTCGACAACTACGCCAACTTTAGACAAAACCAAGCTTAGCGATACCACCTCAATAGTTCGGTTTAACTTCACCGCACCAAATTTTGGGTATAGCGCAGCTGTAACCAACACCTTGCAGATAGATGCACCAGGCGACAACTGGAAAAACCCTGCTACTGCAGTGTTGCCATATAACGCGTATTCTCAGGGGTATTCTACAGCGGTTTTTAACAACCTCGTGTTGAAGCTTAACCTGCCTGCAGGTGTTGCTTCGCAGGTACAGGTACGTGTGGCCCACTCCCTTTCAACAGCTGTTCCGCCTGTATACTCAAATGTGGTTTCGCTTACGGTTACACCCTTTAACCTCACATCGTGGTTATATGTAGCTGGCGCTTACGAAGGCTGGGCTAACCCCGGTCCACAAGAAGACAGTCTGATATCTGTTACCGGTAATGGTATTTATACGGGTATTATTAATTTCACTGCAGGCAACAACCAGTTCCTGGTTTTACCCGCTAAAAACTGGAACCATAAATATGCTACCACCGATGCAACCGGTTCTACAAGCAGCACTGTAAAATATGACGGGCCGAATAACTTTTATGCCCCTGCAGCTGCCGGTCAATACATTGTAACAATAAATACCAATGCAAATACGATTTCGTTTACCCTTGCTGATTATTACAGCATAATAGGCTCTGCAACACCCGGCGGAAACTGGTCGACTGATATGTTCTTAAAGTTCATTAATGACGGAAACAACACTTGGGTGGGCTCTTTTACCTTATTGGGAGGACAGTTTAAATTCAGACAGGACGGAGCATGGAGCAATAGTTGGGGAGACGTTTCACCTGCTGACGGCAAAACTGTAACTGACTCGAGCGGTGGTAATATTAACGCCACTGCGGGTGCTCATACGGTTACATTTACTATGGCACCAACTGCGTTTGGTACAAATCCGCCGGTAACTACCTCTTATAGTCTTAAATAATAATACAGAGTTGATTGATTTGAAAGCCCGTTTGGTGAAAACCAGCGGGCTTTTTTAGTGTCTGAACCGTTGATTGATTTGATTTAAAGATTGCGATGACAGGTGCCCGGCTGAAACTCTTTTTTTTGTAGCTGGGTTGCTATCACAAAAAAATCCCCTCCGTACCGGAGAGGATTTTATATTTAAGACCGTAATATGGGGTTACCTTTTTTTGATCTCTACATACTCTTTGTTAACAGCGCCAACGTATATCTGGCGGGGGCGGCCGATCGGCTCTTTGTTCTCCTTCATTTCCTTCCACTGCGCTATCCAGCCAGGCAGGCGGCCTAACGCAAACAGTACGGTAAACATATCCGTTGGGAAACCAAGCGCCCTGTAGATGATCCCTGAATAGAAATCAACGTTAGGATATAATTTACGTTCAACAAAATACGGGTCTTTCAAGGCAACTTCTTCCAGCTTTTTAGCTATTTCCAGCACCTCGTCGTCCATTCCAAGCTTCTCTAATATATCGTCGCAAGCCTTCTTGATGATCTTTGCGCGGGGGTCGAAGTTTTTATATACCCGGTGGCCAAAACCCATCAGGCGGAACGGATCGTTTTTATCTTTTGCCTTGTTGATCCATTTGTCAGTGTCTCCCCCATCCTCTTTTATCTTTTCAAGCATTTCTATCACCGCCTGGTTGGCGCCGCCGTGCAGGGGGCCCCACAGCGCGGATATACCGGCCGAAACAGATGCGTAGATATTGGATTCGGATGACCCGACAATGCGTACGGTAGAGGTGGAACAATTTTGTTCGTGATCGGCATGCAGTATCAGCAATGTGTTCATCGCACTAACGATCACCGGGTCGATCTCAACCTGCTCGGTACGCTGGCCAAAGGTCATGTGCAGGAAATTGGTGACGAAATCAAACCTGTTTTGCGGGTAGATATACGGATGCCCCAATGATTTCTTATATATCCACGATACGATCGTAGGCATTTTTGCCAGCATTTTAATAATGCTCAAATGCAGCTCTTCTGCGGTTTGAGCCGGTTTCAATGATTCCGGGTAAAATGCAGAAAGCGCACACACCAGTGAAGATAACTGCCCCATCGGGTGGGATCTTGACGGGAAGCCGTCAAAAAACTTTTTCATATCCTCGTGCACCAGCGTATGGCGGCTTATATCGTACTGAAAAGTATCTAATTGTTGTTGTGTTGGTAATTCCCCGTTGATCAGCAGGTAAGCCACCTCAATAAAGCTGGATTTTTCGGCCAGCTGCTCTATCGGGTAACCGCGGTATTTGAGTATACCCAGTTCCCCGTCAAGGAAGGTAATGGCACTACGGGTGGCGCCGGTATTCTTATAACCTATATCAAGCGTTACATAACCTGATTGGTCGCGGAGTTTTGAAATATCAATAGCTTTCTCACCTTCGGTGCCTTCTATTACCGGCAGATCGTAGGTTTTATCGCCAATTTTTAACTGTGCTGTTTCGGCCATGGGGGAATATTATATCCGCAAATGTAAATAAATCCGTGTATAAACGATATGAAGATGATCGACGTATTGTAAAAATTTGATCCCATCTTTTAATGGCATCCATTAAGCTTGAAAAATAGTGCACACGCAACAGACGAAGAATCTTCTGCGTTAAAAAACGCGGCGAAGAATATCCTTCATTACGTTTAGAATAACAAAAAAGGATTATTCAACCTTCACAATCTTTGTACGTTCGGACACGCCGTTTTCGTTTATCGCCTCAATGCAGAAATAATAAGGAACGTTTTTATCCATCGCTTTAAAGTAATACTCGTTACTGCTATGTACCATAATGCAGTTATAAAGCTTATCCGGGGCAGTGCCGGTGTAAATGTTATAAGCAAAAGCGTTATCAACGGTTTGCCATTTTATCCAGGCGCTCCTTTTGTCCTTTTCGGTGCGCAGCACAATGAAACCATTTACGGTGTCCGGCTTTGCCCCGCCCCCATTACCAAATACACGAAGGCCACTGATAGCGAACTTTCCGGTTGGCATGTGTACGTTTACCAGCCTGATATATCGTGCTTTAACCGGGTGCGATAGTTCAATATAGTCGTGCGGTACATCTGTTTTATTGCTGCTTTTATCGGCCAGGATGGTCCATTTTTTACCGTCTGATGAATAGAGCAATTTGTACTGTGTATACGTATCTTTTGCCTTACCTAATATAGTGGCGTCCTGGTCGGCATAGTTTATCTGTACGGCATTTACGGTACTTTCATTACCCAGGTCGGTTTGTATCCATTCGCCGGGGTTGGCTGTAGCGGCGCTCCAGTAGGTTTTTATATTTTCGTCGACAGCGTTGTTTGGCAGGTAGCCGCCGAGTGTTGATGAAACCTGTACCGGTTTGTTATAATTAAGCAGCATCCAGCCGGTAAAACGGCTTTTCAAATGGTCGGCTTTGCCATCCGGCAGATAGGTTGGATAGTCGCCAAATGCGGTATTGCTGTATAATACGTCATCCTTATCAAAACCCGCCGGCCATATACCCAGGCGACGTTCGAAACTGTTTTTTACGGCGATAACCATGGTAGCAATATGCCAGTAATTTCCCCATGTATCAGTATAGGTACTGCCGTGCCCTGCGCCCCTGGCAAATCCGCCCGGCTTATAGCTAAAAGGCATCGACTGCGGCTTAAATGGCCCCAGCGGGTTATCACCAACCACTACCCCATCAGCATAGCCGCTGAATTCGGTTCCCGGCGCGCCGTATTGCAGGTAATATTTTCCATTATGTTTTGTCATCCACGAGCCTTCGATAAAGGGATCCAGGAATGTATCGTCCATGTACTCGCCGAAACGCTGCCACCCGTACCGGTATGCCTGCAGGAAATACATCTCCTTCCGTGTGCCTTTTAAGTGAAATGTTTTAGGGTCGATCTCGGCGCCGTATAGCGGGTAGGCATTGCTGCTGCCATTATACATATACAACTTGCCATTATCGTCCCTGAAAAAATCAGGGTCCCAGCCCCCGGGTTCAAATTCGTGTATGGCTTCTTTCCACTCGTTCGCTTTGGGGTTGGTGCTCATCCATATCGGGAAATTGGATGAATACGTTGACCCGAAAACCATCAGCGTATCGCCCTGCACCCAAACGGCGGGTGCGCACAGGTCGTCATATACATGATGCTCGGGCCGTAAAAACGACCGCGAGACAAAGTTCCAATGGTACATGTCGCTGCTCCACCAATAGCCCCACTGATTGGTCGAAAACAAGTAATAATCCCCTTTATACATGGTAATTACCGGGTCGGCGGTAGCGCGGTGCTTACCTTCTGTCGCAAAATTCGGTATAGGCGTGTAGCCGTAATCGATATTGATGGGGTTGCAATAGGTTAACTGCTTTTGCTGGGCGAAAGTCCAGTTTGCAGTTAGCAGTAGGCAGTTCGCAATAAAGATTACGAAAAGAGCTTTTATATTCATGATCGGTAGCGAAATCTGCTAATATCTTTTATTCTTCATATTTATTTTACACACCCCTCCACCCCTCTCAAGAGGGGAACCGCACATGCCCTAGCTTCTTCTATTTTAACGCGGGGCTTTGAAAATCTAGTTTTTTTAAACCTCTTTGTATTTCGGGGCAACTCATAAACAGGTTCCATAATAAACCACTGCGGTAATTCTCTATCATCACAACGATTGGCCCCTGGTCAATGGCAAGATACGATTTTGCATACCAATTATGCGATTCGCTGAAAGCATCCACAAAACCGTAATCGCCCCATATCTTATCGCCCAGGTCATAATAAAAATGACGCAGCGCCTTCATCGCGTATTCGGGCGCGTACGGGAACGCCGAAAGCGCGGCTGTAGGTGATATCACCCCGAGGTCGTTTCGTGGCTCATGGGCGCTGTAACCCACGTAGCTGTCGCTTGCCGTAAGGCCCCAGCAGTTTTCGCCGTAGCCTTTGTATTTTTTAGGGTTCTCAACGCAATATGCGTAGTTGATCAGCGTATGATGGGTGGTTTGCTCCCAGTAGTCGGCATACCTGTCTTTTAACCCTTTGGGATCCAAGCCCAGGAAAGAATATTGCGAAAAGAAAAGCGGTCCGCCATAGTCAAAGCCAAGCGGTAAGGTATACCCATAAAAGGTTTTGCCATTCTTAAAAAAGTCGCTTTGGGTCCAGCCGCGATGATAGACATCCGAACTAACCGGGTATCTGTCGCCCGAAGCTGCGAGGACATAGGTGATCAAACATTCATTGAACCCACGGATAGGAAAATTCATTGCCCAGCCGTTATTCGGCGACCAGTGCCAGTATAAATTGTCGCGGCCATCGCGGGTAAACCAGTTCCACTCCACCTCGTTCCACATCGTATTGATGCGCGAACGTATGTGCTGTTCTTTTTGGGTGCTGCCATTAAAATATTGCCTCGCGCAAAGCAATCCCTGAAAAAGATAAGATGTTTCAACCAGATCAGCGCCGTCGTCTTTACGGCCAAAAGGGATCGTTTTCCCGGTTGCACCGTTCAGCCAATGCGAGAATACGCCGTGATATGAATCGGCTTTGATCAAAAACTCAACAATTTTGAGCATCCGGTCAACGGCCTGGTCGTGAGATATCCATTTGCGATGGTCAGCAACAAGCAGCGCCATAATACCAAAACCCGAACCGCCAATAGTGACGGTTTCGTTCCCGTAATCATAGGCTACGTTGCTACGCTCGCGGGCAAGGCCGCTAACGGGATGGCCGAAGTCCCAAAAGTAACGGAATGTTTGACGCTGCACCACATCAAGCAGGGCGCTATCGGTTAAGCCTTTTATAATGCCAACGGGCTTTATGCTGGTGGGTACGGTAGTTTTTTCAGCCGTTTGTGCTAAACAGCAGGCAGATAGTAAAATTAATAGGGGTAATATAAGCTTCTTCATTTTAGTGATTTGTTCATTTGTTGTAGAGGAAGACTTACGAAGTTTTAGAAACTTCGTAAGTCTAATCCATTTATAAATTCGGGCTCTGAAAGCCCAGGTTCTTCATGCCTGTTTTTACTTCGGGGCAGCTCATAAATAAATTCCAGAGCAGGCCGCTGCGATAGTTTTCGGTCATCACAACGATTGGCCCCTCATCTATCGCCAGGTACGAGGTAGCAAACCAGGTACTGTTCAAGTTAAAAGCATCGTAAAAGCCGTACTGTCCCCACATTTTATCGCCCAGCTTATAATAAAAAAACCTTAGTGCCTGCATAGATTGCGTGGGTGTATACGGCAATGAGGCTATTGCGGCCGTAGGCGCAATTACACCAACATCGTTTGTAGGCGAGCTTGCTGTATAGCCATTTTCAATATCGCTCGCCGTAAGGCCCCAGCAATTGGCACTATATCCGTAATAATTATTAGGGTTGGCAACACAATAGTTGTAGTTAATGAGCGCATGTGCCTTATTTTGTATATCATAGCTTGCATAGGCATCTGATAAACTGTTTGGATTAATGCCCATGAATGAATAATGTGCAAAAAACAATGGTCCGCCTCTTACAGGGCCTAGGGGTAATTGAACACCATAATAAGTGTTGCCATTTTTCATGCTGCCATTACGCGCCCAGCCATTGTCGTATGCTGCTTTTGTTATGGGGTGCGTTGTTGACGATGCGCTTAAAACGTAGGTCATTAACGCTTCGTCCCAGCCATTAACCTGCATATTGGATGACCATGCATAATTGGGGCTCCAATGCCAGAACAGCGTGTTCTGTCCGTTTTGGAACCAGGCCCAGTCTACATTGTTCCAAAGGGTGTTTATGTCTGTTCGCAATTGCGATTCGGCCGCTGTTGTATTATTGAAATATTGCCGCGCGCTCAGTAACCCCTCCATTAAAAACGAGGTTTCAACCAGGTCGGCGCCATCATCCTGTTGGCTGAATGGCACAACCGCTCCGGTGGTTCCATTCATCCAGTGCGGAAAAGCACCGTGAAACGTTTGGGCGTTGTTCTTTAAAAATGCAACGATCTGCTGCATACGCGCCAAACCCTGCGCCCTGGTTATAAATTGACGATCAACCCCGGCAACAATGGCCATAACGCCAAACCCCGACCCGCCGGTTGTTACCACGTCGCCGGATGTGTTGCGTTCTCGTGCCAAACCGCTAACAGGATGGCCGAAATCATAAAAATATTTAAGCGTTTGCTGTTCAACCAGGTCGAGCAACTGGTTATCGGTTATTTGCGGGAATTTATCGGTGGAATCAATGGCTGTTGTTAGCTGTACCGTTAAAGCGGACTGCAAGTATGCTCCTTTTGCGGATTTGAGTGCTGTAGAAACACCTAAAGTAAATTTTGTTATTGGCGCCAGTGCGGCCGGGGTAATAACTAAAGTACTGTCGTTATTTTGATAAGCAATGCCATAGTTTACGGCTGCCCCGGATTTGTCATTGAAAGATATGCTGTTCGTTGCTGAACTATGATCGACCGGTGCTGAAAATGATAGCTTAATGACGGGTGTTTTATTCACGCTGACATAGTTAAAACCATTATATAAGCCATTCACTTTTAAGGCATTAAATGTGAATGACGCAGGTATAACAGCAACTGGCGCCGGAGTTGGCTGCGGGCTTTTTGAGCAGGCAAAGAACGCGGTTATTACAAAAATCCATGAATAGCTCTTTAAATTTAGCATGCCGCAATATTAAGATAACAGGATGGCCACATTATCAGTTAAGAACAAAAAGAGGCTGCCGGTTTGTACCGGACAGCCTCATACTCAAATCAAACATTATTTCCCTCTGCCTTCAAGGCCTACTATTGCCCCGATCTGGGCATCAGTTAAGGCGGCATTGTATATTCTTACCTCATCTAACTGACCTGTTAAGTAACTGGCCCAGGGCTGAGACCCTGTTGAAGTTGTGAGACTTGGTGTGGTTTGAAACTGCACTGTTCCAAAAACCATTTTTGACGCATTTTGAAATTGGAGCGGTCCAAAACCAGCAATAGTTTGCGTCGCTATTTTAGAACCGTTTACATAAACCTTAAACGTAGACGATGTAGCATCGTAGCTTACGCCTACGTTCATCCATTTATTCCATGGATTGGTAATAACATAATTGCCGAGCCAGCCGTCGGCACCGTTATTGTTTGTATGTATTTTTAAATTACCACTGGTTGGCGTACTTCCGTTTTCAAAAAAAATGTCGAGGTTTCCCCAAAAGCTGTTCGCATTTGCAATATCCAGAATACCAACTATTCCATTGGTATTTTGGGGCGATTGCACCCATGCTGTTACAGTAAAGCTATGCAAGTTTTGAATAGCAGCAGGCGTATTTGTTACCGCATACGCGTTATTTGCGCCCTGCAGCGCCTGGCCTTCAAATCCTTTGGTAAAAGAAGTACCTGTGGCAACAGCTGCTGTATTTGATACACTGTCAACCAAACTGCCGTTAAATGCCCAATAACCAACCAGGTTCGATGTTGCAATCGATTTAACTGAAGTATAACCACCAATATTTAAAGGAGGTGCGTAGGTTTTGGGATCGAAGTTTTTTTGGCAGGATGATAACGCAAAGCTTCCCAGCGCTGCCGCTATCATACCGATTTTTGTTAAATTCTTCATAAAAATATTTTTTAATTATTAATAACCTGGGTTTTGCGTTAACACACCAGCACTAAGGTCAATTTCATTTTGAGGTATCGGCCAAACTTCATTTTTGTTTGCTTTCCAGCCTTTAGGGCCAAAAACTGTGGCGCCGCGCCCCTGGCGTATCACGTCGAAATAACGATCAAATTCCATAGCCAGTTCAACTCTTCTTTCCTGGTATATAGCAGCGCGTAAAGCTGTTTTATCGGTAGTTGTTACCGGCGGCAGTATAGCATTATTACCCGCTCTTGCCCGGGCCCGAACAGCTTCCAAAGGCACCAATGCGGCAGCGGCGTTACCTAACTCATTATTTGCTTCGGCATTCATTAACAATACATCGGCGTAACGTATTACACGAATGTTTTGCTGGCAGCCTTCGTTAAATCCGCTTACATATTGGCCGAATGGGACGTATGATTTATAATTATACATCGGGTTATCGCCAACGGCAGGGATAGCATCGCCTTCGGCAGTTGTGGTTCCCCTAAAAATGATCGTGCCGTTTTTACGCGGGTCACCCGGTTCAAATGCGTTTGCAAGATCTGCAGTTGGGACATTAAATCCCCAGCCGCCGCCGGTCACACCGCGCACGCCCTGTACCTGCGAGTATTGAGAATTTGAAGCGGCAGAATTGCCCGGTATCAATGCACATTGAATTTCAAAGATCGATTCAGAGTTATTCTCATGATTGGTCCTGAACTGCTGCTCAAAATTAGGGAACAGTGCGTAACCTAAACCCATAACCTGGTTGGTTAATGCCAGCACATCGCTCCATTTCTTTTGATACATGGCAACCTTTGCATGTAATGCCAGCGCTGCGCCTTTGGTTACACGGCCGACATCCGCACTGCCGTAAGCTTGCGGCAATACTGCAGCTGCATCGGTCAGGTCAGCTTCTATCGCCGCCCAAACCTGTGCGGCTGTTGAACGGGGAATATTATATTCACTCGCATTTTTTGGCACATGCAAGCGAAGCGGAACATCACCGAAAGCCCTTACCAGCCTGAAATAGGCGTAGGCGCGTATAAATTTGCTTTCTGCCAGGTAACGTGCCTTCAAATTTGCATCCATGTTAATAGCCGGGATGTGATCGAGGTTTTGGTTAGCGAAATTGATCGTCTGGTACTCGCCCCTGTAAAAATCAGATATCTGACCTTCGGTTGAGCTTGCAGTGAAATTATCAAAATCGTTCATAAAGGCAGCATCATTCGGGCTGCTCCCTTTTTCCGCATCGTCTGAACCCATACTTTCAACCGCTATAGGGGCAAAAGCAATATTTGTCCACTCGTGCAGGTTGGCATACATCGCGCTTACCGCCTTTGTAGCATCATCAGCGCTTTGCCAGAATTGCGCCTGGGGCGTTTGCGCCTGCTGCGGAACATTTAAAAAGCTTTTTTGACAGCCTTGTACAAAAACAGCTGTTATAAGTAAGCTTAAACTTAATGCTTTAAACAGGTTAATCTTTCTATTTTTCATCTCTCTATATCAATTAAAAAGTAACATTTACACCAAAATTATATGTTGCAAACAACGGATACACATTGGTATCAATACCTGCGTTGGTCGGCGATCCTCCAACTTCGGGGTTGAAGCCTTTATAACCAAATATATTGATCGCGTTTTGTGCATTCGCGTAAAAACGTATTTTTTGTATTTTCCATTTGTTCAATATGCTTGACGGCAAAGTATAGCCTAATTGCGCATTTCGTACCCTGAAATAAGCGCCGCTTTCTACATAAAACGAGTTGGGAGCCGCGTTGGCATTCGATCCCACATTTACTGACGGGTAAGTATTTGACGTACCCGGACCGGTCCAGCGGTGTGTGTAAAAGTCCTCTGTGAAGTTTTCGTTACCGAAACGATAGGCGATGTTAGAGTTATATACACTTACACCGGTCACTCCCTGGAAATCCAGCGTGAGGTCAAAGTTCATGTACGAAAAATTGGTATTTAAACCGTAGTTATATTTCGGGTTCGGATCACCAAGCTTTATCCTGTCACGACCATCTATAACACCGTCGCCGTTCGTATCAACATACCTGAAATCGCCCGGTTTAGCACCTGTTTGCGCTGATGCGGCCACCTCGGCAGCGGTTTGAAATATGCCGGCTACCTTATATCCGTAAAACTCGCCTATTGGCTCGCCCACAACAGTACGTGTGGCAAGTGCACCGTTGGAAATACCATTGCCGCCTGCGTAAATAGGATTTTTACCTGAAATAACCGATAAAACTACGTTTTGATTATAACCAATGTTACCGCTGATGGTATAGTTAAAAGCGCTTCTCCCGCTGCTTCTCCAGGTTAATACTGCTTCTAAACCGCGGTTGCGGATATCAGCCTGGTTTCCGATTACTGAACCTGATGTTCCTAATGATCCAAGTACAGGGATCCCGAATACTGCGTTTTGCGTCTCGCGGTTATAAGCGTCTAACTCAAATGAGAAACGGTTGTTAAACATCGAGCCCTCCAAGCCTATATCAGTACCGATCGAACGCTCAATTACGATTGAAGGCGGAACGATGGTATTGATGTTTGTACCGGTATAAGGAGTTTCAGGACTGCCAAAAATAGCTGTCAGGTATGGAGCAGTGATAGTAGCAGGAATGGTAATATTATACGGTACGCCTGCGTTGGCTACCTTTCCCCAACTACCTCTTAACTTCAGCAAGTCAAACACATGCTGATCTTTCATAAAATCTTCCTGCGTGATTACCCAGCCGGCACCTATGGCAGGCAGGTAAGTGTAGGTATTAGCACCGTAAAACTGCGAAGCACCATCGGCACGTAACGACCCGTTTAACAGATATTTATTTTTATATGAATAGTTTATCCTTCCGAAGTAGGAAACATACGTATTCAGGGAACTACCCCCATCGGCGATGTTATAATTATTACCTAACGAAAAATACTGGTTTTCACTACCGCCGGCCGGGATGTTTTGTGCGCTTAACGCGACAACATAATTTTGATAACGCTGAGCGGTTTGACCCAACAATACGGTTAACTTATGATCACCAAATTGATTGTCATAGGTCAGCGTGTTTTCAGCTATCCAGTTACGCTGCTGAGAATTCGTCCGTGAAAGACTGCTAACTGTAGCCTGCTGTGCCAGCGTCGCTTTGTAAACAGGGGTGTAGTTTGTAGTTTCCCCATCGATAAAATCACCGCCGAAAGACGTTTTAAATTTAAAATTCTTAAGGAAGGTTAATTGGGCAAAAGCGTTACCTGTGAAATGATATACACTGGTATGCTGGTTAAAGAAATCAATGGTAGCCTGAGGATTATAGTTATTACCACCTCCCAAATTAAAATCAGTAGGGTCGCCGTATGATCCGTCCTTATAATATACCGGAACTACAGGGCCTGCACCATATAATTGGTGGAAGATCCCGCCATTGTAATCAGCCGATTTACTATACTCGCCGTTAACCTTTACACCGAAGCTAAGATTTTTAACAGGGTTGTAATTATCGTTCAGGCTCATAGTATAGCGCTGGTAGTTGTTCTTTTTTACGTTACCGTCCTGGTCAAGATAGCCTACAGATAAATTATAGTCTGATTTTTCAGTTCCGCCGTTTATAGATAACTGGTGGTTGGTAGTAAAGGCGTCGCGCAAAATCTGCCCGTACCAATCGGTACCGGCGCCAAAAGAAGACGGATTGGCAAACAAAGGGGCGGCCCCGTTAGCTGTTGATAATTCGTTAATAGCAGTAGCATATTGCGTGGCGTCGGCCATTTTTACCCGGTGCGTTACGGTCTCCCAGCCTGCGTATGCATTATAGTTAACGGTTACCTGGCCTTTTTTACCTCGTTTCGTGGTAACAATGATTACCCCGTTTGATGCACGTATACCATAAATGGCAGTACTTGAAGCGTCTTTTAAAACCGAGATATTATCAATATCGTTCGGGTTCAGGAAATTAATATCGTTATACCAAACACCGTCAACAACGTATAAAACATTGGTATTACCAAAAATTGTACCTGTACCACGGATGGTTACTTGTGGCGACGAGCCCGGAGCACCCGAGTTAACGATATTTAAACCTGCCACTTTACCCTGCAGTGCGCTAATTGCGTTGGGAGATGATTGTTTAGCAATTTCATCGCCCTTAACGGTGGATACAGAACCGGTTACGTCAATTTTTCGTTGCGTGCCGTAACCAACCACAACCACTTGCTGTAACTGGTTATTCTGTGCCTGTAATTTAATGTCAATATTATTTCTGCCGTTTACCACCACATCCTGGGAGGCATACCCAATGTAGGTGAATGACAAAGTAGCGTTGGCTGGCGCAGCAATTGAATACGCGCCGCTTACATCGGTTTGAGTACCTAGTGTTGTCCCTTTTACAGATACGCTGACGCCGACGAGTGTCTCGCCGGTAGCAGCGTCAGTAACTTTACCCTTTACACTTATGTTTTGTGCAAAAGCCGAGTTAATAAAAAGGAAACAGAATAGTACTAACCCTGAGATCGTAAAAATTCTCTTCATAGTGGTTAAATAAAATGTTAGAAGTAGGTTTTAAAAAAATTGGTTTTTCGTAAGTCGAAATTGCGGAGATAATGCAATTTTAACAAATTATGTCACTCTACATTATTACATCATTGAACAAACACTTTCTCAATTTGTTTTGATTTGTTTCGTAATTTTCTGATTTTCAATTAGTTACAATACGTTAGTGTATTCTGTACATACTACATGCATAAACAGCCGACTACTACATGAAATATTGAATGTGAGAGGTAATGATGTAGTATTATAATTCGATGAGAAACTCCACCAGGTTTTTGTCGTGCTCCAAATTAAGCTTTTTACGTAGCCTGTAGCGCCTTATTTCCACGCCGCGCAGGGAGATGTTAAGGAGAGATGCCATTTCCTTGCTGCTCATATTCATGCGCAGATAGGCACAAAGCTTCAGGTCGTTGGGCACCAGGTCGGGGTGACCTGATTTGAGCTTTTTGAAAAAATTCTCATGTGCTTCGTTAAAGCTGCTTTCAAAGATGTTCCAGTCCCGCTCGTCGCTCATTCCCTCGTCAATTACCTTTTGTATACGGCGCAATTGCTCATCGGATAATTGTTTACCCGAGCTGTCTTTAAGGTGAGTGATCTCGTCGCTTATTTTTTGCAACAGCTCGTTTTTGTACACGATGTTCATGGCAGAATTGGCCAGTTCGCGGCTCTTGCTTGCCAGGTCGGCCTGCAGCTGTTCGTTCTTGATCTTGATGATCCGCTGTTCGTTGGCGATCGCCTCCTGCTTCAAAAACTCTTCTTTTTCACGGTCAAGCTTGTCGTGTATAAAGTGCTGGTGCCGTTGAAGCTTTAAATGATAATAATACCTGATCACGTAAAAGATCAAAACAATAAGCAGCACATAAAAAAACATTGCCAGTTTTGACAAATACCAGGGCGGAAGAATGGTAAATGTAAAAACGGTTACCGGTGATATATTGTCGTCGTTTATCTGGGCCCTGACATTAAATTTATAAGTTCCCTGCCCCAGGTTGGTAAACTCCTTCTGGCTCTGAGGCGTCCAGTCAGACCACTGCCTTGAGTAGCCGTCGAGGTAATATTGAAACCTCACCCTGGCCTGCCTATAGTAGGGCAATGAGTAGGCTATCCGTATGTTGTTCAGTGCATACGGGATCTCAATATTGTCCATGTTATTGCTGTTATCGCTGATCAGGGTAATTTTGTCTGTAATATTCTCGACCCTCCTGATCAGTACTTCGGGTAGTTTTGTTTTGCCCGGCATTAATGCGTCATCATCATTGAGAATAACAAAACCATCGTCAACGCTGATCAGGTAGATCGAGTTATTGATGAGGTTTATATTTTCGTAATGCTGCACCATCTGGCCGTTGAGCATGTTAAACCGGTTTGAATCGATGGTCAATTTGCCCGGCACAGCCAGATCAGTAATTGCCACGCGGCCATGATTAATAAACCAATATTTTTTCCCTATAGCCGCAATGATCTTGTTGGAGGATGCGAAGGTGCCCAGTTTTTTATTTAATTGCTGGTATTTGTAAAACCTGTCGGTGATATCATCATAAACACAAAACCCTGAATCGGTAGAAAAAACAATGCGGTTGTCAAGATTAAACACATTTACGTTATAACTATCCGGCAGCCCGAAGCGTTTATCATAATACTTTACAGCTACTGCTTTTTTGAGATCGGCGCTGAGCGTGATCTTATATATCCCCTTATAGGCATGCCCCACCCATACCTGGCCTTTGCTGTCCTGTTCGACGTATCGCGAAGGCTCACCAAAATTCGCGATCTTGTGATCAAACACCCAGTTGCCGGCTTTATCCTTCCTGTATATCACCAAACCGGTGTAGGTTCCCTGGATCAGTTGATCGGCATTCAGCTTTTTTATGGTCCATCCGCCGTTAATGGTTGATATTTTAGTTATAGCGCTGCCGTTTACCTGGTAAGTTCCATCATTATGGCCGCAAAGCAAGCGGCCGTCGAGCAGCGAGAGGTCCCAAACCTGTCCTTGTGAGCCGGGTATAAGTTTAAAATCAAATGATTGCAGCAGGCGGTTGTTGCCGCCGGGCAGCCAATCGCTGTAAAATAAACCCTGGTTGGTACCCAGGTATATTTTATTGTTGAAAATGATGCTCGAATAAACCGTCCCGAACCTGCCCGTCTTATCAAAATAAAAATACAGCGGCGAATTTACCTCAATACGGTCGATGCCGTTATCCAGGCCTGCCCAAAGGTTCTGCTCGGGGTCGGTGTATAAGCTCAGTACCGTATTGTTTTGCAAGCCGCTTGATTTATTGATATGCTGCACCACGCGGCCTGTTGTGTCAATGATCACTATGCCGTTAAGTATAGTGCCGTAAGCAAAGTATTTACCGGGAATTACCGCTCCGTTGTTAAGCTGGTAGGTTTTTAAAAAATCATTTGCCTCGTTATTCCATGGGCGTATTTGCTTCCCATCATATAAAAACAACCCATTTTTTGCCGTACCGATAAGATATTGATCATGATGAAATGGCAATATGGATAGTATACCGCTGTTACCAAGTATATTGCTCCCGGCGATATAATCTAAGTGGTTGTTGTTAAGCTCAAACAGCCCGGCGTTTACCTGTTCAACAAAATAGCGGCTGCCGGTTTTGAATAAGAACAGGAACGGGTTATGGGCCCTTACGATACTTATTTTGCCCTTTGAATAAATAAATATGGAGCCGAAGGATTGAAATATAACCCTGTCTCCATCTACATAAATTTTCCAGATCTCCTCGTTAGGAAGGCTTCCCTTTGGTACCAGGTGCACAAGGGAATTGTATTTAAAAAACCCTTTGTTATTGTTTTCCCAATAGCCAAATTCACCAAATCCGCCTGCGTAAACCTTGCCTTTCCCATTTGAAGCTACCGAGCGTACGATCAACCCATTTGGCATCCGGTGAAGCTGCCAGTACTTACCATCGAACGCGAGCAGGCCCTCGGCGTTGCCAAAATACATAATGCCATGCTCATCCCGGGTAACCGACCAATTTTGGTTGCCTGATTGATATAACGCCTTGGTATAATTTTGCACATACGGAACGCCGATGCTTTTTATATCGGCAGCACCCACAAACCATACACTTACAAAACAAATACAGGTAAATAACAGGACTGCTTTACGCATGGGTTTATTTATCACTAATTATCGCGAATTAAATCGAATTTCACGAATTTGATTTGCGCAATTCGATTTAATTCGTGGCAATTCGCGCCTGATACTTTTTGGATATATTTACCGGCTGAGGCACTTTTACATAGTATCCTGTTCCATCGTACACACGTTTCCGTGGATGCGCTTTGCAGGTTTCGCTGCAACAGCCATCCATCGTAATGCCACATTCGTCACATTGGGTGAAATGTTCATTGCATTCAGGGTTGGCGCAATTGATCATTTTATGAGTTGTTTTGCCGCAATTAAAACAGGTGGATATCACAACCGGGTTTACTGTGTTTACATCGACTGACAGGCGGTTATCAAACACATAACATTTGCCTTCAAAGTCTTCGCCGCCGGCTTCCTTGCCATATTTAATGATGCCGCCGTGCAGCTGGTACACATCCGAGAAACCTTCGTGCAGTAATAGGGCTGACGCTTTTTCACATTTTATGCCGCCGGTACAATACGTGATGACCTTTTTATCCTTGTATTGCGCAAGCTCATTTATTTTGGCAGGAAAGTCCCTAAAATTTTCGATATCAAGGGTTATCGCATTCTTAAATTTACCCAGGGAGTGTTCGTAGTTGGACCTGACGTCTAGGATCACCACATCTTCGGCATCTTTTAATGCCAGGAATTCTTTCGGTTCAAGGTGTTTGCCGGTTTTTTTCTGTGGATTAATGATACCCGGATCGCGCAAGCCTGAATGCACAATCTCGGACTTATAGCGTACGTGCATTTTTACAAACGAAGGCGTATCGACTTCGTCAATCTTAAAATCGATCGACGCAAACCGCGGATCAGCATGTACCGTATCCATATAGGTTTTACAGGCCTCAACAGTACCCGAAACGGTTCCGTTCAATCCTTCGGCAGCCACAATAATGCGGCCGGCCAAACCCAGGTCCTTACAAAATTTTAAATGATCGGCAGCAAATTGCTCCGCATCGGCTATTGTTGAATAACAATAGTACAGTAGTGTATTATATTTTGCCATAACATCATTGATACTGCTGCAAACAGTGTTAAATGAAGTGCAAAAGTAAGGTTTTTTAATGAAAGGGAAAACCTGCATGCCTGAGCGAAGGTTTAAACCCAATAAAAGACCGCTTACTTAATACCGTAATATACTTTAAGTCCGTTCAGATATTTTTTATTTCCGAGGAAGGACACGACATAGTCGACCCCAAATACCAGTCGTTTAATACCGACATAAAACTCGTAATAATTTGGATTATTTTTTTCGCCAAGGTAATTGGCGCCAACTATTTCTTCCAGCTTCAGCCTGTTAAGCAACGGAACGTTATCAAATACCACACCTGCAAAATTGTGCTGGTAATGCGCTTCCACGAATGCCGCGTTTGTGCTGAAAGTATAAAAAGGTAAAAACAGGAAGCTACCGTCATTTGAAGGGTCAATCGTAGTTCCCTCGTTACCCAAGAAGTGGTTATAATCCATAAAGTACAGGGTTTTTTTATTAAAAAAATCACCTACAGTTACTTTAAACGACGTATAGCCGAATAATCCCAATGGGAAACGATTTTGCAAAATATCCACCGATACGAAATCGTAGTCTACATCTGAACCAAATATACCATGGACGCCTTTACGATAATTAACCGTTACAACGGGATAAGGCGAAGGAACATATACTTTCCCGGTTGGGCGTGTAATGTACTGCTGATCGAAGGTAAATTTTAACGATGTGGTAAAGGTAAGCGCATTATGCTCGGGAAACAATGCTGACCGGTCGTTTGCAGGGGCACTAAGCGGCGCCAGCGGGTTGTTAGAGGTATAATGCCTGTCGACATAACTAAATATGTGATTATATGATACATTATACAGCTGTGTCCGTTTGGCGTAGTTTAAATTGGATCTCCATAAAATACCGTTTGTAAGCTCGCGCTGGTAACCAAATTCGCCGTACTGGGAGCGGTAATATTTTACAAAGTTTTGCTCGCTTAACAGCGTACTTAAAGTGTTAAAATAAAGCGAGCGGGTTTGCAAGCTGTTCAGATCGAGCAGGTCGGTACCAAAGTTTACAAAAAACCGGCCGGCATGCTCCTGGTCGTAAGTATATGAGGTATGCAGATTTGCGCTAAACAAATTATTGGCGAAGCCATACCGCAACGTAGGTGAAATGCTGAACGACCGGTTATCCGGGTAGGTTCGCGAGTATAGCGCATTTAAATAAACACCCCACCCTTCTACAGTATTATAATATACGGTTTGATAAAGCGGCAAAAAGTAAAGTGAATCGCTGCCGGTCCTGTTGGTGACCAGGTAACCGTCCTTTACATAGTGCAGCGGCCTGAACCTGTTATTTATCCGCTGCAATGAATCAAGATATGCCGTATAGCCCTTTAGGTTCTCAATACTATCCTTCGTCTTGAATTTTCTTTCCTCGGGATACGTTAACGGAACCGGTCGTGTTGATTCCCAATAGGCACGGCTTCGAATGTTTGCCTCAGTATCCACGTGCAAAATTTCGCCGGTAAAGTAGCCGTCTTTAAACGGCGTATCAATTTTATAGTTATTGATTATACCCAAATAATACCCATTATATTTAAATCCCTGCGTACTGCCAACATAATTATACTGAAAGGACAAGGGCATCCATGTGGTTTTCCCGACAGGGATGTATTGTTGGCTAACCCTCAGCGAGTCAACGAAATTGAGATTGTTCTCCTTTTTGGTTAACAGCAGATCAACACTGTATATACGCCAGTCGCCTTCGATAATATAAATGGTTCCTGAGAAACCCACGGCCTTCAGATATTTGGGGATCACTTGTATCTTATCTATTATTTCACCATCCTGCACAATGGTGCCTAGTAATTTATAGTTATAATATCTAAATGCGCGGGACGATACGGGTGAAACGAAACCGTGACTGCTAAGGCCCTCAATATAAAACAGATCTTTATAAAAATTAACCTGCAGGTCCGAAGCTTTATTATAGCCGAACGGGGGATTTGAGCCCGCTGTTTTCGACGCGATAAATACTTCTTTCACCTTATCGGGTTGTTCAAAACTATATGTCGACAATGACTCCGACTGGTAGGATATACCCCTGCCACTAGTATCCAGGTTAAGCACTTTTGCTATACCCTTAGCCAGCAATGTTTTAGGCGAGCTCACTATGGTTTTTACTCCTTTAACATATTCAATGCACGAATACGATTTTATCTCGTTCAAATAATATTCGCGCTTATTGATCACCTGGTGCATAATTTCAATAGCCGGGTCAGATGGGTTTTTTTCTTTCGATTTGACTTTTTTCAGTTTAAATTCATCGTCCTCAAGCCGGACATTGTTTATAACATCCTGGTTGACTATGGTAATCTTTTCAACTTTTTCTTTATACCCCACAAAGCGATAAACAACATTGTACGTGCCCGGATTTAACTTAAAAAGGTAATCGCCATTCTCATTGGCGGTAGAGCCATAGGTTGTGTTCCGGATATAAACGGACGCAAAGGGAACCGGGCCATTTTTATGGTCGGTTATGGTGCCTGATAAAACGTGCTGCTGTGCCGAAGCATAAAAGGTGGTTAAAACACCAAAAATAAATAGTACGAGGTTTTTCATGTGATATACTTACTAAATGCAATTAAGGGGCAAATTGTTTCGATTATTGGCTATTTGAACTTTTAGCTTGGCAAACAGGGCTCAAATCAGTGTTAATTCTTAATTTTACAACCTCAAAAAAACACACGAATGTATAATACACTAAAACCCGTTTTACAGCAGGAGCTGGCAGATATTGAAAGTGCCGGCCTATATAAAAGGGAACGAATTATCACCTCGCCGCAAGGCGCTGATATTGAAGTGCAGGGTGGCAAGCATGTAATAAATTTTTGCGCCAATAACTATCTGGGCCTATCGGCACATCCAAAAGTAATTGCAGCCGCTAAAGAAGCGATGGATACACATGGCTACGGGTTATCGTCAGTCCGCTTTATTTGCGGTACGCAGGACATTCACAAAGAACTGGAAAAAAAGATAGCCGATTTTTTGGGTACCGAAGATACCATACTATACGCAGCCGCCTTTGACGCCAACGGTGGTGTTTTTGAACCGCTTTTTAACGAGCAGGACGCCATTATTTCGGACGAGCTGAACCACGCATCCATTATCGACGGGGTGCGCTTATGCAAGGCCCAGCGCCAGCGTTATAAGCATGATGACATGGCCGACCTGGAAGAAAAGTTAAAAGAAACAGCCGGCTGCCGTCATCGTATTATTGTGACCGACGGCGCTTTCAGCATGGATGGCACTATCGCCCAATTAGATAAAATATGTGCGCTGGCAGAAAAATATAATGCGTTGGTTATGATAGACGAAAGTCATTGTTCGGGCTTTATGGGTAAAACCGGGCGCGGCACGCACGAACATCATGGTGCGATGGGTAAGATCGATATTATTACGGGCACATTAGGCAAAGCTTTAGGCGGCGCGTCGGGCGGGTTTACCTCGGGCCGTAAGGAAATTATTGATATGTTAAGGCAGCGGTCACGTCCATACTTGTTCTCGAACACGCTTGCACCTTCAATAACAGGCGCGTCTATCGCGGTATTGGATATGCTAAGCGAAACGACCAGCCTTCGCGACAAGCTGGAAACCAATACCCAATACTTCCGCAAAAAAATGACCGAAGCTGGTTTTGATATTAAACCGGGCGTACACCCCATTGTGCCGGTAATGTTATATGATGCCAAACTGGCCCAGGAATTTGCCGCCAAAATGCTTGATGAAGGCATTTACGTGATCGGTTTTTACTACCCGGTTGTGCCGCAGGGAAAAGCACGTATCAGGGTGCAGATATCTGCTGCGCATGAAACGGCACATTTAGATAAGGCAATTGCGGCATTTACAAAGGTTGGCAAAGCGTTAAAAGTGGTTAAATAGTTACGTATATATTTTTTATATTTGTACGTATAAATATCACGGTTATGGGACAATCGAAATTGACATTAAGCATGGAGCCTGAAATTATTGAGAGGGCTAAGAGCTATGCCGCTGAAAATAACATAAGTGTTTCTAAACTGGTAAAAAATCTTTTAAAAGACGTATTAAAAAAGAACGCCAAAAAAGACCCTATACTTGAGAAATTCAAGGATACTAAAATATCGCCCGAAATTTTGGCGTTAACCGGTATTTTAAAAGGGAAGTATTCCGAAGATTTTGATTATAGAGACGCATATAGGGAACATCTATCAAAGAAGCATGGCATATAAACTATTCGTTGATAGCGACATTTTGTTAGATTTATTTTTGGAAAGAAGCCCTTATTCATCCTACACTCAAAAGCTATTAATACTAGCCGAAGAAAATCAAGTCAAACTTTTCACCTCATCGGTAATAATTAACAACCTATTTTATTTTATAGCACGAGACCGAAACAAAGAAATAGCAAAACAATCTTTAAACTTATTAATTGAAATATGTAAAATATTACCGGTGGATGAGGATGTAGTTAAGTTTGCACTTGATAGTGAATTTAATGATTTTGAAGATGCACTGCAATATTCCACCGCTATAAAATTTAATTGCGACCAAATTTTAACACGCAACTTAAAACATTACAAGAAATCAACTATCCCGGTGCTAACCGCCGAACAATTTTTAAGAACATTATAATGCAAACTGAAATAGACAAATATACAGCCGAGATCAATTCCTTTTCACCAGCTAACGCGGGTGAACTTGAAACATTCCGCATAAAATTTTTAGGCACCAAGGGCATTATAAAAGACCTGTTCGAGCAGTTTAAAACCGTAGGCCCGGAAGAGAAACGAATATTCGGCAAAGTACTTAACCAGTTCAAACAACTGGCCGAAACAAAATATAGCGAACTGAAGGAAAATCTAAATTCCGAAATCGAACATCCGAAATCCGAAATTGACCTCACCTTACCCGGCGAAGGATTCAACGTCGGCTCGCGTCACCCACTTTCGCTTGTGCGGACGGAGATCATCGATATTTTTAAACGCCTCGGCTTCGTGGTTGCCGAAGGGCCTGAAATTGAAGACGACTGGCATAACTTCTCGGCATTAAACTTCCCGGAAGAACACCCGGCCAGGGATATGCAGGATACCTTCTTCATTAAAAAGAACCAAGGTAAAGATGACATTGCGTTACGTACCCATACCTCATCCGTGCAGGTGCGAATGATGGAGAATGGCAAGCCACCGTTCCGCGCAATTATGCCGGGCCGGGTTTATCGTAACGAGGCCATATCCGCGCGCGCGCATTGCTTTTTTCACCAGGTGGAAGGTTTGTATATCGACGAAAATGTATCGTTTGCCGACCTGAAACAAACGCTTTACCACTTTGTGCAGGAGCTTTACGGCGAAGGTACGCAGGTGCGTTTCAGGCCGTCGTATTTTCCCTTTACCGAGCCTTCGGCCGAAATGGATATATCCTGCACCATTTGCAAGGGGGCGGGCTGTAACATGTGCAAATATACTGGCTGGGTTGAGATATTGGGCTGCGGCATGGTTGACCCGAATGTTTTAGAAAATTGCGGCATCGACAGTAAAAAATTTACCGGCTTCGCATTCGGTATGGGTATAGAAAGAATTGCCAACTTAAAATATGTTATACGAGATCTGCGTTTATTCTCTGAAAACGATGTCCGTTTTTTAAAGCAATTTCAATCCGAGATCGTATGAGGCCACTGCTATTCATCACCACACTACTCTGCCTGCTGTCATGCGGCAAAAACGGTGATGTTGTACCCTATGTGCCCGTAAACTTCCAGGCCGCATTGACCGACCCACGCATGAGCGCACTTAATGTGCCTGGCGGCGCCGTATTGGTTAACGGCTATGGTGTTGCCGGTTTAATTCTGTACCGCGAGGCTGACGGCACTTATGCCGCTTACGACCGCTGCAGCAGCTATTTGCCGCAAAATCATTGCGCCGTAACGCTCGATGCCGGAAACTTTACAGTCACCGACCCATGCAGTGGGGCCAAGTTTTCGTTGATTGACGGTACGCCTGTAAAAGCGCCTGCCACAAGGTCGCTCAGGTCATATAGTATTAATGTGAGTAATTTTGAGATATTTGTATCTAATTGATACATGGAAGCTGACAAAATTAAAGAAAGCATTAAGCGTGCCGCGCAGGACCTGTTCCGAAAATTCGGTTACCATAAAACCAGCGTTAACGAAATTGCCAAACGTGCCAAGATAGCCAAAGCCACCATTTATAAGTATTTTGACAGCAAGGAGGACGTTTTACACTCCCTGCTGATGGACTATATAAAGGCAAGCGTCGACGACCTGATCAATTCCAATACTGCTGAAGAAGACGAAGAAGCCCACCTGAATACCCTCATTATGAAAACCTGCCGGCTGAGCTACACAGTGTGCAACGAGTTTATCGGCTGGGATTTTATCCGAGAATCGGCCAACTCACAGGCTTTTTTAAAAAACCTTTCAAACGAGCTGGAAGAAATGCTGGTAAGCGCATTCTCGCAGCTAAGCGGCCTCCGCAAGCACGAAACCTATTTGCAAAGGCTGCGTTTTTTGATCAAATGCAGCAAAAGCATCGTATTTAGCTTTGCCTTTACCTCGGTAAGTGATTCGGATGTGCGGAAGAATTTTGTTTCCTTTCAGAAAGAGATACTCCCCTACTTGGTTAAAGCGGCAATAACGGTTTAGCCTCACCTAAATCCTCTCCAAAGGAGAGGACTTTAAAAGAATTTCGGATTTCGATTTCGGATTTATAAGACACAATGGCGTCTTTGCGAGGTACGAAGCAATCTCTAAACTATACAGATCAGGGAGTTGATGCATGTGGAGAGAACAAATTTCTTTCAAACATTTGCAAAATCAAATTATTCTCATTTACTTTGAAAAACAAAGCACTTTTACGTGAAAGAAAAAGAAATCCGTGATGAGCTGGCCTCCATACGCAGCCTGATGGAACGCTCCTCAAAATTTATATCCCTCAGCGGGCTATCGGGAATATTGGCGGGCATATATGCGCTGATCGGGGCGGCTGCGGCCTATGTAGTTATTCAAAATAACCCTATGTCTGGCCGCATTCCGTTATTCGAACTGATATCAAATTTTGTTAATGTTATATTGATTTTATTTGCTATCGCGTTTATAGTATTGATAGCCTCGATATTAACCGCGCTGGTATTGTCAAGCCGCATAGCAAAGAAAAAAGGCCAACCTATCTGGGGTAAAACAAGTAAGGTCCTTTTGTTTAATACATCAATTCCGCTGGTTACAGGCGGTATATTCATCATCATTTTACTGTACCAGGGTTATGATGCCTTTATCATACCAGCCATGCTGTTGTTTTACGGCCTGTCGCTGGTCAGCGCCAGTAATTTCACTTTTTCTGATGTTAAATATTTAGGCTTGTTTGAGATCTTATTAGGGCTGGCGGCCGCTTGTGTACCCGGATTGGGATTGCTATTTTGGGCGCTTGGTTTTGGTGTATTGCATATTATTTACGGCAGTATCATGTACTTTAAATACGATAAGTGAAAGTTCCGTTTGAAAAACTAGATAAGGCTTTTGAGAACCGTCTGCGGTTGCAAGTGATGAGTGTGCTGATGGTTAACGACCGGTACGATTTTAATTCGCTAAAGGAATTGCTGGATACTACCGACGGTAACCTGGCATCGCACTTAAAAGCGCTTGAAAAAGAAGAATATATTGTGGTGCACAAATCATTCATCGGGCGAAAGCCCAACACCAATTACGAGGCTACCGAAAAAGGGAAGACTGCCTTTAAACACCATTTGGATGCTTTGGAGCAACTAATAAAACAACAGAAAACAAACTAAATTTTTTTATTCATCAACTTTGAAATACAAAGTACTTTTTAAAATTAAAATCATCATTATGCACAGCAGCAATTACTGGATCGGCCATTTCATGACGAATGCCCTTCAAAAAAGAGTTAACTGGGACAAGGCGCCCAACATCACTGACGATGAAATTTCTACCATTTTGCCTTCGCTGCAAGCCTGGCAGTTGGGCGAAACATCAGATGGAAAACATCTTATCGCAGCTTCGGAAAGATATGCCGGTAAAATCTCGGACCCTAAATACGTTGATGCTGTTAAGCTGTTCATTAAAGAAGAACAAAAGCACGGGAACAATTTAGGCTGCTATCTCGACAGCATCGGAAAGCCAAGGATCAAACAAAACTGGGGAGATACCTTATTTAGAAAAGTGCGCTATTTTAACACCAGCATGGAACTGTGGACCCTCGCGGTTATAATTGTTGAAAGTACCGCGCAAATATTTTACCAGGCATTAAAAGATGCTACAGGTTGCGCACTATTGAAAGATATATGCACGGATATCCTGATTGACGAAGCCTACCATATCACCTTTCAAACCGAAAGGCTTGCCATAATATTTTCGGGCAAATCCAGTTTTTCAAAAGCCTGGCGAAGAATATTTTATAGATACTTTTTTTACGGGGTGTCGGCATTGGTATGGTTCGCGCATGGTAAACTTTTTAAAGCAGGTGGTAATACCTTTAAAGTTTACACCAGAAAAATGGAGTTGAAGTATACCAAAACCCTCAAAATGATCACGAATGCCGAGAATTATGTACCTGATAAAATCAGATTTGAATTATAAGCGACGACACCTATCAATATATTAAACATTTGTTAACGATATTTTCACAATACCAATTTGGTTTTTGGTATATTAATTACTTTATTTGTAATAATAAATGCATTTATCATGAGTCGGGAGCTAATTGAGTTTTCTGAGCTGATAGATGAGCAGTTTGATCTGGAGGAACTGGAGGCAAGTGATTTTTGGCAATCTGTTTTAAACATGTTCATCTGAACAGCTATTTTTTAATAAACCATCCGTGTTTGTTATCACAAGCAATCGGCGACTCTTTGCCTTTGAACACAGTGGAGGTCTGTGAGGACACAGACCTCGGGGTTATTACAACATCCTAAACATTCCAACTTTACAACCTTTCAACATTACAACATCTCCACAAATACGGTTAACTTTGCAGGCTGATGAATCAAATTGCGAAGAAAAGATTTTTTGAAAACGTTGCCATTATAGATATTGCCGAAGAGGGAAAAGGCGTAGGCAAAGCCGATGATTTTGTACTGTTTGTAGATAAGGCCGTTCCCGGCGATATTGCCGATGTGCATGTTTACCGGAGTAAAAAGAATTTCGGTGAAGGCAAAATTGTCGAGCTGAAACAACCGTCGGAATATCGCACCGAGCCGTTTTGCCAGCATTTCGGCACCTGCGGCGGGTGTAAATGGCAGCACATGACCTATGCGGCACAACTAAAGTTCAAACAAAAATCGGTGGCCGACGCTTTAACCCGTCTCGCTAAAATTGATGTTGCCGGCATGCTGCCAATAGTGCCCTCTCCTGCCGATAAATACTATCGCAACAAGCTGGAATACACTTTTTCAAATAAGCGCTGGTTGTACGACGGCGAGAACCGCGATAACGAAGAATTGAATATGAACGCGCTGGGTTTCCATATTCCCGGCAGGTTTGATAAGATACTGGATGTGCAGCATTGCTGGCTGCAACCGGAGCCGTCAAATTCCCTGCGAAATACCATACGCGAGTTTGTGATCGAAAAGGGTTACAGCTTTTACGACCTTAAAGCACATACCGGGGCGCTGCGCAACCTGGTTGTGCGTACTTCATCAACCGGCGAGGTTATGGTCATCGTGGTTTTTGCTTATGCCGATGAAGAAGAGGTAGATAAGCTGATGAGTTTTATAAACGCTAGGTTTCCCGAAATAACCTCGCTGCTTTATATCGTCAACCAAAAAAAGAACGACACGATATTTGACCAGGACGTGCTGGTTTATAAAGGCGCGGAATACATCCACGAAGAAATGCACGGCATCCGTTTCCGCATCGGGCCGAAATCATTTTATCAAACCAATTCGATACAGGCTTTGAAGTTGTACGAAATAGCCCGCGATTTCGCTGATTTTAAGGGTGATGAACTGGTTTACGATCTGTATACCGGCGCCGGCACCATTGCCAATTTTATTGCCGGCCATGTGCGTGAGGTTGTGGGCATTGAATATGTGCCCACGGCCATTGAGGATGCAAGGGTCAATTCGGCCATTAATAATATCGCCAATACAAAATTTTATGCAGGCGATATGAAAGATGTTTTAGGCCCCGGGTTTGTGGCAGAACATGGCAAGCCCGATGTGATCATCACCGACCCGCCGCGGGCAGGCATGCACCCGGATGTGGTTGCGCGGTTGATGGAAATTGAAGCCGCAAAAATTGTGTACGTAAGTTGCAATGCAGCCACACAGGCCCGCGACCTGCTGGTGCTGAAAGAGAAATATGATACCGTTAAAATTCAGCCGGTTGATATGTTTCCGCATACGCAGCATGTTGAGAATGTGATGTTGCTTTGTTTGAGAGATTAGAGGTTGGAGATTAGAGATTAGTTAATTGAACTTAAATAAGGAATCCATGAATCCTAAAAATCATGGTTCAGACAAAATTATGGAACCGGAAGAACTGTTAAACGAAGATAAAAATAGCGAAACGCCGAAACAGGATAGCCCGCTGGTTAGCCTGGAATCGGACCTGAAGCTTTTTAATGAATCGATCCGCGAGGTCGCGGTTGAAATTATGGTTGAAGGGCTTTCAAGCTATCCGATCTTTATTGCACACCAGCATGAATTAAAATTGGGTGAGCTGATACTCGACCGCCACGACCTGCATACCGAATGGAGCATCCATGCCTCAACGCTGGAGGAGTTTGTTGAAAAGGGCGTGATTAAGGAAATACTAAAAGACCGCTTTATCCAATCTTATAAAAATCCGCATGATTTTATGTGCGTATTTGTGGTTGTGCCGGAAGGGGCCAATTTTGTTTACTACCCGTATTTGAAAGGGTAATTGTTTGAATGTTGTAAAGTTGAAATGTTGTAAAGTTGCTATCTTTACGATAACTTAATTGCAAAGTCAATTAACATTCAAACGTTTCAACTTTACAACATTTCAACAAAATAATGCCTGACAAACATCTCCATATATTAAACCAACAGCAAATCAGCCAAAAGATCGACCGTATTGCCTATCAAATATTAGAGGATAATTTTGATGAGGAAGAGGTAATTATTGCCGGTATTTTACCCAGCGGCGACAAGATCGCCAAAAGAATAAAAGCCGTGCTGGATGAAATAGCGCCATTTAAAAGCCGGCTGATAGGCATCGAAATTGAAAAACAAAGCAGTAGTTTAAAAGCCCGGATTGATTTTGATTTGCAGGACTGCAGCAATAAGGTGGTTATTTTAGTTGACGATGTGTTGAATAGCGGCAAAACACTTGCCTATGGTTTCGGCGTGTTCAGGGATGTGCCCTTAAAAAAACTGCGTACCGCAGTACTGGTTGACCGCAACCATAAAAGGTTCCCGATGACAACAGATTATGCCGGGATAGCGCTTTCTACCGTTTTAAAAGAGCATGTGGAAGTGGTTTTAGGCGAGCCCGGCGAAGAAGATGCGGTTTATTTGAGGTAGAGATATCTTACCAACATTCCATTGCGAGCGATAGCGCTGCAATCGAATACCATACAGAGCAGAAATACGAAGTTCGCGATTGCTTCGTTCCCGAAATAAATTCGGGACAAGCTGTTCTTCCTCGCAATTACAAACGTATTAATGCCTTAATATCCGCTCCAATTTCTCAGCTGTTAAACTTAACCCCTCGGTTATAACAGCCGCACGGTTATAGAATTTATCCCGCTCTTCTAGTTTCCCGGCTATAAAGGCAACCAGGTCGTCGCCCTGGTGTTCGCGTAATACAGGGCGCTTAGCTTTTTCATTCTGCAGCCGGGTGGCCAATGTTTTTGGCGGTAGTTTTAAATAAACTGTTTTGCCACGCGCATTCATCCATTCCATATTATCAAAAAAACAAGGCAGCCCGCCGCCGGTTGAAACCACCGCATTCGCGGGATAAGGCGTCTGCTTTAGTACCTCCGACTCCAGTTTTCGGAAAGCATCCTCGCCAAATTGAGTAAAGTATTCAGCTATAGTCATGCCCGCCTGAGCTTCCAGGATATGGTCGAGGTCCATAAATTCGTACCCCAGCCGGTGTGCCAGCTTGCGGCCCATAGTGGTTTTTCCCGAGCCCATAAATCCGATCAAAAAAATTATTCCCAGCCCCTCGGTACCGGATATTTTACTTTCACTCATTATTAAATTTCTACAAATCAGCCATGAACTATGAACCATCAACTATGAACTCCTCAATACAACTTCACTCTCGGGTCCACCCAAACATAAATAATATCCACCAGTATATTGATCACCACAAAAATAAAGGCGATAAACAGGATTGAGCCCATCACTACTGGAAAATCCGACATTTCGAGCGCATCCACCGTGGTTTTGCCCAAGCCGTTATAGCCGAATACATACTCCACAAAGAACGAGCCCGCCAGCAGCGATGCAAACCAGTTGGCAATGGCGGTGATCACCGGGTTCAGGGCATTCTTTAACGCATGGCGGTAAAGTATGGCCCGGTTACCCAAACCCTTTGCCCTTGCGGTACGGATATAGTCTTGTCCCAAAACATCCAGCATGGCATTCCGCGTAAGCTGAACAATAATAGCGAGGGGCCGCAATGCAAGGGTTACCATCGGTAATATCAAATTCCGCCAGGTGATCACCTCGCCTTTAAATGGGTCGTAGCTATACAAACTTCCCGACATATTTAAACCGGTGTACCTGCTCAACTCAAAACCAAATATCCAGGCTATAATAATACCTGCAAAAAATGAAGGCGCTGATACGCCGAGGGTTGAAAAGCCAATAAATAACTTATCACGCCAGGTATTTTGGTGCACCGCGCATTGGATCCCCAAAAACACACCTATGAAAATAGCGAATATCATGGCCGTCGTCGCCAGCACAAGCGTATTTGGTATCACTTCCAGTAGCAATTTGGCTACCTCCTTATGCGTTTGATACGAGCGCCGCAGGTACGGCCATTTTAGCGCCACTACGTTATTCCCGGTAACGGGAAATAGTTTAACATAATGGTACCGCCGCTGTTCGGCTGTAGTATTGGTATGGATGCCTATAGGCGACAGGTCGTTTATATAATAGGCAAACTGCACAGGTACAGGCTTATCCAAACCAAACTCTTTCCTGATGGCCTGTAACGATTGCACGTCGGCGCGCTGGCCCTGTGTCATCCGCGCCGGGTCGACCGGTAATATATTGAACAGAAAAAAAACCACTACTACTATGCCCAGCATTACTGCTAAACCATATACCAGTTTGCGAATGAGGTAGCCGGCCATTATTATTGCTGAAAATATTGTTTTACCAGTTCATCATACTTCGGGATGGAATGATAATGCCATTTATTGATCACCGTTCCGTTTTTGATCAGCAATATACCCGGGTTGGCCCTTACCATTGTTTTCAGCGGCACGCCGTCGGCATAAAATATATCGCTTACCAGGTGATGTTGCTTGCTGAAAGCCTCGGCATCTCTTGCCGGGCTCGAGGTGAGCAGTATGGTACGTATATTAAAATTTTGCTGGAGGTTGATCGCCGTTGCATTGAGGCGGTTCATCGCGTCTTCATCCGTTTTGCTAAGGTCGTAAGCTACAATAACCATGATATAATATGGATTGGATAGCAGATCTTTCGTATAGTCATTTTTCTGCGCGTCCTGTATACTCAGGTCGCGAATTTTGGGTGTGAAGCCCTGCTTAACCAAACGGCTTTCCGGGTTCCCGATTACTTCCCAATTATTATCTTTCCAGATGTTGCTTTTGAGGTATTCGGTATTAGTCATCACCTTTGTTGCGCCGGTTTTTTTGTTTTTGAGATGATAGGTCAGCTCAAATTCATCCGGCTGTGCACCAGGCGGGGTTTTCATTTCATCCAGAATATTAGCGCCCACCTTATAAGGCAAAAAATCGATCACTGGCGAAAAGTTGTAGGTATAGATTCCGAACCCCAATGAAACGATCGCAGCGATAAGCAGCAGCCTGTCGCCGGTTTTGGCGGTGTAGAGCGACCGGATGTTTTTTCGGTTAAAAAACAGCACCAATATCAGCAGCAGCAAAACCAGGTCCTTGCTGAATGACTGCCAGGGCGTAAGTGGTATGGCATCACCAAAACAGCCGCAAGTTTGTACCACTTTAAAATAAGCCGAATAAAATGTCAGGAAGGCAAAGAAAATAATAAGAAGCAATAAACCCCAGGCTACCGACACCGCGCGAACACCGATCAGCAGGGCAAAGCCCAGTATCATTTCGAGCGCGCATAACACGATGGCAATGCTCAATGCGAAGCCATTCAAAAAGGTGATATGAAAGACTTCGAAATACTCCTCCAACTTATACGAAAACCCCAGCGGGTCGTTGGCTTTGATAAGGCCTGAAAAAATAAAAAGCAGCCCCACCAGGATACGGGGCACCCATATCCACCATGCAGTTGGTTTATTGTTCGATTTCTTTTTCATTTATTGAAGAAAGGTTGTAATGTTGTAAGGTTGGAACGTTGTAAGGTTGGCATCTGGTAAAATAACGTTTCAACATTATAACCTTCCAACATTACCCAACAAACCGTGGCTAAAGATACATTTTTTCAGAAAAAGGAGACCCTAAATGCCTGCGGCAGGCTGATTGATTTGAGCAGTCCCAAAGTAATGGGTATCATCAACCTTACGCCCGATTCCTTTTATGCCGGCAGCAGGGCGCAGGGAATTGATGCGGCGGTGAAGCAGGCCGAAAAAATGATCAACGAAGGGGCAACATTTCTTGACCTGGGCGCTTATTCGTCCCGGCCGGGTGCTGACGATATATCCGTGCAGGAAGAAACGGACCGGCTGCTTCCGGTTGTGGAAGCTGTTATTAAACATTTCCCGAACGCGGTGTTGTCTGTAGATACTTTTCGTTCGCAGGTTGCGGAAGTGGCTATTAACGCTGGCGCGCGTATCATAAATGATATTTCAGGGGGTCAATTAGACGCAGACATGTTTCTCACCGTAGCCCGGCTACAGGTACCCTATATTTTGATGCACATGAAAGGCACTCCCAAAACTATGGTGCACCAGGCTGATTATACTGACGTGTTCGCAGAGGTGTACGACTATTTTTCTGAAAAATATTACCAACTGAAACAGCTTGGTGTGCACGATGTGATCATCGACCCCGGTTTTGGCTTTGCCAAAAAGCCGGAACACAGCTATGTCCTGATGAGCCGCCTGCAAGAGTTTAATATGCTGGGTCTGCCGATACTCGTAGGTATATCTCGCAAAAAAATGATCTACGGGCAGTTGGGTGTTTCTGCCGATGATGCGCTTAATGGCACTACTGTTTTAAATACGATCGCTTTAACAAAGGGGGCGAATATATTGCGGGTTCATGACGTAAAGGAAGCGGTAGAAGCGGTGAAGATTTGGGAGATATGTAAATAAGATAGAGAGATCGCTTCAACCTACAAATTCCATCATCTTCAAAATACTATCCACATACTCGCGGTCGTTGGCCAGGCGGGGTACTTTGTGCTGGCCGCCGAGTTTGCCTTTTTCCTTCATCCAATTGAAAAAAGTATCCTTTGGTGCGCGGCGAACAAGCGGACGGCGGAGGGCCATGTCCTTAAACCGCTTGGCATCATAGTCGGAGTTGATCTGGCGCAGTGTTTCGTCCAACAGGTCTACGAAGCGCTCAAATTCAGCGGGCTTTTTTTCAAACTCGATGATCCACTCGTGAGCGCCACTTTCTTTTTCATTAAAATAAATTGGCGCCGCGGTATAATCGCGAATGATGGCGCCGGTTTGGCGGCATGCTTCGTCGAGCGCACGTTCTGCATTGTCGATTATCAACTCTTCGCCAAAAGCATTAATAAAATGTTTTGTACGGCCCGTTACCTGTATACGGAAAGGCGAAAGCGACGTAAACCGGACGGTATCGCCGATCATATAACGCCAAAGGCCGGCATTGGTGCTGATGATCAGGGCATAGTTTTTATCCAGTTCAACTTCGTCGAGGGTTAACGTTTCCGGGTTTTCGTCGTGCAGGTTTTCTAAAGGCAGAAACTCGTAAAATATGCCATAATCCAGCATCAGCAACATTTCGCCGGGTTCGCGGGTATCCTGTATCCCAAAAAAACCCTCGGAGGCATTGTAATTTTCGAGGTAATACATATCATCTTTGGGGATGAGTTTTTTAAACTGCTCCCGGTAAGGGGTAAAATTCACCGCGCCGTGAAAATAGAGCTCAAGGTTTGGCCATACCTCGAGCAGGTTGCTTTTACCGGTGATCTCCAATATACGTTTGAACAGTAGTATATTCCAGGTAGGAACTCCACTAAGACTCGTAACATTGACATCCTTGGTTGCATAAGCCATTTTTTCTATCTTCTCCTCGAAGTTTTCCAATAATGCGATGTCGAGGTGTGGTGTACGATGAAATTCGGCCCAAAGCGGCAGATTCTTCATCAGCACGGCAGATAAATCACCAAACGAAGTATCCCCGCTTAGCTGGCTCACCTGGTGGCTGCCGCCGAGGGTTAATATTTTCCCGGTGAACATCCGGGCGTTGGGGTTATTATTAAAATAGATGGTCAGCAGGTCCTTACCCCCTTTAAAATGGCATTCCTCTAATGATTCTTCGCTAACCGGGATAAATTTACTCCTGTCGCTCGTGGTGCCTGATGATTTGGCGAACCACCTGATCTCGGAGGGCCAGAGCACGTTCCGCTCGCCTTTGAGCATGCGCTCGATGTAGGGCTTTAGCGTGTCATAATTCTGGATGGGTACACGCTCTTTAAACTGGGTGAGATTTTCGATGCTTTTATAACCAAAGCTTCTGCCCCACTCCGTATTCTCGGCGCCGGTTACCAATTGCTCAAACCATTCCTCCTGCACCTCATTTGGGTATTTCATAAAAAGCTCTATCTGGTGGATACGCTTTTTCATGAACCAGGTAAAAACAGAGTTAAATATGGTCATAGGCAACTAGTTTAAACCCCTGCCTTTGCAGCCGGGAATGTTTTTCTTTTTAGTACGAAGTTAGCGCCGAGGTAAACCTTGCGCACCATCTCGTTTGCCGCCAGCACTTCGGGCACGCCCGATTCCAATATCTTACCTTCAAAAAGCAGGTATGCCCTGTCGGTGATAGAAAGGGTTTCCTGCACGTTGTGGTCAGTTATCAATATACCGATATTACGATGTTTCAATTTAGCCACCATCGCCTGTATCTCTTCAACCGCGATCGGGTCGACGCCGGCGAAAGGTTCATCAAGCAATATAAAATTAGGCTCGGCTGCCAGGGCCCGGGCTATTTCGGTACGCCTACGTTCGCCGCCTGATAGCAGGTCGCCGCGGTTACGGCGCACTTTGTGCAGACTGAACTCGTCAATCAGTTGCTCCAGTTTTTCCTGCTGCCTTTCTTTGGTCATCTTACCCATTTCGAGCACTGCCTTTATATTATCTTCGACAGATAGCTTGCGAAATACCGATGCCTCCTGCGCAAGGTAGCCAATGCCCTTTTGCGCCCTGCGGTACATCGGGTCGCCGGTTATATTCTCATCATCCAAAAATATCTCGCCCTCATTCGGTTTTATCAGGCCAACTATCATGTAAAACGAAGTGGTTTTGCCGGCGCCGTTAGGGCCAAGCAAACCTACGATCTCGCCTTGCGATACGTTAAACGATACATCATTTACAACTGTGCGCTGTTTATATTTTTTTAATAAGTTATCTGCTCTTAGAATCATTTTTTATGTGCGAATTAAGGTTTACGATTTACGATTTGTTTACGATTGTATAATCGTAAATCTGAAATCTTAACTCGTAAATCGAATTCCTTTAATATTCAATTGTATTGTTCTCCGCTCCTGCCAGATATTTTCTTCAATGGTATAACAAATATCAAAGGGAACATCTTTTTTTATTTTTGACAAGTATTCTCCATGATTAAATGCAATGCAGCTAAAGCCCGGCGAGCCGTGCTGGATGACCACCATCCTGAGATGATTCTCGCCAACCAAACCGGCATTGCCGCTAACATACACATTTTTCGTCAGGAAAACCGGCGCCATGTTTTCGGGGCCAAAGGGTGCAAACTGGTTCAATATCCTGAAAAACTTAGGTTCTATCTGGCTTAAACGTAATTCGGCGTCAATCAGTATCTGCTGAACCAATTGCTCGGGTTTTATCGTCGAACTCACCACCTCTTCAAACCTGTTTGAAAAAGCTTCTACATTTTCCGGATGCATAGTAAGGCCGGCTGCGTACTTATGCCCGCCGAATTGTATCAGCAGATCGCTGCATTCACAAAGCGCTTCGTACAGATCATATCCCAAAACCGACCGCGCCGAACCGGCCACATGGCCGTTGGACCGGGTAAGCACAATCGTAGGGCGGTAATATTTTTCGGTTAACCGCGATGCCACAATACCGATAACTCCTTTGTGCCAGTTTTCATTAAATACGACGGTCGATTTTCTCGAGATCAGCCCTTCATCGTTATCGATCATGCCTAAAGCCTCGTCAGTTATTTGCATGTCGTGGCCCCTTCGTTCGGTATTTTTTACGTTGATGAGCAGGCCTTTTTGTTTGGCGGTATTCTCGTCACAAGCGCTCAATAATTCAACTGCATGTTTAGCATCATCTATGCGACCGGCGGCATTAATACGGGGGCCCAACAGGAATACCACATCCGATATCGTGTAGTTGGACGTTTTGCCGGCTACTTCCATCAGCATTTTTACGCCGATACACGGATCGGTGTTTATTTTATTCAACCCCAGGTGTGCCAATACACGATTTTCGCCGGTGATGTGTACGATATCGCAGGCAATGCTTATAGCCACCAGGTCGAGATACCGGCTTACTTTTTCAAACGGGATATCATTTTTTTCGGCATAAGCCTGTATCAGCTTAAAGCCTATACCGCATCCCGATAATTCTTTAAACGGATATCCGCAATCTTCGCGTTTCGGGTCCAGCACGGCAATGGCGGCAGGTAATTCAGCGCCGGGCAGGTGATGATCGCAAATAATAAAATCAATGCCCTTAGTGTTGGCGTAGGCGATCTTGTCAACCGATTTGATGCCGCAATCCAGCGCGATAATTAAGGTAAAACCATTCGACGCTGCATAGTCAATACTTTGCGTCGAAATACCGTAACCTTCGTTATACCGGTCGGGAATATAATATTCAATCTTATCGGCCGGGTGGTGATCTTTAAAAAATCCGTAAACAACCGAAACGGCGGTAGTGCCATCCACATCATAGTCGCCGTACACCAAAATCTTTTCATCGGATGCGATAGCGTTCCCGATCCTTAAAATAGCTTCCTCCATACCGGCCATCAGGAAAGGGTCGTGCAGGTGACGCTCATCGGGCCTGAAAAAGTAGCGTGCTTCATCGTAAGTACGGATGCCCCTTTGTACCAGCAGCTTACTTAAAACAGCATCCATATTCAACGCGGCAGCCAGGTTGTTTACTTCGTCTTCATCAGCGCTACCCCTAACTGCCCAGCGTTTATTCATATCTTTGTCGCTTAAAAAAGTAAATATAAATGAAAATTTTTGCTTTAAACGAGGGCTCTTATTCGGTAGATGCTTCCAAAAAATTTATTCCGTTTAACCCGGAAACAGATAACGCAAAAGACAGGCCGGCATCATTATTTATTCATGTCAATCCCTTCCTGGTGCAAACAAATACCGACCTGATACTGCTGGATACCGGGCTTGGCTACAAAGATACATGTGACGAACTATGGCTGCATCAGCATATCCACAACGCGGGCTTTAGTCCCGACGAAGTAAGTTTAGTTTTGATGTCTCATCTGCATTATGATCATTCTGGCGGGCTGGTGGTTGAACAGAATGGCAAACTTGTTCCCAGTTTCCCGGCAGCCCGGCACGTAATACAGGTTAAAGAATGGGAGACCGGGCTAGCCGGGAAATCATCATCCTATCATAAGGGAATTTTTGAAGCATTAGCCGGATCAGCGAATATCAATTTAGTAGAAGGCAGCGGCGAGTTACAGCCCGGCATTAAATACGAACTATCAGGCGCCCATTCACCCTATCACCAGGTTTTCCTTATAGAAAGCGAAGGGCAGAAATGTTTTTTTGGCGGCGACGAGTTGCCAGAGCCGGAGCAACTGATACGGAAATTTATAGCAAAATACGACTTTGACGGCCGAAAGGCGATGCAGCTACGCGAAGAATACGGTAAAAAAGCTGCGGAGGAAGGCTGGACGTGTTTATTCTATCACTCCAAATCCATTACCGTCGGTAAGGTTACTTACCAGGATAATCATTTTACGGTTGCAGCAACCTGAACAGGCTCGGCAACTTTAAACAATTCAATGATCTTATCGACGTTCAGTGGTTTCGAGATAAAATTCTGTACAAGCTGGTAAGAGCGGGCTTTATTGATATCGTTACTAAAAACTGAAGATGAGATAATGAATATCCGGCTTTGGCCCAATGGATCGATGTTCAATCTTTTGTATTCGTCCAAAAACTCCCAGCCGTTCATGATAGGCATATTGATGTCGAGCAGGATATAATCAGGAAGTTTATCAGGGTCATTTTTTTGGATATCAGCTAACAGCTCGATCGCAAGTTTACCGTTAAGACAGGCTGTAATTTCAGTGTTTAATAAAGCTTTCTTTATTAATTTGACAGAAATGAAATTATTTATTTCATCGTCGTCGATAAGTAATACACTAACTGGCCTGCTATTATAATCCATGTTTTTATTAATCAGTTTCTCTGTATACGCAAAGCGATTCAAAAGGTTAGGCTTTTTTTAACGTTTTTTTAAAGATATTATTCTTAAATGATACAATTTAGCGTAAATTATCTCTTTATAAAAATCTTATCTCTAAAAGCAATGGCAATCCAGTCACAATTTACCCCTCATAACACCATAAATTGGGTTAATATAAATAAAAGTAATATTTTAGACTGATCATTCCTATAGCTTTATGAAAATATTTTTTACTGCCATATTCTTTTTTATCAGCTTTACCACTCTAACAAAAGCTCAAAAATCCACAGAAATAGAAACAAAGACGCGCGGCTTTACAAAATATGCGGGCTACTTTAATTTCTATTGGGATGAAAAAACCGGGCATATTTTACTGGAGGTCGACAAGTTTGATACCGAATTTTTGTATGTTAACTCATTACCGGCCGGCGTTGGTTCAAACGACCTTGGTTTAGACCGCGGGCAAATCGGTAACAGCCGCATCGTAAAGTTCATTAAAAGCGGCCCTAAAATTTTATTGGTACAACCCAACTATGCCTACCGTGCAATAAGCAATAATGCCGACGAACGAAAATCGGTTGAAGAAGCTTTTGCACAATCTGTTATTTGGGGATTTAAGCAAGAAGCAGACGAAGATGGCCGGGTTTTGATTGACCTTACCCCTTTCCTGCTCCGCGACAGTCACGCTATAGCGGATAAACTGGCCGCAAACCAGCAGGGAAGTTTCAACCTGGATGAAGCGCGCTCGGCAGTTTATTTACCAAATACCAGAGGGTTTCCTGAAAATTCCGAATTCGAAGCCACTATAACATTAGCCGGGAAGGGAAAAGGGAACGAACTTGCGTCGGTAACACCCGACCCGAATTCGGTTACCGTAAGGATGCATCAGTCGTTCATTAAGCTGCCCGACAATAACTATAAGATTCGCAAGTTTGACCCGCGATCGGGGTTTTATGAAAATAGTTATATGGACTTCGCTACGCCCATTGACCAACCCATTGTAAAACGCCAGCTTGTAAGGCACCGGCTCGAAAAAAAGGATCCGGCTGCAGCTATGAGCGAACCGGTTAAACCGATCATTTATTACGTTGACCGTGGCGCGCCGGAGCCCGTGAGAACCGCCCTGATCGAAGGCGCTTCATGGTGGAACCAGGCGTTTGAGGCTGCCGGTTATAAAAATGCATTCCAGGTAAAATTATTGCCCGAAGATGCAGACCCTATGGACATCCGGTATAATATTATTCAATGGGTACACCGGTCTACACGCGGCTGGTCGTACGGCGAATCGATCGTCGACCCGCGAACCGGAGAGATCATTAAAGGACAAGTTTCATTAGGCTCGCTACGCGACAGGCAGGATTTTTTGATCGCTGAAGGTTTACTCCAACCATACGAGGATGGTAAACCGACGACCGACGCCATGCTGAAACTGGCTATTGCGCGGCTGCACCAGCTTGCCGCCCACGAGGTTGGCCATACATTAGGTTTGCAGCATAACTTTACATCCAGCGTTAATAACCGGGCGTCGGTTATGGATTATCCGCCGCCGTTGTACACCTTAAATAACGATGGTACCATTGATATTTCAAAGGCTTATACCACCGAAATTGGCGGCTGGGATAAACGGGCCATTTTATATGGCTACCAGAACTTTCCCGCCGGCACTAACGAAGATGAGGCGCTTAAAGGAATCATGAAAGAAACTTTAAAGGAGGGCTATTTATTTATTACCGACGCAGATTCCAGGCCGGCCGGAAGCGCCCACCCGCTCGCCCACTTATGGGACAATGGGACCAACGCTGCTGATGAGTTGAACAGGCTGATGGCGATCCGCAAACATTTGCTGGATAATTTCTCGGAAAAAGCCGTACGCCAAGACGCCCCGATGGCAACCATTGAAGAAGTTTTGGTACCTATTTATCTTTTGCACCGTTACCAGGTTGAGGCCGCTTCAAAAATGCTGGGCGGCATTTATTATACTTACGCGGTTAAAAATGACGGGCAAATCACCACCAAATTTATACCGCCGGTTGAACAATGGAAAGCGTTTAATGCACTAATGTCGACTATCGCGCCTGACGCACTGGCATTGCCCGAAAAATTAATTGAAAAAATACCACCCCGCCCCGACAGTTATCCGCGAACCCGCGAACTGTTTAAAGCGCGCACCGGCCTTACGTTTGACCCGATGGCAGCCGCCGAATCATCGGCAGCAACAACGCTGGCCTTTATGCTGCAGCCCGAAAGAGCGGCAAGGTTGGTTGAATACCAGGCCAGGGATAACAGCCAGCCGGGGCTCATTTCCGTATTGGACAAACTAATAGCCCAAACCTGGAAAGCGACACAGCAAACTGGTTACAACGGCGAGTTGCAGCGTTTGGTAAATAATTTAACTTTGAAACAGCTGCTAACGCTGGCGGCCAACGGCACTGCGCCCGAAAGCGTGCGCGGTATTGCCCTTCTCGAAATTGACGGGTTAAAAAAATGGATGCTTGGGGCTGTCAATAAATCGTCCGGGAATCAAAAGGCGAATTTATTATTCGGATTATCGCAAATCGACCAGTTTGAGAAAAATCCGTCACTTTTTAAGCCGGCACCGGTTATAAATATGCCGGACGGCAGCCCGATTGGACAGGAGTAGCCAAGCGCTCAAGGCCGTTTTTATTTCGGATTTTTCGCTGTTGACCGTTTTTTTAAGGTGCTCAAGAAGGCTTCGCCGTTTCGGATATTCGATTTTGAAATTATATTATTAAACTATGTCAACACCAATTATAATAGGCTTAATGGCCTACGGGATGTCGGGGAGGATATTTCATGCCCCATTTTTAACCACCAACCCTGGTTTTAAATTTAAAGCCGTGGTTGAGCGCCACGAAAAAAAAGTCGGGAAACGTTATCCCGGTGTGATCAGTTATGATTCGATCGATGCGCTTTTAAACGATGACGAAATTGAGCTGGTAATTGTTAATACACCCAACGATACGCACTTCGATTTTACCATCGCTGCCCTTAATGCCGGAAAACACGTACTGCTTGAAAAACCTGCGGCTGCCACCAGCGCCGAGGTCAAAATAATGTTCGACCTGGCCAAAAAGGTTAACCGGCATTTAATGCTGTACCAAAACCGAAGGTGGGACAGCGGTTTTTTATTGGTAAAAGACGTTATTGAAAGTGGCCGGCTGGGCGAGCTGATTGAAATTCATTTCAGGTTCGACAGATATAAACGCGCCCTTAGCCCAAAACTATTTAAAGAAAAAGCTGCTGCACAAGCCAATGGTTTGGTGTACGACCTTGGGCCGCACCTGATCGATAATGTGATCTGTTTATTCGGCAAACCGCTTAGCTTTAAAAAAACAACCGGGATATACCGGGAGGGTTCGGAAGTGGCAGATTATTTCCATTATCATTTATCATACCCTAATCAACTGAATGTATACCTTACTTCGGGGCTGCTGCTTGCCGAGGTGTTGCCGGGATTCGCGGTGCATGGTACGCTTGGCAGCTTTGTTAAAGAAAGGTGCGATGTACAGGAAGCACAATTGGATGGGGGTATGTTGCCTACAGACGCAGGCTATGGTATTGAACCTGCGGGCAGCGATGGCAAGTTGGTGCTGATGGATGTTAATAACAACCGGCAGGTAGAATGGATAGCTCCCCCAAAAGGAAATTATAACGGTTTATTTGACGCGGTTTATCATACAGTGCGCGAAAACGCGTTATACCCGGTAACCGAAGAGCATGTTGCCTGGCAACTGGAATTGCTTGAAGCATAAAAATATCGTAACTATGCGGCGTAAGGTGAAGGGTGAAAGGTTACTGTTAATTTGATATTTAAAAGATGAAAAAACTGTTATTATTTTTTGGACTGATCATAGCTGCTACGTGTGGCAATGCGCAAACTTACACGCCGCCGCCGGGCATACCTCCATACCGCATACTGACCACCGACAGTGTGTATGTTACCCCGGCCAATTTAAAAAAACATAAGCCGGTCATGATCATTTATTTCGCGCCGGATTGCAGTCATTGCCGCCATTTAATGGGGGAAATGAAACCAAAGATGAAGGAGTTTCGCAATATACAGGTGGTAATGGTAACGTTTGTAAACCCCGAGAATCAATTTCGTTCTATAAAGGATTTTTATAAAGATTTTCAGTTGAAGAAGTATCCTAATTTCACGGTCGGTACCGAAGGTTATACCTATTTGGTTCAAAGATATTACATGGTTAGGACCACACCTTATATCGCGATCTACGACAAAAACTTCAAAATGACCCAGGGTTATGATAAGCCACCGGCTATAGAGCAACTGATAGCCGCCGTTAAAAAAGTTGAATAACCCAATTAACCGGTAAATTTTTACTGCTAACAGCAACTGCCCACTGCAAACGACTATTGCTGCTGTTGTTGCTGCTGCTGGATGATCTCCATGTGGCGCTGGTAACTATTTTTTGTGAATTCAGTCACCGTATTGGTCACATGGGCTTCGTTGATCTGCCGGTCGTTGCCGTTTAATACATTATCCTCATCAACCGATACAGCTACTTCCAGCTTGTGGCCCGACGATCCTTTGTAAACGCCTTTTACCGGCGAACAATCCAAAAAATTCCGGCCAACGGCTAAACGCACGTGGCTTTCATTGGCGATACAATTATTTGTCGGGTCGATACCCAGCCAGCCATAATCAGGAATATAAGCTTCGGCCCAGGCGTGGGTAGCGCCTTCGCCGCGCATACCATTGCGGCTGGTGCATATATATCCGCTCACATAGCGCGCCGGAATCTGCACCATACGCAGCATTTCCATTAGTATATGGGCAAAATCCTGGCAAACGCCGGCTTTTAATCTCCATATTTCATCCAGCTTAGTTTCAACTGTAGTTACGCCTTTGATATAGGTAAAATTCTGATAAACATACTGGCAAAAACGTAAGGCAACCTGGTAAGGCGTATCATCCTTTTGTCTTTCCTGATCCACAATAACCCGCAATTCGTTTAATCCGACAAAATACTCCTGCTTTAAAAAATCAATATAAGGCACCATAAATTGAAGGCGCCTCAAGTCTTCCCATTGGTGGGCGGGGAAAATATCGTTTACGGGCAGTTCCCTATGTTTGGTGGTCACCCATATTTTTGAATTAATATTAAGATACCAATGGGGGTCGCTATAAGTAAAGCTACCCACTTCGTTGCCGTAATAGTCGATATAGGTATCCACAACCGGGTTGCCGGTTATGGTAAGTTCCTGTTTCAGAACGTCCTGGTAAGCATCCTTTATGGGGAACAGGATGATCTGGTTGGCGCTATCGCGGACAGGCCCCTCGTAGATATACCGGGTGATATGTTCTATTTCAAATTCGGGCATATTTTAATTAGTTAATTTGGTAATTTGAAGATTTGAAAATGGAATCATACAAGGTGTTAATCTTCAAATTTTCAAATTCGCACATCTTCAAATCATATTACGAATTTGCAAAATAATGTTCGTTTAATGAATTGCCTATTCCATACAATCCGCTCCTGATCTGTGTCAGGAATGTGTGCAGGCCGTCCTGCTCAATACTTTTAACCGAGCTGTATTTGATACGACTCTCTAATCGCCCTATCTGGAATGCCATTTCACGAAAATCCTCCACGTTGCTGTCATTCTTTAACCTGTCGAAATACCGCAGAATATTGTTGACCGAATAAATAACCGACCGCGGGAAATCATTGTTCAACACCACCTGTTCTAGTATGTTGCTGGCCTCGAACCCTTCGCGGTAGGTTTTCAAATATAACTCGTACCCGCCCAACGAAAGCAGCAGGTGTTTCCAGTAGCTGGTATCTGTCAGCAGGTCGGGATTATCACTTACCGATCCGAATTTGGTATCGAGAATATCCACCGACTGAATGGCCCGCTCCAGGTACTTGCCGATGTTCATAAAACTGCGCCCCTCTCCTCTTTCCATGGTAATCTCTACCGTGCCGTAATACAGCATCACCTGCTTGATCAGTACATCCAGTACGCTGATCGGGTCGTCGCGCAGCAATGATTTTTCGAGCTTTGGATCAATTACGGTATGATAATATTCATTTAAACATAGCCAAAGGTCCTTGGGGATGTGCTCCTGTACCCCGCGGGCATTTTCGCGCGCAAGCGTGATGATATTTAAAATCGAATTGCCATTTTCCTTGCCTGTAACCATATATTTTAATACAGCCCGGCTATCATTTTGCAGCTTTTCCGCATCATCCTCGTCCGACCCGGCGAATATCCGGATAACCGGCTCCCACGTAAATTCCTGCACCGTATCCTGCGACGAGGCGTAGTTAATTTTGAGCATGCGCAGCATACCGTCGCTGCGCTCGATGTAACGGCTTAACCAATAAAAACTTGCTGCTACCCTACTTAACATGGTTTGGATTTACGATTTACAGATTTAGATTTACGATGTTTTATTTCGGATATCGGATTTCCTCCCGCACGTGCGGGATCGGATTTTTTGTTCATTTACCGTCAGTCTTTGTTGCGTTAATCTTACCTTTTGCCTTTGACCTTTCGCCTTTAACCTTTTTTTCGGGCTGCGGTTTCAATTCTGCCTTTATCTTCTGCCTTTGTGTCCTGACAATAGGGGCGCCAAGCACCCAGGTATCCTTGCTGCCGCCGCCCTGCGAGCTATTTACAACCAACGAGCCTTCCTTAAGCGCTACACGTGTTAAACCGCCGGGCACGATCTCGATCCCATCGGGACCGAACAGTGCGTATGGCCGCAGGTCTATACGCCTTGGCTGCAACTCGCCCTGCATATAGCACGGCGCGGCCGACAGGCTGATGGTTGGCTGGGCAATAAAATTTCGCGGCTCCTTTAATATTTCCAGTTTGTAATCTTCAATTTCCTGCTCGGTGGCGGCATGGCCCATCAGCATCCCGTAACCGCCGCTGCCATTGGTTTTTTTGATCACCATTTGGTTTATATTTTTAAACACGTGCTCCCGCTCGTCGGTATGGCCCAACTGGTGGGTAGGCACATTTTTCAGGATCGGCTCTTCGTTCAAATAATATTTGATCATTTCGGGCACATAAACATATACAGCTTTATCATCGGCAACACCGGTGCCTACAGCGTTCACAATGGCTACGTTACCCTTGCGGTAAGCGCCCATAATACCGGCTACCCCAAGCATGCTTTGCGGGTTGAATATCAGGGGATCGAGATATTCATCATCCACGCGGCGGTATATCACATCAACCTGCTGCAGCCCGGTGGTGGTTTTCATGTACACTTTATGATTTTTCACCACCATATCACGTCCCTCAACCAGTTCCACACCCATTAAACGGGCAAGCGTTGTATGCTCAAAATAGGCCGAATTATATATGCCCGGGCTTAATAAAACGATCGTCGGGTTATGTATTTGACGCGGAGACAGCGCCAATAGGTTTTTATAAAGTATGGTTGGATATTCCGTAACGCTGCGTACCCCGCATTGCGGCAGCAGGTCGGGGAAAAGGCGCTTGGTGATCTCGCGGTTCTCAAGCATATAGCTTACGCCCGATGGGGTGCGCAGGTTATCCTCGAGCACATAAAAAGTACCGTCGTAGTCGCGGATGATATCGATGCCGGATATGTGCACATAGATATCGTATGGTACCTGCAGGTGGTACATTTCGCGCAGAAAATGCGGACAGCTATAGATGATATCTATCGGGACAATACCGTCCTTAATAATAAACTGGTTGTGATAAACGTCCTTGATAAACAGGTTGAGCGCGGTGAGCCGCTGCTTGATGCCCTTTTCAACAAACTCCCATTCTTTCGCGGTGATGATGCGGGGGATAATATCAAACGGGAATATTTTCTCGATACCCTCGCCGCTGTTATAAACCGTAAAGGTAATACCCTGGCTCATGAACAGCCTTTTGGCCAATTCCTCCTTTTTGTTAAGATCGTCAGCCGATTCGCCCGAAATATAATCGATCACTTTGCGGTAGTGATCCCGCACACTGGCATCCGGGCCGTACATTTCATCCCAAACGCCGCTGATAGGGCTATATTTATCAAAATAAGCTGATTCCTGCATAAAAAACACCCAAAAAATAGCGGTAGAGTAACCTGTTGCTTTTAAACACCGTAATTTATGAACTGTTTTTGAATAAATGCGAATAATTTGGGAATTATTTTGAGGATTTTTTAATGTTTTTTGTTTTTGATGGCGAATATTACAATTCCGGGAAATATAAGGCCGGGTATCCGCTTAAATCTTATCTGAACAACGTATAGTTTGGAAATTCTAAGCAACGTTCGGAAAAAGGAATAATCGCTATCTTACCTCCATGTACGATATCTGCTGCATCGGTCACATCACATCAGATAAAGTGGTAACCACCGCCGCTACCCTGCATATGCCGGGTGGGACAGCCTTTTATTTCTCAAATGCAGTTCGCAATTTAGATACCAGGTATATATTGATTACCAAGATGGGCGCAACGGAGATGGGCTATGCAGAGGCTTTGCGCGCACACAGTATTGAAGTAAATACTGCCGAGAGCCGGCACACCGTTTACTTTGAGAACATATACGGCGAAAATCCCGATGAGCGCACGCAAAACGTTTTACAAACAGCCGATGCATTTTCCGCTGACCAGCTGCAGCATATCGACGCGCAAATATTTCACCTGGGGCCGCTGCTGGCGGACGATATTCCTGTTGAATTGATAAAGGCGCTAGCTACAAAGGGCCGGGTGAGCCTGGATGTGCAGGGATATTTACGAAAAGTTGTGAACCGCAAAGTATATCCCACCGACTGGCCGGAGAAAAAGGAAGCATTGAAACATGTGAACATTTTAAAAGCCGATGAAGCTGAACTGCAGGCGCTGACCGGTATCACCGATCCGCACCAGGGTGCAAGGCTGCTGGCCGGCTGGGGTGTACAGGAAGTAGTGATAACAAACGGCAGCCTGGGATCATTTGTTTACAGCGACGGCATGTTTTATACCATCCCGGCCTACCCGCCAAAGATCGTTGCCGACGCAACCGGTTGCGGGGACACCTATATGGCCGGGTACCTGTACCGCCGCATGAAAGGTGCGGGCATACAGGAATCCGGCGAGTTTGCCGCTGCCATGGCCAGCCTGAAAATGGAATCGCCGGGGCCGTTTACCGGGACGGAGGATGAGGTGATGCAAGTTTTGCGTTAGGGATGGCAGCGTATACCGGCCCGGAGCGTAATGCCTGACGGCGTATGAGCGTACAGCCCGGCCCGCAGGGAAACGCCCAAATCCTTAAATAAAGCATAATGCTGTACCGGTGTATCACAGATACAGAGATACAGGTGATACAGGTGATACAGGTGATACAGGTGATACAGGTGATACAGGTGATACAGGTGATACAGGTGATACAGGAGTAGCGCTGCTACAGCGCTACTCCTGCTACAAAAGCTACACCTCAATTAATAATACAAATGGGAATGTATTTAAGCGGGTAACACAATTACACGCTTTTTCCCATCTGTTATTCCTTTACCTATGGCTGCTTAAATAACGCTCCAGGTTATCCAGACCCATGCTGAAGCCTTCGCGGAAGCCCATTTTCACGAGCTGTTCCAGGTCCGCTTCGCTGTCGAAAGTGATCTCAACGTTAACGGTCGTTTCGTCGCCGGATTGGCTGAATTGCTTACTCCAGTACATCACAGGGAAAGCCGGGTTATACACACCATTTTCGTCACAAAATATCGCGTCGTTAACGATCAGCTTTTGTGGCCCGATGGTTTTATAACCCTCTTTACACCACGAAACATCCCCGGCCGGCCCTTTCATATTATACAGCCGGAAACCGCCTTCCCTAAAATCCATGGTTTTTGTTTCGGCCCGCCATGGCAGGGGCGCCCACCATTGGTCGAGTATGGCGGGATCGGTCCAGGCGTTCCAAACCAGTGGCAGCGGCGCGTCAAATGCGCGTACGATAGTTAGTTTTTTGTTTTGCAGGTCTTTATTAAAGACGGTTTCTTTTGTTATCATGACTTTTTATTTTGTTGATTTTTTAATATTTCGTCCAGTTTATTGAAGCGTTTTTCCCACAATGCGCGGAACTGCTCCATCCATACGTCAACTTCTTTCATTTTTTCGGGGTTAAAATGGTAATGTATCTCCCGGCCGGTCTGCTTTTGGTTAAGCATCTGGCACTCGGTGAGTATTTTAATGTGTTTGGATATGGCCTGCCTGCTGCTGTCGAAGTGTTCGGCAAGGGCATTTGGGGTCATGGCGTGCAGGGCCAGCAGCGCCAGGATGGCCCGGCGCGTGGGGTCGGCAATAGCCTGGAATACGTCTCTTCTTGTCATAATTTGCAACCTTTCAGTTGCAAATATAAATGCAATCGTTCAGTTGCGCAAATTTATTTGAAAAAAATACTTCACTTGCATGGCGTGTTAACTCACCCCGGCTTCGTTTCGCTCGTCGACCCTCTCTGCGGTAAACGGCGCCATGCACTTCACGTTCGCTCCTTGCATGCCGTGTTGACTCACCCCGACTTCGTTTCACTCGTCGACCCTCTCTCCGGTAAACCGGAAAGAGGGTGAAACTTAAAAAATATTTTTCTTCCTTCCCTCCCCTCTTTCCCGGCTCGCCGGGAGAGAGGGTGGTCGAGCGTAGCGATGACCGGGTGAGTCAACTCTGCGCCATACGCTTCGCTATTAATTTTATTTTACTAATATTTTTAGTAAATTACCCGCAAATTACTCATCTTTGTTCTATGATCATGCATAAAACTGCTTTGACACACGAGGCCAAGGCCTGGGTAAAACGCCGGAACGGGCCCGACGAGATCTTACGCGTGGTGCCCGATATCGCAAATAGCGGCACGGTGCTTTGCTACCAGCTCTATACCGCCTTCGACCAAAACCCGGACGACCTGGGCCGGGTGCTGTTTGATGTAGAGGGCTACTGGATATACGACGGCGATGTGCTTTCGATTACCGAACAGGAACAGGTGGCGAGATTTATTATTAATTATACGGAGATGGTGTAAAAAAGAGTGCCGTCGTATTTTTACTATCTCAAAACCTGCTTTGTCACCCTGAGTGAAATTAGGAAAACTCCGAAGGTGGAATGAAAAACTAAAAAACTCTGTCATTGCGAGCGATAGCGCGGCAACCTCGTCGCCAATGCATCAGCGTAATGCATTGACGACGAGGTTGCTTCGGTCGTACCTCCCTCGCAATGACAAGTTGGATATATAGAATATGTCATGGGAAACGTAGTGAAGGGTCCTCTTAAAGCGACAAACACGCCGTTGCAAGGCGAAGAATACGCTTCACTCCGCTCGGCATGACAAAGAAGAAACGTTTAAATAATCAAACTTTATTCATCAATTTAGCAATCAAACAATACAACCATCCCCCATGCTTCAAAACCGTGTAGACCCGAAGGGTAATATAATAGCCACCAGCGCACGTGGTGCGTGGATGGGCAATCGCGGACAACTGCACGACCGCGGGAAAACAATTTTGCGACCGTTTAAGCTCCAGGCCTGGCTCATTTGCCTGCTGCAGTTTAACGGGAGGCACCGCCAGGTAATGGCGCCGGGTTTGTACACCGAATTGTTTTTCATGGATGAGGCCACCGCCTTTGCTGCCGGGCACCGCCCCTGCTTCGAATGCCGGCGCGAGGATGCCAACCGCTTTAAAGCCGCCTGGCTCAAAGGCAACCCGCAATATGGTTTCGGCAGTAAGGTGGCGATCGCAAAAATAGACGCCGTGATACATGCGGAGCGTATAACAAAGGATGGTAGCAAGGTAACCTTTCAAGCTGCTGCGGCTGATCTGGCGGACGGGGTTTTTATTGAGCTGGCCGGCGAACCGTACCTGGTTGCCAGTGGAAAGGTTTATTTATGGACGCCGTTTGGATACGGGGAAAGTAAGGCGCTGCCGGGTGGCGTGGTGACGGTGCTTACGCCGCGGTCGGTAGTGGAGGCGTTGCGGGAATATGGAGCGCAGCTCGCGTTATAGACTCACCCCGACTTCGTTTCACTCGTCGACCCTCTCTCCGGTAAACCGGAAAGAGGGTGAAACTTAAAAAAAATATCTTTTTTCCTTCTCCCTCTTTACCGCCTGCGGTAGAGAGGGTGGTCGGGCGAAGCAACGACCGGGTGAGTCAACTCTGCGCCATGCATCGTCGCCTTGCCATCGTGTAGACTCACCCGGTCGTATTCGACCACCCTCTCCCCGTGCCGGAAAGAGGGTAATTCAAATAAAATATAATATTTTCCTTTTCTTCCCCTCTTTACGGCTTGCCGTAGAGAGGGAGGTCCAGCGAAGCGCAGACCGGGTGAGTCAACTCTGCGCCATGCCACTACAGCGGCGGCACCTCCGGCGGTTTAACGGCCGGCGGGGGCAGTTCCTGCGGCTCGCGGGGCGGGGCCTCGGGCGGGATGTTGGGTTCTGATGGGTCCTGCGGCTGGCTGATCTCGGGCTTGGGCGGCGTTACCGGGGCTTCTTCCGGCTCGTTGGGCATGGTGGTATGTTTTTTCATGGTGCTGCGAGTTATATGTTGTGTTGTAAGTTGTAAGGGGGAATGCATATTTAACTGAATATGATGGAAACTGTTTTACATCCCTAATCTATTAAAATGGTAAAATGCCTTTCATTTTGATAAGCTTTTTTGGCGCTTATCCCGGCTCGCATAATTTAACAGCTTCATTTCTAAAGCTTAACGCACAATCCCGCAAACACCACTGCCATGGCATCCTTTTGGCACAGGATGTTTACGATTAAAGACCCGTATCACCCTTAACGGTGATCAAACAAAGAAGTGGAAGACAATAATTATAACGAACCCGGCCCCTCCGGGCAGCACGTCGCGGCAAACGCAACAGTTAAAAAAATGAAAGCCCGCCAACCGGGCAACCCGGGCATTATGAAGATCCGGTATCTTCATCAGCCAGCGCACACAGCCTTAAGGCATCCCACCGGTTTACTTATTTCGCTGCGACACGGAAAAATAATGATCAATACCTTGTTAAGGTGGTGCAGCGGCGGTTTGATGGCTTCTTATATCCTCACTGTTATTGCAGGTATCCGTTTTTATAATCAACTCATCTTAACATCCCCATGGATACCCGGCCTCATCCTTGCATTGTTCGTATTACTTTTTGCTTGCTTATTGTATATCCAGTATCATTATTCCGAAAAATGCGCCAAAAACCTGCCCAGTACCGGCAATGCTATAAAATTAGATGCGTATGAAGTGGACTGTCGTTATAAAAGCAGTCGGCAGCGGATTGTTGCCTACATAGGCGCTGTCCTTATTGCGGGGTTAGTGATGACAGAGCTTCTGTTTTCAAACCTGCATGCGGCAACTGATCTCGTTATGATATCGGGATCGATGCTTTACGGTTTCGGCTTGTATATGACCAGGGAATTATTAATGGAAAAATGCGCTATCAGGCAAATGATAGCCAAATTCACACAATCCTAAAATGTTTAATACCAAATATTTAAACCAGATGCTTACTGTAGAAAAAATCGGCGGCACCTCTATGAGTGCCCTTCAGGGCGTTTTAAACAATATTATTTTTTACCAGCCGCGGGGTAAAGACATTTACAACCGTGTTTTTGTTGTTTCCGCTTTTTCCGGAGTGACCGATATGTTACTTGAAAATAAAAAAACAGGTAGCCCGGGCGTGTACCATCACCTCGCCAAACACCAGGATTTCAGCAAATCGTTAAACACGGTTGTCATCAAGTTGAAAGCTATAAACAGGGATTATGCGGCTTTAGGCCTCGACCTGGCAGTAGCTGACCGGTTCATCGAGGACCATATCCGGAAAGCGCAGAAATTTCTTTCGAACCTGGCCAATATACTCGCTTCAGGTTACGTAAGTAAAGAAAGCATTTTGCAGGCGGCCCGCGAGATCCTCGCCTCTATAGGCGAAAGCCACTCGGCATTCGTTTTAACCAATATATTGATTAGCAGGGGTGTAAATGTACGCCTTATTGACCTCAGCGGTTTTGATGACCATCGTGCACTAACCATTGACCAGCGCATCCGGAACGCGTTCAAAGGGATCCTCCTGAAAGACACCATATGCATTGTTACCGGTTATGCCAAAGGCACCGAAGGTATCATGCGCGAATTTGACCGGGGCTATTCGGAAGTGACGTTTAGTAAAATAGCTACGTTGTTAAAACCGAAAGAGGCTATTATACATAAGGAATACCACCTGTCAACAGCCGACCCTGCTATTGTTGGCATTGAAAACTGTTCGCCTGTGGGGTTTACCAATTATGATATCACCGATCAGCTGGCCGATGTAGGTATGGAAGCCATTCATCCCAGGGCCTCAAAACCTTTAGAGATCAACGGGATCAACCTGCGCATCAAAAACACCTTTCAACCTGCCCATCCGGGCACGTTGATCACCAGGGAGTTTATTTGCGAGCACAAGCGTGTTGAGATGATCACCGGTACCGATAAATTAATGATGATAGATATTTACGATCCGCTAATGGTAGGCGCGGTAGGCAGCGACCTGAAGATCATGCAGATCTTCAGCGATCACCACATCAGTTATACATTTAAAGCTACCAGTGCCAACAGCATTTCGGTGGTGTTATGGGAACGCGATTTCAGCAAAAAGCTGATCGCTGACCTGGAAGATGATTTTGAAAAGGTTACTGTTGAAGCGGTGGCTATGGTATGCCTGCTGGGCACCAATATGGACCAGCCCGGCCTGCTGGCCAAAAGCGCGCAGGCATTAACCGAGAGCGGGATAAATATCAAAAGCGCCGGATTTGCCGTCAGGAAGGTTAATATCCAGTTTATTTTGGCACGCGAAGATTTCAGAACAGCCATTGAAGCGCTAAACCGGAAGATGCAGGTACCGGTTTCTGTTGAGGTCGCAGCTTGATTTGTTTTTCTGGGAATAGGTGGTGGGTGAAGGGGTGGCGGGGTGAGGTGTAGTTGCAGACTACAGGAATTGAAATTCGTAGATAAAGTCTACGAACAGCAATGTTTTAATTATTTGTCACTAAATTCGCTGTTTCAGAGGCAACGCCAATTGTTGCAATTGAACCACTATTGAATTTTAAAAAGTCAGCCTCTATTCCGTCGCTAAATATGACACCACCAGTGGGCATAAGAGACTCAAGTATCAAAAGGTGTTCGTTTTTGATTATTCCTGCAGTTATGCCTATTTGTGTTTTGATACTTTGAAATGGCTCTCTTACAGCAAAAAGTAATTCATTATCTTTAATATGAGGTCTTTTAAGCTTGAGATTTTTTTCAAATAAACTTGTAACTCCATACGCCATGTTAAAAATAGAACTTAACCAGCCTGTTGAACCTGCTGGCGTTGAAACTATTAATCCACTTGACGATTGCTCTTCCGTGTTAGCTCCAAAAGATATTTTATAGCGTGCTGAAACGTGAGATGATGCTCCAATAAATAAGTCATTAAAAGCTAAAAGTCTTTGTCCGTCATTAAGTTTAGCTTCAGCAAAACGCATTATTTTTGAGTGAAATTGATTGGTAACAACATTTTCTACACCTAAAACAAAATCTCGGATATCGAAAGGCAGTAAAACTCCGTCATAACGTTGTTTGTCAGGGTTTACAGCTATTATGGGAATACCTTTAGAATATTTGGCCGTGTTGGCTACCAGTCCGTCTTGTCCGATAACTACAATTACATTCTTGTCAGAAAAAATAAATGAAGGCAAAAAGCTCCTTTCAACTATCTTGTATTTGATTACTTTTGAAAGCTGCGTTTGGAGCATATTTAAAGAGAAATGGAAAGTTTCGTGCTCCATTTCATAATCTTCAAAATTACCACCAAGCCTTTCAATATAAAATTTAGCTTGAGCTTTGGTATTAAAGCGTTCAATTAAAGATTCAAGTCGTGTCTTATTTTTTACGATGATTGCATACTCCACGCCCATCTTCTATTTTCCTTGCTTGTCATTTAAAAGTGAATCTAACAGTTCCGGACTGATGTTTAGGTTACCTATTTTATCAGCATTTTCAGCAAGCTGTCTAAATGCTAGGGCAATATTAAACTTTGGATCGGGGTTATTATTCAATGCCGTTAAAGTTTTCCAATCTATGTCTTTATAAGGCCTTAGAGTCGTTTCTATTACAAACCCCTGTGTTTCAGCTTCTTTTCTGTCATTTTCAGTTTTTTGTTGAATAAGTAATTTCCTTTGATTTTCAACTGCAATGTCTGCTTTAAGTTTCATCTCCCTAAGTTTCCTATCGTTATCTGATTTTTGAACTTCGGACTCCATTTTTTTTTCAGCAATTTGTTTTTGTTTCTCCTCAACGGCTATCTCTGTATTTAATTCACTTTCTTTAATTTTTCTTTCCTGTTCAACCGCAAAATTTCGTCTTTCATATATAGCTTGATCTGCTTCTTGTTGTAGTTTTTCCCTTGTATCTGTTTCTAAAGCCCTGGTCATTTCAGGTGTAGCGGAAATACCCAAAACATTTGAACCCAGTATCTCGATTCCGAGCATACCGATTGCAGCAGAGGATTTCAGCCCGTCCAAAATTCGTTCTTCAATTGCTTTTGCAGACCGGATCGCATCTTTGAGTTTTATACTGTGTAAGTAGGAAGACATTGAAGTTTGGGCTTCGTTTATAATACGCTGATTCAATTTTTCAATGTCGTTTTTCTTATACTGCCCGTAATCATTAACAGTAAAGTCCAGCACATCAGCAAGTTCTTTAGGTTTACTAATCTTATAACTAATCTGTCCCTGTATGTTTACAGTTTGATAATCATTTGTTGATTCGCTAAATATGAATGGCAAATCGTTGCTTCCCATGGGAATGGCAACAATTGAGCTATTAGGTGCAAAGTAAAAAAATGAAAGTCCCCGGCCTTCTCTTTGTACGTTCCCATTTTTAAAGTGAAGCACGTAGGTCATTGCGTCGAATTTGATGTGTCTTAGTCCGAACATATAATTTGTTTCTGATTGTGAATAGGTTGAAAATTAAGGTAACAGTTAAAATTAGCAATATTCATATCAGTATTATCACATTAAAAAAAAAATACATTCAAAAACCTTTGCTTTTCATCACTGTACCTCTGACTTTCTGCTACTGAAATAAGGGCACGAGTAGCATTCACGGCCAACGCTGCGCCTCATACTCGCGCCAAGAAAGACGCTGCGGGAGCAACAAGCATTATTTGTAAATTGTTCGCAGCTTGATTGCCTGTTGCATCCTTACCGCATACATTACAAACAATATTACGTTTACCGGCAATCCAATTTTGTTTGACAAGCTTAAATCAGCTAACGACGTTTGTTTGAAATTGAAAATGGCTATTGCGAATATCAAAATACCAATAATTATAATGCCTATATTTTCCCAAAAAGTTGCTGAGGATATTAAGTGGCTCTTTCTTTCTTTTATAAGTGAGGTTTCATTTCCCCAAATTCGCTTGTCATTAGTCAATTCTATCATTATTGGCTTTAAAGTTGTCTCTACGTAACGTACTATACGATATTGCTCAACAAACATATTGGCAGATAAATTTGAAAAAATTTGCATAATAAATATGGGCCACCAGCTAAGTAATAGATATAGTTTGTCATGCCATTCGGTTATCATAACTGCAGACGAAGTAACAACACCTGTTAAAATAATAAATTGCAGATTGATAAAATAGGCACATCTGGTATTTAGAATTTCATATTCGATTAGATGAGCATCTATAGCTCGCTCATTTAGTTTTTCCATGATTTTTTGATTTAGGTTAATTAAAGGTCGCAAACTTAATCGAGAAAGCAACTAATTCGTTGTCAGAAACTTAGGCCTTATTTTTATGCTCCCGCGTTAAGGATGGAAGCGGATACCGGCTTTCGAGCCTAAGGCCTGCAGCCGTATAAGCGTACAGCCTGACCCGCAGGGGAACGCCCAAATTATCCCACTAACCCCTCCCAAACCATCCCTTTGTCATTTTTGAAACAAAAAGATGTTTAAACATGTAAGTAATTTACTTTTGCCCAACCGCCTGATACAGGTGGTTAAGTAAGTAAGTAAGATCATACCTATTAAGCAGACAAAAAAAAATGGAAAGCAATAAATTATTCAGCCCGGTGAAAGTTGGGGCTATTGAGTTGAAAAACAGGATGGCGATGTCGCCGATGACACGGAGCCGGGCGATCGGCCATATACCGAACGACCTGATGGCAGAATATTACGCGCAGCGCGCTGATGCGGGGCTGATCATTACCGAGGGTACTTCGCCTTCGCCAAACGGGCAGGGCTATGCCCGCACCCCCGGCATTTATACCCAGGAGCAGGTGGAAGGCTGGAAAAAGGTTACTTCGGCCGTGCATGCCAAAGGCGGCAAGATATTTATGCAGATAATGCACACCGGCCGTATCAGCCACCTGGCGAATATGCCTGCCGGGGCTGAGGTACTTGCCCCATCGGCCATAGGCGCCGCCGGCCAAATGTGGACCGACTCGCTGCAGATGCAGGATTTCCCGATCCCGAAAGAGATGACCGCTGATGATATTAAGCATGCACAAGCCGAGTTTGTTACCGGCGCCAAAAACGCCATAGCCGCCGGCATGGACGGTATTGAGCTGCACGGCGCTAACGGCTACCTGCTTGAGCAGTTCCTGTCGCCGCATGCCAATGTGCGCGAAGATAATTACGGCGGCAGCGTTGAGAACCGCGCACGCTTCGTGATAGAAGTGGCTGCTGCCGTAGCTGAAGCCATCGGCAGGGAGAAAACGGCTATCCGGTTGTCGCCCTACGGCGTGGCCAGCGATATGCCGCATTATGCAGAGATCGAAGAAACATACACTTATTTAGCAGAGCAGCTGAACCGGATCGGCATTGCCTACATCCACATCGCCGACCACTCGGCCATGGGCGCGCCGCATGTGCCTGTAGAGATCAAGCAGGCGATCCGCGGAAAATTTAAGAACGCCATTGTGCTGGGCGGCGGTTTCAATAAAGAAACAGCGGAAGCGGCCATCGAAAGCGGTTTGGCTGATGTGGTTGCATTCGGCCGCCAGTTTATCAACAACCCCGACCTCGCCGTACGGTACAGGAAAGGCCTGCCGCTGGCAAGTGAGTTGAAGATGGATTTGTTTTATAGCGCCGGTGCTGAGGGGTATGTGGATTACCCGGCGTATAGCTAAGCCTCACCCTAAACGGCAAAGCCCTCATGAACACCTAAAGAAAAAAATAATAGCGTGAATAATCCCTCTCCAAAGGAGAGGGACTTTTTGATTTTTCTGCCGCAGGGTCCTCATTGAGAAGACCATGCGGGGACATAGGGGGTGTCATGCTGAGCCCCGTCGAAGCATAGCAGGCAGGCCTTTATGCGCGCCCTTCCCTTCGATAAACTCAGGGCAGGCTGGGCTCAGGGTGACACCTTTTTTGTACTGTCTGCCGCAGGTGAGTTTTAATATCGAACACCGAATAATGAATGATGAATAACGAAGTTATTTCGGCGTTCGAAATTCGAAATTCAGTGTTCGATATTTATTTTATAGCATTTAGATGCCCGCCTACATCTTATGCAATTTCATATCCCTCCAGCGTTTGAACATGCCCCAAGAGGCGGCACCATGGTAGGTGATCGTTCCGCCCAGTTCTACCTTTACAAAGTAGGCGCCGGTCCAGTTGAATGGCGTTACAGACGGGAAGGTTGAAAACCCTTTAACGCCCTGCAACTCGTTTAGCGGGTGGTGCGCCACGATAAGCGTCATCTGGTTATCGAGCGGCTGGTTTGCCAGGATGCCATCCATCCCCAAAAACAACCCGGGCGCGTAATTATTATGCGTCGGGTGGTTTATACAGGAGTCAATACACGGCACGGGGCCCATGTTCATCAATTCGGCAGTCTGCCTGGCGCGGTAATACTCGCTGGTATACACTCTTTTAATAGGATAATTGAGGTCTTTAAATATCTGCCCCAATTGGGTGGCACGGTCGACGCCCTGCGCATTGAGCTGCCTCACAAATAAGGTATCGGTACGTTTCCACCAGTTTGCAGGCGCTCCGTGGAAGTCGCCGCAGTCGGCGCCGCAGCTGGCATCAGCATGGCGCATTACCACGGCATAGGTGCCGGATGGATCAGGTAATTGCTGCAGCGTTTTCCAGCCCTGCACGTATGCCGAATACGGATCGGTAGCCAGCGCGCCCTGGTAATGTTTAAACGGGTAATCCTGAACGGTATCGGTAGCACCTAAGGCATAAATAATCGTTTTGCCGAATTTCGGGTTTTTCCAGGTGATGCATATAGGCACTACCTCGGCCGATGTAAGCCGGATGATGAGCCCCTTGCGGTTCATGATCAAATGGGGATCGGCCGACGAAAATATGGCACCGGTATCGGAGGTTTGTATCTGGTAATTGTTTTTGTTGACAAACAACAGGCTGTCGATGTACTCCGCAGCGGTAACTTTGGGGGCGATCGTGGGCGGAACAGGCGCAACAACGATCTTATCCTTTCTACAGGCGGCCAGGCAACAAACCAATAATAAGGAGTAAAAGTATTTCATTTCAATAGATATTTTTTAACATGCGCAACAGCCATATTTAACTATTGTTTGTGAAATCGTTGTGACTTTTTTAAATTTAATCCTACAAGAAAATAATTATCGTAAATATAAAACACACGATACTTTATCAGCATACCAGGGCCCCCCTGGCGGGCCGGTTATTCACAAAAAAAAGACCTGAAGAATTGCTCCCCCAGGCCTTTACAGTTAAACATTGTTTGATCTTTACTCGCCGGATGAGGCATGGTCATGGGCATGCTCCTCGCGGAACAGCTTCGCGCTGAAGAAATCGTTGTTCATGCGGGCTATATTGGTGAGCGTTATTTCTTTCGGACACTCGGCCTCGCAGGCGCGCGTGTTGGTGCAATTGCCGAAACCTTCCTCGTCCATTTGGGCAACCATGGCCTGTACCCGGCTGTAACGCTCGGGCTGGCCCTGCGGCAGCATACCTAACTGCGATACCTTAGCCGATACAAACAACATAGCCGATGCATTTTTACATGCCGCCACGCAGGCGCCGCAGCCAATACAGGTGGCAGAGTTGAAGGCTTCGTCAGCAATTACCTTGGGGATAGGAATGACGTTTGCATCGGGCACACCGCCGGTATTAACCGAGATAAAACCACCGGCCTGTTGTATCCTGTCGAATGCCGAGCGGTCGGTAGCCAGGTCCTTTATCACCGGGAAGGCCCCTGCGCGCCATGGCTCAATGGTGATAGTTTCGCCGTCGCTGAAGCTGCGCATGTGCAGCTGGCAGGTGGTAATGGCGCGCTTTGGCCCGTGTGGCCGGCCGTTGATATACAGCGAGCACATTCCGCAAATACCTTCGCGGCAATCGTGGTCGAAGTGGATAGGGTCTTCACCTTTGAGGATGAGGCTTTCGTTCACCACATCCAGCATCTCCAGGAACGACATATCCGGCGAGATACCTTCGGCTTTATACGTCACAAATGCGCCTTTGGCATCGGCGTTTTTCTGCCGCCATACTTTCAGGGTGAGGTTCATATTGTTGTTGGTACTCATGTTTGTTTTATTTGGAGTATCAAGTCGTTAGTATCAAGTAGCAAGATTTAAATTCTTCTGTCTCGCTACTTGATACTAGCTACTTGCTACTTATAACTGCGTTGAGTCAGGTGGACAAATTCAAAATCAAGCATTTCCTTATTCAAAACTTCGGGCTGGTTATCGCCTTTGTATTCCCAGGCGGCTACGAACGCGAAGTTATCATCATCGCGCAAAGCTTCACCCTCCGGTGTTTGCGACTCAAGGCGGAAGTGGCCGCCGCATGACTCCCGGCGCATCAACGCGTCGTCAACCATTAGCTCGCCCAGTTCGAGGAAGTCGGCTACGCGGCCCGCTTTTTCAAGGGCAGGGTTAACCTCTTCGTTCTCGCCCACTACCAGGGCATTTCTCCAGAAATCGGCGCGCAATTCGCGTATCAAACCTTTGGCTTTGGTAAGCCCTTCCTCCGTACGCGCCATGCCGCAGTACTCCCACATGATGTGGCCAAGGTCGCGATGGTACTCGTTTACGGTTTTGGTGCCTTTAAGCGCCAGCAGGCTGTTGATGCGGGCCATTACGTCCTGTTTCGTTTGCGCGAAGGCGGGATGGTTGGCGTCAACAGGTTTCGGGCCTATGGTTGCCAGGTAATCGCCAAGCGTATATGGAATTACGAAATAACCGTCGGCAAGGCCCTGCATCAATGCAGATGCACCGAGGCGGTTAGCACCGTGGTCACTGAAATTGCATTCGCCCAGGGCATATAATCCCGGTACGTTTGTGCTTAAATTATAATCAACCCACAGGCCGCCCATGGTATAATGTACGGCAGGGTAAATGCGCATAGGCTGTTTATATGGATCCTCGTCGGTGATCTGGTAATACATGTCAAACAGGTTACCATATTTGGCAGCTACGGCATCCTTGCCCAGTCGGCGAATAGCGTCGGCAAAGTCAAGGAACACGGCAAATCCGGAACCGCCTACACCGCGGCCATCATCCACCATTTCCTTCGCGTTGCGTGATGCCACGTCGCGGGGAACAAGGTTACCGAATGAAGGATATTTTCTTTCGAGGAAGTAATCGCGGTCGTCCTCAGCCACCTGGTCGGCGGTGATCTCTTTTTTGCGCAGCCGCTCGGCAATCTCTACCGTTTTAGGCGCCCAAACCCGGCCGTCGTTCCGTAGGGATTCCGACATCAGTGTCAACTTCGACTGGTGGTCGCCCGTTACCGGGATACAGGTCGGGTGTATCTGCGTGTAACATGGGTTAGCGAAAAACGCGCCCCGTTTATGCGCCCGCCATGCTGCGGTTACGTTTGAACCCGCCGCATTGGTCGACAAATAAAATACGTTTCCATACCCCCCGGTGCAAAGCAATACTGCGTGACCGGTATGTGTATCGATATTCCCGGTAATTAAATTACGGGTAACAATACCTTTGGCCTGGCCGTCAATGGTCACCACGTCCAGCATTTCGGTACGGGTGTACATTTTAACTTTTCCAAGGTGTATCTGGCGGTTCAATGCCGAATAAGCGCCTAACAGAAGCTGCTGCCCGGTTTGTCCGCGCGCGTAAAACGTACGCGATACCTGCGAACCACCAAATGAACGGTTGTCAAGCAAGCCGCCATATTCGCGGGCAAAAGGAACGCCTTGCGCCACACACTGATCAATGATATTTACCGATACTTCGGCAAGACGGTAAACGTTTCCTTCGCGGGCACGATAGTCGCCCCCCTTTATCGTATCATAAAATAGCCGGTAAACGCTGTCGCCGTCGTTCTGGTAATTCTTAGCTGCATTTATCCCGCCCTGAGCGGCAATAGAGTGCGCCCGGCGCGGACTATCCTGGAAGCAAAACGCCTTTACATTATAACCCAACTCAGCCAGCGAAGCAGCGGCCGACGCACCGGCAAGGCCCGTACCTACAACAATAATATCGTATTTACGCTTATTGGCCGGGTTAACCAGTTTCAGGTTAAATTTATGCTTGCTCCATTTTTCGGCTAAAGGGCCTTCGGGGATTTTAGCTTCTAAAGTCATCTTTTTTATGTTAGTGAGCGGTTGACTGGGTTGATTGGTTTGATTAGGTTGGCATTGGTCACCATTCATTTAATCAACTCAATCTAACTTAATCAACTACTTATTTTAAACTTTGTATATAATAAACCACCGGCATTGCCGCGAAACCCAGCGGGATAATAACCGCGAACAGCCATGTACCGATAAAGCATACGACCGGCGTATATTTTCGATGCACCCACCCAAGCGTCCTAAACGAACTCTGGAAACCATGCAGCATGTGGAATGATACTGCACCCATAGCAATCACATAGAAAATCACGTATAATAAATTACTGAAGCTGTCGGCCACGCGTGCATGCAGGTCTTTTACCCTTACGATCTCCACATTATTTTCGGTCGATACCGATTTTTCGAAGTTGGGTGATGTTGGCACATAATCAACCGATGTGGTTTTATCTGTTGCCAGGTCGGTGCGGTATTCCTTATACCCTATTTTGTGGCTGTATTTGTACGCATACCAAAAATCGCTCATGTGTATCACGATAAACAGCAGCAAAATAGAACCCAGCAAGCCCATGTTTTTCGACGACCACGACGTTGGCGATCTGTTCGGCGCGGCATAACCTACCGGGCGCGCCCTGCGGTTTTGAACAGTTAATACCAGGGCGTAAATGGAATGCACCAAAATGGCCAGGTACAACAGGTAGGCAACCACCTCTATCGGCGGGAAATGTGTAAGGAAATTAGCGTAAACGTTAAATCCATAACCTTCGTCGTCGCTGAAAAGTAACAGGTTACCGCCCAAGTGCACAATCAAGAAAGTACACAGAAACAAGCCTGTTAAAGCCATGATAAGCTTTTTACCCAATGACGAGTTGAAGGTTTGTTTAAATTCGCTCATTATAGTTCAGATTTATTTGGCAAAAGTATTTATTAAATGCCAAAAGATAGAAATGGATTTGGCTAATCGCGTAGCAAATAGCTATTTAGAAACAATCTAAAAAGAATCAAGAGCTAAGAACCAAGAGCCAAGATAAAAATGGATAGTAGTGAATAATGGATAGCGAATCGAAGTATAACAAATGTTTGCTGATTTCTTGATTCTTGACTCTTGTTTCTTGGCTCTATACACTTAGTCAATAGCAATTACCTTATCCATTGTTACCGCGAATATCCTGTCGGTTTTATGGCTGCGGATAGCAACCCTGCCGGTAAATTTGCCGAAGGATGGCAAAATGGCCTGCCTTTCGCCAAAGGCAAAACAGGGCAGCGTAATTTGCTGGCGCCCCTTGCCAATCAGCCTTACGCCGGGATGAATATGCCCGCAAAATGAATAGCCGGCTGCAGTTTGTTGTTCTTCGATGCTCAACGGGTGATGAAGCATTAAAAAGGGCCCGACAAGTAATTGGTCGTGCAAACTGATATTTAGCTGGTAGTAATAACTGTCGTCGATGATATCATGATTGCCCCGCACCAGTATCACCTCCAGTTTGGGGAACTGGCTGCGCCATAAAATAAACCAGTCCCAGTCGGAATTCATGTCGCTATGAAAAAAATCGCCCAGGAATATTATTTTTTGGGGTTTGTGTTCGTCTATGAGGTCGGATAATATGGCCAACTCGCTTTGTTCCATATCGCGGGGCACCGCTATCCCCGCCTTCCGGAAATGGCCCACCTTGCCCAAATGCACATCGGCAGCGATCAGGGCCTTTTCCTGTTTCCAGTATATGGCTTTTTGCGGAAGTAGCAGCAGGTCTTGATTGAGTAGTTTAAATAAGACGGAGGCGTTAGCAGGCATGGCACAAAAATAGTGAAAGCATGTACAGACTTACGAAGTTTCTAAAACTTCGTAAGTCTGATGCTTATTAAAAACAAAGAACCCGTCAGCTTGCAGACCGACGGGTTCTCCGATATATTATTTGATATTATTGTACCTGGAATATATTGTTAAAGCTTGTTCCGTCTGGGTAGTAACCTGTTATAACCAGGTTTCCGTTCCTCAGGTTAGTGATCGCCCTGTCAATATCGGCAACGCTGTTAATATGCTGCCTGTTGATGCTGGTTATCACCGACCCTACGGGCACATCAATACTATCGAACATACCGCCCTGGCGAACTTGCGTGATCACCACGCCGCCATTCACATGGAACCTGGCTTTTTGTGCAGCATTTAGCGGAGCAAAGCTCGCACCCAGCTTGTTGAATAATTCTTCGGCTGATTTATTTACAGCTACGCGCGGGGCAGGAACATCTGCTTTAAGGGTAACTGTAAAGTTTTTCTCTTCGTTACCGCGTATCGCAGTTAAATGAATTTTATCGCCAGGCTGCAAACGACCTACGCGTTCCTGCAGGTCTGATGACTCATATGCGGGGGCACCTTCAACCTTGCTGATGATATCGCCTGTTTGCAGGCCTGCCTGTGCAGCTCCGCTGCCGGGCAATACCTGGTCGACATATAAACCCGCAGTTTTATCGGTGTGCAACCTTTCTGCATTATCCTGGTCAAGCGCAGTAAAGGTGATACCTACAAATCCGCGTTTAACTGAGCCATATTTTTCAATATCGTCCAATACTTTTTTAGCGAGGTTAATAGGAATGGCAAAACCATAACCTTCATACGAACCGGTATGCGAAGCAATTGCCGAATTGATACCGATCAGCTCGCCGTTTGTATTTACCAAAGCGCCGCCGCTGTTACCCGGATTGATGGCCGCATCAGTTTGAATAAATGACTCGATCGCTTTATTGGCTGTTGGCCTTTGATCCGTGTTCTGGGTACGGCCAAATGGATTCTGATCATCCTGGTTATCCTCGTTGCCAATGATATTAATGCCCCGGCCTTTCGCGCTTACAATACCCGCAGTTACTGTTGAGGTTAATCTGAACGGGTTGCCGATAGCTAATACCCACTCGCCCACTTTCACAGCATCCGAGTTGCCTAACTTTACTATAGGCAAATTGCTGCCTTCAATTTTAATTAAGGCTAAATCGGTGTTCGGGTCGGTGCCGATCACTTTTGCTTTAAAGTTGCGGTGGTCATTCGTTACTACCTCAATTTTCTCGGCTTTAGCTACTACGTGGTTATTGGTAACGATATAGCCATCAGGCGAAATAATTACGCCCGAACCTGAAGCCATTTGCGGGCCCTGGGGGCGCATTTGCTGGCCGAACATATCGCCAAACATACGCTGAAGCTGGCTTTGCTGATCATTTTGCGCCTGGCTGGCGTAGGTTGTACGGATGTAAACCACTGCCGGGGTAACTGCTGCTGCCGCCTGCACAAAATCGGGCTGGCCTGTTGAGGATACCGTAGTTGCCGAAGGCAGGTGATTGCTTGTATAATACACTTTCTGGCGGTCTTCAAAACTCATGTTACTGTTGTACCTGGTTTCAATAACCTTGTACGTGCCTAACGCCATTGCTCCGCCAACAAACGCTGTTAATAATGTTAAACCAAACTTTTTCATATTATATTCTCTTTCTTTGCTTAAGTTTATTTTCTGAGTGTCAAATTTAATACCATATAGACGCATTTGTCAATAATAAGGTATATTGTTTTTTGTTAAAAAATGTTAAATCAAACACGAGTGGTAACAGTCAATTATTTCATCCTGTTGAGTTTAACGTTAATATTCATATAACTATTGTGAAAATACATTTTTATAAATACCAGGGCGCAGGGAACGATTTTATTTTGGTTGATAACCGTAAATCTGTCATAGATCATCATAATCCGCAGTTAATTTCGCACTTATGCGACCGGCGGTTTGGCGTTGGCGCAGACGGGATCATGTTTCTTCAAAACAAGGAAGGCTATGATTTTGAGATGGTTTATTATAACGCCGACGGCCGGCCCAGCAGCATGTGCGGCAACGGCGGCAGGTGCATTGTGGCTTTTGCAAAACATCTTGGTATAATTGACAGAGAGGCAGAATTCCTGGCAGTTGACGGTTCGCACCATGCCAAAATTTCCGACTCAGGCGATTGGGTGAGTTTACAGATGATAGATGTCGACCAGGTTAATATGGATAAGGATGCTTATGTGTTAAATACCGGCTCGCCGCACTATATCAAACTGGCCGACGGCCTGAAAGAAAAGGACGTATATGCAGACGGATATGCCATTCGAAACAACGAAACCTACAAAGCCAATGGGATCAATGTAAACTTTGTCGAGCCGGTTGCCGATGGTTACTTTGTCCGCACGTTTGAGCGCGGTGTTGAGGATGAAACTTATGCCTGCGGTACAGGTGTTACGGCAGTAGCCCTCGCTATGGCCAAACATAATCACCACACCGGTGATATTAACACACCTATAAAAGTGCTGGGTGGCGATCTCAATATCCGCTTCAACTACGACGGCCAAAAGTTTACCGGTATATTTTTAGAGGGCCCGGCAGTGAAGGTTTTTGAAGGAGAAATAGATGTGTGATTGCCGTAGAGACGCAATGCATTGCGTCTCTACAATTGCATTTCTCCCATGAACCATTACCCATGAACTAACTGTTAACAATTATTTAACACAAAACATTTTTTGTTACTGCAAATTCTGATTACGTTTGAATTTTTTGTTGATGTAGCTTCTCTTAAATTTTTTATCAGAAGTTATGTTACGTGTCGACAGCAGCAAACCTTGCCGTATAATTTATGCCATAGCCCGGCACGAATACCTGTCGTACGTTATTGAGCCGCATATTGTGCAGCTAAACCCCAACGGCGAATACTCCCTAACCCACCAGCGTTTATTCTCGAATACAGCGCAGGAATTTGTACACTGCGTTGACGAAACCGACCTGAAGCTGGTTAAGATACTTGAAGAAATTGAGCAGGGCAACCTGATCAAAAAGTTCTATAAAAAGCCGATACGCCCTTTTGAGTTCTTTACCAAAATATTTAACGAGCAGCTTTTTGATATCATCAGGCCAAAAATAGAAAAACGCATGGCCGAGGCGCTAAACCTGATGGGCGACAAGCCTCTTTACCTGATGAGCAAGGAAGGTTACCCGGCCGAGCGTAAACTGCAGATCGCATCAGAACCGGCGACGGTGCTGTTCCATTTCAGGCGAAATGAAGAGGAGATCAGGTATTTCCCAACCATTAAATACCAGGGGATGCGCATTGAGTTTATGTTCAAAAACGCCGGGATCATTTGCAACCACCCGGCATGGATGCTGCTTGATGATACCTTGTATCATTTTGAGAAGGACATTGACGGCAAAAAGCTTTTCCCGTTCCTCAACAAACGCTATATAGCTGTCCCGCGCTCGTCGGAGCAATCGTATTTCGAAAAATTTGTAGTGCCGCTAATCGAAAAGCAGCATGTGTACGCCGAAGGTTTCACCATTAATACGGAGAAGTATGATGCCACCCCGGTTTTAAAACCGATATATATTGAAGGCGGCACATCGCAGCTGCAGCTGTTTTTTAAATATGCCGGTTATGTTTTTCCTTACGGTGATGAGCGGCATGTTTCGGTAAAGATGGAGCGGAACGGCGACGATTACCTGTTTCACCGCATCAAACGGTCAGTCGTTTGGGAGAAAAACAAACTGCACCAGCTCGAAGAAATGGGGTTAAAAACCGTATCGTCATTGTTCAAAAATCTCGAGGCAGACGTAAGTGACGACGATGCCGACCGCTCATTTTCTGTTTTCGAATGGATAAACCAGCATTTTGATGAGCTTGCCGACCTGGGATTCGAAATAGAACAACCCGCTTCCGACGGGCAAAAGCGGTATGTATTCGGCAACAGCAAAATCGACCTGGAGATAAAAGAGAATAATGATTGGTTTGATATTTACGCCGTGGTGTATTTTGGCAATTACCGCATCCCTTTTATACAGCTAAAAAATCATATCCTTAACCATAAAAAAGAATTCGTTTTGCCTTCCGGCGAAATAGCGGTAATACCCGAAAAATGGTTTTCGCAATACGGCAACCTGCTGCATTTTAGCGAGGGCAGCAATAACTTAAAGCTTCGGCGGCATCATATCGGCCTGGTCAACGACCTCGCCGAAGGCGAAATGGCCCATGTAACCATGAACAGGAAACTTCAAAAACTGACCGATTTTGAAGAACTGGAGGAAATAGAACTGCCGAAGCATTTTAAAGGGCATTTGCGGCCCTACCAAAAAGCCGGTTATAACTGGTTCCATTTTTTAAAGAGCTATCATTTTGGCGGCTGCCTGGCCGATGACATGGGGTTGGGTAAAACCATCCAAACCCTGGCCTTATTACAAAAGCACAAGGAAGACACAGAAGCGGCCGGCGGCAAAAGTACATCGCTGGTTATTATGCCAACGTCGTTAATATACAACTGGCTCAACGAGGCTAAGAAATTTACGCCGCAGCTGAGGCTGATGGTACATACCGGTACTTTGCGGTATAAGTCGCCGGATGTTTTTACCAATTATGATGTCGTCATTACGACGTATGGTATCAGCCGGATAGATATTGAATTAATGAAGTCGTTCTTTTTTGATTACGTGATATTGGATGAGAGCCAGAACATCAAAAATCCTTCATCAAAGTCGTTCCAGGCGGTTAAGCAATTAAAGTCCAGGTACAAGCTTATACTGAGCGGCACGCCGGTTGAAAACTCGGTTAATGACCTCTGGACGCAGATGTCGTTCATTAACCCCGGCTTATTGGGCATACAGCAGTATTTTCAAAACGAGTTTGTGACGCCCATCGAAAAGAAAAAAGATGAGGAAAAGGCTCGAAAATTACAGGCGCTGATCAAACCGTTTGTTCTACGCCGGACCAAGGAACAGGTAGCGCCCGAGCTGCCGCCTAAAACCGAGAACCTGTTTTATTGCCAGATGAGCGAAGAACAGGCATCTGTTTACGAAAAGGTAAAATCGGAATACCGCAATGAGCTGTTAAAAAGCCTGGAGGACGGCACCTTCGCCCAAACACAGATACAGGTTTTGCAGGGCCTTATAAAACTACGCCAGATCGCCAACCACCCCATAATGATCGACAAGGAATACGAAGGCGACTCGGGCAAGTTTGAAAACGTGGTGCACACCCTGGCCAATGTGCTCGAGGGAGGGCATAAAGTGCTCATATTTTCGCAATTTGTAAAGCAACTGAACATTTACCGGGAATATTTTGATGTGGAGGATATTCCATACGTTTATCTCGACGGCAGCACCCAAAACCGCGGCGACGTGGTAAAACAGTTCCAGGAAGACCCGAAAACAAGGGTATTTTTGATCTCGATAAAAGCTGGCGGCGTAGGCTTAAACCTGACCGAAGCGGATTATGTTTTCATCCTCGACCCGTGGTGGAACCCTGCTGTTGAGCAGCAAGCCATTGACCGCACGCACCGCATCGGGCAAACCAAAAATGTATTTATTTATAAATTCATCACCAAAGATTCGGTTGAAGAAAAGATACTGGCCCTGCAGCAGCGCAAGCTTAAAGTAGCCCGCTCACTTATTACTACCGAGGAAAGCTTTATCAAATCGCTTTCGGTGGAAGATATCAAGGAAATTCTTGGGTAATTTCGGAATTCCGATCCCACACGTGTGGGATCGGAATTTTACAACTGCATAGTTTTGTGGCGTTACAATTTCATCAACTCGCGGTACAATTTTTCGGTTGGCAGGCCTACCACATTGGTGTATGAGCCGTTTATTTTTTCGATCCCGATAAGCCCGATACGTTCCTGTATGCCATATGAGCCGGCTTTATCAAGTGGGTTATACTTATTTACATAATCGCGGATTTCCTTATCTGTCAACTCACCGAAAAACACTTCCGACACATCGTAAAAGGTATGGTACCCATGTTTGTACAGCAGGCATACGCCGGTAATTACCTGGTGCATCCGCCCGGAAAGCGTTTGCAGCATTTCAACCGCATGTTCTGCCGACTCGGGCTTGCCAAGTATCTTATTACCGACAACCACAATGGTATCGGCGGTAATTACGATCTCGTTTTCTATCGTTTCATCGAATGCCTGTGCTTTTTTTTCGGCAATGTAAACGGCTACTTCTTCAGATTTTAAGTTATCAGGGTAAGACTCATCAACTTCTTTTAATACCACGCGGAAGTCAATATCCATTAACTTAAGCAGTTCCTGCCTGCGCGGCGATTTTGAAGCGAGAATGATGGGGGGAAGATTCATTTTTTAGTCCATGGACCATAGTCCATAGACCATGGTAGATTTTACCAATTTAAGTGTATTTATTTATTTTCCGCTTGATATCTATGGACTATCGACCATGGTCTATGGTCCCTCCCTACCAGCTATAAGCGTCTTCAGTCAGCCATTTGCCTTGTATCTTTAATACTTTTTCAATCACATCCCTGGCGCAGCCTTTGCCCCCGGCGCAGGGTGAAACATACAGGCTGGCAGCTTTAATTTCTTCAGCCGCATCCGCGGGACAAACGGGCAAACCTACCAGCCTCATAACCTCAAGCTCTGGGATATCGTCGCCCATGTATAGCACTTGTTCGGGGCTGATACTTTTTTCTTCGAGGTAAATTTTAATTTTTTCGATCTTGGTGTGGATGCCCATGTAAACGTCTTTCACACCAAGGCTGTTCAACCTGAAAATAGCACTTTTCGACCGGCTGCCCGAAACAGCGCAAACGTTATAGCCGCATTTAACAGCTAACTGCAGCGCATAACCATCCTTAATGTTGAACGCCCGGCTTTGCTCGCCGTTTTCCTTGACATACACATTACCGTCGGTCAACACGCCATCCACATCAAAAATAAAGGTGGTAATATCTTTTAGCTTATGCAGAAATGATTCCATGTATTTATGATTGCATCAATTTAAAAGAATGATTTCACCGATTATTGATTGTTCATTCGCGGGTAGGAATTAAACAAGTAAATTACTGCCAACTATAAACTGCCAACTGCTACTGATTATCCCGCCATTCATATACCCACGCCGATTGTATCTGCTCAAGATGGCCCTCGTTTGATTCTTCGCGGGTGCCGGCAAAATTTGGAAGCGTGAGCACCCATTCCAACAGGTCGGTAAACCGGATACGGTATATCTTTGATTCGTCAAAGTCATCGCCAAACTTTTCATAAAGCTCAATGGCAATGTCTTCATGATCTTTCCAATGGATAGGTAAAGTAAATTTATTGTCTTTCATTTTTTGTCCTGGTATTAATCAATCGGTGAAATCATTCTTTTAAATCGGTGAAATCCTCATTATTAATGACCCAAAAACTGCGACTGGTTGGGCAATGTAACTTCAATATCGCCATCTATGATAACGCACTGGCAACCCAACCGCGAATTGATGCGCGGGTTTACCGCTCTGTCGATAAAATCCTCTTCCTTGTCTGATATTTCCTGGATATTATCCATGCCCTTATTTACATATACCTGGCAGGTGCTGCATCCGCAAACGCCGCCGCAATTGTGCTGTAGCTCAATACCGTTTTCAAGGCACACGTCCAATACAGATTCCCCTTCGGCAATAGGTAATTCAACGGATTCGAAGCCTTTTTCTTCAAAGTTTATTTTAACTTTAAAAATGTTCATTTGTGCAAAAGTAACAAAATTACTTGCGCCCCTGCCCTCCATTATCGTTTTTGATAATAGCCTGACTTAATAAGTTATATAACTCCTGCAACAGCGGCTCATTATGAAGCATTTGCAGGTGCGCGGCCATTGTATTTTGGTCGTTACGTTCGGCCGGCCCGGTCTGCACTTCCTGCGGGAGGTGGTTTTGAACTTTTTGAGCAGTTTCGAGTATCAACGGGCGAAGCATCTCAAATTCCAGATTTTGTTTTGCCAAAAGGTCCCGGGCGACGCCGTACAGGTAATTAGGAAAATTACAGGCAAAAACAGCTGCCAGGTGAAGCACCCTGCGCTGATCGGAATTTACCCGGTAAACATTTTTACTGATAGTTTGGGCCAACTGCTCAAGCAAAAGCGTGATGTCATTGCCGGCGCCTTCGATACAAAGCGGCACGCTGTTAAAATCCACTTCCCTGATCTTGCTGAACGTTTGCAAAGGATATAAAACACCGGCTTCAGGATTCACGGCTGATAGCGCCTCCAGGTCGGTTACGCCCGAAGTGTGCACAATCAATTTTTTATATTGGGCCAGCGTTTGCGCTGTGGGAGTAATTGCATCGTCCTTTACAGAGATGATGAACATATCTGTTTCGGGATTAATAGCATCCAGATTGTCAACCGCCTCTGCCCCGATATGATAAGCCAGCAAAGCGGCATTTTGCATATCCCTGCTATAAACCTGTATGATTTGATGCCCGGCGTTTTTAAAAGCTGCACCCATGTGAGTTGCAACATTACCCGATCCTACAATAGTAATCCGCATGGCTTTATATAATTTCTGCAGTAAATTATTTTTGAGTGTTTCTCAAATAGCGGTTTTGTTAAAAATTTCGCTGCGGACAGGTTACCTTGTATCTGTTATTGAGCAATAAGCTGATAACGATCTCGTGGCTTCCGTTACTAACCGTATTTAAAGCCGAGGTGGTAATATCGTATGAGTAGCCAACATTTATAAATGAGTTGATATTAATGCCGGCTAATACGCCAAAGGAATCATCCCTACGATAAGATCCGCCTACCCAAAACCTGTCCCTGAATGAAAATTTCGCATTAAGATCATAGGTGATGGGTAATGGCTTTATGATCTTTACCAAAAATGAAGGCAAAAGCGTTACGTCATCAGACATAAAAACCTTAAAGCCGCCTGTAAAAAAGTATTGCGGAACAGTTTTGCTTTGGTTATAGCTACTATTATTGCTAAAATACAACGTTTGAGGCAGTAACTGCTGCACCGATGCACCAAAGTAGTATTCAGCTGAATATAGCCATGCGCCTACACCCAGGTCGGGTTTCCACTGGCTGTTGTTACCGTTGGCGATAGCCGGGTCGAATGGATTTTCAAGCGTGAGCATTGACGTGTTTAAACTCACGTGATTTACACCGGCCGAAACGCCAACAGCTAAATTTAAACGGGGCGCCAATCCAAGATGGTATGAATAAGTAGCATCGATATTGGTTTGTGTTATCGGGCCGGCCTGGTCGGTCACCAGCATAAAGCCAATGCCATGGTGAGGTTCGGCAGCCATATAACCCTGTGTATATAATCTGCTTGACGGATTATCGCTGCCACTTGATGCTGATGTTGCATCGCCTTCCAGGAAATTCTTTCCAAGCGGGGCATTAACTGTTAAGTAACTTGTAACGGGAGCTCCCTGTAAGCCTGTCCACTGGCTGCGGTAACCCGCCTTAACGTCGGTGTAATTCTCTATACCTCCTACAGCAGGGTTTAACAGGTAATTGTTAAAAACATATTGCGTATACTGAGGTCGCTGCTGCGCGAAGGAGCACTGGATAACCGCAAAAAAAACAATTAATAAGTGTAAAATTCTCTTCATCGTTATCTGATAATAGTTATCCAGCCTGATAAAATTTTGCCGCCATTTTTTAGGTTTATAATATAATAATAGGTGCTGACCGGCAGTTTCGCACCCCGATGTTTTCCATCCCATGGCGTTCCGTAGCCGATGGACGAATATACCTTTTCTCCGTATCGGTTGTATACGTCAACCGTACAATTCGGGAATGTGTTAAGTTTTTCAATCACCCAGGTATCATTTATGCCGTCGCCATTTGGTGTAAACGTATTTGGAACAACAATGTTATAGACTAAATTGTTGGGGATTACTGTAATTGTAAACGTAACGGGCACCGCCAGGCACCCGCCCTCATTGGCGTTTGCTGTAATCGTCGCTTTCAGCGGGGTCCCACCGGTATTAACCGCAGCAAATGAAGGTATATCGCCGGTACCGTTTGCGGATAAGCCGATAGCTGGCGTATCGTTGACCCAACTGATAGCAGTTACGGTGCCTGTAAAGTTAACTGCATTGGTAAGCGCGCCATTTTTTACCGTTTGGTTGGCCACGGCATTTATCACCGGCGGCAGGTTTACTGTGCCGTTTACCAAAACCGTTTGAGTAACCACGCCAACAGATGCCAGTGTAACATTTCCAGATAGTTTTCCTGCAGGTGCACTTGCTGCGGAGCGCACATACATAATTACCTTATTTACAGTCCCTGCGTTTTGAATAAGGAAAATTTTATTGTTGTAACCACTGTTTGCCGAAAGAGATATTTCAAAGTTTGCCGGGGCGGTTACAGTAATGTTTTGAGTTAAATTGGCGCCTAAAATGGTAAACTGCTGAATATCAGGGCTGGCAGAGGCGATGCCTGCACACGCAGAAATTGCGCCCGTTACCGGACCTGCTACAATGGTTGGGGCGGGGTTTACCGTTATAGTAAAAGTAACAGGGCTGCCGCCGCAAGCTTTACCGCCGGTTACAAAATTGCCAAACGAACTGGGGTATAATCCGCTGGTCATCGTGGTTATTATCGCGTTTGTTGTGGTATTGATCACTGATACGGTACCGTCATTGGTGCTGGTTACATAAATCCGGCTTCCATCAGCATTTACCGATACACCGAAAGGTTGCTGGCCTACCGGGATTTTGGCAACCACCGTGTTGGTAGCGGTATTGATCACTGATACTGTATTTGAACTTGTATTTACAACATACACATGACTGCCATCCGGGCTTACGACCACACCTGCAGGGTTTGGACTCACGGCGATTGTGGCTATCACCGCGTTGGTTACAGCATTGATCACTGAAACATTGGAAGAAAAATAATTGGCTACATATATGCGGCTGCCGTCGGGGCTTACCGAAACCGCATCGGGGCTGGTTCCCACCGCAATCGTGGATATCATATGGGTTATTAAATTGATCACCGATATAGTTCCGTCATAATAATTTGCCACATACAACGTGTTGCCATCGGGGCTTACCGATACGTCCCGGGGGTTGCGGCCCACACCAATTGTCGCTATTACCAGGTTAGTCGCCGTATTGATCACCGATACAGTATTTGAATTCCCATTGGTCACGTACAACCGGCTGCCATCCGGGCTTTCCGAGAGGCCGTACGGGTTTTGGCCTACATCGATCGTAGTAATTACCGAGTTGTTTACAATATTGATTACCGAAACCGTATTTGAACCATTGTTTGTCACATACATCCTGCTGCCATCGGGACTTACCGATAAACCATAGGGGTGAAACCCAACCGTTATGGTGGATTGAACCTTATTGGTTTGGAGATCGATAACCGATATAGTATTTAAATTGATATTTGCCACATAGGCAAACTCGGACGAGGCCGGGGTAGCCGTAACAGTAGCTGTCACCGGTTTGTTGCTGGTGCTTATCGCGGTAAACGATGGGATGTCGCCGCTGCCATTCGCCGCAAGACCAATACCAGGCGTATCATTAACCCAATTAATAATGCTGGCCGAGCCCGAAAAACCAATTGCCGTTGTGGCCGTGCCGCTAGTGACTGTTTGGTTGGCTACATTATTTATTAAAGGCAGCCGATTTACTCTTCCGTCTATCACCACATCTTGCATAACTGCTCCCGGCGAAGTAAGTACTACATCACCGGATACTTTTCCCGCCGGTGCAGTAGCGGCCAACCGCACATATACAACGATATTGCTTACTGTGCCGCCGGATTGGTTAAGCACAACACTACCGGCGAAGCCGCTTGCCGGGGCTAACGACACTTCAAAACCCGCAGGCGCAGTTGCCGTAATATCGCCGGTCAGATTACTAGCCGACACCGTGAACTGCCGTATATCAGTACTTGCAGAGGCTGTACCCGCGCAGGTAGAAATAATACCAGTGGCCACAGTGGCTATGATGGCTGGCGGCGAGACCGGGGCAGGATTTACCGTAATGGTAAATTTAGTTGCTATGCCGCTGCAACTTACACCTGGCGTCAGAAAGTTGCCAAAGGAATCGGCCACCTTACCGATGGGGCAGGTGGAGACCACCGCGTTGCTTACGGTGCTGATGGCTGAAACATCGCCCGACCCTTCATTCGTTACATACACCAGGCTGCCATCAGCGCTTACCGACACGCCTATTGGTGTTGCGCCGGCTATTGAAGCTGTTACCATATTGGTTATGGCATTAATTACTGAAATATTGCTTGACTGTAAATTTGCCACGTACACCCGCGTGCCATCGGGACTCACTGAAATGCCGGTGGGATATGTACCAACTGCAATCGTTGCTGTCACGAGGTTGGTGGCAGTGTTAATGACCGAGACAGTATTTTCCCGGGAATTTGAAACATAGGCCCTGCTGCCATCAGGGCTGAAAGAAATGCCGTAGGGTTCGGAACCGACTTTGATCGTAGCTGTAACTGCCTGGGTCGCGGTGTTAATCACAGAAATGGAATTAGCGTTAGCATTGGCCACATACACGCGGGAACCATCCGGGCTAACTGATATGCCAATAGGAAATAGATCCACAGGAATGGTGGCCGTCACCATATTGGTTGCGGTATTGATTACCGAGACCGTGTTTGAAATAGTATTAGCCACATACGCCCGGCTGCCGTCAGGGCTTACAGATATGCCAAATGGATTTATACCTACCGGCAGTGTAGCTATAACAACATTCGTTGCAGTATTAATAACAGAAACAGTATTCGACAGCGAATTTGTGATATATACGCGGCTGCCATCGCCGCTTACGGATACACCAACAGGGTTTTTTCCAACTGGTATCGTGGCTATGACTGAACTAGTGAGTGTGTTCACGACCGAAACGGTATTATTATCGCTTGCTATATATGCCAATCCCGAGGATTGTGGCGTAGCTGTAATTGTTGCCGTTACGACGCTGCTGCCTTTATTCGCAGTTGTAAATGCGGGAATATTACCCGTGCCGCTGGCAGCTAACCCTATTCCCGGCGTATCATTTACCCAGGTAAAGGTGTTGGCAGTACCGGCAAAAGTAATTCCCATGGTGACGGTGCCGCTTGTTAGTGTTTGATTTGATACCGGCATGATCGTGGGCAACGCGTTCACTGTGCCGGCTACAGTTACGTTTTGGGTTACCGCTCCGGCAGATGTTAGTGCAACATTTCCGGATATATTTCCCGCCGGTGCAGCAGCGGCCGAACGGACATATACAACCACATTGCTTACTGAGCCGACTGATTGGTTAAGCAAAACACTATTGGCAAAGCCACCTGCCGCAGTTAATGACACCTCAAAACCGGGGGGTGCGGTTGCCATGATATTCCCGGTTAGGCCGCTGCCCGACACAGCGAATTGCTTGATGTCCGGGCTTACAGAGGCTGTACCCACGCAGGCGGAGATATTGCCTGTGGCATTGGTGGCTGTAATGGCGGGAGGTTTGGCATTCGGCGATGGGTTTACAGTAATGGTAAAGGTAACAGGGGTACCATTGCAAACAGGGCCGTTTAATAAAAAATTGCCGAATGATTGCGGATTATTTCCTACTCTCACAGATGCGGACACAGGGGAGGAAGACGTAGCATTAGCAACATCGACAACTGATACGAAGCCTTCATTGTTGACTACATATACCTTACTATTATCGGGACTAACCTCCAGTCCATAGGGGCTGCTGTTCGTCAACCTGGCAAAAGAATATATTGCCTGTGCGTTAACAGCAATAATTGCCACCGAATAGCCATGTGAATCGGCAACATATACAAACTTCCCGTCGGGGCTGGCGGCCACTCCCGTCGGGTCGATCTGGTAAGTGATATCCAACTGAATTTTTGCTGCTACCGCGTAAGTTAAGGCATTAACGATCGACAAATAATTAGAACCATTGGAAACATACAATTGATTTCCATCCGGGCTGATCGCGATGCCAACCGGGTGCACCCCTATTGAAATAGTGCCTATTACAATATCAGATGCGGTGCTGATCACCGAAACAGTGCCGTCACCATAATTTGTCACATATACCCTGCTTCCGTCCGGGCTAACAACCAGGCCGGCAGGTTGCATCCCTACCGGGATAATTGATTGTACTGTATTGCCGGATGTTTTAATCACCGATACTGTACCATCATTTGAATTTGCAACATATAACTTATCACCTCTAGGCGTACCCATTAGGCCCCCTGGGCCCGAACCTACGGGAATTGTTGAAATAACCGTATTGGTAGCCGGATCAATAACTGATACCGACGCTGACCCCTGGTTTGAAACATACACCCGGCTTCCATTGGAACTTACGGAAACATTTGTAGGTGCTACCCCTACGGGAATAGTCGCTATGACAGTATTAACGGCAATGTCTATTACCGAAATATTGTTGGATCCGGCATTGGCAATATACGCAAAACCCGAAGCTACCGGCGTGGCTGTAATGGTAGCTGTAATGGGGCTATTCGTATTATTAACTGCGGTAAACGAAGATATATTACCCGTACCGCTTGCCGGCAGGCCTATGCCGGGGTTGCTATTTACCCAGTTATAAACACAACCGGTTGCGGGAAAAGTAACTGGTGATACGGCTGAGCCATTCACGACAGTTTGGTTGGTTTGCGCCCATAAATTGTAATGTGCCGAAAAAAAACACATTATTATACCCATCACACGTAAACATCTAATCATAGGCCGGGGTCACATTGGAAGCGAAATATAAGCAAACATTCTTATTTTATCGTACAATGGTCACGCTTCCCGCTATAACCTTGCGGCCGTTTTTAGGGTCGATCACATAATAAAAGGTTCCGGATGGTAAAACAGCGCCGTTGTATGTTCCGTCCCATGGAGTTGTATAACCAATGGATGAAAACACTTTTTTTCCGTACCGGTCAAATATTTCTACGGTATTGCCGGGGTAAGTATTTAGATAAAGAATATTCCAGGTGTCATTTATGCCATCGCCGTTTGGTGTAAAAGTGTTGGGAATCACCGGATATTTCAAGACGCTCACATTTACCTCCGAAGCGGCCGAACAGCCTTCGGAATTGGTAACCACCAGTTTGTAAGTGGTGTTTATCGTAGGGGTTACTGTTGGGTTCAATATATCGTCATGGTCAAGCCCCGTCGACGGGAACCACTTATAGGTAAGGTTATCACCGCCGGCCGTGGCTTTAATTTTTTCTGAGCCTCCTTCAAGCATAAAAAAATCGGAGCCCGCCGAGACCGTTGGCGCGGGCCTCACGGTAACTTGCTGGCTGGTTGAATAATCACATCCGTTTTGCGCGGTAAATGTATAATTTATAGTGAATTTGCCGACCCCGGCTGTTGCCGGATTAAACAGGCCGGTTGACGATATGCCCCGCCCGGTAAAAACGCCCGAGCCGGTAAAGCCATTTGTGTTTTCGATAACCTGAACCGGCTGATCGCCCTGGCACAACGAACCCAAAGCGGATAATGTGACAAACGGGTTAGCCTTTACGGTGATGGTTTGCTGCGTTGAGCTAACGCAGCTTATGCCCGAATAAACATCCATTTTTACCAGGTACGACTTAGAGGCCGGCGTATTAAATAAGCCGTAATTGTGACGATACAAACGATTGGCGGGCAGGCTGTCTTTATTAAAAACAACAGCGTTTTCCGGGTTATTGTTATAATCAAAATACCAGATCACTTTGGTTATGTTGCCAAAGTTTACGGTCGACTGATCCTGGAAAACGACATCGTCAATACTGCATAAATTATTACTGTTAACTACTGAAAAAGCAGCAACCGGGATATCGCCATTTACCGTAAACGGCTGGGTTTTCGAAAAAATGCACCCGCTGGCCGACTGCACGGTTAATGTCACATTATAATTTCCGACCTGGGTATACTTATGCGATGGGTTTTTAAGCGCCGACGTGTTGGGATTGACAGCCTTCGCGTTTGGGTCGCCAAAATCCCATAAATAGGTAAAGCCAGATTCAGATCCGTCGGCAATGGTACTTTTATCGGTAAACTGCGCAAACGCATCGTTCAGACACACATCGGGCAAGCTAAAATCAACCGCCGGGGCTGGGCTAATGGTAATCACCTGAACAGGTGTAACGTTTGAGCAGCCCCTGTCGGTAAACACGGTTAACTTTATGGAATCTGTTCCGGCGGCGGTATAAATATGGTTAACCGGTTTATTATTGGCCAGCGTATCGCTTTTACCATCGCCGTAGTTCCATATCCATTGTGTTATCTTGCCGTCGACCGAGGTTGACTGGTCGGTAAAAGTAACAGCCTTGCCCGCACAGGCAGGTGCCGACATCGTGAAATTAGCGACAGGTTTATGATTTACATAAATTACCTGGGATGTATCTGTTCCGCAGCCGTTGACGTTTGTCACGGACAATGTCACTTTATAATTGCCTGGGTTAGCATAGATGTGTTTAGGATTTTGCTGTGCCGAGGTGGTGTTATCGCCAAAATCCCACAGCCAGGTTTTTATTAAACTGCCGTTAACATTTGTTTTATCGGTAAACTGTGTCGAGTCTGTTAAACATACAGTGCTTACCCCGAAGGAGGAGGCGACCGGCGGCGCCGAAATGTTAAAGTCAAATTCGATTGTTTCGGCACTTCCGCAGGTACTTGCAAAAGGGTCAAAAACAGTTGCCACAACAGAGGTATCGCCGGATTGCGTGTAATTAACTATTTTATAATACTCGTACTTATACAAGGTTTGTGTTCCTTTTGTTACCGTTGATATTACCTGCGGATTACTATCAGTATACGTTGTGCCGTTTTTAATATCCCACACAATCTTTGTAGTTTGGTAAGGCAATGTCAGCTGCAATTTATAGCTTACACCGATACAGCCGTTGGCCTGTGTAACGGTGTCGTTAACGGGGTTCGCTAACGTAATGTTTTTATTCAGATCTTGAAGATTAGTGCCCGCCGCATATCCGTATGATTCGACCTGGCCAAAACCGTAAGCAATCGCATTAAAGCCATCGCCCGCGCTCAGGGTGTGCGTACCCTGGCTGCCTGATGACACCTGCACATCCTGGGGGCCATGCTGAACAGCAATAGCGGCGTAAGAGTATAATGGATTGCCCGGAACCGGTGTAAAACTGGTATATGAAACGCCGTCGAGCATAAATGTAGGAACCGCGCTCGTCTTTATCACCACATTAATAAAGCTGTTAAGAATTTGATAATTACCCGTTGAATACAAGGTTACATGATCAAGCGTTTGTTCCAGCGGATTTAAATAGATCATTTCCGGGTCACCAGTGTCACTTGAAAAGACGCCGCAATCTATCGTGTTGTCTTGGGTAACAGAATATTGAACTACCTGTATCGGCTGGTCGGCGGTGATGACATTCGGCTGTTGCGACGAAAATTCATAATACCCATTACTGAAAGAGGTTAACGGGATGACGGTTGCGTTTACTTTTACATTCGGATTGGAGGTGGCTGCCGGGTTACTTAGTATAATTCTGAATACATCATAATTCCTTGAAGCAAGCGGCACAGTGATATAACTTTTTCCCCACGATGCGGTAGGGTATACCTGCTGAAAAAGGTTGTCGGAAGTCGTATATTTTGGATTGCACCCTACTTCGATCTTTGAACTGCCCGAAAAAACGGCGACACGGGTGCAGCTACCGGTTGCTGAATTGACTGAAGTAATAGTCGTTCCCGTAAGGTCATCAGATGACAGCCCCTGGTATATTTCCCCTTTTTTCAAATTCACGGTAAAGGTTACCCCGGCCGCATTACCATCAAGCAAAGTAGCTTTCGGTTTGATTTGAACACTTGTATTATCTTCGGTAGCAATAACTATAAAAGCGGAATAGGCGGGGTTATTTTTGCCGGCGTTTGATTGCTGGGTATAGTTTATCGAAAAATAATCTTTTCCTAGTGTGCTTACGGGCAATAATAAAGTGGCCCCGGAAACTGAACGGGCATAAATATGCGCATAGATGGCAACCGGTTTCAGCGAAGTGATGTGTATACCCTTATTGGCAACCCCGGCCGAACTTAAATAAGCCGGCGGCGGTATGGTTATGATGGTTACCTGGTTAGCAGTAACGGTAAAGGGAATTGGCAAAAAACTCCCGTCCGCTATGGCCACAGTGCCCGATGTATTAACGGCAGATGTGATATACAAGCTCATCAAGCTTTTGTTATCAGTGCCATTCCCATCTGTGCTTGCGCCGCTGTTATGAAGCATATAAGCGGTCCAGAATTCTGTCCCGCTGTTGGTGGTGTTTTGCGGTCGCGCCGTAAGCGTACAACAAATTAAAATGGCTATTACCGTTACTGAACGTACAAATATTTTCACCCTACTCAACCGGATTATGTCCCATTATTAATTGCAACTACAGAAACAAGCCTTTAAAAATACATAAAGCTTTGAATGAAAATAGGATAGCACGAAAAAAAATGATTGGAGAGGCCGGGATTGTTAGTCAAAATATAATATTAAACACGCTACGATACAATTTCAAAAAAACTTATCCGGGTTAGGCACCAGGTTTAAAAACTTTCCAAAATTCTCGGCGTAGTGCGATTGATCCAGCTTGTAATAGAAGGCGCCTTTTTTTGACGAGACTTTATCTTTTTCGGCCAGTTTAACCAGCAACCCGGTCGATAATAATTTGCGGCTGAAATTGCGGTCGTCAAATTTGGTATCATAAACCCCTTCGTAAAGTGCCTGTAGCTGCGGAATAGTAAATTTTTCGGGCAGCAGCTGAAATAAAATAGGGTGCAGGGCAGCCTTATAGCGTAATTGCCGCTGGGCAAGCTTTACCATTTCGGCATGGTCAAATATCAGGTCCGGCATATCTTTTAGCAGGAACCATTCGGCATGGTACTCGTCGTTGATCTGCTTTTCATATTGGTGGATGTCGATCAGCGCGAAGTAGGCTATGGACAACGTCCTCTCCACCGGGTCTCGGCCGGGCTTGCCAAATACCTGGAACTGCTCCATGTATACATTTTTTAAACCGGTGCGCAGCTCCAGCACGCGGTTGGCAGCATCTTCGGGCGTTTCAGCAGGCTGAATAAAGCCGCCCATCAGGCTCCATTTATCTTTCTCAGGTTCAATATTGCGCTGCACCAGCAGCAATTTTAAATGCCATCCGTCAAATCCGAAAATAATACAGTCAGTTGCGACCAGTATTCGTTTTTGACCAGTATATCTCTGCATAATCGGGTTAATAGTTTATTTACAAGTGTAAAAAAAAAAATGGAGATTGGAGGTTAGAGACTGGAGATTAGAGGTTAGAGATTAGTTTTAGCCCGGGAAGAGAATTGAAGTAATTTGATCTCCCAATTTAACCTACTGTCTACTGCTATTGCAAACCGCAAACTGCTAACTCACTCTTTTTCCCTTCAGCAGCATATCCATCGCGTGGTCAAACGAGCCGGCGCGGATAACCTCGCCGGAATTGACGAAAAATATCTCGTCTGCATTTTCAATGGTATTTAAACGGTGGGCTATAATTACCCGCGTGGTTGTAGCGGGCAATTTGTTCAAAATGTCGCTGAGCAATTTTTCGGTTATGGTATCGATATTGGCTGTTGCTTCGTCTAAGATCAGCAATTCGGGATTACGCAATACAGCCCGCATAAATGCGATCAGTTGTTTTTGGCCCAGGCTTATGCTGTCGCCGCCCGAGGTAACGTTTGTGTCGAGCCCGCTTTCAAATATCGCCAGCAAACTGCTCAGGCTGGCCTCGCGTATTACCTGCTCCAGTTGTTCGTTGGTATAGTTAACATATTGCTCGTTGCCGTACAATATATTTTCCCTTACCGTTCCGGTAAACAAAAACGGCTCCTGTAAAATAAAGCCTATCTTTTTGGTACGATCAACCGGCCGGTACGTTCGTATATCCCTGCCGTCAAGCAATATCATGCCTTTATTGGGGTCATACAAACGTGCGATCAACGATGCGGTGGTTGTTTTGCCGCCACCAGTAGGGCCAACCAGTGCGTAAGTTTTACCCCGCTCCAGTTTAAAATTGATGTTATGCAATATTTCCCTGTCATCATCATATCCGAAATGCACATTTCTGAACTCTAAAAAAGAAGGCGACAGCTCCTTTACCTTTTTATCGATGGTGACAATGTCTGTTTCGAGCGCCAGTATCTGCGCGATGCGGTCCCACCCTGCCATAGCGGTCTGGAAACTTGTCCAAAGAGCCGCCAGCTGCCGGAGCGGGTTATAGAATTGGTTGGTATACGAAAAATAACTTACCGCAAACACACCGGGGCCAAGTTGACCGTGGGATACCAGGTATATACCGTATACCAGGACGATCAATTGAGCAAAGCTCGAAAACAATGCATAAACCGGGACATAACTGTTATTGGCAATGCCTGCACCTATTGCGCTTTCATAGTTTTGTGTATTAACCTCTTCAAATCGCTTCCGGAAATAATCGCGGCGGTTAAATGCAATGATCACCTTAAAATTATTCAGGCTTTCCTGTATTTCGCCACTCATACCGCCAACACTTTTCAGGTTACGGGCATTTTTCCGTTTTACCCATGGCGACGTTAAACTCGTAAATACCAGGATGGTCACTGCCGGAACAAGTGTTGCTGCGCCGAGCTTAATATTAACTGACAGCAGGAATATGCCTGCCCCTATCATTACAGCGATACTCCCGATAAATTGCATTAACGATTGCGAGAAAAACTGGTTTAGTTTGTCGGTGTCATTATTGATCCGCGATATCAGGTCGCCTGCTTTATTCTGGTTGAAAAACCCGACAGGCAGCAGCTGCAATTTATTAAAGATAGAGTTGCGAAGCGTAAACAGCATGCGTTGCCCCACCCCACCCATCAGCATGGTTTGCAAATAACTGGTTAACAACGCCACCAGGTACATACCCAGCAACAGCGCACAATTTATCAGTACGCCATGATAATTTTTATGCGGCACAAAAATATACTTGTCAATGGTGTGCCCGATGATAAGCGGGCCAAGCAAACTCAATGTTGAATTAACCACGATAGCCAGCGTAGCCAGTACGAGGTTCTTTCGTTCGTGCGATATCAGCTGCAACAACTTGTTTAGTGACGACCACGTCGACGATTTTGGGGCATTCGCCTGCAAGTCATTTAAATTATACTTCATAATTGCTGGTGCTTTGCTGCGAATTAAATATCTGCACGTATTCCGGACTGGTTTTCATCAGTTCATCGTGTTTGCCGCAGGCAACAATTTCGCCCTGCATCATCAGGATGATCTGGTCGTAATGCTCAACCGATGCTATTTTTTGCGTTACCGATATAAGCGTTAAGCCGGGGTAATTTTTTTGCACGTTGGCTAATATTTTGCCTTCGGTGCTTGAGTCAACACGGGCGGTAAAATCATCCAGCAATAAAACTTTAGGGTTAATTGCCAGCGCCCTTGCCAGCATAATGCGTTGTTTTTGCCCGCCCGAAAGACTTGAGCCGCGCTCCGAAACAATGGTACTTAGCTTATCGGGCAAACCGTTGATAAATTCACGCAGCTCGGCGGTATCAATCGCTTTTTCTAAGGATTCGTCCGTAACGGTGTCGCTAAACGCAATGTTTTCGCGGACGCTCATATTAAAAATAATACTGTCCTGGAAAACAAACCCAACCTGGCTGTGGAACGATTCGCTATTGTAATCATCAATAGGCCGGCCGTCAAACAAAACCTCGCCCGAATTCTGCTTTATCAAACCGGTCAGCAAATAAAGCAATTGCGATTTTCCGGCAGCCGTAGGGCCTATCACCGCGATCTTCGACCCGGCGTCGACTTTGAACGATATTTGTTTTAAAGCTGGTTTTTGTCCGTAGATGATCGAAACATCCTTTAGTTCGATATCGCCTTTTAAATTTTCGGTGACTGAGCCGTCGGGCGGGGTATCCGGCATATTCAAAACGGTGGTGATCCGCTGAAATGATGCCGTGGCCTGGGCTATAATATTGCTCATAAAACCGATGATCAGTATCGGGAAAATAAGCTGGGCAAGGTAAAGATTAAAAGAGGTAAACTCGCCCAGGCTCATGGTATTATTTATGATAAAATGGCCTCCCAGCGCTAAAATGCTAAGCGCGGCCATGCTGGCCGTGAATGTAATAACCGGTATAAGCCCGGCAAAAAGCCGTAAAATAGAAAGGCCAATATCGCGCGCCTCTGCATTCGCCTTTAAAAATTTGTCGAATTCCAGTTGCTGGGAATTGATAACACGTATAAGGGCCGACCCCAGGATACTTTCGTTAATAACTTTGTTAAGCCAGTCGATAACGCCCCGGCTCTTAATAAACAGCGCCCTTACTTTTTTGAGTACATAAAAAAATGTCCCGCCGATAATAGGGATAATGGACATCACGCAAAACGCCAGCTTCCAATTAATGGTAAGCAAAAGTATACTCGCGCCGACAATGATAAATACCGATGAAACGATAGAAACCAGTGCCTGCGATACAAACAGCTTAATGGAATCAACATCGGCAGTAAGATTGGTCAGCAGTTTTGCCGGGGTTACCTGCTCGATGAATAAATTATTTTGCCGTGATATTTTGTCGGAAAGCCGGGCACGAAGGTCGCGTGCCATCTTTTCGGAAGTGTAAGTTTGGATGATCGTTTGCAGGAAACCGAATACAAAGATGAACAATACAGCCAGTGAGAATTGAATGACCGTGGGATTGATGTCAAAATGCTTCCGTGCCACCATGCTATGGAAATAACCGTCTATCCCGTGCGAAATGATCTTGGGCAGCCACAAGTTAACGCTGTTGCTAAAAAGTGCGAACAGGATGAGCAGGGTAACCAATCCCGAATATGGTTTTAACAGGCTAAAAATACCCGGCGGTTTAGGTTTGCTGCCCTCGTTTTGGCTCATCAGTTACTAAAATTAATGTATGGGTAAAAATAACAATGTATTGCTATTTATCTATAGGGGCAATTAAAATATTGTCTGAACCGCTGATGTTCAAGCCCCTCCCCTTTTGGAGAGGGCTCGGGTGAGCTGGTTATAGTCCGTTATTTGCCAGTTTAAAAATGGTGAACAGATGATGAGCCTCGTGCAGCAGGAAAAATTCGGTCCATTCAACAATTGTCAGCTTGCCAAACGCAGGGTGGTTGCCGGTACGGTTAAGTTCGGTTTCGGATAAACCGGTAATTCTTTCAAAGATAGTTTCCCGGCCTGCGCCCAGTTTTTCAATAAGCTTGCCGGTAGAAAATTCACGCCAGATGTTAAATGAATTGTCCTCTTCTGCCTTGTAACGGCCGAAGGAAGGTTCGTTTGCGGATAAAATGGTATTGACCCGCTCCAGAAATACCGGCTGGTATTTAGCCAGGTGGGCAATGTTGTCGTGAATATTCCATTTGCCTGATTCCAAACGATAATGCAATTGTCTTTCACTCAGCTTTGCAATAATAGGCCCAATAGCTGTATGCTGGCTTTTTAAACGCTCCGATAAAGAGGGATAGATCATTCAAAATTCCTTTTTGGCCGCGACCTGATAATTGCCTCGGCGATCTCCACAACCTGCTTATTTAATTTATTTAAATGTTCGTCATAAGATTTATTCTCCGACCTGGCGGTAAGTTTGGCAACCTCGCGCAACAACACCTCCATTTTTGCCGAATTTACGGCGCTTTCAACTAAAAGTTTATTGATAGCCTCCTCGGCTGAGTATTCTGATTCACCGTTCATGTTGCTGGAATTAATTGTTAAAACGAAGTACCAACGAATGTAACCCTTATCTGTTTTATTAAGGAAAATAAATTCATTTTTGTACCTGCGGCATCGCCCACATAAACTATTACGACATAATGACCCTAAACTTTAACCCGCAGGCTGATTACATCCTCGAAGACGACCGCGTACTGTTACGCCCTTTGAAGGAGGCCGACCTCGAATTTCTTTTGCCTTACGCCCTGAACGAACCCGATACATGGAAATATTCCTACATCAGCGCTAAGGGTGAGGATGGTATGCGAAAGTATATACAGGACGCGCTGGAGAGTAAACAAAGCGGCATTGAATACCCGTTTATTGTTTTCGACAAACAAACCGGCGAATATGCAGGCAGTACCCGTTTTTATGACATCCGGCCTGTATTGCAATCGCTCCAGTTAGGTTATACCTGGTATGGCGAAAAATTCCGGGGAACAGGATTGAACAAGCACTGCAAGTTTTTACTGCTGCAATTCGCGTTTGAAACGCTGAACGCTGAGCGTGTTGAGTTCAGGGCCGATGCCCGGAACGGGCGCAGCATAGCTGCTATGAAAAGCATCGGCTGCATCCCCGAAGGCATTTTGCGGAGCAACATGCCGCTTGAAGACGGCGGCCGCAGGGATTCAATTGTTTTAAGCATTTTGAAGGATGAATGGGAGAGTTCAGTTAAGGACAAGTTGATTGAGTCGATTAGGTTGATTAAGTGAGCGGTTGATTCATTTATTGTCCCTGTCGCAGTTTTTGTCGCAGTGTGTCGCAGTGCGACACTTATCCGATCCAATAAAAAAACCATCCTTTTGTCATTCTTTTTAATTTCCGGAATTTTTTAGGCTATGTGGCGCGATAAATGGATATTTACGAAACCTGCTTAAGTAACAAAACCAGGCTGAAATTATCTATTACTATAAAACATTGCTGTGGAAAATATCCTGAGTATTAAAAATCTGACTAAAACCTACCAAAGCGCCGGGCGAACGCTCACGGTGCTGGATGATATAAACTTTTCCGTTGCCGCCGGCTCAACCAATGCCATTGTCGGCCCGTCGGGAAGCGGGAAAACGACCTTACTGGGCCTGTGCGCCGGGCTCGACCGGCCTACTTCGGGTTTGGTCGAATTGAACAACATCAACCTCGGCAGTTTGAGTGAGGACCAGCGCGCCCGGGTACGCAACCAGCATGTTGGTTTTATTTTTCAAAACTTCCAGCTGTTGCCTACGCTAACAGCTTTAGAGAACGTAATGGTACCGTTGGAACTTCGCGGCGAAAAAAATATCAGGGCGCGATCACTCGAATTGCTGGACAAGGTGGGCCTGTCCGACCGCGGGCATCACTACCCTGCGCAACTGTCCGGCGGCGAGCAGCAGCGGGTTTCGCTGGCCAGGGCCTTTTCAAATGCGCCGCAAATATTATTCGCCGATGAGCCCACCGGCAACCTGGATGCCGAAACCAGCGAGAAAGTGGTCAAACTCATCTTCGATTTGAACCGGGAAGCCGGCACAACGCTGATCCTGGTTACCCACGACCTTGAACTGGCTGCCAAAACACAACGCATCCTGCGCATAAAAGGCGGTAGGCTGGCGGCTGATCAATTGGTTGAAAATGCATAACCCGGCCATGGAGAATAACCCCGTAAATACCAAAAGGAGAGTCAACCTCCCCTGGCTGTTTGAAATGGCCTGGCGCGATAGCCGCCGCAACCGGTCGAGGCTGATGCTTTTTATTTCGGCTATTATATTCGGCATAGCGGCGCTTGTAGCCATTTATTCCTTCAGGTATAACCTGGAGAACGATATCAATGCCCAGGCAGCCACGCTCATCGGCGCTGATCTTGAAATATCCGCGGGCAAGCCTGCCGACGCATCCATAAAACCATTGCTCGATTCATTAGGCGTCCAACGCTCGCAGCAGCGCAGCTTTGTTTCGATGATCTATTTCCCGAAAAGCAAAGGTACCAGGCTGGTGCAGGTTCGCGCATTACAGGGTGGCTTTCCTTACTATGGCAGTTTGGAAACGACACCTGTGCAGGCGGGGCAAAACTTCAAAACCGGCAAAATGGCGCTGGTGGATAAAACGCTGATGCTACAGTTTAACGCCCGGGTAAATGATTCAATAAAAGTCGGGAATGTTACCTTTTTGATCGCCGGCGTTTTAAACAAAGCACCCGGGCAAACCGGCATCACGTCGGGCATTGCGCCGCTGGTTTACATCCCGCTGCAATACCTTGAGCAAACCGGCCTCACAAAAAAAGGCAGCCGCATCAATTTCAGCTATTTTTATAAATTCGACCGCGCTGTAAATGCCGATAAGCTGGTTAAAAGCATCGGCCCCAGGCTCGACAGGGCCGGGATGAACTACGAAACCATCGAAACACGCAAAGAAGGTACAGGCCGCTCTTTTGCCGATCTTACCCGCTTCTTATCGCTCGTCGGTTTTATTGCATTACTGTTGGGTTGCGTTGGTGTAGCCAGCGCCATTCATATCTATATTCGCGAAAAAATTGCATCCATCGCCATTATGCGCTGCTTGGGTGTTAAAGCCTCCGAAGCATTTCTGATCTATCTTATCCAAATCGTCGGCATCGGCATCATCGGTTCATTGACCGGCGCTTTCCTGGGCACTTTTATCCAGCATATTTTGCCCATGGTGATGAAGGACTTTTTGCCGCTTACCATATCTACCGATATATCGTGGCTGGCCATCGGGCAGGGTGTTTTGCTGGGGATCATCATCTCCATCCTGTTTGCTTTGCTGCCGCTTATCTCCATCCGCAACATTTCTCCGCTGAATACGCTCCGGATATCCTACGAAGAAATTAACCTGGTACGCGATCCGTTGCGCTGGCTGGTTTACGTATTGATCATATTATTTGTAGTCACATTTACCTACTTCCAGCTGGGCAGTTGGGTGGGCAGCCTGTTTTTCACCATCGGCATATCTATCGCGTTTATGATACTGGCGTTTACCGCCTGGCTGCTCATGAAGATCATGCGGCTGATCATCCAAAGCTCGTGGAGCTACTTGTGGCGGCAGGGTTTTGCCAATTTATACCGGCCCAATAATCAAACCATTATCCTCATCGTATCCATCGGCTTAAGCACCGCCTTTATTTGTACGCTTTTCTTTATCCAGGGCATCCTTATTAACCAGGTTAACTTGTCATCCGGCGGCAGCCAGTCGAATATGATACTGTTCGATATACAAACCAGCCAGAAAAAAGCCATTGCCGATCTTACCCGGCAGCAGGGATTGCCTGTGCAGCAGCAGGTGGCTATTGTAACCGTCCGCATTGAAAAGATAAACGGCAAAACTGCCGAAGAAGTAAAAAAAGACACTGCGTCAAAAATATCACCGCATGCCTTCAGCAACGAGTACAGGGTAACCTTCCGGGACACGCTTACGCCGTCCGAAAAGATACTAACAGGCGCCTGGATCGGTAAGGCCGAACCGGGCAAGGAAGTGCCGGTTTCAGTGGAAGAACATTTTTCGTCGCGCAACCACCTTAAAGTTGGCGATCACCTGGTTTTTAACGTGCAGGGTGTCAGCGTTCCGGCTGTTATAGCCAGCACCCGCCAGGTAAACTGGAACCGGATACAAACCAACTTCCAGGTCGTGTTTCCAACAGGGGTATTGGAAGCAGCTCCTCAGTTTCATGTGCTGCTTACACATGTGTCCTCTCCCCAGGTTTCAGCCAGGTTTCAGCGGGCCGTTGTGCGCGCCTTTCCGAATGTTTCCATCGTCGACCTGGGATTGGTATTAAGCGTGGTGAATGATCTATTGGATAAGATAAGCTACATCATCCGGTTTATGAGCGCGTTTAGCATTATTACTGGTATTGTGGTGCTGATAGCCTCGGTAAGAATAAGCAAATACCAGCGCATACAGGAAAGCGTTTTACTGCGTACCCTGGGCGCCAGCGGCAAACAGATTTTTGCCATCACGGCTTTGGAATATTTATTTTTAGGTACGCTATCGGCATTAACTGGTATTGTAATTGCGGCCACCGGTAGCTGGCTACTGGCAAAATACAGCTTCGAAATACCATTTAATATAAATGTATTGCCGGCCGTAATTTTGTTTTTTATTATAGCGTTATTAACTGTGGTTATAGGGCTGTTAAACAGCCGGGGCGTATTGAATAAACCGCCGTTAGAGATATTGCGAACAAATGTGTAGAGACGCAATACTTTGCGTCTCAAACGAACGACATTGAGAATGAAACGGTAGAGACGCAATGCATTGCGTCTCTACGAATATTTAAGAGATGCACCAAAAAAAGTTAATCAATTTTCTATTTATAGCTTTACTGTTCGCGGCGTGCGGTCAAAAAAAACCGGCGGCTGTTCAACCAGAATCATTGGGCATCCCATCCGAAGATTCTTCATCCACAAAAACCATCTTGTTTTTTGGCGACAGCCTTACCGCGGGGTATGGTTTGGATGACCCGTCGGAGGCGTTCCCCGGTGTGGTTCAAAATAAGATCGACTCGGCCAAACTGCCGTACAAAATCGTCAACGCGGGTGTAAGCGGCGAAACAACTGCAGGCGGCAAAGGCCGGATAGGCTGGATACTGAAGCGCAAAGTGGATGTTTTTGTATTGGAGCTTGGCGCGAACGACGGCCTGCGCGGCATACCCATTGCCGAAACCACCCGGAATCTGCAAGCTATTGTCGACAGCGTAAAAACAAAATACCCAAAAACCAAACTGGTTTTGCTTGGAATGCAGGTTCCGCCTAATATGGGCCCTGTGTATGCAAATGGTTTTAAAACGATATTTTATGACCTCGCCGCAAAAAACAAAATGGCCCTGGTGCCATTCCTTTTAAAAGGCGTGGGCGGCGTACCGTCATTGAACCAGGCCGACGGTATCCATCCTACAGCGCAGGGCGCTAAAATTGTAGGTGCAAATGTTTGGGAAGTGCTAAAGCGGATACTATAATGGATTGGATTTGACAACTTTCAAAAAGTTGTCAAATCTTTCCGGAACTCATTTGCTATCTTCGCGGCAAAAGTATCCACCATGGAAAAAACGAAATTAACGATAAACAATAACGGATCAGTAAAAGTAGAAGGCGACTTTGAAATTGTAGATATGCAGGGCAACCAGTATGGCTTGCAGGGCCGCACCATTGTATCACTTTGCCGCTGCGGCAGGTCGGCCAATAAACCTTTTTGCGACGGTTCGCACAAGGGCCACTTTGAGCACGATGCACAGGCATTTGAACTCCCGCCAAGGAAGGTTTAACCCCCGAAATCCTTCCCAGAATGTCAGACTTACGAAGTTTAAAAAACTTCGTAAGTCTGACATTCTTCAGCCTGATATTCTTCATATTATATTTGTATTTCAATGAACAAGGCAAAAATCAACCATGTCGAAATAGCTTACGAAACTGCCGGGAAGGGCTTGCCCATAGTCCTTATTCATGGCCACCCTTTCGACCACACCATGTGGCATCCGCAGGTAAAAGCCTTTTCACCATTTTATCAGGTTGTTATACCCGACCTGAGAGGTTATGGAAAAAGCAGTTTGCCCGGCCCGGCCAATACCCGGTTTGAAGATTACGCCACTGATGTGATCTGCTTAATGGATCACCTGAACATCGGCAGTTTTCATTTAGCCGGACTTTCAATGGGCGGCCAAATAATTATGGAAATATTTCGCCAGGCGCCCGATAGGATAAAAAGCCTGATATTCGCGGATACCTTTGCCGGCCCGGATACCCCCGAAGCCAAAAAAGCCCGTGATGAACAAGCCGTCCGTTTAGAGAAGGAAGGAATGGACGGTTACGCCAATGAAGTTATTGGTAAAATGATCAGGCGCGAACACGTTGACTCGATGCCAGAAGTAGCCGCGCATGTGATGAAAATGATGAAAGGCACATCTCCAATTGCCGCCGCCACTGCTATGCGCGCACGGGGCGAAAGGATCAACTATTTAAAGGAAGTATTACCACAAATAAATATTCCCACGCTTGTTATTGTCGGCCGGCAGGACGAGTTTACCCCTGTTGCCAAAGCCGAAGAACTACAGGAAAATCTTCAAAATTGCAAGCTGGTGGTCATTGAAGATGCCGGCCACATGCCCAACCTGGAGCAGCCCGAAAAATTCAACGAAACGGTGCTGGATTTTTTGAAAAATATAAGCACCTACCCGGGGCAATCTTTCTAAAACGAGTTCCCACCTCCTGTCATTTCGAACGTAGTGAGAAAACTATACACGTGCATTGCCGCCCTACATGGCCGATTTGCTGGTGTATAGGTTTCTCCTCGTACCTCGTCGAAATTGAATAACGTTTGTTTATGTTTTACCTTTCACAACCGACAATAATATACAATTATTTCACCGCGTTTCTACATTGAAAAACAAGCTTTTAATGTGTGATTTGAGTTTTATATTAATTAAAAAATTTAACTAAAAAAATTTTTTCTGATTATTTTTGCAAAATCCATTAGTTCAGAAAAACATTATTACATATATTTACTTTACCATTAATTCAGAATACCAATGCTAAAAACGAAGCGTTAATTCTAATTAATTATGTTTCTGCCGAATCTGCTTTATTAACCCGAAATTGAAAAACAAAGTCCCTATGGAACAGGATCTGATTGATATCCCATTGAAAAACGCGCCCCATCTGAATGGCGCCGACGAACATCCTATTGACCAGCAAGAACTTTTGCGGGTTCTTTCATTGGTAAAAAACGGAAAACTTGATACCCGCATGCCGGTAACGCAAGCCGGTATTAGCGGCCGGATTTGCGAGGTACTGAACGACATTATCGATATGAATGAGCGTTTGGTTGCCGAGATATCCACTGCCGAAGTAACGATCGGAAAAAAAGGCAACTTGTCGAAGCGTATTGAGTTGCCCGATGCAAAAGGCCAGTGGGCCCTTGGTGTAGCTTCGCTGAACAGCCTGATATCCGACCTTACTTCACCAACACTGGAGATCGCAGGTATGATCAACTCGGTTGCCAACGGCGACCTTTCAAAACATATACCTTTAGAGATCAGCGGTCACCCGTTAAAAGGTGAGTTCCTGAGGATCGCGAAGGAATCAAACCAGATGCTTTCAAAACTGAGGCTATTCTCGATGGAGGTAACACGTGTTGCCCGCCAGGTAGGTTCAGAAGGAAAGCTTGGTGAGCAGGCCAAAATTAAGGGTGTTGCCGGTGTATGGGCCGAGTTGACCGATTCGGTAAACCAGATGGCGGGTAACCTTACAGCCCAGGTGCGAAACGTTGCGGCGGTGACAACGGCGGTGGCGAAGGGTGACCTTTCACGAAAAATTACGGTTGAGGCCAAAGGAGAGATCCTCGAGCTCAAGAACACGATCAATACGATGGTGGATCAGCTCAACTCCTTCTCGTCGGAGGTAACGCGTGTGGCGCTGGAGGTAGGTACCGAGGGTAAACTGGGCGGCCAGGCGAAAGTGCCGGGCGTTGCAGGCACCTGGAAAGACTTAACGGATTCGGTAAACCGGATGGCCGGTAACTTAACATCGCAGGTACGTAACATTGCCGGTGTAACAACAGCGGTGGCAAACGGTGACCTTTCCAAGAAGATCACGGTGGACGTAAAAGGTGAGATGCTCGAGCTGAAAAAGACCATTAATACGATGGTGGATCAGCTCAACTCGTTCGCATCCGAGGTAACCCGTGTGGCGCTCGAGGTGGGTACCGAAGGTAAGCTGGGAGGCCAGGCGCGTGTGAAGGGGGTCGGCGGGGTTTGGAAAGACCTGACCGACTCGGTAAACCAGATGGGTAGTAACCTGACCGACCAGGTACGTAACATCGCGGATGTAACGACAGCGGTGGCGAAGGGCGACTTATCCCGGAAGATCACGGTGGATGCCAAAGGCGAGCTGTTAGAGTTAAAGAACACGATCAATACGATGGTGGATCAGCTGAACTCCTTCTCTTCCGAGGTAACGCGTGTGGCTCGTGAGGTAGGTTCGGAAGGCCAGTTAGGCGGCCAGGCGAACGTACCGGGCGTAGGCGGTACATGGAAAGACTTAACAGACTCAGTAAACCAAATGGCCGGTAACTTAACAGGCCAGGTGCGAAATATAGCCGAGGTAACCACAGCGGTGGCAAAAGGCGACTTATCAAAGAAAATTACGGTTGACGTACAGGGCGAAATGCTTGAGCTGAAGATCACGATCAATACGATGGTGGATCAGCTCAACTCATTCGGTTCCGAGGTAACGCGTGTGGCAAGGGAGGTAGGTTCCGAAGGGCAACTGGGAGGCCAGGCGAATGTGCCGGGCGTAGGCGGTACCTGGAAAGATTTAACCGATTCGGTAAATAAAATGGCCGATAACTTAACATCGCAGGTACGTAATATTGCCGAGGTAACAACCGCGGTGGCAAAGGGCGACTTATCCCGTAAGATCACTGTAAATGCTAAAGGCGAGTTATTGGAGCTAAAAGACACGATCAATACGATGGTGGATCAGCTGCGTGGTTTCGCATCCGAGGTAACGCGTGTTGCGCGGGAGGTAGGTTCCGAAGGGCAGTTGGGAGGCCAGGCGAATGTACCGGGTGTGGATGGTACCTGGAAGGATTTGACCGACTCGGTAAATAAAATGGCCGGTAACCTTACAGCTCAGTTGCGTAACATCGCCGATGTATCCATCGCGATCGCAAATGGTGACTTATCTAAAAAAATCACGGTTGACGTACGGGGCGAAATCCTCCAGCTGAAAGAAACCATTAATACGATGGTGGATCAGCTGCGGGGCTTTGCATCTGAGGTAACGCGTGTGGCGCGGGAGGTAGGTACCGACGGTAACCTTGGGGGCCAGGCATTTGTGCCGGGTGTTGCGGGAACCTGGAAAGACTTAACCGACTCGGTGAACCAGATGTCGAGTAACTTAACATCGCAGGTGCGTAACATCGCCGAGGTAACCAAAGCGGTAGCGAGCGGTGACTTGTCAAAAACGGTAATCATAGACGTAAAAGGCGAGATCATGGACCTGAAGAACACCATCAACACGATGGTGGATCAGCTCAACTCGTTCGCATCCGAGGTAACGCGTGTGGCACGTGAGGTGGGTACCGAAGGAAAACTGGGTGGGCAGGCACACGTAAAGGGTGTGGGTGGTACCTGGAAAGACTTAACGGACTCGGTAAACCAGATGGCATCAAACTTAACCGGGCAGATCCGGGGTATTGCGAAGGTGGCGACAGGTATCGCGAAAGGAAACCTGAAACAGCGTCTGTCCATTAACGCGTTAGGCGAGGTGGCCCAGCTTACCGATACCATTAACGAAATGATCGACACGCTGGCGGTGTTTGCCGATGAGGTAACCACGGTGGCACGTGAGGTGGGTGTGCAGGGCCGTTTAGGTGGCCAGGCCAGTGTACCGGGCGCGTCGGGAACATGGAAAGACTTAACAGAAAACGTAAACCAGCTGGCACAGAACCTTACCGTTCAGGTGCGATCGATCTCCGAGGTAGCATCGGCGGTAACCAAGGGTGACCTTACCCGGACCATCCGCGTTGATGCCAAAGGCGAGTTGGAAGCGTTAAAGGATACAATTAACCAGATGATCGCGAACCTGAAAGGCACAACCTTAAGGAACCACGAGCAAGACTGGCTGAAATCCAACCTTGCCAAATTCGCGCAGATGCTGCAGGGCCAGCGCGACCGCAACGCGGTGGCGAACAAGGTACTATCCGAATTGGCCGAACTGGTAAATGCCCGCTACGGTGCATTCTATATATTAGAGCAGCCTGAAGGTTCGGAAGAAGTTAAATTGAAACTGTTTGCCGGTTATGCGCAAAAGAGCCGCAAGCTTATCAACCAGGAATTCTCGCTTAGCGAAGGTTTGGTTGGACAATGCGCCATGGATAAAGAGCAGATCAGGCTGTCGAACGTGCCAAGCGAATACCTGCAGATCAGCTCGGGTATCGGCAGCGCGGCGCCGATAGACCTGGTAATATTACCTGTACTGTTCGAAAACAATGTAAAAGCCGTTATCGAGCTGGCTTCGTTCGAAAACTTCAGCGATACACACATCGACTTTTTGGATCAGCTGACTGAAAGTATCGGTATCGTGTTAAATAACATCGAAACCAATACACGTACAGAGGAGTTACTATCACAATCACAATCGCTGGCAAGCGAGCTTTCTGCACAGCAGGAAGAGTTAAGGCGCGCCAACGACGAGCTGCACGATAAAGGCCGTTCGCTGGAAGAAAAGGCCGAGCAGCTTACGCTGACCTCTAAATACAAATCCGAATTCCTTGCGAACATGTCGCACGAGTTAAGGACGCCTTTAAATAGCTTGCTGATATTAGCGCAGCAGTTATTTGAAAACCCAGAGGGTAACCTTACCGAAAAACAGCGGATGTTTGCGAAAACGATCCACTCATGCGGCGATGACCTGATCCAACTGATCAACGATATCTTGGATCTGTCCAAAATCGAATCAGGCGTTATTGCGGCCGACGTTATGCCGGTTAGCTTTAGGGAGATCACTTCGTTTGCAGAATCTACTTTCAAACCGATATCGGAGGCTAAAAACCTCAGGTTCGAGATCGACGTTGAAGAAGGATTGCCGGAGGTTATGGAAACGGATATGCAGCGTTTGAACCAGATTTTAAAGAACCTGCTTTCAAATGCCTTCAAATTCACCGAAAAAGGAAAAGTAAGGCTGCATATCTACAGGCCGGGAGCCGACGAGGAAAATCCGTTAAGCAATGCCGAATCGGTTATAGCATTCGCTATTGAGGATTCAGGTATCGGTATATCAAAAAGTACCCAGGGAATTATATTTGAAGCATTCCAGCAGGCTGAAGGTTCAACAAGCCGTAAATATGGCGGTACCGGCTTAGGTCTGTCGATCAGTAAAGGTTTTGCCGAGTTATTGGGCGGCACCATTGTGGTGGGCAGCGAGCTGGGTAAAGGAAGTACTTTTACCCTTTACCTGCCATTAAAATACCAGGAAGATAAATCAGTGGTATTGGCCCCTGCAAAAGAGCCCCGCCAGGTACAGCACGCAAAAGCGGCCTCGATTGAAACAGCCGAATTGGTTATCGACGACGACAGGCATTCAGTTTCGACCGAAGACAAGGTTCTGTTGGTGATCGAGGATGATGCGCGATTCACGAAGATCGTTATTGATAAGGCGCACGACCATGGCCTAAAAGTGATCGTCGCCATGAACTATCTCGAAATCTTCGACACCATCCTGAAATATAACCCGGTGGCGATAACACTGGATGTCAATATGCCCGAGTCAAACGGCTGGAAGGTGCTGAAGATGCTGAAGAGCGATATCAACTATCGCCATATCCCGGTCCATATCATCTCCGGTGAAGACAACAAGGTAATGGCGCTTAAATTTGGTGCCAAGAGCTTTAGCTTAAAGCCATTGACCAACAACCAGCTTGATGAACTGATCGAGGGCATTGTTACCTTTAATGAGCGCGTTAAAAAACGTGTACTGATCATTGAAGACGACGAAAGCGAATTGCAGAGAATATCCGACCTGCTGTCAAACGACGGCATAGAACTGGCCAGCGCTACTACAGCCAAAAAAGCCCTTTCGTTATTGAAAAAAGAGCAGTTTGACTGTATAGTTGTAGATTATACGCTGCCCGATGCAAACGGCATGGACCTGCTGAACAAGATCAATTTAGTAAAACAACCGCAAACAACTATCATTTTGCACTCGGCAAGGGACTTCACACAGGATGAACTTGTACAGCTTAAACGGCTCAACCACCGCATCATTACCAAAACGCCTTCGTCGCATGTACAGCTGCTCGAAGATATATTGGTATTGCTGCACGTAAATAAAAAGCTCGTTAGTGACAGCAAACTCAAACTGATTGACGGTATTCGTGTTAATAACGATGTACTGGAGTCAAAACGGGTGCTGGTAGTGGATGACGATGTGCGAAACCTTTTTGCCCTGACCGCTGTTTTTGAAAGGTCGAATATCGAAGCCATAACTGCCGAAAGCGGCAGGGAAGCACTGGAGATATTGAACAACGACAAAAAGATCGACATTGTACTGATGGACATCATGATGCCCGAGATGGACGGCTACGAAACGATACAAATGATCCGCAAGGATCCGAAAAACAAAACGTTGCCTATCATCGCGGTTACGGCCAAAGCCATGATCGGCGACAGGCAGAAATGTATTGCCGCAGGCGCATCGGATTACATCACCAAGCCGGTTAAAACCGACCAGTTATTAGCATTAATGAAAGTTTGGCTTATAAAATAAATAATAGCCTGAAACGTGTTGCTTAGTAAATAAAATGTGAATAAAGAGTCAGGATATTAGAACCAGGAATCAAGATAAAAAGAGAAATTAGTTTTATGCTATTTTTCCTGGCTCTTGACTCTTGATTCACATAAATAAATTTGAACATATAACAATTTATAGCCGGAACCGCGCAGCGCGTTTTGTATAAACAGGTATGAGAAAGGTAACGAAGAAAGATGCGCCTGCCAGGGCCATTAAGATCCTGCTGGTAGATGACAACTCAAATAACCTCATGTCGATGGAGGTGGCCCTGGAGCGGGATGACTACATCTTCACCAAGGCTACCTCCGGCAGGGAAGCCCTCCGGATACTTTTAAAGGAAGAAGATTTTTCGCTTATCCTTCTTGATGTTAAGATGCCGACGATGGACGGCTACGATACCGCCGAACTTATCTACCAGCGCGACAAGCTGAAGCATATCCCCATTATTTTTATCACCGCGCACGATTATGAAGAGGCAGCTATGTTTAAGGGCTACCAGGCCGGCGCGGTTGATTTTATACGAAAGCCGTTTAACCCGGAAATACTACGGTCGAAGGTTGCTGTATTTGCCGAACTGAATAAAAAGAACCAGCTGTTACGGCAGCAGGAAGAACACGTAAAAGCGATCAATAACGATTTGACAGTACTTAACCAGGATCTCGAAAAGCGCGTATTTGAACGCACCGCCGAACTGGAAAGGCTGAATGAAGAACTAAAGGCACTCAATTTATCAAAAGATAAATTTCTTTCGGTTATTTCGCATGATCTGCGCAACCCGCTAACGGCTCTGCTGGCATCGTCGGCCAAGTTGAATGACGATCCCGAAAAATTGGGACCTGAAAAAGTTAAACAACTATCGCAGATCATTCACCGCACATCCAACAAATTGCTCGATCAGCTTAACGAGGTAATCGACTGGGCTAAAAAGCAAAGCGAAAAAACAAACTTCAATCCCGAAAAGATACGCCTGACGGAAGGTATTGATGAATCGCTGGAACTGCTAAAACCCAATGCCGCACATAAAAAGATCAGGCTGGAAAACAAAACCCCGAAAGGTATCTTTGTTAAAGCCGATTCATTAATGCTGCGTTCAATTGTACAGAACCTGGTTACCAACGCCATTAAATATACCCCGCAGGGCGGGTCTGTTATTATCAACGCAAAAACCGAAGGCCCGATGGTGCGTGTATTTGTCGAGGATTCGGGCGTAGGTATGACCGAAGAGGTACAAAGGAAATTATTCAATAAGGACAGCACGACCTCCATATCCGGCACAAATAACGAGATAGGCAGCGGCCTGGGCCTCATGCTCGTAAATGACTTCGTAGCCCAGCATGGCGGCACCATCGACGTTGAAAGCGCTGTAGGTGTCGGTACTACCTTTAAGTTTACCATTCCGGCAACAACTACTGCTTAACGCGATACCCTCCTTCGCCATTCCTGGCAAAGCGAAATATCTTGTCACTAATACTTCTGCGGACTACGACAGCCGCGGAAGACGCGTGCTCAATATCCTCTTCTCTCCGCCCCATCCTATCCGGCTAAATAAAGTATAGGTTAAGTGACTTATTATTAATAGCTTTGATAACAGGCAACTCCGCTCCCATCTATTGCCGGGTAACCATTAACTCAGATCTTCCAACGCCAAGGTGGCGCATTTTAAAAATATAACAGCAAAATCAATTTGCATGAAAACCTACGACCCCTTATTTAGCCCTGTCCTTTTAAAATTAAAATATTTCAAAACGTTCGCTCCCCGGGTTTCGGCAAAAACAAGCCGCCTGGCAAAGGCCGACAGGGATAAAAAATTAACGGCCCGGCTAAAGGCTGACCTCAAGAGCCTTTCCTTTAAGTTCCGCGCAGTGTTTGACAGTTCGCATAGTTATTATATCATTTTAGATAAGGATATGAACATTCTTGATTTTAACCGGGCGTCGCTCAGGCTTGTTAAAATGCTTTTCGGCAAAAAAATGATCGCCGGCGATCATATCCTGAATTTCATACACCCGTCATCAGCAAAAATGGTTACCGAAAATTGCAGCCGGGCATTAGCCGGGGAAAAGTTCACCATTGAGCGGCAGGTTGCCTACAAGGACAGCGCATTCAGCTGGTGGTCGTATGAATTTTCGCCGGCCCGCAACCTAAAAGGTGAAATAACGGGCCTTGTTTTTAATGCGAATGATATCACCAAAAGAAAAGCCTACGAGGAAAAGATCAGGTCCCAACAAAAAAAACTGGAGCAAATTGCAACCCTGCAATCGCATGAAGTGCGCGGCCCGGTATGCACCATTATGGGGCTAATGAGTTTAATAAAGAGTGAAAATTACGAGGATGAAAAGGAATATTTAATGTTATTGGAGATCAGCACAAATATGCTTGACAAAAATATCCGTGATATTGTTGCCCTTACTAACGAACAATAATAATCGCTTGTAATATTTTTTTAATTAATATAACAAATTATAATTTATAAATAAATTTTGCGTTTGTGTATCTAACTAACAGAGTAACAACTGTCGGTTAATAGTTAATTTTGAAAGCAGGTATAGCGCAAGGCCAATCCTGCTTTTGCTTTTTTATAAAGGTCATACTTGAAATTAAGCGACCGAGGCGCAGCAACAAACAGGCTCTATCAAATTATCAGTACCGGATCCGTACCAGGCATTTGTCTCATTCTTCATCTTTCATGCGTATACATTACTGCGCTATTTTCTCTTCACTGTCCTGAATAATTAACTATTCAGAAAACCTCTGTTGTTATACGCGAGGATAGGATTACCTATTATTGGTTCCAAAAACCATCCCATATAACTAAAACAATCACTTTCAGCTTAAAAATAGCGCTGATCTAAAAGATTAACCATCAACGGTGTTATAATTAAATATACTTAAGGATAATACATTTAATTGGTACGATATTTATTGTTTGTATCTGTTAAATGTTTTGTTTGGTAAGACACCATGAAAAGACTACTCTACCCATTATTACTTTTACTATGCTCAGCACAAATGCTGTATGCCCAATCTGCCGAGGACCTGGTAAGCCAGGCTATAAGTAAGGCAGGCAAAAAAGATTTTGAAGGCGCCATCGTCGATTGCACTTCGGCCATAGAAATAGACCCCGGCAGTGTTAAAGCATTTTACAGCCGCGGTTACGCAAAAAGCAACCTGGGCCGGTATGCCGAAGCTATACAAGACTACGATGAGGCAATAGAACTTGACCCTACGTTTACTATTCTATATATCAATCGCGGTAACGCAAAAGACGAGCTTGGCAGGTTTGCAGATGCTATAACCGACTTTGATCACGCAATTAGTTTGGAGCCGAGATCGGCTATAGCTTATAATAATCGCGGCATTGCCAAAAATAGCTTGGGCAGGTATGCTGATGCCATTGCCGATTTTGACCAGGCTATAACACTATTGCCCAAATTTGAACCGGCTTACAATAATCGCGGCCACGCCAAGATCAATCTGAAGCATTATAGGGAAGCCATACCCGATTTTGACAGGGCTATTGCCCTATACCCGCAATTTGCGCAGGCTTATAACAACCGCGGCCTGGCGAAAGACCTGCTGGGAGATTACGCAGAAGCCATGGCCGATTTAAACCAGGCTATTGCTATTGACGGCAAATGCGCCGAGGCTTATAATAACCGCGCTCATTTAGAAAACAACATTAAACATTATACCGAGGCCGTTGCTGATTGCAACCAGGCCATAATACTTTTACCAAAATATACCGACGCTTTTTATAACCGCGGTGTCGCGCAAAACCATTTAGGAAAATACGAGAATGCAATAGCCGATTTTGACCAAACCATTACGCTTGATCCAAAATATACCGAAGCTTATTTAAATCGTGGCAACGCAAAAAAAAGCCTGGAGAGATATGCCGATGCAATAGCCGATTATGACCAGGCGATAACACTCGACCCAAAAAATATACTTGCCTATGCCAGCCGGGCAGACGCAAAAAACAAATCGGGGAAAAATGAAGATGCCTTAAAGGATCTGGACCAGGCGATCAGTCTCAACGCCAAGTCTGCATTTGCCTATGCCATACGGGGCAGCATAAAAAACAATGCGGGACAATATAACGAAGCTATAGCTGATTTAGACCAGGCCGTTGCGATCGATCCTGCCTATCCGGACGCCTATTACACCCGCGGGCTGGCAAAAAATAGTTTAGGCCGCTATCCGGAAGCAATTGCAGATTATGACCGTGTTATTAAGCTCGACCCCAAATCGGCGGCCGCTTATCTTAACCGCGGTTTGGCAAAAAATAGTTTAAATCACTACGCAGAAGCCGTTACAGACTTCGACCAGGCCATTAAACTGGATCCAAAATCGGCACTGGCTTTTCAAAGCAGGGGCTATGCCTATTATAAATTAGGCGCCAGCAAAACCAATTATCGTAAGGCCATTGCCGATTACAATATGGCGGTTGAGATCGGCGGCAGCAATTATAAACCTGCTATTGAATACCAAACGAATGCAATAGCTGCACTTGACAAAACCAGTAAGAACTAATAGCTAACCAATTATAAATCCTGCTATTAAAAGGCCCGGGGCCGAACTTTCGAACCGGGCCTTATTCACTTACGTTTTAATTAGAATAACCTTTCCTGGGGTGGCTTTACGCCTTTTAAGCGGAGATAAACGGTTGTTTGCCCCCGGTGGTGTGTTTGATGTTCAAACGCCTTCCCGAATACCGCTGATTTTGATACTTCGTGGCCTTCGAGCTTGACAGTTTCCTGCAACTGGGCAGTCGTCATGCCCTGCAAACTTCTCATCACATAATCGTAACTTTCCATAACCGCCCTGGTTGTGGCCTCCTTAGTTGGCGCTACCGTTCTTTCAGCAGAAGTTTGCCCCATCGGGCTTGGCTGGCCTGTAGCCGCAGATACCATGAAGTAATTGCCATCGGCCAGGTGAAGCATCTGCTGCGCAAAGGTGCGCACCTCGGGGGTGGCTTTAAAGCTGTATCCATCCGCCGGCATCGCATCGAGATAGTCCCTGGTGTAAAGCTTTGCACGCTGCCATTCGTCAACCATTTGACTTTGGGTAAACTGGGCATACACCGAACTGCTGGCAAAAGCGATCACCAGCAGGGTAAATAGAAATGATAGTCTTTTCATAGCATTTATAATTTGGTTAAAGGTTATTATAAGCTCAAACTTCCGGCTGAGGGGCGGAATCTATTGTAAATATAAAACTAAATTAATTAAATTATAACGCCCAAACCGATCAGGCAACTGCAATGCGTTTTACAGATTTCTTCTCTGCAACAAGCAGTACAACCAATAACAACAAACCTAATGCGAAAAATATATCCAGGGCCAGGGCCGAGTCGCGCATTTCGTGCGTGAACGCTTCCACCTGGGCAAAGCAAAATAAGCCCACCACGATTGAAGACTTTTCGGTTACATCGTAAAAACTAAAGAATGACGCTGTATCCGGGATGTTTTCCGGAAGATATTTTGAATAAGTAGAGCGCGACAGCGACTGTACCCCGCCCATTACCAACCCAACAAAAAATGCAGCCACATAAAACTGGGTTTCATTCGCAATAAAATAAACCAGCAGGCATAGTATCGTCCAGATGGTTACCAGGCCGATCAGCGTACGGACATTACCATATTTTGCAGATGATTTGGATGTGATATACGCGCCTATGATAGCCACAACCTGGATGATCAGGATGATGCTTATCAGGTGGTCGTCGGACATGTGAAGCTCCTTAGCGGCGAAGTTGGCGGCCACCAGCATAATGGTTTGCACCCCGACAGAATAGAAAAAGAATGCGGCCAGAAAACGTTTTAACAGGGGCATTTTCCTGATCTTACCAAACACCTTAGCCAGTTCCTTAAACCCGCCTGTTAAAACATTGTATTTATGCGAACCGGCATTGGGCTCGCCTTTCGGCAGCATAATGAAAGGAATAACCGAAAAGCCTATCCACCAAACAGCTACGATCAGGAATGAAATACGCGCCGGCAGGTCGTCGCTGGTGATTCCAAAAGTTTTGGGAGACAATACCACGATAAAACATAATATCTGTACAACAATACTTCCAACAAAACCATAAATAAATCCTTTGGCGCTTACGGCATCCTGCTGGTCGACCGTGGCAATCTGCGGCAGGTAGGAATTGTAAAATACAAAGCCGCCGCAATAACCAATTGACGCCAAACCATAAAAAATCAATGGAAGCTCAAGGCTGCTGCCCGGCGTAAAAAAGAATAAGCCCGCACATGCCAGGCCGCCCATCCATGTAAAAAATTGTAGATATCGTTTCTTATTACCCCGGTAATCAGCTATGGAAGTTAATATGGGCAGCATCACGACGATCATCAGGTATGAGAGGCCCAGTATATTGGTTTGCAATACCGTATTTACATACTTGTGCCCAAAAAACGTAACTACATCGTTATGGGTTTTTTGGTTGGTAGTGTAATAAACATAATAGGCCGGGAATATGGTTGAGGTGATAACCATATTGTAGGATTGATTGGCCCAGTCGAACATGCTCCATGCCCAGATTGTTTTTTTGTTGTTTTTTGCTTCCATGCGGCCCCTAAATTATATAAATTTTGGAGTTTACGAAATAACTTACCGCATACAAAAAGGCCCGGCGAAACCGGGCCTTTAAAGCAAAAGAAACTTATGTATTTCAGGAACAGCGTTTGGCGCTAATTCTTAATTATTCATATTGATTTTTAACAACAAAGCCAGAGTCAACCAAAAGCCTTTCCCTGCGGAAGAGTTCAAGGTCGGCAGCCACCATTTCGTTAACCAATCCCTGTAAATCATATTTTGGTTTCCAGTTCAATTGGGTTTGCGCCTTTGTCGGATCGCCGATTAACAATTCTACTTCGGTCGGCCTGAAATATTCGCGGTCAACAGCAACCACTTCGGTACCTTCTTCAACCTGGTAATCGGGGTTACTGCAGCTTACAACATATCCTTTTTCGTCGATGCCCTCGCCTTTAAACTCCACGGTAATGCCAGTTTGTGCAAAAGCCATACGTACAAAATCGCGTACAGTTGTAGTAATGCCTGTAGCAATTACAAAGTCTTCGGGTTTATCCTGCTGCAAAATAAGGTACATGGCCTCAACATAGTCTTTGGCATGTCCCCAATCCCGTTTGGCATCAAGGTTTCCTAAAAACAATTTGCTTTGCAGTCCCATAGCTATTTTTGCTGCAGCCCGGGTAATTTTACGGGTCACGAATGTTTCACCGCGCAGCGGGCTTTCATGGTTGAACAATATTCCGTTGCAAGCATACATATTGTAAGCCTCGCGATAGTTTACAGTGATCCAGTAACCATATAATTTAGCAACGGCGTAGGGCGATCGGGGATAAAACGGTGTTGTTTCGCGTTGCGGAACTTCCTGCACCAAGCCATATAGCTCGGAAGTTGAGGCCTGGTATATCCTGGTTTTTTCGGTTAAACCTAGTAACCGTACAGCTTCCAATATCCTCAATGTACCAATACCATCGGCGTTAGCGGTGTATTCCGGTGTATCGAAACTCACCTTTACATGCGACATCGCACCTAAATTGTATATCTCGTCTGGCTGTACCTGCTGAATGATGCGGATAATATTGGCCGAATCGGTCAAATCGCCGTAATGTAAAACAAAACTGATATCCGACTCGTGCGGATCCTGGTATAAATGATCTATCCGATCGGTATTAAATAACGAACTGCGACGTTTTATACCATGTACTTCGTAATTTTTTGAGAGGAGCAGATCAGCAAGGTATGCACCATCCTGACCTGTTATGCCTGTGATTAAAGCTCTTTTTTTCATGTTTTTATAGGGAGGGTTTTGGTAATGTCAATTCAAATTTTAACAATTTTATTTGGGGGTTAATGATAATACTTTTATTTAAATTCAGCTTAATAACATTCAAAAAAAAAAATAGTTTTCTAAAATGACCCGGGATCACAAAGAAAACTATTTATACTTGAAGAAGGATCATTAAGCCGCCAACTTATTGTTATTATAGTTAAGCTGGGCTTGAGATATATATTGAGGGGCCAGTTTCGCCGGAATTTGGGGAGCGAATTTACCAGAAAGCTGGTTTACTTTCATTTTTAACAGCTCCATACCAAATGCAGGGCCGTAAATCAAATATCTTTTATACATACGTTTTGGTTCGTTAACCAGGCGTACAAACCACTCAAGGCCCAGGTTCTGCCAAAATTTTGACGGACGGTTAACGGTTCCTGCAAAGAAATCGAAAACAGCGCCTATCGCACAAACGGCGCCTGCGTCTAAATTATCTTTATGCTTGTATATCCATTTTTCCTGCTTTGGGGCGGTCATGCCAACAAAAAGCACATCCGGTTTAAACTCATTAACCCTGCTGATCATTTCTACATTTTCTTCATCAGAAAAAGACGCTTTAAACGGAGGAGAATATACACCAACTTTAATGTTTGGATATTCGCGGCTGATTTTCTCTTTGATTTTTGATAAGGTTGCATCGGAAGCTCCCAGGTAGAAACAGCTTCCGCCTTCAGCGTTTAATTTATTTAGGAAATGTTCGTGCACATCTGCACCGGCAATTTTTTTTATCGATTGGTTATTGATTAACTTAACCGCAGCTGTTACTCCAACCCCATCAGGCAATAAAACATCTGAATTTAACAAGGCATTTTTAAATTCTTTATCATTTTCAGCAATAATGTACGAATATTGATTAACAGTATTTATAATACATTTGCTGTCGTATTTTAGCTGACTTACATCAGAGCTTAAGATTGAATATCCTGACAGTTGAACGGTAGAGAGGCTTTCCATTTGATTAATTTTTTTAACTAATTTTTTATTTTTATTCCTACAAGTTGTTATATTAATCTATATATTTATCATTGATTAATATTAATGATTTAAATGCAACTATTAAGCCATTTAAGGAAAATATTTTAATAAAATGAAAATAGCGATTCGTTAAAACGAAGTCACTTTATATAACAAACTGAAAATCAGATTATAATATACAGCCTTGAATATAAAACCACGCTAATGGCATTCTCAAAAAAATCACGAAGTAAAGGGCAGATGGAACGATTTGCAGACCTCTATCGAAAATCCCGTAAAAAGATGTATATAATATTGTCCATTAAAAAATACACTTTTAATTTTTTAGAAAATAAATTACAACATTATACTTATTAAAAATAACCTAAAATTAAATTATGATATTTTTATTTCTCCGAATGACATTTCATTTAAAATCCGGTATCGACGCGGCATATATAAATAAACAAAAAAGCCAAAGCATCTATGCTTTGGCTTTTTGACCGTATTTGATTAAAATTAAAATGAAACGATGGCCCGTGGTAAAATTGCCGGGCCTATCTGTGCGCCCCATTCATTATTGTCCCAACCGGCCGGCTTAGATTCACCGGTACCTATCCAGCTATCATTTTCCATGTTTTTAGCGTTCATAAACCTCACCCTGTTCCGGCTAACGGTAATGTTGGAGCAATGATATCCCCCCTGGCCCCAAACATATATACCAACATTGGTAAAGTATTGCGCCCTGCCATATATCATATTGCCGGTAAGCGCAATATGGTCGCCCCCGGCAACCGCAATGCCGTATTGACCGGGATCAACCAGTATATTGCCGGAGGCGACCTGGTACCCGCCGCCGTTGTCGCCGAGCATTATACCGCCTCCTGATTTGCTTGGCCCGCCGCCCCGTATACGGTTGCCAACGATCTTGATAGGGCTATCGGGAGTGCCGGTGCTCTTAAATATGTTGATCGCATCTTCCGGGTTGCTATCTCCGGGTATGTTTTCGCCGCGGTTATAGCTTATTGTGTTATAAGGCCCGTTAACGTTATTGAACTGCACAAACTGTCCGCGCGGCATAGGGCCATGCATATTACGGAACTGGTTGTGCACAACCGATATGCCGCCCCTTGTTGTATTTACAACATACACACCGGTGCTTACGTTGGCTATCTTATTATAATCAATGGTAATATTATAGCAGTTATACAGGTAAATGCCCGCATCAGATGAATTTCCTAATAGATTTTTAGTAATATGTATGTTATGACAGTTGGTTAACGTAATAGCCGGAACGTTACCACCGTTTATAACTCTGCCGCTAATGGTCAGATCGTGATAACCGTTGAGCTTTATGGCATAGGATAATCCATATGCCCTGCTGACAACACTTAATGTAAATATGCCCAACACCATAAAAAAAAATACCCGGTTTTTCATTTTACTGCAATTAAACTTTATTGAACACTTTTAACCATGATATCCAACCGGCTAAATCAGTTGCTGAATAATGGTCGGTTAATTCGCCCGACTCATTCATTATCGGGTGAAGCATAATTTCTGTTGTTAACGGAGAACTAATATCATGCGTTTGTTTTAAAAAGTGGGGCACTGTTTCAAAAGCATCGGCATAGTTGCAACAGGCCTTTTTAATTTCGTTATTCACGAATTTCCGGTATAGAAATTTGAGATAATTCCCTTCATTAAAACTCTGAGCAAGCCTCAATTTCAGGTTGTACTGCTTAGCAATTTTTATAAATATTTTGAAGTAAGTCGGCAAAATATGCAGGTGGCGATGGGTATCCATATGCGTAAGCTTTACCTCCGTTTTCAGCACTTTTTGAATTTGCGCTTCAATCTCTTTCGAAAAATAGCGCTTTGTTTGAGAATCGAAAAAATTAAACACATTATCGGTCTTCTTCTGATCCCATATTCCCGAACTCGTAAGAAACCGCTTATCGCGGAAATCGCTGGCGGGTTTAAAGTTCACAAAATCAACATGCAAACCCACATTGGTTATGATCTTATTCGCATGTATCATATCTATGGCCTCTTCAAAATTCAGCCGGTTAGTCATTATTGAAGTACTGTTGATATAACCGTTTTCGTAGCAATGTAATATGCCTTTATTGACAGCGGTATTTAAACCAAAATCGTCGGCATTCGCAATTATATTTCCAGGTATCAGCATGGTTACCAGTTATATCTTTTGAAAGTGTCCGATGGCAGCAGAACCGTCTATTGCTTCACGTTATCCCAGCCTTTTGTATTATACCTTCCTGGCCATAAATTAATAGCTACGTATGGGAGCAATCCCACTTTCTTAGGTGGCTCAGCGGCCAATATTTTGAGCATAGATACCAGTTGCGTTCCCATGTTTTCATAATCCATTGTACCTATAATCCGCAATGAGTTGTTTGACATTTCCTTCTTTTCGTTCTCCGGCAGGTCTATAAAATCCATCACTTTTTTTTGCATTTCATGGATATTCATGGCATCAAACCCGTAGCCATTGACACCCTCCTTCAAGAGGGTGCCTGCGGCATTTATCCTGTCGCTTAATAATACCGGTAAGCCGGCCGCCATGGCTTCGTTTACCATCAATCCCCAGCTTTCGGCCAAACTTGATGATATAAACGCATCTGCTTCATGCATATATTTTGGCAACTGGTCGTTTGGTATGGCGCCCAGGAATTCGACCCGGTGAAGGCCGAGTGTATTTGCCAGGGTTTTCAGGTCATTTAACAACGGCCCGTCTCCAATGATGATGAGCTTGTAATAATCATTATTCTCTTCAACAAACTGCCATATCTTTAGCAGGTTCTCCATGTTTTTTTTGGGCACCATACGGCAAACGCTGATGATCTTCCCGTTGTTAAAACTCTTCTCCCCATCGAACTTAAAAAGATCATTGTCGATAGAATTAAATCCAAAAAAATAATGTACTGATTTTTTATGGTAAAGCGCTGCGTACCCATCAGTATAATTAGTTGAGGGTAGCCAAAACGCATCAATCTGATTGATGATTAGGTTTTTGACAGTCTGCACCAGTATATTTCTCTTAACATCGGTTGCCTTGGCATCATCAAACATGATGAACTTCTTTTTATTTCTTTTAGCCCACCTCAAGCCCAGCGCGCCCGACGAAAATGCCACAGACCCGGCAATTACAACATCCGGGTTAACTTCATCCAGTTTTTCAAATACCGCCTTTTTAATTTGAGCCGCCGTTAGGTCGGCGAAGCTACGTTCGGGAAAAAGGCAATCCCACCAGGTTTCGGTTTGTATAAATGGATCAAATTCGTACGGAGAACCCTTCCCGAATAATTCAACCGCATACAGGTAAATATTTTTTGATTTTAAAAAGTCGCGCAAAAAAAATACTCTTCGTTTCCAGTAAGCGCGTAAATCATTATGCATTATTAAAACTTTCGTCATATCCTATTGACCTTTTATTTGCTTTAATGCGGATCGCTTGTGCAATCCAGTGAGTAAAAAAGTGGGGACCGGCTCTAAGTTTTATGTGTTTATGTCGTTTTTTTAAAGGTATCGTACACAAACGGGAACAAGGTTTTTAACCAGGCTTTTACATATTTATCGGGCAGCGCATAAGGAAAATGTCTTTTGATATAAAGCATATATTCTTTAAGGGCTATTCCTTTGGGGCTGTATAAATATTCGATGCGTTTTTTTAAGGGGGTTGTTTGCGGAAGCCAGCTTAAGCCATGATCATTTTCGCATGAGCCATAAAACCCCGGGCCAAGCCATACTTTCACTCCATTTTTATTGGCCGTTAATGTGTAATCGAAATCAGCAAAAGCATGCGTGTAAGCGCCTGATAAAATTCCTATTTTATTGACCGTCGAACGATCGACGAGCATAATATTTGCATTGCCTATATCGCAAGCTATTAAATTAACCGGGTCGGGTGTTTCCAGCGAAGTTAACCCCATCAGCTTGTTTCTTAATTTGAAACCCCCATAGGTAACTTTAGGCTTGCCGGGGTGTTGTACACTGCCAAGTATAATATTATCGGGAGATTTGGATAAGTTGTAAGCAGCCAGCAATCGCTCTATTGCCCCGTCGTACAACACTACGTCATCATTTAACAGTAAATAAAAGTCGTAATCGCCCTGTTTTAATACGTGCGACCAAAGTGCCCGCATCCCGCCGGCCCAGAACATAGAACCGGTGCCCTCAACAAGTTTCACCGTAGGAAAATGCTCCCGCACATAATCTGCAGTCCCGTCGGGGGAATTATCATCCAAAAGATACATATCCAATGCGTAATTTTCCGGAAGTGCTTGCGATGATACACTTTTTAAAAATGAGGCAGTTTTCTCTAACCTGTTATAGGAACATGCAAGCGCAGCAATTTTCAACTTATTTTTCATATTCTCGTTAGTTCCAATTGAAATGCTTTTTTGTTTCCCATTTTTAAATTCCGGCAAAAATAAGTGGCATTTACAACACTCATGTTTACTTCAAATTTCATTGCTAATTTTTTCAAACCTTACACTAAACGTTTATATACCTCATAGGTTTGCTCAGCGGTGATTTTCCAGCTAAATTTTTTTAATTGCGCAACCTGGTCGCCTGTTAATTTCTTCACCGCGTCCGGCTGGTTTAAAATAACATCCAGGTTGCCGGCAAATCCATCAAAGCTTACCGGGTCAAAAAACAATGCGCCATTTCCGCCCACCTCGGGTAAACTTGATGAATTACTTGACAATATCGGGCAGCCGGCCTTCATCGACTCAAGCAGCGGAAAGCCGAAGCCCTCATAAATTGAGGGAAGAATAAAACACACTGCATTTTCGTAAATGGAGAATAATTCATCTTCGTGGGCATGTATTGACGCTACTGAATTACTGAGCCCGAGCCTGCTGAATTTTTCCAGTTCATCCGGTTTGAAATCTGCACCTACACACAATAATTTAAGGTGTTTATTATCCTTTAATACCGGAGCCACATTTTCAACCATTGGCCAAAAATTTTTATACCCGGTTTTCCTGTCGCCTACGTACAAAAGATAGTCCTGCTTCGCGTTGGTTTCCGGGTTTATCAGCTTATACTCCCTTTTTTTGACCATATAATCGGGTGGCCCATGATATACCATTGATATCTCGTCGTCTTTGAAACCATAAATTTCTTTTAGATCGCGTTTTGTCGATTCTGAAATGCAAATAAGATGGTCGGCCATTCTGAAGGTGTCTTCTCTTATTTTCAGTCGCCGGCCTATATCATCAAAATAGTCGGGATATAACTCCGGGATGAGATCATGTACAGTAACAACGATTGGCTTTTTGCCTTTCATCCGCTTCATGTAACCGGCATTGTCGGCTGTAAGATGGATTACATCGCTGTCGTTATTTTTAAGCCGCCAAAGCGCCACAAGCTCATTAAAGGCCCCTAAAGTCCTCAGTCCTTTAGTTGTTCCGATCAGGTCATCCACCTTTTTTAAGGGGAATGAATTAAGATAAAACGCACCGTTGCCGGGCCCGAAGTAGGAATTTCTATAAAATAAAGCCCAATTATCTACTTCGCAAAGGTTATTTTCAATCAATGCCCGTTTCAACGCGTAAAAATACCTGGAGATACCTCCTACTTTTTGTGTTAAGAATATTTGATGGTCAAAGTATACCTTCATAGAGCGATCGGTTATATTTTATTTATTGTAATTGTTTTTGGTTGTTTTTAGGTCGAGTAATTGATCTTTGATATTTTTCCTGCTCATATGCAGGTTTAGTTTTCGTCGAAAATGTCCCATCGATATATTTCTATTTTCCTCCGGGGCCAAGGGTACGCTTTCTGCTTCCCCGACGGGGTCTGAGTAACGATACAAAAAGAAAAAACATATGGTGAGCGAAATTAAAAATATGGATTCGCTAAAGCCCAGCACAAGGATCATGAGTAAACAATACAGGCTTATTTCGGTGGTCGTGAATTTTCGGAAAAACAAATAACACCTGCTTAAAAAGAAGACTAATCCGATTAAACCAAATTTTGCCATATATTCAAAAATCCCGTTTGAAATGTTAATATTCTTAAGGATCGGAACAGTCTCTTCGTAAATATTTGAAACGCCCCATATCATATTGGCGCCAAATAACTGGCACAAATAGATCATGCTCGAAAACCGGTTCAATGGCATCTGCTGGCCGTGTTTATAATACCATCCGCTCAAGAACTCGATACGCGTCATGTCCTGCGAATCATTGGCATAAATAAAACTTATTTTGTTCACCAAAAAAGGCAACTGGAAGGCAAGTACCAACGCAACCGGAACTATAAAAAACATTAGTTTACTGAATTTTACCCCATTTGCCCGGAAGTATAAAAAGATAACTACCCATAAGGCGATGTATGACGTGGTTGACAGGGTAGTAGCAACAGCCAGCCCCAGCCAAATGGCCTTTTTATCAAAAGTAAACCCGTTGGTTAGCAGGCGCATCAAAAGCGCTATGTTTAAAAAAAAACCAAACGCACCCGGCTCCCACGAAAAACCTGAATTTCGGATGGCATGGACTTTAACATAGGTAAACACCAAAAAATTGGTATATCCGCCGTTGATATGCGGCGGCAGGTTAATGAACTGCCCGATGGCGTAAACCAGGTCACCTGATATCAACTGCAAAAAATAAAAGGGCAACGAAATGATAGCTAACTGTATGATAACCTTTGTTAAGTAGTAAACCGATTTTTCCTTTACAACGGCGCAATAAAGAAAGCTTGTAAGAATGAATTTGAACAGAAATAAAATGTCGCTGGCCCAAAACCCTACCGATAAGTGGGTAAGGAAAAGTGCCCGGATAGTACAGAATGTGATATAAATGACAGAAAAGCCCGCAAACAACTTAACATCGCTTTTGGTAAATCTTCCCTTTTCCAGGCCGACCCAAATGATGGTTAGATCGATTAAAATCCACCAAATATTTGAGAAATAAAAAAACGAACCCCTTGAGGAAAGAAAAACAAAAAGAAGAGTGATAAAATAGTACATCTTCGCGGCTATTGTTTCAATTCATTTGTTGTTTCATTTTTGAGATGCCTATTCCTCTCCTGCTATTGATACCACGGCGGTTTGTAAATGGTATCTCCGGCTCTTCGATATATTCTTCATCTGCTTCATCTGTTTCGGGCTCCGAATAATAGTATAAAAAGAAAAAACACATCATTAAAGGGATCAAAAATATTTGTTCGCCAAAGCCGAGGATAAGTATTACCACCAAGCAGTATAAACTTATTTCTATGCTTTGTGTGAATTTTTTGAACAAAACGTAACATCTGCTGAGTAAATAAGCCAACCCGATGAGCCCGTACTTGGCCATAAATGCGAAGATGCCGTTTGAAATATTAATGGTTTTAAGAATCGGGACAGAGTCTTCATAAATATTTGAAATCCCCCAAATTAAATTGCTGCCAAATAACTGGATCAGGTACAACATGCTTGAAAACCGGTTCAGGGGCATTTGCTGCCCCCGTTTATAATACCAGCTGCTCAAAAAATCAATATTGTTCATATCCTCCGAATCACGATTATAGATGTAGGCTATTTTTTCGAATAAAAAAGGAAGCTGAAATATTAAAATAAACAACACCGGCACTATGAAGATCAGTAATGTAGCTAGCTTTACCCCGTTAGCACGGAGAAAAATAAACGTAATAACCAGCAACGCTATAAACGATGTGGTGGACAGTGTAGTTATAATTGCTACAACAACCCATTTTACCTTTTTGTCAAGAACAAAATTATTGGTAAGCAAGTGCATCAGCAAACCCATATTAAGGAAGAACCCAAATGCACCCGGCTCCCACGCAAAGCCTGAATTTCGTATAGCATGGAGCTTTACGTAGGTAAATATTATAAAATTGGTATACACATCATCGTGAACATGAGGTGGCAAATTGATAAGCCGCCCCAATTTGTAAACCAGGTCTCCGGAGACCAACTGTAAAAGATAAAAGGGTATTGAGATCATAGCCAGGTGGATGATCACCCTGGTTAGATAAAAAATAGCCTTATCCTTTAAAACGGCACAATAAAGAAAACTGGTGAGAATAAATTTGAATAGGAAAACCACATCGCTTATCCAGAAACTTATCGGAAGGTGAACAAGAAACACGGAACGGAATGTGCAAAACCCAATATAAAGCGATGAAAAGATCAATAATAATTTAAAATCCTTTTTTGTAAATCGCCCTTTTTCAAGACCCACCCAAATAATGATCAAATCAATTAAAAACCACCATATATTTGAGAAGTACAGAAAACACCCCTTAGCTGAAAGAAGAATAAATAGAACTGTTATAAAGTAATACATAATACAGCTAATTATTTATAACCACAATTTGTTCGGCATCAATTAACTCCCGCTCATTTAACTGGGGGTCTAGTTTCAATACCGAACTAATTTCCTTTCTCCACATAACTACTTGCACCATTGCCCAAATAATACTTGCATATACAAGTGAGTTTAGTCCGAAATGCAGATACCTGATAAAAAACAACACCACCGGAATATGTAACATGGCGGTTATAATAGAAACGATGGATTGCATTTTAACTTTGCCGGTGCCGTTTAATACTATAGCATACATTGCTGTAAATAAATTGGCCCCGAAATATATAGCCATAACCAAACTTAACATTAGCGGTACATGTATTTTTTGACCTACCCAAATGTTGAATACAGGTTTCACCAAAACCAGTTGGACAATTATCACCAATAATAACAGGCACGAAATTTTGAGTAATTTTGAAATACTCGTCCTTATCCAGGTGAAGTCATTCAGCGCAAAAGCATTAGTGAAGGCGCTCCAATATGTTGCCAGGATTATATTAAAGACCAAACCGGCTGTTGAGAAATATTTAAACAACAAATTATAAAGCGTAACATCCGAACCGCCAAACTCGCGGGTTATGATTAATTCGGTTGTAGAATAAAGAAATACACCGGCAATCTGCACAATAAAAAATGCAAAACTAAGGCCGAAGAGCGACTTGCTCTTTTTTAAATCAACATGCTTTACAGATGGCTTTATGTTGTTATATCTCACCTTGAATAAAATTATGGTGTAAACAAACATTACAAAAACAGGAAGTATGGTTTGCGCAAATGCCATTGCAACCATTGAGCCCTGCAAATATTTACTGAAAAAAATAATAGGTATAAGCGGGACAAAATTGCATATCAATTGAATCTGATTCGCTTTGTATATTTTTTGATCGCCCTGAAGTATTGATGAAATAGGTTTTAATATAAACTGTAGTGATAAGCCCACAAAAACGGTCATCATGGTATACAGCAGTTCCTGTTCATTTAGTTTAGTGTTGAAAACCGAATTCCAGTTTATAAACCTTAACCCGAAAACTGTGAACAGGATGATCGGGATCATGATCATAAAAAGGATAACGTAAGTAGACGACACTGCTATTTTAGCCTGATCGTAATCCTTTATTGCCAAATATTCCGCAACTTTATTCCGCAGGCCATTTGCAAGCCCGATGTCCAGTATACTTACCCATCCCACCGTAGACGAAATGGCAAGCCATATTCCGTATTTGCTGGTGTCCAGTAATTTTAAAGAAAACGAAATAACCAGGAACGAAACTACAATGCTTACTGCCCTCAATAAAAAGGACATAATAATATTAAATGTAACATTCCCCGTCCGTGCCTTATTTGCCTTAAATAAAGATCCTATATATTCCTTAACCAACTTTACCACGTAATTATTTTTATACTTTATTTTTTTATCAATTAAATAGGGAATAACCTATTTATAAATTTCCACTTTCATAACCAGTTAATCTCCTAATGGTTTTAAAACAGGCCGCAATAATTCAATTTATTTAACCCTGATGTAATTGATTATCACACCCAGAACGAGTTGACGCTGTTGGTCAATATCCGGCACTTAATGATCTAAATAATCCTGAAACGGGTGATAAGATCATCACCCGCTTTCCAGCTAATTATACGGTCGTTCATACTACATCTGCCTTCCGGTTGCTATAAACAACCGGAAGGCAGATGACGGTTGTTTGCCAAATTTACCGAACGGTTATATGCTGGTTTTTCGGATCACACAGTGACCACCTTTTTATGCCTATTATGGTTATAAGCAGTCAATCTATCTTTAATCCTTAAGAAGAATATTTCAAAGGTGTTAAATGAAACAAATGCTATCGCGATGGTAAGGATGAGCGATATAAAACATATTAAAATTTCCGTATAAATATTGACTGGTAAACGGCATACCGTAGTAACAAATTTTATCGCCGGTATAACAGTGAGCAGGTGGTACATATAAATGCCGTAAGATATTTTCCCTAAATAATTTAATGTGCGATTTGGTATGTTAATTATCGTATCGGGGTTGGTTGAAATGTTAAGTATTATCAGCATAAAAATTATCGCGTAAACCTGGTAGGGAACCACATGATGAAAAAATATAAGTATTACAAAGATCGACCATGTGAAAATTTGAAAGCTCCTGGAATACAACGTTTGAAGCAACCAGGATCGTTTTACAAACAGATGGGCTCCGATGGCGCCTATTGCCATCGCATCAATTTTGAATGAAGCCCAAAAAGTAAAAAACTTATTTATTTTAAAAATCAATGTGTAGAGTACTGAATTGATTTCTAATATGTGATATTTTACCAACATTGTTAATCCCCTGGCAACGATGCCGTTACTGAGCAAATACATAATAACAATAATATATAGGATATACATAAAGTAATGCTTACTTCTTATCAGCCAGGGCCATAAAAGGTAAAATTGCTCTTCAACACCGATTGACCATGTTGGGTTAGCATACCCTAACGACGTGGTGCTTAATAAGGCAACATTCGGAGCGATCAACAGCAGTAATATAATATTCAGTACCAGGTGCTTCCCTGCATCAATAACATTTGGCGGGCCGTCGATAAAAAAGTAACTGCTGAAATTAAAATACGAAAAAGCCAATATTACGATTAGAAAATATAACGGCCATATCCTGAAAATTCTTTTCAGATAGAATTTCTTAATAGAGATGTGTGCACGCTCTTCCTTTTCAACAAGTAATAAATAGGTAATTAAAAAGCCGCTCAGTACAAAAAAAAACACCACTGCAAGATCACCATGCTCAAAAGGAAAAAATATTAAAGGCGCGTTTTTATAATGATTTGCAAGAAGGAATGCGTCGACATGATAAAACACCACTGTTGCAGCGGCAAAAAATCGTAACGGATCTAAATTTGGTAAATGTTTATTCATTATCCAGGCGCAGGAATAAGTTGTATGATTCAGTTGAAGTGATTTTCATTGTATGTTTTTTCGTTTAATGGCTGGTAAAGCATCCGGCGCACTTTTTTAACAGCTATTGCTGCACCGGATGCCTAGCAGTCATATCACGTTTATACCGACCCAAGTTCGAAAACCTTAATGCAATTAAGTGAGACTGCATTGATGTTTGACTTATATATCAAACCGGCACCTTTTTGTTATAATAGTAGGTTTCATATTTATATCCTTCGCCGTCCCTTCCTTCAGCTAAACCGTTAAACACAATATTCATGTTTGGCAGCATCTCCCCAGCATACAGCTTTTGAATAAAAGGCAGCAAGCTTTTTGATGTATGGTTATAACGAACCACAAATAGTGTAACATCGCAGGACGCGGCAATTATAAAAGCATCATTTATACTATGCACCGGCGGAGTATCAACCAAAATATAATCATAGTCCGGCTTTAATTCTTCCAGTAATTCTTTAAATTTATTTTGATCCAGCAGTTCGGAGAAGTCGTCGATGAACTCGCCGCACCCGATAATGTCCAGTTCGGGGTACCCTGCAGGCTGCTGCACGACCGACTTCCGGCTTGCCTTCCCTGCCAAATAATCGGATAATCCTTTTGACCCGGGCAAATTGAACATTTGGGATATTTTAGGTTTATAAATATCCATTTCCAATAAAATAACCCGCTTGCCCGACTTGGCCAGCGAAACGGCCAGGTTGGTACTTACAAAGCTTTTCCCCTCGTTCGATAAACTCGACGTGATCATGGTAACAAATCCCTTTTGCCCTTCCGGGTTGAGGAAATTAAGCTGCGTTCGTAAGTGCCGGAATTGCTCGATCAGTGTAAAACTGAACTTGTTTTTTTCGTTGTTGAGCACAATTTCCGAAGGCAGTTTTACATAGCTTATTTCGGCAAGTAAAGGCACCTCGGTTGCATCTTCAATATCCCGGCGCCTGGTAATGTTGTTTTTAACTATGTCTTTAGCATAAATATAGCCGCCCGGAAAAATCAGCCCAAGTAAAAATGCAATGGCGAAAGGGGTGTATTTTTTTGTGGCGCTTGGCGGCACGGTGTAGGCCATATCCACCATGCGTGCATCGTGCATGGCCGAAGCATAGCGTAAGGATATCTCTTCGCGCTTTTGCAGCAGATAGGTGTACAGGTTCTCTTTTACTGATTGCTGGCGGTTTAGGTTTCCCAGTTGTTTTTCGTGCCCCGGTACGCTTTGGATAGACGACTGAACATGGGCCTTGTATGATTGCACCTGGTTGCGGGCAGCAATTAAATTTGATTTGATATTCCTGATATTTTCCTTGATCGCTTGTTTAACCGATGCGATCTGTTTATTTATTGGCTCAAATGCAGGGTTGCCTGCCGGCGTGTTGCCCAGCATTTCCGTTCTTTTCAACTGCAGGTCGGATAATTTTTGCACAAGAGATACCAGGCCCGGATCGGATATCCCCATGGTCGACGGAACGTTCTGGTCGCTATTACCCGGGGTGTTTACATAGCTCTCCAGGTTGTTAATTACATTTAACTGTACATTAATATCATTCAGCTTGGCGCTATTGGCCTGGGCATCCTGCAGGTATATTTGCGATTGTGCGTTCACATCCGTTATGCCATTTCCGCTGCGGTAGCCGGCTACCCTCGTTTCGGCTATGTTAAGTTCGCCGCGCAACGAATCCAGCCGTTTGTCTATGAAGCTAAGCGTGCTTTTGGTAATATTATTTTTTTGCGCAACCTCGCCCTGGTTGTAAAAGTAAATAAGGTTGTTAACAAAATCCTCGCCCCTTTCCGGAACCTGGTCATTGAGCGAAATTTCGATAACCGACGTCATTTTTTCGATAAGGGCGACGCTAAGCGATTTTTGATATGCGGTAACCGTAGCTTCGGGGTTATTTAAAGTAACCTGTATGGTTTTACCGATAAAGTTTGACAGGCCAAGTGAGCGGCTTATACTCCATATGCCTAAACTATCGCTGATGGTTTCGCCAAATTGATGTTTGCCCGGCTGCTGGTTAACCGAATAGGTTTTTGCGTCAATTATATGCACATCAAGCTTTTGGGTCGACATCGCATCGTATAACCTGAGTGCTTTGAACCTGATCGGTGAATTATGATATAATTCGTCTTTTTTAAAGCCATCCGCTGACTTGTAACTTATCCATAGCTGTAAATGTTCTGCAACTCGTTTTACAAGCTGGCGCGATTTTAATATCTCGATCTCATTCTCCACTACCTTTGGTTCGCTAAAAAGATCGAGCTGCTGCAAGGCCGATTTTTCATCACTCGGCCTGTCTTTATTATCCTCCATTTCCAGCGATGCCTTAACGGTATAAACCGGTTTTTGAAGTTTATAGAAAATAAAAGCAATGATCATTGCTATAAGCACCGATATCAGGAAAAGCCACCAATACCGGCTATAGGTAATTAATATTTCTCTGAAATTAATGGCATCGTTATCGCCTTTTTTCTGGCGGGCGCCTGTATTCATAAATTGTTTAGCGGCCATGTCTTAATATTTCCTTAATAATAGTAACGAAACGATAATAGAAGTAACAGCGCTTACAGCTGAAATAGCTAAAGTTGTGGTACGGTAACTTCTGTCAACCGTATCATATTTGTTTCTATCCGGTTCGATGTACAAAATGTCATTGTTTTTTAAATAGTAATAGGGCGAATTGAACAGGTCTTTTTGTGTTAGATCGATTGTATAATATTGTCGTTTCCCATCCAGCTCCCTGATCAGCAAAACATTCTTCCTTTTGGCAGTAATATTCAGATCGCCGGCAAGGCTCAGCGCCTCGTTGATATTGATATGCTGGTTGGCAATTGTATAAACATCAGGCCGCAACACATCACCCATTATCGAAATTTTAAAGTTTATAATGCGGACGTTAACAATAGGCTTGGTTAAATAAGTAACCAGGCTGTTGCTCAGCTGTTTTGCAACCTCGTCGGTTGTTAGCCCCTTTACATTCACAGATCCTATAAATGGCACCTGGATGTTGCCGCTCGGGTCAACCATATAACCATATACAGGGTTGACGGTAACAGGCTCGCTGTTATTACCCATAGGGCGGTTCAAACTGGTACCGAACACCGCTGAGCCATCGGGCGTAGTAGTGTTCACATTAATTCCAAGTATATCGCCCGGCTGTATCTTTAAAGGCGAATAATTGTTAATTGCCTCTTCGGTAACGCGCGACCGGTCGAGATTTTGATAGTACGGGATATTTTTATACGCGTGGCACGAGCTTAAAACGGCTATTATCGCAATAGAATACAGTTGTAAAATTTTTCTTTTCATATCAGTAGGTATCTCGTTTTTATTACTTTTTTCCACGGATAACATTGCGCATAAAAAATTGTTTACCGGTTTATGATAAAATACAATTTGGGGAACTTGTGAGACGAGGAATTGACAGGACTGATGTTCGGGGGGGGGCAGGGTTTATGAAATAGTGTTGCTTATAAACACGAAACCCGGACTCTTTTAAGAATATCCGGGAGAATAGCTATACGGAAGCGCAGACATAGCACTTTAATACCTACCAATATTAAAAGATGCCAAGCAAATAATGACTAATCAGGCACGTTTTGAATCGAGCCTGTTAATTAACATCAGTGCAATATTGGTCAATACAAGAGTCCAGATAATAGCAGTCATATCTTTTAAATTAATGTACAGGTGTATGAAGAAAGAGGGCCTAATCGGTTACAAAACTTAACATTTTGTTAATATCAAAATTAAAAAATTAATTTTTACAAAACAAAATTTTATTTAAATTAATTCTATTGCACCATTTTATTAGCGCAATAGGAGCTTGCAAAGGCTTCGGGCTTGGCCTTGAATACAAAACCCATCGACAATATGTACCCCATGGCCTCGTGCAAGGCTTGGTTTGATTTAAACATGGGGTTGGTATTGATATCGGCGTGAACTTCGAGGTCGACATCATACAGGTCGAGCAGGTCGCAAAGCTTATAGGCAATATCGATAGACTTTTGCACCTCGCTCAGCATGCGTTCCTTAATGCTCATCTTTTGGGAAGTACGCTCCTGCTGGATAAACATAAACCCGCCGCGCTGTTCGCGCAAAAACACAATAACCGTAGCAAAATCCGTAACACTCCCCTTAACCTGCGAATCTGTACCGATACAAACCTTTAGCTTATTGCCCAGACCTGTTTCGCGTTCGATGGCCCTTTCAACTTCTTCTAAGATGGGCGATTGGATCACCTCACCACTAAATTTTCTCCAGATCATAAATTTATTTTTAGGGTTAAATTTCGTCTGACCTTTTTACGGTCTATAAAAATAAGCGATAAGATTCCATATTAACGTCAATTTGATATGATTTATTTGTTAACATTAGACTGAATATTAACAGGTTAGTTCGGAAAATGTGGGGGTGTGGGGATGTGCGAATGCGCAAATTTGAAAATGCGGGGAAGCAAGAAACGTCCGGAATGAAAGATTTACGAAGTTTTAAAAACTTCGTAAATCTAAAATTCAGCCTACACTGTCAGCTTCTTATACTTAATCCTCTTAGGCGCTATATCACCCAGGCGTTTTTTACGGTTCTCTTCATAATCCGAGTAGTTGCCTTCAAAAAAGTAAACCTGCGAATTGCCTTCAAAGGCGAGTATGTGGGTACAAATACGGTCTAAAAACCAGCGGTCGTGGCTGATCACTACGGCGCAGCCGCCAAAGTTTTCCAGGGCTTCTTCCAGTGCGCGTAAAGTATTAACGTCAATATCGTTGGTAGGCTCATCCAGCAGCAGCACGTTCGATCCTTTTTTTAGCGTGATGGATAAATGCACCCGGTTGCGTTCGCCGCCCGATAATACGCCCACCTTCTTTTGCTGATCCGCGCCGTTGAAGTTGAATTTGGAAACATACGCCCGCGAATTGAGCGGTTTGTTGCCAACCAGGATAGTTTCCTGGCCGTTAGTAATATTCTCCCAAACAGATTTATTCGGGTCGAGGTCATCATGCAACTGGTCAACGTAACCCAGCGCTACGGTTTCGCCCACCCTGAATGTGCCCGAATCGGGCTGATCCTGCCCGGTGATAAGACGAAAAAGCGTGGTTTTACCTGCGCCGTTCGGCCCGATGATGCCTACGATACCGGCCGGCGGCAACGAGAAGCTCAGGTTATCAAACAACAGCTTGTCGCCGTATGATTTACTTACGCCATTGGCCTCAATAACAATGTTTCCTAATCGTGGGCCGGGCGGGATAAACAATTCCAGTTTATCTTCCCTGTCCTTGGTTTCCTCTGATGCCAGTTTTTCATAATTGGATAAGCGCGCCTTTGATTTGGCATGACGGCCTTTCGGCCCCATGCGTACCCATTCCAGTTCGCGCTCAAGCGTTTTCTGGCGTTTGCTTTCGGATTTATCCTCCTGCGCCAGACGTTTGGCTTTCTGGTCGAGCCAGGATGAGTAGTTTCCTTTCCAGGGTATGCCTTCTCCCCTGTCGAGTTCCAGTATCCATCCGGCAACATTATCCAAAAAGTAACGGTCGTGTGTTACGGCAATTACTGTTCCTTTATATTGCTTTAAATGCTGCTCCAGCCAGTCGATCGATTCAGCGTCGAGGTGGTTGGTCGGCTCGTCCAGCAATAAAACATCCGGCTCCTGTAAAAGCAAACGGCAAAGCGCCACCCTGCGGCGTTCGCCACCCGAAAGCACTGCAATTTTGGTATCGGGGTCCGGGCAGCGCAGGGCATCCATCGCACGCTCAAGCTTTACATCAAGCTCCCAGGCATTTACCGCGTCAATCTTATCCTGTAGCTCGCCCTGGCGCGCCATTAGCTTGTCCATTTTATCGGCATCCTCGTAATATTCGGGCAAACCGAATTTTTCGTTGATGTCCTCATATTCCTTCAATAAAGCGGTGGTTTCGGCCACGCCTTCTTCTACAACTTCTTTAACGGTTTTTTGCGGGTCCAGCTCGGGCTCCTGGCTCAGGTAACCTACGGTATATCCCGGCGAAAAAACGACTTCGCCAATATTGGTTTTATCGATCCCGGCTATGATTTTCAGCAGCGACGATTTACCGGAGCCGTTTAAACCGATCACGCCGATCTTGGCGCCGTAAAAAAACGACAGGTAAATATTTTTTAAAACTGTTTTTTGCGGAGGATAGACTTTACTAACCCCAGCCATTGAAAAAATTATTTTTTCGTCAGACATCTGTATAATTAGTGATTTAGTGAATTGCTGATTTGGGTACGGATACAAGGACAAATATGATGATAATCGATGTATTCTAAAGAAAATTCCTTTTTTGGTGGGAAATGAAATCTCTTTGAAATCTTTATGCGTATACAGCAACAAGCTGTAACTTTGATTAATGCCGTATTGTCATAGTGCTTGACTAATTTGTCCGCTTTTGTCGCATTTTGGTCAGGGTTGCGTATAGGTATTAAACTATTGTATCAGGATTGTATCAAAAGATCAGGTTCCGGCGTTTTTTTATTGAAAAATACTTGCAATTGCGGGTTTTATCTATAAAATTGCCAAACGAACAGGAAAGTTTGATAGATTGCGTATCATAACAATGTCTGTTTATTTAACAGGCAAAAAGTTGGCAATACTATTGTTAATATGTGTAAAACAACTCGTCCTGAATTTTGAAACAAATTGATACATTAGGACGTTAATAATCGGAAGGATATATATGGAAGCTAAATTTTCGCCGCGGGTTAAAGATGTTATACAATATAGCAGGGAAGAGGCACTTCGCCTGGGCCACGATTATATAGGTACAGAGCATCTTTTACTAGGCCTTATAAGGGACGGAGACGGCGTAGCTATTAAATTACTGAAGGAATTAACAGTAGATACCGTTAAGTTAAGACGTTCGGTTGAAGATGCCGTAAAAGGCACCATCGGCACCAATGTACATATCGGGAGCATCCCGTTAACCAAACAAGCTGAAAAAGTTTTAAAGATAACTTATCTTGAAGCTAAGATATTTAAAAGCGATGTGATCGGGACCGAGCACCTGCTGTTGTCCATTCTGCGTGATGAGGATAACATCGCATCACAAATATTAATGCAGTTTAACGTGAACTACGAAATTTTTAAAGGCGAAGTCGAGTCGCATAAGAATGATGTGACCGACGAAATGCCGGGCTCACCCACAGGCGGCGATGATGACTTTAAAGAAGAAGAATCATTTAGCCAGCCAAAAAAGGTATCCGACATTAAATCAAAAACCCCGGTACTTGACAATTTCGGCCGCGATTTAACTAAAGCTGCCGAAGATGGGCGTTTAGACCCCATTGTTGGCCGCGAGAAAGAGATTGAGCGCGTATCGCAGATACTGTCGCGTCGTAAAAAGAACAACCCTATTTTAATAGGTGAACCGGGCGTTGGTAAATCGGCTATTGCCGAGGGACTGGCGCTGCGCATAGTACAGCGTAAGGTTTCGCGTGTTTTATTCAACAAGCGCGTGGTTACGCTCGACCTGGCATCACTTGTTGCCGGTACAAAATACCGCGGCCAGTTTGAGGAACGCATGAAAGCGGTGATGAACGAACTGGAAAAATCACCCGACGTTATTTTATTTATCGACGAGATACACACCATTGTTGGCGCCGGCGGCGCTTCAGGGTCGCTTGATGCCTCGAATATGTTTAAGCCCGCCCTTGCCCGCGGAGAGATCCAGTGCATTGGCGCGACAACGTTAGATGAATACCGCCAGTATATTGAAAAAGACGGCGCCTTAGACCGTCGTTTTCAAAAAGTAATGGTTGAGCCGGCTACGCCTGATGAAACCATCGAAATACTGAACCGGATAAAAGAGAAATACGAAGAGCATCACGGGGTTACTTATACCCCCGAGGCCATAACTGCCTGCGTTACTTTAACCACAAGGTATATTACCGACCGGTTTTTACCGGATAAGGCGATAGACGCGTTAGACGAGTCGGGCTCACGTGTTCACTTAACCAATATCCATGTGCCGCAAAACATTTTGGATATCGAGCTGAAGATCGAGCAGATCAAGGTTGAAAAGAACAAAGTGGTACGCAGCCAGAAGTATGAGGAAGCGGCTAAACTGCGCGATACCGAAAAACATTTGCTTGAAGAACTGGAGCAGGCAAAAGCCATCTGGGAAACCGAGACAAAATCAAAACGCTATACCGTTACCGAAGATAATGTTGCCGAAGTGGTATCCATGATGACCGGTATCCCGGTACAACGGGTTGGCCAGGCCGACAGTCACAAGCTGCTGAACATGGCCGAAACGGTTGGCAGCAAGGTGATCGGGCAGGAAGAAGCAATAAAGAAATTAACTCGCGCCATACAGCGTACACGCGCCGGCTTAAAGGATCCTAAAAAACCGATTGGTTCATTTATATTCCTTGGCCCTACCGGTGTTGGTAAAACCGAGCTGGCAAAAGAGCTTTCGCGGTTTATGTTTGACACCGAGGATGCGCTGATACAGATAGACATGAGCGAATACATGGAAAAATTTGCTGTATCGCGATTGGTTGGAGCGCCTCCGGGCTATGTTGGCTACGAAGAAGGCGGACAGCTTACCGAAAAGGTACGCCGCAAACCTTATGCGGTGGTGTTGCTGGATGAGATCGAAAAAGCACACCCGGATGTATTCAATATCCTGTTACAGGTATTAGACGAAGGTCAGCTGACCGATTCACTCGGCCGTAAGGTTGATTTCAGGAATACGATCATCATCATGACCTCAAACATCGGTGCACGCCAGTTGAAAGATTTCGGCCAGGGTGTTGGTTTCACCACGCTTGCTAAAACCACGCAGGCTGATGCACATTCAAGAGGTGTTATAGAAAACGCGCTGAAACGTGCCTTCGCCCCTGAGTTTTTGAACCGTATCGACGATGTGATCGTGTTTAACTCATTAGGTAAAGACGAAATATTCAAGATCATCGATATCGAGCTGGCCTACCTGTTTAACCGGGTACACTTGCTGGGTTATAAAATTGAATTGACACTTGCCGCCAAGGAGTTTATCGCCGATAAGGGTTACGATTCGCAATTCGGTGCACGCCCACTAAAACGCGCAATCCAGAAATACCTGGAAGACCCCATTGCTGAAGAAATACTGAAAGGCGAGCTGAGCGAAGGTGATACGATGGAAGTTGATTACGATAAGGAAACCAACGAAATAAAGATCATCGACCGAAATAAAGGCGAAAGTAAAAAGCCCGAGCAGGAAGAAGAACAGAAATAAATTATATCTCATACTAAAAAAACCGTCATGCTACAAGCATGATGGTTTTTTTTTGCAGCAAAAGTTTAATTATTCAGGCATGTAGCGTTCCATCTTTTTTAATCGTAAAGGCTTAAAAAGGACTTATATGGTTAAGAAGCTGCCCGTCCTGCTATTGTTGGTGTTGGTTTTATTTTACTGTTGCAATAAGGGTAAAATAAGGCCTGCTTGCTCGCCCCAGGTTTGTACAGATGTTTTTACCAGCATCGGTATCCATTTTGTGGACAAGCAGGGGCAGCCTATCTCGGTTCAAAATTTCCAGGCCATAAATTTGCGTACACATTCAACTATCGGCCCAACCTTGGCCGGTTACGGCACATTAGTGATAGGGTATTATATTATTGCTGATGACGGGGACCTAATGAAACTATCAACCGCGGGCGACGATATACAAGTGTCAGGAACGGATCCTGCAACCAATCAAACGAAAACAGTCGTTATAAAAATAGCCGGCGGCTGCACCTGCCACGTTTCCAAAATCTCCGGGGTTGATCAAATCATGTTCGATTAATTTGAAAATTTGGCGATTTGAAAATTTGAAAATAATTCAGGCATCTTCAAATTAAACACGCTTTTCTACCCTATCATAAAATCCGCCAAACGTATTGGCTCTTACCCCTTCCTCATTTAAAAACTCGCCCGGGAACCCTAATTCAATAGCGCTGGCTTCGTTTAACTTGCGGATGTGCTCTTTGCTGAGCTGAACATCAATTGTTTTGAGGTTATCTTCAAGCTGACTCAATTTGGTAGCGCCAACTATCGGGATAGATGAAAAGCCTTGCTCTGTAGTCCATTTAAGTGCAACATTACCTGCCGAAATGCCTAACTCATCGGCTATAGCGACAACCGCTTTGGTGATTTTTGTACTCCGGTCGTCCAGCCGCTTGCTTTCGGGCTTTATACGGCCTTGTTCACCCCGCAGGTACTTGCCGGTCAGCACCCCGCCCCCAAGCGGCGCCCAGGGCGTAACAGTCATCCCGAAATGGTTGGCCATCGGTATCAGCTCCCGTTCGGGTGTGCGGGCGATCAGGCTATATTCTACCTGTAAAGCAACAAACTGGCTCCAGCCCATTAATTCGGCTAATGTATTTCCTTTTGAAACAACCCAGGCGGGCGTATCGCTGATGGCAGCATAGTTTACCTTTCCCTGCCTGATCAGGTCATCCATCCCGCGCAAAACTTCATCAATAGGCGTCAGGTCGTCCCAAATGTGCAGGTATAGGATATCCATAAAATCGGTTTTCAAGCGTCTGAGGCTTTCCTCCACGCTGCGCATCATGTTTTTACGGTTATTGCCCGATGCATTGGGATTGGTAGTATTATCCTTTAATGTATACTTGCTTGCCACCACGAAGTAATCACGGTCATGACGACCAAGGTACTCCCCGATTATCTTTTCGCTGGTGCCCAACTTATAAACATTTGCGGTATCGATAAAGTTGCCGCCGGCATTTGCAAAACTGTCCATAATGGCAAAGCTGGTCTCCTTATCGGCGCCCCAGCCGGCTTCGGTACCAAAGCCCATAGTACCCAGACATAGTTCCGAAACTTTAAGGCCCGAGCGGCCCAGTAATTTATATTTCATAGGATTGATGTATTGAAGTGAGACAAATATCCGCTTTTAACGGCTTGAATCTTAAAATCAAAGCAATTATCAGCAATTGCTGAAACAATATGAAAGTGCCGGTGTAATATTTTAAATACTTATTCAAATGAAAATCATCGATCTCCATAAAAATATTACCCTGGATGAGCTATATGCTTTGTTGCAGGAAAAACTTAACCCGCAGTTTCAGCAGCAACGACAAAGCAACATCAGTTTTAATATTGAAAATGCGGGCACTTTCGTGGAAATTAACCAGCCGGCGCTTTATGAAGATTATTTATTCAGGATAGCAGTGAATGGTACAAAATTATTGATAACCAGGCATGCCGATTACATCGACGACGTAAACGCGCTTACCATAGAATCAGTTTTAAACGGCTTGTTTGAAGAACTGGCCGGGGACATAGGGATTACCTTTGTTTTGGAAGGATGATTAGGAAATTTCGGATGTACGATTTCGGATTTATTAACATTTAGATATGTGGGAAAATGCTTGCTTTAGGCTTCGCCTCTTTGCTTTCAGTTCTAATCTATCCGTTGATCCAGCTAAATTTGTACTCCAGCATAGGATTTTTCATTCGCTCAGCCACACGCAGTAAACGGTCAGGCAGGTTCATGATATAATCCCGGGCTTTTTCGCCGGTTTCATTGAGGTCGGCAATGCTTTCGATGTGCCAGTCAGCAATAAGCTCTTTTAAAATGTCAACATAGTCAATGGCGGTATAAATGCCAAGCCGTTGCGCCGCATCGGTAAAATGCCCGAAGGTTTGACCAAGTTTAAGACCAACTTCGCGTAAAAAGTGAGCCGGCATAACAATTTTTTTGCGCATCATATCCTCAAAAGCCAGCATGGCTTCGTTCGGATCAACTTCAAATATCTTTTCGATAAAATATTTATAAGCTTTAGCATGCCTGGCCTCGTCGCTGGCTATCACGCCACACATCTTTGATAATAATGTATCTCCGTCCTTTTTTGCCTGTGAGGCCACACGGCGGTGAGAAACGTTTGTAGCCAGTTCCTGGAAAGAGGTGTATATAAAATTGCGGTACGGATCGTGCCCGGTACCGATATCGAATCCATCAGAGATCAGATATTGGGTGGATACCTCCATCATGCGCATATTTACGCGGCCCGAGAGATATAAATATTTATTGAGCAGGTCGCCGTGGCGGTTTTCCTCGCCGGTCCAATGCCTTGTCCATTTCATCCAGCCGCCTTCTTCGTCCTTTGAGATACCTTCAACCATGGTCAACCACGATTCATAGGTAGGCAAAGCTTCTTCGGTAATGGTATCACCTATCAAAACGGCTATCAGGTCGTAAGATAATCCTTGTGCGCTTTCCTGCAGTTCTTTGATCTCGCTGAAAAAAGTGCTCCGTGATGAATCCGGTAAAAAATCGGAGGGTTGCCAGATCGTGTCAATGGGCTTTAAATATTCATGCATTTTCTCAAGCATGAACTTTTCGATATGGCTCATTACTTCACGGCGTTTTTCCTCAAAAAATAGCATGGGCGTTTGGTGTTTATAAAATTAGTCGGAGCTTCAACAGGATAGTTTCCTGTTTTAATAAACTCTGTGTAAAGGTAACGATTTAAAGCAAAAATAGTTCTATTATTTGTTTATCAATCAACATGTTGGCAATTAACTTACGGGGACACATTGCGCTGATTTTCAATCCAATAAAACAAGAAAGCCCCACATCGTTAGATGAGGGGCTTATCCTGATAAGATTTGGCACCGACCTACTCTCCCACGTTTTACCGCAGTACCATCGGCTCTGGCGGGCTTGACTTCTCTGTTCGGAATGGGAAGAGGTAGACACCGCCGATATAGGCACCTGAATATTTTAATTAGATTTGAGTA
>DATMOF010000001.1:0-22459 GCA_035568395.1 Mucilaginibacter sp. | reverse complement strand
TATGCCGTCTTCTGCGGTAACTATCCGGTTATAACCTAATCCATGGATAAACGGTTTCGAAACGTTAGGTCCGGTAGTAACCGCGCTTATGCCTGGAATATTGGCTATTGCGTCAATGATGTTGGTAGCCCCGGCGCGTTGGTCGATATAGGCCTTACCTACGGCGACCATCGGAACAGGGTCTCGTTTAATTTCAGTAGCTTTACTAACCCCGGTAATAACCACTTCGCCGGTTTCAATTGCCGACGCTTGTAATTGGGCATTAAGAACGGTCGTTTTCGTAAAATCAACACGTTGGCTAAAAGCGGCATATCCTAAAAACTTAACCTGGAACAAGTAAATCCCCCTTGGCAAACGGGTTAGCGTATAATGTCCTTTCTCGTCGGTAACCGTAACTAACCTTAAGTCCGGAATAGAAACGGTTGCGCCGGGAATTGGCTTACCATCCGCCTTGTCTGTTACTGTGCCGGTTAGAGTTCCTATAACATCTTTTTCAGGACTGGGTTTCACGGCTGCAACGGATATTGCAGATACAAGAAAAAGAATCGCCGTGAGTAGTGATAATCGTATATTGGTTTTCATAATAATTTTAGTTGAAATTTGTGCTTTAAATAAGGATAGCCAATAACTATCATAGTAAGTTCTTTGTAAACTTTTAATGCCTGATAAGACGCAAATAGTAAACAATCGTTTCGATAATGATACGTAAAGGTGTCAGTGCCTTAATTACGCCTGGTAAACGAAGGCAGGGGGCGCCCGTCCGCCGGAGAGGATGAGGGATATGCTGGTAAAATTGTATTCGCAGCTTTTAAAAATATATCTTGTAGTTTTAACGTCCGCAAAATAAGCCGGCGCCGCTTTCACCATAACGTTATGGTGCATGGCATCGCACAGCGTGCACTTGTCAGTAACGGTTGGTTGCGACAAGTTTTTGGAAATGCTATATTTGGGGAAAGTGTTTGCAGTGATATTATGCTGATGTGCATATATCATATACTGCCCCGCAACAAAACAGGTTAGCAGTATCCACGAACAGGCGATATGATATTTACTTCTTTTCAAATCAGCAGTGCCTTTTTACAAGATGGAACAAAAGTAAAGAATATAATGTTTTTTAAACCTTCGCAATGTAACATTATTGTTTTAAATGCAACAAAGTTTTATTTAGATGTGCCTTATCAGAGTGATTTGCAGCTCTATGAACCATGAACTATCAACTTCCTCACGTATATTTGCCGCCATGAAACCCGCTGAGATCAATTTGAAATGGAGCGCGCTGCAGCAGCGGATAGCCGATGAATTTGAAAATGAAAAACCTGATCTAAAAGTGATGCTCTTCCTCATCGGCGTGCAGGAGCTCGGACAGGGGGCCAAAAAATTCAGCAAACGTCAAAAGGAAGAGCTGATGCACATTGCCAATTGCAAGTTGTTCAGCATGATGGGCTTCTACGAACTGGAAGGCCTGGACCAGGACGGCTGGCCGCACTGGAAACTGGTAAAAACCATTCCCAACTACACCCTGCTGGAGCAGGAAATGGTATTGAAATCGTTGATCATAAATTATTTTGAGGAGCTTGGCTGAAATATGTTGTAAGGGTTGTAGTAGTTATAAACGTAACATCTTATTATCGCAATACTTTACAACAATTGCAACTTTTACAACATAACAATGAAAAAACTATTCACCACGGGGCTGTTACTTCTTACGCTGGCCATAGCATTCGCGAAATCGCCAAAAAACCAGTACGTCCGCATAAAAACCAGCTACGGCGAATGCATTATTCGTTTATATAATGAAACACCGAAGCACCGGGATAATTTTATCAAGTTGGCAAAGCAGGGATTTTACAACGGTACCTTATTTCACCGGGTGATACAAAACTTTATGATACAGGGCGGCGACCCGGATTCAAAAGACAAGCAAAAAGCAAAGCCTGGTGCGGCACTCGGTAACGGCGATGTAGGCTATACCGTTCCGGCTGAATTCAGAGACAGTCTTTTTCATAAAAGGGGCGTACTGGCCGCCGCACGCGACGACAACCCGGCAAAAGCGTCCAGCGGGTGCCAGTTTTATATTGTTGAAGGAAAACGGTTTACCGACGGCAAACTGGATACCCTTGAGCAAACCCGCTTAAAGGGCCGCAAAATCCCCGCCTGGCAGCGCGAATATTACAGATCGGTAGGCGGCGCCCCGCATCTCGACCAAAACTACACGGTATATGGCGAGGTAGTATCCGGCATTGATATGGTTGACCGGATAGCAGCCGTAAAAAAAGACAACAAGGACCGGCCGCTGGAAGATGTGCCTATGACGGTTGAGTTACTGAGTAAAAAGGAATGTAAGCAATTGGATAAAATTCTTTTTCCGGAGGCGCATTAAACCGGGTTCGGCTACCATGTCATTTCGACGAGGAACGAGGAGAAAACTATACATCAGCTTGTTCACCGTGCATGGCGGCAGGCATTGTGTATAGTTTTTTCACTACGTTCGAAATGACATAACTTAGTATAGTGTTGTTTGATCCCTTAAATCCGAAATTGAACATTCGAAATTCGAAATAATAAAATATTTACATCCAAAATGAAAATTATTACCTACAACGTAAACGGTATCCGCTCGGCAATGAGCAAAAACTGGCTGGCCTGGCTCCAGGCTACCGATGCTGATGTGGTTTGCCTGCAGGAAATAAAAGCTACGCCCGATGTGCTGACCGACCTGTTGCTTGTTGAGCAACTGGGCTACGAGCATTACTGGTTCCCTGCTGAAAAGAAAGGCTATAGCGGCACGGCTATCTTCACCAAAAAAACACCCAAACATGTTGAGTACGGGTGCGGCATAACCGAGTACGACCGCGAGGGCCGCAATATCCGTGTTGATTTTGACGAAGTATCTGTGATGAGCGCTTACTTTCCATCCGGTTCCAGCGGCGAGGAACGGCAGGGATTTAAGTACCGTTTTTTAGACGAGTTTGGCGCATATCTCGATCAATTAAAAACCGAACACCCCAAACTGGTTGTATCGGGCGATTACAATATTTGCCACCGGCCGATCGATATTCATAACCCAAAATCAAATGCCAATTCTTCCGGGTTTCTTCCGGCTGAACGCGAGTGGATGGAAAACTTTATTAATTCGGGCTATGTTGATACCTTCAGGCATGTAAACCCGGAGCCGCATAACTACACCTGGTGGAGCTTCCGCGCCAATTCCCGTGCTAAGAACCTGGGCTGGCGTATCGATTATAATATGGCCACCAAAGCGCTCGAAGGGAATATCAAGCGGTCGGCTATATTACCCGAAGCGCGGCACTCCGACCATTGCCCGGTGCTGCTGGAACTGGAGTTTTAGCTGAAGGTGTTTCATGAAACAGATTGAAACAACCTGAAACAGGGTGAAACACCGTAAATTAGAATAGCTTTATTTAACGCGACCGTATCCGGTATCCCGGGTAGTATACATCAAATTCAAATTGCAGGGCCGAAGCGATATCATCTGCCAGCCATTTTTTTTCGAAAACACTGCTTTCAACATGCCGCAATACCAATAGTTTATTGCCATGGAACACCTCGATAAAACCAGCTCCGCCGCGTAAAACAGCGGCAGGAATAATCGATTTAAGGTTTTCGACAATCGTTTTAGGATTATTCGCAGTAATATCGGCAATAACCCCACCATCTGTCGTCACAATAAACGGAATGACTTTGTCCGGGGTACAAATTCTCACAAACCGGTTGGCATCAGCTTGATCCAGCCTGACCTGTGCTTGTTCACTTAAAAATTGAAAGGCAGATTCGCTTTCCGAGGTTATGAGTTCATTTAATTTTTGCGCCATTTTTTAGTCCTGTATTTAAATATACACGTGCCAAAAGAATGCCATAGCATTGGATTTTCGTAAGAGTGCATCTTAAGCCACATCTAAAAGCTTTTGCCGACCGTTACTTTTAACGGTAAATCATCATCTTTGAAAACTCCCTTATAATGATAAGCTATTGATGAACAGGCTATTGACATTGCACGCTGGCATCGCCTGACAACCATAATTTAAATAGCCTGCGCGATTTGTTATCTTATCATTTAACAATACTCTATTAATGCTATTTTGATAAAACCCTATCATTTTAATAGGCTCGTGTAACAATTACATTTCGTTATCAAGCTTCGTAGTAAACTAATTATCAATACGTTGTAATTTTATTCGCATTTGTGGCATCTCGTTGGCCTATCTGTCGCAAATCAGTACGCGATAAAGTCTTCATTTATGAAAAGGCAGCAAATAAAATACACCGCTAAAGAGATATTAACTATCGTCCTTTTTTGGCTTTTCGCGATCTGTATGGTTTATGTAGTCTATTTAAAAATCAAACTATTTTATCATAACTAATCATCAAAAATGCGGTAATTTTATAATAGCCGCGCTTTTAAATCATCTAATCACTAACCCTAAAATCAACCAAAATGGACATTCTGCTCACCATCGCTTACGTACTATCATTCATAGTCGTATTCTGGCTTTTCTTCAAATCAGTTAATTACTTCGAAAAAATTTAACCATCATGTTAGCATTATTCATCGTCGCCATCGCCGTATTTATCTATATGGTTTATGTGCTCCTCAAACCCGAAAAATTTTAATCACAATCAAATTAAAGAATCATGAATACTGAATATATAGGTATAATTTTCATGTACCTGGCCACTGTTGCCTTAGCCATACCACTGGGTAAATACATTGCTAAGGTATTTAACGGCGAAAAAACATGGCTGGATTTTATGGCCCCGCTTGAGCGGATGATCTATAAATTCAGCGGCATCGACCCCAATAGGGAAATGAACTGGAAACAGCATTTAAAAGCTTTGTTAACCATTAATTGTTTATGGTTATTTTATGCTTTCTTCTGCTTGTTGTTCCAGGGCCGCTTACCATTAAACCCCGACCATAACCCGAATCAAACGCCCGACCTGGCCTTTAATACTGCCTTAAGCTTCTTAACCAACACCAACCTGCAGGATTATTCAGGCGAATCAGGCGCAACCTACTACACACAATTATTTGTGTTTATGTTCCTGCACTTTGTAAGCGCAGCAACAGGCATCGCCGCCATGATGGTGGTGTTTAGGGCCATGAGGGATAAAATAACCGATAAGCTCGGTAACTTCTGGGATTACCTGGTAAAGTCAATCACCAGATTATTGCTTCCCCTAAGCTTTGTGGTAGCTATTATTTTAGCTTTCAACGGCACGCCAACAAGCTACAAGGGCAAAGATACAGTGATTACCCTGCAGGGCGATACTACACACGTTTCGCGCGGACCGGCAGCGGCTATGATCGCTATCAAACAAACAGGCACCAATGGCGGCGGCTGGTTTGGCGTCAACTCGGCACACCCGTTTGAAAACCCAAACTATACTACCAATATTGTCGAAAACATCAGCATTATTCTTATTTCAATTTCGCTGGTATTTGCACTAGGCTACTATCTCAATAAAAAGAAACTGGCCTGGGTAATTTTTGGTGTGATGACAGTAGGGTTCCTCATCATGGTATTTCCGTCCGTAACCGCTGAGGTCGGCGGCAACCCTGCAATCACGCACTTAGGTATTAATCAGCCAGGGGGCTCAATGGAAGGCAAGGAAGTGCGTTTTGGCCCGGCAGCGTCAGCTTACTGGGGCATAACAACTACCGTAACTTCAAATGGTTCAGTCAATTCGATGCACGACAGCATGATGCCCATATCCGGTATGGCGCAGATGTTTGATATGATGATAAACGCCTTTTACGGCGGGGTGGGCGTAGGTTACCTTAACTTTTACATCTTTATCATTATCGCGGTATTTATTTCGGGCCTTATGGTTGGCCGGACACCCGAGTTTATGGGCCGCAAAATTGAGGCGCGGGAAATGAAGATAGCCTCGCTTATCGCTTTGCTGCACCCGTTTCTCATTTTAGTGGGCACAGCTCTCGCAACCTATGTGCTGGTTCACTTCCCGAATGCGGCATGGGCTACTAAACCGTCGGCATGGTTAAACAACCCGGGCTTCCACGGATTTTCGGAGATGCTGTACCAGGTTACCTCAAGCTCTGCCAATAACGGATCGGGCTACGCAGGCCTTACTGCCAATAACATCTTTTGGAACGTAAGCACGGGCTTTGTCATATTTATCGGCCGCTTTCTGCCTATTATAGGGCCGGTTGCCATTGCGGGGATTTTAGCTAACAAAAAGTTCGTTCCGGAATCTGCCGGTACTTTAAAAACTGATACGGCCACGTTTGGCATCATGATATTTGCTGTCATCATTATTGTGGCAGCGTTATCATTCTTCCCTGCTTTAACATTAGGCCCTATTGCCGAACATTTTTCTATCAAATAATTTATAAGTACGATCATGAAATCTGAAAACAATATATTATTCCAGGGCGACCAGGTAAAAGATGCCTTCAGGCAATCCTTTATCAAACTGGATCCCCGCATACTATTCCGCAACCCGGTGATGTTCACCGTGGAGATCGGCACAGTAGTCATGCTTATCGTAACCATCTTCTCCTTTTCAAACAAAGGCCAGGGAAGCTTTGGTTATAACCTTACCGTATTTATAGTGCTGTTGCTGACAGTGCTTTTCGCCAACTTTGCCGAAGCTATTGCCGAAGCACGTGGTAAGGCACAGGCAGAAAGTCTGCGCAAAACACGCGAAGAAACACCCGCTAGGCTGCTTGTAAACGGCAAGGAAACACGGGTAATGTCATCCCAATTAAAAAAAGGTGATGTATTTATCTGCGAAACCGGTGATAATATCCCTACCGACGGCGAGATCGTTGAAGGTATCGCTACTATTGATGAGTCGGCTATTACCGGAGAATCTGCACCGGTTATCCGTGAATCCGGCGGTGACAAATCATCCGTAACCGGCGGTACCAGGGTATTATCCGACCGCATTAAAGTAATGGTTACCACCCAACCGGGCGAAAGCTTCCTGGATAAGATGATAGCCCTGGTTGAAGGCGCATCACGTCAGAAAACGCCCAACGAGATAGCCTTAACCATCCTGCTGGCTGGTTTCACACTCATATTTGTTATTGTGTGTGTTACCCTGAAGCCTTTCGGCGACTATGCAAATACCCCTATCACTATAGCAGCATTCATCTCATTGTTTGTTTGTTTGATCCCCACAACTATCGGCGGCCTGTTATCGGCCATCGGTATTGCGGGTATGGACAGGGCATTGCGTGCTAATGTTATAACCAAATCGGGCAAAGCGGTTGAAACTGCCGGCGACCTTGATACATTGCTCCTGGATAAAACAGGGACCATTACTATAGGAAACCGTAAGGCCACTCAATTTTGGCCTGCAACAGGTGTTGCGCCAGAAGAATTAATGAAAGCATGTGTGCTGGCTTCGCTGGCTGACGAGACCCCCGAAGGTAAATCAATTATTGAGCTTGCCGAACATGGAAAGACCTCGCCATCGGTTAAAGCACCCGCAGATTCGGTATTTATCAAATTTACAGCTGAAACACGCTCGAGCGGACTGGATACGCTCGACGGTTTGCGGGTACGCAAGGGAGCCTTTGACTCTATCCGCAACATTGTGCTTAAAGCCGGTAACAAATTCCCGGACGAGGTAGAAGAAAGGGTTAAGATTATTGCATCAAACGGCGGTACGCCCTTGGTCGTATCACAAAACGAACAAGTACTGGGCGTTATAGAATTGCAGGATATTATTAAGCCGGGCATAGCCGAGCGTTTCGAACGTCTGCGCAAGATGGGTGTTAAAACCGTAATGGTGACAGGCGATAACCCTTTAACTGCCAAGTTCATTGCCGAAAAAGCAGGTGTTGATGATTTTATTGCCGAGGCAAAGCCCGAGGATAAAATGAACTACATTAAAAAAGAACAGCAGGGTGGAAAACTGGTAGCCATGATGGGCGACGGTACAAATGACGCCCCTGCGCTTGCCCAGGCTGATGTGGGTGTGGCCATGAACAGCGGAACACAGGCAGCCAAAGAAGCAGGCAACATGGTGGACCTGGACAACGACCCAACCAAGCTGATCGAGATCGTGGAGATAGGCAAGCAGTTACTGATGACCCGCGGAACATTAACCACTTTCTCCATCGCGAACGACGTTGCCAAATACTTCGCCATTGTTCCGGCCTTGTTTATGGTTTCGATCCCCGCATTAAGGGCGCTAAACATAATGGATCTTCATAGTCCGCAATCGGCCATATTATCGGCTGTAATATTTAACGCGATAATCATTCCTATGCTGATCCCATTAGCCTTACGGGGCGTTGAATACAAGCCGATCGGTGCAAGCGCATTATTGCGCCGCAACCTGTTGATCTACGGCCTGGGTGGCATACTGGTTCCATTTATAGGCATCAAATTAATTGATTTGGTTGTAGGTATAATGATATAGATATGAGTATTGAGATTTGAGATAAAAAACTCAAATGTTAAAATCTCACATCTCATGTCTCGCATCTCAAATCTTTTTAAACATTTAAATCTTAAAAAAATGAAAACATACATAGCACCGGCCTTAAAGTTATCTCTCATACTGTTAGTGATACTGTCAGGCTTATACCCGCTCGCTATAGCAGCCATCGGGAAATTTACACCAGGCCATGGCGACGGCGAAACCGTTAGCTACAAAGGGCGCGTGGTTGGTTATGCCAACATTGGTCAAAAGTTTACAAAAGACCAGTATTTCTGGTCACGGCCTTCGGCTGCCAATTACCAGGCTGACGCAGGCGCGGGCTCAAACAAAGGCCCTTCAAATCCCGACTACCTGAAAGACGTGAAGGCACGTATCGACACCTTTTTAAAACATAACCCCGATGTAAAACGCGAAGAGATTCCCGCCGAGCTGGTAACGGCATCGGGCAGCGGGCTGGATCCTGACTTATCCCCAGCAGGGGCAAAAGTGCAAGTAGCCCGGATTGCCAAAACCCGCAACATCCCCGCAGAACAGGTTGTCAAAATAATTGATGACAATACTGAAAATCCTTTATTCGGCTTATTCGGCCCACCGAAAATTAACGTTTTGAAACTGAACGTGGCGCTGGACGAGCTTAAAAAATAAATCACAACATAGTTATTTAATACCCCTAAAAAAATGAAAAAACAACTGCTAACAATAGCGGCCATGGGCGCTATTGCCCTAAATGTGTACGCACAACAAGACACGGCCAAGGCTAAAATGGAAATGCCTAAAACTATGCCTGTAACCAAAAGGACTTCGATATTCGATACTGTTTCGACTGCGAGCGTGCCATTTGCCTGGGGCGATTTCACCTGGATGAATGGTAACGACCGCAGGCATTCTGACCCGCTTGATACCAAATACTTTACACCGAGGATACTGGTCGATGTTAATTATACGATATCCAATCAGCATCCGATAGATCATACCGTGGTTGGTTCAACTGCACTTGCACGTGATAATGAATTTGAGATCTCGCTTGCAGCTCTTGGAGGCGATTTCCATTACAATAACATTCGCGCCAGCATCTTAACTCAATTTGGAACACGTGCAACAGAAGTTCCCCGAAATGACTACAGTGTTTTACACGGCCAGTTTGACCTTGCCAATGCCTATCGGTATTTTAGTGAAGCGAATGCAGGATATCACTTTAATATATGGCATGGTATAAATGTTGATGCCGGTCTGTTCATGTCGTATGTGGGCTTATTCTCGTACTATAACCAGGATAACTGGTCGTACCAGCCTTCTTATACTTCCGATAATACGCCATGGGACTTTACAGGTATCAGGATACAGATATTCCCTTCTGATAAGTTAAAGATTGAACCCTGGATTACCAATGGATGGCAAACCTATGGTAAGTTTAATAACGGCTTTGGCCTGGGCGGACAGATAAACTACAGGCCGTACGAATGGCTTAATTTAGTGAGCAACAACTACTGGGGCCATGATACCCAGGATGCCCCTCATCGGGCAAGGTATCACACTGATAACAGCGTAGAAGTACGCTTGTACAATAATCCAAAGACATTTATTAGCAGGGAAGCATTTTCAGTAACATCGGATTTTGGTTGGGAAAAAGGTCCTGCTGAAAATGGAGTAAGCGCAGTAAACGGCTTTAGCACTAACGGGGGGCCTAATAATCCTGCGCAATATTTTGTTAGCGGCATGATTTATCATCGCCTTGAGATTTTAAATAATCATATCGGCTGGACAATCGGAGGAGGCTTTATCAATAACCCTGGTCGTTATCTTGTACTACCGCCTTCAGGAGCAGCCAGCCCTATACCGGCTATCAACAGCAATATACCAGGATCGTCAACCACAACAGGAACAACAGGAGTTGGTCCTTATGCGTTCACTTACAATCCTGGTGATCAATTTAAGGGATACGACATGTCAACAACTATTGACTTAATGCCCAATGAAAATTTAACCTTTCGGCTCGAGTATGTACATCGCCATGTTAATGTGCCGTATTTTAACGGACCCGGTGGTGTGACTTCACCTGATGGTTACAGCAATACGCCATACGGACCCGGCACAGCGTACCCCAACTGGAAACCAGATCTGGTTAACGGCGAGTCAAGATTTATTTTCGCTATGCTGGTTCGCTTTTAATTTTACTAATCAGATCGACAATTGAATGAATACCTATTTAAGATTTTTACATAACAATAAATATTACTACAATGAAAAAGTTAAAATTATCAATGATCACACTTGTGCTGGCCATTGCATTTATTCACACATCACAAGCACAAACATCAAAAGGACTATACTTAACATCCGGGGATTATCTCAATCATAAGCTAAGCTATCTCACCGATCCGGCTAATCCGGGCAAAAACGCAATACATATACACGAATTTATCGGGCAGAATAATGTAACCGTGATCAGCGATGGTAAAAAGCAATCCATTTCAAAAAATGATTTATTTGGATATCATGACAACAATAACGACTACCGGTTTTACGGCGCAAAAGCCTATCAAATTATTGATACAACCGGGTTTTACATTTACAGTTTCGATAAGTTAGTGCAGCAAGGTAAAGGCCCAAAGCCAACAAGAGCGTATTACTTTAGTAAAAAAATTACTACCGAGGTACTACCGCTTACAGCTGATAATATCGCAAAAGCATTCCCAAAAAATCACAAGTTCAGGTATATGGTTGAAGTGGCATCAAAAACAGATATAAAACTCGATGCCTATGACAGCCAGGCCAATGAATATAAAATTAAGGAGCTATACACAGAAAGTCTTAGATAGGTAAAGATACGCGCGGACTTTTTTTTATAATTATTTTGGTTGATAATTATAAGTTTTAGTTTGATTGAGGTTCGCGTAAAAAGGGGGATATTTATATCTCCCTTTTATAAGTTTTATGGAATTTGAAAATATGATCCAAACGGTATGATCGAAGAAACAAAGGAGCAATCGGTTGAACATTTCCTGGAGCTGATAAAACGGTCAAAACGGGGCAAGTTTAAGATCTATATCGGCATGAGCGCCGGTGTGGGCAAAACCTATCGCATGCTGCTCGAAGTGCGGTCGTTAATACGCAACGGCATAGATGCGAAAATCGGCTATATCGAAACCCATAAGCGGAAGGAAACCGAAGCTTTGCTGGAAAGTTTGCCCGTTATCCCGCGGCGGAAGCTCTTTTACAAAGGTAAGGAACTGGAAGAGATGGACCTGAACGCCATTATAAACCTCAGGCCCGAAGTTGTGATCGTCGACGAGCTGGCGCATACGAATATTGAAGGCAGCAAGAACGAAAAGCGCTGGCAGGACGTAATGGATATATTGAATGCCGGTATCAATGTGATCAGTGCGGTCAACATTCAGCATATCGAGAGTTTGAATGAAGAGGTGCAGAAAATAACCGGCGCATCGATCAATGAACGTATCCCCGATAAGGTTTTGCAAATGGCGGACGAAGTGGTGAATATCGATTTAACTGCCGATGAATTGGTGGACCGTTTAAAGGAAGGGAAAATATACGATGAGCAAAAGATACCGCAGGCATTAAATAATTTTTTTCAGTCCGAACGGATACTGCAGCTCCGTGAGCTGGCGCTGAGAGAAGTTGCCAACCAGGTGGAGCGTAAAATAGATACCGACGTACCCAAAAACATTAAACTGCGCCCGGAGCTTTTTCTGGCCTGTATCAGCACAAGTGAAGAATCGGCAAAGGTTATCATCCGGAAAACGGCCCGGCTCGCGTCGTACTACCGCTCAAAATGGTATGTACTGTATGTACAAACCTCGAACGAAAGCAGCGATAAAATAAATCTGGCCTCGCAAAGACATTTGATCAATAATATGAAATTAGCCACGCAGTTAGGCGCCGAGGTTTTAAAAATAAAAAGCGATAACGTAGCCAAAACTATATGGGAAACAGCCGATAAGTTTGATATTACGACGATCTGCATCGGAAAGCCCCACTTTAAATTTTATCAGCTGGTAATGAAAACGGCTATTTTCACCCAGTTGCTGAATAAGATGTCCAAAACACACATTGATCTTGTAATACTATCATGACCATTAAAAATAAACTTCGCGCCGGTTTCGGCTTTTTGTTCCTGCTGGCTTTAGTCAGCTGCGGATTATCGATCTATTTTTTAAACCGCCTTTCAGCGGATGCCAGGGAAATCCTGAAGGACAACTATAAATCTGTTCAATACGCCAAAAATATGGCAGATGCCCTTGACGCCGGCCCAGGTGTTTTAAGCCCGGCACAGGTTAAGCAGATAGACGAAAACCTGGTTAACCAGGAGCACAATATTACCGAACGCGGCGAGCGTCAGCTTACTGCTTCGTTGCGCTCAAAATATGAAACGCTTAAATCATTGAAATTAAATTCCGCAGAGGCGGCGCAGCTTCATATTGAGATCAGAAAGCTGCTGAGCGAGATCATGCAGCTGAACATGAGCGCGGTTGAACATAAATACACTACGGCCATCAATACCGCCGGCAGCGCAAAATTGCTGGTAGCATTCACAGGCTCATTCCTGTTTTTGGTGGCGTTCAGTTTCGTTGTAAATTTTCCTGGTTACATTGCCAACCCCATAAAAGAATTGACTGAAAGAATAAAAGAGGTTTCAAACCGCAATTACCACCAGCAGCTTAACTTCAGGTCGAATGATGAGTTTGGCGAACTTGGGCAGGCATTTAATACGATGACCCGAAAGCTCGACGAATATGAAAACAGCAACCTGGCGAGCATATTATTTGAAAAAAAGCGGATCGAAACAATTATCAATTCGATGCACGATGCCATTTTAGGTTTGGACGAAAAGTCGTTTATTATTTTTGCCAACGAGGTGGCCTGCACGCTGATAGGCTTGCCGGCGAAAGACCTGGTTGGCAGGCTCGCCCCCGACATTTCTCACGAAAACGACCTGGTGCGAAACCTGCTCGTAAATGATCAGCACAAAATGAAAATCTACGCCGACAACCGCGAAAGCTACTACTCCAAAGAAGTATTGTCGGTTGTTAACAAGGATAAAGTTATAGGCAGTGTTATCATCCTTAAAAACATCACAGAATTTCAGCAGCTGGATGAGGCGAAAACCAATTTTATAGCTACCATATCGCATGAATTGAAAACACCGATCTCATCCATAAAAATGAGCCTTAAGCTATTGGAAGATAACCGGATAGGCCAGGTAAACACCGAGCAAAAGCAACTATTGGAAAATATTGATGAAGATGCCCGCAGGCTGCTCCAGATAACCAGTGAGCTCCTCGACATGGCACAGGTTGAAACCGGTAAACTGCAGCTTAACTTCGGCAGCACCCACCCTAAAAATATAGTGGATTACGCCGTTAAGGCGCTCAAAACAACGGCTGAGCAAAAACAAATAACGCTGAATATCGATTGCGCCAAAGACCTGCCTGATGTGCGGGCCGATTTGGATAAAACTACCTGGGTGCTGATCAACCTGCTTTCGAACGCAATAAAATATAGCCATGAAAAAGCGGTGGTTGACCTTACCGTAAAAAAGAGTAATGGCGAAGAAATAGAGTTCTCCGTACAGGACCACGGTCAGGGCATTGATCAGCGATACTTACCGCGTATCTTTGAAAGATATTTCAAAGTCCCCGGCGCCTCAGCCGAGCAAACCGGCACAGGGTTGGGGCTGGCTATTGCAAAAGATTTCATCGAAGCGCAGTCCGGTAAAATTGGCGTTGAAAGTGAACAGGGCGAAGGAAGCAGGTTTTATTTTACTTTAAAAAGGGTATAATTAAAATTTAAATATCTCATTTTGGATGGCGTACAGCACCAGCCCGGTTCTTGATTTCAGGTTAAGTTTTTGAAATAGCGATTCACGGTAATTATCAACCGTGCGGGGGCTTACAAACATCTGGTCGGCAATTTCCTTGTAAGTTAATTCGGAGCAGCTTAATTTTAAAAATTCAAGCTCTTTAACGGTAAAGGCCGGTAACTCTTCTCTGCCCGAAACGGAACGGATCAATTTCCCAGAGACCATTTCGTTGATATAAACGCCTTTTTCTGCTATGGTTTTTATCGCTTCCAGCAGTTCGCTCGGCCTTGACTCCTTCAACACATAGCCCCCGGCCCCGCACCTGATCATCCGGATGACGGCCTTATCATCCTCAAACATGCTGAGGGCTAACACTTTTATTTCGGGATAGGTTTCTTTAACCCATTTGGTGGCCGCGTAGCCGTCCATAACCGGCATATTAATATCCATTAAAATAACCTGCGGCAACGGGTGTTTAACAAGCATCCGCTGAAGCTGCTCGCCATTTTCGGCTTCAAAAACCACGTTCAATTCCTCAAACTCACTCATCAGGGCGGCAACGCCATTCCTGAAAAGCGTATGGTCGTCAACAATAGCAATATTTATCTGATCTCTTTCCATCTTCAGGGATATGGTGTAATAATAGTAATGCTTGTTCCCTTCCCGGGCCGCGACGCTATCGCAACTTCGCCGCCGATAATTCCCGCCCGTTTTTGGATGTTCAACAGGCCCATTCCATGCTGTCCCTCATCCGGGTTCCCAGCGTCAAAGCCCCTCCCGTTATCGTTCACCTGCAATTGTAACGCCCCATCGAGGTATCCCAATTTGATCCGGATACGAGAGGCCCCGGCGTGCTTAATAATGTTATTCAAGATCTCCTGTAATATCCTGAAAATGATCAGGTCCTTGTCAGGGTTATTTACAGCGGGCAATTCACCGTCGTCCTCATAGCTCACCTTATACTTGCCCGATCTCTCCATCCAGGCAATCTCATGCCGGATAGCCGCCGACAAGCCCAAAACCACCAGTTGATCGCCCTGCAGCAACTTCCCCAGCAGCCGCATTTCCTTGATCGAGCGCAGTGTAAGGTCGATCGCCGCGTCGATCTTTTCCCTCGCCTTTACAGGTTTATCAACCTCAATGGAATTTAACGTCAGCGAAGTAAGGCTCAACAATTGCCCGATATTATCATGCAGGTCGGCGCCGATGGTTTGCATAGTTTGCTCCTGCACTTCGAGCTGGGTTTTTGATATTTCCGCTTCAAATGTCAGCTTCATCTGGGCTTTTTCTTCAATGTGTCTTTTTTTGCGGCTGTTATAAACGAAAATATAGACCACTAAAAATGTAGGGGCAATTAAAAAAATGACAGTGGTTAATATTACAATATTTCTGATCTCTTCGTTGCCCATTTTCGACATATAAAGGAATAGCTCCAGCAGCTATATAAAATAATGTTAAGTACAATTAATATATAATAAGGCAGCGCATGTTTCGGCGTAATCATAATCATCGATAGTTTTCCACGGAACAAGTTAACAGCGGTATCGCCAAAATAAAAGAATAGAACACCGCAAACCCACCAAAAAGCTGCAGAGTATTTTAAGTTTATATACTGATCTTCTTTAAGTAGCTGATAAAAATAAAATAAGGAATATATTACAAAAAAAACCGACATCGCATTATATGTCAATACATTAAATCGAAAAAAACCATGTTGAACAATATCAATAATATAAAATATAGCAAGAAAGACAAACCCGCCTATAACTACGGGCCCGCCCTTAGCGCTTCTTTTTAATAAACCATAAAACATATAACTTATCAGGGTTATTTGGAACACCAATAAAATGTTATAGGGCCATTGGTTGACATGATGTTGTCTTTTTAAGTATATCCCCGTCAACTCAGTAATACAAGTTATTAAAAGATATAGGCACATACTCTTCCAGGGATATTCCCTGTCTTTAATTAAACAAAATAGAGCTACAAATAAACATTGTAGCTCAAAGCCTGTAAAAAAGGTCAAGTAGTTTAACATTTTTGATTGTTAATAAGTTAACTTTTTTAATTGCAAACATCCGGGCATAATTCACCATTGTCGCCGACTATATGATGAATCTCTTCACATTCAAAATAGTCTGTGTGAACTTTATTGACATCTTTAGTTGTAATAAATAAAAAAATATTTCTGTTAATAATACTTGGATGGTCGTCGTCTTTATCTCTAAACGCGAAATAGATTCTTAATCCATCGGGATTATTTTTATTGTTATGAATTTCTTTATCGAAATAATCAAGCAGTTTTAGATCAAACCATTCACTTGTTGTATTGATAGAATTTTTTCCGTGATTTTGTACCCACCTGTGAGCTTGCTCACAAGTAATAAGATGATCAGGAGATATGCTACAATTCGCCGGTTTAGGAGGGCATGTATATTTAGTTTGGTATAATAAAGCCCCAGTCAAATTTTTATCATGACTTACTTCACCGGTTTTAGCAGCTAGGAAAGACGCATTGTGGCTATAATAATCTCGATGTGGACTTTTACCTTTTGGATAAATTAAGCTATCAAATGTTGAAACAAATAACACCGTCGTTTTAAGATGAGGTTTTAATACAGTTGGATCACACGCAAAATAAAGACGAATACCGTCTGTTGTATCTTTTCTTGTGCTATCTGATTTTTTTTGAGTAACAATCTCTGCATGCAATAAGCTATCTATGCTATGAATAGTCTCTTTACTAAACCAAACAGATGTTGGCAATGGGGCCGTTTCACTTCCTTTATATTTTTTAAACGTGTCAATCATAGCTCTTGCAGCGGCCGAATCAATGCCGTTTAACGTTACACCGGAGGTGGGTTCTAATAATACATTGCTTACTTTTTGATTGCTTTTCGGTTGTTTACAAGCATTTATAACTAGGCCAACAACAATGATTAATGCCAATTTTTTCATAATGATAAGGTTTAAGTGTTAATTAATAAAAGTTTAGTAACACTAAATTCTGTATTAACTCTCACATTAACAACGTATTTACACCTTTTTATTACCGTAAAAACACCTTGTTAAAAAGGTATATGTTACGGTAATGATGTTTTCATATCCTATTGAGATTTGGATATTTAAATCACAATAAAAATTCAAAATCATGAATACACAGGAAATTTTGAAAAATGCGAACAACATCAGCCTTGAGAAGGCCGCGTTTGAAAGCCAGGGAAAGTTCTGCGAATTATGGCCAACCGTTAAGGAGGGACTTCAATTGCTGGAAGGGTTTATTAAAAACCCTATTGTTAAGGCATCTATTGAGGTACTCATTTCAGCCGGCGATGCCATTTCGAGCCGGGTATGTAAATAAAACACATGCACGAACTTGGCGGATTTAGCGCACCAGGTTCGCTTTGCTTTTTCCCGTTCTTTAATCCATACATTTAAAAACCATCAAACATGTCACGACAAACAATAATTGATCTTGCCGCCTCGCAAGTAGGCACTAAAGAAAACCCACCCGGTTCAAATTGCACAAAATATGGCGAATGGTTCGGTTTAAATGGGGAAAAATGGTGTGCAATTTTCGTAAGCTGGGTCTACTGGGAGGCTGGTTATCCGTTGGGTGATATAGATACCGATAAGGGATTCAGCAGTTGTCAGTCAGGATATAACCACTGGAAAGGAACTGGTGAATTAACAGATGCGCCTCAAATTGCTGATATCGTTTTATTCGACTGGAATGAAGACGGTCACTGCGACCATACAGGTATATTTTATCAATGGTTTGAAGAAGGCGTCTCTTTTCAAAGTTATGAAGGGAATACTAGCGTGGGCAGCGACAGCGACGGCGGAGCCGTCATGCTAAGAAACAGGAATTTGAAATATGTCAAAGCTTTTGCATCGCCTAAAACTATTAATATTACCGAAAATACCTAAAGGCGTTAATCCCTTGCAGATTTTCCCAATATTTCCTTAATATTAAGTATTGCTCAAATATTGCCGTTTACAACAATTATCTCTTAAATTTGTCATACACAAACAACCTGCCATCGGCATACAGCCATTACAGGGAACGTGATGAACACAAAAGAGCTTATTAATACGGTTAATAGCCTGTTAGCCGGCAGCAAAGGATTGCTGGCCATGGACGAAAGCACCCCCACCTGTAACAAACGGTTCGAAGAGGCCGGTATCCCGCAAACTATCGAATACCGCCGGGCTTACCGCGAGCTGATTGTTACTACCCCCGGCCTGGGCGACTGCATAAGCGGGGCCATTTTATTCGACGAAACAATCTACCAGTCTACCAAAAGCGGCATTTTATTTATCGATATGCTAAAGCAGGCCGGCATAATTCCCGGCATCAAAGTAGACGAGGGTACAACCGATCTTCCCGGTTCGCCCGGCGAAAAAATAACCCGGGGCCTTGATGGCCTGCCGGACCGTTTAAATAAATATTATGCCCTTGGCGCGCGGTTTGCCAAATGGCGTGCAGTTATTACTATAGGACCACATATCCCAACGACCGAATGTATAGAGGCCAATATGCACGAGCTGGCTTTATACGCTGGCATGTGCCAGCAAGCCGGCCTGGTGCCCATTGTTGAACCCGAAGTGCTGATGGATGGCCCGCACGACCTTAAGAAATGTTATGACGTAACCGAAAAAGTATTACATGTGCTTTTCGAAAACCTGGCTAAACAAAATGTAAACCTAAAGGCGGTAATTTTAAAGCCTAACATGGTGCTGCCCGGGCTAAACTGCCCAAGACAGGCCAGTGTAGATACGGTGGCCGAAGCTACGGTTACCTGCCTGCTAAACACGGTTCCGGCAGAAGTACCAGGTGTCGTTTTCTTATCCGGCGGGCAGTCACCCGAAATGGCGACAGCTCATTTAAATGCCATGCACCTAAAATATGATGATAAACTTCCCTGGGCTTTAACTTTTTCATACGCAAGGGCCATACAAGCGCCGGCGCTTGAAACATGGAAAGGAAAAGATGAAAATGTACCCGCCGCCCAGCAAAAGCTTCGTCATCGTGCGTGCTTGAATAATGCGGCTCGACGCGGAGAATATACCCCTGATATGGAAAACAATATGGCTTAGTTCCGGGTTTTGATAAAAAGCCTGAACATGAGCCTTTCAAAACTCTACCCTTTAAAATTCGAGCCAATTTACCAGTACCGCATTTGGGGCGGCAGGCGACTTGCTGATCTATTAACAAAGCCCCTGCCTCCGGATGACCTTATCGGCGAGGCTTGGATATTAAGCGACCGCGACGACCATCCAAGCAAAGTGACTGACGGGCCATTGAAAGGGCAAACCATCTGTCAGCTGTTTGAACATTCATATGAAGGGTTAATGGGGAAAATGTCCGGCCATTTCAAGCGGTTTCCTTTACTTTTAAAATTTTTAGATTGCCGGAAAGTGCTGTCGGTACAGGTCCATCCTACTGATGACCAAAAGAAATATATACCTGCCGGCGAAAGCGGGAAAACCGAAGCCTGGGTGGTGCTGCAAACCGGTAAAGAAGCCATTATCTACGCAGGGCTAAAACCCGGTACCAATGAAGAAAAGCTGCGAAACTCGCTTGAAAAACACACTGTAGCCGACGACCTTGCAAGCTTTAAACCAGCCGTTGGCGATAGTGTGCTGATAAAAGCCGGCACCGTACATACCCTGGGCGACGTTGTGGTTTTTGAGGTGCAGGAAAACAGCGACGTAACTTACCGCCTGTATGATTGGGACCGCGTGGACGAAAAAACCGGCAAGCCCCGCGACCTGCAGGTAGAGCAGGCCCTCGCCTGTATCGACTTCACAAAAACGGCCATAAAACCCGTAACTCCGGTTATCCAGGTTGCTGAAAGGATACTTTGCGAAAAATTGATCGAAGACCCGCACTTTACTGTCTGGCGTTATACCGGGACAACTTCTTTTACAGTAGGGAAAAAAAAGACGCCTAGAATTTTGGTTGGCATTGAAGGTGATGGAGAAGTTGAATTTAACGGGGATAAATACAAGCTTACCAAAGGCGATGTGATGCTTTTGCCCGCTATCGTTGGTGCTTGCCCGCTTGTACCCGCCGGAAGAATTATACTTTTAGAAATCGCCATTCCCGAGAAATAACAAGCTTTTTTCTTCTAAAATTTTTTGCTGATAAAACAATTATTCAAACTGAGCATTTATGCTATGATTTAAAAATACATGAACATATCTTCTACAATCAAATGAAAAAACTAATTGCCTTTGATCTTGATGGCACCCTTGCCGAAAGTAAATCTGCTATTGATAAAGAAATGGCCACCCGGTTGGCCGCCCTGTTAACAGTCGCTAAAGTAGCGTTAATTTCGGGCGGCGACTGGCCCCAGTTCGAAAAGCAAGTGCTGGCGAATTTACCGCAGGATGCCAACCTTAAAAATTTGTATATTCTTCCTACATGCGGTACAAAGTTTTACCAATATGAATCCGAATGGAAACAATTGTATGCCGAAAATTTTACACCCGACGAAAAGAAAAAAATTATCACCTCGCTCGATAAAGCAGTTGACACATTGGGCTATAAACCCAAACAAACATGGGGCGAATTAATTGAAGACCGCGGCAGCCAGGTTACCTACTCGGCATTAGGGCAACAGGCGCCTTATGACGAAAAGAAAAACTGGGACCCTGATTTTGCAAAACGCAACAAGATCAAAGAGATCCTCGACAAGGAAATCCCTGAATTTGCTATAAACATGGGCGGTGCAACTTCTGTTGATGTGACCAAAAAAGGTATTGATAAAGCTTATGGAATGCGCAAATTGCGCGATATCCTGGGTATTCCCATCAGCGATATGATATTTATAGGTGATGCCCTCTTTCCGGGTGGTAATGACTATCCTGCCAGGGAAGCCGGCACTTTTTCAATCCGCGTAAGCGACCCTAACGAAACCAAAAGAGTGGTTGAAGGTATAATAGGAACTTTGGATAACGGGCATTTTGGCCAGGGGTTTGATTGATGACAATTTAAACAAAGGCCGTTTTAACATATGATCGAAGTAAAAAAAGAAGGTGTAATACTGAATAAAAGCGGGCTTGATTTTGAAAATGAAAGTGTGCTGAACCCGGCAGCGATCAGGGAGGGCGATAGCATACATTTCTTTTACCGGGCGGTGCATTTTCGCAACTATTCCACCATCGGTTATTGCCGGCTCGACAGTCCTTTGCATGTAGCCGAACGTGATGATAAACCTTTTTTAAAGTCCGAATTTGATTACGAATCGCACGGGATGGAGGACCCCCGTATCGTAAAGATAGACGGGACTTATTATTTAACCTATGTCGCTTTCGATGGCGTAAACGCGTTGGGTGCCCTCGCGACATCGGTCGACCTGTTGCATTTCAAAAAAGCGGGAATAATCGTACCAAAAATAAAATACACCGACTTCGACCGGCTTACAAAAAACAATAAAGAACTGAACGAAAAATACCTGAGCTATAACGAAGGGGCCAATTACCTGGCAGATAAAGACCTGGTGTTCTTTCCGCGCCGGATAAACGGGAAATTGACCTTTTTGCACAGGATAAAGCCGGATATTCAAATAACGGCCATAAATGACCTGGGAGACCTGACGGATCAGTTTTGGGAAAATTACTTCTCCAATTTCGCCGAAAACATCGCCCTTGCACCAAAATATCCGCACGAAATATGCTACCTCGGCAGCGGCTGCCCGCCCATTGAAACTGAACATGGCTGGCTGCTCATCTATCATGGTGTAAAAGCTATCGAAAACAAGTTTGAGTACTCATGCTGCGTTGCACTGCTTGATATTGATGACCCGCGAAAAGAGATCGCACGCCTGCCGTACCCCCTGTTTAAGCCCGAACTGGATTACGAATTGAAAGGTGACGTGGATGATGTGTGTTTCCCGACAGGCACGGCGCTGTTTGATGATAAACTGTACATTTATTATGGCGCTGCCGATGAACTGATCGCTTGCGCATCAGTGAGTTTATCCGGTTTACTGCAGGAGCTCTTAATAAGTATGGCGGTCGACGATGTCTGACCAGGTGTCGCACTGCGACAGTGCGACAACCTGTGTCGTCCTAAAAAAAGTTTACACTTTTTGTTAATAATCCTGTTGTGAATTTACACTTTATTTTAATCCTGTAATAGCTTTACACTTTTGGTTATACTAGGCTCCCTAAACAACAATTAGCCATCCATAT